>NZ_JBVTMR010000002.1:0-922355 GCF_055762745.1 Chryseobacterium subflavum
GCAAAGATACAAACTTTTCTCAATTTTCAAAATAAATTATTATTTATTTTTTTTAAATCTTTCGTTTATAATTACTCTCTTCTGCGCTACCTACTATCTCTCGTTTTCAGTGGGGCAAAAGTACACCTTATTCATCACATAATCCAAATCATTTTATATTTAAATTCACATTTAGTTCATATTTGATCTTAACTCACTGATAAGCAACTCCAAAAATTTCAATGCTTTTTCCTGGGTTTAGAATGACAAAGGCGAAAACATAAGAGAAAACAGCCATGACAAGGGAAAAGGGAAAAATTAAAATCTAAGAAAAGAAGGGTTTTTATCAAAAAGAAAAGTATAAAAGATGAAGAGACGGGTAAATACTAGATAAAGTTTACATATAGTATATATAAAAGAAAAACGACCTCTATGAATTTGAGGTCGTTATTTTATACAAACAAGAAGATTCTTCTTATTTAGAATCTAATTTGGTATATATTAAACTTAAAAATTCAGCAAAAGATTTTTCCAGTCCAATAATATCACCTGATTTAAGGTTTAATCCACCAACTCCGGTATTATCAGATTTTACTTTAAGAGCTGACACCTGGAAATACTGATTGGTTTCATTTGCCTTAGGCTGAACTTTGATCGTAGAACCTAATAATTTCCTTGTAGATATGGTATACACTTCACCCGAAACAACGTCTATCACAAAAAAAGATCTTGGAGATAATAAATAGTCTTTTTTATTAACACTAATTTTTTGCTCTTTATCTGAAGATGCAAACAAAAATATACGATCTGTTTGTGAAACAAATTTTTCTTTTGGCAAATAATATAAATTCAATTTATAATTTGAAGGATTAAAAGCCTGATGAGATCCATCTACATTGTTAAAGGGCTGTAAAGAAATTGCATTCGCTCCGATCTCTTTTGCTTTTTTAAATATCATAGAAAAAACAGCAGCATCGTCTTTCGAAAAACCACGCACTTCAACTTCTCCCAGATATTGCGCATCTTTTATTTCCTCTTTAATTTTAAATAAAAATTTATCTGAGTTATCATTTGTTTTCTCAACTTTTGTTAAATACACATTTTGTGCATTAAAAAAATGAATGCCAAAAACAAAAATTACAATTGCAAGGTTCTTCATAAGATATTTATTGTTGTGCAAGAATGCTAACACATTCTTCAAGACTATTCTCCCAATGTTTGGGTTCAATTTTATAAACTTCTTCAATTTTGTCTAAGCACATTGTACTTCTCTTTGGTCTTTTGGCCGGAGTAGGATATTGTTCAGTAGTCAGTGCATTTAATTTAACTGATGATTCTGATAATTCAGCAATTTTTTTTGCAAACTCATACCAGGTGGTTTCAGGATAATTTGAAAAATGGAAAACACCAAAGTTCTTACGTGAGGTTTTAATAATATCCATAATGGCCTCTGCAAGATCATTTGCGTTAGTCGGTTGTCCGAATTGGTCTGCTACAATTCCCAACTCATCCTTTTGCGAAAACAAGTTCAGCATGGTTTTTACAAAATTCTTATTGAATTCAGAATACAGCCAGGAGGTTCTCAGGATAATTGTTTGAGGGTTAATTTCCAATGCAAGTTCTTCTCCTCTTAATTTAGATGCTCCATATACCCCAATCGGATTTGTAAAGTCATCTTCAGAATAGCATAAATTTGTTTCTCCATCAAAAACATAATCCGTAGAAACATGTATTAAAACTGTTTTATGTTCAGAACATGCCTGGGCAAGATGTGCTACCCCATCAGCATTTACTGCAAATGCTTTTTCTTTCTCTTTTTCAGCCAGATCTACCGCTGTATACGCTGATGCATTGATACAGAAGTCCGGCTTATTATCGTAAAAGAAGGTGTCTACCTGGTCTTCATCTGTAATATCAAGGGTCTGGGAGTCCGTAAAAATAAATTCATAATCACTTTCAAAATCAGGGGCTATTTTCCTTATACAATTGCCTAACTGACCATTACTGCCTATAACAACTATTTTCTTCATTATGGATTTTTTGCGTTTTGGGATCTTAAAAACTTAACTCTTGATTGAAAATCTTTTTCTTCTAAATCTACGTAGAACTTATGGAAAATTTCTTTAATATCTTCAGGATGTATATCTGATTTTCTTGTTTTAACATTAAAATAAATTACGGTAACCCATAAAACAGCATGAATTGTACTTTCATCAAGACTCTTCATAAGAATTTCAACTTTTGCAGTTCTGTCCTGTATGTCGATTGTTTTGCTGCTGATTACAACCTGGGTATTGTATCTTACTTCTTTCAGGTATGCTATTTCATTCTGTATAGCAATCCAGGTACAGCCAGTTTTTTTGGTGTACTCTTCATAAGTAAAGCCATAAAATGTTTCAACGTGATCTTCTCTCGCATTAAACATATAATCCAAATACTTTACATTATTGAGATGCCCGATAGGATCGCAATCACTGAATCTGACTTTTACCGTTGTTGATACTTCTTTTTCCATTTGGCAAAAATAAAAAAACCACCCCTAAAAGAGGTGGTAAGTTTTATAAATGTTTGTTAATTTGTTAGATTATTGAACACCTAATTCTTTTTTTACAGCTGGAGTCGCATCCGGACCTCCTTTGTATACAAATGCGGAAGAGTTTGCATCCATAATGAAATCATATCCTGCAGCTTTAGCTACTTTAGATACAGCCTCGTTTAGTTTCTTCTCAATAGGCTCGTAAGCTGCATCTTGTTTAGCCACAAAATCTTTCTGAGCTTTATCGTTCATTTGTTGAATTTCTTCTTGCATTTTAGCTAATTCAGCTTCTCTTGCTTTGTTTTCATCGGCAGTTTTCTTAGGAGCTTCCTCAGAATATTGCTTTAATTTAGCTTGTCCAGCATCTGCTTTCTTTTTGATCTCAGCTTGCTTAGTATCTAAGAAAGTCTTTAAGTCAGCATCAGCCTTTTTCTTTTCAGGCATTGCGTTAAGAACACCTATAACATCTAAAGTAGCAATTTTTTGAGCTTTTGCCATACCTACAGATACAACCATCATTACTGCTGCAAATAATACACTTAATTTTTTCATAATTGGTAAATAAATAATTTAATTTGTTTTAGATTTTTAATTTCAGTAAAAGTTAATTCCATCGATTACTTTTTACCTCTTGTATTAGTTTTTTCTTTCTTTTCTGTTCCTTTTAAAAGAATGTCTAGTACTTTGTCTGTATAGTCATATCTTTTTTGAAGAAAAATAACATTAATGTTATTGCTTTTATCAAGAACTATGCCCAAGCCATTTTTCTCGGACATGGTTTTTACAGCATTCCAAATTTGATCCTGAAAAGGTTCAACGAGATTAGATCTCAATTTTGTAATCTCCCCGTTTGTTCCAAAGCGTAAACTTGTTGTTGTTTTAATGTTTTTGTCGAGATCCATTACTTCCTTTTCTCTCAGTTTGAGCTGGTCTCCAACTAATAATACTCTCTCATTTTCAAATGCAGATCTTTTCTTTTCATACTCAGCATTCAAACTCTGAAGTTCCGATTCCCAAGTATCAATCTGCGAATTTAATCTTGCTTCTGCCTCTTTATATTGTGGAAGCTTGTTCAAAATATATTCTGTATCAACTACTCCAATTTTCTGCGCATTGCTAAAACTGAAGAGCAAAAATAATACAAATGTGAAAATGATTTTAATTTTTTTCATGTGATCATTATAATGATTGGTTCATTAAGAAGTGTGTCTTCCATCCTGAAGGCTCTGATGAGTTTATTGGTTTATCAAATCCATAAGCAAAATCAAATCCGATCAATCCAAATGCTCCCATATATACTCTTACCCCTACACCCACTGATCTTTTTAACTGGAAAGGATTGTAGCTTCCCCATGAGTTCCAAACGTTACCTCCTTCAGCAAAGGTTAGTGCATAAATTTTTGCTGTCTGATTTAATGATATCGGATATCTTAGCTCTAATGTAAATCTATTATAAATGGTACCTCCTCCTTGTGGAGTGATATCTCCCTGAGTACCATCTCCTCCGTAAGTAGAAGCATTTTCATAACCTCTTAAAGGAATTAATTCCCTACCGTCATATCTTCCTCCGAAAAGCCCGGTTCCTCCCATATAGAATCTTTCGAAAGGTGGTGCTCCCAACTGCTTGTTATAACCATCCATGAAGCCCATTTCGGCAGAAGACCTTAGAACTAACTTACCTGCAATTTCGTTATAAACATCAGCTTTGAATTTAATTTTATAAAATTCCATCCACTTATATTTATCCGTAGGCGACATTGTAGAATAGTCTTTATTACTAAACAATGAATATGGTGGAGTTAACTTCGCAGAAAGTTCGATATTGGAACCCATTGTAGGGAATATCGGGTCGATACCTGCAGAGTTTCTGCTTAGTCCTAAGTTTAAACTTAAGTTATTGGCAGTCCCGTAATTCTCTGTAGTTCCACCAAAGTCAAATGGGTAGTTTTTGAAATCATATTTCTGGTACTGAATCCCAGTATACAATGAGAAATAATCATCCGGCCATTTCAATAGCCTGTTTAACCCAACAGATGCCGAAAAAATGTTCAATCTTGATGCGTCAGTACTTGTCGTTGTAACTGACGTACTATATCTAACAATTGAGTTATTAATACTTACAGAAAGTGCCGTTGGCTTTGTTCCGAATAACCATGGTTCAGTAAACGACACCCCATAATTCTGAAAATATTGTCCGGCCTGAGCCTGAATAGACAGGGTCTGTCCATCTCCCTGAGGTACAGGTCTGAAATCCTTAAACTTCAGGAAGTTCTTTAAAGAGAAGTTATTAAAGGTTAAACCTAATGTTCCGATAAAGCTATTTCCTCCATATCCCGCTTGTAGCTGTACTTGTGAGGATCCTTTTTCAACAAGTTTCCAGTTGATGTCTACTGTATTGTCCTGCTGATTTGGCTGGATATCCTGACCGATCTGTTGCGGATCAAAGAAAGACATACCTGCTAAATCAAAATAAGTTCTTTTGATTTCGGTTTTCTTAAATAGCTCCCCTGGTTTTGTTCTTAATGCCCTCAGAATTACGTGGTCATGAGTTGTTGTATTTCCTTGCCAAGTAACTCTGTTCCAAGTTGCCTGTTCTCCTTCGTTTACTCTGATTTCCAGATTAATAGAATCACCAGATACTGATTTTTCAACAGGGGTTACATTAGAGAAAAGGTAACCATTATTCATGTATACCGATTTGATATCGGAATCATCCTCCTTACCTCCATCTTCTCCAACTTTTTTGTTGAAACCTACTGCATCATAAATATCTCCTTTTTTATAACCGAGAAGTCTTTGCAGGTATTCTGTGGCATATACTGTATTTCCGGTAAAAGTGATATCTCCGATATAGTATTTTTTACCTTCTTTTAATTTTACGTTGATTTCGTAATTATTTCTTTTATTTCTCCAAACAGAATCGGATACGATAGCAGCATCTCTATAACCTAATGAGTTATAATAGCTGATCAGGCTTTGTTTATCTTCCTGATATTTATCTTCGATAAATTTTGAGGATTTCAAGATACCACCGATCCCAAATCTTTTTTGTTTGGTTTCTTTAAATGCTTTGTTTCTAAGTTTAGAATCGCTCACATTTTCGTTCCCTTCGAACTCAATATGATCAATCTTTACTCTTTTGCCTTTATCTACATTGATGGTCCAGTCCACTAAAGCAGGGTCATTTGCATTTACTTTATCCTGAATGGAAATCTTTGCATCTGCAAAACCTTTCTTAATATAGTCTTTAGGAACATTTGTTTTTAGGCTTGAAACTAAATTCTGTGTAATTTTAGTTCCCGGCTTAAGGTTATTATCCTTAGCTAGTTTCTCGCTTTTTGACTTTCCAATTCCTTTACCGGAAAATTTAACTTCTCCAAGTTCTTTTAAGTCCTGCAAGTAAAATTTCAAAACTACTGTTTCTCCTTCAATACTTTGAACATAAACCTCTACTTCTGAAAATGATTGGGTATCCCAAAGCTTTTTGATAGCATTGCTAACTTTTTGTCCGGGGATATCCACACTTTCTCCTTTAGATAATCCTGTAAATCTTAAGATTTGCGCAGGTGTATATTTCTTAACCCCATCTACAACAATGTCTTTAAGAACGTAGGTTCCTGTTTGGTTTTCTGCATGCACAGGGTTATTCACTTTTGTGCTATCCTGTGGAGTCACCTGTCCATAAAAATGTGCAGAAGCAACAAACATGATGATGGGTAATAGTCTAAACTTCATTTTATCGTAGTCTTTCTTTTCTTTAAATTTTACTGGATTTTTATTTGTTCGCCGGTTAGGCCATATCTCCTTTCTTTGTTTTGATAGTCTACAATACATTGGAAGAAAATATCTTTTGTGAAATCTGGCCACAGAACATTTAAAAACTGGAGTTCTGCATAGGCGATCTGCCAAAGAAGAAAATTACTAATTCTTATTTCACCACTGGTTCTTATTAATAAATCGACAGGTGGAAAATCTTTTGTATAGAGATAATTTTCGAATAATTTCTCATCAATATTCTCTACATCCACCTTGCCTTCTTTTACATCAGAACTTATATTTCTCACGGCATTCAGGATCTCGTTTTGCGAGCCATAACTGATCGCTAATACTAAATTACCTTTTGTGTTTTCTTTTGTTAATTCCACCACTCTTAGCAGCTGCTCTTTTACAAGAGGTGGCAGCTTATCCAGATTCCCAATAACATGCATTCTTAGACCTTTGCTGAAGATTTCTTCCGCTTCCAGCAATAATGTTTCAGTAAGCAAATTCATTAAAGTATTTACTTCATCACTCGGCCGGTTCCAATTCTCCGAAGAGAATGTATACAATGTTAAATATGGGATATTGATCTCATTACACGCATTAATGGCATTTCTTACAGCATTAATGGCATTTTTATGACCAAAAGTTCTTTCTTCACCACGAGATTTTGCCCATCTTCCATTGCCATCCATAATGATAGCAACATGTTTTGGTAAGTTCTCTGAATTTATTTTATCTTTAATCAACGACATACTAATTACTCACAATAACACGGAGGTCTTCCAAAGGAGAATGTAAGACCTAAGCTAAAGGTATTCATCCAATCCTTAGATTTTGTATCTCCAACATTTCTTCCATTAACAAATGCAGCTTCTCTTTCTTTTGAAACAGCATAATAATTTCCTGTTTGCAATAAAGACCCTCCTGTTGTAGGATTTACTATATCTCCATTATAGGTAGATACAACATCTTTAGTTAATATTTTACTATGATCCAACTGATCTGTTAATGTATATCTAAACGTAGCTTCCGCAAATATTGCCCAGCTATGGTTAAATTTATATTTTAATCCGACTCCAAAAGGAATATGCATTGTTACTTTCTTACCCAGAGAATATTCTGCTCGTGTAGTAAAATCCCTTTCATTAATCGGAGCTTGTGCTACTCCATCTGCATCTCTTCTAAAGTCATTCACTAAAGTCGCTTTAGGAGCATCAAACATTAAACCTCCAATACCCCCAAATATATAAGGGCTAACCATACTTATCTGCTCATTATTTACCGGGAAAAAATTATATTCAAATACCAAACTTGCTTCATATACATTATTCTTTCCAAATGAGTTTCTATTTCTTCTATAATCTTCTTTCGCTGCTTTATCACTGAACTGTACCTGATTATAACCTAAATCTAGTCTAACAGTTTGGTAGGGATTAAAATTAAATCTATATAATATACCACCATAAAATGGAACTCCCCAATCTGATGCTCTGCTTAAATCCAACGGCTTTTGTAAAATATAACTCGTACTTCCTATATCACCCACTAGGTTACTCATACCTAGACGAACTCCCAATTCGTTTCTTTGTGCTTTCACACCAGTCATTGTTCCAAGGACGGCCAGGAAGCTAAATAATAATTTTTTATTCATAAAAGAATATGGATTTATGGTTATTTTAAAATTTAATTTTTGCAAATATAAAACATTTTTATATTAATGATATTCTTAATGTTTAGTTAAAAACAAACAAAAAAACATAATTTGTTATAAAGTAAACGACAAAGTACCGAAAATATTCTTTTTTTAATAGAATCAATAAAAGCCTTATATAATAAACCCTCATTAAATGAGGGTTTAATGTTTTATTTTTTATTAAAAATTGCCTGTATTTTATTTCTTATTTTAATCAATAGCGGCTCTTTGTAATTTTTGTCCTCATCAAAATAGCCATAACCGTATCCGTATCCATAGCCATAACCATATCCCTGCTTTATAATATAATCGTTATATACAAGACCAAGGTTTTCAATCTCATTATTATGATATTTTTCCGTAATCATTTTAAGCATATACTTTTCAGTATATTCATGACGCACCACATAGATGTTAGTATCAGAATATTTCATCAATTCATATGAGTCTGCAACAAGTCCTACCGGCGGGGAATCGATAATGATAAAATCATAAATCTCCCTTAACTCTTCAATGAATTTAATATTCTTTTTACTCATTAACAGTTCTGACGGGTTCGGAGGAATTGGCCCTGATGTGGCAACATCAAGATTTGGAATTGTTGTTTTATTGATAATCTGGTCAATGGAAACTTCGCCTGTAAGATAATTCGAAATTCCATATTTATTATCAATTTTGAAATCACCGAATATTTTTGGTTTTCTTAGGTCCATTCCCAAAAGAATAGTCTTTTTATCACTTAAACCAAGAACTGAAGCAAGGTTAATTGAAACATATGTTTTACCTTCCCCTCCAATCGATGAAGTAATTAAAACAACTTTACTCTTTTCATTTTCATCAGACAAAAATCGCATATTCGCCCTTATTCCTCTAAATGCTTCAGAAACTGAAGACTTAGGCTGATCAAGCACGGTAAGCATATTCTCATTATTATTATTACCTACCACTCCAAGCAATGGAATTTTGGTAGCACTCAATAATTCTTTAATATTTCTTATTTTATTATCCAGCAATTCTCCGATTAAAATAAACAAAAACGGCAGAAGTAATAAACCTCCCATAATGACCAGCTTCGTTCCTTTTACGTTGGGCCCGATAGGAGACTGTCCTACATTTTTGGCAGGGTCAATAACAGATATATCAGATTGATTCGTCGCCATCCTCATCTTAGTTTCATTCTGCCTTCCCAGTAAACTATTATAAGTGGCTTCAATCATATTGTATCCTCTTTCTGCATCTAAATACTTTCTTTCCTTTTCAGGGTAAGCGTCAAGATCAGCATTAGCTTCAGCTACCTGTTGATTAATCTTATTGATTTCAACATTAAATCCATTATAGTAATTGCTCAAAGAGTTGGAAGAGCTTAATTTTGCATCACTGATCAGCCTGTTGATTTCTTTCATAGGTTCTGAATTTGGCGTATAAATCGTAGCCATTTCTCTCCTTTTAAGATACAATGCCTTAAGTTCCGAAACTGAAGCCGTAAACATTCCGTCTTCGAACCCTGCAGCATTTGTACTGATCATTTTATCAAAATTCTGGTTCTCCAGTGTGTTCTTAATAAGATTAAGGGAGTTAATTTTACTTGTCAGGTCTGCCTTTTTTGCTTCCAGTTCCTTAATCTTCGTCAGAGATTTTTCATCTCTATCTTTAATGTCGTAGAGCTTTTCCGAAGTTTTTAAATAGTTGAGAACAGTAGCACTTGAATCCAGTTTCTTTCTTACTCCTGTAAGATTATCCTGAAGATAGGTTTCCGTATTTTTATCAACGGTCATTTTATCAAGCATCCTTTTCTTCTGTAGCTCACTTACAGACTTGTTAAGGAAATTTACAGTTCCATTAAGATTGAAACCTGTTTTTGTAATGATCATAATAGAATTGATCTCCTTATCAAACTCTACTCCGATGGTTGATACAATCTCATTAACGGACTGATTGACAGAACTAAGATTAACAATAATATTATCCAGTTTAATATTTGGGGTTATTGGATTCTGAAGCAGTCTAAATTTAATATTAGGTGCTATGAACCATTCTCCTACTTTAATTATTTTATTCGATGGTCTTTTAAAGCTATGAATATCCTGAAACCCCTCCACTTCATAATTATACAAATGAGTTGATTCTCCTTTATCAGGTAATACCACTTCATACGTATTTCCTCCTTTTGGCATCAATGTAATAGGATAATTAATCTGTTGTAAGTGTTTCTTATCAATCTGCACAAAGACCGGTGAATCGTCTTTATCCAGATAAGTAGATTTTATAGATCCTTTTGTAGAATAGTTAACAAAAAGATCAAGCTCCTTTACAAGAAATTCATTGTGTGATCTTGACAAAAGCATTTTTTTCAAATAAATCCCGTCTTGATTTCCTCCCTGTCCCCAAATAAAGTTAATTGACTGGTTAGGAGTAAAGTAGCTGGAAGTATTATTAGATACACTTAAAGAAAGGTTTGAAGCATAAATACTCTGTGCATAATATTTACCATACATCCATGAGATACAGTAGCCAATAAACAGCATTAAAACAAACCAATACCAGTTCTTTAATATCCTTCTTAAAAAGTGCTCAACATCAAACAATTCAAAAGAACCGGTTTTATCTTTTTGAGAATTATTCTTCTCAACGTTAGTTTCTTTTCCTGGAATCATGATATTAAAGTCTTGTTAGGATTAAATAAACTGACAACGCTGTAGTAATTAATGAAATTCCTGTTGTGATAGTCTGTACAGGGTCTTTTCCCAATCCATTCAAGCTTTTCCCTCTGGTATTAAGATAGATTTCATCACCATTTTGCACATAATAATATGGTGAATTCATTACATCTTCCCGGGTTAAATCTATTTTCGCAATTTTAATTCCTTCCGGTAATTTTCTGTGGATAACAATTGTTTTTCTATCTACACTTTTATTTAATCCTCCATTAATTGCCAGTGCTTCGGTAATGGTAAGCGTATTTTTGTGAGCCACTTTTTCTCCTGTAATAGCAACAGCTTCCGTATCTCCAAGAATATAATAAGTTATCCCGTCCGTATTTAATCTCACCTGAGACTTTCCATCCTGGAAATTTTCATTTACTTTCTCCTGGATCTCTTTGGTGATATCTTCGATAGTACGTCCTTCTGCTTTGATGTAGCCGATTCCAAAAACATTAATATCTCCATTGGAATCCACTTTTAATCCATTAAAATAGAAATTGGTATTTCCTCCACCACCACTTCCTCCACTTCCGCTTCCAACACGTCCTAAAGTTCCTATAGTTGTGGGATTAACCCCGGGAGCAACTGTACTACCGGAAGTATTTAAAGTAGAATAAAACTGCGCTGCATCGCCCTTTGGAGTAGTAACAATATTGAGATTCAGTATATCGTTCTTCGTGATCCTGTATACGGGAATGTTGTAAGGAACAAGACCTTCCTCATTGATCACAAGATTTTCATTAGGCTGCATATATCTTACATCTTTTTTTGTGATACAAGAGGTAATGAAAAAAGGCAGGATTAAAAGGGATAAATATTTAAAATTTCTTATCATAATCAAATGTTGTTTACAAAAATAAAAATTTAATTGTTACTTCCTATTATTTCTTATCCGATAAATAAAATCCGGCAAATAAGCACCAGTAAAGCCCAGCACAAGTATCACCAATAACAATAAATTTACATTTATATGTCTTAAAAAATATGCCACCATTACTATAAAAAGATAATAGACGACAATATAAAAACCCGATCTTCTATGGGTAAAGTCAAGCTTCAGAAGCTTATGGTGTATATGATTCTTATCCGCATCAAAGGGAGATTTTTTATTCCAAAGTCTTACAAAGATGACATTCAAAGTATCTACAATAGGTAAAATCAATATGGCTACAGCTATCGCCGGAGCTGACTGTAAGTGATACCTTGGAATATCCGGAAGCTTCTTGTCTATAAATATATCAATAAAACAGATGCTTGTAAATGCCAATAAAAATCCTAACAACATAGATCCTGTATCTCCCATGAATATCTTATTGGTCCTGTAATTCGAGAGGTTATAGTATAAAAATGCCAAAACAGCTCCAATGATTACAACGGACAATACGACCAGAGGATAATTATATTCTCCTAATCTATAATAACTTATCCCAAACAATGCACTACATATCACTGAATACCCTCCAGCGAGTCCGTCAATCCCATCAATGAGATTAAATGCATTAATAAGAACAATAAAAGTAATAACACTAAATATAACACTGACAACATACTCAAGTTCATAAATGCCAAAGATCCCAAAGAGATTTCTGATTCTTATATCAGATCCTATAACGATAAGCGTGGATACCACAATCTGGGCAACAAGCTTTTTGTAAGCTCTCATCACTACAATATCGTCCATTACTCCTACATAAAGGAGAATGAGCAATGAAGCAAATAAAAACTTATACAGATCAAAAAGTTCATAGGCAAAAATAGAAGTACAAATACCTATAGAATAGAAAATAGCAATTCCTCCAAGATTGGGAATTTTTCTCAAGTGTGAACTTCTTACCCCCGGCTCATCCATCAGATTTTTTCTTCTGGAAATTTTAATAATGGTTGGGATAGAGAAAAACGTGATTAAAAAAGAAAACAAGAATCCAAATCCTATTTTTACATAAAAAATAGAAATATCCATCTCGCTTAAGAACAATTCAAAATTCTTCATTTTTTCCTATTTAAGTACTTTCATTATGCTTTAGCACTCATTACTTAAGATCTGCTAAATAGTATCTACGAAATTTGTAATATATCGAAATGACAGTACTTACATTTGTGTTTAAATCAACTTTCTTATCAATTTTTTTTGCCCTGCAAAAAACAATAGATAAAATATCTTTTTTTTCAGTGGCAAATATAAAATATAATTCTTACCAAAACGACTATAGAACAATATATCTTTAATTTTAATATTCCTTTCCTCTATAAAATTTTTCAGCTGATCAGCCATATCGTAAAAAACTTTATCATCTTTTACAAACGCCAGATAGGCCAAAAAACTATATACTCCCTCTAAAATCTGGAAGTTTTTCAGTTCCTCTTTTTTTGTTGAATAGGATGATGTTTTAAATTCAGATTCTACATCTTTTACTGCTTTGAGGATATCTAATCCTTTTTCAGTATGTGTTTTAGTGATAGAATCATTTCTTTCCAAATAGTGATAATGAAAGTTTTGCGTCTGTGCTACAATCTTACACTTGAGTAAAAGTTGTGGAATGAGCTGAATATCTTCAAAATGCACCCCTTTTTTGAACCTTTTATCATTAAAAAGTTCCTTCCGGAACAACTTGTTGCATGCAAAATAGCTGAGATCAGAAAACACAGAAAAGTTTTTCTCCAAATCAATTTTTTCCGGCATATTAGGAATTTGAGTAAGCTTTTGGGTAACAATTCCCGACTCGTCAACTTTTTGAATATTACAGATGACCATTTCGGCATTATGCTTTTCCGCAAGGTTAAACATTTCTTCAAACATGGTTTTTCCGACATAATCATCACTATCCACAAAACCAATATAATCTCCCGTCGCTCGGTCAATGGCAAAATTCCGGGCATCGCTTAAACCTCCATTTTCTTTCTTCCAAACTTTTAGTCTTTCCGGAAAACGCTGGCCATATTCCTGTGCAATCAATCCAGAATTATCACTGCTACCATCGTCCACAACGATAATTTCAATTTCCTGCAGACTTTGATTAATCAAAGAGTCGAGACATTTAGCCAAATAATTTTCAACATTATAAACAGGAACTATGATAGAAACTTTTGAGGGAACAGTATTCATTATAAATTAAATTTTCGTCAGCCTTGCATTCAACCAGCCTTTCTTTGCTTCGTCAAAATCTTTTCTTGAACAAGGAATACAATTCTCAATATTCTCATCATCTCCAAAATACCACAGATTACTAAACGTATCACGCTTAAATGTATGTTGGCTATCATCGATCAACACATAAAAAATTTCGTAGTGCCTTTCTTTTGGGTGTGATCTTTGGATATTGATTCCTTCTATCAGATACCAGATCATCTGTGCCAACAATTGATGATTCAACTGGCTTTCCGAATATATGTTATAATTAAAAATTCCGACAGACTTCAAATTTTCACTCAACCCAACTTCCTTCATGTAAGCGCAGATTTCCCGTCTATTTAGTCCATTCACCTGCGGATTTATTGAAAAAGGTTCTCCAAAACTTTCAATTGCATCACAATTGAGAGTCACCAAATCAGCCTTTCTGAAGAAGGGCTCTGTTTTTTCTGTAGAATTCATCATTTCTGCCAGACGGACAATATCAAACTCAACTTCTTTAATCAGCTTTACAGAATCTACTTCGTTCAGGTGCTTCTGATATCCCAAGTGGTGGTAATTCTTAATCGAAAAATTCTTAGCACCCAAAATTTTGCTTAGAAAAGTATGCTCATTGATATGCTCACCCTGTTTAAGAGAAATGACGTTACTGATCTGTGTATAATTGATATTTTTTTGATGAAAATTCAATCCTGAAAATAAAGAAAAGGCGAAATCATTAGAACCTCCGATAATGACAGGAATTGCTCTTTTATAGTGACAGGCAGAAAGAACCTCTTGTAAGATATAATGGGAATCCTGAACAGATTTACCGGAAACAAGGTCTCCAAGATCAACGATGGGAATTTCAAAATCCAACTGTGATAATTTATAAAATTCCTTTCTTACAGAGGTAAAATCCTGTACTTCAGCATCGCCACCTGATCCTCTGTAATCTGATACGAAAAGCAAAACAATACTGTCTTCTTTTATTTCTTTGGTAATCTGGTTTCCAATCTGCCAATTCTCAGTTTTGAAATTCCTAGGGGCAATTATAAAATCTTCAAAATTCATTCTCTCTAATTAAGTCTTAAAAACCAAAAATATTAAAATAAAATCATTTAATGGTCATAAAAAAAGCCATTAACACTGTTTGTTAATGGCTTTGTAATATCATTACTTTTTATTTCTTTTTTGTGGCAGTCGCTTTTTTCTTGGCTGCCGGCTTTTTTTTCTCGGCAAAAGCATTTTTATCCTGGGCAGTAATCCACTTTTTCACCTCATCCAATGAAACTTCTTTCAGTTCTTCAGCATCATATTTTGTGTCATCTTTTTTCTTTGGAATTTTGAACATGCTCTTTCCAAACTTAATAAATGGTCCCCATCTTCCATTTTCAATAGATATTTTTTCTTTCTCCCACTGCTGAATATATCTGTTTGCTTCTTTCTCCAGTTTAGCATCAATTAATTCATTAATGTCGCTTTGAGAAAGATTATCGAAATCATACTTTTTAGGAACGTTTACAAAAATACTCTGATATTTGATAAATGGACCAAACCTTCCTGTTCCTTTGGTTACCGGCTCTCCCTTGTAGGTTGCAATAGGAGCATCAGCTTTTTTCTTTTCTCCGATAATTTCTTCAGCCCTGTTCTGATCTACAGAAAGCGGATCCTCTCCTTTTGGAATACTGATATACGTTTCACCCCACTTTACATAAGGACCGAATCTCCCCACACCTACTGAAACGGATTGGCCTTCATAATCTTTCAGATCAAAAGGCAGCTTGAATAGTTCCAATGCTTCTTCAAGCGTAATGGTTGCAATATTCTGCCCACTCATTAGCGATGCAAAAGTAGGTTTTTCTTCATCTTCAGTCTCCCCTATCTGGATCATAGCTCCAAATCTTCCAATTCTGGCATGAACATTTTTACCTGTTTTTGGATCAACACCCAACAGCCTATCCCCATTTGCACGGTCCGCATTTTCTTCTACGTCTTCAATTCTTGGATGGAATTTGGAATAAAAATCAGTCATCATCTCCTTCCATTTCTGATCTCCGTTTGCAATTTCATCGAAACTTTCTTCAACTCTTGCCGTGAATCCGTAATCAAGAATTTCCTTAAAATGATCAATAAGAAAGTCATTGACTACCTCACCAATATCTGTAGGAACAAATTTATTTTTATCACCTCCGAATTTCTCGTCGAGTATTACCTTTTTAATTTTATCTTTTACCAAAGACATTTTCACCACTTCACGAATCTGTGGCTCAATCTCACGCTTATCAACATACTCACGGTTCTGGATGGTCTGAATGGTAGGCGCATACGTGGAAGGACGGCCTATTCCCAATTCTTCAAGCTTTCTTACCAATCCTGCTTCTGTATATCTTGCGCTGGGTCTGGTGAACTTTTCAGTTGCCGTAATTGATTTATAACTTAAAACTTCTCCTACTTTTACTTTCGGAAGTAATTTCTCATTATTTTCCTCGTCGTCATCTTCCGTTTTTACAATACCGTAAGCTTTAAGGAAACCATCAAAAATAATAACCTCACCCTGAGCTTCAAAATGCTGAGGCAAGCTCGTATTACCTATTTCAATGACCGTTTTTTCAATTTTAGCATTAGCCATCTGAGAGGCCAGCGTTCTTCTGTATATTAATTGATATAATCTGTTTAATTGAGCATCCCCAATACTTTTTACTGCGAAATCAGTCGGTCGTATCGCTTCGTGAGCCTCCTGTGCTGAAGCCGACTTTGTCGTATAATTTCTCGGAGCGGAATATTCTGCACCGTATTCAGATATAATCTGTCTTTTTGATCCTTCGATTGCTTCCTGAGAAAGATTCACGGAATCTGTTCTCATATAGGTAATGTATCCTTCTTCATACAGTCTTTGTGCAAGACGCATAGTGTTTGTTACATTATAACCTAATCTGGAAGAAGCTTCCTGCTGTAATGTAGAAGTAGTAAAAGGAGCAGATGCGGAACGCGTTCCAGGCTTTGTTTCAACATTCAGAACTTTAAACTCTGTTGTTTTTGCCTTTTCCAAAAATTTTTCAGCTTCTTCTTCTTTTTCGAAATCTTTTTTAAGTTTCGCAGCGATTTCCTGATCTTCTTTATTCAGGAAAATCCCGTCAAGCTTAAAGCTTGCTTTAGGATTGAAAGCGCGTATTTCTTTTTCTCTTTCAACAATTAATCTCACGGCTACAGACTGAACTCTACCCGCTGATAATCCCGGTTTTACTTTTTTCCAAAGAACAGGAGACATTTCAAAACCTACGATTCTGTCAAGAACTCTTCTTGCCTGTTGTGCATTAACCAGATTCTGATCGATATCTCTCGGGTTGTCAATTGCTTTTAGAATAGCATTTTTAGTAATTTCATGAAAAACAATACGTTTTCTGTTTTCCGGCTTAAGCTTTAATTCATCTGCCAAATGCCATGCAATGGCTTCTCCTTCACGATCCTCATCGGAAGCAAGCCAAACAATTTCAGCTTTTTTAACAGCAGATTTTAATTCTGTTACCAATTTCTTTTTGTCAGCAGAAACTTCGTAATCAGGACTGAATGTCTCAAGATCTATACCCATCCCTTTTTTAGGTAAATCCCGGATATGTCCGAAACTGGATTTCACCTCAAAATCCTTTCCTAAATATTTCTGAATAGTTTTTGCTTTTGCCGGGGACTCTACAATTACTAAATTTTTCGACATTCTAAAATTTTTGCAAAAGTAAAGCTTTTTTATTACATAGGTTTTGCAATACTTGTTTAATTTAAAAATGAAATGACTTTACAGGGCATTTATATACTGGTTTTATTCTTTTCAATCAAGTGATTGACTTAAAATTAATTTAGTAAAACACATCTTAATAGAATTTTTCACCTATTATTATAAGATCGGTAAATAAAGTAGTAAAAAATAAGCTGTCTCATGATTGAAACAGCCTATTTATATTTAAATTTTTATTCTTTTATAAGCTTAATGATCTTATTCGAGTTATTTATCCGGATCAAATATATTCCTGATGTCAATGTAGAAAGATTAGTCTTATCATTTTCAAATTTTCCGGACATGATCAGTTGTCCCGACATATTATATATCTGATAATAATATCCTCCGGTAGTATCCGGTGCCTTGATATGAAGTTCACTTTTTACCGGATTAGGAAAAACAGAGACCTGCTCTTTGCCCATAATATCCAAAAACTCATCTTTATTTAAAGGTGCTGCAGCTTTTGTCGCTGACAAAGATGTAATCTGAAGTTTTGTAATTACCCCTTCTTCATTTCCGTCTTCATCATATTTAACCTTTACACAACGGCAGCTCATTCCAAAATAAGGGTCGTTATTATCATGAAAAGCCATAATACGGTTTGAAGAGGAAGCTGCATCGAATAACATATTTACAGAACGCCCTGTATAATTCGACGCCAATGCACCGGTCCAGAATCCGGGATATTGATAATTAAGGACGTTATAAGTTCCCTGGGCAGATTGATTCCCTGTAACACTTCTGAAACCTCTGGATCCGGAATTAGGATAATTGCCGACAGGATATGCTGACTGATTGAACATATAGCCAATCGTAGTTGTCGTGCTTGGATTTCTGACTCTCACTCCCTGATAATCGTTAACGATACTATACATGGTTGCAACATTTTTATCCTTTTTATACCATGGAGTCATTCCAAAATCTTTACCGGAAACAATTGCAACACCAGACACATCAGGAATTCTCCAGCCTTCCGGACAAGGATCAAACGGTGATTTCACACCTCCTCTTCCCCATCTGTCCTGCGCCAGGTTCGGTTCAGTAGATAGCCAATCCGTTCCATTTGTATAATTAGGAGTACTGCTATTATAGGGAGCAAAAGTACTTGGAATCATATATACTAAAGGATTTCTAACAGAATAAGACAAGATTTTCGAAATTTTGTCAGACACCTTATCTGTATCCAGGAGATTTGCATTCGCAGCATAAGTATTATAAGGAACAATATAACTTCCGGACATATTATTATAAGTAGACGCAGCAAGGGTAGTATAACTAATCGTTCCGGTTGCTAAAACATTCCCAAGAAACACATTGTATGACCCTCTGTTATCAGCATACTGGAATGTTGGAATAGGATCTTTTCTTCCCCACTGATAATGAAGCCCAGTGGATGCCCTGATTCTGGATAATTCCGCAGAGGTAGGGGTAAGATTATTTACAACCATCGGAAATGCATCCGTTGCCCCCAGATTTCTGTCCATAAATTCGGTCCGGAAGGGAATATCTGCTTTATCTACATAATTGACATAATTGGTGGCATTTCCGGCCGGCAATTCTGTTGTATATTGAAGACTGTTCACGGGCGTGTCAGTAACCCAAATATGCCAGCTCCAGTAAACAGGATTAGTGATATTGCCATTATGAAGAGTAACCACCGCATTTCCACTTTGATTGGGATTAATTGCAACTACAATTTTAGACCCGCTTAAACCGCCCAGCGACGCAGGAGAGGGATTAGCTATTGATACATTACTAATTAAACTTGTATTAGTTGTCCAAAGTACATTTACCTTAAGGTTGTTATAATTGGAAGGATCAAGAATCTCCTGATTATTAAGAAGCTGACTTTGAACTGAAAATGCTTTACTCACTGGAATCTCTATGGTAGATACAGTCGTCGCCTTAACGATCTGATAAGTATTCGGATTATTTAACCCTTCAAGATATTCATTGGAAATGTTTAAAAATTCAGTAGGAAAATCATAATTATCCACCACATACAAAGGATCTTTTACGCAACGGCATCCATTAGCTTCTGAAGTATTCATTGTTGCTAACGGCACATATTGAAATCTACCTTTTATCGTAGGGAAATTTGAATCCGGAATGTCAGGCTGGGCTTTATCCGGAATCATATATAAGCCTCTTGCAACAGTAGCAGGAGTAGCATCAAACTGTCTGGCCATCGTCGCAGTCCATATGTTGGTATGGTGCTGGTCCGCATATTGTCCGGCCTGTGTTTCAATAGCTACCTGCCCCGTTCCGGGAAACAATCCCATATCGTAACCTCCGACCTGAGAAAGGTCAAATCCGATATTGGGACACAATTTAATTCCCTTCATAAATAAAGGCATATTCGTATCAGTGGGTTTTACAATATGGTAGCCATTGGATTCAAAAGCATTTTTCCCCATATTGGTTCTTACTCCAAAGGGAGAAAAATCGGTCCTGATATCATCCACATAATTTGCTGAGGCAAGATTAGCAACCAAAACCGATGGAATCCGCCATCCGTTGGGACAAGGATCATAAGATGACTTATCACGGTACGGTTGAGCTGAATCATCAGTGGTATAAGTTGCGTTTATTTTCCCCTGTGAATTGTCTGACCATAAATTAAGCTCAGATAACTGGTAGTCTTTAAAATTAGAGGATTTTCCAAACCAGTTAACCATCAGATTAGCATTGTTATTATAATATGCGGGACCAGAGTTATCATCCTTATTCACATAGATAAGACTCAAAGGATTTTTTACAGAAAGCTTGATATTATTGGTTACTTCAGCATTGGATAATAAAACAAACTTTCTGAGATCATCAATTTTAATGGCATTAGTGAAATTTTTTGCTCCCCGGTGCCTTATTCTTCCGATAGATCCTGATACTTCATAGAAATCATTACCCCTGTATACCAGAGAGGGTATCGGGTCTTTTCTACCCCATTGATAGAGTAAGCCTAAATTCCTGTTCCATTCTGTTCCTGTGATCGTTCCGCTTACAGAGCCTAAATCCCTATCCATCCACCTCCAGTCCGAATCGGGGATCTGCTCAATCACTCCATCGTTTCTCTGTCTTTTAATTGTTTCAAAACTTTTATAGGCAGATCCGTTAGTGGGATCATCAGTAACCCATACATGCCATGACCAAAAAATTTCGCCATTTATTCTAAATGCTATTACAGCATTTCCCTCTTTTGATTTATTTACAGGAACTTTAATTTTGGCATTCTGCCCCGTATCAAGTACTTCAAGAGCGTAATTACCTCCACTTATTATTAGCCCAGGAACATCCTCCCATAATACATCAGCCGTTAATTTTCCTTCGGGAATACCTTCACTGCCTATATATTTATCATCTTCCCACATGGCATAGGCTTTTCTGACCGGTATAAGCAGACCGGCATATTCCTGGTTAGGATCAAAAATATAACTATTGGGCGCCTTAGTCCAATCTAAGGCAAGTGGGTTTACTTTACTTTTTACATTAAGCTGGGATGAAAAACTTTGGGTATCAGCAGAATTGATCACTCTTTGATCATAGTTTTGTGGTATCCTGACCAAAGAATCGTTAACTTTTGTATAGTGATCACCTGGCCACTCATCATCTTTATCATATCTATACCCATTGCTACAATAGGCACTCACTGACACAAGGCAAAAAATTGCCGTCATTTTTTTTAGTATACTGTTTCTCATATCCTTAGGTTTGGTGTAGAAACACCAATACAAATTTTAAGCCCGCATCAATAAATAGTGATTTATATTATAAATATATATTTAATAAGTTAATTATTATATAAATACTATTAAATAAAACAATTATTTATAGATATTCTATTTTGATTAAAACAGCACAAAACTACAATATTATTGTATTGAATTTTAAATTTGTGGTATATTAAGTTCACAAATAATAAGGAAAAATACAGTCTGGAGCGTAAAGAAACGAGCATTGATAAGGGATAACAGAAAAAAGACGCATCTTTAAAGTGCGCCTTTTGTCAATACATTTACTTTACTGTTAAGGTAAAATATGATTTTTATAGAGGTCAATGGTGAACCTACCTGCAATAATATTTCTGAAACTGGAAAATACCACGAAGTTGAATATGGTCAATGCAATGATAAAGGAATATATTAATCTCTTTTTATTAGCCGAAACAACATACATTGCATTAGGAATCAATACAAATGAGAAACCAATAAACGCTCCCGCAAGCCTGGATGAGAACACCGGATTGTTTCTGAATATGAAATAAAAACAGATTCCAATGACGGCATAGTTCCTGTGATATTCATAATATGGATATTTTTCCTTCATGGGAGTATCAAATGCAAATAAAAAGAATGTGAGAATTGCCATTAACGCTTCGGGAATACCAAATCCCCCATTTAATCGCTGCGCCGTCTCATCCACATATCCGTTAAAACCTTCCACAAGCATACTATCGGAGGCAATATTACTCAAAAAGTTACCAAAAACCTTATACACTTCGAATGGAGACAAAAAGATCGAAACAATAATAGACACCAGCATCATTGTTTTATTTAAAGGTATGCGTGCAACCCAATACATGGGTAGAAATATATAACATACATTATGAATCCCTGAAGCTATGAATACAAAGAATAAATAGTGCCATAATTTTCTTTCTTTGATATACCTGATTGCGAAGTATATAATAAAGGTTCCAAGATTCTGCCTGATCTGTCCACTTTCTCCAATGAAGAAATTGGGAATAAACATAAACAGCGTAAAAGTAAATGGATAAAAAGTATTGTCTTCGGTATATTTTATCTTAAAAAATATAGCAAAAATAGCAATAACGAGTGTCAGCATGTAAAACGGAGCATTGAACACATTAAGCATGATCTTATTGATCAATGCATACAACCATTCTATATCAACATTCTCTGAACCTTCTATGTGAAGGGCCTTTAAAAAGATACTCCAATACTCTTTTGTATCTGAATAGATATAAATCCCTTTATAACTCCCATAATCCGGCCCAACACTATCTCTGAGCCCGGCAATAATAATCAGGTAAACCCCTAAAAACCAAAACCACTTTTTATCAACTTTATTTCCAAAGACCTCCTGCACGCTAAAAATAAGCATGTAGATCATCGCAATGATGTAATATGGATGCAATAAACTCATGAGAGGATCAGGGAATTTTTAAATTGATGATAAGCCACTACAATTCCTGTAAGAATAAGTGGAAGGAAAAGCCTCACCTCCCAGTAAAGTCCCACCATGGTAATCATAGCAAGATAAGGCAATGAGAAAAATAAATACTTTTTAAATATCGTTTTATTGTCAGCAGATACGCCCAACAGGTATACAAAATACAAGACTATGGATCCAAATAACAGCCCCGCCAGATTGAACGGGCTTTCGAAGTTCCTGTTGATATAAAAGCCTTCTACAAAAGTAGTTTCCTGAACAACAATCATTCTCAATCCTAAATAGGCTGTTAAAAAAGAGATCACCAGAGGAATTGTTTTTGCGACCATTGTATAATTTCCTTTTCTGAGATCATCTATATCCAGGAAGAGTGCAGCAAAAAAAGCAATATTCAGACAAGCCGTCTCCCTAACGAACGTCGAAAGAAATATTAAAACAATTAGAATATAAAAATATGCAGTCTTATTTATATGAAAATACTTTAATGTTAAAAATACTCCTGTCAGATAACAAAAAAGTGCCATCATATCACAATTTGTAGGTGCATATTGCGTGATTACAATAAAAAACACGGCCAGCAGATGAATAACTCTTTTTAGATTGATGTTTACAAGAAGTGAAACCGGCTTCAGGGAAAGTAGTTTATTAAAAACAACGGAAGAAAGAATAAAGAAGAAACTGTTCATCAGAAAAAGACCATGATAAAATGCAGTTCCGTTTTTATGTAGAAATTTCCGAAAAAAGCCCAAATAATTTTCAATAATATATCCCACAATGTCCGTAAGATACAAACTGAGATAGTTGGGAAGTACCCGATAAGCATACACCGATGAAAACAAATAATCGGGCGGCCTTTCTGCTGTTTTCAATCTTGTGTAGGAAGACTCAAATCCATAATAGGACATTGAGAACAGCAAAAGCGGAAGTATTATCGTAAATAAAAATCCGTTTATTTTTTCATCAAATATTTTCAACATATCAAAACAGCTTTTTATTCAGAATAATTTTGTTTTAAAATATATTATTATGAGGGACATTTGCAAAAGTATAAGTTTTTTTTATTTTACCTAAACATTTTATTGATTTTAAAATAAACTTACGGGGTAAAAGTTTTGAACTAATACTTAAAAAATTAAATTTGCAAACTTGATTTTTTAATGCGATGCATCGTTTTTTTATATTTTTATACTATTTAATCTCCAAAAACAGAGTTCTATCTGCATTATTTGCAGTGGGAATTGCTTTGGTTTGCCTGTTTTTTGCATCAAAAATAAATTTCGAGGAAGACATCAATCAGATCATTCCTAAAAGTGAAAAATCTGATCTTACTGCAAAAATTCTTAAACAACTTAATTTTTCAGATAAGATCATCGTCATCATTGAGAATAAATCTTCGGAGGATAATTTTCAGCTTTCTGAAACCGCCAATACTTTTCTGGAAAAAATTTCTCCTTTAGAAAAGTATATCGGAGCGATTCAGGGAAAGGTAAATGACAGTGAAATTTCCGAGACTTTTGATTTTGTAAATCAAAACCTCCCTTTGTTTTTAGATGAAAATGACTATAAAGAAATCAACAGGAAGATTCAGAAAGACAGCATTGCAAAACAGGTAGAAAACAATTACATTTCTCTTGCTTCCCCAACAAGCCTGGTTACAAAAGAATTTATAAAAAAAGATCCCCTCGGAATTACTTTTTTAGGCATTAAAAAATTGAATGCACTTAACGTCAGCAAAGATTTTAAGCTGGAGGATAATTTTATTGTAACGAAAGACGGAAAAAATTTATTACTTTTTATTGATCCTAAAAACAAAAGTAACGATACTAAAAACAATGAATTTTTTGTAGACCAGCTCAACAAAATAAAGGATGATCTTAATAAAGAATTTAAAGGAAAAACAGAAATCAGCTACTTTGGTTCACCCGTAATTGCGGTTGCAAATGCTGAACAGATAAAAAAGGACATTCAGAATACAGTAATGATTTCCATGACTGTACTGCTGATCCTGCTTATTTATTATTTCAGGAATTTCTTCACTCCGATTATTGTTTTTCTTCCTACGGTATTTTCTGTTCTACTGGCACTGCTTATCTTATATTTTATTAAGGATAAGATCTCAGCAATTTCATTAAGTGTCGGAGCAATCCTTATCGGAATTACAATAGATTATGCCTTGCACATTCTTACACACTATAAACACAATAATAATATTGAAGAGCTCTATAAAGAAATTACCCAACCTATTATTTTAAGCAGTGCTACCACTGCGGTTTCATTCTTATGTCTTGTCTTCGTAAGATCGGAAGCCTTAAAGGATCTGGGACTATTTGCTTCCATAACGGTAATGCTTTCTTCCATTTCAGCCCTGATTATTGTTCCCCAACTATACCACACTAAAGAAAAAGGAAAAAAAGCAAGCACAAATTTCATTGACAGGATCGGCTTTTATCCCTATGAAAAGAACAAACCCCTAATTATAGGATGCTCCCTGGTCATTATTGCCTGCTTATTTGGATTCAGGCACGTGGGTTTTAATGAAGACATTGGAGATCTAAATTACATTCCAAAGGATCTGAAAATAAGCGAAGCAAAATTACAGAAGCTTTCAGATATTACTTCAAAATCAATCTACACCATTTCCTATGGTAATTCTGAAGAAGAAGCATTAACCCGAAACACCCAACTGAACCATTTTCTGGAAAAAGAAAAAAAGGAAGGAAAAATCCTGAGCTATAATTCTCTGGGCAATGTGGTCCTGTCTGAAAAGGATCAGCAAAAAAAGATTGAAAACTGGAAAAAATTCTGGAACGACCAAAAGAAAAATCAAACGGTTTCAGAATTGGTAAACAATGGAAACAAATTTGGATTTAATAGTTCAGCTTTTAAGCAATTTACAGAACTTTTAAACAAAAACTACTCCACCCGCAGCATTGAGGATTATGAAAAAATAAAAGCATTACAGGTATCTGAATTTTTAAGCAATGAAAAAGGATTTTATACTATTTCCAATATTATAAAAGTGGATGAAACTAAAAGAGATGCTTTTATCAGAGATGTAGAAAAAAAGCAGGATGTTCTTGCTATTGACCGCCAGCAAATGAATGAGAATTTTCTGGGATTATTGAAAAGAGATTTCAACACCCTGATCAATTATTCACTACTCGCCATCATCCTTACTATTATTGTCTTTTTCAGAAATTTTGAACTCACTGTCCTTACCATGTTCCCTATTGTATTAACAGGAGTGGTTACAGCCGGCATTCTTTATTTCTTAGGGCTGGAACTCAATATTTTCAGTACTGTAGTCTGTACCCTCATCTTTGGAGTCGGAGACGATTTCAGCATCTTTCTGACAAAGGCTATGCAAAAGGAACATACTACAGGTAAAAATGAACTTCCTACTTACAGGATCTCAATCATTTTAGCTGTTTTCACCACTATTTTATCGATCGGCTCATTGATTTTTGCCAAGCACCCGGCATTACACTCTTTGGCACTGGTGGCTTTAATAGGAATGTTTTCTGTTATTATCATTACTTCTACTTTGTATCCGTTCTGGTTCAGACTTTTAATTATTAACAGAGCAAAAAAGGGACTTTCTCCTATTACTTTTAGATTATTCATTCACTCCGTGTTATCGTTTGCCTACTATGGGCTTGGAGGATTTCTTTTTTCCTTGTTTGGCGCTTTTTTTGTTAAAAACGCCAAGGGAAATACACTCAGGTATATCAAAATATTCATTGCCCGGTTTTTAACTTCTGTTTTATATAGTAATCCATTTGTAAAAAAGACGGTGATAAAAAATCCTGAAGAAGATTTCAGTAAACCTGCTATTATTATTGCCAATCATACTTCATTCCTGGATACACTAGCACTGGCAATGACCAATTACAAGATTGTATATCTTGTAAATGATTGGGTGTATAACTCACCTATTTTTGG
Source organism: Chryseobacterium subflavum (assembly GCF_055762745.1). Lineage (NCBI taxonomy): Bacteria > Pseudomonadati > Bacteroidota > Flavobacteriia > Flavobacteriales > Weeksellaceae > Chryseobacterium > Chryseobacterium subflavum. The sequence goes on from NZ_JBVTMR010000002.1 coordinate 26,686, forward strand.
AAAACTTGTAAAGGCATTAGGTTTTTATCCGGTTTCCCAAGGTATTGAAAACGGAATTGACAAATTAAAAGAAAAGGTACAACAAGGATATTCGCTGGTGGTCTTTCCGGAAGCAGAACGTTCTTATACAAATGATATCAAAAGATTTCATAAAGGAGCTTTCTACCTTTCTGAACAATTGAATCTGGATATTTTGCCTGTATATATTCATGGCAACTCGGAAGTATTGCCAAAAGGAGACTTTATCATTTATGATGGGAGCATTACGGTAAAAGTAGGAGATCGTATCCATCAAAATGATGAGAGTTTTGGGTCCACGTATTCTGAACGAACAAAAAAAATAAACGCTTATTTCAGAGAAGAGTTTTCAAAGCTAAGAGAAGAGCTGGAGGATGAGGATTACTTTAAAAAGAAGCTGTTTCTGAGCTTTTTGTATAAGGAAAATGAGATTGTAAAACAGGTTAAAGAAGATTTCAGGATCAATAAGTCTGCTTACTTTGAATTGAACAAGCATATTCCTAAAGACGCAACGCTTCTTCATATTGCAGATGACTACGGCCAGATTGATATCCTACTTTCTCTTCAACAGGCAAACCGCAAGATATTCAGTTTGATTCCGGATATTGAAAAAAGAGAAATCGCTGATCATAATTATCTCGTTAAAAAAAGAAAAATAAACTATATATCCACAATTTCAGAGATTAATAAAAAGGTTGGTATACTTTTAGTTTCCAGTGATAACTATGCTTTAAACAGTATTGATCAGCTTCCTGATATTATTATTTTCTTCAATATTAAAAACTTATTGTTTCAAAACGACGAATATAATTTATATTTTAGTTCAGAATCAATTAAAATCTATAAGAGATAACAGATAAATTATAAAATTATATTTTTGTAAACAATAAAAATTTCCATGCAGAAGAACATACTTGTCTTATACTATACACAAACGGGCCAATTAGAGGATATTGTAAAGAATATTGCCCAGCCTTTTGAGGATAAAAAGGACGAATATAATGTCACCTATTATAGCATTAAGCTTAAGGAAGACTTCCCTTTTCCATGGCCAGGTGATGTTTTTTTCAATACATTCCCGGAGTCTTATTTACAGATCCCAAGAGAAATTCTTCCTCCGCCCGAAGAAGTATTGAATAAGAAATTCGATCTTATTATTTTCGGGTACCAGGTTTGGTATTTAACTCCCTCAATTCCAATTATCTCTTTCTTAAAAAGCGGTTATGCGGAAAACATTTTAAAAGACACTCCTGTCGTTACTGTTTCAGGAACCCGAAATATGTGGATGCTTTCGCAGGAAAAACTTAAGGTATATTTAAAAAACTTAAATGCAAAACTGGTCGGAAACATTGCATTGGTAGACAGACATGATAATTATACCAGTGTATTGACTATTTTGCGCTGGTTGACAACTGGAAAAAAAGAAAAATCGGGAATGCTTCCGGCAGCAGGAATTTCTGATGAAGAGATTGCCGGAGCCGGAAAATACGGTAACATCATCAAAAGGCATTTCGATAATAACCACTATGATAATCTGCAACCTGAACTGGTAAAGAACGGAGCTGTAGAAATCAGACCTTTTTTAGTAAGGGTGGAAAAAGTAGGGAACAAAATCTTTACTGTATGGTCTAACCTTATTATCAGAAAAAAAGAAAAGCGACCTATGCTTATCAAATTCTTTAAGGTATATTTGATGGCAGCGATATGGATTATTTCCCCTATTGTTTTAGTTTTTCACATATTGTTGGCACCTCTTTTGAGATCTAAAAGAATGAAAGAAAAAAAATATTTACAAGGAATAAATTTAAAATAAGAGATGAACGACGTATTTATAACCAAAGCTTCAACATACTTACCCAATGATCCGGTTTCTAATGATGAGATGGAAAGCTATCTTGGCTTGGTCAATGACACCCCCTCTAAAGCAAGAGCTTTGATCTTAAGAAATAATCAGATTAAAACAAGATATTACGCTTTAGATAAAAACAGCCAACCTACCCATACCAATGCTCAGATCACAGCAAGAGCTGTAGAAGGGTTGTTTGATGAAAATTTCACGAAAGATGATATTCAGTTATTATCTTGTGGAACTACTTCTGCAGATCAGATTCAGCCTTCTCATGCTTCGATGGTTCATGGAGAGCTGAATGTGGGAAAATCTATAGAAATCAATACCTCAACAGGACTTTGTAATTCAGGAATGAATGCCTTTAATTATGGTTTTCTTTCTGTAAAAGCCGGTGTACGTGATAATGCGGTTTGTGTAGGTTCTGAGAGATTTTCGGCCTGGATGACAGCAGATAAATTCAATCACGAAGCAGAAAACCTGAAACTACTGGAGGAAAGACCTATTATTGCTTTTAAAAGAGAATTTTTAAGATGGATGCTTTCCGATGGTGCAGGTGCTTTATTATTAGAAAACAAACCAAGGGAAAACAGCATTTCTTTAAAAGTAGAATTCATCGATTTCTATTCTTATGCACATGAAATTGAAGCTTGTATGTATTCCGGCTGTGAAAAGCAAGAGGACGGAAGCTTAAAATCATGGGCAGATTATCCATCTGATGAATGGCTGAAGCAGTCTCTTTTTGCATTAAAGCAGGATACAAAGCTTCTGGATCAATATATATTAGTAAAAGGGGCAGAAAGTTTAAGAGCTTCTTTCGACAAGCACCAGCTAGACCCTGAAAAAATAGATCACGTCCTGGCACATATTTCATCCGGTTACTTTAAAAATGGGCTTAAGGAAGAATTTGCCAAAAAAGGAATGGATTTCCCATGGGAAAAATGGTATTATAACCTTTCCGAAGTAGGAAATATTGGAGCTGGCTCTATTTTCATTGCTTTAGAAGAACTGATGAATTCAGGAAAACTGAAAAAGGGGGAAAAAGTACTTCTTTGTGTTCCTGAAAGTGGAAGGTTTGCTTACTCCTGTGCATTATTAACGGTTTGCTAATGGAAATCAATCTGCCAACATCTGATAAAAGTTTTGTGGAAAGTTTAATTCCACAGAGGTTTCCTTTTGTCATGGTGAATGAATTAACTGAATACTCTGAGAATCATTTGGTCTCGGGTTTTACGATAAAAGAAGACAATATCTTCTTGCAGGATGGAATATTCCAGGCATCGGGATTGATCGAACATCAGGCTCAAAGCGTAGCTTTGCATACAGGCTATAAGTATTACCTTTTAGGTAAAGAAGCTCCAACGGGTTATATAGGAGCCATCAAATCTTTTGACGCGGAATCTTTACCCAAACTTGGAGATGAGCTAAAAACAGAAGTGGCAATCCTCAACGAAGTAATGGGAGTTACATTAGTTAACTGTATTACGAAACTGAACGGACTAACTATCGCAAGCTCTCAAATGAAAACTGTTGTAAAATAATAGTAATGAAAATTAAGGAAGACAATATCATCAATATCCATAACTTTTTACCTCATCGGGAACCGATGCTGATGGTAGATTATATTTTGGAATTAACAGAAGAAAATGTGATTACTTCCTTTCTGATAACAGCAGATAATATTTTTGTTCATAACAATGAACTTGTAGAAGCAGGGTTAATCGAAAATTCCGCACAAACATGCTCCTCTATTGTAGGCCAGAGTTTTTTTGAAGGACCCGAAATAGAAACAAAAGTGATCGGATTCATTACCAATATTAAAAAAATCGAAGTCTTTTCATTACCGAAAGTGGGTGATACGATCATTTCGAAGGCATCGCTTATTTCCAAATATGAGAATATATGCAATATCTTCTGCGAAACTTTTAATAATAATGAATTATTGATAAGAGCTGAAATCAATCTGTTTATTCAAAAACTATCATAATAAAAAACAGACTATGAAAAAGCAGGATCTTCCACAGGACGAAAGTAATCTGAAATCAGCGAACATGACCGAAGTGGTATATGTTACCGATGAAAATGACAATTATACAACAGCAAACAGTATTGGCTGGGAAGCCAAAAAGCTTGCCCTTGACGAATCCATGGCTCTTATTAATGAGAGGATAGAAGAAGCCCGGCAAAACGTTGCTGCTCAGATCGTAAGTCCGATCATTTATTTCATGGAATTAAATAAAATGGATATGGCTGTCCTTTCTGCATATGTCGGAATGTGGCAGTGGCGGATAAAAAGACATACCAAACCAAAAGTATTTAGAACACTAAGCGATACTGTGCTGAAAAAATATGCTGATGCATTCGGAATCACAGTAGAAGAATTAAAAAATTTCAATGGAAGATAATAAGATAAAGTACATAATTGATACTGATTCTATCTTCCCTGAAATAAAAAAATATAAGGATGAAATTGAATTTTGAACACCACCAAACCGCTCATTGCGAAAACGGTGTTGCCTCTAATTTATTACTCTATAAAGGTATAAAATTAAGCGAACCTATGATTTTCGGAATAGGTTCGGGGTTATTTTTTGTGTATCTGCCTTTCCTAAAAGTAAACTTTGCACCGGGCTTTAGCTATCGTCCGATGCCAGGTGCTATTTTCAGCAAAGCAGCAAAAAGATTGGGTATTAAAATTAAAAGACAAAAATTCTCAAATCCTAAAGATGCCCAGGTAGCATTAGAAAAAAACTTAGAGAACAATATCCCTACAGGACTTCAGGTCGGGGTTTTTAACCTTACGTATTTCCCGGAAGAATATAAATTTCATTTTAATGCGCATAATCTTGTCGTTTACGGAAAGGAAGACGGAAGGTTTCTGATCAGTGATCCTGTAATGGATTACGTAACCACATTATCTGAAGCTGAACTCGAAAAAGTAAGATATGCAAAGGGAGCATTACCACCAAAAGGACATATGTATTATCCCGTTTATATCCCGGAAAACATCCATTTGGAAGAAGCCATAAAAAAAGGGATTAAAGACACCTGTAAAAATATGCTTGCTCCCGTGCCTCTCATAGGAGTAAAAGCCATGAGATGGGTCGCGAAAAGTATTCCCAAATGGGCCGAGAAAAAAGGAACGAAAGTGACCAACCATTATTTGGGGCAATTAATAAGAATGCAGGAAGAAATAGGAACCGGTGGTGGCGGATTCAGATTTATTTACGGAGCTTTTTTACAAGAAGCAGCAGAAATTCTTAAGAATGATCAATTAAGGGAGTTGTCAAAAGAAATTACAGCCATAGGTGATCTATGGAGAGACTTTGCTGTGGATATTGCCCGCGTTTATAAAAACAGGAATTCAAAAAGCAATATTTATCAGGAACTTTCGAAATCAATGCTTCATATAGCAGATCTGGAAGAAGCTTTCTATAAAAAACTAAGAAAAGCAATCTGATATGGCAGAGCATATTATTGAAATTAAAAATCTTTATAAAAAATACAAGAACTCTGATGAGTTTTCTGTCAATGATATTTCTTTAAATATCGACAAAAACGAAATCTATGGAATTCTTGGGCCAAACGGTGCGGGAAAAACGACCCTCATTTCCATGCTTTCGGGACTGATCAAGCCCACTTCCGGCCAGTTTACCATTAATGGTCTTTCACCACAGAAAAACAGTTTTAAAATAAAGCAGATCATTGGAATAGTTCCTCAGGAATATGCTCTTTATCCTACCCTTACTGCAAAAGAGAATTTGTTATTCTTTGGAAGCTTATATGGGCTCAAGCATAAAGCACTTCATAAAAGCATTGATGAATCCCTCGAAATTATGGGATTATCAAAATTTGCCAATAAAAAGGTAGAACAATTTTCAGGAGGTATGAAACGTCGTTGTAATCTTATTGCAGGAACACTTCACAATCCTAAAGTCCTTTTCCTGGATGAGCCTACCGTAGGAGTAGATGTACAATCCAAAAAAGTGATCATTGATTTCCTTCAGGAACTCAATAAAAACGGAACCTGTATTATTTATACCTCCCACCATCTTTCAGAAGCCGAGGAATTTTGTACAAAAATTGCCATTATCGACAGAGGGAAGATCCATGCTACAGGGACCCCGGAGGAGCTTGTTGCACAGATAGCTTCCGCCGAAAATCTGGAAGACGTTTTCATTTCATTAACCGGAAAAGAACTAAGAGATGTTGTTGTATAAATTGTGGAGAAGTTTTATTAAAGAAATCCTTTTATTAAAAAGGGATATCGGAGGGATCGTTATTATTTTTGTGATGCCTTTGCTGCTTATCGTTACTATCACATTGATTCAGGATTCGACTTTTAAAAATCTGGAAGGATCCAAAATACCAATCATTTTTATCGATAAAGACAAGTCTGACGTTTCTCAAAATATAAAAAAGGAACTGGAAAACAGCAAGACATTTCAGCTTCTGACCCATTACAACGAAAAGTCCGCCCGGGACGCCGTTTTTTCGGGCGAATATCAGATGGCCATTGTCATTCCTGAAGACTTAACCAAAAACCTGAATTCAAATATAGAATCCAAAGTTCAGACGATCGTAAGTTCTTTCGGACTGGAAACTGACTCCGCAGCTGTAAAAAAAACAGCTCCAAAGACAAAAGATATTCATTTATATTTTGATCCTGCAACCAATGCAGGCTTCAAAAACTCCGTGATGAATTCTGTGAATAAAATGATCTTTGAGATTGAAAATAAAAAAATTTACAAAGCTTTCCAGAATCAGCTCGGAACAACAGAAAACCTGGAGGAAAACAAGAATCTCATCAGCTTTAAAGAGATCACTCCATCGAAAGGCAATGTGGAGATAATCCCGAATTCTGTTCAGCATAACGTTCCTGCATGGACATTATTTGCTATCTTTTTCATTGTAGTCCCTCTTTCCATCAATCTGGTTAAAGAAAAAAGCCAGGGCACCAGTGTTAGAGCCAGAGTGAGTCCAACACCTTATTATATTCATATTCTCGGTAAAACATGTACTTATCTGATCATTTGTATGATTCAGTTTTTACTGATGGTTGCTGTAGGTATATACCTTTTCCCATACATGAATCTTCCGGCTTTCGATGTGTCGGGAAAAATGTTCCACCTTATTGTGGTTACTTTATTTGCCGGGCTTGCCGCTATTGGGTTTGGGGTTTTATTGGGAACCATTGCAGATACTCAGGAACAGTCTGCGCCTTTTGGCGCAACATCTGTTGTTGTATTGGCTGCTATTGGTGGAATCTGGGTTCCCGTGTTCCTGATGCCTGAATTTATGCAGCATATGGCCAAGTTCTCACCCATGAACTGGGGACTTAATGCATATTACGATATTATTTTAAGAAACAGTGGAATCACCGATATAGCGAAAGAGCTTATTTTATTATTTTTATTTTATATCGCTATGGTCACAATTTCTATTTTTTACGAAAGGAAAAAAAATGCAGTCTAAAGAAAAAAATATTACCTTTTCTGAACAAGTCAGAGTAAGATTCAATGAAACAGATCCTTTGGGAATTGTCTGGCATGGTCATTATATTGTCTATTTTGAAGACGGAAGGGAAGCTTTTGGAAGGGAGCACGGACTTTCGTATCTCGACATCCAGAATGCCGGTTACCTTACTCCTATTGTAAAAAGCACCTGCGAGCATTTTCTTCCCTTAAAATACGGAGAAATCTTCAGGATAGAAACTACTTTTGTGAATTCGGTTGCGGCAAAACTGATCTTTACTTATGAAATATTCAATCAGGATAATAAACTGGTTTGCAAAGGCGAGACCATTCAGGTATTTTTAGATAATGACGGAAATTTATGCCTCTATAATCCCGACTTCTTTCAGAAATGGAAAGATAAAATGAAATTGTCATGATGAAGGAGATCTACATAACTGATTATAACTGCGTCACTCCGCTGGGTATGAACCTCAATGACAATTGGCATGCTCTGTTGCAAAACCAGTCCGGAGTTGCCCAGCATCCAATTTTAGAGAACCAGGAAGCAGTATATGCTTCAATGGTGGATACGGAAAAATTAAATGCGGAATTCAACAGTCATTTTCCCGACCAGAATTTCACCCGATTGGAAAAAATGTTCCTGTTGTGCTTAAAACCTTTAATAGAAAGGCACGACATTACTACAGAAACAGCTTTTATATTATCTACCACAAAGGGAAATGTGAGCTTACTAAAGAATCAATCTTCTTTACCAGAGGGGGCATTTCTTTCTGTCTTGGCACAAAAGATCGCTGATTTTTTTGGATTTAAATCAAAGCCCATTGTTGTTTCTAACGCCTGTGTTTCAGGAGTGATGGCTATTGGCGTAGCTAAAAACCTGATTCAATCGGGAAATTATAAAGATGCTTTTGTCATTGCAGGTGATGAAATCACGGAGTTTGTTATCTCCGGTTTTAACTCTTTTCAGGCTCTGGCAAAAGAACCTTGCCAGCCTTATGACAAAAATCGAAACGGGATCAATATCGGAGAGGCTGCGGCAGCGGTATATATAACTTCCTGGGCAATTTCTCCTGATCAGTTTAGGTTTAAAATTCTCGGAGATTCTGCTATTAATGACGCTAACCATATTTCAGGTCCTTCAAGAACAGGAGACGGACTGTATAAAAGTATCAGGAATGCCATGACAGAGGCTAAAGTAGCTGCCACTGATATTGATTTTATCTCTGCACACGGAACAGCAACCCTGTATAATGATGAAATGGAAGCTGTTGCTTTTAACAGAATGGAGCTTCAACATGTCCCTTTGAATAGTATGAAGGGGTTTTACGGACATTGTCTTGGTGCATCGGGATTATTAGAAAGTATCATTTCAATGGAAAGCGCTTTACACAATACCCTTCTTCCCTCCAAAAACTTTAAAGAGATGGGTGTCTCCCAACCTCTGCATATTATAAAAGAACAGCAACACTCAGAAATTAAATATATTTTAAAAACCGCTTCAGGTTTTGGAGGATGTAATGCTGCAATTGTTTTAGAAAAATGTTAAACCGGATAAGATGAAGAAAACAGCTGTTTGCACTATAGAAAACTCTACAATTACCATGAACGGGAATATGGTCTTCTCAAATAAGGAAACAACATTTCAGGAGTTTGCTAAAGAAGCCTACAAGAACCTTGATCTTAATTATCCTAAGTTCCATAAAATGGATCCGCTAAGCAAACTTGCTTTTTTAGCCGCAGAAATGCTTCTGAAAGATCAGGATAACAGCAAAACCGCTTTGGTTTTTGCCAATAAATCATCAAGCCTGGATACGGACTTTAAATATCAGGAAAGCATCAATTCCAACGAGAATTATTTTCCCAGCCCTGCGGTCTTTGTGTATACATTGCCTAACATTTGTGTAGGAGAAATAAGCATCCGACATAAAATGCAGACTGAAAATGCTTTTTTCATTTTAGACGAATTTGATGAAAATTTTTTAAACAATTATGCCCAGCAATTACTGAAGTCGGGAAAAGCAGAAAATGTATTGTGTGGCTGGGTGGAACTATATCAGGAAAGTTATAAAGCTTTTGTATATTTGCTCGCATTATAAAATATCATTGGTAATCTGGCACATTGTTATAGGGTTACCTTAAAATAATAATTATGGAAGATTTAAAATTAGAATTAAAACACAAAATTATAGAAGTTCTTAACCTTGAAGATGTAGCTGTTGAGGAAATCAAAGACACAGACCCGTTATTTGGTGGTGGTTTAGGATTAGACTCTATTGATGCGTTAGAACTGATTGTTCTTCTGGATAAGGATTATGGAATAAAATTAGCTGATCCAAAGAAAGGAAAAGAAATTTTTCAATCTATCGATACGATGGCAAAATTCATCGAAGAAAACAGAACAAAATAATTAATGGGTCATAAAATTGCCATAACAGGAATGGGCATCATTTCTTCCGTTGGCAACAACGTGGAAGAAAATTTTATTTCGCTGACAACAGGCCGGCATGGCATTTCGGACATCCAAATGTTTGAAACCCGCCATGCAGGATACATTAAAACAGGTGAAATAAAACAGTCTAATGAAGAACTTGTACAACACCTTCAGCTGAATGAAGACAACAATGTTACAAGAACCTCTTTATTGGGAATGATTGCTGCAAAAGAAGCTGTAGAAAATGCAGGAATTTCCGATATCAATGCCTTCAGAACAGGCCTGATTTCCTCGACTAGTGTCGGAGGAATGGATATTACTGAAAAGTATTTCTACAACTATGAAGACTTTCCTGAAAAGCAAAAATATATTGATGCTCATGATGCAGGAAACTCCTCTTTAGCCATTGCAGATTATCTGGGCTTAAAAGGAATGGTATCAACAATAAGTACCGCATGCTCATCGGCAGCGAATGCGATCATGATGGGAGCTAAGCTTATTAAAAATGGGGTGCTGGATCGTGTGATCGTAGGCGGAACAGATTCTTTATCCAAATTTACACTCAATGGGTTTAATACCCTAATGATTCTTACTGATTCTTATAATACTCCTTTCGACCAGAACAGAAAAGGATTGAATCTAGGTGAAGCAGCAGCTTTTCTGGTGCTGGAGTCTGATGAAGTTGTAAAAAAAGAGAATAAAAAGGTTCTTGCCTATCTTTCAGGTTATGGAAATGCAAATGATGCCCATCATCAAACCGCGTCGTCTGAAAACGGACAAGGTGCCTATCTTGCGATGCAGCAGGCATTAAAGGTTTCCGGAATCAACAAAGAGGAAATTAACTACATCAATGTTCATGGAACAGCCACTCCCAATAATGACCTGTCGGAAGGAATTGCAATGATCCGTATTTTCGGAGAAGGAAATGTTCCCGAATTCAGCTCCACCAAAGCTTTTACAGGACATACATTAGCCGCTGCGGCAGGAATAGAAGCAGTTTATTCCATTTTAGCCATTCAGCACGGCATTATATTTCCGAATTTGAATTTTAAAACTCCTATGGAAGAATTCAACCTGGTTCCGGTTACTGAACTTAGGAAAAAAAATATCAACCATGTCTTATCCAACTCATTCGGATTCGGAGGAAATTGTTCAACACTAATTTTCTCTAAGCCATGAGTTCAGTGTATATCAATGGAGCTTCATGTATTTCGGTACAGGATACATTAGCTGAAGATTTTTTTGGTCAGTTCAAACCTGAAAACTCTATACCAATTGTAAAGGCAATAGAACCGGCATATAAAGAATTCATTCCCGCAGCAATGATCAGGAGGATGTCTAAAACGGTAAAAATGAGCTCGGTCGCATCTCACTATGCCTTGAAAGAAGCTGGAATAGAAAAACCGGATGCCATTATTGTAGGAACCGGAATGGGCTGTTCTCAGGATTCTGAAAAATTCTTAAAAAATGTAATCGACAATCAGGAGGAGTTTTTAACTCCAACCTATTTTATTCAGTCGACGCACAATACCGTAGCCGGCCAGATTGCTTTGGCTCTACAATGCCACGCTTATAATTTTACTTATGTCAATACTTCTTCAGCTCTAGAGTTTTCCCTACTAGATGCCAAACTTCAGCTTACCGATGATGAGGCTGAAAATATACTTGTTGGCTGTACGGATGAACAGACCGAAAGAACAATGGAACTTTACCAACTCCGCCACATCATTAAAAAAACCGAACATTTTCCTGTTGATTTTTTAACATCAACAACAAAAGGTGTACTATGGGGTGAAGGTTCAAGCTTTTTTGTCATTGGAAAAAATAAGGCGGAAAATTCTTATGCCCAGATCAGGGACATTCAAATAACCAATAAACTTGAACAGCAGGAAACCGAAAGATTTATTGAAGCTTTTCTCGTGAAGAATAATCTTTCTCTTACCGATATTGATGCCGTAATTTTAGGATTCAGTGGCGATCAGGAATCGGATACGTATTATAAAACAGCAATGAACCTGTTTCCTGAATCAGCATTGCTATATTATAAACATTTAAGCGGAGAATACAATACGGCAAGTGGTTTTTCAACATTTATGGCATGTCATATTCTGAAAAATCAACAAATCCCGGAGATCATGATGATCAATTCTATAAAAAAGAATGCGATTAAAAATGTGCTTTTGTATAATCATCTTTTAGGAAATGATCATAGTTTGGTATTGTTAGAAAAGGTATGATAGGATAAAAGGACGGAATTTTTAATCTTTACATTTCAAAATCGTTAAATTGTAAGCGGGTAACATCTGGTATGTTCTCAATTTTTTAGATTTTTCGTTCTGCTGTGTCAAACCCCGGATGAAAAATTTTAGATTGGAAATTCAAAAAAACAATACAATGAAGCATTATTCAATGATCCTGTTTTATATATTCTGTAATGTATTTATTTATGCATTTCACGGGAGCTTTTGGGTATATGTATTCTGCTTTTTGCTTTTTTCGGCATTTGTGGTTTGGGGTTCCTTTGATATTAAGCTGGGCTATTTTGTGAATAGCATTACCCATAAAAAAACAAAAGTTAAAGAGGTTGCCCTTACTTTTGATGACGGACCGACTGAGTTTACACCTCAATTTTTAGATCTGCTTCAGGAACATCACATCAAAGCAACATTTTTTTGTATTGGAAAACAAATTGAGAAATATCCTGATACGTTCAAAAGGATTATTGCCGAAGGTCATAACATTGGAAACCATACGTATACCCATTCTAACTCAACGGGTTTTCTACCGACAGCAAAAATGACTGATGAAATAACAAAATGTGATGAAATAATTGCCTCTGTGGGAAACACCACAACCGTATTATATAGGCCTCCATTTGGAGTGACCAATCCTTCCATAGCTAAAGCAATTAAAAGAAGCGGAAAAATAAGTATCGGCTGGAATGTACGATCGCTGGACACCGTTATAGAAGATGAAAGGAAAATCTACAAAAGGATTACATCTAAAATAAAACCCGGCAGCATTGTGCTTCTCCATGACACTTCAGAAAAGACCTATCGTGTTTTGGTAGATTTATTGCTATTTTTGAAGAATAAAAAGTATTCTGCTTTTACTATTGATTCAATTATAAAATCAAATAAAAAATGATTAAAAATATTGCTTTCGGAGCATTTTTATTGGTTTCAGGTTTCTTTTTTGCTCAAAACACAGCAATGACAGGAAACGAGGCAAAGGCGTTTGTAATGAAGGTATCATCTGAAACACAACAAATCAAAACGTTGCAGAGCGACTTTACCCAAACCAAAAAAATGGATTTCCTGGATAAGAACATTGTCACCTATGGTAAGATGTCTCTTAAATCGCCCAATATGCTAAGCTGGAAATACACCAAGCCTTATCAATACAGCATTGTTTTTAAGGAAAATAAAATCTTTATCAATGATCAGGGGAAGAAATCCTCTGTTGATGCAAAAAGTAAAACATTTGAAAAAATTAACAAACTTATTGTAGGAAGCTCCAATGGAAAAATGTTTAGTGATCCCGAATTCATCGTCACCTACTTCAAAAGCTCTGCTTACAATATTGCAAAATTTACTCCTAAATCTGCTCAGCTCCTGAAGTACATCAAACAGATCGAGTTATATTTTCCTAAAAATGAATCCACCGTTGCCCAGGTCAATATGCTGGAAGCATCGGGAGATACGACGAATATAGTTTTCAAAAACACAAAGATCAATGCCCCGATTTCTGTATCAGAGTTTTCTTTATAGTACTCTTCTACTGTTTTTCTTATCCTGTAAGACCTATCAGCTTAATGATGTAAAACCTGCACCAGGAACTGAGAAATCTGTTGAGAACTTATATTTTTCTTCAAAAGAAGATTATGTGTATAAATGCCAGATCGATATTTATAAAAATCACGTGAGTGGAATTCTTATCATAAAAAGGATCAACGAAACGACACATCGCGTGGCATTGACATCAGATTTTGGGAATAAGCTTATTGATTTTGAAATTTCAGATCAAGATTTCAAAATCAATTATATCATTCCTGATCTCGATAAGAAAATCGTAAAAAACTTCCTGAAGAATGATTTTCAACATCTTCTGAAGCAGACCTATCCGGTACAGGAAAGTTTTGAAAATGATCAGTCAAAGATTTTTGTCTCTCAGGAAGACCACAACAAGTATTATCTGTTTTTTGATAAAAAGGACGGCTTGCTTCATCAGATCATGTATACAAGGAATAATAAAGCAAAAATCGATTTTAGTTTTGAAGCAAAAAAACATATATTCGCGGATAGTATCAATCTTCAACATAAAGATTTCAAGATCAATATAAAGTTAGTTCAAATAACAGAAACCGAGTAACAGATGCAAACCATTCTTACAGACTTTTATACTCTAAAATCGTACGACAAAGCGGAAAACGGAAGCTTCGTTGCCCATATCAGATTAAACAGTGATCACGAAATTTTTAAGGGACACTTCCCGGGAAATCCGGTTACGCCCGGAGTGTGCATGATGCAAATTGTAAAAGAACTTACAGAAGAGATCACCGGTTCAAAGTTGTTCTTAAAAACAGCTTCCAATGTGAAGTTTATGGCCATCATTAATCCTTTTGAAACACCCGACCTTACTGTACAGCTCGATATTAATGAAGGAGAAGATGAGATTAAAGTAAAGAACACGACTTTATTTGGCGAGACTATTGCATTAAAGATGTCTGTACATTATAAAAGATAGAAATTATGAAATTCATCTTATCGCTGGTAGCCGTATTTACATTTTTCTTTCAGTCCTCTGATCTGGAGTCATTGAGAAACAGCTATGCGAAAGCCAATCAATCGAACGCCAATACTCAGTCCTTTATCAATATCGCGGAAAAACAGTCTTCAACTGATCCCGTTATTTCCGGTTATAAAGCAGCTGCACAAATTATGGAAGCCAAGGTAACCACTGAAAAAGGAAAGAGAAAATCTTTTGTAAAAACAGGAGCAACAAGTCTTGAAAGTATTATTAAAAATAATCCTAACAATATTGAATTGAGAGTGATCCGCCTGAGCGTTCAGGAAAATATTCCTAAAATTGTAGGATACCATTCCAGTTTAAAAGATGATAAATTATTCATTCTGAACAATTACAGCAAGCAGAATCAGGCTTTAAAAAGCTATATTCAGAGATTTGCAGCGCAGTCTAAAACTTTTACTCCAGCAGACAAAGCTTCATTAAAATAAAACAATGACCCTTCCTGAAGTACAAAATACAATTTCCGAAAAGAAAATCTGTATTTTAATTCCCACCTACAACAATGAAAGAACACTGGCAAGAGTTATTGATGGTGTTTTAGAATATACTTCAAACATTATTGTGGTCAATGACGGATCCACGGATTCCACAGCTCAGATACTGAACGGCTATCCGCAAATTACAGTCATTACACTTCAGGAAAATAAAGGTAAAGGAAACGGCTTAAGAACAGGTTTCAGAAAAGCAAAAGAATCAGGATTTCATTATGCTATAACAATAGATTCTGATGGCCAGCATTACCCGGATGACATACCGGTTTTTACAGAAGCCCTTATCAAAGAAAAAGAAGATGTTTTGCTCATCGGTAACCGAAATATGTCTCAAGACGGAATTCCTAAGAAAAGCAGCTTTGGAAACAGGTTTTCTAATTTCTGGTTTTGGTTTGAAACTGGTATTAAATTAGAAGATACCCAATCTGGCTACCGTCTGTATCCATTACTAAAGATCCCCAAGAAATATTTTACCCCAAAATTTGAGTTTGAGATTGAAGTTATTGTAAGATCTGCATGGCGGCATATTCCTGTAAAGAATGTTCCTGTTAAGGTTCTATATGACCCTGCAGAAAGGGTTTCTCATTTCAGGCCATTTAAAGATTTTACCCGGATAAGTATCCTGAATACCATTCTTGTTACGATTACCCTTTTCTACATTATTCCAAGAAATTTTATTAATAATTTCCGTAAGAAAAGTCTCAAAAAGTTCATTAAAGAGGATGTGCTTGAAAGTGATGGCAGTAACAGAACGAAAGCTTTTTCCGTTGCATTAGGTGTATTTATCGGACTGTCACCTTTTTGGGGATTTCAGACACTGCTTGTTATTTCCTTATCAGTATTATTTAAATTAAATAAGGTGCTGGCTTTTGTCGCATCCAATATAAGCTTACCTCCCTTTATTCCTTTTATCATTGCAATCTCTTTATTTATCGGTGCTCCTTTCGTACATGGTGAAAGCAATGTTTTTAACCAGGAATTAAATTTCGATCTGGTAAAGAATAACCTCCTTCAATATGTTATCGGCAGTATGATCCTTGCAAGTATAACATCTGCTATTTCAGGTGCTGCAGTCTATCTTTTTCTTAATAAAGTAAATCCTGAATAATTAATTTATTTAAATACAACCCCTGAAAATAACAATAGGGTTAATATAACAGTGATAAATATCGAAACGATAACCAACACCATTTGAGCTGTTGCATAGGTCCTGGCTTTCTCGTCCTCTTTTATTTCAAAGGAAAAATTAATTTTATGAGGACTTTTGATAATCCACCAGATAAACAACAACAGGATCAGGTTAAGAATGATGGGAAAAAATAAAAACATTTTGCTGCCAAATCCATCTGTATTTTTCCCATATCCGTGGATAGGGATAATCTCGGGAATGGAATCATATACACTTATTAAATAACAAGTGTAGCACACAATAATAATAAAAGGAATACTAAATAAGATTTTAATCTTCTTCGAAATCATTGAATCGTTTTTACTTATACTCAGAATAATGTAATATTATTTTGAGCCTGCAATATAGTATTTTAAATAAAAAACTGCATAGCCTTTCGACTTTGCAGTTTGAAGTTATTAATTGATTGTAGTACTATTTTTTAGTTACTTTCTGCGAATATAATTTGCCATTCTTATCTAATAACACAAGAATATAAGTACCTGTGTTCAGCTGTTTAATCGATATTGTATTTCTTTCAACTTTTGTCTGCAAAGCTATTCTACCGCTTGCATCAAATAATCTGGCCTCCACCGGAACGAAATCGGCGTTGGATTTGAAATTTAAAAGGTCCGCACTCGGATTAGGATAAACTGTCAGCAGTTCTTGTGTATTTTGCACTTCCTTCACATCAAGATGTGTTCCTTCCACAACATGCAATGTTGTATCCGGGGTAACATTACTAATAACATCTACCAATCCGGAAGGCCATTTTACGACCACTTTTCCGATCGTTGTTGCTTGCCCGATTCCAAAATGAACATTAAGAGTATTCATATTCATAAAACCTACCCCACTTTGCACATCCCGAATCTGTTTACCCCATTCTCCGTAAATCTCAACTCTTGCCCCGATTCCATTTCTGTTACTCTGGGTTCCCCTCAATGTCACTTTTAACCAGTGATTAGAATTTCCGTCATTAATCATGATCGTTTGTCCACTTTGAATGTCCAGGAAACCATCGTTATTCAGATCACCTATTGGACGCTTGTTAAAGTCAAGACTATAAGGATTAAGGTTAGGAGTGAATTGGAAGTTTCCATTGCCAAACATAATTGTATTTCCAGCTCCCAATACATCTAGAAATCCGTCATTATCAAAATCATAGGCCACATATTCCCTGCTTAGATTGCTTATAATATCATATCCGGAGCCTACAGATACATCAGTAAAGGTACCGTTACCATTATTTTTCATGACTCTGCTCAACCCGTTTGAGGTAGAGTTTATCCCTATGATAGCATCCATCCAGCCATCGTTATTAAAATCCCCCCATGCAGAGGACCATGTCTGTGTAGGATTCGCCATATTAGCCGCCACTGCCACATTCGTAAACGTTCCATCACCATTATTCCGGTGCAGCTCATCTACGTTTCCTCCTGGCCCTGAACCTCCACCACTGCATTTTGCAATATAAAGATCCATATCTCCGTCATTATCATAATCAATCCAGATAGAACCATAATTACCTCCTGAAGGAAAATCTCCCAATCCTCCCTGGTTATGGTTCATATTAGTACCATCATTCAAATAGAACCGGTTCGGCGCATTATCATCACATACAAAAGCATCAAGCTTTCCATCTTTATTAATATCTATAAAATTGGTACGCTGTGTCAGGAATGTTTGGGGTTTTCTGTCAGAAGTGTACCCTGTTCCATCTGCATTGGCCTTTAAAAAACAAATGCCATTTCCCGAACCATATATCAGATCATTAAATCCGTTATTGTCATAGTCTCCAGCTGCTATGCTCCAGCTAGGGGTAACTGTGGTGTTGGGAACGTTATAGGTAACCGGATTAAAAGTTCCTCCCGGCTGCTGGTAGGAGATTGCAATCTGCGTGTTACTCAAAACCGATACAATATCATCCAGATAATCCCCGTTCATATCTACTACACAATTATTATAAGTACCATAAACATTACCGGACTGCGGGGTAAAAGACACCCTGTTGACAAGCGGAGCCGTTTCAGATACCGTGAAATTGAATCCTGAACTGGACCACTTATTATCAAAAACAATATAATATGTTGTGCCGGCCTGTGCTGTAAATGTTACCTGAGAAGCGTTTCCTAAAAAATCATCATTCGCCGTTACACAGGTCAATGCTCCGCAGGTGCCTTTAAATATAATCTCCCGGGTATCAACATTTTGTCCTGTAATGACTGTTGAGACGGTAACACTCCTATCCTGGGTCGCGGTATATTTGTACCATAACCCGGCCGTACCAGGCAGTCCGATATTACATGCCGTAGTAGCTGCAGTTCCGGTAATTACAGGTGCTGTATTTGTTCCCAGCACCACATTCAATGCAGAAGCACACGTTAATTGTGCAATTCCCCAGGTTATATTGAATAACAAAATAAAAAGGGATAAATTTTTTCTCATGTTTTCTTCAGGTTGTTTAGTTTTTAGGGACAGTTTTGGTTCAAAGAATTGATCCATTGATTTAAGAGGGCAACCCCTTCATCATGCACAATCGTTCTCCCCAGCAAAGGCATTCTCTTACTTTCATCTACAGAAGAAAGTCTGAAGCTCATCACTGATTTGTTATGATTTCCAGGTGTTATAATTCTTTCCAATGAGGCATCTATCGGTTCATCTGCCAGTACACAAACTCCCATATTGGTAAGGTTTGTAGTCTGGTTAAAGCTCAATCGGATAGCCCGATAATCACAACGTGCATTCTGCTGATGGCAGTGAGCACAATTAATATCCAGATAGGATCGTAACCGGATATCCACAGGTTTACTCGTATCTTTATAATTCACTGTAGAAACGATGTTTGCAGGATAGCTGACTAGGTAACCCTCGTCAACCAGTTTTTGCAATTGATTTTTAACTCCTCCAGGGTAATTGTATGTTGTATTTAAATTCTGGGGCTTTACCCCAATAGGGACAGGCTTATTGTCTAATTTGTGACATGCATAACATTCCGATTCCGATGGAATTCTGTAGTCAATATTCAGGATTTCATTATTTTCTTTTTTAAATGTAATATTTTTGGAGCTTCCGCTGGTAAAATCGTTTCCGGATACGAGGTTGGCTTCTGTCTGGTTATCATTCCATAAATATTCGGCAAATATCCATCCACTGGATTTTCTTATCATTAATCTCGTTTCCAGAATTTTCGTTGTATTACCGGGCTGTATGGTATTGTAATAAAAACTTTTTATCAATACAGTGCCAACAGGAAAGTCCAATGTTTTGCTATCACCATCAAAAGTAGCTTTTGTACCTTTCGGCATCCAGATAAATCTTTTCTTTAAAGCATAATCTGTAAAAAGCGAACTGGCAGGTTCATAAGGTATTACTTTGGGTGCCGGAACCAGGTTCTTCAATTCGCCGGTGAAAAAAGAATAAGTAGATAATTTTGCATAGGGAATAGCATTAATATCGAAATTAACACGGGGATTTTCAACGCCTATTCCTTCGATTCTCTCATCTTTACAGGAGTACATAATAAGAAAGGACAAAAGAAATAAAAAATAGATTTTCTTCATTCATTTATTAATTTTAAACAAACGAATATAATTAATAAATTCAAATGTTTTAAAATATTTTTCACTTAAAAGTAATTTTTAATTAAAATAATAAAACAAATTGCCCTAAATAAAACAAATTACTCAATAAAATAACTGAGAATACAAGCAATCCCACAAACACATATATTTTTATCCCCAATAAAAATCAGATAAAATATGATCACTAAATATTCAATAGTATTAAAGGGAATGGGAAGGTTTTAAATAGAACAGTCTTAATTCAATTTTCTATCGGATTTTCTCAGATATTTTTCAACTTTCCTTTTGTCCGGGACAGTTGTGATTTCTTTCGTCAGAGCTTTTTCGAAAGCTGCCTTTGCCTTATAAAAGTCTTTCTTACTGAGATAGTACTTCCCCGCCTGGTAATAAACAAGCCAGAAATCTGGGTTTAAGGATTGATAATGCCGGATCCAATCTTCTGACAGCATTTCTCCCGTACGTTCTGAAGCATCATCTATCTTGTTATGAAGCTTTTTGTATTCTTCATAATTTTTAAATTCCCGGGAGTCTAAGAAAGGATCTTTAGATATATTGAGGCTGGAAACAGCAAACTCTCCGGATTTCAAACGATCTGCGGAAAATATCCTGTTTAAATCATAACAAACAAATTCGCCCAACTGATAAGGATTAGAAGAAACCCAGACTAATTTCTTCTGAGGTGAAAATATAACGGCATGATGAGCCAGCAGCTGGTTAAGGGCTTTTTCATTTCCATATCCTATCTTTTCACCTTTTAAACCTGATCTGTCCCTGAGAATCGAAGCCATCTTTTCAGGATTTAATTTTTTGTTCTCCTGAAGAAGCTCCTGAAGTTTTTCATATCGATATCCTGAATGGCTTTCCAGAATATGTTTTCTGTTTTTCTTATCATCTTTATAAGACTCGGATTGAAAATGATTGGTACAAACAATACGACTTGAATTCTGAACCCGGTAAACTCCAAAGTTGTTGGGAGAAACTTCAATTATCACTGCATTTTTATCATTGGCGCTTCCTACCAATATAGATTCTGAAACGAAAACCTTTCTTTTCTTAGCAATAGCAATGGCTTCGTCAATATTTTTAGCATACTGCAAAATCTCCCTGGTTACAAGAGATATTGGGGTTTTTGCGGTTAAGGGAATTTTGGATTTCCCTGCGTTGATGGTCACCGTGATTCCTTCTTTATTCATTCCGGAAACCACCCCGATCATTCCGGGCCAGCTGACAGACATATAGGGAATACCTTCTTCAGGTTCTATAAATTCTACAAGCTTATTTTTTGCAAAATCGTCTCCAACATAAAAATCAAAATTTCTACCAATCAGCAGGTCTCCATCTTCCGTATTATCATTCCAAACTGCCAGGGAGCTGCATCCCACCAAAGCAAGATCCTGCATGGCGTGGCCAATATCATGAGCTCCATGAAGGTATAGGCTTCTTAAATACCTTGGAGCAATAAAGTTGTACTGATCAGAGGAATAACGGGACAATCCGTATAGTTCAGCCTGATAATCTTCCCTTACATTCAGGTACATCTTCCTGTTATACCATTTTAGAAATCCTCGTAGTAATTTTTGCTTAAAATTGGATGGTACAAATCCTTCTACCTTAGAGAAAAAAATGGCTTCCTGCTTCTGCATCAGGTCTTTCGTCAATGCACCATTATTGTATCCCAGCTGTAAAGGATTTCCCTTGATATACAATTCCCAAAGCTGCTGCCGGTTCTTCGTTAAATAATTCTGATTAAAACTAAAGGTAGAATCGTTAATCCTTTCAACTTTGGGAACTTCCAAAGCATATTGTTTTACTTCAGGAAGATGATGTATGGATTTTTGGATACCACATGAGACGAGCGTAATAGTGCATAAGAGCGAGCATACTATCTTACAGATATCAACAATACGTAAGATAGAAAAGGAAGATTGAAAACCCTCATTCCACTTTCTATCATCCCGAATTGAAAACCTGAAATTAACTCTCTTTGTCACTCTTTGTATCCATTTTTTTCAAACGATCATCAATAAGTCCTTTCCCTAAAATCTCGGCACAGGTATTAAAAGCACCTATGGTCACGCCTAAAATACCATGCATATTAACAGTCTGTCCGGTTAAAAAAAGATTATCAATTTTAGTCCTTGGTGAAACCATTGTTTTCAATGGGGTTTCAGAACTTTTTATATATCCGTACATATTTCCTTCAAAACTTCCTATATAATCACGATAAGAAAGCGGTGAAGAGGTGTATATATGTTTAATCGATTGTCTGAGATCCGGAATTTTCTTTTCCAGCGCATCAATCATCCTGTTGGCTTTTTCCTGCTTGAACTTTTCATATTCTTTCCCTCTTTCATGCTCATCCGTTACTGTATTGACTGTTTTCTCCCATTTTTTCACCTCATCAAAATCCATATAAGTAATTGCTGTCATACTTTCTGCAAATTCAGGATGATGCTTCGATGGCGTGGAGCTTAGCATATACGTCTCAGGCCAGGTTTCATTCTTATACTGATAAGCATTCCAAACCTGTTCACTGCAAGAATAATGGTAGATGTTGTGATTAAAATAGGATATAATTCCCGGCTTCAGAACAATATAGACACTGAAGCAGGAAGAAATAGGTTCCCAGCTTAAAACCCTGTTAAGAAAAGATTTTCTTAGTCTTTTCTCGTTGATCAGCTTTAGAGTAGAACGG
Organism: Chryseobacterium subflavum; assembly: GCF_055762745.1. Classification (NCBI taxonomy): domain Bacteria; kingdom Pseudomonadati; phylum Bacteroidota; class Flavobacteriia; order Flavobacteriales; family Weeksellaceae; genus Chryseobacterium; species Chryseobacterium subflavum. The sequence continues at coordinate 49,205 of NZ_JBVTMR010000002.1, forward strand.
ATTTCCATGTTGGAAATAAACTTTTTAGCAGCATATTCCTTACCCGTTTTAGTCCTTACGGCTACCAAAACATCCTCATTAAAGATCATTTCAGAGACTTCAGAATGCTTGTGAACATCTGCACCATATTCCCGTAATTTGCGGATGAGCAACTTGGAGATCTGGCTTCCTCCTTTCACACATTTATAAGCACTCTGAATACAGGAATTAACGGTAAGTGCATGCACATAAAACGGGGTATTTTCAGAATCTCCGCCATACAGAAAATTAGACCCTAATAATATGGCCTGCAGCTTCTTATCAGAAGTAATTGATTCTATGAATCTCCGGGTATTGAGGTGAAGGATCTCCTCATTGTAATGATCTTTTCCAACCACATTATATCTGGGGAAATGATTACAGACGTATTGTACTCCCTCACAGTATCTTTCAAGGTTTTCTTTTTCATGAGGAAAGAAACGGGATAATTGAAAAACAAAGTTCTCATAACCCTGCGCATGAGGATATTCTGTATCATCTCCGTCAAAAGTTATTTTATCAAATCCGTTTAGATCCATTTGATGGATTTCCAGATCATCCATAATTTCCAGATAGGAAAAAAAACGGTTCAGGTTCTGGCCTTTTGAAAGCCCTCCAAGATAATGAACACCGGTATCGAAAATAAGTTTATTACGGGAAAAGGTCTGTAGATTACCTCCGTACTGATTGTTTTTCTCCAATACACATACCTTAAGACCTTCTTTCGCTAAAATCAAAGCCGAAACAAGACCTCCTAAACCGCTGCCGATTACAAGTATGTCATATTCTTTTTTCAAAAGTAGCGTCTCATTTCTTTAAAGCTAAGAAATTCAGAGGTTAAATTATTAAGCGGACGTATTTATTTTTGCTTCTTCCTTGCATTAAGATTATGCAAGGACAAAAACAAATACAGTAAGCTTCATTGATCTAAACTTCTAAAGAAATCTTAGCAGTTGGAGTTATTGTTAGTTTTTATGCCTTAAAAGTATAGAAAATTAATTAATATCATCCCAGAAATCAAAATAATTGAACCATTGCAGCGGATATTTTTTAATCATATTCTCCAGATTCTCGACATAAGAGTTTAATAACCCCTGAGCGTCCCGTTTTTTTACGTGTGCAACCCTTGCATATAAATGGTAATGGAGATTCTTTTCTTTCATAACATAAACGTACACCACAGGCACTCCTAACCTGGAAGCAATAAGAAACGGGCCTGCCGGAAACTTGGCACTTTTCCCCAGCAATTCGGTTTCCAGGAATTTAGAGCCTTCAAAGTAGCGATCTCCTGTAAAGCAAATCAACTCATTTTTAGATAAGGCGGTATTGATATCGAAAATATGGGACATATCATCTTTAACGTAAATAAATTTGATATTGCTTTTTTTAACAGCAATACTGTCCATATATTCTTTAATGGCTGTAACTTCCTGATCCGTAGTCACTAAATTAATCTGGCAATCGAAATCAATATCTGCAAAAAAATGTTCCGCGATTTCAAAATTTCCGATATGAGCACTGATAAGTACGCCGCCTTTTTTTTCATTAAGAAGGTCCTTAAGATTCTGGATCCCATCAAATTCGTAGGTAAACCGATCCCTTAAGCCAACCGATATGGCTGTCTTATCGATAAGAACCTTTCCAAAAGTAAAGTAACTTTTAAATACAGCGATTTTTGACTTCCAGAAATTATACTTTAATCTTTTGTTGAAGTAATAAAAGATATACTGATTACTCTTTCTTAGAAACAGAAAGTAATAGGTTGCTACAAAATAAAGCACAAAATATGAACTTCTGATGCCGATATTTCTAATACAGTAAACAAATATCTTATATCCTGATATTGTTCCTTTAGACTTACCTTTCCACTTGTTCATTTTTGATCTGCCTGATTTTTATAATAAAAAATAAAGTTCAGTCGATAGTTTATGCGTTTTTGTTAGCTATTTTGTTTTCAATAGTGTTGTAGAAGTCATCAAATGTGACCATCTTTTTAAAATCGGCTTCGCCTAACTTCACTCCGAAGTTAGCCTCAATAATGACAACCATGTCAATATAATCTAAACTGTCTAAACCTAAAGTTGTTTTAAGGTTAGCGTCTTTGTTTATCTCATCGCCATCTACCTCAAATTCATTTACTAAAAAATCATTAACGATAGCAACAATTTTTTCTCTTTCCATCTTTTTTAATCAAATTTTTTTACAATTAATGCCGAATTGGTTCCCCCAAACCCAAAAGAATTCGACAAAAATACGTCAATTTTTTGATTTTTTGTTTTAGATACCAAATTTATCCTTTTTGCCTCTTCATCGGGATTTTCAAGATTGATGTTCGGAGCTACAAAACCATTCTCCATCATCAGCATCGAATAAATCACTTCGCTGGCTCCCGCCATCCAACATTCATGTCCTGTCATTGATTTTGTAGAGCTTACCGGAACTTCGCTGCCAAAAATCTCGTAGATCGCACGTGCTTCATTAGCATCTCCTATCGGAGTAGATGTAGCGTGTGCATTGATATAGTCTATATCTTTAGCACTTAATCCAGATTGTTTTAGAGCTCTGTCCATTGCTAAAGCAGGACCATCTACATTAGGAGTAGAAATATGTCCCCCGTTTGAAGAAAAACCATATCCTATAATCTCGCCTAAAACAGGAACTCCCCTCCTTTGGGCAGATTCAAGGCTTTCGACGATTAAGGTCGCCGCTCCTCCACTCGGGATCAATCCGTCACGTGCAGAATCGAAAGGTCTTGATGCCTTTTCAGGTTCGTCTTCCTTTACAGAGAAAACACCCAGCCCATCAAAACTGGCCATTGAGTATTTATTGGTCTCCTGAGCTCCGCCGCAAACAATCATGTCTTGCAGACCGCTTTTGATCATCAGATAAGCAAGCCCCAGAGAATGTGATCCGCTTGCACAAGCTGCGCTGATGGTAAGGTTAATTCCTTTGAGTTTAAAAATCGTAGATAGGTTCATGGTCACCGTAGAGTTCATAGACTTGAAAATGGCACCTGATCCCATCAATGTAGTATCCTTCTTTTCCCTGGCAATATCAATCGCTTCCACTACAGCCTGAGATACGCTATCGTTCCCATACAAAATACCTACTTCATGATCTTCAAGAAAACTATCGCTGACCTGAGCCTGTTTTAAGGCGTCTACTGTAGCAAGATAAGCATATTCACTTTCTTCTCCCATGCTTACACGCTGTCTTCTGTTCAGAAGACCTTTAAGGTCCGGTTTAGGAACTTGTCCTGTTAACCCTGATCTGTATCCGAATTCCTTTCTTTCCTTTTCCAGAACGATCCCTGATTTGCCTTGATATAGGGACTCTTTCACCTCTTCTAAAGAAGTTCCGATGCAAGAATAAATTCCCATTCCGGTAATCACAACCCTATTTTCCATCTTTCTTATGCTATTGATTATGAATAAATACCACCATTAATATTAATCACTTCTCCTGTAATATAGGAGGATTTTCGTGAAGCCAGAAATGCAACCAGATCAGCCACTTCTTCAGCCTCCCCAAATCTGTTTGCAGGAATCATTGCCTTTAATTCATCTTCATTAAACTCCTGTGTCATATCTGTTCTTATAAATCCCGGAGCTACTGCATTTACCGTGATATTTCTTTTGGCAACCTCCTGCGCAAGTGCTTTTGTTGCACCCACTAAGGCTCCTTTTGCAGCGGAATAATTGGTTTGTCCGGCAGTTCCTTTAACACCGGAAACTGAAACCATATTTATAATCCTGCCATATTTGTTACGCAACAATTTCTGAATGAAAAAATTCGTAACATTGAAAAAACCATTTAAACTGGTATTAATTACACTATTCCAGTCTTCGTTCTTCATCCACATAAACAGACCGTCTCTGGTAATCCCTGCATTATTTACGATCACTTCAACCAATGCATCGGCATTACTTTCCTGCCAATCCCCTAAAACCTTAAGGGTTTCTTCGGCATTTCCCACATCAAACTTAAGAATTTCTCCAGTGGCTCCAAGTTCTTCAACTTTTGCCAATGTTTCCTTTGCTGCCTCTTCATTAGAAGTATAGTTGATCAGTATATGATAATTTTTCTCCTCAGCCAGTTTTATACAGATTGCCCTTCCTATACCTCTGGAACCACCTGTTACAATTGCACATTTCATCTCTTAGAATTAGTTTTAATTTTGAAAAAGTTCTGCATTATAAAACCATTTATTTCCCACCAGGGATCCTGTTTTATCAATAAAACCCCATTTTCCGGATTTCTTCACTCTGGAAACGCCTTCATTAAAACCTTTATTTTTTTCATTGAACCCAAAGCTTACTGAAATATCATAATCCATCGGAATAACAAGCTTACCGGAAGTATCAATGAATCCCCAATTCTTTCCTTTTACTGGAGCCAGGTTATCATTGCTAAAAACCTCAGCATCATTATATGCAGGTTCTACTACAAAGTTTCCTTTCATATCAATATATCCCCATTTTCCTCCTGAATATGCAGGAGCTAAATTTTGATTAAATGCCCTCGCCTTATCAAACTTAGGCTCTATCGCCCATTTTCCTGCTTTGTCCACAAATCCTATTTTTCCGTTTCTGCGGGCGTAGGTAATGGGCTGGTTTCCAAAATCCCAGATCTTATCCGCACCTTCAGCGATGGAAAAAATACTTCCATCAATAATACCATAAGCTTTTCCTTTCTGCGCCCAGGTTGCTCCGTTCTTATATTCTCCGATATCGTTATATTCCACAGGAACAATCACTTTTCCGGCTGTATCAATAATTCCCCATAATCCTTTCTGAGAAATCCTCGCATAACCATTTTGAAAGGGTTTGATAACATCATATTCTGCGGGTATTACAACCTTTCCGCCCGTATCAAATGCTCCGATTTTATTTGAAACTTTCATTAAGGCAAGTCCATTGTTAAAATCGTATAATTTATCCGAATACGGCATGTTTAGCTTTTCTCCATTCTTATTGATATAGAACCAAATTCCGTCACGTTCCACAGCACAAAGTCCATCATTGAAATCCCTCGCCTTCGTGAAGGAAGGTTCGATAGCCATTTTACCATCTTTCCCTACAAAACCCCACATATCTTTGATTTTCACAGCTGCTAATCCGTCAGAGAAACTTCTTGCTGTTTCATATGCAGGTTCAATTACGTAATTTCCCGATTTATCAATATATCCTATTTTCGCCTTTTCTTTTACCAATGCAAGCTGCTGAGCAAATATACTTTGCCCCAATACGATAAGAGAAAGAATCAACACTTTTTTCATCCTTTGTTGTTTTTAAAATATTGTTTCACCTCTTCCAGATAAGGGTACATCACCATATCGTCAGAGAATGCCGGGATGATTTTTCTGATATCATCATATAAGCTTTTTGTTGAAGAGGACACTTTATTCTGGAAGCCAAGATATTCGATTGCCTGAACAACTGTGATCGCTTCTATACTTAACACCTCAAAAGCATTTTCTATTACTTTTCTGCAAATAACCGCTGCATTCGTTCCCATACTTACAATATCCTGGTTATCATTATTGTTAGGAATACTGTGGACATACATAGAATTCGACAGCATCTGGCTTTCAGCAGTAGTAGAGGTAGCTGTAAATTGAACACCCTGCATTCCGAAGTTAAATCCTAATTTTCCTAAATTAACAAAAGGAGGTAAAATTTCATTGATCTTGGAGTTCAAAAGATAGTTCAATTGTCTTTCTGCAAGCATCGTTAATTTAGTTACGACCAGCTTTAGTTTATCCATCTCCAGCGAAATGTAATCACCATGGAAGTTTCCACCATGATATACATGTTTATCTTCAACGTTGATGATTGGATTATCATTTGCGGAATTGATCTCATTCTCAAGGACTTTCTCTGTGTATTCCAAAGTATCCAGTACAGGTCCCAAAATCTGAGGAACACATCTTAATGAATAATATTCCTGAACCTTTTCTTTAAATACTTTTTCCTGTTCTTCGAAGTGGGTATACAAATGATCTTCTCTTTTTCTGATCAGTTTACTGTCAGATAAATGGGCTCTCATTTTTTCAGCAATTTTCTGCTGTCCATAATGTCTTTTAGTCCCGTTTAAAACCTCTGAGAAATGATCATCATAAGCCTGAACAATCTCATTAATCGCGCAGGAAAGCTTTATGGATATTTCAGTAAGCTGGTTCGCTTTATAAGCATTTACAGCTCCGATACCAGACATTACAGAAGTTCCGTTCATTAAAGCTAATCCTTCCCTGATCTCAACTTTTATCGGCTCTAATCCTTCCGTTTCAAAAACTTTTTTTGTTGGTTGCCTATCTCCTTTATAAAATACTTCCCCTTCACCAATCAGAACCAATGCCAAATGGGCAAGCTGGACCAAATCCCCACTTGCCCCCACTCCTCCATGTTCAAAAACAAGAGGGATAACATCTCTGTTTATCAATTCTTTAAGTAAATAAACAACAGAACTATGAACACCGGAATTTCCCAAAGACAGAGTATTAAGTCTCGCCAACATACAAGCCTTAACTTCGGCTGCAGGAAGAGGATTCCCAATTCCTGAAGAATGGCTTCTGATCAGGTTATACTGAAGCTGATGGGTGTCTTCATCACTGATTTTAAATTGAGCCATTGGCCCAAAACCTGTGTTTACACCATATATTACTTTATTCTTTGAAAATTCTTTTAAAAACTGAAAGCTTTCTTCCACTCTTGTTAAAAGTGTATCATCCAGTTCTATTTTCTCATTTTCAATAATAATTTTTTGAAAATCCCTCAGTTCTAAAAAGTTGTCTATTTTCATTAATCAGAAGTAATAGTAGATAATTTTATAAAATATTAATTAATTGTCACTAATTTTGCGGCAAAGATAGAAGTTATTATTAAAATAAAAAATCAAAGATGGGTAAAGAGTTTGTAGACGTTCTTGTAATCGGTGCCGGACCTTCAGGATGTGTATCTTCCTCATACTTAAAGAAGAACAACATCAATGTAAAGGTTGTTGAGAAAGCCAGATTCCCAAGATTGGTCGTTGGCGAAAGCCTAATTCCCAGAGTAATGGATCACTTTGATGAAGCCGGACTTTTCCCTGCCCTGGACAAAATGAACTTTGAAAAAAAGCTGGGAGCCCGCTTTCTGAGAGGTAATGAAGTCTGCCTGTTTGATTTCAGTGACAAATTCGGAGAAGGTTGGGACTGGACCTGGCAGGTTCCCAGAGCTGATTTTGATAATACACTTGCCAACGAAGTCATCAATAAAGGAATTGACCTTGAATTTGAAACAGAAGTAATCGACATCAGGTTTGAAGGAACCGATTCTGTGACCACTGTAAAAAATAAGAATGGCGAGATGAAAGAGATTCATGCAAAATTCGTTATTGACTCCAGTGGTTATGGAAGGGTGTTGCCTCGTTTACTTGATCTGGAAAAACCTTCAAAACTATCTCCTCACTCCGCTATTTTTTCGCATGTTGAAGATATCAATAGAGAAACGGGAACGGAAGGAACCTTAATCTCTTTCGATATCATTGAAACTGAAGTATGGCTTTGGGTCATTCCTTTTTCTAATGGAAATACAAGCGTAGGAATTGTAGGTCCTACAGATTATATTGAAAAGCTTGCAGAAAATGGTGACACAACGGAAGCTCTCAGAAAAGCAATTTCACTCTCGGATTATTATGTGAAACGTTTTGGAAACGTAGACTTTATCTTTGAACCTAAAAAACTAGTTGATTACTCTTGCTCTGTAAAAAAACTATACGGTGACGGGTTCGCCCTTACCGGAAATGCATCAGAATTTTTAGACCCTGTTTTTTCATCGGGGATGGCTTTTGCTACAGAATCCGGAATGCTGGCAGCCAAACTTGCCATCAGACAATTGAACGGGGAAACTATTGACTGGCAAAAAGAATATTCTGATTACATATTATACGGTGTGGATGTTTTCACCACTTATGTAAAAGAATGGTATACAGGAAACTTACAGGAGCTGTTTTTCCACAGACCGGAAAACGAAGATGTCAAAAGAAAAATATGTGCGGTCCTGGCGGGTTATGTATGGAATAAAGACAATCCTTTTGTAAAGAAGCACGATACCGTCATAAAAAACCTTGCTAACCTGATTAAAATAGAGAAACAACAACAAGAATTACAATAAAAAGCGGCCTAGTTTCAGGCCGCTTTTCTATTAGTTTAAAGTACTTTATTTCTTTTATCTATCTCATATCAATAAAAGTAATCGGTTTCCTGCTGTTGGGATTATGTACAACTTTAGATAAAGTCTCAAATTCCACAATTTCAATCTTAGGACTTACCCTTAGCTTAGCCCGGAAGTGGTCCCGTACTTCGCTTACGAAATCTTCAGACTCACTATCCGTACTGATTTTAATAATGATCTCATCCAGCCCGATTTCATTAGATTGAATAACAATCTGATAACATTGTAAATTATTAAAATCATTCAAAATATCATTCATCGCAGGTGGATAAAGTGTTGTCCCTTTATATTTGATCATCTGCTGCTTCCTTCCGATCACAGGTCCAAGACGCATGGTGTTACGCCCGCATTGACAAGGCTCATAATGTGCTTTTACAATATCTCCTGTTTTAAATCGAAGCAATGGTATAGCTTCCACATCCAGAGTAGTAATAGTCAATTCACCACTTTCACCTTCCTGTACAGGATTTTCATTATCATCAAGTATTTCTGTAATGATCAGCTCCGGATGCTGATGTCCACCCACCTGAAACTCACATTCGGTAAATGCCGTACTCATTTCTGTGGAGGCATATGTAGAAAAAAGTTTAATATTCCATTTCTCCTTGATTTTCTGCGAAAGAATATTATCTGTAAAATCCTGGTTTTTGATACTTTCCCCAATACAAACAGCTCCATAAACGCTGGAATTTTTATAATCAATCCCATTCTTTTCTGCATAATCGATCATTTTTAGGAGAAAAGAAGGAACTGTGATCAGGTATTTAGGCTTATACCTGAAAATAGAATCCCATTGTAATTCCGGAATTCCAGGTCCCATCCTTACAACACTGGCACCCATTTTCCGCAGTCCCAGAAAATAAGCTAAACCCGCCATAAATCTTTTATCGATCGTAGTAATCATCTGCACTACATCTCCTTTCTGTACTCCCGCACAGGCAAAAGAAATAGCTTCATTATAAGCCAACCTTTCGAGATCTTTATCAGATAGCCCAAAGGTTACCGGATCTCCTAATGTTCCTGAAGTCGTACTGTAATCTACAATCTCCCCTGGAGGAATACAGAAGAAATCATGGTTATGCTGCTGCAGATCATTTTTGGAGGTGGTAGGAATCTTCCGTAAATCTTCCAAAGATTGAATATCACCACTGCTGATATTATTTTCTTTAAATAATCTCTGGTAAAACGGCGAGTTCTTTTCAAGATAAATTAGAAGTTCCTGAAGTTTTTTTTCCTGAAACTGTTTAATTTCGGGAAGGTTTGATTTTTCGATTGATGGATAGAATTCCAATGATTTTATTTTTATGTAACAAATTTATTAAATAAAATATTGTAGAATGTATTCGGGTACAATGTATTCATGATTTTTAATTGTCGTGTATCCCCGATATGTTATCTGTGAAATGTAAAAGTTTGTGTATTCATGTTTCCTGCAGTATTGGTTGTTGTCACTTTTAGTGTATGTACACCCGAACCTTTAGGACATTTTTCATCAAAAAGATAAACGAAATTATCTTTTATTCTTGCAAAACGAAGCCATTTCCCATCCAGTTCCGCACGAAATGATTCTATATCTCCAATATCCGTTTTCCCTCTGAGGATCAAAGAACTGCCTGCTATAAGCGCACCTTCTTTCCAGTTTGGAGAAACCGATGGCACACTACTATCCAAAAGAATTCTTGCTACCCCCAATCTCTTAAACTGTCCTTCGACATAGCTACCATTCCACTTTCCTTTAATGAACTCTTTATCACTTCCATAGTTAAGCTCAATTACCAAGCGGTTCTTTTCGTCATCATTTAATTTCCGGTTGGGTTTTATTTTCAGAGCATAATGATCATGAATGGGAACATAGAGATTGTGTAATATGACAGCATTTGAAACTGCATCCGCATCAGATCTTTCAGACATTTTAAAATTAATTGCGTCATAAAGAGCATTTTCGCTCAAATTGATTTCCGCATTCTCTGTTTTTATTGTCCTTGCTTCATTAGGATGTATTGTCTGGGCACTCTCAACTATTCCTTCTGAGGTTTTAATCCATTGGATTTGGGTTATTAGCCGACTGGTATTTCCATTAGTATCTTTTAATACAATTTCAATATTATGAATCGCATCATCAGGAAGGCTTATAATCCCATTTGATCCGGAACTATAATCGGGAAGCTTCATTCCCGGTAATACTGACAAATGCTGAATACTCATTTTATCACGAATGAACTTTGCGTAATCGATACAACCATTGATATACCGGGTATCGTCATAACTCACTTTATCTATTGTAAAGCTGTATATCAATTGATTATCCATCAAAAGCTGTGCTTTATAGATCCCGAGATTAAAGCCCTTATTAGCTTTATCCACAGCTTTAATGGCTAAGCTCACGACCGGAGAATTGACATATATGATATTGGCCGTATAAGTATTTCCTGATTTTTTAACAGAGACATCATTCGCTCCAGGTTCATAGCTACTGAACCGTCTGTCATACCAATACAAACCACTCACTATGGGGGCAACATTGTCCGGAATGTTAAAACCAAACAACAACGGATTCAGGCACTCTTCCGTTTTTGTATCTCTGATTTCAAAATGCAGATGGGGTCCGGCGGATCCGCCGGTATTTCCACTTAAAGCGATCATCTGCCCTTTCGCTACAGGAAACTGGCGTGGAGAAAAAGTAATATCCTGCTCCCACTTTTCATCTTTATACTGCTTTTCTTTTACGAATGCGTCAAGCTGATCAAAATATTTGTTTAAATGGGCATAAACAGTAGTATAACCATTAGGATGTGTAATATAAACAGCATTGCCAAAACCATAGCGTTCAACCTTTATTCTGCTTACATAACCTTCCGCAGCAGCTACTACGGGAAGATTTTCCTGACTGTTCGTCCGTATATCCAGCCCCATGTGAAAATGATTTGACCGTACAGCACCGAAATTAGCCGCCAGCTGTATCGGGATATTTAAAGGATTTCTAAAGTAGTTTTGAGGATAGCTATTTTGAGCCAGCATCAGGTTCCCGCTCACAAAATAAATAATAAGCAATAATCTGGAAATGGTTTTCATTCAAATGGTTTTTATGTGTTATCTTAAAATTACGAAATTTTGGTTAATTATCAGAAAAGGATAAAACCAAATGATAAAATGTATAATTTGAAAGTGGGTTCTAGCCCATTTTTATTAATATAAGAATAATTTTAATGAATAAAGGTCATAGAAGTATCCAGTAAAAACCTTAAAAAAGCTCAATTTTGCATTTCAAAATTCACAAATAATCAATCCCTTTATTTATATTTCTGAAATTGAAGTTTTTAATAGATGATATCAAAATAAAACATATATTATAAACCGACAAAAAATCACTAAATTTGCCAACTTAATTAATCAACGATATTGAGATAATACAATGAGTCAATTTAAAGAATACAAAAACCTCAACCTTATTGATATAGCCGACAATGTTTCGGAATTTTGGAAACAAAATAAAACCTTCAATAAAAGTGTTGAAATTCGCGAAGGTAGCCCTGAGTTTGTATTTTATGAAGGTCCGCCTTCAGCAAACGGTATGCCCGGGATTCACCATGTAATGGCAAGAGCGTTGAAAGATATTTTCTGCCGTTACCAGACTCAGAACGGTAAACAGGTTTTCCGTAAAGCGGGTTGGGATACACACGGGCTTCCTGTGGAGCTTGGTGTTGAAAAGGAATTAGGAATTACGAAAGAGGATATTGGCAAAAAGATTTCTATTGAAGATTATAATAAAGCATGTCGTGAAGCGGTAATGCGTTATACAGACGTGTGGAATAACCTTACAGAAAAAATAGGATATTGGGTGGATCTTGATGATCCATATATTACCTATAAATCAAAATATATGGAGACCGTTTGGTGGTTACTAAAACAATTATACAACAAAGAGTTGTTGTATAAAGGTTATACGATCCAGCCTTACTCTCCAAAAGCAGGTACAGGACTTTCTTCGCATGAGTTGAACCAGCCCGGAACATACCGTGATGTTTCGGATACTACCATAGTAGCTCAATTCAGAGTAAAAAAAGAAACCAGTGATTTGTTCAACGATGTAGAAGGTAATGTAGACATCTTGGCCTGGACCACTACTCCATGGACGCTGCCGTCAAATACAGCTCTTGCTGTAGGAAGAGACATTGAATACGTTGTTGTTAAAACTTTCAACCAATATACTTTTGAGCCTGTAACGGTTGTGTTGGCAAGAGTTCTTTTGGAAAAGAACTTTGGTAAAAAATATTCAGCAGGAACAGCGGAAGATTTTGCCAACTATACATCGGAGAGCAAAACAATCCCTTACCAGATTCTGAAAGAGTTTAACGGAGAAAAGTTAGCAGGAACTCAGTATGAGCAGCTCATCCCATGGTTTACGCCGTCTGAAACCCCTGAAAAGGCATTCAGAGTGATCATCGGTGATTTTGTGACAACTGAAGACGGTACCGGTATCGTTCATATCGCTCCTACTTTTGGTGCGGATGACGCCAGAGTTGCTAAAGAGGCAGGTATTCCTCCAATGTTGGTAAAAGATGAAAACGACAATCTTGTTCCGTTAGTAGATCTGCAGGGTAGATTTATAAGAGGAGAAAATGTTCCGGAAGTATTCTCAGGAAAGTATATCAAAAATGAATATTATGATGACGGGACCGCTCCTGAAAAATCTTGGGATGTTCATTTGGCAATTGTATTAAAAGAAGAGAATAAAGCTTTCAAAGTAGAGAAATACGTCCACAGTTATCCTCATTGCTGGAGAACTGACAAACCTGTATTATATTACCCATTGGATTCGTGGTTTGTAAAAATGACAGCCGTAAAAGACCGCCTGGTGAATCTGAACAAGGAGATCAACTGGAAGCCAAAAGCTACCGGAGAAGGACGTTTTGCCAACTGGTTAGAAAATGTTAATGACTGGAACCTTTCACGTTCCCGTTACTGGGGTATTCCATTACCTATCTGGAGAACGGATGACCTGAAAGAAGAGATAGTAATCGGTTCTGTAGAGGAACTATACAACGAGATCGAAAAATCCGTTGAAAAAGGATTCATGAAAGAAAATCCTTTCAAAGGGTTTGAAATAGGAAACATGACGGAAGAAAACTACTCTTTGGTAGATCTGCATAAAAATGTGGTGGACAAAGTTGTTTTGGTATCTGCATCAGGAAAACCTATGAATCGTGAAAGCGACCTGATCGATGTATGGTTTGACTCAGGCTCTATGCCTTATGCCCAATTGCATTACCCTTTTGAAAATAAAGAATTAATAGATAATAAAAAGGCCTTTCCGGCGGACTTCATTGCCGAAGGTGTGGATCAGACCCGTGGTTGGTTCTATACCCTTCACGCAATCGGAACAGCCGTTTTTGATTCAGTTGCTTATAAAAATGTTATGAGTAACGGACTTGTTCTGGATAAAAACGGTCAGAAAATGTCTAAGCGTTTAGGTAATGCGGTAGATCCGTTTGAAACTCTTTCCGTTTATGGCCCGGATGCTACACGTTGGTACATGATCTCCAACGCAAATCCTTGGGAGAATTTGAAATTTGATATTGAGGGCATCGATGAGGTAAGAAGAAAATTCTTCGGAACCCTTTATAATACTTATTCCTTCTTTGCATTATATGCGAATGTGGATGGATTCAATTACTCAGAAAAGGATGTGGAAAACCGTCCGGAAATAGACAGATGGATCCTTTCTGAACTGAACCTTTTAATTAAAGAGGTTAAAGCATTCTACGAGGATTATGAACCTACAAGAGTGGCAAGAGCGATAAGTAATTTTGTAAATGACAACTTAAGTAACTGGTATGTAAGATTATGCAGAAGACGTTTCTGGAAAGGAGACTACTCCGATGACAAGATCTCCGCTTACCAGACTTTATATACATGTCTTGAGGTAGTTGCTAAATTATCTGCACCAATTGCTCCGTTCTTTATGGATCAGTTGTATCAGGATCTGAATAAGGTAACAGGAAAAGAAAACTGTGATTCAATACACCTTACAGATTTTCCGGTTGCTGATGAAAGTTTAATCGATCAGGATCTGGTTGAAAAAACCCATTTAGCGCAGCAAATCACAAGCATGGTATTCTCTCTTAGAAAAAAAGAGAATGTAAAAGTACGCCAGCCTTTACAAAAGGTATTGGTTCCTGTATTAGATTCCAAAGCTGAAGAACAGATTCTTGCAGTTGCGGAACTGATCAAACAGGAAGTGAATGTAAAAGAATTACAATTAATCAATGCAGAAGAAGCTTCTCATTTAATTGTAAAGCAAATTAAACCGAACTTTAAGGCATTAGGCCCTAAATTAGGGAAGGATATGAAAGTAGTTGGAAATAAAATTGCTAATTTCTCATCAGAACAAATTGCTGATTTAGAAAAAGAAGGCAAAATAGCTATCCAAGGTTACGAAATAACAATGAATGATGTTGAAATTTCAACAAAAGACATTCCGGGATGGACAGTGACTTCTGATGGAAAAACAACTGTGGCATTAGATTTGACGTTGACAGACGAGTTGAAATCTGAAGGTGTGGCAAGAGAGTTCATCAATAGAATTCAAAACCTGAGAAAAGACAAAGACTTCGAGTTGACAGACAGAATAAATATCTTCATAGAAGAAAATTCACCATTCCTTGATAATATCAAGAAAAATGAAGAATATATTTCTGCAGAGGTCTTGTCAAATAAAATAGAAATTGTATCTTCACTTTCAAATTTTAACGAAATTGAGATAGATGAGGTTAATTTTAAGGTAAATGTTGAAAAAAATTAACATATAGTTATTGCATTTCAAATTCCATTTCATAATTTTATTAAAAAAGAGAAAAGAACATGTCAGACGAAAGAGTAAGATATAATGATTCTGATTTACAAGAGTTTAAAGCGATCATTAAAGAAAAAATAGAAAAAGCAGAAAAAGATTTACAACTGATAAGAGAAAGCTTTATCAATGACCAGAATAATGGGACTGATGACACATCGCCTACATTCAAAGCGTTTGAAGAAGGAGCTGAAACTCTTAGTAAGGAACAAAACTCGATCTTAGCAGGAAGACAGGAAAAATTTGTCCGTGATCTTAAGAACGCTTTAATCAGAATAGAAAATAAAACGTATGGTGTTTGCAGAGTAACAGGGAAACTGATTCCAAAAGAAAGACTATTGGCAGTTCCTCATGCTACCTTAAGCATCGAAGCGAAAAATATGCAGAAATAACCGTAAGGTTTGTAAAATAAATTTGGGTTTATATTGTATTAGCAGTAATACTTTATAAACCTAATTTTTAATTTATATCCATGAGCGAATATTTAATTTTAGGGTTGATCCTGATTGTGGTTTTATGGTTTTTCAACAGGGAGAGGATTAAGAATAAATTCTTTCCTGATCAGCACAAGAACTATACAATAGACGATCAGTTTAATTCCGATAAACGCGAAAGGGAAAAAGAAATTGACAAACTTTTAGGTAAGATGGGCAAAAACGGCATCAATGATCTTTCTCCAAAAGACAGAAAAAGACTTGACGAATTATCTAAGAAGTAAAAATCTAAATCCAGAACAATGGAATCTATAATAGTACATCCCAAAAATCCTATGGAGCTGAGTGCACTGAAAAGTGTTCTGAAGGAAATGAACATTAAATTTGAAAAGGCTCATGTTAAAAGTTCATTTAACGGACAAAAAGTGATCAAGAAAGCAAGCGATAATAAAAATGTAAAACCGGCTGCAAAATCCTCAAAACCTAAAGGACAGTAATGAAAAAGATATTAGCTATTACATTTTTGGTATTGTTAATCGACCAGGCTTCAAAAATATATATAAAAACTCATTTCAACCTTGATGATAGCGTTTCCGTTCTTCCGGGTTTCAAGCTTACTTTCGTAGAGAATCCAGGAATGGCTTATGGACTTCACTTTGGCGGTGTTATAGGTAAATATTTTTTAGTTATTCTAAGAATATTCCTGATCGGAGGGATGATTTATATGTTCAAAAAATGGCTTCAGCAGGGAGCCTCCAATTATCTTATCATTCCAATGGCTGTAATTTTTGCAGGAGCCATCGGTAATCTTATCGACGGAATGTTTTACGGGTTAATTTTCGATAGCGGCACCGTTTATGATCCTAGCATCGACCGCTGGATCGGATACGGAGGTATTTCGAAAATAGCTTCTGCAGGACAAGGATATTCGTCTTTCATGAGAGGCTGTGTAGTGGATATGCTTCACTTCCCACTGGTAGACTGGAATGTACCGGAAAGCTTCCCTCTTATTGGTGGAAAGCACATTGAATTTTTCAAATATATCTTTAATGTCGCGGATTCTGCCATTACTGTAGGAGCCATATTATTATTGATTTTCAGAAAAAAGGCCTTTCCAAACGGACTGGAATTTTAGAAAATAATACAGATGAAAAAACTGATTAAAAATACTCTTAAAATTTTCCTGCTTCTTCTCGTAGCAGGAATTATTTTTATTGCCTTTGCCAACTATAATATCAAAAAACAAAGTGCCCCATACATTTCAGATAACTTATCAGTATTACCTTCGACCAAAACAGCAATCCTCCTTGGAACAAGTAAAACACTAAACAGCGGTATGCCCAATGCATACTTCTACAACAGAATACAATCCGCTATAGATCTCTATAAAAGTGGTAAGATACAATACATTATTGTAAGTGGAGATAACAGTACTGCGGACTATAATGAGCCTGAGGATATGCAACTTGCTTTAATGAAATACGGAATTCCAAAGGATAAAATAATTCTGGATCACGCAGGTTTTAGAACACTAGATTCTGTAATCAGAGCTAAAGAGATTTTTGGACAAACCAGATTCATCATCATTTCCCAAAAGTTCCACAATGAAAGAGCCGTATTTTTAGCCCGTAAAAACGGAATCGAAGCCTATGGTTATAATGCAAATGATGTGAATAAATATGCGGGTTTAAAGACCAATCTAAGGGAGTATATTGCTAAAACCAAAGTATACTGGGATCTTTTATTTGGGGTACAACCGAAATTCGGTGGGGAAAAGATTGTGATTCAATAGTTTTTGTGTCCCCAGATTTTGAGGATTGAGCATATTTTTATTTTAAATTAATTTTAACTTTGGGCTAAAGCCATACGGATGATCATTTTTTTTGAAAGCGGACTAAAGTCCGCTCCTATTGATCCTTCTTTTTTGTAAAAAATTCCCGAGATTTATCCAAAAATCTTTTAATCTTTTAATCTTTTAATCTTTTAATCTTTTAATCTTTTAATCTTTTAATCTTTTAATCTTTTAATCTTTTAATCTTTTAATCTTTTAATCTTTTAATCTTTTAATCTTTTAATCTTTTAATTATTATTCCCGCCAAACCTCGTAAATTTGTGGTTCGTTAATTTTTATAAATAATAAAACAAAATGTCAAGAATTCTTACCGGCATTCAAGCCACCGGAACACCGCACCTTGGAAACTTATTGGGTGCTATTATTCCTGCTGTTGAACTATCGAAACAGGAAGGAAATGAATCATTTTTATTCATCGCTAATCTGCATTCATTAACTCAGATAAAGGATGCAAAAGAGCTGAAACAAAATACCTACGAGATTGCTGCGGCTTGGCTTGCTTGTGGGCTGGATACTGAAAAAACATTTTTTTACAGACAGAGTGATATCCCTGAAACCTGTGAACTATCTTGGCATTTATCATGTTTTTTTCCTTATCAGAGATTAACCCTGGCGCATTCATTTAAGGATAAAGCAGACAGGCTTCAGGATGTGAATGCCGGTCTTTTTACTTATCCTATTTTAATGGCTGCAGATATTTTATTGTACGATGCAGAAATAGTTCCAGTAGGAAAGGATCAGCTTCAGCATTTGGAAATTGCCCGGGATGTAGCCTCAAGGTTTAATAATCAGATGGGAGAGGTACTGGTACTTCCTCAGGCCGAACTTCAGGAAAATACAAAATATGTCCCTGGAACAGATGGTCGTAAAATGTCTAAATCCATGGGAAATATTATTAATATTTTCTTACCGGATAAAGAACTGAAAAAACAGGTGATGAGCATTGAGACAGATTCCAAATCATTGGAGGAACCGAAAGATCCTGAAACCGACAAAGTATTTGCAATTTATCAATTGATTGCAACTCCTGAACAGACAGAGGAGCTAAGAGCAAAATATCTTGTAGGAAACTTTGGATATGGACATGCAAAAACAGAACTTTTAAACTTGATTACCACTCGTTTCCAGAAGGAAAGAGAAACATTTACCTACTATATGACCCACCTGGATGAATTGGAAGCAAAACTTCAGGAAGGTGCTGCAAAAACAAGAGTGATTGCAGTGGAAACCATTAAACGTGTAAGGGAAAGTCTAGGACTTTAATATATAGGCTAACTTTTATTCTTTGACAGAATGAAGCTATGCATTCCGTCTTCAAAATCATAAACAATATCCCATCCGGGATATTGTTTTATTATGGTTTTAATGATAGAAAGTCCCAATCCGGTAGAACTGCTGTCCGTGCTTTGCTTAAAAAACCTGTTGAAGATTTTTTTTCCATCCAGAGGATTCATTGATCCGGTATTCTGAAAAATCATCCTGCCCTTTTCGGTAATAATATTTAAAATTCCATTTTGATGGTTATACCTGACTGCATTTTTAAGTAAATTAGAAAGTAAAATATTGGCTAAGTCAGGGCTGAAGATAGTTTCAAATATTTCTTTGTCCAACAGGTTTACTTTAATCTCTTTGTATTCTATAAAATCTTCATAGCTATTGACCAGCTCTTTGATCATCGCAGTAAAATTTACATGGGACAAAGTACTGAACTGATTGTTCTCAATTTTAGACAGCATAAGCAGTGATTTATTCAGGCTTGCCATCCTTCCCAGATCATTCTTGATGTCAGTAAAGAAATTCATATCCTTTTCATCAAACTGATCATTCTGTATTGCCAGATCTATTTTATTGATTGCAATTGCCAAAGGTGTCTGCAATTCGTGAGATGCATTTTCAATAAACTGTTTTTGTTGATTAAAGGCGAGCTCGTTACGATCAATCATTTCGTTGATCTCTCTATCCAGCTCTTCAAACTCTTTGATGGAATATTTTGGAGACTCTTTATCAGAAGAAATCCCAAACTGATATTTTTTGAGCTTATCCAGAATACGGTAAAAAGGCTTCATCGCTTTGTGAAGCAAAAATCCGTTGATCCCGATAATACTTACTACCAATAACAGGTACAAAACAATCAGAGCTGTTGTAAGGTCATATACCAGCTCATCTTCTTCTACCGTGGACGTTCGGATAGTCAATTTCTGATACTTTCCAAACTGGTCTATAAAATCTGTCTCAAGAACTCTGTAAGGCTGCTCTTCATCATCGTATTCCATGTAATACATCTTATTAAAAAGCTTGTTCTTTTCCTGATGCTCTGCTGCAGAAATAGGATTGATCTTAAATTCATTAAAACCAAACTCATTATTCTTTAACAAGTGCTCATCCAGATATACTGCCTTAATAATCTGTATTTTTCTGTTTTTCAATCCATCATCCACATTATCATACACTTCGTCCAGAATATAGGCGTAAAATAATGCCGCCCACACTGCAATGATCAATAGCAGAATGGTTATCAGGTATTTTATGGTATAATATTTCAGAGAAACTTTCATTATACAAATTTATATCCTATTCCGTAAATCGCCTGAAAATCAGCTTCAGCGCCTAACGCTTTAAGCTTTTTACGAAGGTTTTTTATCTGTGAATAAATAAAATCCAGGCTATCCGCCTGATCAATATAATCGCCCCAGATTGCTTCTGCAAGCATTGTTTTTTGTAATGTTTTTTCAGGATGTATCACGAAATAATACAAAAGATCATACTCCTTACGGTTAAGGATCAATTCTTCATTACCTATCTTTACTTTTCTGTTGTCAGGATCCACAAAGATGTTTTTATAAGTGATTATATTCTCTCCATCCTGATTTTTCCTTCTGATGACCGATTTAATCCGGGCCATCAATTCTGCCAGGTGAAAAGGCTTGGCAAGGTAATCATCTGCCCCTATTTCCAATCCGCTTACTTTATCGTCGACAGAATCTTTTGCAGAAAGGATGATTACAGGATCTTTTTTGTGCATACTTTTAATTTCTTTAAGAAGATCCATCCCACTTCCGTCTGGCAGCATAATATCCAGGAGAATACAGTCATATTCATATGAAATGATTTTATCCAAACCTGAACTATAGTCAGAAGCGGACTCTACTATAAAGTGCTGTGCTTCAAGAAAGCTTTGCACGGTATTTCTTAATTCCGCCTCATCTTCAACAAGTAAAATTTTCATAGTAAGTATTATTCTGACTTTCTGATCAAATATATAAAATTATAACCTCCTGTTCCCGGGAGGCTATAATTTATCAAGATTAAAAATTATTTGTGATAGAACTACCATCCACATGAAAACTAAGCGTTTGCCCATTCAGCACATGGATTTTGTATTTATTCTTTATATCTTTTACCGATTCAATGATCATACATGGATGGTATATAGTAAGAAAAGTAAGTATATTTCTTCGGCTTTCTTTGTTGATTATATTCCAATTTACCATAACATAAAAATTTAATATAGTATTAGTCATCAATCTTACTAAAATTCCCATTTTTGTCGAATTTCAGGTCAACGCCATTGGATAGTTCAGCTTTATAAGACCATCTTTCTTTTTCAATTTTTATAATCGAAGTGTTTGGAAAGCTTTTAACCACATAATTTCTTATACCTGCAGGAATAAAGCCATACGGGAGCTTCTGATGCTTACCATCCACTTCCTTCCAGTTTCCCTGGCTGTCAAACTCTATTTTCACACCGTTGGAAAGGTATACTTTGTATTCGTCTACTCCATATATTTCACGGTCCTCTATAACGGAACCTACTGCAATACCTTTAAAATTTCCTGCCAGAAACTTCTTTGCAGTAACAGGTAATTGATTGGGACTGATTGCTCTATCCTGTGCAAATATGAAACCTGCTGATAAAACTAAGATAAAGGTTAGTAAGCTGGTGATTTTCTTTAAACTTTTCATAATATAAAATTTTATTCATTTATTATGAAGCAAAATTCTATATTAATTTAGGAAAGAATTAGGAAAAAAATGTAAGCAGCAAATTTTAAAGATATTCTTTGATTTGAAGAAGATGCTTAATGGTCTTTACATTTTCTTCTGTCCGGTTTTCGTTCAGGACATCAAAGAAAATAACATCCATTCCAAAATTCATGGCTCCTACCGCATCTGCAATCCAATCATCCCCTATCAAGATACTTTCTTCCTTATTCGCGTGTGCACGACCTAAAGAATACTCAAAAATTTCAGGATTAGGTTTCCTCACCCCCACTGCATCAGCACTGGTGATCGTATTAAAATAATGATCAATCCCTGAAAGTATACATTTTCTTTCCGTGACTTCCTTAAAGCCATTGGAAATAATGTGCATTGTATATTCTTTTGATTTTAGATAATCAAGAACATACAAAGCTCCCTCTACCAGTTCATTGTGATTAAGAATTTTATCCAGAAAGTGTTCTTCAAAATAATCTGACAACTGCTCATCTTCAACTCCAAAATGTTTAAAAGTATTAAGAAAACGGTGTTTTCTTAAATATTCTTTACCTATTATGCCGTCTCTGATTTTTTCCCATAAGCTCTCATTGATTTCATGATACACTTCATGAAATTCCTCGAAATCTATATTGTATTTGAGTGTTATTTCCTGCTTTTCGAAAAGATCCCTGATGGTAAGGTAAGCGTTCTTGCGATGATCCCAAAGCGTATTGTCCAGGTCAAAAAAAATGTGCTGAATTTTCATACAGCACAAAATTAATACTTTAATTTTTAGAGATCGAATAATTTTTATCTTTGATTTTTACTATTCCAAGATTTTTTGAAAAGTTGAGTAGAAAATCAACAGTTTGTTTTTTTGGTTTCAAAGTTTTCACTTTTAAGGAATCATTTTTTTTCATAGGCGAAACATGTTTATCCTTAAAACGGGAATTTTTTATAATTATTATCTGGTAAGGATAATATTATTCTCTTCCATGATTTTTCTCAGGTTGATCAGCGCATACCTTACACGTCCCAATGTAGTGTTAATGCTCATATCCGTGTGATCTGCAATCTCTTTAAAGCTCAACCCATCAAAAAATCTTAACTTAATAACCTCTTGCTGATTCTGAGGCAGGTATTGCAGCATTCGCAATAAATCTTCCTGAATCTGATTAGTCACTAATTGATCTTCAATATTTTCTGAAGGCTCTCTGATTAAATCGAAAATAGAATATTCGTCAGTTTCAAAAGTTGTTTCCGAAACCTTGATATTTTTCGATTTCAATCTGAAATGGTCAATAATAAGATTATAGGCAATTCTTTTAGCCCAAAGAATAAATTTTCCTTCTTCGTTATAACGTCCTTCTTTCAACATCACGATGATTTTCATGAATGTATCCTGGAAAACATCATTAGCTAGGTCTTCATCATTAATTTTGTAAAAAATGAATGTAAACAATTCTCTCTGATGACGATGAATAAGAGTTGATAAAGCTCCTTCGTCTCCTTTTTGGTAAAGGGAAATTAATACGCAATCCGATTTTGATTTCATGACTTTCTTCTCAATATAATATATATTTGCCGACAGTTTTTCTTCCAGATATTTTATCTGGTTTTAGCTGTAAATACAAAACAGTTTTTCAGAGTAAAGTCCAATCAATAAGCAGTTCGTTTATTTATGGATGTAAATATAATAAAATTTTAATAACTGTTAACCTATTATTAATATTTAGAAAAAATTTTTAAAAAAAATCACTTAAACATATCATGAATGAAGACAGTTGGGATATTTAATGTAAAATTTACATTCACTCCTTTTAGCTGTTTTCCGTTCAATTCAGCGTCTCCAAAGGGAAAAGCATACCCTGCAGTTAAATCCAACAGCCCGAATAAAGTAACCCCTACTTTGGGTGCAATATATTTATTGGTCCCTTCAACTCCTGCTAAAAAATAATAAGAGTGATAAAAATCTACATTTTTTTCAAAATTAAGCAAGACATCTGCCTGAATTTTGGGCATGATGGCAAATTTAGAATTAGTGGAACCCATTAATGCGGAAGCTCCTAATCTGTAAATAACATCGTCATTCTTAAGGAAAAGTAATTTTCCACCCAATTCTCCGAAGCTTTGGTTTTGATATGTATATCCAACACTAATCATTTTGTGCATGGTATATTGTGCACTTGCGTAGGTGGATAAAAAAAATATGGATACAACCGTTATTACCCATCGGAAATTCATCATCTTTTTATTTATTTAAGGTGTAAAATTAAAAAAAACTGCCTTATCTTGTTAAAGATAAAGCAGTATAAATATCTTAAAGAAAAAATTAAATACCAAATGCTGTTTTAATCTCTTCTACTTTGTCTAATTTCTCCCAGGTGAAGAATTCCAGGTCTTTAAGCGTAAGCTCATTTTTATGACCTTTATTAAACGTTTTATCAGCAATGTAGTGTTCTTTACCCATATGTCCGTAAGAAGCTGTTTCCTGATAAATAGGGTTTCTTAATTTCAGATTTTCTTCAATTGCGTAAGGTCTCAGATCGAAAATTGCAGAAACTTTCTTCGCAATTTCCCCATCATGAAGATCTACTTTTGAAGTCCCATATGTGTTGATATACAGACCACAAGGCTCAGCAACACCAATTGCATAAGAAACCTGCACCAATACTTCATCTGCAACACCTGCAGCTACAAGGTTTTTAGCAATATGCCTTGTTGCGTAAGCAGCACTTCTGTCTACTTTTGAAGGGTCTTTTCCGGAAAATGCCCCACCTCCGTGAGCTCCTTTTCCACCGTATGTATCCACAATGATCTTTCTACCTGTAAGACCGGTATCACCATGAGGACCACCGATTACAAATTTCCCGGTAGGATTGATGTGATATTTGATCTGATCGTTGAATAAAGCTTTGATTTCCTCCGGCTGTTGAGCCACTACTCTTGGGATCAGGATATTTTTGATATCCTCACGGATCTTGTTCAACATTTCTTCTTCGGCTCCAAAGTCATCATGTTGAGTAGATACCACGATAGAGTCAATTCTTACCGGTTTATGATCGTCAGAATATTCAATAGTCACCTGGCTTTTCGCATCAGGACGTAAATAAGTAATTTCTTTATTTTCTCTTCTTACTGCAGAAAGCTCTTTTAGAATAGTATGTGCAAGGTCAAGCGCCAAAGGCATATAATTAGCGGTCTCATTAGTAGCATAACCAAACATCATTCCCTGGTCTCCTGCACCTTGTGCATTAGCCTTGCTTTCAAAAGTCTCATCTGCTACTTTTCTATCAACCCCCTGATTGATATCCGGTGATTGCTCATGGATCGCAGAGATTACCCCGCAAGAGTCTCCATTGAACATATACTCTCCTTTTGTATAACCTATTCCATTGATTACTTCTCTGGCAATGGTCTGAACATCAAGATAAGCATCCGACTTAACCTCTCCTGCCAATACTACCTGTCCGGTAGTAACAAGTGTTTCACACGCTACTTTTGAGGATTTATCGTATGCTAGAAAATGATCAATCAAAGCGTCAGAAATCTGATCCGCAATTTTATCAGGATGCCCTTCTGAAACGGATTCAGATGTAAATAAATAAGACATATTATTCTTTGTTTTATTAGATTAAAAATATGAGGAATAACGTGAATAATTGCATGGAAAGCTCAAAAAGAATACTGTTTTAGCTTTTTTTTATAGAGGTTGCAATCAGGTCAAATTTTTCCTCGTTTGTAAACAGGGGCAAAGTTAAGGACTATTTTTCAATAGCCAAAACTTTTAAGAAATAATTATAAATTTCTTGAAACAAGCGATTTATCCCGATTGAGTATAAAAAACTATTGTGGTTTTATGCTTACGAAATCTTTTGGACTTTCATTATAATTAAGTCTTTCTTTTAAAGAAGACTGGATTGAAGAAGACAATTCGTCAATAATCTTTTGTTTGAAAGTCGGTTTGTAATAAATGATGCTTATTTCCCTGTAAGGGAAAGGCTTCTTAAATCTGAAAACTTTACCTTTCTGCTCTTCAGAAAGCTGGCTTAAAGCCAATTCCGGCAGAATACTTATTCCTCCTACCTTATCAACCATATGAACCAGTGTCTGGATATTGGAAGCAAGGAAGTCGAGATTTTTTGGCTTGAGTGTATTTTCTTTCAGATGACAAATGTTTTCAAACTGATTTCTCAAACAGTTCCCTTCTTCCAGAAGCCATACTTTTTCAACATTAAGCTCCTCAGGAATAATATAGGAATTCTTTTTATTAGCTTGTGTATCAGAGCTGTAGATCATCAGCTCTTCATTGAACAGAAAATCCTGATAGAATTCATCCGCCGTATCATACGGAGTTGAAATAATTCCAGCATCCAGTTCCCCAGCCTTTAAAGCCTTGATAATACTGTCTGTTGTCATTTCCTTCACGTTCATCTGAATTTTAGGATTCTCATCAAGGAATTTAAAAATTTCTGTAGGTAAAATAAAGGAAGATACTGTAGGAATAATTCCCAGGTTAATTGTTCCTCCTAAAATGTTATTAAGCAGGTTTGCTTTATTTCTCAGCTCATTGACAGATTCTATAATCACCTTCGCCTGATCAATGATCTGAAGCCCTACATCTGTGGTACGGATCGGGTGCGTAGTCCTGTCGAACACCTTTACATCCAGTTCATCCTCAAATTTCTGTATCATCGCACTTAGTGTAGGTTGCGTAATGAAGCATGCTTGAGCTGCTTTCCCAAAATGTTTGTACTTATCTACAGCGATAAGATACTCCAATTGCTGAATGTTCATCTGATTAATATTATCTATTACAAAGATATGATGTTTTTGCTATAAGCAATTAAAAATTCAAGTAAATTTGATAATTCTTACATCCAAAAACACAACAAATAAATCAAAATCTTAACTATATGGATTCTAAAAAATTAACATTAAGCAGCGGTGCTCCGTACTTTGAGCATCAGGATTCTCAGACGGTAGGTCCCAGAGGTCCTGTCCTATTGCAGGACTTTATTCTTCAGGAAAACCTTGCCCATTTCGTAAGAGAAAGAATTCCCGAAAGAATTGTTCATGCAAAAGGAAGCGGCGCTTATGGAACATTTACCGTAACACACGATATTAGTAAATATACCAAAGCAAAATTATTTTCGAAGGTGGGAAACTCCTGCAGAATGTTTGCAAGGTTTTCTACCGTAGGTGGTGAGAAAGGAAGCGCAGATACCGCAAGAGACCCGAGAGGTTTTGCATTAAAATTTTATACTGAAGACGGAAACTGGGATCTTGTAGGTAATAATACTCCTGTGTTTTTTATTAAAGATGCCAAAAAATTCCCTGATTTTATTCATACTCAAAAAAGAGTGCCGAAAACAAATTTAAAGAGTGCCACAATGATGTGGGATTTCTGGAGCCTGAATCCTGAATCCCTTCATCAGGTTCTGATCTTAATGTCCGACAGGGGTACGCCTCATGGTTACAGGCATATGCACGGTTTCGGATCCCATACCTTCTCTATGATCAATGCAAACAATGAAAGAGTTTGGGTTAAATTCCATTTCAAAACAAAACAGGGAATTAAAAACTTCAACAATGAGGAAGCCGTAAAGATGGCTGGTGAAAATCCAGACTTTGCCCAGGAGGATCTTTGCAATGCTATAGAAAATGGTGATTTCCCGAAATGGACCTTATATATCCAGGTAATGACTGAAGAGCAGGCAAAAGATTTCAGATGGAATCCTTTTGATGTAACCAAGGTTTGGTTCCAGAATGACTTCCCTCTAATTGAGGTTGGAGAAATGGAACTGAATGAAGTACCTGTTAATTATTTTGCACATGTAGAACAATCCACATTTTCCCCTAGCAATCTGATCAATGGAATTAGTTTTTCTCCGGATAAAATGCTTCAGGGAAGATTATTCTCATATCCCGATGCTCACAGATACAGAGTAGGAGTAAATGCTCATCAGCTGGAAGTGAACCGTTGCCCTTTTGCTACCAACAATTACCAGAGAGATGGTTTTATGGCTGACTCCAGTGAATATGCTGATAAGCCTAACTACCATCCTAACAGCTTTGATGACATCAAGCCGGATCCTTCTTATAAAGGTTATGATTATGAACTTGATAGCGCTCATGTAGCTTTCTACAACAGAAATGAAAATGATGATGATCATTATACACAACCCGGGCTGCTTTATACAAAAGCAATGAATACTGAAGACCGGGAACGCCTTGTCCATAATATTGTGGGAAGCATGAAGGGGATTGACGGACCAAAGAGAGATGAAATCATAAATCGTCAGCTGTGTCATTTTTTCAGAGCGAATATTGAACTTGGCATGAAAGTAGCATCACAGCTAAATATCAATATCGATAGCAATATGATGAATCACATCAAATAAGCAAACAAAATAATATTTCAACAAAAAAGGAAAAAATATCAACTTTTTTTCCTTTTTTTTGTAAAAAAATGATAATTTGCAAGGGTTAGTATTTAAAGTGGAAAAATGAGTTACGAAAATATATTATTAAAAAAAGAAGATAAATTAGCTATTATTACAATAAACAGACCTGAAAGTCTCAATGCACTAAACGCTAAAACCATCCAGGAAATAAGTTCAGCTTTAGACGACCTGGATTTGGACAAGTCTTGCAGGGTGATTATTCTTACAGGAAGTGGTGAGAAATCTTTCGTTGCAGGAGCAGACATCAAAGAATTCAGTGATTTCGGACAGGAAAGGGCTGAAGAATTGGCAAAAAACGGTCAAAATTCTCTTTTTAATAAAATAGAAAATCTCTCTAAACCAGTCATTGCAGCAGTCAATGGCTTTGCTTTAGGTGGAGGTTTAGAGCTTGCTATGGCATGCCATATCAGATATGCTTCGGAAAATGCTAAATTAGGACTTCCGGAAGTAACCTTAGGACTGATTCCTGGTTACGGAGGAACGCAAAGGCTTCCTAAGCTTGTCGGAAAAGGTATTGCCAACGAAATGATCTTCTCAGCCAAAATGATTCCCGCTCAAAGAGCCAAAGAAATCGGATTAGTGAACGAAGTATATCCTATTGAAGACTTATTAACCAAAACAAAGGAACTAGCAAACGTTATTGCCTTCAATTCACCCATGGCAATTTCCAAGGCTATTCATGCAGTGAATTTATCGGATACGGATAAAGGCTTTGATACTGAGATTAAGTATTTTGGCGAGCTTTTTGAACTAGCTGATAAACAAGAAGGAGTAAGTGCTTTTCTGGAAAAAAGAAAGCCTAACTTCTAAGATTATTTTTACAAATTATTTCGAAAAAAAACAATGCTGCGGTATGAATAAGTTTGATAAAGCTTATCTAAAAATGGCTCAGGAATGGGCAAAACTTTCCTACTGTAAAAGAAAACAAGTAGGAGCTCTTATCGTAAAAGATAGGATGATTATTTCAGATGGTTATAACGGAACTCCTTCGGGATTCGAGAATTGTTGTGAAGATGCAGAGGGAAAAACACATTGGTACGTATTACATGCAGAAGCAAATGCTATATTAAAATTAGCTGCTTCTACCCAATCTGCAAAAGGAGCAACGCTGTATTTAACGCTTTCTCCATGTAAAGAGTGCAGCAAGCTAATTTTACAGGCTGGGATTACAAGACTGGTATATATCAATGAGTATTCGGATGACGATGGGATATCATTCCTTAAAAACCATAATATTGAAATAGAACAAATTTCTGATTGTGAACTAAAAAAATAACACAAATGACTTGGGATGAAAAAATTAAAGATTTTGAAATCTTTCTTCGTTTCGAAAGAAATTTTTCAGAAAACACTCTAGACGCTTATGTTAGAGACATTAAAAAATTAAAGGAGTACGCTGAGGAAGACCTCGACAACATCGGACCGGATGTGATCGGATACGATAATTTACAGGAGTATATCTTCAATCTTTCCAAACAAAAATTCAGTGAGCGGTCGCAGGCCAGATGGATATCTTCTATCAAGGCTTTTTTCAAGTTCCTTCTGGAGGATGAGGCCCGTGAGGATAATCCGGCAGCATTGCTTGAAGGCCCTAAATTGGGATTATACCTTCCCGATACACTAAGCCTTATGGATATCAACAAGATTATCGGAGCCATTGAAGTGAACTCGGATCTGGGGAGAAGAAATCAGTGTATTGTAGAAGTACTTTATGGTTGTGGACTTCGGGTATCAGAACTTATTGATCTGAAAATTTCAAACATTAATTTTAAAGAAAATTACATTAAGGTGAACGGGAAGGGAAATAAAACCCGTTTCGTTCCTTTGGCCGATTACACTGCTGAATTATTGAACAGTTACATCAAAGAGGTGCGTTCTAAAAACAAGATCAACAAGAAATATGAAGATTCATTATTCCTGAACAGCAGAGGAACTTCCATGTCCAGAGTGATTGTATTTCTTATTATTAAAGAACTCACGGATAAAGCCGGTGTAAGTAAAAAAATATCCCCACATACCTTCAGACATTCATTTGCTACACATTTACTACAAAACGGAGCTGACTTAAGATATATTCAGGAAATGCTTGGTCATTCAAGCATTACGACAACTGAAATTTATACTCATTTAAAAACCGAAGAACTACGGGATGTCATTTTAAATTACCATCCCCGAAATATTAATATTGCTTAATGAAATTATTGAAATATTGTCCAAACTGTGGCAAAGAATCTCTACACTGGGATGGCGAAAAAAAATGGAGCTGCCCTCTATGCAATTTCACGTTATATAACAATGTAGCAGGAGCTGTAGCCGTTGTTATAAGATATGGTGATGAAATTTACCTGACAAGAAGAAACCGGAATCCTAAGAAAGGAAAGCTGGACCTAGCAGGTGGTTTTGTTGACCCGAAAGAAAGTGCAGAAGAAACCTGTAAAAGAGAACTTTTTGAAGAGCTACAGCTGAATATCGATATTTCAAATTTAAAATACCTTACCAGCCTACCTAATATCTATCAATATAAAGAGATCGACTACAATACGATCGATTTATTTTATGAATACCGCGTGGATAAAAAATTCGAAGTTAACATTGAATTATCCGAAATATCGGAAGCACAGTGGATTCCACTAAAAGATATTAAACTGGAGGATATTGCTTTTGATTCTCAGAAAATATTTTTTAAGCAATATTTAAACAATCTATAATTACACAATTTAAAATATTGATAGCAGGGCCAAAGCTCTGCTATTATTATTTTACGACGCTACAAACCAGCGTATCAGTAAGTTTTGGATTTCAGCATTTCCTCGAAATAATTGATCAGCAGTTTTCGCTCTGCTTCAGATAAATTAGCCTCCTTATGATACACAATATATCCGGGCATCGGCATTGTCCTGCTTTGAAGTGTTGGAATAATACTGTTAAGCATACTTATCTTCAAATCTGAATTGTAAGTTTGCCAGATCGAAAAGTTCAGATGCTCTCTTCCATCATTAACATGGCTTTTTATAGACCATGATATAGGCGCTATATAAGAATACTTAGGATATACCGTTTCGTTGGAATGACAGTCATAGCAAGCTCCTTTTATAAGTTTAGTGATCTTTTCGGGTGTTTGTTTTGCATCTACAAAATTTACCTTATGATCAACGGGCATATTGGTCCTGTCTATAGGGATAAACTGAATGAGTGCAAAAACAACCAGGCTCCAGAATACAATCTTCTTTATCGTTTTCATACGTTCTCTATCTCACAGGTTGCAATACGGAATTACCGGACTTAAGTGCAGGATTATCCTTTTCAACAGGCTTTTCAACAACCGGTTTAGGAATATTTAATCCTTTTGTATCCAGCACTCTTGTATCCTTTAAATCCCAATCTTCATTGCTGTCCCATAAAGGTCTTACAACAACAGCTTTATAGAAAATATAAGAGTCTTCCGCAAACACGTCGTTTTGAAAGTCTGCTTCATCCCAATATTTATTATCATTGTTGTCAACCAGAATCCTCACAACATAATCTCCGGGTTTCAGAATATCGAATTTAACAGCGTCCCCCTTTGTATATTTCTGGTAAACCACTTTTTCAGATGTATCCAATAGCTGAAGCCAATAATTCGAAGCGGGGGCATTTTGGAGCTTGAATGCAAGACTGCCGTAGTTTTCTACCTTGTCTGCTTCAAAGTCAAACCGCTTTGATGTTGGGTTTTTATCATAGAATGACAGAACAGTTGTTTTAGGAACAACCAGCTGATATTTTTTTCCCGGAACAAAATCGGATTGAATCAGGATCTGATACGGATTGGTTTCGGAAATTTTTGCCGTGAAGTTCTGTGTTGTTAAACTATCACTTTTCAATACCCATTTATCCGTATTTATTTTATCAATGATGTAATTGGAAGTAATCCTGAAATCTGTTTTAGGAGGTAAAAGAGATCCGTCATTGTTGTCAAGGGTCATTCCGTTTTTCGCATTGTATTTATAAAAGACAGAAACCGTATCCTTTTTATTATCAGCATCATAACTAAACTTCAAATTTTCAGTAGTCGTCTGTCCTACATTGCTTTTCACCGCGTCAAACCATATCTTAACAGAATCCGATTTAGGTCTGTGGGTTACTTTTATATCCTGAAGCTTATCGTTAATAGAAAGAACCTGTACATTATCCGGCTTTCCTTCAAACGTCATCGTGATACCTCCCGGTGTTTCCTTCATCTCTACATACTTCAATGGTTTTCTCGATGGATATACCTTTAAGTTCAATCCCGAAATGGATTTTTCAAAGTCGATAGGCTCTTTCTGGAATCCTACTTTTTCTTTTCCGGGATCATACATGGAATTACCATTTTCATCTTCAAAGGCAATGATCTTGTATTTCCCCGGCGACAAATAATTAAGCTCATAATAGCCATCGTCATCTACCTTTGTGATATAGTAAGGTTTTTGTTTATAATTCATGGTATCCTGAACCTTGTACAAACCTACAACCATTTTATTTTCTGTGCTTGTTTCCTTTTTAAAGGATATTGCATCTCTTACATCACCACTGATATAAAGATCATCCAGTTTCTCACCCGTAGAAAAAGCAAAGTTGAAATAACGAAGTGTGTTAGACTCATTATTATCTACTATAGAATTTCCAAAATTAAAATTATAAGTGGTATTGGCCTGTAAGGTATCTTCCCACTGGATCAAAAGATATTTATTGGCAATATTCGAAGGTAAGATCCGCTTGATTTTTTTAATAGGCGGAGAGATAATTAAATTTTTGTTGATATCTTTCAGCGTTACATATTCATCAAAATCGATACGAAGTTCTTTAACATCTCTTCGAACATTGACTCTGGTTGTATCTATATTTGAGCTTAAAAACTTTGGAGCCAGCGTATCTTTAGGACCTCCTACCGGAGAACCTACTCTTGCACAGGACTGTACAAGAAAACCAATAATGAATAGTAGAAAAAGTCTTTTCATGAATATGTTTAAGCAAAAGTAAACATTATTCTCCAAAAACTTCATGTCCATTTTTTAAAGAATCCTGATTATCGTTCATGACACTATGCAGCTTATCTTTTTGCGCAGGAAAATCTTCAAATAATCCGGATAATGCCAATGCTGTATACACCCTGTTTGAATATTTGTTTCCAATGGCAACAATGGTCACCTTTGAATTTAACAAATGGGCAAAAACAGAATTCGTTCCATGCCACCATCCGTTGTGATAGGTAAGCTTCTCTCCGTTATCAAAAATCTTCATCCGGAAACCTAATCCGTAATTATTCATTCCGGCTTTTTCATTACTGTAAGGTGTAAAAACCATCTGCATAAGTTCCGGCTTTAAGAAATCCTTGGAAAACATTGCTTTTGAAAAATTAAAAAGATCCCTTGGAGTAGTATATACATTCTTGTCTCCGTAAATAAGGTCAAGTCTGTCCAAAGGATATAGCTTACCTCGTCCGTAATAAAAAGACTGTGCAGCGGTAGGTATATCTTTCTCCTGGAAGATATAGGTATTTTTCATTTTAAGAGGATCAAATACCATTTCCTTCATGGCCTGAGGAAACGGAGTTTTTGTAATCTTCTCAATCAGCAATGCCAATAAAGCAAAATTTGTATTGCAATACATAAAACCAGTATCTGTGTCTCTTGCCAGTTCAGGTTTATATTTGATGATCATATTCAATACATCCTGATTGGTCATGAATGTTTTGGAAAGCTCAACGGGAGCCGGTTGAATTTTAGTAATAAAATATTCGTATTTGGGTAAACCGCTTCTCTGTGATAACAAGTTCTGAACGGTTACATTCGGATAAGGAAATCCCGGGAAATATTGTGTTAAATGATCAGACAATTTTATTTTTCCTGCCTCAATTAACTTCATCATCGCCATCGCCGTCATCGTCTTTGAAACAGAAGCAACATGAAGAGGTGTATTTTTATCAATAGGCATTTGATTTCCTTCTCTTCCAAAACCTCTGTAATTTTCATATAGAATGTCATCTCCTTTAGCAACAAGTATTCCACCACTTAAGTCACCGGCATCCCATACTTTTTTATAATACTGATCAATATATTGTACCAGAGAAGCTTTATTAGGCAATTGATCATCTGCTTTTGTAAAAACCTTGCTCAGGTCCACATTTCCGTAGTTGGGTAGGTTAGTAGTATTTTCTGCTACAGCTTCTTTAGTTTCGGATTTATTCTTACAGGAAAACAAAAATGCAAAAGCAGCTAAAAAAAGGACAAAATTATGCTTCTTCATGAGTATCAAAAATGAGCGGCAATTTAATAAAACTCAAAATAAATATTGACTCCTCAATACGAATTATGAATTATTTAACAGTATCGTTAAAAAAAATAAACTGCATTACACAGTTTATTCTTAATTGAGCCATTTTTAAAGTAAATAGTTTGTGTTCTTTGATATTTTTATCACGGGCAATATCACTGAAAAATGAGTAGCCCTTAACAATCTTATTATTCTTTCAGCACCTTAAAAGTACAGAATTTAACTCCTGTACCAGAAAGATTATCTATGATCACTTTATTTCCATCTGTCCCTTTAATAACTAATTTAGACACAACTCCTTCACTTGTCGTACAGTGAAAGGCGCCATCTCTAAATTCGTAAGTTCCGGAAAATGTTCCATTAGGTGCAGAAGTTGAAAATGTCTGATCTTCATTAAACTGAATATACCAGCCCTTACCATCAGCTGGTAAAAATTGTTCTCCCAGCCTTGGTATCGAATACTCTTTAACAATCCACTTTCCCTGATAATTCGATTGTATCGCACTTGTTTCTTGATTTGATATGGTATCATTACTCTCAACAGTGCAAAAGTTGAAAGAAAATAAGACTAATACCATCGGTAAAAATAACTTTTTCATAATCTGTATTTTGGTTAATTCGCTGTAATTATTAAACAAAATGACTCAATTCAATTAATAATTTAAGTTAGAATAGCATAATAAAAATAAATTATTTATATTCAAATAGCTGATTATCAGAAACTTAAATTAACATTCACTAATGTAGTTATTTTTTTCAAGGAGGTCACTAATTATACAGCTATTTGAAAAGCCTTTGTGAAAAATCTGTAAAAAATCGTGTAGCCATGGACATATGGACAG
The DNA here is from genome assembly GCF_055762745.1 of Chryseobacterium subflavum. Taxonomy (NCBI): domain Bacteria; kingdom Pseudomonadati; phylum Bacteroidota; class Flavobacteriia; order Flavobacteriales; family Weeksellaceae; genus Chryseobacterium; species Chryseobacterium subflavum. Next base: position 84,150 of record NZ_JBVTMR010000002.1, read on the forward strand.
CCTATGATATTTGTCAGTTTTATTCTTTTTACAGTATATTGATAATAAAAAAGTGCTATCAATTGATAGCACTTTTTTATTATTGTTTTACTCTTAACCAGCGAACCTAGCGACAATCTTATCCACAATAACCTGGGCCAATTTTTCTTTGCTTTGATGCGTCCATCCCGCTATATGCGGTGTTACAATTACTTTTTCTGATTCCAGCAGATATTGCAGGTCTTCATTTTCCCCTGCCTCTAAGTTTTCAAAAGAAGATTTCTCATACTCTAATACGTCAAGACATGCCCCTTTTACTTTCCCAGCTTTTAAAGCCTCAACTAAACTTTTCGTTTCTATATTTTTCCCTCTTGCCGTATTTATAAAATAGAAATCATTTTTCATATCGGAAATGAACGGTCCATCGATCAGATAATAAGATTCGTCGGTCAAGGGAATATGTAAGCTTAAAACTTCAGCCCTTTCCTTCAGGTCTTTTAAAGAAACCTGTGTAGCGTATTCATCAGAAAGACCGGGTAAAATATCATGGAAAATCACAGTACAGCCAAAACCGGAAAGTCTTTTAGCAGTCGCCTTCCCCATATTTCCATAACCAATCAGCCCAACAGTTTTTCCTAGCAATTCGTCACCTCTGTTTTCTTCGCGCAGCCAAATTCCGTTTTTCACTTCCTGGGAAGCTATAAACAGGCGATTCATAAGAATCAGCAACATTCCTACAACATGCTCTGCCACGGAGTCCCTGTTTCCTTCCGGGGAGTTAATCAGCTGAATTTCCAACTTTTCAGCGGCGGGAATATCAATATTCTCCATTCCTGCTCCTACTCTTGCAATGAACTTCAGCTTTTTCCCTTTTTCAAGGAAGTGCTTATCCAAAGGAATCCTGCTTCTTATAATCACACCGTCATAATGATGAATTTTTTTACAAACCTCATCATAAGAAGACGTAAAGTCTTCTTCCAGGATAAAATTTTTTGCGAGAAGCTGCTCCGTGATAAGGGGATGATTTTTATCTAAAAGAAGGATTTTCATAATATTTAAACACTGATGACACAAATTTTATTAACCAATAACACCAATTAGAATCACTGTGTATGCAATTCCGAATATTTCATTCTCAGAAATACCTGCTTTCATAATTTTTGATCATATGTTGGCAAAAATCAGTGGTCAAGTTTGTACCAACCACTTGTTTACTCGTATTTATTTCGGTTCCTGGAAAAGCTTTTTAAGCTCCACCGATTCCAGAGGTTTCATTCTACCGGAAAGAATCAATGAAAGTTCTTTTCTACGAAAAGCAGCAGCAAACCTTTCTTTTTCTTCTTCTGTTTCAGGAATCATTTCAGGAATAGGAATCGGACGATTAAATTCATCCACTGCAACAAACGTATAAATACCTGCATTGGTATGCATTTTCTTTTGATTGATGGGATCATCCAACCAAACATCAACATACACCTCCATGGAAGTAGAAAATGCCCTTGAAACTTTTGATTCCAGAACAACTACTCCACCTTCAGGAATAGGATGATTGAAAGAAACATGGTTTACGGATGCTGTCACTACTCTTCTTTCACAATGTCTTGCAGCCGAAATTGAGGCACACCGATCCATTTTTGCCAAAAGCTCTCCACCAAAAAGGTTTCTTAAAGAATTTGTTTCATTGGGAAGAACAATATTAGTCATAATCGTCAGGGATTCCGACGCCTTTTTTATTTTTTTTGCCATGTTGCCTTAGTGTTGTTTTGAGTGTTTTTAAGGTTTGCTCCTTTTTCAATCTGCTTTGGTAAAGAATCTTTTTTCAGGGAATCTAAAGTTTTCATCTGAACAGAATCTTTTTTAATCTTTACCGTGTCTTTTACTATTCTTCTTGTTTTTGTCTGTACAGAAACACTATCGAATGATTTTTTCCCAAACAATAGTTCCTGCTGTGAGAATGCTACATACAAAATTCCTAAAACAGGAATAATGAACAGAAAGATCCAAAGAATGGATTTATTAAATTTATAATCGCTCTCTTTATTTTCTGAAACCAAAGGCTTCTGTGCACTATTAATATCCGAAAGCCTGATCTCTTCCAGGCCATAATATTCAGGATGGTTGGACTCCAGTCTTTTTCCTTTGAAATGGGGCTCACCATCTTCAATAAAAATTGTTCCCAGATTCTGAATTTCCAAAATCTGATCCGCCTGGAGTTTTTTCTTCCAGAAATCAGTCTGAATTTGCAATTCATTCTGTGCAGACTCAATTGAAATTTGTTTTTGACTACTTATAAAGGATACCAGTTCTTCTGATTCCACCTCATAATCTGATGCAAAGGCTATCTGACTGGAGGGAGGAAGTATACTTCCGTTTTCAGAATTAATAATCGCTTTTGAGTTCTCCAGAGAAAACACGCCAAACGCTGGAACTGTAACAGAACCAAATTGTTTCAGATATTCTAGAATGTAAGCTGAAATATTCATCTGGCAGCAAATTTATAACTTTTTCAGGACTTTTTATGACATTTATTTGGATAAAAAAAGACTGCCTGAGCAGCCTTATCATGTATAATTTCCAAGTTTAGATATCTTTTTTGCATATTTCAAAAAAAACAGCAACTATTTTTACATTATTCTTATTGTATTTTCCAACTTATTCCAAACATAAAATTAATTCCCGCTTGTGAAAAATAATACGGCTCACCGCCATACACAGCACCGTTATTGACATATTTTTTATTGAAAATATTATTAACCAAAAGCTTTAAAGCAATATCATTGTTGGCAATCCTGAGCTGATATTGTGCATTAAAATCGGTAAGAAAGTAATCCTTAAGCTGTAAATTCGGATCTTCAGTGTTATCAAGATATTGTTTTCCGACATATTGATTCATCAATGAAAACTGGAAATTTTTATCAGGATTAAATTTTAATCCCAGATTAGCAACAACATCTGGAGAGAACGAGATCTGTGTATTTCCCAATTCTTTAACAACCGCTTTATTTTCTATTTTAAAGTCCTGGTTCCTGTTTTGACTTAAACTAACATTCCCTGAAATCTCCCATTGCTTTGAAACTTTTGCGACTGCCCCTATCTCGATACCTCTCCTATAGCTTTCACCCGAATTTGTACGGATAAAAGCTCCAACATTATTCAGTTCTCCGTTAAGCACCAGCTGATTTACATAATACATATAATACAAATTAGCCGTCAATGAAATAATACCAAGCTGTTTTTCAAACCCTGCTTCGAAATCATGAAGCTTTTCAGCTTTTACTTCATTATTGGCAATAAGATCGTCCCGGTTCGGTTCCCGTTGAGCATGTGCATAGGATAAAAATATTTTACCATTTCCTATTCTGTAGTTTATCCCTGCTTTCGGATTGAAGAACAACCAGTTTTTCTTGATATTAGCACCTTCATCATCACCTTCCAATAAAATCTTTGTATCGTAGTCAATATTTCTAAGCTGCAAATCTCCAAAGAACTCAAAATCATTGACCCTAAACAAAGCTTTTGCAAATCCTGCCACCTCATTTTTTACCGAACGCCCTCTGTAATACTCATGCTCATCAATAGGAAAGAACACACCCGTCACATTCCCATAATGTCTTCCATAGTACTGATTTGCCACGGCACCGAAATTAAGATCCAGGTTTTCGTATTTTCCGTAAAGGGTTGAAACAATTCCGTAAAAATCATTGTTCAGCCATTTCTTTCTGATAAAATCTGATGTTTCTATGGTCTGCCCTCCTTCTATGATATTGGGTAAATTATACCTTGAAAACGGATCTCCCTGCTTATAATTTTCATAATACCCTTTTCCTTTGGTATAATGCAAAGTTGTCTCTAAATTCCAATGATCATTAAACCCCTGTTCCCATAATAACTGATAATGATTTTGCCTGTAGTTATCAGTTTCATTATTGTAAAAACCTGTGATATTCCCATCAGCGCCATAAATTGCACCTGAATAATTAAACTTCGGATCTGTCTCCCATGTTTTCCTGTCTATCCCGTTCCAGGCCTGATATGTTTTCTCCTTCCCTCCAAAAGCCATCAGACGAACCCTTGTTTTTCCTTCTTCAAATAAGGCAGTGAAATTATAAGAATCTAATCTTGATGAAGCCCTGTCAATATATCCGTCAGAACTGATGTGGGTATACCTACCCATCAATGACAGACGATTATTCCAAAACTTTCCGGAACCTACCTCAGCAGAATATTTATAGGTATTAAAAGACCCGTAACTGTCATCTGTTTTTACATAAAACTTATCTTCCGGATCTTTGGATATAACATTGATACTCGCACCGAAAGCCGAAACCCCATTATTGGAAGTTCCTACTCCTCTCTGAATCACAATCTGTGATGCCGAGCTTGTCAAATCCGGGACATTCACAAAAAAAGTACCCTGGCTCTCCGAATCGTTAAACGGAACTCCATTCATCATAACATTTATTCCCCTTCCAGCAACTCCACGAATTCTAAAACCAGTATATCCCACCCCGTTTCCGGCATCTGAAGTGGAAATTACAGAAGTCTGATTTTTTAAAAGTATGGGAAGATCCTGTCCGAGGTTCCTGCTGTCCAGGTCTCTTTGTACATTAATGATCTCCTTTGCAACGGGAAGTCTCCTGGTAAAATTAACCGCTTCAATTTCCTTGATTTTTAAGGAATCTGTATTTTGGGTTTGGGAGAAAGCCATTGAACTGGCAGTAAGCCCTAAAAAAAATAATCCTTTCATTCTATAAATTTTAAAATTTAATGAATAAAAGGGGATCAATAAGATATTATACAATTCCGGCAAAAGCCGGAGCGTCCCTAAACAGCATTACCTGTTCCAGGTTCAGTGGGTATAATCTCAGCCTGTAAAAGCACCCCTTTATTTCAGCCGCGAAATTACAAAAAATATATGAGATGGGAGAGGCATGTGGATACCCGGGGCTCACATTGCTTAGTACGCTTTATTCTTCGAATCTATATAATAATAGTTTGTTCCATCTTTTGTTACTTCAAACATCTTTCCCAATTTCCAACTGAAATTTCTTTTAATATTGGAATACTCAAAAGGGATCACAATTTTATTATGAACATCAATTACTCCAAAGCGGTCATTATGAGAAGCGACGATCATAGGATCAGAAACATCATCTCCTTCCATGATATGCAGATATTCATATTGAGGATAGATCTGATATTCTCTGTAATCAGCAGCATTCATAAATTTTGAAGGTTCAATAATTCCGTAAAAGCCATTTAAAATATAGGCCTGATATTGTTGCTGTTTAAATTCCATCTTACATTGTCCCAGATCGGAATTTTTGTACTGATATACTCTTTTTCCGGTCTGATCTATTCTATAAGAAATCAGATCTTTTTCAACTGTAGCATATTCTTTTGTTCCGAATTTTCTGACCTTTTCATTAGGGGAATACAGTAAATTACAGTCTTCAGCAAAAAAAACAGCTATATGGTATTCAGGCTGAATAATGAATTTTCCTTTTTGGTTGACATAACCGAATTTGCCATCCTTCTTTTGTGGAATCAGAACAGGAATCTCGTCATTAATAACAACCAGATCGGGATTGATTTTTGGTTCGGATGCTTTTTTAACAACCGCTTTGGAAACTTTTTTAACCGGATATTTCTTCACAGATTTAGCCTGTGAAAAAACAAAAATCGAAATAAAAAGGGATAGCAGACCCATTACATTTTTCACTTTCATCATTTATTTTTTGCAAAAGTACAGCCAAAATAGAAAATATAAAAATCATATTTATAAAGAATCTAAATAATTTCATCCTTATAAAATATTAAAAATTCGTACTTTTGGGAGCATTTTTAAATGTTTGATAATTTTAAAACGTCTTTGGAATACAAGATTTGATATTGATATGATCAGAAAGTTTTCCAACGTTACAAAGAGAGTTTTTGCGGCAAGACAGACTACAGGTAAGCCATTTACACTTTTCGATAAGGTCCTTTATACTTAGCTTTGGCATGAAACATTATCTTTCATTTTATAAAAGCAATGTAGATTGTACTTATTTTAACCGGTCCGTGTTACATATCAGAATGCAAAGCTCAAAAACGGCATATTATGGTTTAATTCTGACTGGTAAGGAAAAGTGGCGTTATCAATCTACCTTTAATTAATATTGAAAAGACTTCTATATGAATAATTATAAGGATTACATCAAAGAGATTGAGGAAAGAAAAAACCAGGGGCTTCATCCAAAGCCGATTGATGGTGCAGAATTGCTAAGCGAAATCATCGCACAAATTAAAGACCCGGCTAATGCAGACCGAGCAGATTCTCTTAAGTTTTTCATCTACAATACCCTTCCGGGAACGACCAGTGCAGCAGGTGTTAAAGCAAAATTTTTAAAAGAAATAATTCTGGGTGAATCTGTAGTAGAGGAGATATCACCTGCATTTGCTTTTGAGCTTCTATCTCACATGAAAGGTGGTCCTTCGATTGAAGTACTCCTTGATCTTGCTTTAGGGAATGATATTTCTATCGCAAAAGAAGCAGCAAACGTTCTTAAAACGCAGGTTTTCCTATATGACGCAGATACCAACCGTCTGAAAGAAGCATTCAATAATGGTAATGAAATCGCACAGGAGATTATTGAAAGCTATGCAAAAGCTGAGTTTTTCACAAAATTACCAGAAATTGCTGACGAAATCAAGATTGTTACTTATATTGCCGGTGAAGGTGACATTTCAACAGACTTACTTTCTCCGGGTAACCAGGCTCACTCCAGATCTGACCGTGAGCTTCATGGTAAGTGTATGATCACGCCTCAGGCACAGGAAGAAATCAAAGCTCTGCAGGCACAGCATCCTGACAAAAGCGTAATGCTTATTGCAGAAAAAGGTACTATGGGTGTAGGTTCTTCAAGAATGTCCGGAGTAAATAATGTGGCTTTATGGACAGGTAAGCAGGCAAGTCCATATGTACCGTTTGTAAATATTGCCCCGATCGTTGGAGGTACAAATGGTATTTCTCCCATATTCCTTACAACCGTAGATGTTACAGGAGGTATAGGTATCGACCTTAAAAACTGGGTGAAAAAACTGGATGAAAATGGCAATCCTCTTCGTAATGAAAATGGTGAGCCAATCCTTGAGGAAGCCTATTCTGTAGCTACAGGAACTGTACTTACAATCAACATTAAAGAGAAAAAATTATATAAAGGTGATCAGGAGCTTATTGATATTTCGAAGGCTCTCACACCTCAGAAAATGGAGTTTATTAAAGCCGGAGGCTCATATGCCATTGTTTTTGGTAAAAAACTTCAAACATTCGCTGCACAACTTTTAGGAATAGAAACTCCTCTTGTTTTTGCTCCTTCAAAAGAAATTTCCCATGAAGGGCAAGGCCTTACGGCAGTAGAAAAAATATTCAACAGAAATGCTGTTGGAACAACACCAGGTAAAGTATTACATGCAGGTTCTGATGTTCGTGTACAGGTAAATATCGTTGGATCACAAGATACAACAGGTCTTATGACTTCTCAGGAACTTGAGTCGATGGCGGCTACAGTGATCTCTCCGGTAGTAGATGGTGCATACCAATCAGGATGTCATACCGCTTCAGTATGGGATAAAAAAGCTCAGGCAAACATTCCTAAACTTATGAAGTTCATGAACGAGTTCGGATTGATTACAGCCCGTGACCCTAAAGGTGAATACCATGCAATGACCGATGTAATTCATAAAGTTCTTAATGATATCACGGTAGACGAATGGGCAATTATCATCGGTGGTGATTCTCACACGAGAATGTCTAAAGGTGTTGCTTTCGGAGCTGACTCCGGAACAGTAGCCCTTGCCTTAGCCACAGGTGAAGCCTCTATGCCGATTCCTGAATCTGTAAAAGTTACCTTTAAAGGAAACATGAAAGAACACATGGATTTCCGTGATGTGGTTCATGCAACACAGGCTCAGATGCTGAAACAATTCGGTGGAGAAAATGTGTTCCAGGGTAGAATTATTGAAGTCCACATCGGAACTCTTCCTGCTGATCAAGCATTTACCTTTACAGACTGGACTGCTGAAATGAAAGCAAAAGCATCCATCAACATTTCTGAAGACAATACTCTGATCGAATCATTGGAAATCGCAAAAAGCAGAATCCAGATTATGATCGATAAAGGAATGGATAATAAAAATCAGGTTCTTCAGGGATTGATCAATAAAGCAAACAAAAGAATTGCAGAGATCAGATCCGGGGAAAAACCGGCTTTAACTCCTGATGCGAATGCTAAATATTACGCTGAAGTTGTTGTAGATCTTGATGTTATTGTAGAGCCGATGATCGCTGACCCTGACGTAAACAATGAAGACGTTTCCAAAAGATATACACATGATACCATCAGAGCTCTTTCTTATTACGGAGGAGAGAAAAAGGTAGATCTTGGATTTGTAGGATCATGTATGGTTCATAAAGGAGATTTAAAAATTGTTTCCCAGATGCTAAGAAACCTTGAAAAACAGCAAGGTAAAGTAGAATTTAATGCTCCTCTTGTAGTAGCTGCTCCCACTTATAACATCATTGATGAACTTAAAGCTGAAGGGGATTGGGAACTACTGGAAAAATATTCTGCCTTCGAATTTGATGATAATGCTCCTAAGGGAGAAGCCCGTGTAGAATATAAAAACGTAATGTACCTTGAACGCCCGGGATGTAACCTTTGCATGGGTAATCAGGAAAAAGCAGCTAAAGGAGATACTGTACTGGCAACTTCTACCCGTCTTTTCCAGGGAAGAGTAGTTGAAGATTCAGAACGTAAAAAAGGAGAATCCCTGCTTGCATCAACACCTGTTGTCGTTCTATCTTCTATCATTGGAAGAATTCCTAATATAGATGAATATAAAGCTGCAGTTGAAGGTATTGACCTTACTAAATTTGCTCCACCTATTAAAGAGCTTGTTCAGGTTGGTCATTAAGAGCTTGAAATAATAAGTCGAAAGACTCTTTTATATGATAATTTAAGAAAGGTTTTAATCTATTGGATTGAAACCTTTCTTTTTTTATTTAGAATCTTTCCATTTAAGAGTGAATAGAATTATTTTAACCTAGGTCAACAGCTCAAAATTTATTTTTTCCTTAACTTGATAGGTATTAAAAATAGTAATGATTCATCTTATTTATGCCATTTTTGGAAGGTAGGAATAGTATTTGATGATTTGCACTCGAAGAATTTCCGCTTCTTATTTTTAAATTAAATCCGGAAAAAAAATTTAAAAAGAAAAATTAAAATAGATATGACTTTCGACATTGATATGATCAAAAAGGTGTACGAGCGTTACCCTGAAAGAATTGCTGCGGCAAGACAAATCGTTGGAAAACCTCTTACACTTTCTGAAAAAATCTTATACACCCACCTTTGGGAAGGAAATGCAACTACAGCACATGAAAGAGGAAGCTCTTACGTAGATTTTGCTCCAGATAGAGTAGCTATGCAGGATGCAACAGCACAAATGGCACTTTTACAGTTCATGCAAGCCGGCAAAGCCAAAGTTGCCGTTCCCTCTACTGCCCATGCGGATCACCTGATCCAGGCCAGAGTAGGTGCAGAAGCAGATTTACAGGAAGGTATTAATAAAAACTCTGAAGTTTTCAACTTTTTGAGTTCTGTTTGTGATAAATATGGAATCGGTTTCTGGAAACCTGGAGCCGGTATTATCCACCAGGTAGTACTGGAAAATTACGCCTTCCCTGGCGGTATGATGATTGGTACTGATTCGCATACGGTAAATGCAGGAGGACTTGGGATGGTAGCCATCGGAGTAGGTGGTGCTGATGCTGTAGACGTAATGGCAGGAATGGCATGGGAGCTTAAAATGCCTAAGTTAATCGGTGTAAAATTAACCGGTAAAATGAGTGGCTGGACTTCTGCAAAAGATGTGATCTTAAAAGTAGCAGGAATTCTTACTGTAAAAGGAGGAACCGGATGCATCGTGGAATATTTCGGAGAAGGAGCAGAATCTCTTTCTGCAACAGGTAAAGGAACCATCTGTAATATGGGAGCTGAAATTGGAGCTACCACTTCTACTTTCGGGTATGATGACTCCATGAGAAGATATCTGGCTGCTACAGGAAGACAGGATGTTGTGGATGCTGCTGATAAAATTGCTGAACACCTTACTGGTGACGCCGAAGTATATGCAAATCCTGAACAATATTTTGATCAGGTAATTGAAATCAATCTTTCTGAGCTGGCTCCGCACTTAAACGGACCATTTACTCCGGATTTAGCAACTCCTGTTTCTGAGTTCAGAGCAAAGGCAGAAGCTAACGGATGGCCTTTAGAGGTTGAATGGGCACTGATCGGTTCTTGTACCAATTCGTCTTATGAGGATTTATCAAGAGCTGCTTCTATTGTTGAGGATGCTGTGGCAAAAGGAGTAAAACCTAAAGCTATTTTGGGTATCAATCCGGGATCCGAGCAGGTGAAATTCACTGCAGAAAGAGACGGTTTCTTAAATTCATTCAGAAAATTTGAAAATGCAAGAATCTTTACAAATGCCTGTGGACCTTGTATAGGGCAATGGGACAGAGAGGGAGCTGATAAAGGAGAGAAAAACTCTATTATTCACTCTTTCAACAGGAACTTTGCAAAAAGAGCGGACGGTAACCCGAATACGCATGCTTTCGTAGCTTCACCGGAAATGGTAGCTGCTGTAGCAATTTCAGGAAGACTGGACTTTAATCCTATTACCGATACGCTTACTGCAGAAAATGGAGATCAGGTTAAACTAAACGAACCGAAAGGATCTGAGCTACCGGCAAAAGGGTTTGCTGTAGATGACAATGGGTATCAGGCTCCATCTGAAGATGGTTCTTCAGTGGTAGTAAAAGTAAGCCCTACATCAGACAGACTTCAGTTATTAGAAGAATTCCCTGCATGGGATGGTAAAAATATTACAGGAGCTAAAGTTTTAATCAAGGCTTTTGGAAAATGTACAACCGACCACATTTCTATGGCTGGACCATGGTTAAAATATAGAGGACACCTTGATAATATTTCCAATAACATGTTAATCGGAGCAGTAAATGCTTATAATATGGAAACAAACCATGTTAAAAACGAATTAACGGGTGAATACGGTGAAGTTCCGGCTGTTCAAAGAGCTTATAAAGCGGCAGGTATTCCTACCATCGTTGTGGGTGACCAGAATTATGGTGAAGGATCATCAAGAGAACACGCAGCAATGGAGCCGAGACATCTTGGTGTAAAAGCAGTATTGGTAAAATCATTTGCAAGAATCCACGAAACCAACCTTAAAAAACAAGGGATGCTGGGATTAACTTTCGCTAATGAGGCAGATTATGATAAAATCCAGGAAGACGATACTGTTAACTTCTTAGATTTAGATCAGTTTGCTCCCGGAAAACAATTAACACTGGAATTTGTACATGCTGACGGAACCAAGGATATTATTATGGCTAACCACACCTATAATGATCAACAAATCGACTGGTTCAAAGCTGGTTCAGCATTGAATCTTATTAAACAGCAAGAGGCATAAATCTATTTATGCCCCGATAATAAAAAAAACATCCCGGTCGGGATGTTTTTTTTATTTATATGTATACTTTATATGATAACCTTCAATTTTTATAGGAATATGTAATAAATCTATATAATAAGTTGTTTTAATAATAGTAATAAAATATCATGAAAACACTTCTTTACACTCTTCTATTATTTTCCTGCTTTGTTCAGGCTCAAAAAAAACCATCTGATTTCTTCCCTACTCCAAAAACAAAAGTTTTAGTGGTAGGTTCATTCCATTTTGATTATCCTAATCTGGATGCCCATAAAATCAAAAAACAGGATCAGATCGATGTACTATCTCCTAAAACATCCAAAGAGGTTACCGATCTGGTAAATTATATTAAGAAGTTCAGGCCAACAAAGATTGCTATTGAAGCTTCACCCGAATGGAACGCCAATCAAAAACTCAAAGAGTATAATGAAGGAAAACACCATGATAAAAGAGACGAACGGTATCAGCTTGCCATGAGAATTGCCAATGAACTGAAGATCAACGAACTATTCAGTGTAGACGCCTCTTCCGTATTAGAAGACCTTATGGAAAAGTTTGGAAAGACTGACTCACTGTATTTTAAGAAACTTACAGAGGGATATGATTATAAAAGTGACGACCCTATTTCTCAAAACTTTACTGATTTCTATAATCATTCAGAAGCCAAAAACTTTAGCTCACTTATGAACACCTTCCAATATCTTAACAGCAAAGAATATCACGAATATGGATATGGCGCTTATCTGAGTGGAGATTTTAAATTAAGGGATTATGACGGAGCTGATATACTTGCCATGGATTGGTATAGCAGGAATCTGAGAATATTCCGTAATATACAGAATATTCCGCATCAGAGTGACGACAGAATTCTCGTAATCATAGGAAACGGACATGCAGCAGTCCTCAGACAACTTTTAACCTGCTCTGCAGAATATGAGTTCACAGAATTTTCTTCTTTATAAATATAAAGGCAGAGATTTAAGTTGAAATCTCTGCCTTTGTTTATATGGCTTTATGCTTCAAAGCTTCCAGAGCATTTAAAACTTAAATTCTACCCTTGCAAACAGAAATCGTCCTCCAATACCATATTGGGAAACCTGTCTGGAGTATACAAACTGATTATCTGCTGTCAGGGAATTGATTAGTGGATTTTTAGAAGGCATCACATTGAATATATTGTTACTTCCAATGGTTGCAGATATATTTTTACTGAAGTCATAGCCTACTGAAAGATCTGTTACAAAACGATTATTCAATACAAAGTGTTCCTGTTTTCCTACTACACCATCAAAATTAGCATCCAATACATCAGCGTCGGTTACTTTTCCAAAGAAAGAATTCCTCAATAAAATATTAAATCCTGAAACTCTAAGATTATTGGATAGAGTTGCTTTTACCCGAGGTACGGCTTCTTCAAAGTAAATCCTGTTGGGCTCAGAAAAGTAACTGTCTATCTGGCTAACTAATTTTGAAGAGGCATGGATATTTCCTATTCTTCTGGTCTGATTCAGATTGAGCCCAAAGTTATTTTCCAGATTAATTCCTGAACCTAAATTGGATGTCTGGGAAATGGTAAGATCAAGCCCTTTGGTCTGGGAATCTACAGCATTCGCAAAAAAATTGGCGGCACTAGCTCTTGCAAGGTCAAAAGCATCCTGCAGAATCGCCTGATCCGATCCTTCAGGAAAATCTACACCTCTAGTACCTTTAGGCCTGAAAAACAAATCAGTGAGCACTACTCTATCTTTAATTTTAATATAATAAACATCTGCTGTAACCACAAGATTCAAATTTGGAGCTTTCCAAGTAAGTCCTGTACTGTACGACTGGGAGGTTTCCTGTTTCAGTTTTGGAATCCCAAGCGCCTGTGCAGCCTCGGAATTATTCCTAAAAGTTCCTACCTGGGTAGTATTGCCCTGTTGAATTAAGGTTGATGTTGAGCTATAATAGATCTGGGCTAATGAAGGGGCTCTAAAACCTGTAGAAACAGCACCTCTCCAATTAAAATTATCAGCCAACTTCACATTAGTCGCTAGTTTATAATTAAAGGTAGATCCAAAGTCTGAATAGTTTTCATAGCGCAAAGCACCTTCTACCAGCCACCAATCCGTTGGTTCCAGCTCCACATCTACATATCCGGCCACACTATTTCTATTTCCGGAAACAGCATTATCCGGACTAAATCCCGGAAATACCTGGGAACCGGCAGGTCTTGTTACGCCAAAAAAATCAGTCACAAGCTCATTTTTTGGAGTATTTACGGTCACTACATTTCCATAAATATCATAAGAGGCATAAGAATTCTCGTTACCGGCATTCACCTTATAATTTTCATAACGGTATTCCCCTCCAAATGCAATGTTCAGCCCATGCAATACATCATACTTTTTGGAAAAGTCAAGGTTTAGGGTGTTTTGCAAAAACTCAAGTCCACCTGCATCAAATCTTCTTGGAGAGTTGTTGACCAATGAAGAATTAAAAGTATTAACAACTCCAAACTTGAAAGTATTCTTTCCAAAAGTGTTACTGAGATCTATATTCCAGTCATTCCATTTTCCTTTGATCCCAGCTGCATATGAATAATCATTAATGGTAGACTCAATCTGTGGCAGATATCCGTTGGGTGTTATAAAATTGATATTTCTCTCGGTATTAGGCAAACGGAAAAAACCTCCGGCATTCCCCAGCCTGTAGCTATATCCTCCAAAAGAATACACCTTCCAGTCATCATTAATCGGAATTTCCGAATTATAATATACCTGGGCTGATTGTAGTTTCGACTGTCCTGCCCTGATACTGAAGTCTTTCCGTTGAAGTCCTCTATATGCAAGTTCATCATTGGTAACATCCCCTCCTAATAAACCCTGTAAAGTTGAAATGTTATTGGCGTTTGCAATTTTATTCTGTAAATCAGATGAAAAATAATTTACTTTTGTTGCATATTGTTTAATCGTATTGATAATTTGCTGGCTATTGGAAGTATTATTTATATTCTTATAAAGCCCGTCTATATCTATCCCATCTTGAGCAGCCCTGTAGTTAATAGCATTATAGGCATTGTATATATCGCCATTCCTCACACCAGCTCGGGAATAAGGATCCCGGTATTGTGTTGATGTGGTAATATTGAAGAAACCCTGTTTTCCAAGTTTGAATCCATAATTCAGGTCTAAAGAGATGGTTTCTCCATCCAGTCCACCGGAAAAATTGTTGGTAACCGGTGAAGCATATCCTCCCAAAAATAACTGACCGGATAACCCCAATCTTTTTTTAAGACCTAAATTGACAACTCCTGCAATAGCATCAGATCCGTATTGTGCAGAAGCACCATCCCGAAGCACTTCAATTTTATCCAAAGCAAAAGCAGGAATCGCATTAAGATCTGTTCCCACCGAACCCCTACCTGGTGTAAGGGTTACATTGATGAGTGAAGACTGATGCCTTCTTTTCCCATTAAGTAAAACTAAAACCTGATCGGGACCTAAACCCCTCAATTGTGCAGGATCCACAAAATCCGTCCCGTCATTTACAGTATGCGATGTGGAGGAAAAAGAAGGGACAATATAGTTTAGAGCCTGGCTTATATTATTAACCGGGCTTTGTTTCAATATTTTTGAAATGTTAATAACGTCTACCGGAACCGGAGTATCTGTTAATGATCTACCTGATCCTCTTGAACCGAGAAGAACAACCTCATCGATTTTTTTTGATTTTAGAGTATCAGACTGGGCGAAGTAAAACGTCGAAATTAAAGTGGCCGAAGCAATGATACTTCTATTTTTAAAATGGCGCATGTGTTTTATTTTTAAATTTTTGTTATAATTTTTTTGTTTGCTTAAAATTTTAAGCAAAAAGTATCCTGTAACCTTGAAAACACAAGGCTAAAAGAAAAATGATAAACGGTTTTATTAGTTAATAGAAACCAGAGGCTAAGAACAACAACACATACACATCACGAAATGCCATGAGTGATCACCAGCATACAGAAGCTTTGCTTCGATATCTGCCGGGCAAAAAGTCAAATTCATTGTGCTGTAATTTTCCCTGTTCTTAAACATTGATTTTAAATTTTAAACAAAAATTGTAAGATGGGAATGAATAGAAAAACATTTTTTCCGGAGCTTGCCGGCTTATCTATTTCAGCACCTTGCTTGTTTTGCAGGTTGCTATCCCATCTATGAGATTCTTGATAATTGTGAGGCAAAGATATAACTATTTTACAAATAAAAAAATAATTTGTAAAATTTTTAAATCAATCGCAAAACCAAGCCGTATGATGATGCAATATGATTATATTCTATTGTGAGGTATTTCATGGAATAAAACAACCCTCTAAAAACTTTCCTTGTAACATTTTTTTATTTTAAACGTCTAACTGAGTAGTAGTAAAAACCATTATGAAAAAAATTGTACTCGTTTTATTTTCCTTAAGCATTATTGTCACAAAGGCTCAGGAAAAAACCAACAACCAGGTCAAGGAAAAGCAGATCGAAGGGGTTGTAATTACCAAAACTAAAAAAGCCGTTGAACAAAAAGCAGACCGGACTATTTTTGATTTTTCAGAACAGCCCCAGCTGAACAACGGAAATGTTTTAGAGGGTATCAAAAAACTTCCGGGTCTGGTGTCTACTGATATTGCCGGTATGATGTATCAGGGAAAGATCCTTGATGTTTATCTTAACGGACGCCCTTTAAACATTACTTCCAATGAACTCAATTCATTTTTGGAAGGGATGCCTGCCAATTCTGTAGACCGAATTGAAGTGATCACTCAACCTGGCGCTGAATTCCCGGCAACTTCCGGGGGTGCAATTATGAATATCATTACGAACAAAAATGCCAATAAATATCTTACGGCAACTTATTCAGGAAATTATTCATTTACCAACTACGGTAAGTTGAGAAGCAGAACCAGCAACTCTTTAAATTTAAACGCCCGTAATAAATATTTCGGATGGCAGCTGAACATCGGACAGAACTATCGGGAAAGTATGCTGAATTCGAATCAAAATGATTTATTATTAAGCAATACGGATAGAATCGGCCGTGGTTATTTCGCGAAATCGGGCTTAACATTTGATCTGGGACAGGACAGATTATTATTAAATTACGATATCTATCATAATAAAAACAGCAATTACACAGATAGTAACGGTTTTGCTGACCTACCGTACATTCCTGTTAAAGACAGTATCAGGGAAGGATATTTTCATGCATTTGATGCCGCTTACACGAATAATTTGAGACAGGAAGCGGTAATAACCTATCAGAAACGCTTTAGTGATAAATCTCAAAAACTGGATTTCCAGTTCGGATATACCAAATCAACGAGTAAATTTGATCAGAATAATATTTTCAGAGATATCAGTTACATCAATCCTAACGAAAACTTTCCAAGGTTTTCGGATGGCCTTTTACTGAACAATGAATCTGACATGAGAATTGCTAATTTTAAAGTGGATTATTCGCAACCAATCAAGATCCTTGATGGAGGAAAGGTAAGTTTCGGTGGATTATATGAAAAACAAAACTTCGATACCCAAAGCAGAGGTTTGACCAATCTGGACTATCAACGACAGACCGCTTCCACCTATCTTGAGTTCCAGGCTAAATTGAAAAAATTCGATTTCACATTAGGATCAAGGGCTGAAAATTATGACATCTCTGGAATTACAAGGGTGATTGACAGTACCGGTGCAATAGTTCAGAAAAATCTGATCCCTTTTAATAAGTTTAAATTATTTCCAAATGCAAGCGTTCAGTACAGCTTTATGAATCAGGTTTCTGTTTCAGCAAACTATAACAAGAAGATCAGCCTGCCAAGTATTTCTGCACTTAATCCCAATAACACTACATTTCAGGGACCGAATACCCAGGTTACCGGAAATCCGAATCTGCAGCCTACGATCTTTGACAATTATGAAGTAAAACTTTCTGCCTTTGATTATGCATTCATCGGATATAGTGTAAGCTCAGCTAAAAATCAGGTTGCACAGATCATCAGAAAAAATGGAAAAAACCTGTTTAATGAGCAGATAAACATTTCCAGCATGAGGATCCACAATTTCAATGTAGGGCTTCCTGTCCCTTTCATGATTTTTAGTAAGCCCATGAGCGAAATCATGAAGTTTGATTTTAATCCAGACAAAATCAATTTTATGTATCTGTATGCCGGATATCAGAAACATGATATTGATAATTTAAACAACAAAGGATTCTGGATTTTCAATGTGATGACCCAACTTATTCTGCCTAAACAGATTAAGCTAACAGCAAACTACAGCTACCTGACGCCAAAAGCAGGTTATTTCTACTTCACAGCAGAAAAACCATTCAGCAATTCACTGGATATTACACTGACTAAAAAGTTTTTGGATAACCGTCTTACTGTTTCTGTTTTTGCTAATGATATTTTTAACGGACAGGTAATGCAGGTCCGTTCTAATCCGCCATCCGGAGAAGCGGTTACTTTGAGAACAAAATATGACACAAGAAATTTCGGACTTTCCATTAATTACAAGATCCCAACCAAAAACAAACTGGCTAAAGAGGATCCGAATATCTTAAACAGCAGCAAGAAAGAGGATAACGGAGGGGTAATGCAGCAGGATAGTAAATAATCAGGTTATAGTCTTTTAATACTACATCAACATATCAATTATCATAAAATCGGGCAGTAAGAATATTCTTATTGCCCGATTTATTTAAAAACAATATAATTAAAAATCGATGGTGCGAAATCTCCAGTCCAGAGTATCGACCAAAGTCAGCTGATTGGTATTCACAGGAAGATCTGTAATTATTTTCAGGCTCAGATGTGCCATCATACTTCCTATTATTCCGGGTAATGATCCCAGAACACCTAAACTATCACAATCCGGGGTATCTTCATCCACCGGTGGTTCAGGAAAAAGATCCCTCAGGTTTTTACTCTCTCTGTAATTAAATACTGCCACCTGACCGGAAAAGCCCAGAATACTTCCATAAACCACCGGCTTTTTTAGTCTCACACAAGCATCATTAATTAAATACCGTGTAGAAAAGTTATCTGATCCGTCTACAATCAGGTCATATCTGGAAATTATCCTTTCAACATTTGAAAGATCTATCTTTTCATCAATGGGAATAATAGTAATATGCCTGTTAAGTGCTTCAACAAATTGTACTGCGCTGGACACTTTGGATATCCCTACACTTTTTTCATTATGAATAATCTGCCTGTTCAGATTATGAAGCTCTACTTTATCAAAGTCTGCGATCCCTAAAATGCCAACTCCTGCCGCTGCCAAATATTGAATAACAGGACTCCCCAATCCACCAGCCCCCACAACAAGCACTTTCGCATTAAGTATTTTTCGTTGCCCTGAAGTACCAATCTCATCAATAAAAATTTGACGGCTGTATCTGGAAAACATTTCTTCGCTATTCATGATCATTCTATTAAAAACCACTGTACACAGAATCCCAATCTTTCATAACAGGATCATATCCCGCATTCCTGATCACATTTTTTATATCCTGCATGCTTCTTTCATCACTGGTTTCAAATTGTTCCAACGATTGAGGATCTACAGCATAGCCTCCCGGATTAGTCTTAGATCCGGCACTCATGGAAGTGGCTCCAAGAGATACAATATGATTTCTGAAATTTTCATTCTCCCTGGTAGAAATGGAAATTTCAAGATCTTCATTCCATATCCGGTAAGCACAAATGAGTTGCAAAAGCTCTTTATCTTCCATAATGAAGTTGGGTTCTATGATTCCCTCAGCGGGCCGTAATCTCGGAAATGATACGGAAAATTTACTTTTCCAATATTGCTTTTGCAGGTAATCAATGTGGGCTGCATTGAAGAAGCTATCGACTCTCCAATCTTCCAATCCTAATAAAACACCTAACCCCATTTTATGGATCCCTGCTCTTCCTATTCGGTCAGGTGTTTCCAGACGAAAATTAAAATTTGATTTTTTACCTTTCGGATGATACTGCTTATACACTTCCTGATGATAAGTCTCCTGATACACAAGGATTGAATGAACTCCTTCCTGATGGAGTAATCGGTATTCATCTTCTGACAATGGCTGTACTTCGATAGAAATGTTGGCAAAATGGGATTTTAATAACCGAACAGCATTCAGAAAGTAGGCAATTCCTACGGTCTTATTCGCTTCACCGCTTACCAGCAATATATGATTTACTCCCATCGCCTTCAGAACCGTTGCTTCTATCATAATCTCAGTATCGGAAAGTGTTTTTCTTTTCAGTTTATTGTCTAAGCTAAAACCACAATAGGTACAAATGTTCTGACATTCGTTACTAAGGTATAAAGGTGCATACAGCTGGATTACTTTGCCAAAACGTTTTTGGGTAATCGCTCTCGCCATGCCAGCCATCACTTCTAATTTCGGTGCCGCAGCCATTGAAATAAGATTAAGGAAATCATCTAATGTTTTCTGCTTCTTCTGAAGGCTGTATTCTACATCGGATAAAGTGACATTTTCCAGTTTTTGTTTAATATCATTCCACTCATAGGATGTGAAAACCTCCTCAAAATTTTTCATTCTAATACGATTTATTCAAATAAAAATGAAGTCAAGGGGCTTGATGCCTCAGCATGGGAACTAATCGAGCCCAGTCCGGCTTCATAAGCTCTTCTTCCTGCAATAACCCCTTCCTTAAATGCAATTGCCATACTGATCGGATCCTTTGCCACGGCTATAGCAGTATTCACCAATACGGCATCAGCACCAATTTCCATGGCCTTTGCCGCATCAGATGGGGCTCCTATTCCTGCATCAACTACCACAGGAACTTTGCTCTGGCTAATGATAATTTCCAGGAAATCCAACGTCCGAAGACCTTTGTTCGTTCCGATAGGAGCTCCCAATGGCATAACCACTGCTGTCCCTGCGTCTTCTAACCGTTTGCATAAAACGGGATCAGCATGAATGTAGGGCATTACAATAAACCCAAGCTTCGCAAGTTCTTCCGTTGCATATAATGTTTCTATAGGATCCGGCAGTAAATATTTAGGGTCCGGATGTATTTCCAGTTTCACCCAGTTTGTTTCTAACGCTTCTCTGGCCAATTGCGCAGCCAGTACTGCTTCTTTGGCAGTACGGGCTCCGGAGGTGTTAGGCAGAAGATGGGTATTGGTGGGCTGCAGTGCCGTGAGAATACCATCATCCTCAGATTGAGCATCAATTCTTTTCAGTGCCATTGTCACCATATTGCTTTCTGATGCAATAATGGATTGCGTCATTTCTGCCAGATTTCCGAATTTACCCGTTCCCAGAAATAGCCTTGATTCGAAACTTCTTCCTGCAATTGTTAGTATATGATTCATTTGAAAGATTTTATAAATTCATTAACGACAGACGGCCTGCCTGTAATTTGTCCGGAGACAGCAACTCCATGGATTCCAATTTCCTGTAATAATTCTACATCTTCAAGACGTACACCTCCAATTGCATAGATTGCAGGAATTTTAACCGATCTTTTTTCTAAATCCCGGATCAGTTGCTGATACCCTTTAAAGCCCAGTACCGGACTTAATTTCTCCTTTGTCGGTGTATACCGCAATGGCCCCAAACCGATATAATCACAAGATTCATCAATTCTTTGCAGGACGTCCTCTAATGTATTAGCTGTTCCCCCGACTATTTTTTCAGGACCCAGAATTTGTCTTGCCTGAGTGATTGTATCATCATCTAATCCTAAATGGACACCATCAGCATCTACGAGTTCTGCCAAATGTATGTGATCGTTAATAATACATATTGCCCCGTATTCGGTACATTGTAATTTTGATTTTTCACACAATTCAAAAAGCTCTTTCCCAGGCGCGTTTTTCCAACGAACCTGCACCCACTTTACACCGGCGTCCAGAGCCCTGTAAATATTCAATTCCTGTTCTTCTTTTGTATTTCCCTGGGAAATATATTGTAATTTTTCTTTGACCAATTTCTACCTGTTTTGATAATTATATTCCAACATTCTATTCCTGCACTGATTAAATGCCTTTACAGGTTGCTCATTCATCCAGATCCCTCCCAGCAAGGCAAGACCTTCTGCTCCCGATCTCAGTGCTATCTCCATGTTTTCCTCATAGATTCCTCCTAAAGCAATAAGTTTCACATCATGATTATTCCGAAGTCCTATCCTCTCCAAAACCTTAGAATGTTCTCCATATCCCGGTTTTGAAATGCTTGAGAAAAATGGACTGAAAAAAGCATATTCCCAATTGGGCTCAAGAGCATTAAAACAAATGATATCATGTACCGATGTAGAGATTACCGAACCTTTTGCACGCCATGAATGCAATCCATTAATACGGTCCTCTTCTCTGAAGTGTATTCTTGAAATGCCATATTCTGCTGCCAGGTCAAAATAACCGTGCATTACCAATCGATGACGGAATGATGCATCGATCTGATCCAAGAAAACGATCATTTCTACCTCAGTGATAAAAGGTTTCCTGATATGAAATAATTCCAGCCCATCCTGAAACATCTTATTGACACATTCTGCTTCATTGATTAAAATGTTTTCAGGACTTATGACAATGATCATAAATAAATTTCCTTTCCGTTCTCGATAAACTCCTGTGATTTTATCATCATCCCCATTTCAGCGGATTCCCGTATTTCCTGAGTAATTTTCATGGAACAGAATTTAGGACCACACATGGAACAAAAATGCGCAATCTTTGCTCCCTCTGCCGGTAATGTTTCATCATGATATGCTTTTGCCGTTTCAGGGTCCAGGGAAAGATTAAACTGATCTTCCCATCTGAATTCAAACCTTGCTTTACTCAGAGCATTATCTCTGTACTGAGCACCTGGATGTCCTTTTGCCAAATCCGCAGCATGTGCTGCCAGCTTGTAGGTAATAACCCCGTCTTTCACATCTTTTTTATTGGGTAGTCCTAGATGTTCTTTAGGGGTAACGTAACAAAGCATTGCACATCCAAACCATCCGATCATGGCAGCTCCGATTCCTGAAGTTATATGATCATAGCCCGGTGCAATATCTGTTGTTAACGGCCCTAACGTATAGAAAGGTGCTTCGTGGCACTCTTCCAGCTGCTTATCCATATTTTCTTTGATCATATGCATCGGAACATGACCGGGACCTTCAATCATTACCTGTACATTGTGTTTCCAAGCAATCTTCGTAAGCTCTCCTAAAGTCTCCAGCTCTGCAAATTGTGCAGCGTCATTAGCATCTGCAATAGATCCCGGACGAAGTCCGTCACCTAAAGAAAAAGCTACATCATATTTTTTCATGATTTCACAAATCTCTTCAAAATGCGTGTACAAGAAGTTTTCTTTGTGATGATAAAGACACCATTTAGCCATAATAGAACCTCCGCGCGAAACAATTCCCGTTACTCTATTAACGGTAAGGTGAATATATCTGAGCAGCACTCCTGCATGAATGGTAAAATACGAAACGCCTTGCTCAGCCTGCTCGATCAGGGTATCTCTAAATACTTCCCAGGTAAGATCTTCAGGAACTCCTTTCACTTTTTCAAGTGCCTGATAAATAGGAACAGTTCCGATAGGTACAGGACTATTTCTGATGATCCATTCCCGTGTTTCGTGAATATTTTTTCCTGTGGAAAGATCCATAATAGTATCCGCACCCCATCTGCATGCCCACACTGCTTTTTCGACCTCTTCATCGATACTGGAAGAAACAGCACTGTTACCAATATTGGCATTTATCTTTACTAAAAAATTCCGCCCTATAATCATCGGTTCACTTTCTGGGTGGTTGATGTTATTAGGAATGATTGCCCTTCCGGCAGCAATCTCTTCTCTTACAAATTCAGGAGTAATCTTATTTTTAGGAGTTCTTGCCCCGAAATTGTTCCCGGCATGCTGGGAAGACATTTCTTTGGAAACAAAATCAAGCTGTTCTATTCTTTGGTTTTCACGGATGGCAATGTACTCCATTTCAGGAGTAATGATCCCCTGTTTTGCATAGTATAACTGGGTTACTTCTTTTCCTTCCAGAGCGACTTTTGGCTTATGGTTATAAGAAAAACGTAATTCATCCAGTTTCGGATCTGCCAAACGGGCTTTCCCATATTCGGACGATATTCCGTCGAGAATTTTTACATCTCCCCTTTCCAGTATCCATTGCTCTCTTATTCTTGGAAGTCCTTTCTGGATATCGATCTGCGAATTTTCATCCGTATAAGGTCCTGACGTATCATAAACCGTGACAGGAGGATTATTCTCCAATGTTCCATTGCTGAGCTTTGTAGGGCTCAATAGGATTTCGCGCATAGCAACCTTAATAGGATGAATGCTTCCTTCAACATAAATTTTCTTTGAGTTCGGAAATGGCGAACGCGTAATTGAATGTGCCATAAAATTATTGGGGTTTTACGAAGATTAGCCGCCCTGTGTTGCGGTAATAATTAAAATTGAATCCTGGTCCTGAAGTACAGTATTCTGCCAGGAGGAAATGGGAATAATACGATTGTTTAAGGCAACAGCGATTCCTTTTTTGCGGCCGGGTGCCTCCAGAGCCATCAAAGCCTCCAGGTTTTCCGGTGGAATATCGAAAGTTTTCCGTGTGTGATTGATTATAAGTTCCATTCCAAGATTTTTGTTATAAATCACTTTAGGAATGGCTATAATTGTACAATAGAAATGTACAGCAAAAAGTCATCTCACTTTTCCCTACGCTGGTATGATCCAGATCAGGTTCAAAGGGTAAAGTCTCAGTCTGCTTGTGAACAGACACCCCTAAAGTATGGGACGAAGTTAGTTATTTTTTCAAAACAGGCAAAATGATTTCATTAAAAACAAAAAGACCATCTGCTTTTAGAGGGTCTTTTGTATGTTTAATAGTATAATGTTAAGATTAACTTTTATATTCAGACTTATTCTTCGCATGCTCTCCATATGGCATCATTTTGCGGAACAGGAGCTACAATTCTGATCTCTTCTTTGGTCACGGGATGGATGAATGTAAGCATCCGTGCATGAAGATTGATTCCTCCATCCGGATTGGACCGGGGTGCTCCATATTTCAAATCACCTTTTATTGGAACTCCAATCTTGGAAAGTTGAGCCCGGATCTGATGATGTCTTCCTGTTTCCAGATCAATTTCAAGAAGCATATAATTGTCCAGGGTTTTAATAACATTATAAGTTAAAATTGCCTCTTTCGCTCCATCTGTTGCCTTTGGAAAAACAATGGCTTTATTATTTTTCTCATTTTTCTTTAAATAATGAACCAGCCTCTGGTGATGCGGAATCATTTCTTTAGCAACAACAGCCCAGTATGTTTTTTTAATTTCCCTGTTTTTAACCATCTGGGTAAGACGGGAAAGGGCTTTTGAGGTTTTGGCATAAATAACCAAACCTGATGTCGGACGATCTATACGATGAACCAAACCGAGAAAAACATTTCCCGGTTTAGCATCTCTTTTCTTTATAAAGTTCTTTATTGATTCTAATAACGATTCATCACCGGTCTTGTCACCCTGTACAAGCTGACCGACTTTTTTATTTACAACCAGGAGATGGTTGTCTTCATAAGCAATCTGCTCCTCCATTTTACATTTAATTAATCTGTCGTCTGTTCGACAAAGAAAGAATAATCCCTGCAAGAAGCCCAAGTGTTTTCATTGCAGCCAGCCTTGATTCCAATGGAAGAAAAGCGCCAACAATACAAAGACCTGCGGCAGCATACATTGGATATACAAAATTTCTGTTAGACAGAAAAGGAGCCTGAATGGCAAAACTTATTCCTATGACGATGTAAAATACCCTTTTCGAGAGAATATCATTAGTTTCCGGTGAAAAGAAATTGAACCATCCTACGGCAAGGCAGATCAATGCGATAACGGAAATAACTCCTTGTATAGTCTGTTGATTATCTCTCATTAATAGCTTTCTTTTTCATTAGGAAAGGTAACCTCTTTTACATCTTTTACATATTGTGCAACCGCCCCTGTGATTTCACTGTAAAGATCAAGATATCTTCTCAAAAATTTTGGACTGAACCCCTGGTTCATTCCTACCATATCATGATAAACCAAAACCTGTCCGTCACAGTCAGGGCCTGCTCCGATTCCGATTGTCGGAATCGAGATACTTTCAGATACTTTTTTAGCCAAATCTGCCGGAATTTTTTCTAAAACAACAGAAAAGCACCCTAATTCTTCTAAAAGCTGCGCATCACTGATCAGTTTCTCAGCTTCTGCTTCGTCCTTCGCTCTTACTTTGTAAGTTCCGAATTTATAAATAGACTGAGGGGTTAATCCTAAATGCCCCATCACAGGAATTCCTGCATTAACAATTTTCTTGATTGATTTTGAAATCTCTTTACCGCCTTCAATTTTCACAGCATGGGCACCGCCCTCTTTCATCATTCTCACGGCAGACTCTAATGCTTTTTCAGGATTACTCTGATAAGTTCCAAAAGGAAGGTCAGCAATAACGAGAGCTCTGTCTACTCCACGTACAACGCTTTGAGCATGATAGATCATCTGATCAAGAGTAATAGGCAGCGTAGTTTCAAAACCTGCCATTACATTGGCTGCAGAATCTCCTATCAAAACAGCATCTACTCCTCCTGCATCTACCATCTTTGCTGTAGTGAAATCATAGGCTGTAAGCATTGTTATTTTTTCCTTGTCGAACTTCATTTTACGCAAGGTTTCAGTCGTAACTTTTTTTATTTCAGAATGAACAGACATAATGTATCTATATTTTAAAAGTTAAAAAGTCGGCTTCCGCCGACTTAAATTTTTTTTATGATTTATAAAACTACGTGACCTAGTTTCATTAGTTTGTCGTGGTTGAGGATCTTGATGTTTCTTCCGTCCACTTCTATCAGATCATCCTGTTTGAATTCGGAAATCAGACGGATAGCACTCTCGGTAGCTGTACCGATGATATTGGCAATTTCTTCTCTTGTTAAAGAAATTTTGATAAACCCTTCCGGATCTACTCCTAATTTCTGTTCCAGAAGCAATAAAATTTCAGCCAATCGCTCTCTTACGGTTTTTTGAGCAAGGAAAGTAATCGTGTTTGAAGATTCTCCTAATTCATAAGCTATTTTCTGAAGCATTACGAAAGACAATTGAGAATCCACCTCTAAAAGATACATAAATACATCTGCAGGTAGAAAAGTACACTCAATATCAGTCATTGCTTCAGCTTTAGCCTGAAAATTTTCTCCGCAAAGTAAAGAACGGTAGCCAATAATATCACCTTCTTTGATAAACCTTAAGATCTGATCTTTTCCAAAGGCTCCGGATTTAGAAAGTTTAGCAGCACCATTTTCTAAAAAATATACTCCCTTTGGAGTTTCTCCATCTTCGAAAATAGTATCGTGTTTCTGAAATTTTAATTTCTTTTTTGTGCTAATGTATTTTTCAAAATCTGCGCTTGAAAGTCTTTCCTTAAAAGATTTATCATTAAAAACTCTGGCGAACCTCTCTTCAATTGCAATCTGTTGTTCCTGCGACATTTTAATATGACATTTATCACAAAAATAGAACATTTTAACTCGATAAACAAAAAAATTTGTTATAATTTTGTACCTCAATAATTTATGAAGGTGAGCGAGAACTGTTTCCATTGTGGTCAAGGCATAGAAAAAGAACGAATTCTTTTTGATGAAAAAATTTTTTGTTGCAACGGTTGCAAGTCAGTTTACGAAATTCTGAATACCAACAATCTAAGTAATTTTTATGAACTGAATAAAAGAGCAGGAATTCGTCCGGACGAAAATTCCTCTCAGTTCGATTATTTGGACACCCCGGAAATTTTTGAAAAAGTCACCGATTTTTCAGAAGGCAATACAAGCCTTGTGACTTTTAAAATCCCTGTAATCCACTGCTCATCTTGCATCTGGCTTTTGGAAAGCCTTCATACCCTGAACGACGGCATTAAATATTCACAGGTCAATTTTACCAGAAAGACCCTACAGGTTTCTTTCAACCATAACGATCTAAAACTAAGCGAACTCGCTAAATTTTTAACCAACCTCGGATACAAACCGGTCATTAGCCTGGAAACGGCAGAGAAAAACGTGGATCATCTTGATAAGTCCCTTCTTGTTAAACTTGCCATTGCCGGTTTTGCGTTTGGGAATGGAATGTTCCTTGCTTTTCCTGAGTATATTGGAGGTGAAGATTATTGGATGCAGCACTACAAAGGACTTTTTAGAACATTAATGTTTCTGCTTGCCATTCCTGTAGTTTTCTATTCAGCTTCAGATTATTACAAATCGGCCTGGTATGGTTTAAAGAACAAGATCGTTAATATTGACGTTCCTATTGTTTTGGGTATTTTCGTTCTTTTCGGAAGAAGTATTTATGAGGTAGCAACAGACTACGGACCTGGCTATTTCGATACACTTTGCGGGCTATTATTCTTCATGCTGTTAGGAAAAACCTTCCAGAAAAGAACTTATAGCGCTCTTTCATATGACCGTGATTACAAATCTTTTTATCCAATTGCAGTTACCAAAGTCGATTTTGATGGAAAGCAGGACAATATCTTACTTTCAGAAGTTAAAGTAGGAGACCGGATTCTGGTTAGAAACCAGGAAATCATCCCCGTAGATGCTATTCTTATTAACGGGGAAGGAAATATCGATAACAGTTTCATCACTGGTGAAAGTGAAAGCATAAGTAAACAACCGGGAGATAAAATTTTTGCCGGTGGAAAACAGATAGGTTCTTCTCTTGAACTTGAAGTGATCAAAAATGTGGACCAAAGTTATCTTACTCAACTTTGGAATAAGGAAGCATTTAAGAAATACGAAACAGGACTTGACACTCTCACCAATAACATCAGCAAGTATTTCACATTTATCATCTTAGGCATAGCTTTGATTTCAGGAATTTACTGGTCATTCATTGATCTGGAAAAAATGTTCCAGGTGGTATCTGCCATATTGATCATTGCCTGTCCTTGCGCGCTGGCGCTTTCCGCTCCTTTTACTTTCGGGCACATTATGAGGATTTTAGGACGAAATAAATTCTATGTAAAGGATACCCTGACCATTGAGAAAATTGCAAAAATCGACACACTTGTATTTGATAAAACCGGAACCATTACCCACCGCAAAAAAACAAATATCAAGTATGAAGGTTCCACCATTTCAGAATTCGACTCACTGAATATCAAAACCTTATTAAAAAATTCAAATCACCCGCTTTCAAAATCTTTATACGAATTTATTGATATTAATGATGACTACTTCCCTGTTGATAATTTCGTTGAGACCTCCGGGAAAGGATATGAGGCTACTGTAAGAGGAGCTCATTATAAGATAGGATCTGCAAAATATAATAATCAGGAATCTAAAAATCTTGAAACGGCAGTCTACATCAGTAAAAACAATGAATTTCTAGGTAAATTCATATTCAAAAATGAATATAGAAGTCGCCTTAAAAACTTATTCAAAACGCTCAACCATTATAAAATCTTCATTTTAAGCGGAGATAATTCTTCTGAAGAAAATCAGTTAAAGGAAATTATCCCCAACTATCAGGCGATGGCATTTAATCAAAGCCCGGAGGATAAATTAAATTACATCAAGCAACTCCAGGATAAAAATTACAAAGTTGCCATGTTGGGAGATGGATTAAATGATGCAGGAGCATTGAAACAAAGCAATGTAGGAATAGCCATTGCAGATGACACCAATACCTTTACTCCTTCATCTGATGTCATCATGAATGGTGACAAAGTGGTTACCCTTGACAGGTACCTGAACGTTTGCAAAGGCTCAATTACTATTGTTAAAATGACATTCATAATAAGCTTTTTATACAATATAGTAGGCTTAAGTTACGCTGTCACAGGCCATATGCATCCGCTATTCGCAGCGATAATCATGCCAATAAGCTCAATCACTGTAGTTGCATTCACTACAATTTCAACCTGGATCTTAGGACGGAAATACTTTACCAAAGAGGCGTAGAAGCCCTTATTTAGACTGATTTTAAATTAGCAAGAATCGGTATTTCGTGATGAATGTCATTATTTTTCACTAAATTTGAACCCCGAAAATAGGTTAATTTTGTTGTCTGATGGATATTCTATATTTAATGATCCTATGCAGTGTTTCTTTAGCTGCAATTTTCTTGGTCGTTTTTATAGTTAACGCCCGAAAAGGACAGTTTGAGGATGATGAATCTCCTGCTGTACGAATTCTTTTTGACTCCGGTGAAATAAAGGAGAAAGAGAAAGATGGCAACAAAACAGACGAGAAAGAAAAAGGAGAAAATAATAAAATTGAAGAAAAAAGTGAATAGTTGATATGGAGACACAAAAGTTTAGTTATGACAACAGTATTGTTCGGGCATTTCTTTATGCGACCATAGTTTTTGGGCTTATAGGGTTTTTGTTCGGGCTTACAGCAGCCTTAATGCTTTTCTACCCTGAACTTCCTGAATTTTTATTTGGTACAGATGATACTACCATTCAGAGTTTGAAGAGTGGTAATATCCAAGGGCTAATTAATACTCATGGTGCATTTGGTTTTGGTAGAATCAGAATGTTGCACACCAACACGGTAATCTTTGCATTCGTTTGTAATATCGTTTATACCGGTATTTATTACTCATTACAGAGATTATTAAAAACAAGAATGTATAGCGATACATTATCTTGGTTACATTTCTGGACTTGGCAGTTTATGATTGTTGCTACGTTCATTACATTCTTTATGGGGATCAACACCTCTAAAGAATATGCTGAGCACGAATGGCCAATCGATATATTAATTGCTTTCTCATGGATCATTTTCGGTATCAACATGTTCTTAACTATTGCTAAGAGAAGGGTAAGACACCTTTATGTAGCTATCTGGTTCTACATTGGTACCTGGATCGCAGTAGCAATGCTTCACATCTTTAATAACTTAGAAGTTCCGTTATCTTTCACAGGATGGAAATCATATTCAGCATATGCAGGGGTAAAAGATGCTATCGTACAATGGTGGTATGGTCACAATGCAGTAGCATTCGTATTAACAACTCCGGTTTTAGGTTTGATGTATTACTTCTTGCCAAAAGCGGCAGACAGACCGGTTTTCTCATATAAACTGTCTATTATCCACTTCTGGTCATTAATTTTCGTATATATCTGGGCTGGTCCTCACCACCTTCAGTATACTGCACTTCCTGCATGGGCACAGGCAGTAGGAACAGGGTTCTCTATTATGCTTATCGCTCCATCATGGGGAGGAATGCTTAATGGTCTTCTTACCTTAAGAGGAGCATGGGATAAAGTAAGAGAAAATCCTATCCTTAAATTCTTCGTGGTGGCTGTTACATGTTATGGTATGGCAACTTTTGAAGGACCGCTTTTAGCAACTAAAAATATCAACAAGATCGGTCACTTTACTGACTGGGTAATCGGACACGTACATTTAGGTGCACTGGGATGGAATGGTTTCATGGCATTCGGTGTAATCTATTATCTTGTACCTATCTTGTGGAGAACAAAATTATGGTCTGTAAAACTAGCTAACTGGCATTTCTGGTTAGGGACTTTAGGAATTATTTTCTATGCAGTACCAATGTATATTTCAGGATTTACTCAAGGTTTGATGTGGAAACAGTTCAATCCAGACGGAACCCTATTGTGGAAAAACTGGTTGGATACTGTAACAGCTATTATCCCTTATTTTAAAATGAGATTCTTAGGAGGATTCTTCTACATTTCAGGAGCTATTTTAATGATCGTAAACGTTGTTGCAACGGTAAGAAAAGGATCATTCCAGAAAGAAGTTCCTGCAGAAGCTCCTGCTTTAGCAAACATCAGCAAAAACAGAAAAGAAGGAGAAGGAACTCACCTATGGTTAGAAAGAACTCCTGTATTATTAGGTATTTTATCTTTCATCACTATTTCTATCGGTAGTTCAGTTGAAATTATACCTACTTTATCACTTAAGAAAAGTGTACCTACCATTTCAGCAGTGAAGCCTTATTCTCCGTTGGAACTTGAAGGTAGAGATATTTATATCCGTGAAGGTTGTAACGCTTGTCACTCTCAGATGGTAAGACCATTCCGAGATGAGATCGTAAGATTTAACGGTAAAAACGGACAATATTCAAAAGCGGGTGAGTTTGTTTATGACAGACCATTCTTGTGGGGTTCAAAAAGAACGGGACCGGATTTACATAGAGAAGGAGGGAAAAACCCTAGTTCTTGGCACTATAAGCACATGTATAACCCAAGATCGACATCAGCGGGTTCTATCATGCCTCGTTACCCTTGGTTAATCGCTACGAACTTAGACAGATCTAAAATGGTTGATAAAATGTTACTGATGAAAAATACTTTTGACGTACCATATACAAAGCCTCAGATAGATTCTGCAAACAAGTGGGCAGATAACCAGGCAGCGAAG
Organism: Chryseobacterium subflavum; assembly: GCF_055762745.1. Classification (NCBI taxonomy): domain Bacteria; kingdom Pseudomonadati; phylum Bacteroidota; class Flavobacteriia; order Flavobacteriales; family Weeksellaceae; genus Chryseobacterium; species Chryseobacterium subflavum. Next base: position 116,092 of record NZ_JBVTMR010000002.1, read on the forward strand.
ATTGTAAAAGATATTTTCTCTGAAGCAAATGACCTGAAAGAGGCTTATGCGAAGAGACCTAAAGGTGAACTAGAGAAAAAAGAGGTTGTAGCCCTTATCTCTTATCTTCAAAGATTAGGTACTGATATCAAAACAACAGAAATAAAAACAGCAAGTAATAACTAAAAAATATTAAAGCTCAATGATTCCTCAGAACTTTAAAGATATATTATCCAATACAGAAAACGCTGGTTTTTACCAGACGCTGGCTCTGATTTTCTTTATGCTGTTCTTCGTAGCTTTGGTAATATATGTTTTTAGCAGACCTAAAAAATATTACAAGGAAGAAGAAGAGGCTCCTCTGCAGGATGACGAAGACGACTTTAATTTAAAAAATTAAAAATTTATTATGAAACAAAGAACACCGGTTGTTGTAAACATTTTAATAATAATTGGACTTTTAATAGTTTTTTATTATTTATTTGTACAAAGCTACTCGTTTCTAGCTTCACCATACTTCTGGGGAACTGTTGTGATAAGTGCTATCTTAGCTTATATTCATAGCGCCATTGGAGACCTGATTGAAAATAATAGATTCAAAAAATTGTCTCCTGAAGAAAAAGCGGCTTACCTTGCTGAGAAAAAGATTCCTTTCTTAAGAAGAATGTATGACAGTGCATTCAAAAAGCAATCTGTTACAGAGGAAAAAGACATCCTTATCGACCATGGCTTCGATGGAATTATGGAGCTCGATAATCAATTACCAAAATGGTGGGTAGGTTTATTTTATTTTGGGACTGCTTTTTGTATTGTATATATATGTGCATACTCTTTTACAGACTTCGCTCATCCATTAAGCGAATATGAAAAAGAATATAAAGAGCAAATCGCAAGTATTGCAGAGTACGAAAAATCTCAGCCTCCTGTAACCATTGAAACAGCGAAATATTCGGCTGATAATATTGCAGATGGTAAAGAGCTTTTCAAAACAAACTGTGCATCTTGCCACGGAGAAGACGGAAGAGGAGGTATTGGTCCGAACTTAACGGATAATTACTGGATCAACCAACCAGAGAAGACTTTATTTAAAAATGTTTTCCATATGGACTGGAATGGTTCTCCTACGAACCCTGCCATGAGACCGTTTGGTAAAAATGGTGAGGTTTCAGGTGCCGAAATTGAGAAAATTGCAGCTTTTGTATATCACATCAATCAGGAACAACCACCAATTACACCGGCTCAAGGTGGAGCAGCTCCTCAGGGAACAGAAGCTCATTGGGAAAAAGAATAATTTAAAGAAAATTAAAACATATGAAAAGCATAATTTGTTATTAGAAAAAAAATAGTAACCAATTATGCTTTTCTTTTTTTAAATACACTACAAAATGTCAGACATAGAAGAAATAGAAGTACGCGGCGGACAGGGACAGGTTCTGGACCCTGAGACTTACAGGGATTCTATAGGGACTATGGAGCAATCCGGAAAAAGAAAATGGGTGTTCCCAAGAAAACCTAAAGGTAAATACACCAACTATAGGAACATTGTAAGTTATACTTTATTGGTTATATACTTTGCTGTTCCATTCTTAAAAATTAATGGTAACCCTTTCCTTTTATTCAATGTTATCGATAGGGAGTTCTTTATTTTCGGACAGCCTTTCTATCCTCAGGACTTTTTTATCCTTACTTTGGGTGCTATAGCATCTTTGATATTCATTATTATTTTTACGATTGCATTCGGAAGAATTTTCTGCGGGTGGATATGCCCTCAGACAATTTTTATGGAATCGATATTTCGTAAAATAGAATTCCTTATCGAAGGTGACAGAAACAAGCAGATGAAGCTGGACAGACAGCCATGGGATAGCGAAAAGATCTGGAAAAGAAGTTTAAAGTGGTTTGTATACATTGTAATATCATTGATCATTACCCACTTTATGTTTATGTATATCGTGGGATATAAAGAAGTCTTCAGAATTGTTTCTGAAGGTCCTTTTGCCAATCCAACCAATTTCATCGTAATGATTCTTCTAACAGCAGCATTTTACTTTGTGTTTGCTTGGTTCAGGGAGCAGGTATGTACATTGGTTTGCCCATACGGGAGACTACAAGGTGTATTAATTGATAAAGATACCATCAATGTATTCTACGATTTCAAACGTGGAGAAAACAGGTCAAAATGGAGAAAGGGCGAGGATAGAAAAGCTGCGGGAAAAGGAGATTGTATAGATTGCCATCAATGTGTCGTAGTTTGTCCTACAGGAATTGATATCAGAGATGGGCAACAGTTGGAATGTGTGAACTGTACCGCTTGTATTGATGCCTGTGATGAAGTGATGGAGAAAGTAGGTCTTCCGAAAGGATTGATCCGCTACGCATCTGAAAATGAGATTGAAAATCAAACGCCATTCAAATTTACGGGAAGGATGAAAGGATTTGCCGTTGTTCTCGTACTGCTTGTTGGATTCCTCGGCTACCTTCTGTACAACCGCGGAGAAATGGAGGCTAAATTCATTAAACCTGCAGGAAGTACATTTTTTGTAAGGGATGGTAAGATCACCAATACATATAATTACACTTTCTTAAATAAGACAAACGACAAGAAAATTGTAACCATCAAAGTAATAGAGCCTGCTAAAGGTGAAATTATCTACAGTGCATCGAGTAAAATTACTGTAGAAAGAGATAAGATATCGAAAGGGACAATCAACATAAGTTTCCCTGAAGATGCCATGAAGTTATCTAAGCAAAACATTACAATTGGTGTTTATGATATGAAAGGAAAACTGGTTGATTCTTATAAAACTTATTTCGAAGGACCATTTAAATTAGATTTTTAATTCTCAGAAACCTCCATATTTTCGCATTCATGTAGTCAAATGAAAATGACAGAGGTTTTTTAATGATATACTATAAGACAAATAAAAAAAATCCGGAAGCAATGAAAAACTTTAGTTGGGGACACGGTGTTGTATTGGCATTAGCTGCATTTATTATCTTTATTTTATCTATGTTATTTCTTTTCCCGAACGGGCAGAAAAATTCAGAAATGGTAACTGATAATTATTATGAAGAAGAATTACAATACCAGGATGTGATAGATGCTAAAAGGAGAGCAGATGAACTTAAGGAAAAACCTGCTTACACTCAAGATACAAATGGAATTAAAATAGTATTCCCAAAAGATTATAATAATTCCAATACTACTGTAAAGTTTGTTTTAAACAGAACAGATGACCAGAATTTAGATATCAAAAGATCTGAACAATTGGATGCAAATCAATCGTTTGTTATTCCTTCAAAGGTATTAAAAACCGGAGGTTATACCCTACGATTAATGTGGACAAGAGACAAGGTCAACTACAGAATGGATTATGATGTGATATGGAAATAGCACTTATTTTATCGGCAATTGGATTAGGCTTTGCTTCCGGCTTTCACTGTATCGGAATGTGTGGCCCTATTGCATTATCGATGGGATTAACAAAGAAACAGGCTACTAATTTTTATCTTCAGAATCTCACCTATCAGTTTGGAAGAATATTTACGTATTCTCTTTTGGGTGGTATTCTTGGGATCATTGGGCAAGGATTTGAAATGGCAGGATTTCAGCGGTACTTAACAATCGGTGTTGGAATCCTGTTGATTATTATGGCCATTTTTTCTTTTGGAGGAAAAGATTTTGCGTCCAAAATTCCTTTTTTCTCCAAATTCCTTTTTTCAGTAAAATCAAATTTAGGAAGGCTCCTTCAAAAAGCAGACTATCGTTCAAGATTTACAACGGGTATTTTAAATGGATTTTTACCTTGTGGAATGGTTTATATGGCTCTTACGGCAAGTCTAGCAAGCGGAGGAATATGGCAGGGAGCTTTATATATGGCTTTATTTGGATTAGGAACACTTCCGTTCATGTTTGCGATAGTTCTTGTCGGAAATCTCATGAATCAGGCTTTCAGGATGAAGGTTTTAAAAGCGATCCCTATTATCATGATTATTTTAGGCGGGCTCTTTATCGTTAGAGGACTTGAATTGGGAATTCCTTACATTTCTCCCAAAGCTGAAGCCATGACAATCCAGAAAGGCCATAATCATGATGTAAACTGTCATTAAAATATCTTACTATACCCATGAAAAAAACATTCCTGTTATTCACGATGTGCCTTTTGGCATTGCAATCCTGTACCATCAATTCTGAAATAGTTTATTATAAAGATGCTGCGTCCTCTACGGTTATGGATATCGATGTGCGTGAGTTTATGGCCGAAATGAAAGCCATGACAACGGATTCTTTACAGAAAAAGGAGCTTGGCGAAATGGATAAACTTCCCACAACCTGGACAAGCATGTATGAGTTGGATAAAGAAAAAAACAAAGGTAAAATCAAGGATCAGGATTCCATAAAAATATTAAAGAAGGTTTTTATGAAATCCAATAAAGAAAATAATGAATATGCAGGATTTTCTTTAAAACTAGACCATTTCTCAAAACCTGATTATGATGCACTCCATCGTCTTTCCGTAGGCTATCAGCTCCCTGTTGATCAAAATGTATATAATGACTGGAATGGTAAAACCTTAACGATCAATACAGAAAATCTTAATCTTAAAAATATTGAGGAAGCGCTCAAATCAAAAACACCACAAGAAGAAATCGAGATTGCTGAAGGTTTGTTACCTATGCTTTTTAAGAAGATCGGAACTACTCTGAAATTTGAAAACAAAATAAAATCCATTACCGGAAAGCATGACTGGGTACAGCAGGTTGATGATCATTCGATTAGGATAGAATACGATATTAAAGCGCTTTATGATAAAGGATTTAAGTTCAAACATGATGATAAAATGATCATTATTACAACAGAATAAAAACAAAAAACCACCGGTATGCCGGTGGTTTTCATATTATATATTTCTGAATTAATTAATCAATTCAAATTTTGCATATTCAGCCACTTTTTTCGGAAGTCTGATTCCTTCTTCGGTCTGATTATTTTCAAGCAATGCAGCCATAATTCGTGGTAAGGCCATAGCAGAACCATTTAGGGTATGAACCAGCTGAGACTTGCCATCTGTTTTATAACGGCATTTTAAACGATTCGCCTGGAATGTTTCAAAATTAGAAACAGAACTTACTTCCAACCATTTTTCCTGAGCAGCACTCCATACTTCGAAATCATATGTCATTGCAGACGCAAAACCTGTATCCCCCCCACATAGTCTTAATACCCTGTAAGGAAGTTCAAGATCCGTAAGAATCTCTTTGATATGTTCAACCATTTCTTCCAAAACGGCATAAGAATTTTCAGGCTTTTCAATTCTTACAATTTCTACCTTTTCAAATTGATGAAGACGGTTCAATCCTCTTACATGAGCTCCATAACTACCGGCCTCCCTTCTGTAACATTGTGAAAATGCCGTATTCTTAATAGGAAGATCTTTTTCTTCCAGTAAAACATCACGATATAAATTTGTTACCGGAACTTCAGCTGTAGGAATCAAATAGAGATCATCCGCACCGATATGATACATTTGCCCCTCTTTGTCCGGTAATTGTCCGGTACCATATCCAGATGCCTCATTAACTACGTGAGGAGGATTTACCTCCATATATCCGGCATCTACATTTTTATCAAGAAAATACTGTACCAATGCTCTTTGCATTCTTGCCCCTTTTCCTAAATAAACAGGAAAACCTGCTCCTGCAATCTTCACCCCTAATTCGAAATCAATAAGGTTATATTTTTTTGCCAGCTCCCAGTGTGGAATTGCTCCTTCTCCAAGACCTTCAACTTCATGAGACTGATAAATGATTTCATTATCATCTGCTGATGCTCCGTTCTTTACAAGCTCATTTGGAATATTCGGAAGCTGATACAGGATATTTAATAAGTCTTTTTCTTTTACATCCAGTTGTGATTGTAATTCTTTACTCGACTCTTTAAATTGTGCTGTTTTAGATTTTGCTGATTCTGCTTCATCTTTTTTACCCTCTTTCATTAAAAGCCCAATTTCTTTGGAGATTTTATTGATTTCGGAAAGTTGAGAATCTAATTCAAACTGGATTTTTTTTCTTTCGTCATCGGTAGCAATAGCTTCGTCTACCAACTCAAGATTTTTGAATTGTCTTTTTTTCAGACCTTCTAAAACGCGCTCTTTGTTATCGCGTAAAAAATTAACTTGTAACATTTTATTTGGATGTTAGTTGATTAGAATGTTAAACCATAGATCATCCAGGCTAACAGTTTTGCAAATTTAAAATTATTTTATAATGGTAACAACATTTGGAGCACCTGGTTGTTTTGTAAACTTCAGCTCATCATTATAAAATACTTTGGAGACTTCGAATACGTAAGGTGTCCAATGATATTGGATTCTGAGAACATCATTTGTCACATCATTGGTGGTTTCTGTAAGCTTTTTTGTAAGTGCTAATGTAATACGGGATTCGTAAGTTCGATCTGCAGGGCTTATTGAATCTACAGTTACTCTTCTGGCTCCCGCAATATACTCAATATAAAGCGTAGAATCTGCCGTAGCCTTTAATGCAAAACTTACCGGAGCATTATCGCTGATCCCATTGATATCATTCATTGAAATTGCGGTAAATGAGCCGCTCTTTTTGGCATTCAATAAATCCTGTCCGGCACTGTTCTTCATATACAGATTAACAATCTGATCTATCCTTTGTATACTATCCTCGTCGCTTCTACAGCTCAGAAGCGCAAAAAAAACTACCAGAATTCCGAATATAACATTTCTCATTTCGAACAAAGATAAAACATATTTTAATTATTTTTTCTTAATACTTTATTCAGCAACAAATTAATTTCAGATTTTGAAATCATAAAATCACGGATATGGAACTCTGTCAGTTCATAAAATTTCCAGAACAATAATCCGGATGAAATACAATAGGAAACAGAGGTTATGATACAGGCTCCTGTAATTCCCCACCTTGGAATGATAAAAAAGGATGAAACGATCGTAAAAATAAGCCCTATTACAGATTTAATATTTAATATTCTCAGCTTATTCACCCCGGCAAAATAATATCCTATTATATTACTTACGGCTATAGCCAGAATGCCGGGAGATAAAAACAGGGTGATCCGTTTGGTTTCGCTAAAATCTTTACCAAAAATCATCACATAGAACTGGGCTGGTAAAAGCAAAATGATGATAATAAAAAGTAAGGTAACCAGAAAACTGATCTTCAAAGATATCTTTGTTTTTTCAATAGCGATGTTATGATTGCTGGTATTAACCACATCTGAATATAAAACCACAGAAAGGCTTTTACTTACAGTCCAGATCGCCTCAGAAAAAGCAATTCCGATAGAAAAAACACCAACACTCGTAATCCCCTTAAAAAATTCTAAAAAGTAAAATGATAACCTGTTATTTAAAAACTGGAGAAAAGCACTTAATTGTGTCTTCCAACCATAATCAAACAGCTTATTACGAATTTTTTTAGAAAATGAAATACGGCCAATTTCACAATAACGTAAGATTTGAAAGCTACTAGTTATGAATAAAACGGCAAAGCAACTTAGCTGGGCTATAAAGTAAGAAACAACTGACGTAATGTTAATAAGGTATACAATAATTATAATAAAAACAATATGAACTACCTGCTGCAAAATAGTATATAGATTGAACATTCTGATATTCTGCTGCCCGACAAACAAGTTAATATTAGCGGCAAGAAGTGAAGACAAAACAGACAGTCCAATGAGATAGGATAAATATTCTACCGGACGAATAATACTAAAAATAAGCGGAACAGCTATCCCTATTAAAACAGACCATAGATAAGCATACAAAAGAATTTGTTCCGTTTTATATTTTGAGGCAAAATATGTGACGCTGCTTCCCACAAAAATGTTACAGAAAAAGCCTACAATGGTAAGGTCGGCAATCACAATGGAAATTGTCCCTTTCCCTTCACTGCCCCACATATTGGTTGTATAAATGACCAGCCCGAAATTTAATATCAATATTAAAAAGCGGGAAATAAACGTTTTCACAATTGTATTTTGCTTCATCATATCAATTATGAAGTGATTGTTTGACGAAGTCTGTAAAACGCTTTTTTATGAGATTCCAGTTGTATTTCTTCTCATACTCTTGTCTGGCATTCAGTGCATGTCTGTTATATACCTCAGGATGATCTATGTAATTGATAATGGCATCTGAAATAGCATCGTCATCTTCAGGATCAACCAAAACCCCAAACTCAGAAACATCTACGTGCTGCCGGGTAGCTTTTAAATCGGTATAAATAACAGGTTTTCCAGATGCAGCGTAATAGAATATTTTAATTGGTAAACAATGATGGTTTTCATAGCTCATTTCCCTAAGGTCAAAACATAAATCAGCTTCAGCATATGCTTCTGTAAAAGTCTCAAAAGAAGCAGGCTTTTTAATGGTTATATTTTCCCACTTGTACTTTGAAAGTAAGTAAGAAAAATATTTTTCATCCTTTTCCTTTCTTGATGACCCTATAATCAGAATTGCAATCTCCAGTTCCGGTCTTTTTTTTCTTAATGTATCAATAGCTTTAAAAAAATTTTCAATCCCTTTCTCTTTGGAAATCTGCCCCGTATAACACAATGTTATTTTATTCGGATCTAATTTCTTAATATTCGGATGAATATAAGCATCATTGGGAAAATAAGGCAAAGTAATATTCCTTTTAAACGGAAAGACATATGCCAGAGGAAATTTTTTGGTGTTCTCCCCAAAAATAAAATGAGTACTTATCCATCCTGCATACAATTGAATCATCAAAAATTTAAAAGCATGAATCCCTTTTAGAAAAAATGAGAAGTTTTCAACCATTCTTTTGGAGGGATACCATTCCGTAATATCATAGATAACACTTATTCCCCGTTCCTTCTTTATCTTTTTTGAAGCTATAACCGCCAGTGGTTCTGAACTTATGATACTGTCCGGCTGGAAACTATCACAAACCCTTTTAAAAATCTTAATCTTACTGCTCGTGCTTTGGTCTAAAACCGGATAAGATTCAATTTCTATCCCGTCAATAATTCCCTTGTATCCGGAGCTCAAACTACAGATTTTCACGTCAAACCCCCTCCCTTTAAGCTCTTTAGCCTGATGATAGAAGATCCTGTCATCATCATATCTATGTGCGGTGGTTAGAAAAAGTATTTTAGGCATGGTTCTGGAAAATGATAGCCGGATAAATAAAATGAGTTAAAAATCCGGTTGGATACAAATATACTTTAAAAAGAAAAAAAGCGGAACAATCCGCTTTTCTTTTCTTTTGACTTTCGATAAATTTATTTAATATCAGCAGCCCAGCTCTTATCAAGAGGTAACAGGAAATGACTCAAAAAATCAAGGTATGTGTTTTTAGAAAAATCAAATACCTGAATATCCCTTGATAATTCTCCGTTTCTAAGCTTTGTCTTAAAATCGATCAATTTTAATGTTTTGATTTCTCCTTCTTCAACGTAACTCGCCTTCATTCTGTCAAATAACCCCAATTCATACTCCGCATCGATTTCTCTCATTACCTTTCCCAAAGCATCGATGCTGCATCCTGAAGCCATTTCTTTTTCTTCATCTACACAGATCACGATAAACTGATTCTTTTCAATTTTAAAAGATGATGAAAGAGGTTTCCCGTGGGCTGCCCACCCTGCCAGAAAGTCGTACAGTTTCTCTGTAATAACTTTAGCTTCTTTTGTGGTGAAAGGCCTTGTCGCAGGATATATGATAACTCTGTAATCGCTTGTTTCTACTATATTGGATTCTTCAATCTTCATTGCTGTAAATTTAAAGTATAAAATTACACAATTTTATTCAGTTTAAAACCATTGTATTTTTTACTTAAGGCATACAACAATATTATAAAAAGGAGTATAATGAATCCAAAAAAGAACCTAAGACCCGAAGAATGTGGAAAAAAAATAAATTTAATATAAATATTGGCGAAAATAAGACATGCAGATAATTTTACCCACTGATCCTTAGAAAGATAAAAAACAGCACCAAGCATACTTAAAGAGATCAGACTTACTTTCTTAAAATAAATAATCTTATTTAAAAGGATATGAAGATACTCCTCAATAGTAAACACCGCAGGTTGAGCTGATATTGTTGGTCTTCTGTAGATAAAAGAGTCATAAAAAAGATTTTTCCATCCGGGATAATTATAAAACTTGATAATAAACATATACAGACACAAAAGTGCCGCTCCCTGGATCAGGATATAGAAATCAATCTTTTTATCCTTATAATATTCAAATACAATAACACTCATCAGATAGCTCAAAGTAAAAGGAATATAATCAGGTCGTGTAAATGTAATGCCTAAAAGAATCAAAAACATGATCCATTTATTCCAGCGTTTTATCCAACCTATTGCAAAAACAAGTAAAAATTGAAATATAAACATATCCGGTGTGGAAACCCTGGACATATAAGTCATCGGAGGTAATAGAGCTATTACAATAGTAAGCCCGGCTGCAATGAGATATTTCTGAGGAAATATAATTGTAACGATATAAAATAACAGTAGTCCGGATATAAAATAAGAAATAAGGCTCGCTACTAAAACTGCCATAGGAGGAGAAAATCCTATTTCGTAAAAAAAGGAAATCGCCAGGTTATATCCGGCCTTTATCTGGAAGTACGGAATTTGTTCGGTAAAAGATTGCGTATCGTTTTTAAAAACCTGTCTTGCCCTGTCTACAGGTTTCAATCCGATGATGTCGTTATACTGATCTGCGGGTGCTTCTTTTTCAATAAAACCGAAAGTAAGATTCCTTACTTTTTCAGGAGAATCCGGAAACCGGGAGGTATATAAACACCCCAGATATCCTGGCATATCCCAATCGTATATTCTGTTTTTATAATTCCAAAACGTAAGGTAAGATAAAATCAGAATTACTAAAAGGAAGGAAACTTTCCATTTTGTCTTCATTAAGAATCAATACATCAGCAATAGATCAATATTATAAATCTTCTGCCTCGGCAAGAAGCTCTACAATATCTTTTACGGCCACTTCATCATTTTTATTGAAATGTTTCACCCCATCCGTCATCATCGTATTACAGAAAGGACAACCAGTAGCAATTACTTTAGGCTCAAAAGACAATGCCTCTTCAGTTCTTTCTATATTAATATCCTTATTTCCTTTTTCAGGTTCTTTAAACATTTGTGCTCCTCCTGCACCACAACATAGTCCGTTGGTTTTGCAACGTTTCATTTCTACCAACTCAGCATCAAGTTTTTCCAAAAGTATTCTTGGCGCTTCGTATTCGTTATTCGCTCTTCCTAAATAACATGGATCATGGAAGGTAATCTTCTTTCCTTTGAAGGCACCACCTTCAATTTTCAATCTGCCTTCCTCCATTAAACTTTTAAGAAATTGAGTATGATGTACTACCTCAAAATGTCCACCTAAGCTTGGATATTCATTTTTAAGCGTATTGAAGCAATGAGGACATGCCGTTACAATTTTCTTCACTTCATAGGCATTGAGGACTTCAATATTCGTTAATGCCATCATTTGGAAAACAAACTCGTTTCCTGCACGTTTTGCAGGATCTCCTGTACAGCTTTCTTCCTGGCCCAAAACCCCAAATTCAACGCCTATTTTATTTAATATTTTGCAAAAAGCTTTCGTAATTTTCTTTGCACGGTCGTCAAAGCTACCAGCGCAACCCACCCAGAATAAAACTTCCGGTGCTTTTCCTTCGGCAGCATATTCTGCCATTGTTTTTATATTGAAATCCATCTTTTCTTACGATTTGAAAAATATGAGGATTTGGAAATTTGAAAATAGGTTGAGTGAAATCAATTTTTCAAATTTTCAAATTGATTAATTATCTAGTTTTCGTTTGCCCAGTTTAAACGGTCTGCCTGATTATACTGCCAAGGAGCAGCATTATTTTCCACATTAGTCATCATCAAATTCAGTTCCTGTGGTGCTGCCGATTGCTCCATTACCAGAAATCTTCTCATTTCAAAAATAATGGAAAGCGGATCCAGTAATATAGGACAAGCTTCTGTACAAGCATTACAAGTAGTACATGCCCAAAGCTCTTCTTTCGTTATATAATCATTCAGTAACTTTTTGCCATCATCTACAAACTTTCCGTTTTTGTCAATATTTCTTCCAACCTCTTCCATACGGTCCCTGGTCTTCATTAGAATTAACCTTGGAGAAAGCTTTTTACCGGTAATATTTGCAGGACATACAGAAGTACATCGTCCGCATTCCGTACATGAATAGGCATTCAGTAATTGAACCTGATTCAGATCAAATATATCTTCAGCACCGAACTTGGAAGGAACATCTGCTTCAGCGCCTTCTGCCGGCGCAGCGTATGGATCAGCATTAGGATCCATCATCAGTTTAATCTCCTTCGTTACAGATTCCAAATTGTTGAATTTCCCCTTTTTCTCCAAATTAGCATACCATGTACTTGGGAATGCCAGGATAATATGAAGGTGCTTAGAATAATAAAGGTAATTCATGAAGAACAAAATTCCCACAAAATGAAACCACCAGGCTGCTTTTTCTGTGAAAAACAAAAAGCCATCACTAAAATTGCTGAAGATAGGTCCCAATAATGTTGAACTAACTGGAAAACTTCCATGCTCGGGAAGAAGCCCTCTTTGCTGAAGTACCCAATCTGCTGTATTCATTTTAAGGAAAGCAATCATAAGTGCAAACTCAATAATAAGAATCCAGTTGGCATCGTGTTTTGGCCATCCAAACAATTCTTTCATTGTTAATCTCTTTACTCCATAAAAATTTCTACGGATAAAAAAGACAACAACTCCAATGATGACCAATAATGCCAATACTTCCAGGGTTGCCGTAAAGAAGCTATAGAAGCTATGCCCAAAAACCGAAGCAAGGAACCTGTGAGTACCGAATATCCCATCGACAATAATCTCGATAAGTTCTATGTTGATAATAATAAAACCAACATAAACAAAAAGGTGTAAAATACCCGCTACAGGTCTCTTTACCATTTTACTCTGCCCCATTGCAACACGTGCCATGGTTTCCCAGCGCTCGGACTTTTTATCACTTCGGTTGATTTCTTTGCCTAACTGAATATTTCTGTAAATTTTCATCAGGCTTTTAGCAAACAACCTAAACCCAGCAATTAATAAAATCAGAAAAATAACGTTATCGATGTACTGCATAAGGTGTAAATATTAGTCTTTATTATTCTTACCAAAAACGGAGAAATTGATATATCTCTTAGGATTGGCTTTCATGTCTTCAATTAACGAATTAAGATTCGTAGATGCAGAGTTCAAATTATTATACAGCTGTTCATCTTTCATCAACTTCCCTAAACTCCCTTGTCCGTTGTCTATTCCTCCGATTACCTGGTTAAGTTTACCAACGGTAGCATCCAGATTAGCAATGGTTGCATTCAGCCTTTTAGTATCGATGCTCTCTGCCAGGTTGCCATATTTATCTAAAGTCACTTTCCCACTTTGCATGGTTAAGCTCGCATCATCTAAAACTTTCTGAAGTTTAGGATCATTGTGTCCAACTAAATTGTTAACGCTTCCTGCAGTTGTTTGTAATGCGCCTACAGTTTTATTAAGATTGGATAGTAAAGCTTTGATCTCTGCCCTGTTTTGTCCATCAACAATCATATTGGCATTGGCCATCAAAGAATCAACACGGTGCAAAACAGATTGCAATTGATCCTTAACCGGTCCTACCTGTGAAGAAAGACTTCCCAAAGTTCCCAATTTGAAAGCTCCTTTTAAAGTGTCCCCATCTTTTGCCGTTGCCCCTCCATATACAAGGTTGACACGCATTTCTTTACCAGACATTAATCCCGGCTCAAAAATTTCAAGAGTAGAGTTCTTTGAAAACTCAAATTTATTATCTACCGTAATTTTTACAACAAAATTGATTTTCCCATCTTTACTTGTCTGAGGAATGATCTTATCAACCTGCCCTACTTTCAAGCCATTGATGGATACCGCTGAGGATTGTGCCAACCCTTCAACATTATCATATTTCGCGTAAAATATATTATCGGTAGTAAAAAGGCTACGACCTTTCATAAATTGAAATAATAACACAAAGCCTACGATAGCTAAAAGTGCAATTACACCAGCTTTTAATTCTTTACTGAACTTCACTTGCTAATTTTTTTCTAATGAGCAAATATAGCACATTTTAAATTAATCTTTCTGTTTATTCCTCTGCGTTAAATACAAAAAAAGCGGCATTTTTTATGCCGCTTTTTGTATCTATAAAATTACTTTTTTATTAATGCTGATTTCCCAGCTTATTCCAGATTTCAATTCTGTAATCATCGATATCAGCATTGTCCTGCAAGCTCTTTAACCAAGCCTGTCCGAACATTCCTGCACTTCTTTGAGTAACAGACTCTGTAAATTGCTTAAGATCTCCAGGTTGTTTATTTACAGTTTCATTCTTTTTGATCAGAACATAAACTCCCGTTCCTCCTTCTACAGGTTTAGAAAGTTGAGATTTCTTAACTCCAAAAGCAGCACCGGCAACTTTAGGCTCCATAGATCCGGCTACTGAAGGATTTAAGAGATTCACCTGAGCACTTTGTTTTGTAGTGGCAAACATTTTTGCAATCTGATCAAGATTTGAAGCTTTAGCTGCCGTAATCTTATCAGCTATCTGTTTTGCAGCCAGCTTATTTTTCACAACCACCTCGATCTGATCTCTTACAGACTCAGGATCTGCCAATCCTTTTTCCTGTTTCCCGTTAAGGTATACTACAATTTTATCACCCGTTCCGTCTACTGTAAAGAATTCTGTATCCCCTTTAGATCTCTTCTTATCAAAAGCCCACGCAAGAATATCACCGTCTTTTTCAGTTCCTAAGCCTTGTAACTGACCATCGAATCTTTTGGCGGCCTTAGGATTTGAGAATTGATAATTTCCTTTCTTAGCAATATTCACGAAATCGTTGAAAGATTTACCCTGAACCTGCTGAATGAATCTTCTTGCTTTTTTATCAACATCTGCTTCCGTAGCATCAGAAGCTTTGATTGCTTTTACAACATTCGCTACTTTATATCCTAATGCACCAGGCTTTTTATCTTCAATGTTGATGATATGATATCCAAACTGCGTTTCTACAACACCTGTTGCTCCTTTTGGATTATTAGCCAAATAAGTAAGGAACTCAGGAACGAAAGGAGTTTCCGGAGTAGTCCATCCTAAACTTCCTCCTTGAGCGGCAGAATTAGGATCGCTGGAAAGCTTTAAGAATTCTGTGAATTTAGCAGGATTTGCTTTTACAATAGCTCCGATAGAGTCCGCTAATTTTTTAGCTTCTTCTTTGGATCTTGTAACACCTTCTCCTGCAGGACTTCCTTTGAATGCTATAAGGATATGTCTTGATAGTGTAGAATCTGAAGTCTTTTTACCTAAAAGCTTAGAAACCACATAGAAATTTTGCTCTTTATAAGGACCAAAAGTCTGTCCGACAGCTGCAGTTGTAATCTGTGACTGTATTGTCTGTGGCAATTGATTAGGCTTCAAATATTGGCTATTGAAAGGCATATCAGAGTTGGCCATTACAAACATAGAGTCATTGGTTGTATTTTGGAAATTTTCTTTCCCACCGCTTGCATCAGTTCCTCCTGAGAATATTTTATTGATTTCTTTTAAGGCTGCTGCATCATCAGCTGCACTCGGTTGAGAAGGAAAGAAAGCAATACCAATATTTCTGCTTGCTTCAGTCTTAAACATCACCGGATGTTGCTTAATATAATCAGCAAGGTCCTCTGTCTTAACTTTAATATTATTTTTCTGAAGGTAAGATGTGTAATCCACTTTCACAAAGTCGATATCAGCCATCTGATCTCTTTGTCTCATCAACTCTTCAGCTTCTTTCTTACCTGTAGTGATCCCTGTAGAAATATTAGCAAAAACCTGTCTTGCCATAATTCTGTATTCAACAGATTTTCTGGTTTTCAACCACTGATTGTATCCTTCAGCACTTGTTGTTTTTAATTCCTCAACTTGTTTCTTAAGCTCTTGAGTCTTAAAATTACCTTTCTCATCAAAGAATTGTTTGTTTTGAGCAAACATCTGATCATACTGAATCTGACTCCAGAAGTAATCATCTGTCATTTCAAACCCCATCTTATCAAACTGCTGCTTGATAAGCTTTGATTGAACCAACAACTGCCAAGCTTGTTCTTCAAGACCATTTTTGGGCTGACCTTGTTGCTCTGCCTGCTGTTGCAATACGAAAAGTTGATCGTTAAACTCTTCACGGGTAATCTTTTCACCATTTACTTTTCCTAAAACATCAGGATTTTTTCCAAAAACCTTATCAATGCTATCAGGATTAACTAAAAACGCTAAAAGCGCCAGTGCAATTACTCCCATCAAAAGCCAAGGTCTATTCCTAATCTGTCCTAAAATTGCCATTTTATAAATTATAGTTTTTTATCAGGTTGCGAAAATACACATTTTTAAGAAATTACAGAAATCCAAGTGCTTTTTTTAATTTTTAAAATTCAAATTTCATAAAAAAGGAAATTTTGACCATATTTTTTAATGAAAAACAAATGGCATAGGTATTGTGCATCTTACATTACCATAATATACTAGGTATTTTCTTAGCATATTATGCTTAATCACTTTAACGATTTAAAACGAGAATGACAATTTGTCATTTGATTTACTATGACAGAATTTGAAGATATTAGTTTGGAGGAAATGATTAGCGATGGATTTGATATTGTGGCGGAAGAGATAAATCTTTCCGACTTTTCGGAAACTGATAAAAATTCCGAACAAAAAATATTTCCTATTCTTCCTGTGAGGAACATGGTTATGTTTCCAAATGTAGTAATACCTATTACCGCGGGAAGAAAGGCATCTATACAGCTTCTTGAAGAGGCTCAGAAAAATGGAGATTTCATTGGGATTGTAAGTCAGAAAAACTCAGAACTAGAACAGCCTACTGAAAAAGACTTATATCAAACAGGAACTCTGGCGAAGATCATAAAGATCATCAAACTTCCTGAAGGAAATATTACTGCTATTACTAAAGGTTTTCACCGCTTTAAGGTCAAAAAATTTATTGAAACCCAACCTTATTTTAAGGCTGAAATTTCTAAATTAAAAGATACCAAAGCCAAAAACCAGGATGAATATGATGCTTTACTGGAAAATATTAAGGATTTAGCTTTAAAAATAATTGAGCTTGATCCAAATATTCCAAACGCAGCTAATTTTGCAATAAAAAACATCAACAATAACGATGATTTATTGAATTTTATTTGCACCAATGCCAGTTTCCCTTCTGTAGAAAAGCAAAAGCTTCTTGAAGAAAAAAGCCTGATGGCAAGAGCCAACAGCTGTTATGAAAAGATGCACGAGGACTACCGAAAACTGGAATTAAGAAACCAGATCCATCAGAAAACATCAAAAGATCTTGACAAGCAGCAGAGAGAATACTTCCTTAACCAACAGATCAGAACGATCCAGGAAGAACTTGGAGGTGGAGCAGAAGGAGATGTAGAAGATCTTATCAACAAGGCAAAGACTAAAAAATGGAGCAAGGAGGTTGAAGAACATTTTCAAAAAGAAATCAACAGACTACAAAGACAAAACCCTAATTCTCCGGACTATAATGTTCAGAGAAATTATCTTGATTTTTTCACGGACCTTCCATGGGAAACTTATACAAAAGATGTTTTCGACATTGTAAAAGCTGAAAAAGTTCTTGAAAAAGCACATTTCGGGCTGGAAGACATAAAGAAAAGAATCCTCGAACACATGGCTGTTTTAAAATTAAAAAACAACATGAAATCTCCGATTTTACTTCTTGTAGGTCCTCCCGGAGTAGGTAAAACTTCTTTAGGAAAATCTGTTGCCGACGCCCTGGGAAGAAAATATGTACGGTTATCTTTAGGTGGTCTTCATGATGAAAGTGAGATTCGCGGACACAGAAAAACCTACATAGGAGCAATGGCAGGAAGAATTCTTCAGTCCATAAAAAAATCAGGAACGTCTAATCCGGTTATTGTATTGGATGAAATTGATAAAGTAGGACAGGGAATCCATGGAGACCCAAGTTCTGCACTTTTAGAGGTTCTGGATCCTGAACAAAACAATGCATTCTATGATAATTTCCTGGAAATGGGTTATGATTTGTCTAAAGTAATGTTCATTGCTACTGCAAATTCTCTCTCTACCATACAAACCCCGCTCCTTGACAGAATGGAAATCATTCAGATCGCAGGGTATACCATGGAGGAAAAAACAGAAATCGCAAAAAGGCATCTTATCAAAAAACAACAGGAAGAAAACGGCTTAACTTCAAAATCTTTCAAGCTTGGAAATCCTGAACTTAAACATATTATAGAGGCTCACACTTCAGAAAGCGGAGTAAGGACATTAGAAAAAAGGATAGCTTCTATTGCAAGATGGGTGGCATTACAAACCGCATTGCTTAAAGATTATGATCCTAAGATAACTGTTGAAAAAATAGATGAAATCCTTGGTGTCCCAAGACCTAAAAGTTTATCCGAGATCACAGGAGTTCCAGGAGTAGTTACAGGATTGGCCTGGACAAGTGTGGGAGGAGATATTTTATTTATCGAAAGTATTCTCAGCAATGGAAAGGGCACACTGACAATGACAGGAAACCTGGGAACGGTAATGAAAGAGTCTGCGACAATAGCATTGGAGTATATCAAAGCAAAACATAAAGAATTAGGAATCGATCAGGAAGATATCGAAAAGAAAAACATTCACGTTCACGTTCCTGAAGGCGCCACTCCAAAAGACGGGCCTTCCGCGGGAATTGCCATGCTAACCTCAATGGTTTCTTCTTTTAAAAACAAGAAAGTTAAACCTCACCTGGCCATGACGGGAGAAATTACCCTCAGAGGAAAAGTGCTTCCTGTAGGAGGTATCAAAGAAAAACTTCTCGCAGCTACAAGGGCAGGTATTAAAGATGTTATTCTTTGCGAAGCTAACAGAAAAGATGTGGAAGAAATCAAAAAAGATTATCTGAAAGACCTTAACGTTCATTACGTTAACAAAATGGAAGATGTTATTGATATTGCCATAGAAAAGTAATATTATCATTTATCATATAGTCAATAAACAAAAAAACACGTCTCAGTTTTGAGATGTGTTTTTTGTTTAAAAGTATGGCATTCAGTTATAAGTCTTCCTAAAAGAATTACTCAGGATTCAGAAGTTAGATACCACATCTTTAATCAAATTAATTTATATTCTGAAAAGAATTCAAGTTAATTGAATAAAAAGCCTTTCAATTCAATGGGTTTTACTAATTTTATAAAACAGATTATGAGTTATGAATTTTTTTAAGCTTCCCTTCCTTCTAAAATTAACCCTTGTTATTATTTCAATTATAGGTATCGGATACCTTATAGAGTTAGGACAAAGCATCCTGGCTCCTTTCTTTCTTGCTTTTTTAATGGCAATGTTATTTTTGCCTTTTTCTACATTCTTAGAAAGAAAATTAAGATTTCCACGCTCTGTTTCCACAATGATATCTGTTCTTTGTATGTTAGTGATCTTAGCAGGATTAATATTTTTCTTTGGATCTCAACTTTCAAGTTTCACCAAGGACCTCCCACACCTAAGAATGCAATTCGACACCGTTTTCAACGGTCTTCAAAAATGGGTATATCATACATTCAATGTTAAGATTCATGAACAACTCGACTACATTGATCAGGCTTTAAATAAACTGTTATCATCCTCAGGAGTTATTCTGGGATTTACTTTTGGAATCTTTTCTACAGGCCTAGGCTTCCTTGTGTTTTTTATATTGTTTTTCATCTTCATTTTAAATTACAGAAGAATCCTTAACAACTTTATTGTTAATGTCTTTAGTGAAAAACATAAAGCAAGTGTACAGGAAGTAGTATCTGAGGTTCGCGTCATGACGAAAAAATACATTATTGGCCTTTGCATACAGATTATTATTGTATCCAGCCTTACGTCAATTATCCTTGCAATTTTAGGCGTTAAATATGCTATTTTATTAGGTGTGTTAACAGGATTGCTCAACGTTATTCCTTATCTGGGAATTTGTATTTCCTTAGTCATTTCTTGTTTTATCGCTTTTGCAACGACTACTCCTTCTACCTGTATATATGTGATTATCGGTTACATAGGAGTACATGTGGTGGATGGGAATATTGTACTTCCTTTTGTGGTAGGTTCGAAAGTAAAGATCAACGCATTATTTTCTTTTATAGGCATTATTGTTGGGGAGCATCTGTGGGGAATATCAGGAATGTTCCTTTGTATTCCTGCAATTGCTATTATTAAAATCATCTTTGAGAGAGTGGATGGATTACAGCCATGGGGAAAATTACTGGGTGAAGATGAAAAGCCTAATAAAAAGAAAAAGAGTTATAAAATTTCGAAGAATATTACGTTAAAAGAAATGGATTAAAATTATAAAATTAGGCCTCCGAAATCGGAGGCTTTTAATTTTATCCTATTGCACATAGAGGACTCATTCCATTTGGGCATGACTGATTACATGGAATATAAGTATGACTATCAGGACAATATCCCATGTCTGTTCCAGAGCCTGGATCACCAGGATTCCCACCACCAAGACATGGATCACCAGGAGGAATCTTACATGGACAACCAACAGGACCTATATCACATGGACCTGTACCTATTCCACCTATAATTTCTTTAAGATCTTTACGATCTAGCTTTTGAAGATTTTTTAACATAAGCTTGTTATTTAATTTGTTCAACAAATATATAAATTCAAATAACAATAAACGAGCAATCCAATCCTTTAAGGTTCATTATATTCATTTTTTAAAACAAATACATAAATTAATAATATTTTTGTTTTACATTTGATGAAAATTCATCAATCATGAAAGTCATAAAATTCATTCTTTGCCTACTATTCGGACTTATGTTTCTGAATGCAGGGCTCGACAAATTTCTGCACTACAATCCGGCACCCAAACTTACCGAAGCACAAATAAAGTTATATACTGCATTTGGTGAAATCGGCTGGCTGCTGCCTTTAGTGGGGGTAGTAGAAATTATTGGGGGATTACTTTTTATCTTTCCAAAAACAAGAGCTTTAGGAGCAATTGTAATTTTACCCGTCATGGTGGGTATTGTATTGCATAATACATACAGAGACCCATCTTCAACAGGGATTGCGATTTCCCTGGTCCTTTTCCTAATTAACATCTGGATAATCGCAGATAACAGCAAAAAATACAAAGCTTTAGTAAGCTAAAAAAGACTGCAATTGCAGTCTTTTTTTATACAAATGCACTAAAGCCTGTTATAGACCTACCGACAATTAGTGAATTGATTTCTTTAGTTCCTTCATAAGAATATATTGCCTCGGCATCTGCCACAAATCTTGCAACATCATATTCTAACAGGATCCCATTCCCACCCATTACCTCACGGGCTCTGGATACAATATCCCTTGTACGTAAAGTACAAAAAACCTTTGCCAGCGAAGCATGTTCATCCTTTAAGATTCCTTCATCCTGCATTTCAGAAAGCCTGAAAACCAACGTCTGCATCGCAGTAAGATTAGACAGCATTTCTACCAAATGCCCCTGAATCATCTGAAAAGAAGCAATGAGTCTTCCAAACTGTTCTCTTTTCCTGGTATAGTCTAATGCACTTTCATAAGCACCTCTTGCGCAACCTGTCGCCATCCAGGCCACTCCGGCCCTTGTCATTCTCAATACTTTACCTGTATCTTTAAAAGAATTAGCATTTTGAAGCCTGTTTTCTTCAGTTACAAGACAATCTTTTAAAGTGATTAATCCGTTTTGTACGATACGAAGAGCCATTTTTCCCTTAATTTTTTCAACAGAGAACCCCGGATTATCTTTTTCTACAATAAATCCTTTCACCTCTCCGCTATCGACATCTCTTGCCCAGATAATCACCAAGTCAGCGAACGTAGCATTTCCAATCCATTTTTTCTCTCCGTTAAGAATCCATCCTTCAGGCGTTTTCTTGCATGTAGCAGTTAATCCTCCTGCTGCGCCGGATCCTACTTCAGGTTCCGTTAATCCGAAAGCTCCTATTTTTTCAAACTTTTGCATCTGAGGAAGCCATTTTTGCTTTTGCTCTTCAGAACCACATATATAAATGGATCCCATTGCCAATCCTGACTGCACCCCAAAAAAAGTAGCTATTGAAGCATCAATTCTCGCCATCTCCATTGCAATAACCCCCTCCATTAGGAAAGGCATTCCGGGGCAACCATATCCTTCATAGGTGACCCCACAAATATTCAGTTTCTGGAATTTAGGTATCAATTCAAAAGGAAATTCATCTCTTAACCAATAATGATTAACCAAAGGCTTAACTTCCTTTTCCATAAATGCCCTGACCTTTAGCTGTATTTCTCTTTGTTCAGGCGTAAGCGTATGATAAATATCGTAAAAGTCACCGTCAATGGGCGGTAGCTCTTTCTTCTTTTTATCGGAATCCAGCATTTTCATTAAACCTCCTAATTGTTTGTCATCTAATTTTGAGAAATTATGCATCAGCTTCGGAAGATCTACTTTTCTGGATATTGCACTTAACTGATCAAAATCTATTGATCTGAATAATTCTATAGCATTTCTGATTTTGGAAAAAGTATTCGACATATTTACAGTTGTGATTTAATTTGTAAAAGATATACAAAAATCACTCCGAAATTTAATTCTTACAACCATCTTTATTTTACAAATACATGACTTACAATGAATTAAATATCATTTTCTATTTACAAAGTTTTTACTTGTGATTTTCAAACTTTACAAACCATTCCATCTGAACTTTGGTATCAACAAAAATAAATATTATGAAAACTACTTACATTAAATTATCTATGGCTGCTGTTCTTTTATTAGGTATTTACTCGTGTAAAAAAGGAGAAGCGGTAGCAGCAGATTACGAAACGGCAAATGCTACAGACTCTGCTTCGTTCATGGTATCCGATAGTGTATCTTCTGCTGCAACAATGAAGATAAAAGACAAACAGTTCATTAAAACTGCAGATGTCAATATGGAGGTAAAAGACGTTTATGATGCAACCGTTTCAATTGAAAAATCAGTGCAGGATCTGGGAGGATTTGTTACACATAGTAACTTACGAAGCAATATAATTTCAGAGGACACTTATAATACTTCCAATGAAGACGCCATACTTGTAAAAAAATACCAGACTGAAAATGCTATGCAGGTACGTGTTCCTACGCCAAAATTAGGAGAATTCTTAACCTTGATTAACAACAAAAAGCTATTCCTAAACTTTCGATCAATCAATGCAGAAGATGTAACATCGAGCATAAAATACGCAGAACTAGAAGGAAGAAGGATCAAAAAAACAGGTGAAAATATCACTCAGCTGAAGAATAACAAGGACAAGGTAAAACTGGACGACGACAATATGTCCGAAGGCAATCTTCAGCAACTCGCTAATCTTGAAGTTACTGACAATCTGAAATATAGTACAATTGACATTTACATTAAAGAACCTAAGTACCGGATTGCGGAAATTGCCATAACGAATACTAAAAATATTGATAATAAATACAAATTCAATTTTATCTATGATGCTAAGAATGCCTTTGTAGAAGGGTTTTATCTTATTCAAAAAATTGCAGTAGGACTGATCACCATTTGGCCGGTTTTATTAATCGCAGCAGTGATCATCTATTGTATCAGAAGACGAAAACCTATTCAAAAGACGAACCCACCCATTTCATAATAACACAATGCTATCCTAACCTTTGGGTTATCACTATAATTTTAGATTTTAAAAACCTCCGAATAAAATCGGAGGTTTTCTTCTATTTATATGGTTATTTTTTTATTATAATTTTTTTAGAAGACACTCCATTCTTATTTTGCATTTTAACAAAGTAAGTCCCCTCCGTAAGCCCCGATAAGTCTATGGAAAACCGGTTCGTTAAAAAGTTATATTTTTTTAATTCTTGTCCACCCATATTATATACAGTTATAAAATACGGCTTTTTATCTGCATCTAATTCAAAATTAAAAATACCACTTGATGGGTTAGGGGAAATCGTTCCAAAATTTAAAATTTCATTGGTTGTAGTACCTAATGTAGCACTGTACTCACTTGCCCCTATATCGATAATTGTATTTGAAATTCTCCCAGCTCCATAAAAATCCAATTCGCCTGAAGTAATAGCAGTAGTTGGTTTTCCCTTATTTATACAAACACTTGCTGCATTTAATTTTACAATAGGTGTTGTACTTGAAATGGATACCAAACTTGGATTAGCATAAAGAGAATTGGCGTCCTGGCCAGTTGCAGATCTATACGCTGCAAATGTATCATAGGTTGTTCCTCTCCAATCTACTGCGATATCATTTTGATCATTATTTGGAGTATACCAACAATTATAATTAAAAGTATTGTTCGATTGTGGACTCTTGTTATCTATAAACATCAATAAATTTTCCGGGCCAGTGTAAAAAATATTGTTCTCAAAAGTACAATTAGAAGCTTTGCTCATCGAAATTTCTCCAGATCCTTTATTCGCAGTGTCGTTTTGTAAAAATGTATTGTTTCGGATAACACTATTAATAACCTGACCTGTGGTATTATCATCAAACCCTCCTATCGAAAGCCCTGCTTCTTTATTTTTATATATTAAATTGTTTTTTACAGTAATTTGCTGAACAATCCCATCTCGCTCAGCTCCGACCTCAATTCCATATCCATTTTGATAACTTTTATTTCTTTCTATAGTAATATTCCTCGCGCCATCAACATAAATCCCTGCGGAAGTTGCATACTTTGCAACATTATTATAACACTCATTATTAATCACTACTCCATTTCTGGCTTCATCTAATGACGTATTTGATGCTGTACCCTCATGTCCTAGGATATCAATTCCGATATTTGTATTATCGTATACCTTGCAATTTTTGACTATAAATCCATCTATATTTCCATTTACAGCCAATGCTTCACTATAACCCAAAATATTATTAAACACCTTGCATTCGTCTATCGTAAGATTGGTAATTCCGCCATTACGACCATACACAATAAAGCCCTGCGCATTATTATTAGGATTAACCGGTATATCTTTATTTGCATTCCAATTAATTTTTGTAACCTTTATGTTTTTGAACGTGAGATCTGTAGATGAACCGATTCCCGTTGTTTGAACAAGCACTCCCTGCGCATCATTTACTGTTTTGTTTTGGATGGTCAGGTTTTCAAATTTCAAAAAACTTTTATTCGTCACCGTCAACAGAGTACTTCCCGGGGTATTTGTTCCGTCAATGATTACATTATCATTGGCATAATTTTTAAAAGTAATATAGTTTCCACTAGTTCCACTTACGTTGATAACAACATTTTCGTAATAAGTACCTGCCTTAATATTCACAATACTGTTTGGAGTAGCCTTAGTGGCTGCTTTTTGTATTGTTTTCCATGGAGCGGTGCTGCTTCCGTTATTGTTATCGCTTCCGTTTGCTTTATCTACATAATAATTGGTCTGGCCGAATCCCAGGTTATACACCAGTAATAATACTGTGATTTTAATAATTTTTTTCATTTAACGATATATTTAAGTGATATGTATTCACGGTTTCACCTCTTTTAAAAGGCTTTGTGGTTAATGCGAGAGATGCATTATTCAGAATTACGTAACGGCGTATAAATATACAAAGGTTCCCGTAAAAAACTAATTATCAATTTATAATATATTGAAAATTAACAAATATTAATCTCACTTCCTGGCACAACAATCATGAAAAGGATACAACATCCGGATGATCACCATAATTTTACATTTTACCATGGCCAATTTTTCCCGGAGGTTTTATTTTTCCTTAAATTTGCATTTTAATCTCAAGATTCCAATAAAATTATTGATTCTCAACCTAGAATTTTAACTTTGAACATATGCTATCAAAAATAAATCCCATACACACCAACAGCTGGAAAGCCCTTGATGAACACTTTGCAGGAAATGATTTCGATTTAAGAACCCTTTTCGCATACAATGAAAATCGTTTTGAAGAGTTCTCAATAAAAAAAGAAAATTTTCTTTTTGATTACTCTAAAAACCTGATGGATTCAAGGACTAAAGAATTGTTGTTGAATTTAGCTGAAGAATGCCAGCTAAAAGACGCCATTTCTAAAATGTTTAGTGGTGACAAAATCAATGAAACAGAAGGGAGAGCAGTTCTTCATACAGCTTTAAGGGATTTTTCGGATAAGGAAATTTTGGTAGATGGAGAAAATGTAAAGCCTCACATCAGAAGAGTCCTTGACCATATGAAATCTTTTTCCGAGAAAATAATTTCCGGAGAGCACAAAGGATTCAGCGGAAAAGAAATCACGGATGTAGTTAATATCGGAATCGGAGGCTCTGACCTTGGTCCTGTGATGGTATGCTCTGCGCTAAAACACTTCAAAACAAGGCTGGACGTTCATTTCGTATCTAATGTGGACGGAAACCATATTGCAGAAGTCGTTAAAAATTTAAATCCTGAAACAACTCTGTTTATCGTTGCTTCCAAAACTTTTACAACCCAGGAAACAATGACTAATGCCAACTCTGCAAAAGATTGGTTTTTACAAGCTGGAAAGCAGGATGACGTTGCCAAACATTTCGTAGCTTTATCCACTAATATCGAAGCAGTTAAAAGCTTCGGAATCGCAGAAGATAACATATTTGAATTCTGGGACTGGGTTGGCGGAAGATATTCTCTTTGGAGTGCTATCGGATTAAGTATTGTTCTGGCAGTAGGTTATGAAAACTTCGAAGAATTGTTAAAAGGAGCTTTTGATACCGATCAACACTTCCAGAACACGGACTTTTCAGAAAATATTCCGGTTTTAATGGGTCTCATTGGCATCTGGTACCGTAATTTTTATGCTGCAACTACTTATGCTATTTTGCCTTACTCCCAGTATCTTGACAGATTTGCTGCGTACTTACAACAGGGAGATATGGAAAGCAACGGAAAATGCGTAGACAGAAATGGTGAATTTGTGGAATATGAAACAGGTCCTATTATCTGGGGAGAGCCAGGAACAAATGGACAGCATGCATTCTATCAGCTGATCCACCAGGGTACGGAATTAATTCCTGCTGATTTTATAGCCTATGCAAAAAGTAGTAATAAGGTTTCTGATCACCAGGACAAACTACTGGCTAACTTTTTCGCTCAGACGGAAGCGCTTGCTTTTGGAAAAAATGAAGAAGAAGTAGAGGAAGAATTAAGAAATTCGGGAAAATCGGATGAGGAAATAGAAAGGCTGTTAAACTTCAAGGTCTTCCACGGAAACACACCAACTAACTCCATATTATTCAAAGAATTAACTCCTTTTTCATTAGGCCAGTTAATAGCAATGTATGAGCATAAAATCTTTGTTCAGGGAGTGATCTGGAATATCTTCAGTTTTGATCAATTCGGAGTAGAGCTTGGAAAGGTATTAGCCAACAAAATTCTACCTGAACTGGAGAATGATGCAACTATTGGGTCACACGATAGTTCGACTAACGGGCTGATCAATTATTATAAGGACAATAAATAAAGAAAGTAAATATCTAATAAAAAAGTAAAATGGCAGAAATTCTTGACGGACTAAAAGTATCCAAAGAAATAAAAGCAGAAATCAAGACAGAAGTTGAAAAGATTCTTGAAAGCAAAAGAAGAGCACCTCATTTGGTGGCCATCCTTGTTGGAAACAACGGAGCAAGCAAGGCTTATGTAAATGCTAAAGTAAAGGATTGCGAGGAAGTAGGTTTTCAATCCAGCCTTATTAAATTCCCGAGTACGGTTTCCGAATCTGAATTACTGGAAAAAATAGATGAGCTGAATAAATCTAAAGCTGTGGATGGATTCATCGTTCAGTTACCTTTACCGGATCAGATTGATCAGGAGAAAATCATTAATGCTATTGATCCAAGAAAAGATGTTGATGGATTCCATCCTGAAAATTTCGGGAAAATGGCATTGGAAATGGATACCTTCTTACCTGCTACCCCTTTTGGAATTTTAACATTGTTAGAAAGATATAATATTGAAACTAAAGGTAAAGACTGTGTAATTATCGGAAGAAGTAAAATCGTAGGGAGACCCATGAGTATTTTGATGGGAAGAAAAGACTTCCCTGGAAATTCTACTGTTACCCTTACACACTCTTATACCAAGGACATTGAAGAATATACTAAAAAAGCAGACATTGTCATTACGGCTTTGGGAGATCCTCATTTCTTAAAGGGAGAAATGATTAAAGACGGTGCTGTAATCGTAGATGTAGGAATTACCAGAGTGGATGATGACTCTCCCAAAGGATATTATCTGGCAGGTGATGTAGATTTTGACAGCTGTGCTGCAAAAGCGAGCTGGATTACACCTGTTCCCGGAGGAGTTGGTCCCATGACAAGAGCTATGTTGATGAAAAACACCATCATTGCTTATAAAACTTCAGTCTATAACGACTAATTTAAAAATGAATAAAGAAGAAGATATTTTATTAAATGAAGGTAAAATGCTCCCTGTGATGGAGCATTTTTACACTTTACAAGGTGAAGGAGCACACACAGGAAAAGCCGCTTATTTTATAAGATTGGGTGGCTGCGATGTGGGTTGCCATTGGTGTGACGTAAAGGAAAGCTGGAATCCTGATCTTCACCCATTGATGAATGCTGAAGAAATTGCAGAAACAGCAGCAAAACATTGTAAAACCATCGTTTTAACCGGTGGCGAACCTTTGATGTGGAATCTGGATATTTTAACCTCCAAGCTAAAGGGCTTGGGATGTACCATACACATTGAAACTTCGGGGGCTTATCCTGTAAGCGGACAACTGGACTGGATCACCCTTTCTCCAAAGAAAACAGGTCTTCCAAAAGAAGATGTATATGAGAAAGCCAGTGAACTGAAGGTAATTATTTTCAATAATCACGATTTTGCATTTGCACAGGAGCAAGCTGCTAAGGTTTCAAAAGATTGTAAGCTGTATCTTCAAAGTGAATGGAGTAAACGTGATGAAATGTATCCGAAAATTACTGATTTCATTTTAGCAAATCCGGAATGGCAGGCCTCAGTTCAGACGCATAAATATCTTAATATCCCGTAAAAATTACATATCTTAGCTCCTGACATCCCTTATATAGCGATAGATGCAGAGAATTCGATACTCTAGATATTTAAAATCGATTATCCTTTTGCTTGACCTTTTGGTTATTGCATCTGTTTTTATTTTCTTTTTTTTAAGCAGAAACCGGGATCTTATACACGACAAGGATATCTGGTACGAAAATTCGTTCCCATTGCTTTTGTTGATCTCTTTTTGGATTCTGCTGAGTGGAAGAACCAAAATTTACAATATAAGAAGAAACCTTACCTACACTACTTTTATAGAACGTATTGTTACTCATTTTATATTGTTTGTAATTGGTCTTGTATTAATAAGAAAGGTAAGTAATAATAAATTTTTCAGTTCAGAGCTTTCTTGGTTGTCGCTGTACCTGTTTTCTTTTATATTGATTACAAAATCCATTATTTATTTTGGAATAAAATATCTGAGATCTATAGGAATTAACAACAGGAATGTGATGTTTCTAAGTGAGAACAGCTCTACGAATGTTTTGAAAAACATATTGAATGAAAGGAAAGACTTCGGATACAGAATTTTTGAATACCCTACTGAAATAATTCAGACCCAAGAGCTTCAGTCCTTCTGGAAGAGCAATGGAATACATACATTATTTCTGCCACTGGAAAATACATTTACCTCTCAGATGGAGGATGAAATTTTCAGATTAGCTGAAGCAAGCAAGGTGCATATTTCGCTGATCCCTAATATATCTCAGACTGATCTTTTTGCTTACGACCTGGGATATGTAGAGACTCAGCCGGTTCTCAATCAGGCAAAGTATCCTTTGGATTATTATTCCAATTACCTTTTAAAAAGATTGTTTGATATCGTTTTTTCACTTGTGGTTATGATAGGTATCTGCTTGTGGCTATTTCCGATAATTGCAATTTTTATCAAGCTGACGTCAAAAGGGCCTGTTTTTTTCATACAGAAAAGATATGGTTTTCATGAAGAAGTATTTAGCTGTATAAAATTCAGAACAATGGTGGTGAATGATGAGTCAACAACGAGAACAACATCGGAAAATGACGCAAGGATCACAGGGATTGGTAAGTTTCTCAGAAAAACAAGCTTGGATGAGATGCCACAGTTTATTAATGTATTAAGGGGAGAGATGTCAATTGTAGGACCTCGTCCTCATATGCTGGCAGTAGATAATTATTATAAACCCAAAATAGGAAGATATAGTCTTAGAAGTACTGTAAATCCAGGGATTACAGGTCTTGCACAGGTAAACGGGCTCAGGGGTGATTCCGGGGATGTGGAGGTTGAAATGAAAAAGCGGATACTGGCTGATGCCTTCTATGTAAGAAACTGGAGCTTCATCCTGGATCTTATCATCATTTTGAAAACTATTTTACTGGTTTTAGGTGGAGATAAAAACGCAAAATAAAGAATGCTTAATAAAAAAAGTCTAATTTAGCAGAATGTTAAAAAAGTTTTTCACAGCCGTAGGGGAATACATTATTCTTCTTGGTAAATCTATGCAAAAACCTCAGAAAATGAGGGTTTTCTGGAAGCTGTTCATGAGAGAAATCAATGATTTAGGAGTCAACTCATTCGGGTTGGTTATCTTTACATCTATATTCGTGGGAGCGGTAGTTGCCATCCAAATGTTCAACAACTTTGATGCTTCTTCATTTCCCATTCCTACTTCGTTCGTGGGATACGCTACAAAAGCAGTACTTGTACTGGAATTTTCACCCACCATTATCAGTTTGATTCTGGCGGGAAAAGTAGGCTCATATATTGCATCCAGTATAGGTACAATGAGGGTTTCAGAACAAATCGATGCATTGGATATCATGGGAGTTAACTCACCCAATTTTCTGATACTCCCTAAAATAATTGCGTGTATCATTTTTAACCCGCTTCTTATTGCAATCAGTATTGTGTTTGGTATAGGCGGTGGATATATTGCCGGAATTTTAACAGGAAACTGGACGGAATCCGATTATATTACGGGGATACAGATGTATATGCCTAATTTATTCGTTTACTATGCATTTATAAAAACGATCGTTTTCGCTTTTGTTATTGCAACAGTTCCTTCATACTTCGGTTACTTCGTAAAAGGTGGTTCACTGGAAGTAGGTAGAGCGAGTACACAAGCCGTGGTTTGGACAATGGTATTTATTATCATTTCCGAATTAATATTAACCCAATTAATATTAAGCTAATGATTGAGGTAAAAAATCTTAAAAAAAGTTTTGATGATGTTGAAGTACTTAAAGGAATTTCAACTTCTTTTGATAAAGGGAAAGTAAATCTGATTATCGGGCAAAGTGGATCGGGAAAAACAGTATTTCTTAAGAGTTTATTAAATGTATATCAGCCTTCCTCAGGTGAAATTCTTTTTGATGGTAAAGACATCAATACAATGACCCGTGAAGAAAAGCAGCACCTGCGATCGGAAATCGGAACGGTATTCCAGGGAAGCGCTTTGTTTGACTCTCTTACAGTGGAGGAAAACATTATGTTTCCTCTTGATATGTTTACCAATTTAAGTTTCAGGGAAAAGAAAAAAAGAGTTTTTGAAGTTATTGGAAGAGTACATCTCGATAAAGCCAACAAAAAATTTCCATCCGAAATTTCCGGAGGAATGCAAAAACGGGTGGCCATTGCAAGAGCCATTGTGAACAATCCTAAATACTTGTTTTGTGATGAGCCAAATTCAGGACTGGATCCCTATACATCCAATGTAATAGATGATCTATTGCTCGAAATAACAAAAGAATATAACACTACAACGATCATTAATACACACGATATGAACTCCGTAATGACGATAGGTGAAAAGATTGTCTATCTGAGATTAGGAATTAAAGAGTGGGAAGGAAATAAAGACATTCTGATTACAGCAGGCAATAAAAATCTTATTGACTTCGTTTATTCTTCAGAGCTATTTAAAGAATTGAGGGTGTATTTACTTGAAAATAATAAAACTATTGATAATACGATCACAAAACTAGACGAAAATGAAACAAATATTTAGTATAGCGCTATTAAGCCTTTCGATGTTTGCTTCTGCACAGATTTCTCTTGCAGGTAAGGCAAACTTAATTTTTCCAACGGGATCTCCATCGTGGAAAAATATCTCCAATACGGCAAGTGCGGCAATAGACAATAAGGGAAAGAATAATGTAGGATTTAATATTGGACTTTCATTAAAAGCTAACCTTCCGATGGCATTTTTCCTGATGCCGGAATTGTATTACACCACCTTTAAAAATGAATTCACAGATCCTGTTTCTAATACTACATTCGATGTTAAAAACAACCGTATCGATTTACCGGTACTTGTAGGTCATAAAGTATTAGGAGATATGCTGGGTGTATTCATTGGGCCTGTTGCCAGCTATAACCTGGCTAAGGAGGATACATTTAATGATTTTAAAGAAAATGCGAGAGATAATTTTACTGTAGGATACCAGTTCGGAGCTCAGCTTGAAATTAAAAAACTTCTTATCAACGCAAGATATGAAGGTGCATTTAGTAAAGATCAAAGAAATTTTGTAAACAGAGTATCTGGTGAAGAAATCAGATATGATAATCGCCCTAATCTCTTTATGGTAGGTTTGGGTTATAAATTTTAACCGAAAGAAAATAACAACTATTAAAAAATCCTCAGGTATTATACCTGAGGATTTTTATTTTGGTTTTCTAATTCAGTTTGTCGTTTTGCAATTTCCACAGCGTGTTTTTCCAACTCTTCTTTCTCTTTCTGTAGCTGCTTAAATTCCCTTCTTCTTTGCTCTTCTTTAATAGCAGATCCTTTACTCAGATAGCCTACCATTCCACCTATGATAAGCCCAATCCCGATTCCTCCCATAATTCCCATAATATGAGAAAGCTTGATCTGTTCAACAGCAAAGTCTGTTGTTAAATAAAAAAGTAAAGCTGATACTGCTAAAAGTATAAGGCCTGTAATTGATATACTTTTCATAATGTTGTGTTTTTGGTGATTTAGTCTTTACTAATGTAGTGAAATTTTAGCAAAGCTGAATTTGATTAAATTTTCCCACCTGCATTTTTGTAATATTCCAATGCTTTTGGTAAATCTTTTTGAATATCTGATATTCTGGTTCCCGGGCTTGGGTGAGTAGAAAGAAACTCCGGCTGTCTGCTTCCAGAAGATGCAGCTTCCATTCTGTTCCAGAAAGGAATTGCCTCCCTTGGATCATATCCGGCCATAGACATCAGATACAATCCCATCTGATCAGCTTCCGACTCTTGATTTCTTCCATATTTTAACAAAGCTACCTGCGAACCAATCGGATATACTTTCTGAAAAATATTAGCCCATTGGGAATTAGAAATAGTTCCGCCTAATATAGTCCCGCCGTATTGCGCTACCATTGCCTGGGAAATTCTTTCATTTCCATGTCCTGCCAAAGCATGAGAAACCTCATGGCCTAAAACTACTGCCAGTCCGTTATCATTTTTAGTTACCGGTAATATTCCTGTATATACAGCTACCTTTCCACCAGGCATACACCAGGCGTTTAATTCATTACTCTGAAGAAGGTTAAACTCCCAGCTATAATTTGCCAGATCTGCAGATCTTCCAATACTTTGATAGTATCTTTCAGCAGCTCCTTTTATTCTTGTTCCTACATTTACCACTCTTTTAGCATCTGCCGTCCCTGATATAATCTTTGATTTGGACAATGTTGTTCTATACTCCTGAGATGACATCGTTAATATTTCAGAATTATTTGCCAACTGCAACGAAGATCTACCCGTAATAGGGTTCGTGGTACAAGCTACAACTGATAAAGCAATTGCTCCTATTCCTAATAGATAAGTTAATTTCATAGTTTAAGTGTTAATAATTCAACTTTAACAATTATTATTCCAAAAAGTTTTACAACCTATATATTTGCATACATTTTGCTATTTAAATTTAATAATTATTAAGGTCATGAAAAAATATATTTCACTTATATATATTTTGGGATTTATCTTCTTTTTTCAAAGTTGTTCTTCACAAAATACCGGCGATTCTAAAACTACGGATTTGCTGATTAATTCGCAGGAATTTACGTTCCACGCAGAACGCGCAAACCCTACCAACTATGATGTCATCAACATTATGAATTCTATGCCCAACTCAACATCGACAAGAATTCTTCAGCTTAACGGCAACTACACGGTAGAACTGAGAAAAAACAAGTTAGAAGTTACCCTTCCTTATTTCGGAAGACTATTTAATCCTACTTATGGTAATACCAGCGGCAACAGCTACAGGTTCACTTCGAAAGATTATACGGTCAATAAATCACAGAATAAAAAAGGAAACTGGATTGTAAGAGTTAAGCCTAATGATGTAAACAATGTAGACGAGATCATTATTGAGGTTTATAAAAACGGAAAAGCATTTACTGCTGTACGAAGTAATGACAGGCAGCCTATATCATATGATGGATTTGTTTCTAAGAACGACCCTGAATCTGCTCCTTAATTTTCACGAGTCCCGTTAGATAAAAATCTTTCTACAAACAATTTAGCTTCAGTACTTGGGTTGGAAACCATTGCTGAAGCATTTTTTTTATGATACAAATAAGCTTCTTCTACGGAATCACTCTTCTTCATCATGGATAAAATATATTCCTGAACCCAATATTCAAACCGCTTTTCTGCCTGTTGAATTCTGATTTCATCAAATGTTCCGGACTTCTTTTTAAGATCAATAAATTCAGCTATTGTACCGTAGATTTCATCCAGGCCTGCATTATGAAGTGCAGAACCCAATAAAATAGGAACTTTCCAGCCTTTTTCTTTTGGGGGAATAAAATCAAGCGCCCTTTTTAATTCAAGTTTGGTAGTTTTTGCTTTTTGTAAATTACTTTCGTCAACTTTGTTAATAAAAATAATATCTACCATCTCCATGATCCCTCTTTTGATCCCCTGAAGCTCATCTCCTCCTCCAATAATCTTAAGAAACAGGAATACGTCTGTAATATCGGCAACCAGAACTTCAGATTGTCCTACCCCTACAGTTTCAATAAGGATATAATCATATCCTGCAGCTTCACAGATCATCATGGTTTCAAAGGTTGTATTGGCAACACCTCCTAAAAATCCGGAACTCGGGGAAGGCCTGATAAAAGCGTTTTCTTCTTTTGCCAGCTCTTCCATCCTTGTTTTATCTCCAAGAATGCTTCCTTTGTTAATTGCCGAGCTCGGGTCAATAGCAAGAACTGCCACTTTTTTATCATGAGCAATAGCCAGTCGTCCAAAATTTTCAATGAAAGTAGATTTTCCTGCCCCCGGAACTCCAGTAATTCCGATCCGTATGGAATTTCCCGTAAATGGCATGATTGCCTTCAGTAATTCGTCTGCCTGGAGGCGATGTTCGGCTTTTTTGCTTTCAACTAAAGTAATAGCTTTTGCGATCAGACGTTTATTTCCTGATCGTATTCCTTCCACCAAGTCTTCTGTTGAAAATTTCATTAGGTCAAAAATATAAAAATAAGCATCAAACTACCTCATAAAGCTCTTTTAATTTTATTTCTTCTAAATTAAAACTACACCTGATTTTATCAATAGCATAAGGAATTTGCTACATTTGTTATCAATCAAATATAAGAAACAATGAAAAAAATAATCGCTATAGCATTTTTTACTGCTGTTCTGGTATCATCATGCACCTCAAAATCATCAACAGCAACTTCAGCTATAGGCCCTGCAGTATCTACTGCTGAACAAATCGCTCAGGGAAAGACCATTTTTGAAAGCTCTTGTACGAGATGTCATAAACTACCGGATCCCACATCACATAATCCGGTTCAATGGGTAGGAATTATGAACTCTATGGCTCCAAAAGCAAAACTCACTGACGAGCAGCATCAATGGGTATATGATTATATTGTTTCTGTAAAAAAATAATCACATCTAAAAATATTACAATGAAAAAGTTAGTTTTAAGTATTATTTTAGGATCTGCATTTATGATTTCGTGCGGACCGAAAAGTGTAGCGGTAACAGGACCGAAATATACAGCTTCTGAACAACTGACTCAGGGAAAAACCATTTTTGAAAATTCCTGCAACAAATGCCATCAATTACCGGATCCTGCAAAACACGACGACCAGGGATGGATCAAAACGTTAAGCAGAATGGCTCCAAAAGCTAAACTGACTGATGATCAGCATCAAATGGTGTATGATTATCTGATTTCTGTAAATAAAAAATAAGCTTTCAAATGAAAGCTTATTTTTTTAACTCTATTCCCAATCCAGGTTTCTCCGATAAAATTATGATACCCTTTTCTACAAAGTTCCCAGTAGCATAATCATTGGAGATCAGATTTGCCCCGTCGAGATCAACGTAATCGACAAGTCCGGTTAAAACACACCCTGCAGAAATCCCAACTGTAGATTCTGTCATGCATCCTATCATTACTTTGTAACCTGAACTTCTGGCTTTTCTTATCATTTCTAAAGCAGGGGTCAAACCTCCGCATTTCATTAATTTGATATTGACACTTCTATAATAAGGTATTAAATTTTCTAAAGAACCCATCTCCTGACAGTCCTCGTCTGCCATCCAGTTAGCATAAGCATTTTTTTCTAAAACCTGATAATGACCGATAGGTCTTGGCTGCTCAAGGTATGTGAATTTTCGCACATCGGAATTTCCCTGAAGCCATAAACAATCATCATCCGTAAAGCTGGCATTTGAATCCAGAGCGATATTCCTGTCCAATTGTAAAAGTCTGGTTACACCATCCTTTTGTAAACCACTGCATTTCACCTTAAACTTATTCCAGCTGCTTTTTTCGATTTTTTCGATTTGCTCACCGATAGTTCCTATAGATATAGTAATGGAACTATCCACTAAATTTGTTGAAGAAAGATCATTGAGCTCCATAAAACTTTTATTTTCAAGTTTTCCGAAAAGGTCCCAATAGGCGCAATCTAAGGCAGATTTTAAAAAGGGGTGTAAATCTGAAAAAGAAAGAAACTGATAAAATTCTTTTGGGTGTTCAATTTTTCGTGCTTCAATTCCGGAACGGATTTCATTTAATTTTGAAACCAACATGGTCAGATTAATCTTATAATAATCGATGGCAACACACTCTCCATATCCTTTACAATTATGGTGAGATAATTCGATAACCAAACTTTCTCTGGTGTTATAATTACCATAAGCTATTGAGAAAGTTTCTTTTAATCGAAGGGATTTGATTTCAAAACGCAGTTCCATACATTAAAGCTACAAAAAAAGCTGTCTCAAAAGATCAACAATACTCTCCAATCTCCAGAATGACAAAGCCATCAGACAGAATTTCGAAAGTAAAAGTGCTCTTGAAACAACCTTATTCTAATCTTAACAATTGTTTTTTACTTTACAATTAACTTTTCAATTTGACTTTTAAGTCCTTGTTTAATATGAACCATATATACTCCTTTAGGAAAACTTTTTGTAGAAATGGCTTTTTTAGATTCTGGCATTCTTGAATCAGTAATCACCACTTTTCCCGACATATCAAATACCCTTATTTCCACTTCATCTTTTGATTTATTTATATTTCCAACAAAGAACTCATCATAAGTAGGATTAGGGAATATAATAAATTGATTATCGGCAAGATTACTTTCCTTGGTTGCAAGCACACTATCACAGTCCGATGGAATAGTAAAATCTTCTACTTGATCAGTTCCCACCGTTTTACTTCCCGCAGAAGCATTTACTCCTAATCCTCTTTTGGCAAATGCTTTCCAAATCATACATTTATCTTCTCCTCCATTTCCTATAGCATCAGCTTGAAGAATAGCATCTCTACCATCAATAAAGGTTGGACTACATGGTTGCAGCTTAAGCCCATCAACCACTATCTGTAATGCTTTTGCATTACCGGATGTTGGGTTTGCCAATACATCACTATTATATCCATACTTTTCAACATACTTCCAGGTAAGATCCCAGAGCATGGTAGCCCAAATAAATCCTACACCATGAGGAACGACAGCAGTATTGGTACTATTATATGTATACCCGTTTACAGAAAAATCCGGAGAATACTTAGCCGGTCTGATCCCAACTCCTGTAACTGGCTGCCCTTTCGGATAAGTTCCTACACCTCTTGCTAAGGATGATGTGTCACCTGGTCTTGTAGTCAGCATCAAGGCAAAGTAGTCTGACCATCCTTCCCCCATTTGTTCAATGGTATTAGTTGTCGATAGACAACTGTATCCCTGACCGGTTAATCTATTTGAAATACCATGACCGTATTCATGAGCAATAATTCCGTTATCAAAACTCGAATGCTTAAATCCATCATAATCAAAGTCCAATGTGGCATTAATAGCATTGCCATTGTTAAGCTCTCCAACCAGAAAAAGCCCCTCTGTTTTCCCAATGTTTATAGAAGGAATATTGACTTGAGATCCATAGGATCCAGCACCCATGCTTGTGGGAGTGTCATTAGAAGGTCTATAGACTATTACACCAACAGCACCTGCATTCTGAGCATTCAATACTTTGAGACCATACTCACAACTTGTACTTGTTACAATTGCAATTTTGTTTGTAAGACTACCCGGCGCTGGCGCTGTACATGCATCTGTAGGTGATGAAACAATGAGGTCTCCTGTCACTGGCGGGCCAAAAACCGGTCCAAATCCTGCTCCACCTGTTAATACTTTTGGCCTGCTAGTAATTGATGCAGGACTGTTGTATTGATACCTTATGATAGGATCATCAGGAGTCTGTGTTCTATCATAAAGATACATCTGCATTCTAGGCGCTAAAACCTGGGGCTGCCCTCCAACAACTCTTTCATAACCTGAACTAAAATTAGCATTGTTAAGTCCACTTCCATCAAAAGCCTCTGCTCTCACGGCATCATTCCCTATTCCACCATTATTAAAGTTATTCGTCTGAAAGTTTCTCGCCGTTTCTGTGAATCCGAATTTATAAAATATATCATGCATTTTATTGTTCATATAAAACAAATTGGTGATAGCAGCGTCTTTGTAGGCAAAAGGATCATCATACCTTCCATCTGCAAAAGGAAAATCGAAATTAAGCGTACTTCCTCCATCTGGTGAATATCCTGGAACATTGGCATTATTTTGATCTGAATAGGCATAAACATTGTTTCCTCTCGTGTTTGTGTAATTATTTGTCCCATCCGAATGCCATCCCTCGGGAGAGGCTTGTACATCCCATGGATTATTAATAGTTGAACGAGAACCAAATGTGGGAGCTTCCAGAGGTAAAGGAAAAATATTATAGGAAGCATTGGAAGGAGGAAACAAGCTATTAACCAACTTTGTATTTGGGATTTTATTAGCCACTCCTTGAAGCATTTGTGCATTATTCATCTTTTCAGTTGCCTCCAATCCGTTAGAGGCTTCGTGCGGATGGATATTCCGTTCAAAACTACAATCAAGTGTCAGGTTATCCTTACTAAGTATTTCTCCACTACTCGCATTGGCAATTACATGCCAAACATCTGACGTATTTTTATCTGAAACAAATAACTCTTTAGATAAAATATATAATCCATTTTTCTCAAAATACACATCTGTCAAATAATCTATGTTTGCGATTTCGCGTAATCCCAATTGCTGCTTGAGAAACTCCTTTGAAAGGCTTTTCAAAACTTTTGGCTGATTAGCAATAACAATATTTCTACTAAAGGTATTTTTTTCGGAAATGATCTTATCATTTTTTATAATGACTTTGCCTAAAGCATTATAAACCCTAAGTCCATTGTAAGTTTGTTGAACATCCAAAATATTAGCGTTCAAACTTTTGGAAGAATCATTATTTAAAATCTCAATCCCAACCTGGCTATTATTACCGCTCTTTAAATTTAGCTGTCCATTTCTTTTGTAAAAATCATGAATGATATTTTCAGAATTCTGAGCGTTCATTTTATCAAAACAAAAAAGCATCACCACAGACACAGGCAATAAAAATAATTTTTTACTCATAAATATAATTTTTAAGCAATAAATATACAATTTTTACAGAATATCCTTAATGAAAACTACTGCTTTTAATCAAAAAAATACTCTTATGTTCAAATTCTTTATTTTTTCGGCATTTTTGATTTAATAAATTTAACCCGTTCTTCAAGAATATCAATCATTTCCTTATTATAGCTGTATTTTCTGGCTTCTTTTAATGGTTTCAAAGCTTTCCTATATTCCAATCTGATCTCAAACAATAAAGATTTATGAATTAATATTCTGGACTTATCAATCCCTTTGATCTTTAAAGCGTACTCAATCAATTTTTCTGCCTCATCAAGATCTTCATTATCTAAAAGACATTTAATATAATATTGGGGAGTATTAAGATTTGAAACATTATGAAACATTGCCTCCGCAAAATATAATTTTGCTTTTTCATAATCTGTTAACATTTCACTGTATATTCTCCCCATCAGGCAAAGGCTGTCGGCGTCTTCCGGATCGTAGGATAAAGCATAGTTCAGAGCTTCCAGACAAGAAGGAAGATTATATGGATAGTTATCCAATGCTTCAAAATAATATTTATTTTTAGTTAAGGTCATCTTTTAAATTTTTAAGTTCATTCTTAAGACTGCTCCTTGTTTTTTTAAAGGATTTATCTTTATAATTATGTTTAAAATCCGTCCCTGAAAAAGTACGGATAGGATTTCCCCTTTGTACCTGCAGATGATGGGTCCAGGTTTCCTGCATCCTATTGGCCATTTGTTGAATATTTAATTCCATTACTTTTTCCTTTAATCTCATAACAGAAAGTTTTTTATTCTCCAACTGCGACCTTGAATCCTGTGCAAAAACACTTATTCCTGTCGGAAGATGGGTCGCCCTTACCGCAGTATTTACCTTATTGACATTTTGCCCTCCGCTTCCTTGGCTTCTTGTCGTTTGGAACTGAATATCCTTTTCGCTAAAACCCACTTCGTGAGTATTTTCAATTTCAAAGATTCCAATAAACCAGTTGCTCCGTTTATGCAGTTTTCTAAAGGTACTTCTTCCGCTCCAACAGATACTTCCCAACCAGTTTTTTAAAAATCCGGATGTATCCTTTCCTTTTAAAAGAAGGGTAACCGATTTTAGGGTCAGATTTTCATCCCCGTTTTCTCTGTGGATGATTTCGTATTGTATTTTTTCCTGTTTTATTTCTTCAAGGAATACTTTCAAAACTTTAGCAACTACCCATTGGCATTCTAAAGGTCCTCTTCCCGAAGTGATTTGTATAAGTTTGTCCATTTTATTTTGGTATTTCACTTAATCTGGGGTGCCCCACTGGATCAATTCCTTTTTCCAACAAATCCCTGGCGGTTATCACTGCCCAGCATTTGTCACTGGAATGAATATTTCTGTAAAAAGTAAGCAACACTTCAGGCTTTACAACCGTAAATCCATTGGCTAATATGGTTTCCAGGTCATCCCTTTCAAAAAAATCGATGGTAATTCTATGGAACTTCCCGCTTTCCAATTCTATTGTTTTTTCATATCTCCTAAAATTTTCCTCACTTGGCAGATGGTCATATCGCGTCCATACCTTCTGAAAGCTTTCTTTCACAAGCAGCATTACCACATCCGCAACATCTTCTTTCTTTACAAAAACATCAATATCCTTATGATCATGGGCGTGTTTATACTCTGTATGTCCTTTTTCAGACATAAAGTGCCAGGCCCAGCCTCCCGATAAAATGATTTTATTTTTTAATTTTTCTAAAATTTCAAGTCCGTATTGAATTCTAAATTCCGGCCAGACTTCGCCGTATCTTTTTATATTATGTGGTGCTCCCATTTCTCTTTTTTTAATTAAAAATTGATGGTTAATAGTTGCCAGCTAAATTTCTTACCTGACAACTAAAAACTATCATTTGATTATTTATCCATTCTCACGATCCGTGGTTGAAATGTTCCCAGAATATCCACCAATCCACTTTGTGCGTTCATGACCTCATTGATGTCTTTATATGCCATAGGAGCTTCTTCTGCATTTCCACCCATAAGCACAACATTCTTTAGCTTGAGCTCTTTTTTAATATCATTCTGGGTGAACATATTCCTGCACTCTCCTCTGGAATACGCTCTTCCTGCACCATGAGAAGCAGAATTGAGCGCATCAGGGTTTCCTTTTCCACGAACAATAAATCCCTTTGCTGTCATAGATCCGGGAATCATCCCCAGCTCATTTTCATTGGCAGGAGTAGCCCCTTTTCTGTGGACAATTACCTCTTTTCCATTATGAATTTCCTTCCATGCAAAATTATGGTGGTTCTCAATTCTTGCTTTCACTCTTCCTCCTACGGCTTTTACAAGCCTCCTATGAATATCATCATGGCATGCTGAAGCATAATCCCCTGCAAGGTTCATTGCTGTCC
Source organism: Chryseobacterium subflavum (assembly GCF_055762745.1). Taxonomy (NCBI): domain Bacteria; kingdom Pseudomonadati; phylum Bacteroidota; class Flavobacteriia; order Flavobacteriales; family Weeksellaceae; genus Chryseobacterium; species Chryseobacterium subflavum. The sequence continues at coordinate 158,584 of NZ_JBVTMR010000002.1, forward strand.
AGTATTCAAGTCCCATATGGGTATTCAGATCCAGCCATGCAAAATTTTGAGCTTCTTTAGGTAAAGGACATTGCTCTATCGCAACCCTTGAATAGTACTGTGCTATCTCCGCTCCCAATCCACGCGAACCGCTGTGTGAAAGAATACCCAGATATCTTCCTTTCGGCAGACCTATCTGTGCTTCTTCCTCTGTAATTTCAACCTCCCCAAATTCTACAAAATGATTTCCCCCGCCAGAAGATCCCATTTGCTTGATTGCTTTTCCTTTTAATCTCCTTAAAATAGGAATTAAATCAAATGTATCACGATCAAAGATCTCATGTTCAATATGTGATTTATGGGTTTCATACATCCCGAATTTGGTATGTTCAGCCAACGCTTTTTCATATTTATCTTTAGCGCCGTCCAGATATGAAATAGGTGTATCCAAAATACTAAGGCTCATTCTACAGCCAATATCCATTCCCACTCCATAAGGAATCACTGCGTTTTCAACGGCAAGCACTCCTCCTATGGGAAGTCCGTAACCAATATGTGCATCAGGCATCAGGGCTCCCTGAGTTGCTATTGGTAATTTTAAAGCAGTATATAACTGATTCTTTGCTTCTTCAGAAATATGGTTACCAAATATCTGAAATGATGCTCTTTGTGTATTCAGCATTCTCTTTTCTGTCTTTTTTGAAGAAAGTAAGGCCTCTGCAATTTGTCCGAAGGTCAAATCTTTCTCAAAGTTCTCCGGATGAAGCATAATTTCTTTTAAAAGTGCTTTAACATAATGGATATTCTTTGTTGCAAAATTTCTTTTCATGACTTCCAAAGCTATATTGACACTTTGATTATTTGGATAGCCTAATTTTAATATATCTTTTCCTTTAAGTTTTAAATTTCCCATTGTTTTAAATTTAGATATGAGATGTCAGATGCTGAATCATAGACCTCTAAGCATACAGACACCATTCAACTATTATTTTAGTTGATTTGTAATAACATCATAACAGGCAGAGATTTTTCTTCCGTCTGAATGATCCTATTGTAGCCTTTCCAGTAAAACGGATTGAATAAAAATTTCTATGTATTAATGAAATTTCATTTCTCCTGAATTATTTGGAAGACAAAAAAATGATTAAAAGATTTCGGGGAAACTTAGGTTTGAAATATTGCGCAATAAAAAACCCGAAATCTACACGACTCCGGGTTCTGATATTTCAATATACTATTGTTCTATGAATGTACCAAACCACGAAGCCTTACCACCATAAGGGGCAATCCAACTGTAGAATTCTTTTGAAATTTGAACATTTGCTTCGTTGTTTTTAAATTGGTTAAACTTTATTTTCAGGTGCAAATATATACAATTTTCTGAAAAGTAATCATTTAATTATAAATTTTTGAAAAATAAAAAGCTTCAACAGGAAACCTGTTGAAGCTTTTTATCTGCATGTATTACTTTAATCTTTAGAGCCGAAAGTATCCATTCTTGCATCCATGCCCCTACTGTTAGGACGGTATACTCTTTCCGGGTCCAGAAAATAAACGTTGTGTTTTGCTTTAGCAATGATCCCTTTATAAACGTCTTCCGGTAAACCTGCAGTATCTTTATCTGTTGATTGATCCGTATTCTGTGCTTCTTTTTTAACTTCTATAGCACCACTTTCATTTAAAATGACCTTTGCTTTTCTGGCATCCTCTATATTTTCCGTATAGACGATTATATTAATTTTACCTATACTTCCTTCTCTATAAGCTGTAAGCAGCTCTATTTCATTTACAAAAATATGGTCCCAAAAACTTTTTGTCTTCTCATCTTCTTCGTAATCATCTGCCGATGTTCCGTTTTCTAATTTTGATTTTGAAACAATGATATCCGCTTCTTTAAATCCTTGATTCTGTAGTTCTTTTTTTATTCCTTCTACATCTGCATTAGCAGGGAATATTGAAATTACTGTATAAGCCATATCTAAATTTTTCACTTAAAAGTGCAAAAACCATACAACAATGGCCAATATTAAAATATTTAACTTTTGTTTAGAAACTTATCCAGGATCTCTACAGCGCATTTAGGAAGATTGGTTCCGGGGCCGAAAATAAAGTCTGCACCGTTTGCGTAAAGAAATTCATAATCCTGCTGAGGAATAACCCCACCTACTACAATCGTTACATCATCTGCCCCTAATTTTTTTAATTCTTCCACGACCTGTGGAACGAGGGTTTTATGGCCTGCTGCGAGAGAAGACACTCCTAAAATATGAATATCATTCTCTACAGCTTGTTTCGCTACTTCTTCCGGAGTCTGAAATAAAGGAGCTACATCCACATCAAATCCCATATCTGCAAATGCTGTTGCCACTACCTTAGCACCACGGTCGTGTCCGTCTTGCCCCATTTTGGCAACCATTAATCTTGGGCGACGTCCTTCTTCTTCCTCAAATTTTTGAGTGAGATGAAGGGCTTTTTCGAAATATTCATTTTTACTCGCATTCATTGCATATACTCCTGAAATTGTTCTGATATTGGCTTTGTATCTTCCAAAGCTCTCTTCCATCGCATCACTCATTTCACCAAGTGTCACTCTTCTTCTTGCCGCTTCAATACATAAAGCTAAAAGGTTTCCTTTACCTGTTTTTGCACTCTCTCTGATCTCATTTAAGATCTCTTCAACAGCTTCTCCATTTCTTGTTTGCTTAATGGAATCCAGTCTTTCTATCTGTTTTCTGCGAACTTCCGTATTATCGATATCAAGGATCTCAATAGGCTCTTGTTTCAGAGCCGATTTAAATGAATTGACACCAATGATAAATTCCTCACCGCTATCTATTTTTGCCTGCTTTCTGGCTGCCGCTTCCTCAATTCTCATTTTAGGAATTCCTGCTTCAATTGCTTTCGTCATTCCTCCTTCCTGTTCCACCTCATCGATATACCTCATTGCCTCCTCAATCATCTGCTGGGTAAGACTTTCCACCAGATTGCTTCCCCCCATCGGATCCACCACATCACAAATTCCACTTTCCTGCTGTAAAATAATTTGGGTATTTCTGGCAATTTTTGCTGAATAATCTGTAGGTAAAGCAATCGCTTCATCCAATGCGTTGGTATGTAAGGATTGTGTTCCTCCTAATGCTGAAGATAATGCTTCAATAGCAGTCCGGGTAATATTATTAAAAGGTTCCTGCTCTGTAAGTGACCATCCTGATGTTTGAGAATGGGTTCTCAGCGCTAAAGATTTTGGATTCTGAGGGTTGAACTGTTTCAAAAGATTAGCCCAGATGTATCTTGCAGCACGCATTTTAGCTATTTCCATAAAATGGTTCATGCCTATTGCCCAGAAAAAAGAAAGTCTTGGGGCAAAATCATCCACATTCATTCCCGCTTTAATTCCTGTCCTTACATATTCCAAACCATCTGCCAATGTATATGCCATTTCAAGAACAGGGGTTGCTCCCGCTTCCTGCATATGATAACCAGAAATCGAAATAGAATTGAATTTGGGAATGTATTTAGATGTATATTCAAAGATATCCGCAATGATCTTCATGGAAGGGGTAGGCGGATAAATATACGTATTTCTTACCATGAACTCTTTCAGAATATCATTCTGAATGGTTCCTGAGAGCTGATCCTGTTGAACACCTTGTTCTTCTGCGGCAACAATATAGAACGATAAGATTGGTAAGACCGCACCGTTCATCGTCATGGAAACCGAAATCTGATCCAGAGGGATTTCATTGAATAAAATCTTCATATCCTCAACGGAATCAATGGCAACCCCGGCTTTCCCAACATCTCCCACAACTCTTGCATGATTGGAATCATATCCTCTGTGGGTGGCAAGATCGAATGCTACAGACAATCCTTTTTGCCCTGCTGCCAGGTTTCTTCTATAGAATGCGTTAGACTCTTCAGCGGTAGAAAATCCGGCATACTGACGTATTGTCCAAGGTTTTTGAACATACATCGTTGAATACGGCCCTCTTAAATAAGGTGAAATTCCGGGAGATGTCTCTGTAAGAGCTTTATCTTTAACATCTTCATGGGTGTAGGATGATTTTAATTCTAACCCATCCTTTTCGAAATTATAAATCTCACCTTCTTTAGGCAAAATATCCAGATTCAGTTTTCTTACAGAAATTGTCTTTCGCATTTCAATAATTTTATCCCCGTAAAGTTAATTTTTTTGAATGAAACATGAAACTACAGTTAAACACCTGTTATTAAAACCAATAGCTAAATAAAAAGCCGGACAATTGTCCGGCTCCGATCTAATTTTTAACTTTATTATTTCTTAATCAGCTTTGTACTGTATGTTTTAGTTTCACCGGTAATGGTAATAACATACATTCCTTTAATAAGTGAAGCTACATTAATTCTTTGACCTTCCAGTTTACCGCTTTGTACTAGTCTTCCTTCAGCGCTGTAGATCTTATAATCTGCTTTTCCTTTAAGATTTTTAACTTCAACAAAGGTATCGGCAGGGTTTGGATAAATCTCAATTTCAGATTTTGTTCCTTTTACTTCATCCACAGCAAGTGCTCCTGTAATTTTTACAGAAAAGTCTCTAAAAGAACCCGTTGAAATTACTCCACCGCCACCTACCGGAATAGAGGAAGTACCACATGGCCCAGTAGCAGGATTAAAGAAAGTACTTGCCACTCTCATTCTTAATGTTTTGTCACCTGAGTAGGCAGTTGCTGGTACCGTAAATACAATCGTCCCATCATGGAAATTAAGATCATTTGCAGCATTATAAACAGGAACGGCACCACTAGATCCTATCTTTTCTGAGGCTTCAAAAGTACCATTTCTATTATAATCAATCCATATTTCTAACCAGTCATTATAAGTTCCAAGACCATGACCTAAATTTCTAAATGAAATAGTATATTGAGTACCTTTTGTTAAGTTGATTAATTTACTGGCATCTTCACTAAAATCCAAATAGGTTCTAGCTGCAGTATTCAAGTTACCTGAGAAATAATTAACATTAGCCAGATTTAATTGAATAAGCCCGCTGTAGTAGGGTGCAAGAAGATTATTCCCCCCCGTAGTCATCAAACAGTAGTCAACTCCTGTTCTTAAACCTTTCGTTTTGAAAGTATAATTCGTAGAGAATGCTCCAGGTACATTGTTTACTACAGCTGCAACTTGGGTTTCATAACTGGTTTCGTCTTCAAGACCTGTTAAAGAAACAGAATTAGTATTACTTACCGCATTAGCCCAATTTACTTCACCAACTTTTCTATAGTTAATAGAATAAGTATTAGCTCCGGGAACACTGTTCCAAGAAACTCTTGCCGTGGTCTTTAAAATTTCAGAAGGCAGTACGAAAACTCCTGTAGGAGCATTAGTCGTTGATGTAGGGGCTGTTCCAATAGTAACCTGAGGAGACACCGCATAAAATATATTTCCAATTGCTGATATTCTAAACTTAACAGCACCTGTTAAATTACTTGGCATTTGTGCGGAATAATTGCCTGTATTGGGAGTAGTAGCTACCAGATCAGTCCATGTATTTCCGTTATCGGTTGTATAATCTATTTTCACATTGGTAACATTATAAGGAGCTGCATTGGTATTAGCCACCTCCCATTGGATCGTGTTTGAAGCATTATTATATAATACCGAGGAAGCAGTTAATCCGTTAAATTTAAATGGTCCATCATTACCAACTGTTACAGTAGTCTCAGAAGAAGATAACATTGGTCTTACAGTATTCTCATCTCTTACTGTCACTGCATAGTGTAAAGTTCTAGGCACATAAGGAACTGTTTCCCATGTCGCTTTATTGGTAAGAGTACCATTCATTACTAAAGGCAGACTTGGAAAATATCTTCTTCCACTTGCTGTTCCAAAGAAAGATCTTGCTAAGGATCCCTGAGTATTGTATCCCCATCCACTATCTCCTGAAATTGAAGCGAAGTCATCAACACTGTCATATTGTTCCCATGTATATTTCAATGGGTCATTTTGAGCATCTGTTGCTACTGCATCTAAATAATATGCTGTTCCTTTTGGAATGCTATAAGATGTAAGAGGAGAAATTACAGGTGGAGTATTCGTTGTAATATCTTGAGATATACCACAAGCAGCCGGCTTACCTTCAAGATTTGTTAGTATTTGATTGATTGAAGCATAGTGGAAATAAGCATCGGAATTCATTTGTACATTGTCCTGTGTAATTCCTGCATAACTCATAATCGTTGTTCCACCCCCAGGTTCTACATTCACTCCTGAACCTTCAGTGCTTTTTGAGAAAGTATGGTTTCCCCCTAACTGATGCCCCATTTCATGGGCAACATAGTCGATATCAAAAGTATCACCACTTGGATTTCCATTTGAAGGAGAAGTAAATCCGGAACCTTTACCTTCTGGCTCTGCAGTCGACGGATCTACACAAATACACCCAACACATCCTGCATTTCCCCCTCCTCCATCAGCTCCGAATAAGTGTCCAATATCATAATTAGCATTTCCTACATTGGCTGTTAAAGTATTTTGTAATTCTAAGTTCCAAGCTCCTGCCGATCCAGCAGCAGCATCAGAATATGGATCTGTAGCAGGGTTACTATAAACAATTGTTGGCAAATCCTGAACAATTAATTTAACTCCAAAATCTTTTTCAAATACTCCGTTTACACGAGTCATCGTCGTATTCATCTGTGCAACAGCACCAGGTACTCCGCCAAAATGCTGGGTATATTCACCTGTAACAGACAGTGCAAGCTTATATGTTCTATACTTTGTACTGGAAGGTCTACTTGTAATTCCTACACTAGAAAGCTTTTTTTTTCCGTTACCCTCCAGCGTCTTTATATCTTTAAAGCTCTTTTCCTCACTTGTACATTCAAACCCATGATCTCCTTCAGTCCTCTTCGTCTTGTAAAAGACTCCATATGTCTGCTTATCTGTAGAAATAGGTTCTATAAATTGAAATACGCCATCCTTAATAATCATAGATTGCATTTCAGTCGGCGAGGTACTGAATCTTACATATTTGGAAGGATCATCAATACCTACCCCAACATATGAACCTAACTGATATCTATCTGCCAGAGATTTCTCCATAACAGGATTACTGTACACAGCAAACTTTTCAATTTTTCCCTCTACCGTAGGTAAATTAATAACAACAGGTTTGGCATTGTTTCCTGTTTCAACAGCATCTTTTAATAAATTTCTGAGCGAAGTTAAATCTACTTTATAAGCATATTTAACCTCTACTTCTTTTCGTAACTGGGAAGTCTTTTGAGATACGGATTCCCATCTTTGAGCATAACTACTGGTAAGTCCAGCAGCTAGTGCACAAATAAGTAGAACTTTCTTTTTCATAAATTACATTTATTTTAATAAAAACGTTAAGCATTTCAACAAAAATAAAAACAAAAAATACTAATAACACATCAAAAAAGTTAATAATCAACTAAAGCATCAATTTAACCCCTCCTTATACATTTGATATTAAAAAAATAAACCATAAATGCAAAAAAAAATTAAATAATTACACATTTTTTCGTGCAAAAAAACCGAAAGATTGATCTTTCGGTTTAACAATTTGTATATTTTATTAAAAAAAATTAATCAATTACAATCTAATTCCCATTTCAAACAAAGCAAAAGAAATTAAATCCGCATTTTCACCAATAACCTGTTCGGTCGATCTTCCGGCTCCATGTCCTGCATTTTTTTCAATTCTTAACAGGATTGGATTTTTACAGGCTTGTTTCTCCTGAAGTTCAGCACCGAATTTGAATGAATGCGCTGGAACAACCCTGTCATCATGATCACTTGTAATAATCATAGTCGACGGATAACAAGTTCCGGCCTTTACATTATGTACCGGTGAATAAGATTTTAGATAATCAAACATCTCTTTGTTGTCTTCTGCTGTTCCATAGTCATAAGACCATCCGGCACCTGCCGTAAATTTATTATACCTCAACATGTCCAGAACACCTACTCCTGGAAATGCTACTCTAGCGAGATCAGGTCGCATGGTCATCGTAGCTCCAACCAGCAATCCTCCGTTTGACCTTCCAGAAAGCGCCATATACTCTTTCGAAGTATATTTTTTATTTTGCAGGTATTCTCCGGCAGCAATGAAATCCTCAAATACATTTTTCTTTTGCATTTTTGTTCCCGCATCATGCCATTTCTTACCATACTCCCCACCTCCACGGATATTCGGAACTGCATAAATTCCTCCATTCTCCATCCAGATCGCATTGACAACAGAGAATGATGGCTGTAAGCTGATATTAAAACCTCCGTAAGAATAAAGAATAGTAGGATTTTTACCGTCCAGCTTTACCCCTTTCTTGTAGTTAATCATCATAGGAATTTTCGTTCCATCTTTTGATGTATAAAATACCTGCTCAGATATGTAATCCTCAGGATTGAATTTTACCTTTGGTTTCTGGTAAACCTCTGATTTACCAGTATCAGCGTTAAACTTATAAGTTGTTCCCGGTGTAATATAGTTGGTAAAAGAAAAGTAAAGTTCTTTTTCATCTTTCTTTCCTCCGAAACCTGAAATATTTCCTTTTCCCGGAAGAACTATATCTCTTACAAGTTTACCCGTTTTATCATATTGCTTTACCTGATCAATGGCATCTACCATATATGTTGCAAAGAAATATCCTCCACCGGTAGAAATTCCCAATACATTTTCTGTCTGAGGAATGACATCGATCCAGTTTTCAAGAGAAGGGTTTTTAATGCTGGTTTTTACAAGACGCATATTTGGAGCATCTTTATCCGTGAAAATAAACAAGTTATCTCCTTCCGTATCTACAATACCCGCACTAATGTCAAATCCTTTATTAATTTGTATGAAATCACCTCCATTTTTAAGATCCTTGATATATAATTCGTTCCCGCTTGTAGTATTAGCAGCTGATATGATAAGATATCTCTGATCTTCAGAAACATTTGCTCCGATATATCTCCTTGGTGTTTTATCTCCTCCGAAAATCAGTTGATCAGAAGATTGTTTTGTTCCTAATTTGTGAAAGTATACTTTATGCTTATCGGTCATCCCTGAAAGCACAGTTCCCTCTTTAGGTTTATCGTAGCTGGAATAATAAAATCCTTCATCTCCTTGCCAGGAAATACCACTGAATTTAACATCCGTCAATGTATCATCGATTTGCTTCTTTGTAATAGCATCAATAATGATAATTTTATTCCAGTCACTTCCACCTTCAGAAATAGAATAAGCCGCTAAATTCCCTTTTTTATTAAATGAAAGCTGAGAAAGAGAAGTGGTTCCTTTTTCAGAAAACTTATTGGGGTCAAGGAATACTTCTGTAGTCTTCGTTTTATTATTTGTTCTGTATATCACGGATTGTGCCTGCAGCCCGTCATTTTTATTATAATAAGTAAAATCTCCTTCATTTGAAGGTGCAGAAATCTTTTCATAATTCCAGATATCCCTCAATTGATTTTTTATTTTTTCTCTAAAGGGTATTTTTGAAAGGTAATTCTGGCTGAAAGCAACTTCTTCATCCACCCATTTTTTAGTGGGCTGGGAGTCATTTTCCAAATCTATGAAAGGATCCGCCACAGCAGTTCCGAAATAGGTATCAGTCTGATTACCTTTTAGGGCCTTAGGATAAGTCATTTTTTGTGAATAAAAAGATGCTGAAAATAAAACTCCAGCTGTTAATAAGATCGGTTTAAAATTCATTTCAAAGGATTTTATCAAAAATACATAATATCATCAAATAAAAAAAACCTGTTATACAGGCTCAATTTGATTAATATTTTACATTAAAACTTTCAAAATAAAATCGGTAAGGTTAGGGACAATCCGATCCGGGCTGTTTGTCAATTAAGACATCTCCCATTTGTTTCAAACCATACAATCTAATCGTTTGGAAAATACCGTTTTATAAAAATAATAGCTCTGTAAGCTTTCATAATATAGATTGGTGTTACGAATGAGACATTTAAAATAAAATAGCCTCTGAAAACAGAGGCTATTTTATTTATTTAATTTAAAAAATTTAATAATTATCTTCTTCTCCCTTCATTTTTTCTGCATTCTCAGCCATGATTACAGCATCAATCATTTCAGAGATATCCCCATTCATATAGGCATCCAGATTATACATCGATTTATTGATTCTATGATCTGTTACCCTACCCTGAGGATAATTATAGGTTTTAATTTTTGCTGAACGGTCTCCTGTAGATACCATCGTTTTTCTTTGTGCAGCGATATCTCCCTGAACTTCCTGCAGTTTGATGTCGTATAATTTTGCACGAAGCATTTCCATTGCTAATTCACGGTTAGCCAGCTGAGAACGTGCCTGTTGACATACCACCACAAGACCTGAAGGTTTGTGAGTCAACTGAACTTTTGTTTCAACCTTGTTTACGTTCTGACCCCCAGCTCCTCCGGAACGCGAAGTCTGCATTTCAATATCTGCAGGATTGATCTCCACATCTACTTCTTCAGCTTCAGGTAATACAGCAATAGTAATGGCAGAAGTATGTACTCTTCCCTGGGATTCAGTTTCAGGTACACGTTGTACACGGTGAACTCCGGATTCAAACTTCATGATTCCGTACACTCCTTCACCTTCCACTTTCATGATCAATTCCTTATAGCCTTTTGCAGCTTCATTAGAGTCTGTTACTTCATGTCTCCAACCTTTAGTTTTGAAATACATGGTATACATTCTGTAAATATCTTCCACAAAAATAGCTGCTTCATCACCCCCTGTTCCTGCACGCAATTCCACAATGATATTTTTATCATCTGCAGGATCCTTAGGAATCAGCAATACTTTCAATTCCTCTTCAAAAGCAGGAAGTTTTGCCTGAGCTTCTAATTTTTCTTCTTTAGCAAGATCTACCAGGTCTCTGTCTGAACCATCAGCAATAATTTCATCAGATTCTTCAATTGTATCTAATGCCGCTTTATATTGGTCGTACACTTTAACGATTTTTCCCAGATCGCTATATTCTTTGTTCAGAGAAGAATATCTTTTCTGATCAGAAATAACATCAGGCTGGATAATAAGGTCGGCAACCTCATTATATCGTTGTTTTATAGCTTCCAGTTTTGGAATTAATGACTTGGACATTATAGAAATTTTGTGGCTGCAAAGATATGAATTATTAATTCAATTTGAAACTCCTTTAGTTTCTGATTTATACCGTCTTTGGCCCCCTTATACATATTAACTTCTTTAAAGTACTAATTTGCACGATCAACAAAGTAAAAAAACTAAATAGTATACAATTGTACAAAAGAATCATTTAACATTCAAACTATTTAATGATGATCTTTTGTATCGCAATTCCCGACTCAGAATTCAGATGAACAAGATAAGTTCCTGCAGCATAATCCATTTTAAACTCATAAGTTCCACTCTCATTTTTGAGCGCGAATGATTCCAGCTTTTTACCTGTCATATCATACAATGCAATTACTCCATTCTTAGCCTTGTAATATTTTAGTTTTACTACTTTATTATGCACCGGATTCTCCATTACCTGAAGAGATAGTCTATTAGGTGCATTTTCATCCACAGTAGATAAATTGCCTGTATAATTCCCAAAAATCCTGAATTCTCCGGGTTGTAATACAATAGGAGCGGTAGTCGAGGTAATATTTGAAATAGTTTGATCCATTAAGTTCTGCCATTGACCTGTATATGGAAAATAAGGAATAACATTCTTCGTTGTTGTATTGTAATTCGCCAGAACTACTACATTTTTCATCCCGTTATTAAGAAGATTGTCATAAACAAATATCCTGGTTATCAATCCATCCGGATCATTAGAAAGGTTATTGGATTCTACTGTATAGGTTTTTGATTTAAACACGGGATATGTATTTCGAATGGTAATAATTTGCGCCCATGTATCATAGACCGCTTTTCTGTTTGGGTTGTTATCGTAACCTAATGTAAAGGCAATTGGCTTTTCGTCGGTTCTGCAACCATTATTAATGGTTCCGTCGGCACATCGGTTAATACTGAATTCATAACCAAGTTCTCCAAATTGCCAGATCATTTTCGGTCCCGGTATGGTAAAGAAGGTCGCTCCAAAAGCTTTCATCCTTTCAAGAGCCGTATCAAGATTTTTTACACTATAAGCACCGTTTATCGCGCCATATTCTAAATTTTTAAACATAAGTCTTTCTTCATCATGGCTTTCTCCATATCCTACAGCATTCATTTTGGTGAATCCGTGAAGCTGATGATTCATCCGGTCAAAATTGCTGTTTTCCTTATATCCCATTGTATTCTGGTTATAAGGCTCTGTTTGCTTATTCCAAAGCAGCACTCCTTTTCCTTCAGCAACTCTGTAGTTGGCCCATTGCTGTTCTTCTGCATCTGTTCCTAAATGTTCAAAAATCATATATGAATTAGGGTCAATTGCCCACTGTTTATCCGCATAGTACTTTAAAATATCTACCCTGTCCTGTTGATAAGCATTCGTGCAGTTCTCATCATTTTCGGAACAATTTTGGGTAAATCCTTTGGTGAGATCCCAACGGAAACCATCAATTTTATATTCCGTCAGCCATTGCTGCAAGGTCCGTTCAACATAATATCTCGTGGCTGAACTTGTGTGATTGAAGTCATTGAAAACATTGTAAGAATGTTTGGGAACCTGATTAAAATAAGGATTATTAGCTGCTACATCCCCATATCCATCCCCGTCAGGATCAATATTCCATAATCTTACCAATGGAGACCTTCCCGTAGCATGATTAAATGCCACATCTAAAATCACAGCAATCCCGTTTTGGTGGCACAGATCTACAAATTCTTTAAATTTCTCCGGTGTCCCATAGGCTTTATCTAATGCATAATGAAAAGAGGTATTATATCCCCATGAAAGGTTTCCTTCAAATTCCATAATAGGAAGAAGCTCAATCGCATTAATTTTTAAATTCTTTAAATAGGTAATCTTATTGATAAGAGATTGCCAGTTTTTTTCCTGTGTAAAATCTCTTAATAGCAACTCGTATACAATCAGATCTTCTTTATCTGGTCTCTGGAAATTGGTAACCTGCCAATTATAATTTGGCTGCCCTGTTTTAAACATAGAAGCTTCAAAATTCTGTCCCGCAGGAAAGGGTGGCAAATTGGGATATGTGGATGACGGAATCCATTGGTCGTCGTAAGAAGACAAAATCTGCGGAGAAAAAGGATCTGCTACTTTTTTCAGGTCATTCGTTCGGTATTGAAAAGTATACAGCTGCTGCGGAGTAATCCCATCTAACTCAATCCAATATAAATCAGTGTTTGTAGTATCCCTTTTCATCAGGTAATTATCATTTACTGTCCAACTATTAAAACTTCCGATGACATGCACAAAGTTTTTATGGGGAGCATACAATGCTAAACCAACCTTTGTATTGTCGGTAGGATGATAATTAATGCCTTGACGTATCCATGAAGGAATAGCCTGAGATATTACATTTCTTGGAATCTGTATTATGAATTTCGCATTTTTAGTCCCGGAATTATCTGTAGCAATGAGTTCCATATCAGCATCTGCAGATACCATATAGGTGTAAGAGTACGAAACAGAAGGAGTAGATGTTGAATTTACAACAACTCCATTAGCTTTTAATTGAAAATTAGCGGCGACGTTTGTTGTTGCTGATATAGAAACAGAACCTCCTGAAGGTACAGATGTCAAGCTATTTGGCAGCGGATTTGTCAGGGTGAGATTTAATACACCTACATTTACAAAAATATCCGGAGAAGTTTGATGGGTTCCCGCCTTGTCTTTTAATAGAAAACCAAATCTTCCGATTCCTGTTCTTCCAAAAAAAGTTGTTGGTGTAAAAGTCAGTGAATACGTATCTGTCGTTGAATTATAATTCAGTTTATTCTGATCATCAGAATTGTTCCAGTTCCCATTTGTAGGACAATTCTGACTATTCATGTAGTTGGTATCCAGTGACCATGCCCAAATATAAATCGCGTGGTTACTAACGTTCCAGGCCGATTCATCAATCTGATCACCAGGAACTGTCAGTGTGATCTGATCTGTTTCGTTAAACTGTCCGGGAGTAATGGTATAGTTGATTTGTCCGAACACAAAAAAATTGATCAACAGCAATATAAAAAAGTAAAATTTCTTCATAAGGGTCGTTTTTCTATTTATATACTAAAATAGTTTAATTTCTTAAAAGCAATTTATTTTAAACAAAATAATACACAAAAATTACTAATTAATCATTCACAATTTAAAATGACCGCTTCACGATTAATAATGCCCGGTTGAAATAAGTAACAATGGTAAGGCTTTACGAATCGTCCTACTTTTGAATCATAAATAAAAATCACTCCAAAAAATCAAAAACCTAAAGCTATGTTACAAAGATTCAAAATTCAAAATGTAATGGAAAAGCTGATTCTAAATGCCGTTTTTCTCATTCTTATTACAACGGGCTCGCTCCACGCACAGCAAACATCCGCTCATCCTCAGGATCAGGAAAGTTCGCTCGGAGTTTTAAAGCAGATTGATGCAGGTGTACTCAATATCGGGTATACTGAAGCCGGACCAGCCAATGGAACTCCTGTTATTCTTCTTCACGGATGGCCATATGATATCCATAGTTACAATGAAGTAGTTCCGATTTTGTCACAAAAAGGATACAGAGTAATTACTCCTTATCTGAGAGGATTTGGAACGACCCGTTTTATCTCTCCAAATACAATGAGAAATGCCCAGCAATCTGCTGTTGCCCTGGATATCATTGCCTTGATGGATGCCCTTAAAATAAACAAAGCAGTAGTTGGAGGGTTCGACTGGGGAGCCCGGACAGCAGACATTATGGCTGCGTTATGGCCGGAACGAGTAAAAGCTCTTGTTTCTGTAAGCGGATATTTAGTCACAAATTTAGAAGCTAATAAAAATCCATTAACTCCGGAAGCTGAATATGGCTGGTGGTACCAATATTATTTTTCTACCGACAGAGGTGAAAAAGGATATGCTAAAAATGCATATGAATTCAATAAACTGATCTGGAAATCTGCTTCACCAAAATGGAATTTTGACACGGCAACCTTTGATCAGACAGCCGAATCCTTTAAAAATCCCGATCATACGGCAATTGTTATTCATAACTATCGTTGGAGGTTATCCCTGGCCAAAGGAGAGCCCAAATATGACAATCTTGAAAAACGTTTGGACAAACGCCCCGTTATTAATGTACCCACCATTACTATAGCAAGTGATTTTGATGGTCCCGCTGCAGATGGAAAAGCTTATGCCAAACAATTTACCGGTAAATATGTACATAAAATCCTCAATGGAATAGGCCATAATGTTCCGCAGGAAGCTCCGAAAGCTTTTGCTGAAGCTATTATTGAAGCAGATTCTATGGCAAATTAAATCCATCAAAAATTTAACCTAAAACAAAACCCGCAATGTACAATATAGTATACACTGCGGGTTTATTTAACTAAAAAATGAACTATCTTTTAAAATGTCATATATTGAATATGAATAAGTTTTGAAAACAAAGGTCTTTACCGATTACCTTCTAAATAATCAATAGTAAAGTATTAGTTTTTAATGATTTTTTTTGAAAAAGTTTGCCCGCTCTTTAACTTTACCTGAACCATATAAACTCCTTTAGCAATTCCTTGCATATTAATCTTGTTATTGAAAAACGGAATTTTGACAATTTGCCCTACTGCATTCATTACCTGCACATTTTCTATTGCTGAATCCACATCAATGTTAACAATTCCATTCGTTGGATTTGGATATACACTTATTGTATTAAGTCTGATTTCGGAAGTACTTAGCGCAGATACATCCTTGACACATCTTACCGATTGTCCTTGGCCTCTTGGTCCGCCTGCATTTGGATTTCCAATAGTATTCCCGATATAAAAGTATTTGGCTCCGAAGGCTGACGGGGTGGAACTCCAGTAATAGCCTCTTTGCCCAACAAAAGTAAAGTCAGCTGTTGAAGCTCCTCTGTATCCTCCCGCAGACAATTTTAAAGTACTGCTGTATGCGGTTGCAGGATTATTGATTACTTCAGCACTTTGCAATGCAGCCCAATCTGCCTGGCTCGGCATTTTCCAATCCAGGCTTATTGCTTTACAAGGATCATATCCGTTTCCTGAGTTTACCGCATTCATATTGTTTGCTGACCAGTGATCTGTTAATGAATTGGCATTCCACCAGGATCCGGTTACAAAAGAAGTAATTCCGGTTAACCCATCTGGAGAATTCGGCGTAGGAATGCCTACTGTTTGAGAATTTCTTTTCTGATGTCCATCATCCCATCTCCCCCACTGAAATAAGTCTCCGTAAGAATCTTCATCTGTCATTGAGGTAGCTACCTGAATGCTTCCCAGATTCTGCTGAAGCCATATTTTCCCATCCTTACCTCTAACAGTAGAATAAGAAACCTGACTTCCGTTATAGGTAAAAGAAACACATCCTGTATCTCCGGGATTATTTCCCGGATCTGCATTGGTACAGGTTTGAGATGAACCGGCAATTGAAATTCTTTTTACGCGTGTTCCATCCTGAGAATAAGCCAAAACCAGATATTTGTTCAATGTATCGATCGCGAGATCATTAAATGTAGCTCCTCCATCGGAAATAAAATCCCCTCCAAAAGCACCCCATAACTGAGTTACATTGTCCAATTTGTAAACCGTATTTCTTAAATGATTATCATTTTCCCATCGACTAACCGCTACATAAGGTTCACCGGAAGGTGTTACTGCAATTGCGGTATACTGAACAGCTCCTGATGAAAAATAAGCATTTCCAACCTGAACCCAGGAAGTTCCGTTAAACTTCTTAACATTTACTTTCCTTCCATTCGCAGCATTGGAAACATAAGCAACATACAAATTATTATTGCTATCAATTGCAATATCTGAATAATACTGTTCTCCTGATGAAGAAGCATCAACAACACTTCCACCAACCAATGTCCAATTATCGGAAGCTGTTGCCCCCGTTGAATTTTGATATACATTAACTCCGTTCGCTACACTACAAGTATATACCTTATTATCTGATCCTATTACCATTTCAGCAAATGCTGCTCCATTAGAAAAACCACTATTTCCAACCTGTTCCCAGGATCCGTTTACATAACGTTTAACAGTTCCGGATTCATCGTTACTATATGTAAATAAAACATTGGAGGATGATACTGCCGAAGCATGATAATTTACTGAATTCGATGTAACATTGGGTAATTGTGCCCATGCAAGACCAGTATACTGACGTACTTCCAGACCGGAACCCGGGTAACCGATCTGATTGGTATAATAGGGATTTCCTGAACTGTCAAGTGTCAGTGAATTGTAAAGGGCTGATCCGTTTGTTATCCCTGCACTTCCGCCTACGTAAGACCAACCGGTTCCGTCAAATTTCTGAACCGAGCCTTTCCCAACAGACACATCATAATATGATAAATAATAGTTCCCTGAATGATCTATAGCCAGATTATTATTACTACTCCCTCCCGTAGAAACAATTGTGCTCAAACCTACATTTTCCCACTGCTGAGCATATAGGATACTTCCACCAATGAACAACCCCAGTCCCAGCACCAATTTTCGCATTGTAAAATATAAAATTTTCAACATAATGAATATTATTTTTAATTATTCTAAATTTAAATTTAACTTTGCGCAAAAGTACTCTACTCAGGTAATCTGAAGTTATCATTTTCAAACTTTTTGTTATCGGGTGTTTAACTAAATATCAATCGTACCATATCGTAAGGAGATTGCCACATGAAGCAACAATCTAAAAAAGGATTATTATTCAGATCCGCAGACTTTAAAATAATACAGGAAGAAGTTTGCCCCGAACAATCCTCGAAATCAATTATGACTGAGGGTCAAAATACCTTCAATCTTCTCTTTTTACTTAGTCAAGGCATCTATCTGGAGGCCCAGGATTGTAGAACAAGGTTTTTATTCAAAAAAAATCAATATATATTACATTATTCCTCCCAGGAAAATACCTCATTACTCTGGACAGAAAATCCCGAAAAACTAAAATATCTCCAAATTCAGGTTACTTATCAGTATATGGAAAAACTGATTCAACCTGAATCTGACCACGAAAGCGCAGATATCTTAAAAAAAATGGTGAATAATAATTATATATTTCTTCATAAGGAAACTCCACCACTTATGACAGTGGAAATGCATATGATCGTCAAGGAAATATTAAGCAATCCCAAAAAAGGAATTACGCAAAAATTACTGATCGAAGCTAAAATAATCAAACTCCTGATTTTAATGATTGAACAGTTTGTTGAAAAAAAAACAAATGAAATCTCTCCTAAAACCGCATCAGCCATTAAAAGATTTGTGGATGAAAACTTCCATAAAAATATCAGGGTAGAAGAAATCGGCAAGATTATAGGAATTAATCAGAATAGCATTCGAAAAGCCTTCAAGTCCCAGTATAATATGACCATAACAGATTATATCTCAGACCTCAGAATGCTTAAGGCAAAAAAAATGATCATCAACAAGGAGATCATGATCAAGGAAATATCTATAGAATGTGGATATGAATATGTACAAAACTTTACAAGGGCCTTCAAAAAGAAATTCGGACTTTCTCCGGAGAAATTGAGAAACCAGTAAATAAAAAAACCACCTAATCAGATTAAGTGGTTTTGTATATGTTGTTTTGCTTTGATATCACTTTCCCGGAATTAAGGCGGAAAAGCAATGACAATCAATTAATGATGTCCGTGACTATCGTGTAAGAAAGGGCCGTTACCTTTAGGCTCGCTGAAGATTACCTCTACTCCTTCCTGCTCATATACTTTTTTTCTTCTGATATCTTCCGGATCGAAAGGCTTTACTTTACCGAAGTATTCCATCAAACCTTCGCTTAACCACATTGGGATTACTAATCCAAAAAACATAAAGATACACCAGAATCCTACCAGGAACATTGTTACAAAATAGATGGTCCAAAGGAACTGATAAAACGGCCAAAATGCTGATAACATCATTTTTCTTATATATTTTAGGCAAAAATAGAACTTTTTTCCTTTTTACACAAAAGATACAGGCTCTATTTTATTATTTATTTTGATTTTAAACTAATTAATGCGCAAGATCTGCAAAGAAATCATTCCCTTTATCATCTGTAATGATAAACGCCGGGAAGTCTTTGATCTCTATTTTTCTTACCGCTTCCATTCCTAATTCCGGGAAATCAACTACGTCTACGGAAAGAATATTGTCTTTGGCAAGGATAGCCGCAGGACCTCCGATAGAACCGAGATAGAAACCTCCGTACTTTTTACAAGCATCTGTTACATCCTTGCTGCGGTTTCCTTTGGCCAGCATAATCATGCTTCCTCCGTTTTTTTGGAATTCATCTACATATACATCCATTCTTCCGGCTGTTGTTGGGCCAAAACTTCCGGAAGGCATCCCTTCTGGGGTCTTTGCCGGTCCTGCATAATATATAGGATGATTTTTAAAATATTCAGGCATCGGTTTTCCACTGTCGATCAATTCTTTAATTTTCGCATGGGCAATATCTCTTGCCACAATTAAAGTTCCGTTTAGCTTTAATCTGGTTTTGATCGGGTATTTGGAAAGCTCAGCCAGAATTTCCGGCATTGGCTTATTCAGATCGATCTCAACGGCCTCTTCCAGGTGGGGCGCTGTTTCAGGCAAAAATCTTTTAGGATTTTCTTCCAGTTGTTCAAGGAAGATACCCTCTTTGGTAATTTTACCTTTAATGTTTCTGTCTGCTGAACATGAAACTCCCATTCCTACAGGACAAGAAGCTGCGTGACGAGGAAGTCTGATCACCCTTACATCATGTGTTAGGTATTTTCCTCCAAACTGAGCCCCAATTGCACTTTCCTGACAAATCTTCTGAACCTTAGCTTCCCATTCAAGATCTCTGAATGCCTGTCCGCCTTCATTTCCGGAAGTAGGAAGATCATCGTAATATTTAGCTGAAGCTTTTTTCACTGCTGCCAGGTTAGCTTCCGCAGATGTTCCTCCAATGACCAAAGCAAGGTGGTAAGGTGGACATGCAGCGGTTCCAAGATCTGAAATTCTCTCCTTAATAAACTCTTCAAGAGATTTTTCATTAAGTAAAGATTTGGTCTTTTGATATAAGAAGGTCTTATTTGCTGAACCACCTCCTTTTGTTAAAAATAAAAACTCATAAGAGTTTCCCTTTTTGGTATATAAATCGATTTGAGCAGGTAAATTTGACCCCGAATTCTTCTCGTCAAACATATTCAAAGGAATGATTTGTGAATATCTCAGATTTCTCTTCTGATATGTATTATATATTCCTTTACTTAAATACTCCCCGTCATCTACTCCTGTATACACATTTTCTCCTTTTTTCCCCATTACAATAGCAGTTCCGGTATCCTGGCAGGAAGGAAGGGCTCCTTCTACGGCAACGGCAGCATTCTGTAATAAGTTGTACGCTACAAAACGATCGTTATCAGTAGCTTCAGGATCATCAATAATTCTTCTAAGGCTTTCAAGATGAGAAGAACGAAGCATAAAAGAAACATCAGCCATTGCCTCTTCAGCCAATAACTCCAATCCTTTAGGATCTACTGTTAAAATCTCTCTTTCTCCAAGTTGTTCTACTTTCACATAGTCTGATGTAAGCTTCTTGTAAACCGTATCATCTTTCTGAATCGGATACGGATCCTGATATCTAAATTCCATTCAATTTTTTCTTTATGCAAAAATAAAACATACTTAAAAAAACATGAGTAAAATCACCAATAACCTTTCATATTTATAACCATTATAAATTGTGAATTTTATAGTTTATCTTTAACTTTATAAAAATTTCAACCACAATGAATTACAGAATAGAAAAAGACACCATGGGCGAAGTGCAGGTACCTGCTGATAAATTCTGGGGAGCGCAGACCGAACGATCCAGAAACAATTTCAAGATCGGACCGGAAGGTTCAATGCCTCATGAAATTATTGAAGCTTTTGCTTATCTGAAAAAGGCAGCCGCTTATGCCAACACCGATCTGGGAGTTCTTGCTGCTGAAAAGAGAGATATGATCGCGAAGGTTTGTGATGAGATTCTGGAAGGAAAGCTCAATGATCAGTTTCCATTGGTTATCTGGCAAACAGGCTCCGGAACACAATCGAATATGAATATCAATGAAGTAGTATCAAATAGGGCTCATGTTAATAATGGCGGAACACTTGGTGATAAATCTGAAATTCACCCGAATGATGATGTGAACAAGTCTCAATCTTCCAATGATACCTATCCTACCGCAATGCATATTGCTGCCTATAAAAAAGTAATTGAAGTAACCATTCCTGCGGTTGAAAAACTAAAAAATACGTTAGCCGAAAAAGCTAATGCTTTTAAAAATGTCGTAAAAATCGGAAGGACCCATTTAATGGACGCTACTCCTCTTACTCTTGGACAGGAATTCTCAGGCTATGTAGCTCAACTGGAATTCGGTCTCAGAGCATTACGAAATACTCTTCCGCATCTTTCTGAATTAGCTTTAGGAGGAACTGCAGTAGGAACAGGCCTTAACACTCCAAAAGGTTATGATGTAGCTGTAGCGGGATATATTGCAAAGTTTACCAATCATCCTTTTATAACTGCGGAAAACAAATTCGAGGCACTTGCTGCCCATGATGCCATAGTGGAATCCCATGGAGCCTTAAAACAATTGGCCGTATCACTATTTAAGATCGCCCAGGATGTAAGATTATTAGCTTCGGGACCCCGTTCCGGGATTGGGGAAATTCATATTCCTGAAAACGAACCGGGATCATCTATCATGCCCGGAAAGGTAAATCCTACTCAAAATGAAGCTTTAACTATGGTTTGTGCGCAGGTTTTAGGAAATGACACTACCATCTCCTTCGCCGGGACCCAGGGAAATTACGAACTAAACGTTTTCAAGCCTGTTATGGCGTATAATTTTCTTCAGTCAGCTCAGTTAATTGCTGATGCATGCATTTCATTTAACGACCACTGCGCTGTTGGAATTGAACCTAATTATGAGAGAATTAAAGAGCTTGTTGATAAATCTTTAATGTTGGTAACTGCTTTAAATACCCATATTGGTTATGAAAATGCAGCTAAAATTGCAAAAACAGCCCATAAAAACGGAACAACATTAAAAGAAGAAGCCGTTAATCTAGGACTTTTAACCGCTGAACAATTTGATGAGTGGGTAAAACCGGAAGACATGGTCGGAAGCTTAAAGTAACAAACAGAAAGGCCTTGGAGAAATCTAAGGCTTTTGTTTTAAGCATTTAAGCACTGATCTTCTGATTATTTTTTTTCATAAATTAGTGATACATAAATATTTAAACTAATAACTATGAAAAATCTTGCAAAGCTTAACAGAGAAAATTTAAAGAAAATAGTGGGTGGACATACTTGTCCGAGTGGAACCCGTCACATCATTTACAACGGATATCATGGCTGCTGCTTATCCGCACCTTCAGGAAATCCATGTACTTCTGGAATGTGCTTTGTAGAAGCAGACATGTGTTCGGAAGAACCGCCAATGTAATTTCATAAACAAGGCCGGAAAATCATTTTTCGGCCTTTGTTCAATAGATTTATATAAATATATGTGTTTTCTTACCACCAAAGGGCTACTCCAAAAATCAGTGCTTTATCATTTTTAAAAGTATCATCTTTAAAGAAATTGCTGAAATCCTTCTTTACAAAAATACTGAAATCGTTATAGGAAAGTGTAACCTGACCACCATATACGAAAGGATTGACCTGGTAATTCGCACGGTCTCTCGAGTCGAATCCGTCTCCTTTGAAGATATTATTACTCGACATTTTTATCCCTCCATACACATTAGCTCCAACCTTGAATCCCTTATTATAGTCTCTGTACTGAATATCCATTCCTGCACTTTTAAGTTTTGAAAAATTATACTGCAAACCCAGAGGAATCATGATATAGCCCGTTCTCAACTTACTTTTATCTATACTTCCCTGATATTTCTGCAAATGGACATTCGAATTGGCATCCTTTGCAAAAATCATATTATCATCCAAACGCAGTGTTCTCCAGGAAAATCCAACACCGGAAATAAGACCCCATGGACTGGTTCTGCTAAATTGATAGTTAAATTTAAAGCCGAATTCCAGATTATTGGAATATCCCATATGCTTATCGAGGTCATTATCGGACAAATTATTTGTAAGCGTCATTACTCCATAAGAGAAATAACCATCCAAACTTCTTGTCGGCCTGAACTTCTTCAAAAGCTTCGCCCTTAGTTCTTCCTTGGAAGTAACATCAGTATTGAGAAGTGAATACCTCACCTGTTTCTGAATCACCATATCGAGGTCAAAACCCAAATCCCGTATCCTTTGGTCAATTTTTTCTGAAAAGCGATCTGCAATGTCTGCTTTCTGCTTATTAAACTCATTCTTTTCGAGTCCTTTGCTCTGAAGATCTAAAAGCTCAGCTTCCATAAGTTTTTTCTCCTCCTGAATAATTGTATTAATCTCTGTAGCATATTCTTCTACTTTTTCCTTGACCATAGGACTCACATCGGATTCTTCTTTTGAAGGAAGATTAAACGTAGGCTTTTTCTGTGCATATGCTGTGGCAGAAAAAAGGCACACGAATCCTATCAGGATAAATTTCTTGATCATAGTATTATTATTTTTTTATCGTTAAAATTATTATTTGCCGTTCAGATCGATAGTCGCAACATTACTTTTGCCTTTGGTCTTTTCAATGGCATCTTTATGTTCAACCGAAAAAAGCAATGTTGAGGGGTCAACATATCTTTTCCTGCCAGCCGGTACCTTTGCAGAATCCGTCTGTGCAATAATTTTGGCAGGAGGTGTTTCTATAATAACAGGTACTAACTCAGAAGTGTTTTCTTTAATGACCGGTAATTTTTTGTTATCTCTGGATACAACTGCCTCAGGGGCCCCTAAATTCTCAGATGGTTCAGTATTCTTTGTCTCGTCCTTCTTTTTTACATCCTGTAGCACCATTGCCGGAGATTCTTTTACCACTTCTCTTATCACTTTCTTTGCACCGGAAGGTATTTTTCTTTCTGTAATCTGAACTTCTGAAGGCTTTTGTTTATTGTAAAATACCAGAACAGAGCCTAAACTGAAAAGCAGGATAAGACACGCTGCAACCAATAACCAGTTAAGTTTTGATTTTGGACGATTATTCTGTGTGTGATTCTGAATTTCAGACCACAAATCTCTGGAAGGATTTATTTCCCTTTCTTCAATTTGTTTTCTGATCTGATTTTCAAAATTATTTTTAATAGTGTTCATTTTTTAGTGTTTTTTGTTGTTGAAAGTAAATTTTTCTTAATCTCTCTTTTGCTCTGAATAATTGCGTCTTGCTCATGGCTACGGAGATCTGTAGTGTATCGGCAATCTCCTGATGAGAGTATCCTTCCAAAACATAAAGGTTAAAAACCATTTTATATGCATCCGGCAACTGATCCAAGAGCTCCTGGGCATTAAAATCAAATACTAGCTCCTCTTCATTGCTTTCATCCATGAAAGATTGGTTGATTTCATCGAGGTAAAAAACGGTTTTACGGCTTTTGATAAAGTTTAAACATTCATTAACAACAATTCTTCTTGCCCATCCCTCAAGGTTACCATCTCCTCTGAAACTTTCAATATGTTGAAAAATCTTGCAAAATGCTCTGATAAGGCAATCTTCTGCCTGATACAGATCACTGACGTAGCTTTTGCTTACACTTAGAAATTTTTTTACATTTTGATCATAAAAGAATTTCTGGGCAGCCGCATCCTGTTTTTTCAGGCGGCTAAGCAAATCCTCTTTTTTATTTCCAAACAAAAGTTTCATTTAAGATTAGTTTCTACTTTAAAGACAACAGGATTTCAAAAAGGTTACACCAAAAAATATTTTTTTATTTTAATTGATAAATATAATAACAGTTGATCCGTATTTTATCCCGAAAAAGCGTCCAGCATATCTCGGGTTGGAGCAAAGAATAATGTCCCTGTTTTAGCAGTGCTAAAATCTAAAATCCTGTCATAATTCCCTGCCGGATCGCCAATAAACATGTTGGTAAGCATTTTTTTCACTGTTGTAAAGGTGCTTGCATATGCGATAAAATAAGTTCCGAATTCATTGGTTGATGGATTCCCAAATGGCATGTTATCTCTAACGATTTTTAATTCTTCACCATTTTCACCTTCAATATTGGCTAAAGCAATGTGGGAATTAGATGGTTTTACGGAATCAGACATCTCAATGTCATTTTCCTTTGACCTTCCGATCACTTTTTCCTGTTCGTCAGTCGAAAGTCCTTTCCATGCATCCATATTGTGAAGGTACTTCTGAACAAAAAGATAGCTTCCCCCTTTATAGGCTAAATCTTCGTCTCCTACTTTTGCAAAATAATCACGGTCTTCTCCGTGCGGATTTTCGGTTCCATCTACAAACCCTAAAATTGACCTGGCATCCCAATATTTAAATCCATGAATTTCCAATATACTTTCAGCAACGGAGCTTAATAATTTTGATATCTCAATGGCCATATCAAAGCAAATACTTTTATTGTTTGCCCTTAAGTGAAAATGCAGGTCGCCGGGAGTAGCAACAGCAGTATGTTTTACCCCTTTTATTTCTTCGAAATTGGCTAATTCTTTAGGAAGTGGTGTTGGGAGATCCAGTTTTTTCCATGCTTCATATCCAATCGCCATAATACAGCTTGCTCTGCTATCCGGAAATCTGTTGAAAACAGAATTGTTAAGATTTAAAACCAAAGCGCATAGTTGCTGAAATATTTTTTTCAATTGAGGGCCCTCTTGTAGCTTCCACACCATAAAAATAGTGTTACTGTTAGGATAATCAGTAACGTTCTGTGACTCTTGATTCATTTGTATTTTGTTTTAAAATTAAAATTATAGGGAAACCTGATCCGCAAAGTACTGCTCAAGATCACGCAGCGTCTCCGGATTAGTCTGAATGTCTTTAACCATCTTTCCTTTATTAACCACCACAATCCTGTTGCACACTTCGGTTGTATGCGATAAATCGTGACTGGATATCAAAAAAGTAACTCCTTCTTGCTTGGAGAGTTCTTTGATCAGGTTTTTAAGCTTTATTTGGGTTGAAGGATCCAGGTTGGCAAATGGTTCATCCAAAATAATGATCTCCGGACTTCCGATAATCGCTCCCACAATTCCCACTTTTTTCTGATTACCCTTTGACAGATCCCGGACATATTTACCGGAGTTAAGGATTTCTCCATTAAACAAATCATAAAACGGTTTTAAAAACTCATCTACAGAGGCTTTGTTTTGCCCGCGCAGTTCACCGATAAAATAGAAGTACTCTTCGGGTGTTAGATAGCCTATTAAAAACGTATCATCTACAAACGCAGAAACTTTACTTTTCCATGCTTCAGATTCGTTTACTTTGATACCATCAATGCTCACAAAGCCTGTTGTCGGCTGAATAAGATCCAGCATCAGACTGAAGAGTGTCGTTTTTCCTGCACCATTATTTCCAACCAGCCCAAAAGTTTCTCCCTGAGGGATTTCAAGGTTTTCAATGTTTAGAACAGTAGCTGTACCGTATGTTTTGGATAAATTATGTATTGTGATCATTCTGTTAATCTTTATTTTTAAATGCCTCTAGTGTACTGTATTTTTCTCTTTTATAGTGCCTCACAATGATATCAAAGATCTTTTCTCTGAACAAGAAGCCAATCACGCCTAAAACTGCAATGCTGATTACGCCTCCTGTGATCCCGAAAGAATATTTAGAGATAGCAAAAACAGCCATGGGCAACAACATTTTAGGTATCAGCAATAACATTGCTTTTAAATTAAAACTATTTTTTTGGCCGATTCTTTTTTCCTTTGAATTAAGATCGATCTGCGTTTTATTAAACGCTCCTGACCATAATGTAAATTGTGAGTTAACTCCCATATTATATAGGCCTGCCGCTAAAAAGGTGATATATATTTCCCATCCGAAATACACATAAAATGCTGCAAGCACCATTGACAGAGAGGTTATAATATTCATGAGCCACCATTTGGCTTTAAGATATTCTTTATAGGGCACATTTAAGGTCATCATCAACGGATAATAAGAACTGTCGAATGCAGGAACTCTCTGTCCAAATAAAAACTGAAAGCCGCCTGTTACAAACAATCCCATGAACATCATCATAGCCGGAGTCTTATATACCGGAGAGACCAGCATCAGAAGACCATAAAAAACAAAAAAGAAACTTCCCAATAAAATACCTTTTGTTACCTTATTTCTTCTGAGCATTTTTACGTCATTATTGATAAAAGTTCCTAATGCGCCATACTTATTCAAAAAGGCGATATTTTCTGTTTTACCAATCGTTTTTTTAGCTTCAAGTCCCTGATCAAGATAAAATTCCCTACGGATATGATTAAAGCATAACCACCACAATACTAGAAACAAAACAAAGGCGATTACTGCATAATACGGTTTTTCATAAAAGCTATAAAACACCGTTTCTGAATAAGATAAAACAGGAATAATCTGGTAATAGTTCAACAAAGCAAAAGCTCCAAAAACAATCGCTACTGCAATGGCAATCTTTTCTTTATCATTGAAAAATATATTAATAAAATTATTTAGGTAAAAAAGAGAAGAGACCCCTATGAACCACCCAAAAATTTCTAAAAACCCGTATCCATTGAATAAGGCGATCAAAGAAAAGGTAATCAGGAAAAGAGAATTAAACCAGCTGAATGCAGACAGAAATGTCTTTACCAGCATATAATTAACCAATGTTTTCTTTGAAATATTCAGGGTAAGAAAGGGCTTGATGTTCTGAGTAGGCATTTCCTGCCAGATGTATTTGGCAGCAAGGTCGATAATCCATCCTATAATTAAAAATCTTGAAACTATTTTTAAGGGATCCTGATGAAGCTCTTCCTGTACATAAAAGAAAGCTGCGAATGCTCCACCTGCTAAACATGCCATAAAATAAAGAATCCCCATAAAACGAAGGATCTTCATTGCCATGTTAATCCCAACGGAAGTACCACGAAAAAAACTCTTGATTTCTAACCTGAGGAATTTTAAAAACATAACCTTTTTTTTACATTAGTAAATATAATGTAAAAAATGTTACAAAACTCAGCCTATAAGCTCTTTGGCCTGTGCTAAAGCCGCTTCGGTAATCTTACTTCCAGAAAGCAATTGGGCAATTTCATTTAGCTTTTCATCTTCATTTAACGGGATAATTGTAGATTGTGTCCTTCCTGCAACATCCTGCTTTACCACTTTGTAATTATTATTTCCTTTGGCCGCTACTTGTGCCAAATGAGAAATCACAATGAGCTGCATGTCTTTTGACATTTCTCGCATCAGATTTCCTATCTCTTCAGCAACTTTTCCAGAAACTCCGGTATCGATCTCATCTAGGATAAGCGTAGGAAGATCATCACTTTCGGCAATAATCTTTTTTACAGCAAGCATTACTCTTGATCTTTCTCCTCCGGAAATAGCCGTCTGAATAGGACGTAAAGGAAATCCTGAATTAGCCTGAAATAAAAGCTGGATATTTTCTTTACCAAAAGCATTAAAATCCGGTACTGTCTCTAGCTCTATATCTACTTTTGCTTTTTCAAGTCCTAATTTCTTTAAAAGCTCTTCTGCTTTTTTGATAAATACAGGAATACTTTTTTTCCTGTTCTTGGAAAGTTTTTCAGAAAGGGATAGAAGCGATTTTTCTTTCTTTAATATATCTTCCTTAATTTCACTGATCAGGCCTTCCAGTTCGGACGCTCCTTTTTGTTCACCTGCAAGCTGATCCCTGATTTCTTTCAATTCGCTGACATCTGCAACATTGTGCTTTAAAAGCAATGCATTCAGCTTGTTATTAAGTTCAGAAAGCAATGCCAGATTTTCAGGATTGATTTCAATTTTTTCAGATTCATTTTCAAGCTCCGAGATGATATCTTTTATTTCCACGAATGATTCATCAAGCCTTCTATCGAGTTCAGAAAAGCTATGCGAAATATCTGCAATTTTTGAAAGCTTATTTTTAGCTTCATTAAAAAAGGATAAAATCCCTATTTCTTCCTGATGAAATCTTGATAAAATCTGAACAAGATTATCAGAAATCATTTCCGCATTTTCCTGAATCGAAAGCTGGCTTTGTAATTCTTCATAATCAATATCATCCAGTTTCAGATCTTCCAGCTCATTCAGTAAAAATAATTTGTAATCACTTTCTTTGTTGTTTTCAGAAAGCTGAATTTGCAGTTTTTTAAGTTGCGCTTTTAAGCTTTGAAATTCTAAAAACTCGTATTGATAATCTGAAATCAGCTGTTTGTTTTCAGAAAGTCCGTCTATGATTTTAAACTGATATTCCGAGGTAAATAGATTGGAAGTTTCAAATTGGGAATGAATATCAATCAGCTGGGAAGAAAGTTCTTTTAAAACATCCAAAGTCACAGGAACATCATTAATGAAAGCCCTCGACTTTCCGGATGGCAGGATTTCTCTTCTGATAATGGTCTGATGCTCATAATCCAGATCGTTCTCTATAAAGAATTTTTTAAACTGGTTATCCAGAGAAAATTCGGTTTCTACAATACTTTTTTCTTCTGTTTTAGAAATAGATTTCAGATCTGCTCTTTCTCCTAAAATAAGCCTCAAAGCACCCAGTATGATCGATTTCCCAGCACCCGTTTCACCGGTAATCACCTGCAATCCGTTGTGCAAAGAAACTTCAAGAGTATCGATTAAAGCAAAGTTTTTAATAAAGATTTTCGAAAGCATAAATTTCCAGCAGATTAGTACTGCAAATATAAATTTTAGAATTAAGAATTCAAGATATTTATGTTCTTAAAATTTATTTCCACTTATTCCATTTATCATTAAACTTAGGTGCAAAAACCATCATCATCTGCTTAAGATCATTTAAAACTATTCCTCCGTTGTTGTTAGAGTTGAAAATATTAAAAATTTCATCATTCTTTACTTCAAGGAAAAGATTCAATGCATAATTCTGCTGGAAACTATTTTCATACGTTTTCAATTGCATCAGTGCATCGTATATAATTTTCTTAGGCTGTGTCTGATCCTGGTTGTATAAGTTATCTAATCCGGCTCTGTGGTAAGTATAGTATATGGAGCGCAACTGACTTAAGTTAGGACCTGTTAGCTGACTGATCAGGACACCTCTGGTTCTTGGCCCCTCACTTCCGATCTGTGCCCAGCCTTTGTATCCTCTGTTTTGTGCATTCTGTGCGATTTGCTGTGCTTTTGCAAACCATTGTGTCCCTCCCATTGATTGAAAGCTATCAGCATCATAACCTAAAACAAGGTATACATAGAAGCTTATGACGTCAATAAGATTTTTACCCGAGAATTGCCTTTCGTTGAATATCAGGTTTTCATTTTCAACATATTCAAATTCGAAATTGGTATCCTGCAAGTTGATGAGCGGAGATTCATAATTCGAATTATAAACGGGACGAACTGCCTGAACAACAATATTTCCCCCATATTTGTTTCCATCTTTGGAAGTTAATACAATCGCAAAATTGGATTTTATTTTTTCAAAATTCTGAAGCTTTTTTCCCGTCCAGCTGGTATTATTAATAAAATCTTTAAGACTTTTTTCCAACGTTTTAAACGCCTGCTGATTACTTCCTCCCAACTGTTGAGAATTTACCAGCACGGTAGACAGTAATTCCTGAGAAAAGCTGACGTTATATATGAAGAGCAGTAAAAATAAACCTATTAGTTTTTTCATTATCTATTAAAAATTGAGAACGGAAATTTATTAAAATTATTTTAAAAGTTGATCCTCAACGAAATTCAGAATATCTTTAGCTACACCCTCTTTTGATTTCAAATCAAATTCTTTCCTCTCTGTTTTGGTAAATATCCTTATTTTATTGGTATCATTTTTAAATCCTGCTCCTGGATCACGAAGTGAATTGAGCACAATCATGTCAAGATTCTTCTTCTCCAGTTTTCCTTTAGCATTTTCCTCTTCATTCTGAGTTTCCAGAGCAAACCCAACCAAAAACTGACGAGTTTTCTTCTCTCCCATCGTTTTAAGGATATCCGGATTTTTCACCAATTCTATTGTAAGATTTTCATCGTTCTTTTTGATTTTCTCCCTGGCGACCTCTTTCGGGGCATAATCCGCTACAGCAGCACTTGCTATTGTAATGTCTGCATTTTCATAAAATTCAAATACTTTATCAAGCATTTCTTTCGCGGAAACCACTTTATGCAGCTCTATATTAGGAGAGTGGATAACCTGAGAACTTGGACCGGATACAAGAATCACTTTAGCACCTCTCTTCGCGGCTTCTTCAGCCAATGAAAACCCCATTTTACCGGAAGAATGATTTCCTATAAACCGGACAGGATCAATAGCTTCATAGGTAGGACCTGCCGTGATCAAAACTGTTTTTCCTTTGAAAATTGTATTGTCACCGGCTGCAGCAAAAAAGTTATCAACGGTTTTGAAAATAGTGTCAGGTTCCGCCATTCTTCCCTGGCCCACTAGACCACTTGCAAGCTCTCCGCTTTCTGCCGGAATAACAAAGTGTCCGAAATCCTCAGCTAGTTCCAAGTTTTGTTTTGTAGTTGGGTGGTCGTACATATCAAGATCCATTGCAGGGGCAATAAAAACTGGGCATTTCGCAGACATATATGTAGCCAGCACCAGATTATCACACATCCCATGGGTCATTTTGGCCAACGTATTTGCAGTGCAGGGAGCAACGATCATTACATCCGCCCACAATCCCAATTCAACATGGCTGTTCCAACTCCCATTTTCATTATAAAAATCAGTAAATACAGGCTTCCTGGATAATGTAGAAAGGCTTAGTTTAGTAACAAAATGTTCGGCATCAGGAGTCATAATAACCTGCACTTCCGCACCATTTTTTATAAAGTCTCTTATCAAAAAGTGAATTTTGTAAGCAGCAATTCCTCCAGAAACGGCAATAAGAATCTTTTTTCCGGAAACACTCATTTAGTTTTAATTTTTTAAAACACTAAATTACTTATTTTTTCCCACAACAGGTTTACAAACGACAAAGGTCATAAAGAAATTATTCCCTTATGACCTTCATTTATAAAAAATACAAATGATTTTTATTTTCTTTCTTCAGTTTTTCTGAAGTACACGTCTTCGTTCAACCATTCTTCAATTGCAATAGAAGTTGGTTTTGGAAGTTTTTCGTAATGTTTGGAGATCTCAATCTGCTCTCTGTTTTCGAAAACCTCTTCCAATGTAGAATTGTGAACAGCAAATTCATCTAATTTATTATGCAATTCAGTACGAATTTCTGCATTAATCTGCTCTGCTCTCTTTCCCATGATAACAATAGCTTCATAGATTGAACCTACTTTATCTTCAATCTTGTCTTTATCGTAAGTAATTGTATTTACTTCTGCTTTTGTATCTTTTACACTCATTTTGAGAAAATTATTTATTTATAAGGTGGCAAATTTACGAATTATCTTTTGATTTTGAAAGTGGCAGCCGGAGGAGGTGTTTGTAACGCAGCACTATCCCTCTGAATCTGCAATGCTTTCTTTTCTGTAGCGACTTGATCTTTGATCTGCTGATCGGTCTTTGTTCGTGCTTCCAGCTTCTCAGCTTCTTTCTTTTGCCTTGCTGTTAATGTTGCCAATCTGGCTTCTGTCTGCTTCTTAACAACTGCAAAGTTTTGCTTTTCTTTATCCAGCTTCTCTCTAAGATCTACTGCTGTTTTAGAATATTCTGTGTTCGGAAGCTCTTTTTCTACCTGCCTTGTGAATGCTATTGCACTTTCAATACGTTCTTCTTTAAGTCCGTATACCGAATTTTGTGCAAGCAAATAACGGGACTTCATCATATAATCATAGATTTTCGGACGAAGCTTTGTACTTGGAAAATCTTCCAATACGTTTTCCAAGGCAACAGTGGCTGATTTATAATCACCCATTTTATAGTATTGTCTTGCGTTTTCGTAGGATTTAAATTCCAGTTTATAAGTCAGCTCATCAATAAGCTGGTTGATATTTTTAGATCTTTCAGAATTTGGATAGTTGTTAAGGAAGTCTTGTAATTCATTGACTGCCAACTCAGTACTTGACTGATCCAGGTTATAATCCATAGATCCTTCATAGTAACATAGTGCAGACATATACGCTGCTTCCTCAGCTCTCGGGTCTTTTGGAAAACTTACTGCAAAGTTTTTGAACTGGTGTCCTGCCAACTTATAGTTCTTATCATAGTAGTTTGCATAAGCCGTATTAAATCCAACATTCGGAAAGTCATCAGTCCCTGCAACTAGGTTAGCAAGCCTGTCATAAAGAGCCAAAGCGTTTTTCCATTTCTTTTTAGCAAAATTTTCATTAGCTGCTTTTAAGATGAAGGCTTTATCAGCACTTTTCAATGCTTTTTCCTGCTGACTCGCGCATGATGAAATTACAGCTATGGCAAAAAGACCTAAAATATATTTTTTCATAAAAAATTCAACCGTTATTGGATTATTCCAATCTATTAATTTGCAAAAATATAACTTTTTTATCAATAGATTTTTTTTTATGATTATTTAACGTAATTTTAGTCTGCAGCGTATCCTAATATTGCAAAAACACTCAATAAAAGGTTCATTCTGATTTTTTTCTCCGCTTCCTTAGCATAAGCTTCCTCATTTTTACTCGGTACATATAGTTCATAGAAATTCTTATTTCTAATGACAAATAATGTGGATCCCAGAATCGTTGTAAGGATATCTTCTGGCTTTGGAGTAAATGTAAAAACTCCGGACGCAACTCCTTTTTTGATCACCTCATCCAGTTTTTTTACAAAAAGCTGATAAAAATCCAGCAATTCAACTTTCAGGTTATCCGTATGTCGAAGCTCCTGAGTAACAAAGCCATGAAAATAATTATATTTAAATAATTGTGATACAATATATTTTATAATTTCTTTCATCTGCATCTCTGGTTTACCGTCTTTAATGGTATCAGCAAATTCCGAAAAATTTTCTCTGGTCTTTAGCACTCTGTACTGATAGAGGTAAGACATCATTTTTTCCTTGGACCCAAAATAATAAGAGATCATGGCTACATTAATGTTTGCTTTAGAGCAAATGTCTCTTACCGATGTTCCTTCATACCCTTTTTTCGCAATAAGCTCCTCCGCAATATCCAAAATATGGATCTGTTTTTCGGTAAATTTTTTTTTCATAAAGTGTCGCTTTTGAGTAAAGTTAAGAAATTTTTAACATATTTATAAACGTTTGTTTAAGAATTTTAAATTAATTCCAAATTATAGTATTTTTGATGATGGAATTTTTTGATTTTCACCATCATAAAAAAAATGTCTGCGACGGTATCTATAATCTGGATATCGGAGATAATATACCCAGTACATTTTATTCTGCGGGTATTCATCCAAAAGATATTGATCCGGACAAGATTGAAGAGCAGTTCAACTGGCTGGATTCCGTAATTCATAACAATTGCCTTACTATAGGAGAATGTGGCCTTGACAGCTTTGTTCCGGTTGATATGAAAATCCAGGAAAGCGTATTTTTAAGACAGATCAAATTGGCGAATGAATTAAAAAAGCCGATGGTTATTCATTGTGTCCGAAAATTCTACGAAGTCATTTCATTAAAAAAAAAGGCAGAACAGCCTATGATTATTCATGGTTTTAATAAAAAACAAAGCATCGCTGAAGATCTCCTAAAGAATAATTTCTATTTGAGTTTTGGAAAAGCTGTTTTGTATAATTTATCTTTGCAAAATATTTTGAAAATTACTGCTTTAGATAAAATCTTTTTAGAAACCGATAACGATGATTTTAATATTGATTTATTGTACAGCAAAGTTTCGGAAATAAAAGGTATTTCTCAGGAAAACTTAAACAAACAAATTTTAGAAAATTTAGAGACGATAAAAAATGGATAAGTATTGGTTGGAAAGAACAGAGCTTCTTATTAAGGAGGAAGGACTCGAAAAGTTGAATAAAGCGACTGTTCTTGTAGTAGGATTAGGTGGAGTAGGCTCGTTTGCCGCTGAATTTTTAGCAAGATCCGGGGTCGGAAATATGACGATTGTAGATGGCGATACGGTAGATATCACAAACATTAACAGACAATTACCGGCATTACATTCTACTATCGGAAAGCACAAGGTTGAAATCGTTGCTGAAAGACTCTTAGATATTAACCCAAAACTTAATTTAATAACTATCAATGAGTTTTTAAATCCTGAAAGAATGGATCAGATCCTTGATGAAAACAAATTTGATTATATTCTCGATTGTATTGATAGCGTAACTCCAAAGCTTACATTGTTAATTGCTGCAAGAAGAAGAAAAATTAAGATCGTAAGCTCTATGGGAGCGGGTGGAAAAACAGATCCAAGCAAAGTAATGGTGAGAGACATCAGCAAAACCCACAACTGTTATCTGGCCAAGCAGGTTAGAAAAAGGCTTAAAAAGGAAAAAATAAATAAAGGCATCCGTTGTGTTTTCTCTAATGAACTTCAAAATGAAGAAAGTTTGAAAATGACAGATGGAACAAATTACAAAAGGTCTTTTTATGGGACTATCAGCTATATACCAGCCATTTTTGGATTGTATGCAGCGGCGGAAGTTATTAATCATTTAGTAAAAAAAGGCTAATGCAGAATTTCAGATACCCAAAGGAGGAAAAACTCAAAAAGACCAATGACATCACCTTGCTTTTCGAAAAAGGTAAATGGAGAACCCATGGGAATCTGAGAATTATTTTACTTAAGGACAAACCTAATTTACCTGTTGAAGTTTCTAAATTCGGGGTTTCCGTATCTAAAAGGTATTTTAAAAAAGCAGTTCACAGAAACCGCATCAAAAGATTATTGAGAGAATGCTATCGCTTACATAAAGATCTTTTTAAAGAATCTTTTGGAGAAAAGACGATGGCCATGCTTTTTTGGATCTCCCCTGAACTTCCGCAAAAGTTCCAGGATGTAGAAGCCCAGTTCATCAAACTATGCCAGGCTCAGAAAAAACAGTAAACTCCTCATATTGTCTGTAATTTTCAGATAAGCTTACAATAGTTTTTGTAACTTTAGGGAACACAACCAATTTGAAAATTAATATGTTAGACAATATTCCCTATCTCCCTTATGTATTAAGTGCATTCATTGGCATTGGCCTGTCCGCAGCAACAGGCTTCAGGGTATTCCTTCCTCTGTTTGCCGTAAGCCTGGCATCCTACTTACACTGGATCC
Source organism: Chryseobacterium subflavum (assembly GCF_055762745.1). Lineage (NCBI taxonomy): Bacteria > Pseudomonadati > Bacteroidota > Flavobacteriia > Flavobacteriales > Weeksellaceae > Chryseobacterium > Chryseobacterium subflavum. The sequence goes on from NZ_JBVTMR010000002.1 coordinate 194,825, forward strand.
CTATGAATGATCAATTTGAATGGCTTGCCGGGCTCCCAACACTTATTACAACAGGCATTGCTACGATCGCGGAAATTTTAGCCTATTATATTCCATTTATTGATCATCTGCTGGATACACTGTCTGTTCCATTGGCAACTATTGCAGGATCCATCCTTTTTGCAAGCCAGTTTGCCGATTTTGGAACATTTCCGCAATGGGCATTGGCTATAATTGCCGGAGGCGGAACTGCCGCAACAATCAGTTCCGGATTTGCAGGAATCAGAGCTGCCTCCACAGCCACCACAGGAGGCTTAGGCAATTCTATTGTAGGGACCACTGAAACAGCAGGAGCAGGAATTATGTCCGTTCTGGCCATGGCCGTTCCTGTTATTGCGGCTATACTGGCTGTTATTTTAGTAATTATGGTAATTGTTATGGGACGTAAGGCCTGGCGAAAATTAAAACGCAGTAAACAGACTATTGATAAAGTATAAAAATACAGAAGGCTGAATATGAATTCAGCCTTCTGTATTTTTATTCGAACGAACTGTTTTATAAATGGCGTAAGCAAAAGGGAAAAAAACCGATGTATAAGACATTTTCAGTCCTTTATAAAACTCTTTTGGAGGATAAAATAAAAATGAAAGTAAGAATCCTAAAACAAGAAATCCAACAATCAGTACTATTACTCTCTTATTCATTTTTAAATTTTAACTTTTCCCTCTTATATCTTTTACTTCCTGTATTTTATCTTCAAAATACGATTTCTTTTCAGGATGTTTACCTGCTAATATTTCAAAAGCTTTTATTGCCTTGGTATATAGTTTTTGTTCAATATATAATCGTGCAAGTGTTTCCGTCATTAAATGTGAGATATCATCGTTTTTTTCTTTTACAACGAAGTTGCTCTCATCTTTTAACTGGCTTATTTTAGGATTATTCTCAATGAATGATTCAATCACTTTATTTTTAAGCTCAGCTTTATCCTTTTCAGGATCTTTCTCGGTACGATCTATCTTTAACCAACTCTGCCATGTATTGATAAATCCCGGAACATTGCTGTCAGCAGGATCCGCAGTGGCCTCTTCCACATGAGGTTTCTCAGATGCAAGATCTTCCGTATTGTTATCCTTTTCTTCATCATTCTTAGTAGCCATCGTCCAGCTTGAAATATCTGAGCTGAAGAAAGAAACATTCATCACAGGGGCTTCTTCTTTATTTTCTTCTACAGAAGCTGCCTGAGATATTTCTGATTCTTCCTGAACGGGTTCCTGCTCTTCTATATCCTCTTTAACAATCTGGTGCGTTGTCTCTTCTTTTGGTGCTTGTTCTTCTTCAGGAAGTTCTGCCGGTACAATTTCTTCTTTTGGTTGAGAAACAGGTGCCGGTTTATTGATAAGTGAATCGGGAGTATGGGATTCGAAACTCATAGGCTTCCATTCTGATTTCACTTCTGTGGCAATTCGAGGTTCTGATTCTTCCTGGTAAGCTTCAGCTTTGATCTCTTCTGAAGGATTAGTCACTTCGTGCACCGGTTCAGCTTTCTGTATCTCTTCCGCTTCAATTCCTTTTTCAACTTCAGGATGAAAACTCTGCGTTTCTGAAAAATTAATATCACGACTCAGAATTTCTGGTTCCGGATCTCGTTTTTCCTCAGTGACAGCCTTAGTTGCCTTCATTTTCTTTTCTACCTCCTCAATAAGCCTTCTCATTTCTTCTTCGTGCTTATTGAGTCCCTGTTGTGCAACTTCAGCAACAGCAAGCTCATCGTTGCTGCCAGATTCAATCTTCACTTCCGGCATAAAGGAATCAGTACCATGGAAACTCAATTCCGAATCATCGGTTACTCCTTCTTTTTCAACAGGAGATGTAATCTGATCCTCATTGATTATTTCTTCCGGGGTGTAAGTTTGTGACTCAGGTTCAGTAAAATCCTGATTTTCATCCGAAGTAAGCTCTGTCTCTTCTGTATCCCTAACTTCAATAATTTCAGCTTCAGAAGAAGTCGCCGTTTCTATTTCCTCTGCATTTATTTCTGGGGACTCTTCTACTTTATCCTCTTTAGCCGGTAATTGCTCAGTAATTTCTTTTTCTAAAGGTAAATTTTCAGGGAGTATTTGCTTTTGTGTAACTATCGTTCCTGATTCCAGCGTAGATTCTAAGTCAATTGTTTCGATATTGTTATCATCAAGGAAGTTTTCCTCTCCTTCAAACAAAATTCTGTTTCGTTCACCGTTTACATAAATATGTTTAATTTCCGGAAGTGGTGCCGGCAGCTTGTTAGTTGCTTCTTCTTTAGTCTGTATCTTCTCAGGTAGCTCTTCCCTTTTGATCGGGAAGCTTTTACTTTTAGGAAAATACCTTGAAGCATTCTCTTTATTCGTTACCACTTTATTTTCAGGAGCTGCAGGTTTCGTTTTTTCCTGAATTTTACCATTTATAAGCTGATAAAGGATCTTTTTATCAGTAGTATAAGCCGCAGTTGTAGACAATTCCTTCTGATAGTTTTCCTGATCATAAAGATGAATACCATATAAATGTAAAGCTCTTATATTTTGAATGTAGGGAAAAGAATTAATTTCTTCTTTCAAAAGATGAAGATCTTCCGATTGAATATTTTTGGGGTTCTTTAATAATTCTAAAACTCTGCTATTCATCTTACCAGTTCGCTACAATATCGTTAAATATCTTATTAATGATTCTTTCGTTTACAATTTTAACCTGCGAGGTTTCTATCGCACTTTGAGACAAGCTGCTGTTGAATACAGCTTCATCTGAATATGTACGGTCAAAACTCAGGTCAGGATGAAGTTTATTCTCATAATGCACTTTTACAGTAATCGTTAGCTTATTTTGAGATTCTTGTATAACTCCTCCTGTAGCTGTTGTCTGAGTATTGGAGCTAATAGTAGTAGGAGTAATAGAATAGTCTGTAATTTCTCCTTCCACCAAGATGTCCGCATTCTCTTTTGTTCCTTTTAGCGTCGTTCTTTGTAGAAAACGATTTTGAATATCGGTAGAAAACTGCTGAGATAAAGTAGGATTTACTAAAGCCGCATTATTGGGAAATTCATTAATCTGAATCGTTTTCTCGTCTTTTAAAGACGATCCGGTAAAACTATAACATGAGTTTAGGGTACTTAAGCAAAGTAACAAAAACCCAACAATTTTCAGGCGCATTATATTGATATTCTTAATGTTAAAATTCATTTTTCGTTCCGATTTCTTTTATTTCATCATATTCTATCTGCTGGATTGCATCCTCAAACGCAAAGTAATGGGTTGTATAAAAATAAGGCATTGTGATAAGAATACCAATACCACAAAGAAGTATTCCTATCTGGGAAAGAAACCCAACAATAATCGCAAATAAAAAGATAGTCAAGAGATTATTCCTAGTCATAATCCTCGACATGATCCATGCTGTTTTTATATCATTAACCTTTTTAAGAGATATGAGCCCCGGAATATAAAACCCAAGTAAAGCTACAATAAAAACAGCAATTACAATGAGGAATATATAAAGGACCATAAATAATCTGAATGCGGGCGGAACAGCATCTCCATCCACTACAGAAGTAAAAGGAATAAAAATAAACATTGGAATATAAAGAGCGAAAACTCCACCTATAATGATCAGCTGTACGATAAAATAAGGTAAAAAATCATCGAAATTAAAAATTTCACCTACACTTGCTTGTTCTCCTTTATTGACTTTCCGGCAATATTTGTAAAAATTACCCATTGCCAGTAGTCCACAAAAAGGTATAATAGACATTACCATACACAAAATGTAAGCTACTATAAAATTCCCAAAATCTTTCTTTAAAAGTTCCAGGCCTTTGCTCAGGTATTCGTTTAGTTTAAATTCGACAGGCTTTGCCTTATTATTCATCATACTTAGTCTTCTAGATTATATTGTTTTATCTTTCTGTATAGTGTTCTTTGTGAAATGCCCAACTCATCAGCTGCTTTATTCCTACGTCCCTTATGCTTCTCTAATGCTTTAATAATCAAATCTTTTTCATTATTTTGAAGCGAAAGCGATTCCGGCTTATTTTCTTCAATCTCTATATCCTGAATATCTTCATAACTATCATCGGGAGTCGAAATAATAGTTGGAGTCTGGACTACAGGATGATTATCTTCAAAATAAAGTAGGGAATTAGCATTAGTATTTTGCTGTGAATCCGAAGTGTAAAGTCTGTTGATCAAAGTTTTTTCCTGGGAACTTAGATCGCCTGCTCCTCTGTTTTTTATTAATTCAGAAGTCAGAGATCTCAGATCATTGATATCATTCCTCATATCAAACAGGATTTTATACATAATCTCTCTTTCGTTTCCGAAGTCACTCTGTTTCTGAGCATTAGGCGTATTAACAACCATTGGCAAATGGCTTTCGGTCGGTATGTACTCCGCCAGTTTTTCAACGCTTATATTTCTTTCTCTTTCCACCACGGTCATCTGCTCAACTAAGTTTCTTAACTGACGTACATTCCCGGGAAAGCTATAATTTTCTATATAATGAACTGCACTTGGCTCTAAAACCAACTCAGGCATTCTGTATTTTTCAGCAAAATCGATTGCAAACTTTCTGAAAAGCAGATGAATATCTCCTTTTCTATCTCTCAAAGGCGGCATATCGATCTGCACGGTATTCAAACGATAAAATAAATCTTCGCGGAACCGTCCGTCCTGGATCGCCTTCATCATATTTACATTGGTTGCAGCAACAATCCTCACATTGGTCTTTTGTACCTGAGAAGATCCAACCTTCATAAATTCTCCACTTTCTAAAACCCTTAAAAGGCGGACTTGTGTTTGCAAAGGAAGTTCACCCACCTCATCCAGGAATATTGTTCCGCCATCTGCCACTTCAAAATAACCTTTTCTAGTTGCTGTAGCTCCGGTAAATGCTCCTTTTTCATGTCCAAATAATTCGGAATCAATTGTTCCTTCCGGAATAGCACCGCAATTGACAACGATGTAAGGCTGATGTTTTCTTCTGGATTCTGAATGAATAATCTTAGGGATAAATTCTTTTCCTACACCACTTTCCCCAATGACCAGAACGGAAATGTCTGTTGGTGCCACCTGAATAGATTTTTCCAAGGCACGGTTTAATGCAGGAAAATTACCAATTATTCCAAAACGGTTTTTTATATTTTGTAAGTCGTTACTCATAAGTAAATTAGATTATTGATCTTAAATTTCGCCTACCTTCAATTTTGTTTTAGTAAGCATCATTAATTTGTTTAAATAAAAAAAGTTTAAATTTTAATTTTAACTTATTATATCCAAATAATCTTTGTTTCTGATTTTGGAAACTTTACTTTTAAAGTTGAAAGCTTTAGCAGATGCATATCCGACCGCTTTTTTCTCAAAATTCCTTAGAATCTCATCATATTTTCCAGCTTCACCTCTACCTCCATGCTCATTAAAACCCGGATTATGATCTCTATTTGAACTTAGATCTCCGGCGTTTTGCTTTTGGCTGATAGCGGTGTAGTGAATTTTATGCTTTCTCTCGGAAAGATGAGATCCTTCACAATCTTGAGAATTTAAAAACTGATGATAGACATCATAAAGCCTATGAATGGTGGTATTTTCAGCAGAACAGGTTGTGTTTTGTGCTGAAATATTACTGCAGATTATTACCAATAAAACACTCAGGCAATATTTATGAAGCTTTTCCATTGTCTATTTTATGGTTATTGATAATAATTTATAGTTTATAATTTACTCCTGTAAAAAGTAGATTAGTTTTTAACTGTTTCCCCTAAAAGCGTCCCTTGTGTATTGTCAAATACAAAAACATCTACAATGTCACCTATCTTTTGACCTTCCAGCATATCGAATACACAAACAGCATTCTGGGAATTTCTTCCCTTCCATTGATTTTTATTCTTTTTGGAAACTCCTTCAATGAGAATCTGATGCACTCTTCCTACATAGGATTTCATCCGTTTTTTAGAAAGCTCTCCCTGTAAAGCGATAACCTCCGCCAAACGTCTCTGTTTAACATCTGCAGGAATATTATCTTCCATCTTTTTATGGGCCGGAGTGCCAGGCCTTTCAGAGTAAGCAAACATATATCCATAGTCATACTCTACCTCTCTCATCAGGCTTAGGGTATCCTGGTGATCCTCTTCAGTTTCATTACAAAAACCGATGATCATATCCTGGGAAAAAGAGATATCAGGAACAATTTCCTTAGCTTTTCTGATAAGCTCCAGATATTCTTCTCTGGTGTGCTGTCTGTTCATTGCAGCCAGCATATTATTACTTCCACTTTGTACCGGAAGATGCACATATTTACAAATGTTCTCATGCTTAGCCATGACCCTGAATACATCAAGACTCATATCCTGAGGGTTGGAAGTAGAGAATCTTATTCTCATTTCCGGAACCGCTTGAGCGACTAAACCAAGCAGCTGAGCAAAATCAACGGCCGTAGCTTTCTGCATTTCAGAAGCTTTTGCAAAATCTTTTTTCGGGCCCCCTCCATACCAAAGGTAAGAATCTACATTCTGCCCCAAAAGGGTAATTTCTTTATATCCGCTATTCCAAAGATCTTTACATTCTTCAAGAATTGAATGTGGATCACGGCTTCTTTCTCTTCCTCTTGTAAAAGGAACAACACAGAAGGTACACATGTTATCACACCCCCTTGTAATAGTTACAAACGCGGTTACTCCATTTCCACCCAGACGGACAGGATTTATATCTGCATAGGTTTCTTCTTTGGACAAAATAACATTGATCGCATCCCTGCCATCTTCTGTTTCCTTTAATAAATTAGGCAGATCCCTGTAGGCATCAGGCCCCACAACAAGATCAACAAGCTGTTCTTCTTCGAGAAACTTAGTTTTTAATCTCTCCGCCATACATCCAAGAACCCCCACCGTCATATTAGGTCGTTCTTTCTTGAGGTTTTTAAACTGAGAAAGACGCATCCTTACGGTCTGTTCAGCCTTCTCACGTATAGAACAAGTATTTAAAAGAATGAGGTCTGCTTCTTCTACTTTAAGGGTGGTATTATATCCTTGTTCATTAAGAATAGAAGCAACAATCTCAGAATCAGAGAAATTCATCTGACAGCCGTAGCTTTCTAAAAATAATTTTTTAGAATTCCCTACTTTTTCAGCAATAGCAAAAGCTTCTCCCTGTTTCGTTTCGTCTATATATTTTTCCTGCACAATAATCAATTTAAGTTTTAAATCACAAAGTTAAAGCACTCCCTTCAACTTTAGAATGCTAAACTTTTATAATCAATTTGCAAAGATACAAAATATTGTGACAGAATGGCAGGATTATCTTTTCTAAAAAGAAGGGCTTCAAGATACAGCCAATCAATTGGATTATATAAATATTTCAATTGTCCTTAAACAATAGATACACAATGATTCTGCACAAAAATAACCTTTATAAAGGGACTATAAATCTGTAGCCATAGATGATAAATTCATTTTTATCTTTATCTGAGAAATTATTGGTCTATTATTACAGGTAGCAGGTATCCAGTTCTTTTTGATTCTCCTTACAATATATTTCATATCATCAAAAAATATTTCGCTGTTCGCAACCTTTGGAGAACCATCTATCCCTACAACCTTGCCAGTTTCATTGATAGTTATGGTAAAATTGAAATCCCCGTTCAGTACATAAAAGTCAGAATTAAGATAATTGTACATATACTTTCGCAGCGTTTCTTTGTAAACTGATGCCCCTCCTTCATAGGCTGCCGGTTTAAAGTCTGTACAGTTTTTAATGCAATCTGTAATAAGGGTTCCTTAATATCAATTTTTAAAATATTTTTATTGGTTTCCGTAATAAAAGAATCATCCCGATCTTCAACATCCTGTTGCCCAAATAAAAAAACAGATATTAAAAGCGATAAAAATAAAACCAAATCCTTCATATGACCAGATTTATAAATCTAAATAAAATTAACACAAACGTTTTATTATTGCATCACAAGATTTTCTTTAGCCTTACTTCCGGTTTCTTTAAGCAATACTGAAATAAAAATTGCCAGAACAATTCCACCTATCCAAAACAACACAGAATTATGAAAATGTTCTTCTCCCGGTGCTATACCTAAATTCTTCCCAAACCATCGGCTAAATAGGGGACTTAATAAGGTAGTTACTCCAAACGTAATAAAATTAATAGCTCCCGTAGCACTTCCTTTAACATAATCAGGATTAGCCTCTTTAATGACAGAATAAGGAATCATTGCCGCTCCTGAACCTAATCCAAAAATAAACATACTCACTTTTGCCGAGTACAGGTCCGGTAAGTAAATTAATTGAAGCAAACTTAAGATCATCAAAGCGGCTCCGCCAACAAGTACAGGCTTTCTTTTTCCTAGCCTATCGGTTATAAATCCCAAAAGAGGACATCCAAAAACCCATCCAAAGGCAACCATAGCACTTGTGATAGCGGCTTCATGAAAAATAAACCCTTTATCTTTTTGGAAAAATGCTACTGCCCAGGTCATGGCAAATATGGTTGTCGGTGCAAATAGCAATCCTGAAATCACTCCACATAACCAGGATTGGGGATTTGTAAACACGATTTTATACGGTTCTAAATAACCTACCGGCTTTGACACTCCCGATGATTGTTCAGATCTTTTTTCTTTAGGAATAACAAAGAATAATCCTAATGCTGTAATCACTGTTATAATTCCCGACCATAACCAAAAGCTATCAATATTCACTCCTTCTTCCACCCAGGGCCCTACCACAAACTGTCCGGCAGTTCCACCCAACATTCCTACGCATTGGGTAACTCCGATTGCCGTTGCCAATGATTTTGACGAAAACCCCTTACTTGCAAGATAAACACATCCAGGAAAGGCAAAAGCACAACCTGCTCCCTGCAGTAATCTTCCTGAAATTCCGGCAATTTGAGAAGACAACAGGAACAATAAACATCCTATCCCTAATATCAACGCTCCGGTAAAAAGGGATTTTTTTCCTCCGAATTTATCTAGAGCGATTCCGGCAATCAGACTACAGGTGGAATAAGTATAGTAATAGGTGCCTACCATGCTGATCAGCTTCAATTCCGTTGTATTGAAATTATTGATCAGCTGTGGAATCATTACTGCCGGAGCAGATCTGATCACATAGTCTAAAAAATAAAATATAAGTCCAAATATCCAAGCAACAACATACAGTTTCTTTAAAGAATTATCCATTACAATAATCCTTTAATGTGCTTATAATTACTCTTTACGGTTTCAAGAACTTCTTCCATTTTACCACCCAACATCAGCTGAGCCATAGACTTGGTCATTCCTACAACCTGATCAAAATCTATTTTTGGCGGCAATGCCAGGGCATTAGGATTCGTAAAGATATTTAAAAGATAAGGTCCGTTATAGTTCAGACATTCTTCAATAGCACTCTCAACTTCTTCCGGTTTATGAACATTTTTTCCAGGATAGCCCATTGCCTGCGCAACCATTGCAAAATCAGGATTGATCATATCCGTTTCGTTATCCGGCATCCCTCCTACTTCCATTTCCAGCTTTACCATGCCCAAAGCCCTGTTATTAAAAACGATCAGCTTAACCGGAAGCTTATATTGGAAAATTGTAGCCATATCTCCCAGTAACATCGACAGTCCGCCATCTCCGCACATGGCAATCACCTGTCTGCCCGGGTATGCTAATGATGCTCCGATAGCCATCGGCATCGCATTTGCCATGGATCCATGGTTAAAAGAGCCCAGCATTTTACGCTCTCCTGTACCCGTTATAAATCTTGCTCCCCAAACACAGCACATCCCGGTATCCACCGTAAAAATTGCATCATTTTTCGCAATCCTGTCTAAAGTATGCGCAACGTATTCCGGTTGTATGGCATCTTCTTTTCCTGAATCTTTTACATAAGTAAGTTGATTTTCTTTTACTTTTTCATAAAACTCAAGTTGCTGATTCAGAAAATGAACATCTGTTTTTTCTTTTAAAAGGGGCATTAATGCTTTAATAGTCTCTTTTACATCTCCTGCAAGACCCAATTCCAGTTTAGCTCTTCGCCCTAATCTTTCAGGGCTTTCATCGACTTGGACAATCTTATTTTTGACAGGCATAAACTTCTCATAAGGAAAATCTGTTCCCAAAAGAAGAACCAGATCCGCATCATGCATCGCATGATAAGCAGAAGGAAAACCAAGCAGCCCCGTGAGTCCTACTTCATTAGGATTATTAGGCTGAATCGCCATTTTTCCTCTGAAAGAATAGCCTACAGGAGCTTTTAAATATTGTGATAATCCTATAACTTCAGCATTCGCCTTTTCAGCTCCAATCCCACAATAGATGGTCACCTTTTCGCTTTCGTTAATAAGTTTAGCCAGGTTATTTAATTCCTCGTCCGATGGACGAATAACCGGATTCGTTCTAAATATCTGAGCGGAAGTTGTCGCCTCTTCTGCATCCAGTTCAGAAACATCTCCCGGAAGGCCGATTACGGCAACTCCTTTTTTGGAAATAGCATGCTGAATCGCGGTCTGCACTGTTCTTTGAACCTGTTCAGGTCTGGTAATCATCTGATTGTAATAACTGCAATCGTCAAATAACTTTATCGTATTCGTTTCCTGAAAATAATCCATCCCCATTTCCTCACTCGGAATCGTAGATGCAATTACCAACATAGGTACATGGGACCGGTGCGCCTCGTAAACGCCATTAATAAGATGTACATGTCCGGGGCCACAGCTTCCGGCACAAACGGCAAAACCATCAAGTTCCGCTTCTGCGGCGGCGGCATATGCTCCAACTTCTTCATGTCTCACATGAATCCATTCAATGCTGCTCTTTTTAACCGCTATATTTAAATGATTAAGACTATCACCTGTTACTGCATAAATTCTTTTCACATTTGCGTTCTCAAGCATTTCAACAATTTGTTCTGCTATATTTTTTGCCATAATTAATATTTTTTGGTACTTATTATTTTTGGAAATAAAGAAAAAGGGAAATAGATGATTGAGATTTTTCGGGTTTGAAAATCTATATCCCTATCAAATTTAATGATTTATTTTAGGAACCCCATCGGTATAGTCTGTTAATTTACCTTAATTAACATCTAAAAAAAAGCTCCGCAATTTCTTGCGGAGCTTATCATATTTTAATTTAAATTACTTCAATCTGATTTCTCAAAAGATCTTCAAACTCGTCTCTCTTACGAATAAGATGAGCCTTTCCATCTAAGAAAAGTACTTCTGCTGGCTTCAGTCTGGAGTTGAAGTTCGAACTCATTTCAAAACCATAGGCTCCTGCAGTATGGAAGGCCAGAATATCTCCTTCTTTTACTTCATTTAATTTTCTATCCCAGGCAAATGTGTCCGTTTCACAGATATTTCCAACCACAGTATAAATCCTTTCAGGACCTTTTTGGTTCGATAAATTCTCAATAGTATGGTAAGAATCATAAAACATAGGACGGATCAGGTGATTGAATCCTGAATTAACCCCCACAAAAACCGTCGCTGTAGTTTGCTTGATAACATTAGCTTTTACCAAAAGATACCCACTTTTCCCAACAAGGAATTTTCCGGGCTCAAACCATAATTCAAATTTTTTACCTGTATTTTTAGAAAAATCGGCAATTACTTTCTCAACTTTTTTACCCAGTGTTTTCACGTCTGTCTCCATCTCACTTTCCTGATAAGGAATTTTGAAACCGCTTCCCATATCAAGGTATTTCAAATTAGGAAAATGCTCAGAAAGCTCTAACATAATATCCAATGCCTGTAAAAAAACATCCGGATCTTTGATCTCACTTCCTGTATGCATGTGAAGACCTTCAACATTAAGGTTGGTACTCTTCATTACCCTTTCGATATGACGAACCTGGTGAATAGAAATACCGAACTTGCTATCGATATGACCTGTGGATATTTTATAATTTCCTCCAGCAAAAATATGAGGATTGATTCTTACGAGAATCGGATAAGTATCTCCGTATTTATTTCCAAATTGCTCAAGAATAGAGATATTATCAATATTAATGTGCACTCCATATTGCATAGCTTCTTCAATTTCAGCAAGATCCACACAATTTGGGGTAAACAATATTTTTTCTTTAGTAAATCCTGCCTTTAAACCAAGCTTTACTTCGTTAATAGAAACACAATCCAAAGAAGCACCCAGGTTCTTGACATACTTTAGAATGTTGATGTTAGTCAATGCCTTTGCGGCATAAAAGAACTTTGTGTGTTTTAAAAAAGAAGATGTAAGTTTTTCATATTGAGTTTTGATAGATTCAGCATCATAAACATACACCGGGGTGCCAAACTCATTGGCAATCTTTAATAATTCTTTTGAATTCATAATTTCATTTTAACATAAAAAAAAGCAGATTCTTTCCTCAAGAGTCCGCCACATTAACTATTTTTTATGCAAGACAACTCTTTTAAATATTCCAAACCTTAGAGAACTTTATAGCCCCCTTTTTTCCAGTTTTAATTTGCTTAAAATATTGCATTGCTTATTTTTATTTTTGCAAAAATACTATTTATTTTTTTATTCTATTCAAATTGATTTGAAAAGCCTCCACCTTCCTTTTTATCATTTAGGCAACGGGAGTGTCTCAAAATCACCGCGAAGCAGTGCTAACTGTAAATCATTAATCAGGTCAGAAGCAGGTAAAGGCAGGTCGATTTTCAGCTTGGAGAGCCTGCTCAGAGTCTGAATCTGTGTAAACAGTTCATAAAAACCGTATGAAACAACTTTACCATTTTCAATAATTAAAAATAATTTCTCACCCAATTTCCTTCCCGAGCCAAGCCATAGCTCATTACGGTTTTTAAAATCAATCTTTCTTTTAAAAATACTGATATCATCATATTCTCTCTGGCCGCCAATAAACTGGATTGCTTTTGATCCTTGTGTAAAAGACCTGAACTTCAGAATAGGTTTATCTTCTTTGTTCAGTTTATTTTTCTCAACAATATATTTATCGTTTCTGTGATAAAGGCCAAAAGGTAAAATTTCTCTCCTCTTGATATTTTTTGAATTGAGTATCAATCTGGCAATAATATCATTTCCAGTAAGTTCGAAACTAATCTGTTCTACCTCATTCTGTATCGTTTCCCATTTTTTGGATTTCGAATTAAATACTTTTTTTGAAAACTTATTGATATCCTGAACATACTCTGAAAGAATGATTTTTCCAGCTGCATTCTGAAAATACACAAACCCTCTTTCATTAGGTAAATCCTGCGTTAACAGCTTGATTTTGTTGATATAAGTCTTGGCATTGGATTCATCGTGATGTTTTTGTATAATCTCATTCTCAGTATCCTTTGAAACCAGCAGCCTGAACAACTCCAAAGTAGCCCTCGCGTCTCCGTCTGCCCTGTGATGATTGGTTAAAGGAATTCCAAGAGATTTTACGAGCTTACCCAGCGAATAGCTTGCTTCATCAGGAATGAGCTTTTTAGCTAACGGAATAGTATCTAAAGTATTGATTTTAAAATCGTAACCAAGACTTTTAAAAGATTGCCGAAGCATTCTGTAATCAAAATCAATATTGTGCCCGACCAAAGTAGTATTTTGGGTAATTTCAATGACTCTTTTTGCAATTTCATGAAATTTCGGAGCCGTTTTAACCATTTTAGGAGTAATCCCTGTCAGCTTTTGTACAAACGGAGTAATATCACTTTCCGGATTCACCAAAGAAATGAACTGGTCAACAATTTTCTGCCCGTCATACCGATAAATGGCAATATCTATAATGCATTCATGTCTATAACCTGCACCATTACTTTCTATATCTATAATTGAATACATTTAACCTGATGTTATAATATTTCTTCTGTTGCGGATTTTAATAATTTTTGTCATTAAAAGTCCGAAAATTAGCGTTAAAAAACTAAGCACATAACCCATGCCATACTTCCAAAGAGGCTGCATCATCGCATTTTGACCGTCTTTAACCATGGACACAAAAATGGCAAAAATAATATATAAACTGATAAGGCCCATAGTGCCTCCAAACAATTCATACATCCATTTTTTATTGAGCAGTAAAGGCAATCCCGCTAAAATAACAAAAATTATATCAAATATTCCAAAGTGGTTATGAATGGTATCCATTACGAGATTAACCGAAGCTAATCCGATACAATAAAAAGATGATACATTTTTCATGGTTATTAGATAAGAATTGCACTAATGTTTTTATTATCTCCTTCTTCCTCCCAGACCAAACATTCCCAAAACTGCTTTTGCCCCTTCACGCATCAATGTGGTGGTAAAAGTTCTTCCTGCTTTGCTCTGTAATACCTGTTCAAACATCCCTGGCTCTTCCTTTACCGGCTTTGCTCTTTGTGTAGGAGCCGGATTCTGTGCCGCCTGCTCCATTCTTGCCGTTAATATCTCATAAGCCGATTCTTTATCTATCGCTTCTTCATATTTAGCAACCAAAGCAGAATTTCCTGTTAATTCCGAAACCTCAGCATCATTCAAGACATCCATTCTCGATTCCGGAGAAATCAGGTAAGTCTGAACCAGAGGAGTAGGAATTCCTTTTTCATCCAACGCCGTTACAAAAGCTTCTCCAATTCCAAGATTCTGAATCAGATTAGAAGCATTATAAAATTCTGTTGTAGGATAGTTTTCCACTGCTTTTGAAATCTCTTTTTTATCTTTTGCAGTAAATCCTCTCAAAGCATGTTGAATTTTTAATCCTAACTGAGAAAGAACATTCTCAGGAACATCTCCGGGAATCTGTGTAATAAAATAAATACCTACCCCTTTTGAACGGATTAATTTAACCATTGTTTCAATTTGTGAAAGCAATGCCTTAGAAGCTTCATTAAAAATTAAATGCGCTTCATCAATAAATAAAACTAATTTAGGTTTTCCGCTATCTCCTTCTTCAGGAAATGTCATATAAATTTCCGCAAAGAGAGAAAGCATAAATGTTGAAAACAGCTGTGGTTTATTTTGTATATCGGCAACCCTTAAGATATTTACAACTCCTTTTCCATCCCTTGTCTCAAGTAAATCCTGAACATCAAAGCTCAGCTCACCGAAGAAATCAGTTGCTCCCTGTTGTTCTAAAGCGACTATTGATCTTAGAATAGTTCCCAAAGAAGCAGATGCTATTGATCCGTAATTGGAAGATAATTCTGCTTTACCTTCTGCATTATCAGTCACATATTGCAGGACTTTTTTCAGGTCATTTAGGTCGATTAAAGGAAGTCCTTTATCATCACAATATTTAAAAACAATTGACATAATACTCTGCTGGGTATCATTCAACTGTAAAATCTTGCTCAATAAAACCGGACCGAATTCTGTGACAGTAGCTCTCAATTTCACACCCTTACCACCGGAAATACTCATTAATTCAACAGGAAAGGCTTGTGGATTGTATGGAAGCTGGGTTTTTGCATATCTTTCTTCTATAATGGGATTCATTTCACCTGCTTCTGCAATTCCTGAGAAATCTCCTTTAATATCTAAAACTAAAGATGGAATCCCAGCATGTGATAACTGTTCCGCAAATACCTGAAGAGTTTTGGTTTTTCCTGTTCCGGTGGCTCCCGCAATAAGACCATGCCTGTTGATTGTTTTTAATGGAATGGTTACATTCACTTCGGTAACTACCTCCCCATCAAGCATACCTTTTCCTAATATAATATGATCTCCTTTCGGAGTATATCTAGCACTTAATTCATCAATAAATTGTTTTTTATCTGCCATTTGATTTTTTTTAACTTATAAATATAAAATTTTTTACAAAATATTAAGTCAACAAACTTGTATTCTTGCGAAGTTCTCTGATTAATTATTTCGTATTTCTTTTAAACAGACCCATTTCCTGTACGTAATTATTTTTGTTTTTTAAGCATGACAAAAAACAGTCTACCAATTTAGTATTTTAATAATCTGCCCTTTCTTGTTGAAAATAAATAACTTTCGATTCCTAAAACCGGGCAAAACCATTTAAATTGAAAGAAACTATCATTCAGATTTAACATTTCGTTTACAATTCATCTAATACTTTGTATCTTTAACTGAAATTTAATTTAAAACTAAGCAAATGAAAGTTGAACAAATATATACGGGCTGTCTAGCTCAGGGAGCCTATTATATTGTCTCAGAAAACGAAGCTGCAATTATAGATCCTCTAAGAGAGGTAAAACCATATCTGGACCGTCTTGAGAAAGACCATGTAACTTTAAAATATATTTTTGAAACACATTTCCATGCCGATTTTGTTTCCGGACACCTGGATTTAAGTAAAAAGACTGGTGCTCCTATTATTTACGGACCTACTGCTAAGCCGGAATTTGAAGCAACAATTGCTGAAGATTATCAAATCTTTGAAATTGGAAAAGTAAAAATAAAGGTTCTGCATACTCCGGGCCATACCATGGAAAGCACCACCTATCTTTTAATAGATGAAAATGATGTTGAAACAGCAATTTTCACGGGTGATACTTTATTTTTAGGAGATGTTGGCCGTCCGGATCTCGCTCAAAAAGCAACTAATCTCACGCAGGAGGACCTTGCGGGAATATTATATGAGAGTCTTCATAGCAAGATTATACCTTTAGCAGATACCATCACTGTTTATCCTGCACATGGAGCAGGTTCTGCCTGTGGAAAAAACATGCAGAAAGAAACAGTTGACACCCTTGGGAACCAAAAACGAACCAACTACGCTTTAAACCAACCCGATAAAGAATCTTTTATAAAAGAAGTTTTGGACGGCCTTACTGCCCCACCGAAATATTTCGGAATGAATGTAGCTTTGAATAAAGGGGGTTATGAAAGCATAGATACCGTAATGGATAAAGGTCTTAATCCAATTTCTGTAGAAGATTTTGAGATCATCGCTGAAGACTCCGGAGCACTTATTTTAGATACCAGAAGCGCTGCCGATTTCCATAAAGGCTTTATTCCTAATTCTATTAATATCGGACTGAAAGGAGATTTTGCTCCTTGGGTAGGAACATTGATCGTAGACGTAAAACATCCACTGTTATTGGTTTCAGATAAAGGAACCGAAGAAGAAGTGATTACCCGGTTAAGCAGAGTTGGATTTGATAACGTTTTAGGGTATTTGAATGGAGGTTTTCAATCATGGCAGAATGCCAATAAAGAAACTGATGAGATTAAAAGGATTTCTCCTTCAGAATTTGTAGAAGAATTCAATGATCAGTCTACGGTTATTGATGTCAGAAAACTGACTGAGTATGCAGCTGAACATATTGATAACGCATTTAATAAGCCATTAGACTCCATCAGCGACTGGATCAGTTCAATTGATGACTCGGAACATTTCTTCCTTCATTGCGCAGGAGGATATAGAAGCATGATTGCCGCAAGCATTCTTAACTCACACGGGATCAGAAATTTCACTGAAATCGAAGGAGGTTTTAACGGAATTAAAAAAACGGAAAAACTACCCACTTCGGATTTTGTCTGCCAGTCGAAAACATTGTAAATTAACGAATGAGAAATAAGGTTTGCGGATTTATTTTTGCTGTATCTGTAACGTTAAGTGCATGTAAAAATTCAAGTGTATCGAAGAATAATGCCCCAGCTGATATTAAACAAATAGTAAACAGTAGTGATGTTACTTTGGTAGACGTTAGAATTCCGGAGCAGTATAAGGAAGGAACAGCAAAAGATGCAATCAACATCCCGCTTGCTGAGATTCAAAATAATATTGAGTCCTTAAAAGGCAAAAAAGTAGTGGTTTTTTGCAACAAAGGAATCCAGGCGGACCAGGCAGTAGAGATTTTAAAGAAAAACGGAGTGGAAGCCTATGACGGGACAAGCTGGAAAAATGTAAAGGCAATCCAGAAAGAGGCTGATAGCCCCAAATAATAAAAACACCAAAAATCATGTCAGAAAAATTTAAAGAATTAATTAATTCCGAAAGACCTGTTTTAATTGACTTTTTTGCGACCTGGTGCCAACCGTGTAAGGTTCAGTCGTCAGTACTCACAACAGTTAAAGAAAATGTAGGTGAAGGAGCAAGAATTATTAAAGTAGACGTAGACCAGTATCCGGCTATTGCTTCACAATATGGAGTTCGTGGTGTCCCTACTTTGGCTATATTTAAACACGGAGAACTTTTGTGGAAAGAAAGTGGCGTACATGACGTCAATACTTTAACCCAATTGCTGAAACAATATGAATAAAGCTGTGAAATTTCACAGCTTTTTTATTTCGATAATTACATCTGAATTGAAAATTGATCCCGGTCATTCAAAAACTGGAAATGCTTTCTGAAATCCAAAAGCTCATTCATATTCAATTCTGCAGACACAATATTCTTTTCTTTTTGGGCAATGTCTCTTCCATCAGCAAAAAAACAATGTGAGCTTTCCTGATAGAATAAATTATTTCCATCGGTTCCTATCCTGTTCAATCCAAAAACGTATGATAAATTTTCAATAGCCCTGGCTTTCAGCAAGTGCTCCCAGGCTCCCACTCGCTTCTCCGGCCAATTGGCTACATAAAAGATTGCATCATAATCATCATTATTTCTTGC
The DNA here is from genome assembly GCF_055762745.1 of Chryseobacterium subflavum. Classification (NCBI taxonomy): domain Bacteria; kingdom Pseudomonadati; phylum Bacteroidota; class Flavobacteriia; order Flavobacteriales; family Weeksellaceae; genus Chryseobacterium; species Chryseobacterium subflavum. The sequence continues at coordinate 213,340 of NZ_JBVTMR010000002.1, forward strand.
AAAAACAGGAAAACGAAGATCGTAGCAAACCTGAAGCAAAATGCGGAATCCTTTATATTCAACAATAACCCTTTCTTTTCCTGGGGTATACACCTTATCCTCTCCAGAGAAAGAGAACAAATGTCTTTTATCATAAAAAACAACTGACGAATCAGGCTTTACGAAATACAACCTGTTGTAAAATTTCCCATCTTGTTCTACAGGAGCACTTCCACAAAAAGCGGATCCTTTCTCTTTTGACATCTTGTGTAAGAAACTTAAAGCTTCCTCATTACGGTCTGAAACCTCAGAAGCATCCATACAAAAACCTGTTGAGAACATTTCGGGTAAAAGAAAAATATCAGCATCCTGATTATTTAATTCCTCTTCTATTAAACGAAAGTTACTTTCCTTATCTTTCCAGATAATATCTAAATTTAATCCTTTAATTTTCATAAAAGTCGTTCAAAATCTTGTATAAAAATAGGATTTTTAATCGGTTTCGGTTCTATTTTTGTAGCTGATTATTCTTAATTAATAGAACTAAAGTGTAATATTTATGAAGAAATTGGTTTTTATTTTAGCGGTCTTCTTCTTTGGAACTGCCGTAAATGCCCAGGCATGGACAGGAAAGGGTGATCAGAAAGTGCAATTGGGATTCAGTGCATGGGGATATGGAACAGGAATTACAGGGACTTATGATTACGGGCTCAATAAACTTATATCAGTTGGTGCCGGGCTGAACGGCTACTTTAGCGGATATAAAAATAATGACAATGACAACAAGGTCTTCATCTTTGGAAGGCTTAATTTTCATTTAAAAGAAGCATTACAGCTCCCTGAAAAGCTGGACATTTATCCCGGAGTTGATCTTGGGGTTCTCGGAAAAGATTTTGGAATCGGCGCCCATATCGGTGCCCGTTACTTTTTCACTGAGAGAATCGGTGTATTTGCAGAAGTTGGAAACAATGGCAGCCTGGGGGTTTCCCTTAATTTGTAAAAACAGTCTTAATATATGACAAAGCTTCTCTATATGAGGAGCTTTTTTATTTGGCATAGTTTTGATAATTGTTACCTTTGCAAATTAAAATCTAAAATTTATTAATGGAATTAGCAATTAAAATTTTTCAATTCATATTAAGCATTTCTATCTTAGTCGTTCTTCATGAACTGGGGCATTTTTTGCCCGCCAAATGGTTCAAAACCAAAGTAGAAAAGTTTTATTTATTTTTCGATCCTTGGTTTTCTATCGCAAAGAAAAAAATCGGTGAAACAGAATACGGTATCGGATGGCTTCCTTTTGGAGGCTACGTGAAAATCGCCGGAATGGTGGATGAAAGCATGGATACCGAACAATTAAAACAACCGGCACAACCATGGGAATTCCGTGCAAAACCGGCTTGGCAGAGACTTATCATTATGTTGGGAGGAGTTACGGTAAACTTTTTCCTTGCGTGGTTAATTTATAGCTGTCTTTCTCTTTTTAATGGAGAAATGTATACAGATCTTACAAAATTTGACAATGGTATCGGCGTAACAGATGCCGGTAAAAAAATGGGATTCCAAAATGGTGATAAAATTGTCTCTATCGATGGAAAACCAGCAGAAAGATTGGAAAATTCAGCTATTAATATACTTTTTAGTGATCATGTTACTGTTCTTAGAGGGGGTAAGGAAATTACATTCAAAGTGAATGAAGATGGTGTAGCTGATGTTATCAGACAAAGAGAAGCAAAGCTTTATATCACTCCCAGAATTCCCATGATCATTGATTCTTTAGCGACTCCTTCTTCAAAAGCATCAGGGTTGGCGAAAGGCGATAGAATTGTAGCCATCAATGGTAAACCAACTCCTTTCTTCGACGAGGTAAGTTCTACATTAGCTGAAAATAAAGGAAAAACAGTAAGCATTGAGGTTAATCGTGGTACTGAAAAGCAAACTATCTCCGCACCAGTAGATAAAAATGGTAAATTAGGAATTGCTGTTGACCAAAAAAGTCTTGCAAGTGTAGTTACTGACAAAAAATACTCTTTCGGAGAATCTATTCCAAGAGGTTTTGAAAGAACCATTGAAGCTTTAACCATGCAGGTAAAGCAGTTCAAAATTATGTTCAACTCTAAAATTCAAGGATACAAAAATGTAGGTGGACCTATTGCAATTGTAAAATCTATGCCCGTAAATAAGGCAGCAGATGGTAGCTTTGCGATTAACTGGCCTGCATTCTGGAGCTTTACAGCAATGTTTTCGATCTGGCTGGCTTTCCTGAATCTTATTCCTATTCCAGGATTAGATGGGGGACACGTTTTATTTACATTGTATGAAATTATTTTCGGAAAACCAGTTCCTCAAAAAGTATTGGAAAATGCACAAATGATTGGTGTTATCTTTCTGTTAGGCTTAATGTTACTGATTTTCGGAAGCGATATCTTTAAAATATTCACAGGAAAATTATAATATTTTTTAAATTTTCAAAAGAAAAATTTGCCTGGTATAAATATTCGTCCTATATTTGCACCACTTAAAAACAAAGGGACATTCCTCCTTAGCTCAGTTGGTTAGAGCATCTGACTGTTAATCAGAGGGTCGCTGGTTCGAGCCCAGCAGGAGGAGCAAAAAGACTTACATTTCTGTAAGTCTTTTTTTTGCATATCACATTTAATAATGCAAAAGATCCTGATATTCTTAAAAAATTAGATATTTGCAACTTATTAAATAATTATAAGAGGAAATATTTTGCAGAGCAAAGTATGACAACATATCCCCAGGAATATCTAATTATCTCATGAAAAGAATCTTTATTTCGTTATTAGCAGCCTTTGCTAGCATTCAAGTTTCAGCACAGGAAAAATCTTATTTTTTATCAAGTCCTTCATTAAGCCCGGATGGGAAAACCGCTTATTTTGCTTATGATGGAGACATCTGGAAAGTGGACTCCAATGGCGGAAACGCTTCCAGAATCACAGCCCTGGAGGGAGAGGAAATTAATCCACGCATTTCTCCAGACGGAAAATGGCTTGCATTCAGTTCCAATCAATACGGAAATTATGACGTGTATGTGATGCCTGCTGAAGGAGGAAGCATTAAACAGTTAACATTTCACACAGGAAAAGATGAAATAGAAAACTGGGGATGGGACAGTAAAACTATTTATTTTACCTCAAACAGGAATAATAACTTTGGAAGTTTTAAAACTACTATTGAAGGCAAAACACCACAAAAGCTTTTCAACAATTACTTTAATAATACAAACGGCCTGGCAGAAACTCCTGCGGGTGAATATCTTTTCACAAGTTCATCAGAAAGCGCCAATCAGGTACATCGCAAACACTATAAAGGAGAAAACAATCCTGATATTTTAGGTTATAATCCCAAGAACAATTCCTTTAAACAATATACGAACTATGCAGGAAAAGATTTTAATCCGAGCGTAGATAAAAATGGGACTATTTATTTTATTTCTGATGAAAATAACAATGAATATAATCTTTATGAACTTAAAAATGGCAAAAAGGCACCTTTAACACAATTTGAAACCTCTATTAAAAAGCCATTTGTTTCAGCTAACGGATCCAAAGTAATATTTGAAAAAGATTATCAGCTTTACACCTATGACGTAGCTACAAAAGATATAAAAGCTCTTAATATAAGCCTTAACACAAATAAAACACTGGAGAAAGAACAAAATTTTAATATAGAAAATAATATTTCTTATTATGATATTTCATCAGATGGTAAGAAAATAGCTTTTGTGAGCCGTGGTGTTCTTTTTGTTTCTGATATTGAAGGAAAGTTTACACAACAGATATCTGACGGAAAGGAACGTGTAATGGAAGTAAAATGGCTGAAGGACAATCGCACATTACTTTTTAACCAGACTTACCAGGGATATCAAAACTGGTTTAGTATTGCTGCAGACGGAAAAGGCCAGGTAAAACAATTAACTGCTGATTTGCGTAACAACCGCAATATAACCCTGAATAACGACCTTTCAAAAGCAGTGTATTTAAGTGGTCGTGATGAAGTAAGATTAATGGACTTAAAGAGTTTACACTCTACAACTATCGTAAAAGATGAAATCTGGGCTTTTCAAAATTCAAAACCTTCTTTTTCTCCCAATAACGAATATGTACTGTTCTCTGCAAAAAGAAATTTTGAACTGGACATCTTTGTTTATCATATCGGAAAAGGCAAAATCATAAATCTTACCAACACCGGCGTTTCAGAGGAAGATCCTTTTTGGTCACCCAATGGTAAGTATATTTATTTTACAAGTGACCGAACGAACCCTTCTTATCCGCTAGGTATGCAGAAATCTAATATTTACAGAATGGCGCTGGATTGGTTTGATGAGCCTTACAAATCTGAAAGATTCGATAAGCTATTTACTGAGGAGGTAAAGAAACCTGAAACGACAAAGGAAAACAAGGATAAAAAAGAAGAAGACAAAGAAAAAAAGGAAGAAAAAGAAATTGTTGTAAAAGAATTGAAAATTAATCCTGAAAACACTTTGGAAAGGATTGAGCTGGTTACAGACAGGTATGGATACCAGGAAGATCCTACCGTTTTCATGGACGACAAAAAGGAAATTTTATTCTTTAATTCCAATCAGGATAATGGAAAGAAACAACTTTTCAAAAAGGTTTTCACGGATTTTGAAACCGCTAAATCAGAAAAGGTTTTCGATAAAGAAGCCAGCTATATCATCAAAAATGACAAGTCTTTTTTTACATTAATAGAGGGTAACATTTATAAAATGGCCATAGCAACATTAAAGCCAGAAAAGATAAATATCCAGTATACTTTTAACAAAAATCTCGCTTCTGAATTTACCCAGATGTATGATGAAACATGGACTGGGGTTGAAGAAAATTTCTATGATGAAAAATTCCATGGCATCAACTGGAAAGCAAAAAAGGAGCAGTATGCTAAATATCTTCCGTATATCAATAACAGAAATGATCTGCGAATTTTATTGAATGACCTGTTGGGAGAACTCAATTCTTCACATACGGGATTTTCTTCAACAGGAAAGGAAGAAACCAGATATCTGAATTATTTTACCAATGAAACAGGGATTATCTTTAAAAAGGACCAGCCTTATAGTGTAGAAGGTATTGTAAGAAAATCACCCGCTTTCCGTTCCGGGGTTGACATTAAACCAGGAGATCAATTGATTGCTGTAAATGGAAAAAATATTGACGTACACGAAAATCGTGAATCTTATTTTACAAGTCCTAAAAAGCAGGAAGAAATTATTCTTACTTTCACACGCAATGGCAAGGAAATAACCACCAAGGTACATCCAATTTCAAATACAGAATTAAAAGGACTTTTGTATGACGACTGGATATTCAATAATCGGCAACGCGTAAATCAGATGAGCAACAGCCGCATTGCCTATTCATATATGAAAAATATGACTACTGATGAACTGGACCGCTTCCTTCTGGATATGGTGGAGCAGGAAATTCAAAAAGAAGCTGTTATTCTCGATTTACGCTATAATACGGGCGGAAACGTTCATGATAAAGTATTAAATTTCCTTTCTCAAAAACCTTATTTACAATGGAAATACCGGGAAGGAAAAATGACCACACAGCCCAATTTCGCACCTTCCGGAAAGCCTATTGTTCTTTTGATCAACGAAGCTTCGCTGAGTGATGCCGAAATGACCGCTGCCGGTTTCAAGGCTCTGAAATTAGGAAAAATCATTGGCCAGGACACCTATCGATGGATTATCTTCACTTCCGGAAAAAGTCTTGTAGATGGCTCTTATTATAGGCTTCCTGCATGGGGAACGTATACTCTGGATGGCCAGAACCTGGAAAAAACAGGTGTAAAACCGGACATCTATATTAAAAACACATTCATAGACCGACAGCAAGATCATGACCCGCAACTGGAAAGAGCGGTACAGGAAATCCTTAAAGATTTAAAGAAATAAAAAAACAAGACTTACAGAAATGTAGGTCTTGTTTTTTGCATGTATTTTGCTTAATATCAACTAAAAACAGACAAATGCCTTATTTATCCAGGATTTATTTAAACGAAGACCATCCGAAGGATTTTCCCTTCAACCTTCCTTTTTTGAGTAGTGGATTAAATCTTAGACTTCGAAGCAATGTCACTTTCTTTGTTGGTGAAAATGGGATTGGAAAATCAACTTTGCTAGAAGCTATTGCCGAAAAATGCGATTTCAATGTTTCGGGAGGAAATAGAAATCATAATTATAATTTTCATAAAACGGAATCCGAACTGGCAGAACACCTTAAACTTTCATGGGATACCAAAACAGCACAAGGCTTTTTTATGAGGGCAGAAAGCTTTTTTAATTTCGCAACATATATTGATGAAGTAGCCGAAGAAGACAGAAGTGTTTTAGATGCTTACGGGGGAAAATCTCTTCATCAGCAATCCCATGGCGAAGCTTTTTTATCATTATTTCATAACCATTTTCAGAAAGGCATTTATATCCTTGATGAGCCGGAAGCCGCTCTTTCTCCGCAAAGACAACTTTCCCTATTGTCAATTATTCACAAGCTGGAAAAAGCTGGAAAAGCCCAATTCATTATTTCCAGCCATTCACCTATTTTGATGAGCTATCCGGAAGCTGAAGTCTATTTACTGGATGATAAAATTAAACAGATTGATTATAAAGAAACGGAGCATTATCAGTTAACAAAAAGTTTTTTAGAATCCCCGGAATTGTATTTCCGTTATTTATTTGAGGATTACTCCATTTAATAAGATGACAAGCAAAATATTTCTTATTGAAATTCAACCTATTTACTTTAAAATCATTGATAATTGAACGTAAAACTTGCCTGATATAAATATTCATATTATATTTGCACCACTTAAAACAAAGGAAAATTCCTCCTTAGCTCAGTTGGTTAGAGCATCTGACTGTTAATCAGAGGGTCGCTGGTTCGAGCCCAGCAGGAGGAGCAAAAAAGACTTACAGAAATGTAAGTCTTTTTTATTTTTCATTCGGAATAAATTCTGTCCTATCCTATTGTCTTTTAAAATCATAGGTCATAATTAATCAAATTGGTCCTGTTATTTTTGTTACATTTGCATTTTTGTAAATACACACGAAATTTTTTTAAATCTTATCCGTTTTAAATAAACAGCATACTTTTTGTTTATGCTAAATGCTTGAAGAAATACCTAATGTTAATTAATAACTCTAAATACCACTATCTCTACCTTTTTCTTTTATTTTCCGGTATTGTATGCGCACAAAATGCTGCAAGTGGCAAAATTGTTGATGCCAAAACCAATAAAGAAGTTACCGGGGTGGATGTATTTATCAATGATAGTAATCAACCTTTTTTAACAACAACTACGGGAGCCTTCAGCGTTCAATCAGACAGTATTATTTACAAATTAAAATTCTTAAGAAAAAGCTATGCCTTACAAAGTATAGATGTTACCCCAGATAATGCCAATAATATCTTCGTAAAGCTTTCCAAAGAAAAGGTGGAAAACATTGAAGAAGTTGTGATCCATAACGAGAAAACAAAATATAAAAACAAGAAGGAAAATCCCGCTTATGCCATTATGCAGGAAGTATGGAAAAGAAAAAGAAATAATGGTCTAAGTAAATTCGATACCTACACTTATAAGGAATACGAAAAAATACAGTTTGACGCTAATAATCTGGACAGCGCCTTTATGAAGAGAAAGATCTTCAACAAGCTGGATTTCATCTTTGATTATGCCGACTCAACGGCAAGTGGAAAAATGGCTCTGCCCATCTTCCTGAATGAATCAATTTATGAAAATTACGGAGAAAATAAGCCCGGCAAGAAAACCAAAAAGCTTTTAATAGCTCAAAAAACATCTGGTTTTCAGGATAATCAAATTGTAACTTTAACGGCAAAAAATCTCTACAGGGACATCAATATCTATGACAATACCCTGAATTATTTTGATATTGGTTTTCCAAGTCCTGTAGGAACTGATGGTTTTAGTACGTATGACTATAATCTGATCGATACGATTGCTATACATGGTGAGAATGCTTATAAAATCAGGTATCAGCCTAAAAGAACAGAAATTTTAGCATTTCAGGGCTATCTTTATATTGATACCGACACTTATGCAGTTTTAGGAGCGACGTTAAAATCAACACAAAAAATGAATGTAAATTTCGTCAATGGGATTTCCACAGAGCTGGAATACGACAACCCCGACGAAAATACTTTCCTGCCTAGAAAATTTGTAACCGTAGTAGAGCTGACCCCTTTCTCAAAAAAGAAAACATCTAAAAGTATCATCGCTAAAAGAACTGTAGACTATTCGGAATATGAATTTAACAAGCCACTTGCTCCATCGGTTTTCACCCGAAAGGAGGAAGAGTATGACAATAAATTTGTAGATAAGGATGATGCTTACTGGGCTAAAGCGAGACCTGATACGCTATCCAAATCTGAACAGGGAGTCTATGATATGCTTGATAAGCTTCAGAAGGTCCCGAAATTCAACCGGATTGTAAAGTTATATGAAACCCTTGGATCAGGATACTACAACATAACAAAGGGAATAGATTTGGGTCCCATTTTTTCAGTTTATGGAGTAAACGAAGTAGAGGGAGACAGAATAAGACTGGGAGCGAGAAGTTATTTTTCCATGAACGATCCTTGGAGAATCCAGTTTTATACAGCATATGGATTTAAAGATCAGCAGTTCAAATATGGTGTTGAAGCAAAATATATGTTTAATAAAGTCAACCGGTTTATGATTGGAGCTGGCACCAGAAGAGATGTTATGCAGCTCGGTGTTCAGCTAACAACTGATGACGGAATCATGTCTCGTACATTTGCCTCGTCTACAGTCTTCGCAAGGGGAGATAATGCCTCTTTAAGCTCCCTGAATCAAACTAATGTATTTGCTTCTATTGAGCCATGGAAGAACTTTCAAATACGGGTAGATGGAACTATGCAAAGCATCAAATCAGCAAATCCTGACGGCTTCAACCTTATGTATTACAGAAACGGAGAATTAAGAAAAACCGTTAATGATTCCCATGTAACCCTTAGCTTAATAGCAAGACCTGGTGCTAAATTTTCACAAACCGGAGTTGACAGACACGAACATGGAACCTTGGCTCCTACTATTGTTTTAAAGTACACAAGAGGACTGGAAGGCCTGTTTAATGCTGATTTCAATTATAATAAACTACAATTCTTATTTTACAAACCGGTATTAATCGGAAGCTGGGGAAAAACACTAATCAATTTTGAAGCAGGAAAAAACTTCAATACAGTTCCGCTAGCCTTACAAAATATAATTCCCGGAAACCAATCTTATAGTTTGGTAGGAAATACATTTGCACAACTTAATTATTATGAGTTCGTTGCAGATACATATACGACGCTGCATCTGGAACATCATTTCAATGGTAAAATCCTTTCCTATATTCCACTAATCAAGAAACTCAAATTAAGAGAAATAGCTTTTATCAGAAGTGCATACGGAACACTGAGCGATGCATCTAAAAAGATTAACGTTGAAGGTTTTAAGTATTCTGCTCCTAGTGATCATATTTATTATGAATACGGTTTCGGAATTGAAAATATTGGATTTGGAAACCTGAGGATCTTCAGGGTAGATTTCAACTGGAGAGGCAACTACCTCAACAGGCCTGACATTTCTACATTTGGCGTAAAAGCAGGATTCCAGGTAGGCTTTTAAAATACTTTAGAAAGACAAATAATTTCCATCTGATAAGCAAGTAAAAACATTCAAGAATATCGAGCATTATTCCGTTATCAAAATAGATTAAAGGCAAAATATAGGCTACTACAGCTAAGCCGGTTTAGAACAGCCAGAAACACTAGAAGAGATCATTACAGCTCAAGATCAGCAACATCATTTTTTTAAGATCCTTTTATGTAGGCTTTCCCGGATTTTCAAGACAAAATTAGGATATTGAAAAAATTCCATACCATTTAAACATAAAAAAGCCTCAACAATGTTGAGGCTTTTATTTTATAGAACGCTTAAATTAAGCGTTTGGTTCTACAGATACAAAAGATCTGTTATTTGCTTTCTTTCTGAAAACTACTTTACCGTCTACTAATGCAAACAAAGTATGGTCTTTACCCATCCCCACGTTTTCACCTGGGTGGTGTTGAGTACCTCTCTGTCTGATAATAATATTACCGGCAATAGCTTCTTGTCCACCGAAAATCTTTACACCTAATCTTTTAGAGTGAGATTCTCTACCGTTTTTGGAACTACCGACTCCTTTCTTGTGTGCCATTTTATTTGTAGATTATTATTATTTATTAAGAGCTTTAAATTGATCAATGTTCTTAACGATAGCAGCATCTACTTCTTCGTGAGTAAGAACTTTTTTCTCTAATTCAACTTTAACAGCTTTTCCTAAAGTAATTAAAGTTTCTCTGTTTTCTTTAGACTGAGACAAATTGTGTTTCTTTAAGTGATAGTTCAACTCATGATCTTCACCAAAGTTAACAGTTGCGTTGTCTGAAAGAACTTCAGCCTTTACTGTTTCTTTTTTAGCTGCTTTCTTTGCACCTCCTTCAAATCCAGTGATTCCTGTAATTTGAATTTGAGTTAAAGATTGTCTATGACCGTTTTTCACTTCATAACCTTTTCTTCTTTTCTTTTTGAAAACGATTACTTTATCAGCTTTAACATGGTCTAAGATCTCCGCTTCTACAGTGATCCCGCTTACAGCTGGGGCGCCTACAGTGATTGTACCGTTTACAGTAAGAAGAACTTTATCGAAAGAAACTTTTCCTCCTTTATCTCCTTTTAAACGGTGTACAAACAACTTCTGGTCTTGCTCAACTTTGTATTGAAGCCCTGCTATTTCTACAATTGCAAACATTGTTTATAAATTTTTAGTTATTTCGAGGTGCAAATATACAAATTATTTTATAAACTGCTTACAATCAAAACAATATTTTTCACTATAAACACTTTTTCACCAACGAAGGAATAATTTTAACTATTTATATATTAATTATCTAAAAAATAATTTATACCTTCGTTTTCACCAAAAAAATATTTTATGAAAAGAAACTTTAAATTCTGCTTTTTAGCAGGAGCTATTGCTGTATTATCTTTATCAGCATGTAACGACGACAAAATGGAAGACAACGTCTTACCAAATTCATCCACTGAAAATGCTAAAATTGAACAACCCGGAGACCTTCAGAGAAGCTGCTCTTATGTTGATCAAAACTGGAGTTCTACAGCAGTCCTTTTAACCGGCTTACAAACGAGTGCCGACACCAACTTCATGAACGGGCAAATGACAAAAATTGCCAGTATGTGGGGAAGAAGTAACCCAACATTGCGATTTGTAAACGATCCTTCCAATTTCAACTCCACCTATAATGCTATTTCCTACTCTACAGGAAAAATCTATTATGGTTATGCGATCTACGCTGATGCAAAAAATAAAGGCGGAGATATCGTGAATGCTATGATCCTGGCACATGAATACGGCCACCAACTACAATATGCGTTTAACCTGCCTTCTGTAAATGAATCTACAGCAAGACCTAATGAGCTTGAAGCCGATGGTTTTGCAGGGTATTATCTAAGAAGACCGAACGGGTATAACAAAACTCAATTCTCTGAAATTGCAGCAGCCTATGAATTTGCACAAAGCATCGGAGATTATCAGACCTCAAGTTATAACCATCACGGAACTCCTCCTCAAAGAAGATCTGCTGTTCGTTTAGGCTTCCTGCTTGGACAGTACAGTTTATCTGCGGCTGATTTCGACTATAACTTCTTTTATTACTATCAAGGAGTCCTTAACGGAACCTATAAAATGGGGAAAAATTCAAGAAATCCTGAAATTGACGCTTATATGAGCCAATATATGGACGAGTTAAGAAAAATCCAAACCGGAGAAATTTCTGCAGAAGAGTTTAGAAAACTTTAAACATTCATTATTAACATATTTAGGAAAGGAGGTAAAGTTCGCTTTACCTCTTTTTTATTTTTAAAATTATTTCCAAACTTTATCTATTTTTGAACTTTATCAATTACCATAATGAACAGGGATCTCTACATTGATTTTGCAAAAGGATTAGCAACGCTTTCCATTATATTCATCCACACAGCATTCTGGTCGGGGCAGTTTTATATCCCGGCGGAAGTCAGGGTCTTTTCTTTAGTATTTGATGTAGCTTTGTTTTATGCATTAAGTGGAATTACATCCGGAACCAATATTGAGAAAACGTTCTACCGCCTGCTCAAACTACAAATCACCTATATGATTTTTGTAACATTCCTGTTTTTCCTGGATTACTTTTTTAAAGTTTTCGGGTTAAGCTTTTTTTCTGTAGAATGGTTGCAAAACTTTTACTCTACATTCGGCTCAAAATACGCGACAACAAATATATCTACGGAACCTCAATGGCAAAATTTAGGGAACTGGTACCTCCATCAATACACCAATGCCGATACATTCCCCGTAGTAATGGGAAGCTTCTGGTATTTAAAAGTATACTTTATATTAGCTGTTTTCGGTGTATTGATTTTAAGATTCTTCTCTAAACATATTAATTGGTTTATAGGACTGTGTATTGCTTTGACACTAATATTTAATTTATTTCCGTGGTTTTATCCAACAGGCCAGGTGGGATATGTTGCTTTTTATCTTGCGGTTTTCTTAATTGCCAATAGAATGAAGGGAAAGAAAATCCCTTCCCGTATCATCCCCGCACTTTATGCAGCGGTTGGAATTCTGCTAATCTGGATGTTCTGGTATTATGGAAGCGAAATATTTTACAAGATCAATAAAAATAAGTTCCCTCCTAAAACTCCCTATATCATATGGACCCTGTTTTCACTGGTTACGTTATTTGTTTTTTATAACAGATTAAAGATCACAAAAGAAAATTTTATTACTTATATCGGAAAGAATGCAATATTCTTTTATTTTGCACAGGGAATAAGTTCTTCTCTTGTTTATTTTTTAGTCGTTCATTTCAAGCAAGATGTACCGTGGTGGATATTAATGATTTTAATCTATATAACGAATATTATCCTCGCAACAACGATTGCAGGATTTTTAATGAAAGTAGATCGTTTAGGGTGGAATATTTTAGAATTTTTACGAAGAAAGACCGCTTCTTAAATAACTGGAATAAAACAAGATTTGTTATTGTAATTTACTTTAAATTTACAGAAATTTTAAAACATGTTTAAGTTGAAACTTCCCACGGATCCAAGGTGGGCAAATATTGCGGAAGGAAACATTGAAGAAATTTTAACCGATCATGCCTGGTGCGAACAAAAAGCAGCTACAAACGCTATCGGATTGATTACGATGCTTCCGGAACACCCTGAAATTGTAACCGAACTTCTTGCTATTGCACAGGAAGAATTGGATCATTTCAATCAGGTTCATGAGATCATCAAGAGCAGGGGATACAAGTTCGGAAGAGCAAGGAAAGATGATTATGTAAATGAATTGATGAAGTTCATTATCCAGGGCAGCAGAGAAGATCTTATCGTTGATAAAATGTTATTTGCCGCTATGATAGAAGCAAGAAGCTGCGAAAGATTTAAAGTCCTTACAGAAAATATCAAAGATGAAGAGCTTAAAAATTTTTACAGGGACTTAATGATTTCGGAGGCTAACCATTATACAACTTTCATTAGTTTTGCAAGACAGCTTGGAGATCCCGAAAAAGTAAACAAACGCTGGGAGGAGTGGCTGGAATATGAAGCTAAAATTATTAAGTCATACGGCAATAAGGAAAGCATACATGGCTAAACAAAATTAGTAACTGAATACGTTGAAAAAACTGACTTTCGAAAATATCGCCAATTTTTTCCTGAAAAATTTCTTTCAGGGACTTGTTATTATCGGACCTATCGGGCTAACGATATTTGTCATATGGTATGTTGTCACGTCTATTGATAATATAATTCCATCTGTGGCAAAAGAAATACCGGGTTTGGTTTTTGTATCAACTATTTTAATCACCGCACTTTTGGGCTACCTGGGTAATAAATTCGTTGTGGGAAGATTTTTTTTCGACACAATGGACAGCCTGTTGGAAAGAACACCGGGGGTAAAACATATTTATACGCCAACTAAAGATGTAATGTCATCATTTGTTGGTGACAAGAAAAAATTTAATGATCCTGTATGGGTAAAAACCAATGAGCATCCTGAGATCTGGAGAATTGGTTTTTTAACCCAGAAAGAAATGGCAGATGTGGATAAACATAATTATGTTGCTGTTTATCTTCCTCACTCCTATGCTATTTCCGGATGGGTAATTGTTACGGAAGAAAAAAACATCAAACCTGTAGTGGGAATGTCTGCTGCTTCTGCAATGAAATTTGCAGTGAGTGGTGGTGTAGCCGGTTTCCACTCCGATGAAAATATATTTAAAGCGCCTGAGTAGTATTCTCCTGCTCCTTTAAATATATACTGATGAATTGAAATTATTTTCAAACAAATTTTCTTTACAAAACAATAAAATACTTAACTCATGAATTTACCGTACGCGGAACCTTTCCGCATTAAAATGATTGAAGAAATCCGTCAATCAACAAGAGAAGAAAGAGAGCAGTGGCTTAAAGAAGCCAATTACAACTTATTCAACTTAAAATCATCACAGGTTTTTATCGATTTACTAACCGATTCCGGAACCGGAGCCATGTCGGACAGACAGTGGGGAGCATTAATGACCGGTGACGAAAGCTATGCCGGTTCCCGTTCTTTCGACCAACTTCACAATACTGTAAAAAATATAACCGGATTTCAATATCTTTTGCCCACTCACCAGGGAAGAGCAGCTGAAAACGTGCTGTTTTCTGTTCTGGTAAAAGAAGGAGATATAGTTCCCGGAAATTCCCATTTCGATACTACAAAAGGACATATTGAGTTTCGCAAAGCACATGCAGTAGACTGCACAATTGATGAAGCATTTGATATTAATGATCTACATCCGTTTAAGGGAAATATTAATCTTGAAAAGCTGGAAGAGATTTACAAAAGCTATCCAAAAGAAAAAATCCCTTTTTGTTTAATTACCATCACCTGTAATTCTTCAGGAGGTCAGCCAGTTTCTCTGGAAAATATGAAAGCAGTAAGAGAACTTTCCAATCAATACGGAATTCCTGTTTTTTTCGACTCTGCAAGATTTGCTGAAAACGCTTATTTCATTAAAAAAAGAGAAAAAAGCCAGGAAAACAGAAGCATTAAAGAAATCTGCAAAGAGATCTTCTCATATGGTGATGGAATGACCATGAGCTCCAAAAAAGATGGATTGGTAAACATCGGTGGTTTCATCGCATTGAATAACGAGGAGGTTTTCAGAAAGGCTTCCAATTTTACAATTATCTATGAAGGCTTCATAACCTACGGAGGTATGGCCGGAAGAGATATGGCAGCATTAGCCGTTGGACTGGATGAAGCTACGGAATTTGCTTATCTGGAAAGCAGGATCTCCCAGGTTGAATATCTTGGAAATAAGCTGATTGAATACGGAATTCCTGTGCAAAAGCCTATCGGAGGACATGCCGTTTTTATTGATTCTTTAAATTTCCTTCCAAAAGTATCAAGGGAAGAATATCCGGCACAGACTTTAGGTCTTGAAATCTACAAAGAAGCTGGCATCAGAACGGTTGAAATCGGCACCTTGCTAGCAGACAGAGATCCAGAGACAAGACAAAACCGTTATCCGAAATTGGAGCTGGTTCGATTAGCAATTCCTAGGAGAACCTATACGAATAATCATATGGATTATATTGCTGCAGCGATCAAAAACGTTTATGAACGCCGTGATGAAATCGCAAAAGGATATAAGATAACATGGGAGCCAGATCTTTTAAGACATTTTACTGTTCAATTAGAAAAAGCATAAAAATTAAAACCGGAGTAATTCCGGTTTTTTCATTTTATATACATATACGAGAATAAATTGTTAAAAAAAATCGTAATAAGGAAAAATACACAACATATCATTTATGTATTTTACGATTTTAACTAATTTTTACTATTTGATTGAAAATTTTCATATAATTATGCATCGCATCCATTTTTCATAACACTTTTCAAATAATAGTGATTTTTTCTGATGATTTAAAAACAAAAATCAATACTTTTGATTGAATTACCAATCTCAGAAACTCAATATATATGAAAATTAAATATCTAAGCGCTTTATTTCTGGGCAGCACTGCGGCTTTATATTCGCAGCAAATCAATGACACCATTTCTAAAGAAGCAAAAATTGAAGAAGTAGCTATTACGGGGAGCCGAAACAAAAAAAGAACAGTAATAGACACTCCTGTTCCCATCGATGTTATTGACATCAAACAGGTAAGTCAATCTACAGGGCAAGTTGAAGTGAACCAGCTCCTGCAGTTTTCGGCACCTTCATTTAATTCCAATAAACAATCGGGGTCAGATGGTGCAGATGCTGTCGATCCAGCCACTCTCAGAGGATTGGGACCAGACCAGACTTTACTTTTATTAAACGGCAAAAGATACCATCAGTCTTCACTGATCAATCTTTTCGGAACTAAGGGAAGAGGAAACACCGGATATGACATGAACACCATTCCGATCGGAGCTATTAAAAGGATTGAAGTCCTTCGCGATGGAGCTTCCGCTCAATACGGTTCCGATGCTATTGCAGGCGTTATCAACGTCATCTTAAATGACCGAGATAAAGGCTTTGAAGGAAATGCATTTTACGGGATGAACCTTTTTAAAAGTCCCGGAGATAAAGATGTTGTATCAGATCATAAAATTGACGGGCTTACTTTTGATTTTAACGGAAATTATGGAACAAAAATAGGATCACAAGGAGGATTTGCAAATTTTACCGCAGAATTCATCAATAAAGAATATGCAATCAGAAATGCTAATCCTACGGTTTATGATGCCCCAAGACAACGTTTTGGAGATGCAAAATCACAAAATGTATATTTCTTTGGAAATATTGAAGTTCCATTATCAGATAATATAAAATTTTATTCTCATCCCGGGTTTTCCCATAGAAATACAGATGCTAATGCATGGACCAGAAAAGCAGATGCAGATGGAAACATACCGCAGGTTTATCCAAATGGATTTAACCCTATTCAGGATACAAGCATCACAGATTTTACATTTGATAATGGTTTAAAGTTTAAAGTTGCAGGTTGGGATGCCGATGTTTATAATGCCTTTGGCAATAACAGATTTACGTACCAGATAGACAATACAATTAATGCTACATTAGGTATAAAATCTCCTACAAGTTTTAACGCAGGAGGGCACTCGTTACTTCAAAATACAACAGGATTTAATGCAACGAAACAATTTGGAGTGTTAGAAGGACTAAATATCGCTTTCGGATCTGAGTTTAGGTACGAAAAATTTAATGTTATAAGGGGGCAAGAAGCATCTTATGCAATGTATGATGTCAACGGGAACATTGTAACTTCAAATACAGATCCTAGTCTTTTAGTAATAAATCCTTTAACAGGCAACATCAGACCTGGAGGCTCCCAGGGCTTTCCCGGATATTCTCAGGAAGTTAATAAAAGTAGAAATAATTTTGCAGCCTATATCGATACCGAGCTTGATATTACCAAAAAATGGATGGTTAGTGCAGCAGGTAGATTTGAAAACTACAGTGATTTTGGAAGTACCATTAATGGGAAATTTGCAACAAGATATGCGATAACTCCTCAATTTGCACTTCGAGGTTCAGTTTCAACAGGGTTCAGAGCTCCTTCGTTAGCTCAAAAATATTATGCGCTTCAATTCACGAATTTTCAGGGAGGTAATCTTGTAACGATCCAATTAGCATCAAATGACAGTGATTTAGCTGTAAAATCCGGGATATCTCAATTAAAACAAGAAACATCTCTTAACGGGAGTGTAGGGTTTACATTCAACACGGGAAAGTTTACTGCAACTGTTGATGGGTACTACATTAATGTAAAAAACCGAATTGTATTGACAGGTAACTTTGCCAGAACAGACCTTCCACCTGATGTTCAGGCAGATTATCCTTATATTGATCAGGCACAATTTTTTTCCAATGCCATAGACACAAGAACAAAGGGTGTAGATGTTATATTAAGCTACAATGAAACACTTGGAAACGGAAGATTAACCACAACTTTAGCAGGAAACTACAACGAAATGGAGATCACATCTGTAAACGTTTCAGAAAAATTAAAAGGAAAAGAAGATATATATTTAAGTGCGCGTGAACGTGCTTTTATCCTCGCCTCAGCTCCGAAGACTAAAATTAATTTAAATGTTAACTATAAAATTAACAAGTTCAATGCTAATATACAGTTGGTTAGATTTGATAAACTCAAATTAATTGGCTACAATGGCCCTGATGATTATCAGACCTACAACGCTAAAGTAACCACTGATCTATCTTTCGGGTATGATTTTTCAAAAAATATTAGTTTAACTATTGGAAGTAAGAATTTATTCAACAGATATCCCACTTTACAAAGAGAGGCTGTTTCTGCAGGAAATACAGAATCCGGTGGTATTTTCGATCCTGTTCAGATGGGCTTTTCCGGAAGACAGGCTTTTGCAAGATTTAATTTCAGATTTTAAATAAAAAAGGCTCCGGATTTATCGGAGCCTTTTTTTTATTTCTTAGAAATTTTATATAATTTCCCACTGTCGGTAACAGCATAGATGTTTCCGTCTATTCCATCCAACACATCCCTGAATCTTTCTTTCTGATCAGCAAGCAAACGTTCTTCTCCAACCACTTTATTATCTTTCATCACAATCCGGTTGATGTGTTCACCACTTAAGCAGCCAATAAACAAATTACCTTTCCACTCATCTATATTTCCTGTATAAAAAGTAACACCACTTGGAGAGATTACCGGATCCCAGTAATAAACAGGTTGCTCCGTACCCTCTCTCTGGGTAATTCCCTCTCCCACTTTCGCTCCGGAGTATTCAATACCATAGGTTACGTCACCCCATCCATAATTTTTACCCGCTTGAATTAAGTTAATTTCATCACCTCCCCTTGGACCCATTTCCACATCCCATAAGGACCCGTTGGGATCTATTGCCAAACCTTGCGGATTTCTTATACCATAGGCATAAATCTCATGTTTAAATCCGGCCTTTCCGATGAATGGATTTCCCGGAGCGGGTTTTCCTTCTTTTGTTATTTTAAGGATTTTACCTAAATAATTATCCGTTTTCTGGGCATACACCCTGGTTTCTTTATCTGATCTTTCTCCGGTACTTACAAACAAATTCCCATCTTTATCAAAGGCCAATCGGCTTCCGTAATGTTTATCTCCGTCATATGATGGTTCAGCACGGAAAATGACTTTTACATCTGATATCATTTTTAAATCTCCTGAAAGTTTACCTTTTGCTACAGAGGTCAGATTACCCTTCCCAAAGGGTTCAGAAAAACTAAAGTAAATAATACTGTTATTTTTAAAATCTGGATCCAGTGCAACATCCAGCATTCCTCCCTGTCCTTTTGCATCGACTTTAGGAAATCCTGATATCTTAGAAATCTGCTTCCCATCTTTAGAAACAACATTCATAAACCCGGATTTTTCAGTGATCAAAAATCTCCCGTCTGGTAAATTAATAATTCCCCAAGGTCTGCCCAGATCTTTATTTAAAACCTCAACATTGTAGGGTGTAGATGTCTTTACAGCCTTAATTCTGGTTTGTCCTGCAAAGGCAGGTTTATAGTCTGAATTAGGCTTTTCTGTTTCCACACTTCCATCACTGCTGACCTTTTGAGCATTGACGTTATTTTTCTTGCATGAAGATAAAACTAAAAAAAGACTAATGATTGGTACATAAAACTTATTGAATTTCATAGCGTTGTGATTATTGGTTAAAAAAACAATGGAAAAATAGTGCCATAAAATTTGTTGATTTAAAATTTTATTCTACATTTGTAGAACAACATTTCAAATTGTAGAATATGAAAGAAATAAAATTAACAGATTCGGAAAAAGTTCTCATGGAGATCATCTGGGATAAACAGAAAGTATTCATGAAAGATATTCTGGATCTTTACCCGGAACCCAAACCTGCATCCACTACAGTAGCTACATTGCTTAAAAGAATGCAGAATAAAGATCTGATAGGATACACATTATATGGAAATTCCCGTGAATACTACCCAAAAGTAGCTAAAGGAGAATATTTCAGGGAAGAAATGACTTCCATGATTGACCGCTTTTTCAACAGCTCCGTGACCCAGTTTGCTTCATTTTTTACATCCAACACAAAACTAACCCAGAAGCAATTGATTGAACTGCGCGAAATAATTGATCAGAAAATAAAAGAATAAAGATGCTTTACATTTTTTTTAAAATTGTTTTGTGTTCTTCACTTTTTATTGGAGTGTACCATTTGTTATTGGAAAAAGAAAAAACGCACCACTTTAACAGGTTCTTTCTGCTTTTTTCCCTCGCATTTGCCTATACGGTTCCTTTTATCTCAATCACAGCAAAAGGTCCCGTTACAACAGAAAGTCCACAACTAATTTTTGAAGAAACCACTCAACAGATATTAAGCCTTCCGGCTAAGGAAGAAGCTTTTGAATGGACCAATATTCTTTGGATTATATATGGAGCTATTACTTTAATGCTTTTAGTAAAGGCATTGCTCTCAATTTTAAAAATCCGGAATATAAAAGGAAAAGTAAGATATCAGGAAGGGTATAAAATAATCATCTCTGAGAATAACCTCTCCCCATTCACCTTTGGAAAAACTATTTACCTGGGGAAAAATTATCTTATTAACGACCAAATTGATCCAAGGATATTCTTACATGAAAAAAGCCATCTGGATCAAAAGCATAGCTGGGATCTATTCCTGATCGAGTTTTTAAAGGTAATAACATGGTTTAATCCTGCCCTCTTTTTCTACAGAAGAGCAATGATCACCAATCATGAATTCTTAGCTGATGACCGCGTATTGAAAAACAATTTCAATATCAAAGATTATCAAAATCTGATACTCGATGAAATAATTGATTCTCAAAAATTTGATTTCACACACTCATTTAATTTCAACAACACCAAAAAACGATTTATTATGATGAACACTAAAAAAACCAAATTCGCAGGCTTAAAAAAAGCCATTACCATCCCTATACTCATAACAGCCTTTGCCTTATTTGTCCAAAAGACCTATGCCAGCAATTACGTTTCAGGTAACGGTACACCCATGGAAGAATATGCAGTAGAATCCTTCAGTACTTTACAAGAAATATCTTCTAAGCAGAGTAGGAAAGATCACCAAAGTATTACGGACACCATTCGCCCCACAAAAAAGGCGAATGTAAAAAAGGCAAAAATCAATAAAAATAGCGCACCTCCTCCTCCATCTCCTCCTCGTGTAGAAAAAAATGGATCTAAGAAAGCAAACATGAGTGGAGATCAGAACATCCCACCACCTCCGCCTCCGGCGAGCACTTCTTTTATCCAGGCAGAATTCCCTCAGGGAATTAATGAATTCCGAAACAAGGTGGCAAAAAATTTTAACGGTAGTGTATTTAAAGGAGATGAAGGCCGGCTCCAATCTAATGTATTCATTTCAATAAATGCCGAAGGGACAGTAGAAAAAGTAGTGGCAGATGGAAAAAACAAACTTTTTAATGACGAGAGCGTAAGAGCCATTAAAGCCTCTACAGAAAATATCAACTGGAAACCCGCACTGGCAGATGGTAAACCCGCACCAACGGTTTTTAAGCTGCCATTAGCTATGATATTTGAAAATAAGAAAAAATGATAATAATTATGAGAGTCCTGAAAAGGACTCTTTTTTTTTATAAATTTGATGTATGAATTTTAATCTTCATTCAGAATATAAACCTACCGGCGATCAGCCTCAGGCCATTGAAAAGCTTACCGAAGGCATTGAAATCGGCGAGAAATATCAAACCTTATTAGGGGTTACAGGATCCGGAAAAACATTTACCATTGCTAATGTCGTGAATAATGTTCAGCGGCCAACTTTAGTTTTAGCTCATAATAAAACTTTAGCAGCTCAGTTATTCATGGAATTTAAAGAGTTTTTTCCTGAAAATGCGGTAGAATATTTTGTGAGTTATTACGACTATTATCAGCCCGAAGCTTATATTGCCACTACCGGAACTTATATAGAAAAGGACCTCAGCATTAATGAGGAAGTAGAAAAACTACGTCTTTCCGCAACGGCAAGCTTATTATCCGGAAGAAGAGACGTTCTCATTGTAGCTTCAGTTTCGTGCATTTACGGTATCGGGAATCCAACTGAATTTCATAAATCACTGATCTCTATCGGAATCGGCGAGAAAGTGACCCGAACAGCTCTTCTTCATTCTTTGGTAAGTGCTCTTTACGCAAGAACCCTGAACGAATTCCAAAGAGGGACCTTTAGGGTAAAAGGAGATGTAATAGATGTTTTTCCTGCTTATGCCGATGATGCGATAAGAATCCAGTTTTTTGGAGACGAGATTGAAAAAATCCAAAGTTTTGATCCTGTTACCGGAAATGTAACTTCCAATTTTGAACAAATTCAGATTTATCCGGCCAACCTATTTGTAACTTCAAAGGAGACCTTAAACGGAGCGATAAGAAACATTCAGGATGATATGGTCAAACAGGTAGACTTCTTCAACTCAATTGAAAAACCTCTGGAGGCAAAAAGGCTACAGGAAAGAACAGAACTTGATCTTGAAATGATCAAGGAACTTGGCTACTGCTCAGGAATAGAAAACTATTCAAGATACCTGGATGGTAGATTACCCGGCTCCCGGCCTTTCTGCCTGATTGATTATTTTCCAAAGGATTTTCTGATGGTCATTGATGAAAGTCACGTTACTGTTCCTCAGGTTCACGCGATGTATGGCGGAGACAGAAGCAGAAAAGAAGCCCTGGTAGAATATGGCTTCAGACTGCCGGCAGCAATGGATAACAGGCCCTTGAAATTCGAAGAATTTGAAAGCATGCAGAATCAGGTGATCTATGTGTCTGCTACGCCTGCAGATTACGAACTTGAAAAAACGGGAGGAGCTTATATTGAACAAATTATCCGTCCTACCGGGCTTTTAGATCCTGTAATAGAAGTTAGACCTTCGCTTAACCAGATCGATGACCTGATGGAAGAAATTCATAAGCGCGCTGCAGCAGACGAAAGAGTACTGGTGACTACATTAACCAAAAAAATGGCTGAAGAGCTGACCAAGTATTTTACAAAATTTGGAATCAGAACACGATATATCCACTCAGACGTTGAAACATTGGAGCGTATCCAGATTATGCAGGACCTTCGATTGGGAGTTTTCGATGTTTTAATTGGTGTTAACCTTTTAAGGGAAGGACTGGATTTACCTGAAGTTTCACTCGTAGCCATATTGGATGCAGATAAAGAAGGAATGCTAAGAAGCAGAAGATCAATGATCCAGACGGTCGGAAGAGCCGCAAGGAATGTCAATGGTAAAGCAATTATGTATGCCGATAAAATCACGAAATCTATGCAGGCTACTTTAGATGAAACGGAATATCGCCGATCAAAGCAGATGAAGCACAACGAAGAAAATGGCCTGGTTCCGACTGCTTTAAATAAAAAAATCTCTGAAAATCTAGTAGGACGAAGCAAGGACTTCCCGGATGAAAAATATACCCACAAGGAAATTTTACAGAAAGTTGCTGAAACCAAAGCAAATTATGCAAGCGGAGATATTGAGAAAATAATTGAGCAAAAGCAGAAGGAAATGGAAGCTGCAGCAAAAAATCTTGATTTCATAAAAGCGGCAAAACTTCGTGATGAGATTGCAGGTTTGAAAAACTAACAACAATGGAAACAATCATCATTATTTGTGGAATTTATTCTTTATTACTTGGTGGGTTTCATTTATTTTTCTGGACGTTTTTTAATTGGAAAAAGGATTTGTCAAAACTTTCTCAGATTAACAAAGGAATAATGCAAATCTTAAATATCCAGATGATTTTTGTTTTCTTTGCCACAGGGTTAATATGTCTTTATTTTAATAAAGATATCTTAGAAACAAACTTTGGTAAATATTTTTTATTCGTGAATTCAGGATTTTGGGCTCTAAGAATAGTCAATCAGTTTCTTTTCTTAAGAATAAATGATTACAGGATTCATTTATTAACTTTTGCTTTTTTTATTGGTTGTGTTCTCTTTCTAATTCCTGTAATTTATCAAACCAACTAAATAGTTAATGAGAATTTGCCTACACGATCATTAATGTGTAAACTCTTCAATAACTTCTTTTAAATCAGGATATTGTTGAAATAATACACTTCTTTCTGCTAGTTCAAAATCTAAAAAATCAAATCCCGGAGCAACAGTGCAGCTTACTAATGAGTAACCTTTTCCGCTTGATATTTTTGCCGCAAACCATGTATCTGCATCAATTTTTGCTTGTGGTACCTCGCCGTTTTCAATTGAATTCCCCAGGATAATGGTCTGTAAATTTCCGTCCTTAATAAAAACAATTTCCAAAGGTTCACCCTGGTGGAAAAACCAAAGTTCATCAGACTTGATCCGGTGAAATGAAGATTTATTTTCATTTTCCAGCATGTAATAAATAGCTGTACTTACGTTTCTTACACTCCCCTCTTTTAAGGTTAATGTTTGTTCACTCCTATATGTTTCTTTATAATATCCTCCTTCCGGATGTGGCTCCAACTTTAATGTTTCCACCAGTTTTTTAGAATCCATACGTATAGTTTAAAATTTATAGGTCTTATTTTTAGGCGATACGTACAACTGCCTGATCGGAGTGAGCAAATCCATCAGCCCATTCAGTTTTATTTCATAAATGGTTGAGAGCTGCATTCCCAATTTTCCTTTGGGCATCCCCTGCCTGTTAAACCACTCCAGGTAACTTACCGGTAAATCTGCAAGTATTGTCCCTTCATATTTTCCAAAAGGCATTTTTACAATACAAATTTCCTTTAGTATTTCCGAATTTATTCCTTCCACAATTATAATATTATAGTATTAAGTCCACATTGTCCACATCATCATCTTTATCCGGTAATTGCAGGTCGGGATGTGTTTCGTTATCTGAAAATTCATTCCTGTATACCTGAATAAGTAGAAGGGTAAGAGAAATCAGGATAGGCCCAAAAATAAGACCCATAAAGCCAAAAAGATTCATCCCCATAATAATTCCGAATACGGTATTCAGCGGATGGATATCTTCCAGTTTTTTCAATAAAGTAAAACGAAGTAAATTATCTGTTAGGCCTACCACAACAAGACAGTACGCTGCCAATCCAAGGCCCGGTCCTGTATCCCCCACGGCTATCATATAAATACAAACAGGAATATACACAATTGCAGCCCCTACAACAGGAATCATAGATCCCGCAGCAGTTAATGCAAAAAGAAGAACAGGGCTTGGTGCTCCGAATACGAAATAACCAATCAATGCAACCACCCCCTGGCCTATAGCTACAACAGGAATTCCTATTGCATTAGCTATGATGAGTTTTCTCATTTTCTCTCCTATCAAAGAGACATTAGCTCTTTTTAAAGGAGCCGATGAAGTAAGTATCTTTTCAAATAATCTGGGCTTTTCCAGAAGGAAATAAAGAATAAAATACATGGACATAATTACCGTAAGCGTATTAAATGTTCCGCTTAAGGCAATGGTAGAAACCTTTCCAACAGAGCCTTTTACTTTATCCATATTCTCCTTGCTCAGGATATCAAATCCAAATTTCTTATCAATGTAAGTATGTATTTTCTCAAGAAACACATTGAATTTCGCCATATAAGCCTGTGCATTCCCGAGCTTATCTATTAAAAGATCCGCAATAAAATAAATGGGTAAAATCAGAATAATGAGGCTTGCCAGCATCAGTACAAATGAAGCCAGCCAGGGTTTCCATTTTTTTACTTCCTGGAGGTAAAAATTATATTTTCTGCAAACGACATAAATTGTAATGGCTCCTAATACGGAAGGAATAAATAGTGCAAGATTAAAACAAATCAGCCCTGTCAATACCAAAATTATAGCCAACAGGAAAACCTGTTTTATTGCAACCCCGCTTATTTGTTTTTCTTTATTCATATATTATTTGAACATTATTTGCCTTGGTTTCCCCAGGAAAGCACAATAGGCTGAGTACATTACCACCATGATGAACGGAGCGGTAATAATAACTCCTATAAAGCAAAGTACAATACCTGCAAATGATATTAAAAACCCTACAATAGTAGTGCCAAGGAAAGTTCCGTAGTTTTCTTTTGCGATATTGAATGATTTCCCCAGAGCTTCTGTAGCTGAAGCATTTTCAAATAATAAAATAGGATACCCTAGCAACAGTAAAGGATAAACAAAGAAGAACGGGAAAAAGCATATAGAAATCGCTATACTGGATATAACGCCCGATATAAGACTGTATATCAATATATTCACGAAATTCTGGCGATATCCGATAAATAGATCCGAGAATTCTATTGCATTTTTTGTGTTGTATTTATTTACAATATAGATCAATCCCACATATAACGGAGCCAGAAGAATTCCCAGCAATCCTGATAAAGTAAGATATAAGGGAAATCCGGGTGCATTCCAATAACTAAAAGCGGAAATATCATCCCCTGCATTTTTCATCTCTTCCACCATGGAAGCAGAATTGAAGCCTGTTACAGACTGAATAATAAATCCCCCGATAAGATATACTATCATAGCAACTATAGCATAAAGAAATACCCCTTTATACATTTCAAAGGCATGAGAAATAATTGATCCGGTATCCCTGTTGGGAACAGAACCTTGCTGATCAAATTCGTCGAATCCAGACATGGCTTAATTTTTTTAATGTTTTACCAAATTTAATTTTTTTTGATAAAAAAAGCATTAAGCAATGCTAAAATTTAATTTTTTTCTGAAAAAACAGTCTTGTATAGTGAATATATAATTGCATTCCAAAAAGGAAATGTAAAAAGTCCTCCCACCAGAAACAGAGCAAATCCGGCATATTTAAAAATAAATGCTACGATAATACATACTGCAATTTCTACAAAGTACATTTTCAAAGCTTTAAAGTTCAATGTAATTGCTTCAAAAATTCTTTTATCAGCAAAAAACATAAGCGGAGCAACAAAAATGGTTACAAATACCCACGCAACACCAAGGATAATAGTTTGTGCAGTTAAAAGATAAATGAAAAACCAGAATAAAAAGTAACTGATATATTTAAAGAAATTTAGTCCGTTATATCCCGCAAACAGATCCCCCAACACTATTTTTTCATTAAGGTCCATTTTTCTGAAAATCTGGAAAAATCCAAGGTTCAGAGGATAAAGAAAAACAATGATCCCCAGTATTCCATAACTGAATTTCTGATAGTTCTCGGTTGCACTCATCGCGGCCGCTTTTTCCATATAGACTTTGGTACCCAAACGAAGTGCTTCAGACAACTCCTGGCTCTGCTCCCATATTCCAAACCGGGAAGCGAAGAAAAACATTCCCGTAAAAAATATAGCAAAGTAAATAATGGAAAACATCAGTTGAAAAATCAGAGTTTTATTCCAATAGAAAAATGCCTGCTTCAGTATAAAATCAATTCCCGGTTTCTGCGGATATTTGTTCTGCATGTAAAAATATTTTGTGCAAAAGTAAACATCAATAAGTACTTTTGTCGAATGTTTTCAATGAATCATCAAAAATTTATAGAAATGGATGAGCTTTCTATCCGGAAGACTCCTTATTTCTTCATCATCGACTTCTTGTGTGAAAATGTGGAAATCTACTTAGAAAACGAACTTGATAAATCGGGTTTACAGATTGATTTTCAATCATTTTCAACGCTAAAAAAGAGCAAGACCCTTGACAAAAAAATTGAATGGAAGTCCTATCCGGAAACATTAGAGAGCTTTAAAGCAGGATTTGATAAAGTTCAGAAAAATATTCGTCTAGGAAACTCTTATCTAATTAATTATACAAGAAAAACTCAAATTGAAACAAATTTATCCCTAGAAGAAATATTTCTTCACTCCGATGCGAAATATAAAGTTTTTTATAAAGATTTTTTCGTATTTTTTTCTCCGGAAACTTTTGTAAAGATCATTGACGGTAAAATTTTCACATATCCAATGAAAGGAACCATCGATGCCTCTCTTGAAAATGCAAAAGAAATCCTTAAGAATGATAAAAAAGAAAAAGCCGAACATTATACGGTTGTAGATTTGCTAAGAAATGATCTAAGCATGGTGTCAGACGAAGTAGAAGTAACTCATTTTCAGAATATTGACCTGATTAAAACGCAACAAAAGAACCTATATGCCATGAGTTCTGAAATTGTAGGAAATATAAAACCTGAATTTGAAGGCAAAATTGGAAGTATCATGAAAACTCTGCTTCCTGCAGGTTCTATCTTAGGTGCTCCAAAACCAAAGACACTGGAAATCATTCTAGATGCCGAAGGCTATGGAAGAGGATATTATACGGGCGTATGCGGCTGGTTTGATGGTAAAAATGTAGACAGTTGTGTAATGATCCGTTTTATTGAAAAGGAAAACGACACTTTATATTTTAAAAGTGGTGGCGGAATAACGCATATGAGCAAATTAGAAGATGAATATCAGGAAATGAAAAACAAAATTTATGTTCCAATTTATTGAAAGTATTAAAGTTGAAGATCAGGAAGTTTTTTTGTTAGATCTTCACCAAAAAAGGGTGAATGAAACCTTTGCACACTTTGGGAAAGAAGGATCAATAGATCTTTCCAAATTGTTCAAAAGCCTCAACCATGATGAAGACGGCCTTTTCAAATTAAGAATTGCTTATGATCTGGACAAGAAAGTCAGAACACAAATGATTCCTTATGCCATTCCGGAAATATTAGACTTTCAATTGGTAGAAAATAATACTTTTGACTATTCATTTAAATTTGAAGACCGTAAGGAACTTGAAAAAATGAAGATGAAATCTAAAGCCGAGGAAATTATCATTGTCAAAAACAACCATATCACCGACACTTCGTTCTCCAATATTTTATTTATGAAGGGTAAAGAATGGTTTACTCCTTCCACTTACCTTTTGAACGGTGTCCAAAGACAGAACCTGTTAAAGAAAAAGAAAATAAAGGAAACGGAAATCACCTTACAAAACATTAAAGAGTTTTCCCATTTCCAATTGATCAATGCTTTGAATGACTTCGATGATATGTTTATCTATCCGATTGCCAGGATTAACAATTTACCCGGCAACGAAGAGTATCTGGATCTTTAGCTTTCTTTCATAAATTCAAAATACCCCTTAAGGACATCTGCACTGTTGGTTCCATGGGTATTGATTTCCAGAATCTTAGGCAAAGTATCGGGTTTGAAAAAATTGTCTAAAACCCGGTCTAACGTTCTGTCATCTTCCACTTTGGTGTAAGAAAACCCAAAATGCTTCGCAAGATGTTCAGCATTTTTATGGTGTTTTGTTGCTATAAACTCATCGAGCGTATTAGGATTGGCATTGCCAGGTCCCGGAATAATTTTAAAAATATTTCCTTCTCCGTTATTAAAGATGATAATCCTTACAAAAGGCGGGATATATTGATTCCACAAGCCATTAATATCGTAGAAGAAACTCAAATCTCCTGTAATTAATAAAGTAGGATTGGAGTTTTTAATGGCAAACCCCATTGCAGTTGAAGTAGAACCATCAATTCCGCTTGTTCCTCTGTTACAATACATTTTTCTCCTGCCAAAATCAAATAATTGAGCATATCTGATACCTGAACTATTGCTGAAGTGGATATTATAGTTCTCCGGTACGGTTTGTGAAGCCTTGTTAAAGAAATAAAAATCCGAAAACTCAACAAGGTTTAAGAACTTCTCGTGTTTAGCATCTTTCTTATCTCTAAGAACATCCCAAAGGTTATAATATGGCCTTGGCTCAAGATTAATAAACTTCAATAACTTAGAAAAGAATACTTCCGGTTTTACCTCTATTTTCTCTGTTAAAGAAAAATAAGTATCCGGCTGCCAGACTTCATCAAGATGCCAATGCTGCTTTGGGCGGGCTTTTCTTAAAAATTGTTTCACTTTTTTGGAAACTACGTTCTGCCCTACCGTGATCAATAAATCCGGTGCATATTTTTTATAATCTTCTTCAGTAAAATTAAAGATATAACGGTCTATAAATCTAAAGAATTTTTCATGGTATACATTTGAATTCGCCTCACTCAAAACAACCGCTGTGTGGTTTTTAACCAATTGTGACAGCTGATTTTCAAGCTCAGGAATATAATCCTTTGTCCCCACCAGGATCATGATACGTTGTGAAGTATTCCAATCCGCTACAAGATTCGAAGGAATTTCATATTCTTTCTTTTTAATCGTTTTTTCCACGGTTGGAAAAGTAGGAAGTTCAGAAACCAATTCATATAAAGGTTCTTCAAGAGGAATATTGATGTGCACAGGACCTTGTTTTTCAAAACAAAGCTCAATCGCCTTTTTAATCATTTCAAAATTGATATCCTCTGCATTTTCTTCTTTATCCTCTAAAAGCTGGAAGTCTCCATAGGAATGCTGATGAAAAATATTATTCTGACGGATCGTCTGTCCATCAAAAATATCTACGAAATCCACTGGTCTGTCAGCAGTTAACACCAACAGGGGGACATTCTGATAAAACGCTTCCGTTACAGCAGGATAATAATTAACTGTTGCAGAACCACTGGTACAGGTAATGGCCACCGGCTTTTTTTCGCTTTTAGCCATCCCAAGTGCAACAAAGGCAGCACTTCTTTCATCTACAATGCTAAAACAGTTAAAATGATCAATCTCTGAAAAATGAATTGCAAGGGGTGCATTTCTCGATCCGGGAGAAATAACAACATCTGAAATCCCGTACTGCTGGAGAAGATTTGCCAATATCTGAATGCTTCTCTTAGAAGAATATTTTTTCATATCACAAATGTAGTTCATAAATACTTAATTGTAAAATCATTTAATTTAAAAAAGACGTAATTTAGCGCCACGTTAAATTTCTAAAAATGGATAAAATACCTAGTGTAGACCTGCGTGATTTCCTTTCGGACAACCCGGAACGCAAACAGAAATTTGTAAATGAAATCGGAAAAGCTTACGAAGAAATTGGTTTTGTTGCTCTAAAAGGGCACTTCCTTGATGACCAGTTGGTAGGCAATCTTTATGGAGAGGTAAAAAACTTTTTTGATCTTCCTACGGAAACAAAACAGAAGTATGAAATTCCTGGTATCGGAGGACAAAGAGGTTATGTAGGATTTGGTAAAGAAACCGCGAAAGGTTTCAAAAAAGGAGACTTAAAAGAATTTTGGCATTTCGGGCAATATGTGTCTGATGATTCCAAATACAAAACGGAGTATCCGGACAATGTTATCGTTGAAGAACTTCCGGAATTCAACAAAGTAGGTAAAGAAACATACCAGATGCTTGAAAAAACAGGAAAATATGTTCTGAGAGCTTTGGCATTATATCTTGGTCTGGATGAATTTTATTTTGATGATAAAATAGCAGAAGGAAACTCTATTTTACGACCTATCCACTATCCACCAATTACCCAGGAA
Source organism: Chryseobacterium subflavum (assembly GCF_055762745.1). Lineage (NCBI taxonomy): Bacteria > Pseudomonadati > Bacteroidota > Flavobacteriia > Flavobacteriales > Weeksellaceae > Chryseobacterium > Chryseobacterium subflavum. The sequence goes on from NZ_JBVTMR010000002.1 coordinate 244,864, forward strand.
CCGGATGATGCTGTAAGAGCTGCTGCTCATGGTGACATCAACCTGATCACCCTTCTGATGGGTTCTCAGGGGAAGGGACTTCAGGTACAAAACCACGATGGCGATTGGATTGATGCCATTGCGGAACCGGATGAACTGATGATCAATGTAGGAGATATGCTTTCAAGGCATACAAACAACAAATTAAAATCTACTATTCACAGAGTGGTAAATCCACCAAGAGAATTGTGGGGAACTTCAAGATACTCAATTCCTTTTTTTATGCATCCGGTAAGTGGGATGTCTTTGAATTGTCTTGAAAATTGTATAGATGAAAACAATCCGAAATTGTACGAAGATACGACTGCCGGAGAATTCTTACATGAAAGACTGATCGAGCTCGGATTAATTAAAAAATAATCTATATTTTTAATTTTTTCATTTCAAATTTTAATTATATATTTACTTTAGTGTCAAATTTTTAATTAAAACAATATGAAAAACTTAAAAAAACTAAACAACAGCCAATTAAAAGCAATTTCAGGAGCCGGGATCAAACCTGTAGAAGAATTCTGCATGTATTACTGTAACGGAGTTGTTATCTGTGCAACCTGCAGTGATGATTTCAAGTGTCCTGTTGATTCAATGTAATTGAAATTAAAAGTCATAAAAAACCGCTCCATTTACGGAGCGGTTTTGTTTTTCTATTCAAATAGCCTCAGTTGCTGCTCTTTTGTTCCGGTGAAGTTTTTTGTAGATAGTTTAGGAAATTCTTTTCCATCAAAATACTTTTTCCTGCCAATTTTAAAAGTATTATGGATCATCTCAGCGATATTCCCCTCTCCTTTTTGCCTTTCAAAATACCTTTTATCTCCCAATTTTCCGCCCCTCATGGAACGTATAAGATTAAGGACCTTTTGTGCCCTGTCAGGAAAACTGGCTTCTATCCATCTCACAAAAACAGGCTCTACCGTATCATTCAGCCTTACCAGGGTATAACCAAAGCTTTGCGCCCCTGCTTCAGAAATTGTTTTTAAAATATGTAATGGTTCGTCACTATTGAGTCCCGGAATAATTGGGGCCACCATCACATTAACAGGGATCTTATGCTGCGACAGAACTTCTATTGCCTTTAATTTATTATTCGCGGAACTGGTCCTCGGTTCCATCTTTCGCCGCAATTCTTCATTAATGGTTGGAATACTCAGAGAGACAGAAACCAGGTTTTGTTCTGCCATAGGTTGCAAGAGATCGAGATCACGTAACACCAATGCATTTTTTGTTAAAACATTGACAGGATGTCTGTAATCGAGACAAACTTTCAGAAGCTGTCTTGTAATCTCAAATTGTCTTTCAGCAGGTTGATAACAGTCAGTATTGCCCGAAAGTAAAATCGGAGCTGCCTGGTATCCTCTTTTTTGGAAAAATTTTTCCAGCAATTGTGGAGCATTTTTCTTTACCATGATCTTCCGTTCAAAATCAATTCCTGCGCTATATCCCCAATATTCATGAGTGGGCCGCGCAAAGCAATACGCACATCCATGCTCACATCCCTGATAAGGATTCATTGAATATTCCATTGGAAGATCTTCACTTTTCACCTGATTAACAATTGTCTTGGGAAAAACTTCAGTGAAAGATGTTTTTATTGTTTCGAAATCTTCATCCTCAGGCTCAAAGGTATACCTGTCGAAACGATTGATTACATTTCGCTGAGCTCCCTGACCTTTTATGATATTTTCGTTCTGCATCCTGATGTAAAATTAGATGGCTTTGATCAAAAAGTAATGAGTTTTAACACTAAAGTTTTCCACAAAAAAACCGACCCCTTTACAGGCGCCGGTTTTAACATAATTAGATATATTGTTTTACTACTTCATTGCATAAAATTCGACACCATGATATTCATCTTCATGATCCTTTCCATCAAAGTGTCTGTGATAATCTGAATAATAATCACTGTATTTTTTATCTTTTTTATTTAAAATCTTTTTTATTCCTAAGAAACTTAATACTGCCAAAAGTCCTACACCTCCTGCCAATAAAACTCCAATTTCCTTTTTCATATTCTATTCGATTTAATACTTTCACTACAACAAAAAATGTACCTTTTCCATTTTATTCAATTATAAATTTTGTTAACATTAAAAAATCATTTCAGACGAAGAATATTTTATCCAGGCTACAAAATGATTGAATTAATGGTTTAATTATTGTACTAACGTTTAAAAGTATAATTATGGATAATTCAGAAAACATCGACAGAATGACCACATTAAGCCAGGTAATGAAGACCTTGTCAGAAAGAGGTATACAAAGGGAATTCAGAATGAACGAATCGAGCGAGATGAAGTTTGAAAATTCAGAAAAAAAATACCAGCCGTCTGATCTCACCATCTTAAAAACTTACCGTTTTGAAGGAGATAGTGCTCCTGATGACAATGCAGTTTTATATGTAGTTAAAGATACAGCAGGAAATATCGGAATGATCATAGATTCTTATGGTGCCGACAGCAATTATCCCGGAGAAAAATTTGATGAATTCTTAAGAGACATTCCGGTTCAGGAAAGTGACGAATTCAACTTCTAAAATAAATTGATCAAGCCCGGAATTATTCTTTTTCGGGCTTTTCCTTTTTCTTAAAAACATTTTTCAGAAATCCTTTTTTCTTTTCTTCTTCAGCCTGAGGAGAATCTTCTTTTTTTAGTTCTTCCTTATGATCACTTGATACGGTTTGTTTTATATCCTTAATACTTGTTTTAACATCATTCACTGCCGCAACTGTCTTTTTAACTGCTTTTTTAGCTTTATCCGTATTAACTCCTATCAGCGTTTTCTTCAGCCCTTCCTGAATCCCTTTCCAGAATAAATTAAAAAAGGATTTGGTAGGATCCCGTTCTACTTTTTCCACTGTTACAGATTCCGGAAACTGCCCAGAATTTGATTTGATAAACAAATTCGCTACCGCAGTTAAAAACCCTTTCTTTTCCTTATTCTCTTTATTTAAGATGGCAATTTTCAGATCTTTATGCTTCAGGTTAAAAGTTCCGCCAAGTCCTGCAGGATTTCCTTTAAAATTGAAAAGCATCTCCTGTATGGTTCCTGTAGCTGTTATATGAAGATATGGCCGGATAAAAGGATTGATTCCCTGCGCAGGAAGATTAACAGCCTTTCCTGAAATTGTAAAATCATCATGCTGATTGGCGACATCAAAATTCCAGTTAACTCCCAAAGGAGCAAGGTTCATGAATGAGCAGTCTATTTTAATATGCACCTGGGTAGGTTTTCCTTTCAACTTTGCTGAATTAAGGTTTTTGACATTCATATTAAAGTTACTGAATGTCAGTTTTCCAGGTCCTGAACTTTCAGGCGTATCTTCTTCATACACCAAAACAGAATTCTTTAAGTCCAGATTATTAATATACATTGGTATTTTTATAGACCGAAGCATCCTTGAATACAAAGGTTTTTCTTTTGGATCGTCTGCAGGAATCTTGCTCCTGAAAATATTGGCATCAGCAGATTGAATGACAACATGGGAAGCATTAATAAATTTATTGCCGGAAAATAAATCCCAATTCCCTTCCGCGGTAATCTGACCCGCTTTCAGATCATACAAATCTCTTTCAACAGGAATCATTTTAATAAATTGCGCTCTTGATACAAGAGGCTTCATGACAAAATTACTGATCTGAACTTTGTTTTTACTGACATTCAAAGAAGCAACACTCATGTTATAAAACTTCGTCCTGTAAGCAAAGTTCTTTGTTGTAAGCCCATAATCTTTTACCGTTAATCCAATGCCTTCATTATTTGCTTTAGGCTTAAGTTCTATTCCATTTATTGTAGCATTCAGATCATTAAAACTTAACGGCTGATTTCCTTTCTCATAAATGATATTTGAGTTTTTTACAATTACCTTTCTTACGATGACAGGAAACTGAATTCCCTTTATTTCAGATTTCTGCTTTTGAGCGACTTCACGGGTTTTTATTGTACCATGCACTCCATTCACCAGGATATCTTTAATATCGAGATTAAGTTTTTTATCGATAAATTCCCATTTGTTGATATTAAAAGCAACATGGTTCGCCTTAAGATCCATTGATGTTTTTGAATCTGTTGGTAATGCAGTAATATCTCTTATCTCTCCACTCTTTGGGTTTAGTGCAATGCTGCTAACCTTAATATTCTGCTTGCCCGCATAATAAATATTTCTGCCGGAAAAGTTAAAATTTTTATACCCTACAGGAATAATATTCTCAGCAGACTCTTTATTAAATACAAACTTATTGATATTAAGGTTCAAACTTTGAGCAGACAAAAGTTTATTACCATCCGGTTTAATAATCCGTACTTCACCGTTTCTCAATACAACATCTTCGAGGTTCACTTCAAAACTGAAAGGTTTACCTTTTTTTGGGGCCGGAGCTCCGGTATCATATACTAGCAATATCGGATCAAGGAGGCTTGCATTAGCAAGAGAAATATTATTTTTCTTTAAAACAACATCCTTAAATTCCATTCTCTGAATGTTGAACTGGAATAATTTATTTTTCTGGGGATAAAATCTTTTGAACTGATTGATAGTCAATAACGGCAACAGCTTAAAATCTTCTACCCGCATTTGCCCGTTTGTGGTTGTTATTTTGTTGATTTTTATGGCATAAATATTATCCGGGCGAAAGAAAAAATCTTTTCCTTTGATATCATACCGATCAAACACCACGGGTAATTTGTCTTCTACAGACTCCTCAGTCATCTGAAGGTTTTCGACAAATAAATTAAACTCCTTAACTCCTACAAACTTTTGTTTTGTGTGTCTGAATACGTTAATGTTCCCGTTGTTGATCCGTATATTCTCAAACAACACCGGGTTACGCTTCTTTCCTGTCTTTTTATCTATGGGCTTAGCAAGCGTAATATTCAGATTGGGTTTCACCAACGAAAGATCCTTTGAACTGATCTTCTTATTAAATAAGGCATCATAAATCCCGAATCTACTGATCTTCAAGGTATCTATTGTCCCTTGCAGACCTATCACATCCGTATTTTGTGGGTTTTTACTATTAACTGTTATTCCTTGGGCCAGGATATTTCCACTTCCCAAATCCACATCGAGCTTCTTGTAGGAAACCTTATAATCTGTATTGTTCTTGATATATTTAGGAAGCTGGGTTTTAAGCCAGATATTTAATCCGAGGTTAGCCAGCAAAAAAATGACAGCTAATACTCCCAGGCTAATCAATAGCTTTTTAACCCATTTTTTCATATTTGCGATTTCAGGTAATTATATCTAAATATAACATTAATTTTTTACACTCAACTCTATTACATACCCTTCATGTCCTCTTACATTTATAAAATCTCCTCCCTGGAATCCTAAGTACTGTCCTTTTATCCCGGTTAACTTTCCCGTAAATTCAGGCTTTTTATCCAGCGTAAATGAGCTGACTTTTTCCGGCTTGTCAAAAGGGTAATCAAATTTCCAAAGTTCTTCTCCTTCACTGTAAAATTTCTGAAAGTCATCAGGAAAATACTGTTTTATTTTCTGCTGAAAATCCGCCAGATCCAGCTCTCCTTCAAAATCATCCTGAAGCATTTTCTTCCAGTTGGTTTTATCCGGTAAATGATTTTTTAATGCAACTTCTATCATTCCCGCTTCATAGCGGTTTTCTGTCCTGGCAATAGGTAAAGCAAAAGTTGCGCCCTGATCGATCCATCTTGTTGGGATCTGGGTATTTCGTGTCACTCCTACTTTCACATCTCCTGTATAGGCTAAATATACGGTATGCGGTTGCAGCTGGATTTCTTTTTCTATTTCCAGGTCACGCTCTGCTACTCCCAAATGAGCGGTTGAAAGTTCGGGACGGATAATAGTGTCACTTGCATATGGGCTTTCAAAAAAGCAGCTTTTACAGAAACCCATTCTGTATATGGGTTTATTTTCTCCACAGTTTACACACTGAAACCCTGTATGTCTTATGGTCAGCTCTTTTCCGAACAATTCATTCATGTGAATGAGGTCCCCGGAAAGATTAAGATAGTACTGAATCGGCTGATCATCATAGCTCGTCATTTTTAAAATTTGCCCTTGAAACTGCATATTAACTTTATATTACTTTTTTAAGTAAATTTAATGATTATATTTTCAAGTAGTAAATTTTATATTTTTGTGCTAATAAAAAAACACGAATGAGGTATCTTATAACTGGAGGAAGTGGATTTATCGGTTCTCATTTGATAGAATCCCTGTTGAAAAATGGACATTCTGTCATAAACGTAGACAACTTTGATAATTTTTATAATTATCAGATAAAAATTAAAAATACATTAGAATCTGTAGGTAAAACTTTGGATTTTGATTTTTCAGATAAGGAAAGTGATATTAAAAATTTAATTATCACCACTCAGTCAGATAATTACACGTTATATTTCCAGGATATCAGGCATAAAAATAAACTTGAAGAAATATTCCGCAATCATGAGATTGATATGGTTATTCACCTGGCTGCACTTGCCGGCGTGCGTCCTTCTATCGAAAAACCTCTTGAATATGAAGAAGTGAATGTAAAAGGAACAATGAATCTTTGGGAGCTGTGTAATGAGTTCAACATTAAAAAGTTCATTTGCGCCTCTTCTTCAAGTGTTTACGGAAACAACACTAAGATTCCTTTTTCCGAAACAGATAACGTAGACAATCCTATTTCCCCTTATGCTGCTACCAAAAAGTGCTGTGAGATCCTCGGACATGTTTACCATCATCTTTATGATATCGATATGATACAACTTCGGTTTTTTACGGTGTATGGTCCCAGACAAAGACCCGATTTGGCGATACATAAGTTCACCCGATTAATTTCTGAAAACCAGGAAATTCCCTATTATGGAGATGGAAATACAGCGAGAGACTATACATATATCGATGATATTATCGATGGTATTATTAAATCGATCGATTATCTGGAAAAAAACACCAAAATATACGAGATCATCAACCTGGGAGAAAGTGAAGTCATCTGTTTATCGGATATGCTTTCCGCCATAGAAAAAGCACTTGGTAAAACGGCGTCAAAGAAAATGCTGCCGATGCAACCGGGAGATGTCATAAAAACCAATGCAGATATCACAAAAGCCCGGACATTAATTGGCTACAAACCAGCCACAGACTTCCAAAATGGCATAAAAAAATTTATGGAATGGTTTTTGAGAAAATGACAACAAGTAAGTTGCAGGCATCCTTATATTAAGGGAATAACGCCTGTAGTGAACAAAAGTTAATAAAAAGAATTGAAAATCAGGTATAAAAAAGTTTATTATATAACCTATTTTTATACTTTTGCAAAAAAAATAGAAAAATTATGTACTGGACATTAGAATTAGCTTCGTATTTAAGTGACGCACCTTGGCCAATGACAAAAGCAGAGCTTATTGATTATGCAATCAGAACTGGTGCCCCAATGGAAGTAGTGGAAAACCTTCAGGCTATTGAAGATGAAGGAGAAATTTATGACGCCATTGATGAGATCTGGAGTGATTATCCTACTGATGAGGATTACCTTTGGAATGAAGACGAATATTAAACTGTAAAAGGCTTTAAGCTCTGTGTTTAAAGCTTTTTTAGATATATCATAAGCACCCGCTAAGGTGTAATAATTAAAATGCTCAAGGCTTAAGTTTTGAGCCTAAATCAAAATTTTATGAGTTTTTTAAATAAAGTTCTTAAGGGGTTTTTGGGAGACAAGAAAGCGCAGGACCTAAAAGAAGTAAAAAAAGTTGTAACAAAAATCAAAGCTGTTGAACCTACCATTCAGCAATTGAGTGATGATGGTTTAAGAGAAAAAACTGCTGAGTTTAAAGATAAGATCAAATCAGCAACAAGTACCATTACAGCGCAAATAGAACAAATAAAAGAGCAGATAAAAAACTCAACGAATGTTGATGAAAAAGAAGCTCTTTTCTCAAAAATTGAATCTCTTAAAAAAGAATCATACGAAATTGAAGAAAAAGTTCTTAGCCAGATTCTTCCTGAAGCTTTTGCATTGATAAAAGAGACAGCAAGAAGATGGGCAGAGAACGGAGAGATCCGCGTAACAGCAACTGCGACAGACAGAGAACTTGCAGCAACTAAAGATTTCGTAGAAATTCAGGGAGATACAGCCGTTTGGAAAAACTCTTGGGATGCAGCCGGAACTCCTGTAGTTTGGGATATGGTCCATTATGATGTTCAGTTTATCGGAGGGGTTATTCTTCACAGCGGTAAAATTGCCGAAATGGCAACCGGTGAAGGTAAAACCCTGGTAGGAACATTACCTATTTATTTAAATGCTCTTCCGGAAAGAGGAGTTCACGTAGTTACCGTAAACGACTACCTTGCTAAAAGGGACTCCGCATGGATGGGACCTCTTTATCAGTTCCATGGAATGTCCATCGACTGTATCGATAACCACCAGCCGAATTCAGACGGAAGAAGAAAAGCCTATAACTCGGATATCACTTACGGAACCAATAACGAATTCGGTTTTGATTACCTGAGAGATAACATGGTGACTTCACCTTCAGAACTGGTACAAAGAGAATTGAACTTTGCCATCGTGGATGAGGTAGATTCCGTATTGGTAGATGACGCAAGAACACCTTTGATTATTTCAGGTCCTGTACCTCAGGGAGACAGACAGGAATTTGATGTATTAAAACCTTCTATCGACAGAATTGTAGAGGTACAGAAAAAAACTGTTTCAACAATTTTCAATGAAGCAAAAAAATTAATTGCTGCAGGAAATACGAAAGAAGGAGGTTTTAAATTGCTTCAGGCCTACAGAGGTCTTCCGAAAAACAGACAATTGATTAAATTTTTATCGGAAAGCGGTAACCGGGCGTTGCTTCAAAAAGTTGAGGGGCAATACATGCAGGATAACAACCGTGATATGCCGATCGTAGATAAAGATCTGTATTTTGTAATTGAAGAAAAAAACAATCAGGTAGATCTTACAGATAAAGGGGTAGAGTATATGTCACAAGGAAACTCAGATCCTAACTTCTTTGTTCTTCCTGATATCGGAACTGAAATTGCAGAACTGGAGGCTAAAAATTTATCTAAAGAAGAAGAATTTGAGGCTAAAGAAAAATTATTCTCTGATTTCGCTGAAAAATCCGAGCGTGTTCACACGATGAGCCAATTATTAAAAGCATACACATTGTTCGAAAAAGATGATGAATATGTAGTAATTGATGGTGAAGTTAAAATCGTTGATGAGCAAACAGGACGTATCATGGAAGGACGTCGTTATTCAGATGGTCTTCACCAGGCAATCGAAGCGAAAGAAAATGTAAAAATTGAGGCTGCTACCCAAACTTTTGCGACGATAACGCTTCAGAACTATTTCCGTATGTACAATAAGCTTGCGGGGATGACCGGTACAGCAGAAACGGAAGCGGGTGAGCTTTGGGAAATCTACAAATTAGATGTTGTGGTTATCCCTACCAACCGTCCTATCTTAAGACATGACAGACAGGATCTGGTATATAAAACCAACAGAGAAAAATACAACGCAGTTATTGAAGAAGTGGAAAGCCTAACAGCAGCAGGAAGACCTGTTCTGGTTGGTACAACTTCTGTTGAAATATCTCAATTACTTTCCAAAGCACTTCAGCTAAGAAAGATCCCACACCAGGTATTGAACGCAAAACTTCACAAGAAGGAAGCGGAAATTGTAGCTGGAGCAGGACAGCCGGGAGTGGTAACCATTGCAACCAACATGGCAGGTCGTGGTACGGATATTAAACTTTCCAAAGAAGTAAAAGAAGCAGGAGGTTTAGCAATTATCGGTACCGAAAGACACGATTCAAGACGTGTTGACAGACAGCTAAGAGGTAGAGCAGGACGTCAGGGTGACCCTGGTAGCTCCCAGTTCTATGTATCTCTTGAAGATAATCTGATGCGTTTGTTCGGATCTGAAAGAATTGCCAAGATGATGGACAGAATGGGTCATAAAGAAGGAGAAGTGATTCAGCATTCTATGATCAGCAAGTCTATTGAAAGAGCTCAGAAAAAAGTAGAGGAAAATAACTTCGGAATCAGAAAGAGACTTCTTGAGTATGATGATGTAATGAATAAGCAGCGTGACGTAATCTATAAAAGAAGAAAGAACGCATTATTCGGAGATCACCTGAAGTATGACATTACCAATATGATCTTTGACGTTGCCAATTCTATTGCAGCCAAAGGTAAAGCTAATGGCAGTTTCAAAGATTTTGAATTTGAAGTCATCAAACATTTCACAATGGGTTCTCCTGTTTCTGAAAGTGATTTCGGTAACAAATCTGTTCAGGATCTTACGAATATCCTTTTCAAAGCAGCACAGGAAGATTATCAGATGAAGTTGAATCTGTTGAAGGAGAAATCATTCCCTATCATTGAAAATGTATACCAAAATCAGGGTTCAATGTTCAAAATGATTCAGGTTCCTTTCTCAGATGGACATAAGACGCTTACAATTGTTACGGATCTTAAAGATGCTTTTGAAAGCCAGTGTGATACGCTGATCAACGATTTCGAGAAAAATATTACGTTATCAATCATCGATGAAAACTGGAAACTTCACTTACGTGAAATGGATGACTTAAGAAGATCTTCACAAGGAGCTGTTTATGAACAAAAAGATCCGCTTGTAATTTATAAACAAGAATCTTTCCACCTGTTCAGTGAAATGGTAGACAAAATGAATAAAGAAATTATTTCTTTCTTGTACAAAGGAGAAATCCCAGCATAAGAAATAATTAATACATACGAAAAACCGCAACAAGTAAACTTGTTGCGGTTTTTTTTGCTCAAAATAAATAATTCATACAATTAAAAGCTACTATCTGGGAAAAACATCGTCCCATCCGAACTAAAAAGTTAAAAAGGCTTTTTTATTATCTTCTAAATAAGATTTACGTGATAAATATCAATATTATGATTTATTTAGAATAATTAAAAACAATATATTTGCAAAAAAAATTGCTTTCATGAAAAATGTACTGATTGGTGTTTCAATGCTGGGCTCAATGTTAACTTTTGCACAAAAAAAAGACACGGCAGATACCAAAACCAAAAGTATTGATGAAGTCATCATTAGTACTTATATCAAAAAAGACAGTGACTATTCTAATAAAATGCCGTTAAAAGCTATAGAAGATCCACAGGTATATTCTTCAATTGATAAAGGTGTTCTGGAAAATCAATTATTATTTACCGTGGATGATGCATTCAGAAATGTCGCAGGTGCCCAAAAAATGTGGAGTGCTACCAACAGAGCCGGTGATGGCGGAATCTATCTTAACTTAAGGGGCTTTGTAGCCGGAAACTCTATCAGAAATGGAATGGTCGCTCCGATCACCACATCTATGGATGCTATTAATGTAGAAAGAATAGAGGTATTAAAAGGACCTTCTGCTACCCTCTTCGGGAGTAATGTAACTTCATATGGGGGAGTAGTAAACAGAATTACAAAAAAGCCTTTTGAAGAATTTGCAGGAGCTGTTTCTCTGGCTGGCGGAAGTTATAACTACTACCGGGTACAAGCCGATGTAAATACACCACTTACCAACGATAAAAAACTGCTATTCAGATTAAATACAGCTTATACCAATCAGGGAACTTTTCAAAGACCAAATGCAAAAAACTCCTTTTATGCATTTACTCCTTCCCTTACCTATCGCCCTACAGACAAACTAGAGATCAATGCAGAATTGGAAATGTTTGAGACTAATGCGTATCCTGAAACCGCTTTCTTTTTTTATTTTCCAAGTTCACAACTGGGAGCTGACAGCATGGATAAAATGGAAAAGCTAGGATATGATTACAAGCAAACATACACAGGGAACGATCTTAAAACAACAGCAAAAGCCAGAAATTTTTTCGGGCAGGTAAATTATAAGATCAATGATTTTATCAAATCCTCTACCAATGTAAGTACTTCCTATTCTTATTCTGACGGGTTCAATCCTTATTTCTACTTTGCTCCCAACCCCAATAATGGTTCAGAAATAGGAATTACTAGAGCCGATCAGTCTACCAAAGACAGTAAAAGAACATATTTCCAACTTCAGCAGAATTTCAATGCTGATTTTAAAATCGGAAGCGTAAGAAACAGAACCGTAGCCGGTTTTGATTATATGAGGATAAATGATAACCAATTCTTTATGTTCACAAATTTTGATTGGGTCCCATTTGGAGGAAATTATTCCAACATGAATGGTCAAACACTGAGCGAAATATATGCAAACCTTCAAAGTACGCAAGATTTTGAAAAAAACAATACCTATAAAAGTGCCGGTAAAAAAGATATCTACAGCGGCTATATTTCTAATGTAATTACTCCATTGCCCGGGTTAAACATCTTAACTTCATTAAGATATGAAAGTGTTGCTTATAAAGGTGGTATTATAGGACCAAACATTGCTTCTTCCTACAATCAGGGAGCATGGTCTCCAAAATTCGGAGTTGTCTATCAGATACTTCCGGACAAGTTCTCCGTTTTTGGAAACTATCAAAATAGTTTTTCAAGTAATGGTTATTATACCTCAGATAAAGCAGGAAACATCAACCTAGCTACTCCTGAAAGAGCCAATCAATTTGAAGGAGGAATCAAAACGAATCTTATAAAAGGAAGAGTTACTACTACTTTAAGTTATTATAATATCAAAGTAAAGAACACCCTTCTTAATACAGGTGAAATGACAGGAACCGGGCAGGCTGTACAAAACCAGGCCGGATCATTAACAAGTCAGGGTGTCGAATTAGAAGCCAATGCTTACCTGATCAAAGGTTTCTCTGTAATCGCCGGAGTAAGCTACAATGATATGAAATACACTGAAGCAGACAATACGGTTATAGGAAGAAGGCCGTCAACGGCATCATCTCCATGGTTGGTTAATTTTAATGCAAGCTATCAGTTCTTAGATGGAGGTTTAAAAGGACTGGGCTTTGGTGTAGGAGGTAATTACGCGAGTGATAATAAAATCGTAAACTCTACTACTATGGGAACATTTATACTTCCGAAATATCTGGTATTAAATGCCAATGCATTTTACGATACAAAGAAATTCAGAATAGGAGTTAAGGTAGACAATTTTACAAATGAGCATTACTGGAATGGATATACGACTGCAAACGCCCAGCCTATAGCAAATATTCTGGGAAGTATTACTTATAAATTTTAATATCACTTTTACCTCAAAAGAAGCAAATTCTTCTATTTAAATTATAATTAGCATTACAATAAAAGCCATTTCATTTAGTATGAAATGGCTTTTATTATTCTTCAAATAACATTTTTATGATAAATATCAATACTCTAATTTATTTAGAATAATTAAAAACAATATATTTGCAAAAATTTTTAGTTAACAAATTATAATCTACAGTTAGATCATAATCAATCAAGGCGCTGAAATATCAAGCCGGTATGTTCAAAAAGAACAACGGTGTTATCATCAATCGTCTGACTTATAAATTTTAACAAAATAATTCAACACACATAAGGATCTTATAAACAATGAAAAGAGTAATAATAGGAGCTGCTTTATTATCAACTGTGATGGTATTTGCTCAGGAAAAAAAAGATACGATTAAATCAAACGATATTGAAGAGGTTGTAGTAAGCGGTAAGTACTATAAAAAATATGTAGAAAAAGAAGGTTCTTCTTCAATGCGTTTAGATGAAGCGCTTATCAAAATTCCTCAAAACATTTCTATTATTACGAACAGGGCTTTAGAAGATCAGCAGGTAACCACATTAAGCGATGGTGTATTACGAAATGTTGCCGGAGCACAAAGGTTAGAACACTGGGGAGATATGTATACCAGAGTTAACATGAGGGGTTCAAGAGCAGCTGCCTTTATGAATGGGGTAAATGTCACTTCAAACTGGGGACCTTTGAGTGAGGACATGAGCTTTGTAGATCATATTGAGTTCATCAAAGGCCCTTCCGGTTTCCTGATGTCAAATGGTGAACCAAGCGGTATTTATAATATCGTTACCAAAAAGCCTACCGGACAATCATTGAACGGGAGTGCCAGAGTAACACTTGGAAGCTTTAATATGTACAGAGGAGAGACCGATATTGATACGAAAATTACCGATAAAGTAGCGTTCCGATTGAATTTAATGGCTCAGAATAAGAACAGTTTCAGAGACTATGAATTTAATGACAGGTACATTATTAATCCCTCATTAAAAGTTAATCTTTCTGATAAAACTACATTAACAGCAGAATATATTTATCAGAAGGCTAAAATGTCTGAAGTTGGTTCCGCTTATGTTTTCTCTTTTGAAGGTTATAGAGCGAAGCCAGTTGGATATACCGTGACTGATCCAAGCATTGACCCTACAAAAGTAGATAACAATACCGTAAATATTAACTTACAGCATAAGTTCAATAATAACTGGAAATTAACTTCTCAGCTAACTTATGTAAACGAATATACTATGGGTAGTGACATTTGGCCAAGTAATTTCGAAAATGGATACATGATCCGTCGTGTAAACTATTGGGAAGCTGATAACACAATGAAATTCGGACAGGTGTTTTTAAACGGTTACGTTAAAACAGGATCTGTTTCTCACAAAATTTTAGCAGGTCTTGACTTAGGAAGTAAAAAATATATAGCAGACTGGTCTCAGGGATATAATCTGGATAAGTACAATGCTAACGGAGATTTTGATCCTGATAAAAATTCAGTCGCTGATCACAATTATTGGTACAATACCAATACTGGTAATTATGATATCAATGGAATAAATACATATTCCGGACCCAATAATACCGAGAATTATAAACCATTTGATAAAAGTAGGCCCCTTTCAACCAGAGCAGGTGCAGGAAGTACTATAGATCAAAATTATACTGGTTTGTATTTACAGGATGAATTAGGTTTTTTTAATGATGCTTTAAGATTAACTCTTGCTGCCCGTTATACTACTGTAAAAGAAATCAATTACGGAACAAAGTCTGAAGCTAATAGAATTACCCCTCGTATTGGATTGAGTTATTCTATTAATGAAGGCATGTCTGCATATGCTTTATATGATCAAACTTTTGTTCCCCAAGCCGGATTATTCAGAGATGGTACAACAGCTACTCCTCTAACAGGAAGCAATATGGAAGTAGGAGTAAAAAAAGATTGGTTTGCAGGAAAATGGAACACTACTTTATCATTATACAATATCAATAAAAATAATGAAATCACAGGAGATCCTGATCAAACCGACAATCCAAATGGAAGATATTCCATCCTTCTTGGAAAGACGAGAGTACAGGGAGTTGAATTTGACCTTAAAGGAGAGATTGTAAGAGGATTCAATGCTATTTTCAACTATGCATTCACTGAAAATAAATTTACAGAAACCACGGCCAAAGCAAATAAAGGAGATAAAGTACCGGGGTTTGCAAAACACACAGCTAACGGATGGCTAAATTATACATTTACAGATGGTATCCTGGAAGGCTTCGGGCTAAGCTTTGGGGGTACTTATCTTGCGGGAAGAAGCAGCTGGAATTGGGGAAGTTCAAACACCTTACAGATGGGAGATTATGTAAAATTTGATGCTGGGGCTTCTTGGGAAAACACGAAGTTCAGAGTAGGTCTAAATGTATTCAATGTATTTAACAGATACCTTTATTCTGGTTCACCATATGCAAATTATTACTATTATCAGGCAGATGCTCCGAGAAATTTCAGACTTTCAATAGGGTATAAATTTTAAAATAAATAAAAGTTAATCGGTTTTTTTCCGGTTAACTTTTTTCTATGCGTAAAAAACATCATCATAAGAAGAAACCATCCGCTACAAAAAAGTGGTCTGCCCAGCTGCGTTTGTGGTTCGGCTTATCTGTGGGTTTGATCGTATTCATTGTTTCCCTTTCCGGAACCTTATATGTGTTTAAGGATGAAATCCAGAATATAATCCGAAAAGATGCTATAGAACTCAAAAGAGAAACCATCCGGGAACAACCTTTACCAATTGGTCTTCTCCGTGAAAAAGTAACATTGGAACTTAATGAAAAATATCCTTTGAGTTCTGTTGAGATCCCAATTGATAAAGGAAAATCTTATGGATTTTTATACTATAAAAAAGGGAAAAAGGGATGGAATTATTTTCAGGAAGTATTGATCAATAAGCAGGTTTTTGTTAACCAATATACCGGTGAAATCCTGGCTGTTTATGATGAAAAATATGATGTCTTTACCATTTTAAAATATATTCACTGGAGTCTTCTTCTGAAATCGGATTGGGGAAAATATGTGGTGGGAATTCCGGTGGTTCTTTTTATTGTAATGCTGATCACAGGAATTGTATTATGGTGGCCTCAAAATAAAAAAGCAAGAAAAGGGCGCTTCTGGTTTAACTGGAAAAATGTAAAAACCTGGAAACGGAAAAACTATGACCTCCACAATGTTCTGGGGTTTTATTCCTCGTTTATTGCTTTACTTATGGCGATTACCGGTATTTACTTTACCTACCCCTACGTTAAAAATGCCTTCAATTTCACTTTATCCGGATCATTTGAACTTCCAAAAGAAAAGCAACCCACGTCTCCGGATTCGCTACTGGCAAAAAACAATAGAGTTTTTGATCTGGCAGCCAATGAAACGAGAAAAATATATGCGTCTTCTTCAAGTTTCAGAATTCCTCTGAACGGAAAGAATAAAAAAGGAAAAGAACTGAAGAACATTCCGGTAACCATTTATCAGCAGGACGGAAGGTACAGCGAAAGAAATGTTCTGATATTCGATAAGTACTCCGGAAAACTATTGGCAAACCGACCTCATCAGAATTTATCTGCTGCAGAGAAATATTCCAATGCCAACTATGACATCCATACAGGTTCTTATTTCGGCCTGGCGGGAAAGATCATTTGGTTTATTGCAGGGCTTATCTGCACATCATTACCTGTCACCGGATTTCTGGTATGGTGGGGAAAAAGAAAGAAACAAGGGAAAAAAATATAATGAAAAAAGCTTTTTTATCAGTAGCATGTCTGGGAACAGTGACTGCTTTTGCACAAGTTAAAGATACACTACAAACCAGGAATGTTGAAGAAGTTGTACTTACGGCTTCAAGAAAAAAAGAAAATATCAAGGAAGTTCCTAGCTCTATTACCATTGTCGGGGAAAAGCAGGTACAATCTCAATTGACGGTTAATTCGGATATTACCAGTATCCTTCAATATACTGTTCCGAGTTTGGGACCAAGTTCGGGACAAACTTCCAATTCAGGACAAACCCTCCGGGGCCGCCAGGTATTGGTACTTATTGACGGGGTTCCCCAGTCCACTCCACTTAGAAACGGAGCAAGGGATATAAGATCTATTGATCCGTCGGTTATTGAAAGGATCGAGGTTATTAAAGGTGCTTCGTCCATATATGGAAACGGAGCAGACGGAGGTATCATTAATTATATTACCAAAAGAAGCAGAGCGGATCAAAAGATTTCAGGTCTATCACAGATCGGACTTACAGGTCAGCCTTATGGTGGGACGTTAGGATTCAGGGCAAGCCAGCTTTTATCCGGAAAGATCACGGACAAATTTGATTATGTGGCCTCATTGGCCTACGAAAGAACGGGATACCTGAAGGATGCTGACGGTGTAAACCTCAGCCCTACCTACAGTACGGCAAAAATGGACAATTACAACGGAATGCTGAAACTGGGATATAACCTTACCCCTAATCAAAGAATTGAGGCTTCATATTTAGGATATGCTTCGAAATCAGATCTGGATTTAGGATTAAAAACCGGAAAATACGGAGTTACTCCAACAATCGGTGAAGGAAGGGGGAAAAATCTTGAAACTACTCCACAGGGGACACCAAGAAACCATAACTATAAATTAAGCTACGATAATAAAAACCTGTTTGATGGGACATCATTGAATGTAAACCTTTATTATCAGGACTTCAGAACAGTGTACGGATACAGTGATACATTCCTGAACGGTGGGCAATCCAATGTTATTTCCAAGAAAAAAGGTGCCCGTATTAATCTTGATACTCAATTGTGGAATACGAAAAACTCCCAGGCAGAAGTTATTTACGGAGTCGATATACTTAATGATCAAACCGTACAGAAGCTTGAAGATGGCCGTTACTGGACTCCGGACATGGACATGACCAACATTGCTCCTTTTGCACTTATTAAAATAGATCTCTTAAAAAAGCTTACCATTAAAGGAGGTGTCCGTTATGAGAATATAAAAGTTAAGGTAGGTGATTTCAATACTCTCTCATCCATTAAAAACGACGGCACATTCACAAAAAGTATTTTTGTTACCGGCGGAGACTTAAAGTACAACGCCTTTGTAGGGAACATTGGGGTGCGTTATAATATTGAAGATTATATCAATTTATTCGGAAGCTTTTCACAAGCCTATTCCATTAATGAACTGGGCAGGATCCTCAGGACATCTACGGAAGGAACTATACAAAACCTCGAAACCAAACCTATTATTGTTAACAATTATGAATTGGGAGCCACAGGTCAGATTTCCAAATGGATCAATTACGAAATTACATCTTATGTAAGTACTTCAAAATTAGGAGCTTCATTTGTTCAGAGCCCGGACCGTGCTTTAACCATTCAAAGGTCTCCCGAAGTGGTATATGGAGTAGAAGGATTTTTACATTTCACGCCTACCCGATGGATTAATTTCGGTGGAAGCTACAGCTGGATGGAAGGCATTACTTCTATAAAAAATGACGGGGATTATTCTGCAAAAATCAACAACAGCAGAATTTCTGCTCCGAAGGTCCTGGCTTATGTTCAGGTAAGGCCTGTGAAGGCATTATCTTTAGGACTTGATATGCTTCACGCCTTTAAACAGGACAGGTTCGAGCCTAATACAAAAACAGGATTATATGCTTACGGTGAAGGTCGGGTTCCGGATTACACTGTTTTCAATTTTAAGTCCAGCTATGAAGTCAATAATAACTGGAAAGTTTCTTTAGGAATAGAAAACCTTTTCAATAAACTCTACCAACCTTCTATCGCATGGTGGTCTGCAAGAGATAGTGACTTCATCAATTCTTTAGGAATGAGAGGAACTTTCATGATCGAATATAAATTTTAATTAATCTAAATAAAAGTTAAGTGTTATCTTTGCACGACTTTCTGTTACGATATGAAGAAGAAACATCACCATAAAAAAAAGCCCGGATTTTTTAAAAAGTGGTCTGCTAAACTGCATTTGTGGTTTGGGCTGGGAATCGGTTTTTTAATTTTCATTATTTCCATCACCGGAGCATTATATGTTTTTAAGGATGAGATTGAAAACGTTACCCGAAAAGATGTTATCTATCATAACGAGCAAAATATAGATCAAAAACAGATCCTGCCGATCAGGGTGCTGGAAAAATCAGTTACTGAACAGGTAAAAGAGAAATATCCGGTTCACTGGGTTAACATTCCTGTTGATAAGAAGATGTCATACATTTTCTATTGGTACGAACACAACACCGATGCCTGGAATTACTTTGACGAATATCCTGTCTATAAAGCGGCCTACGTAAATCCTTACACCGGAAAAGTTTTAAGAACGTATGACGAAAAAAACGGATTCTTCCAGATCGTAAAAATGATCCACTGGAGCTTTTTACTGAAACAGGACTGGGGAAAATACCTTGTTGGGATTCCCGTTATTATATTCGTCATCATGCTGATTACAGGGATCGTACTGTGGTGGCCTAAAAATAAAGCGGCGAGGAAACAACGTTTTTCTTTCAAATGGAAAAATATCAAAAGCTGGAAGAGAAAGAATTATGATCTTCACAATGTATTAGGTTTTTACGCCTCCGTTTTCGCTTTAATATTCTCTATTACAGGTTTATTTTATGCCTTCTTTTTTGTTCAGGCAGCAATCTATGTGATCTTTTCAGGAGGAAGTACTGTTTATCCTGATTTTTCCCATATCAAAACAAAGGCCCCGATTGAGCAGAGAACAGAAACCACACTCGATAAAATAAGCAATACTGTTAAAGAGAAATATCCGGATTCCTTTGGTTTTTCTATAGATCTCGGTCACGAACATATGGATGATCACGAGCATCCTAATTTTGAAGTATACGTAAAGCACCTATCCTATTCTTATCATAAAAGCAGCAGCTTAATTTTTGATGAAAACTCAGGTGAACTTCTTCACACTCACGATCCTAAAGACAAAAATTTCGGAGAAAAAGTAGTGGGAGCAAATTATGATATCCACGTCGGATCCATATTGGGGCTTCCTACAAAAATCATTGCCTTTGTTGTAAGTCTCATATGTGCCTCATTACCAGTGACTGGCTTCCTGGTATGGTGGGGAAGAAGAAAAAAGAAAACACCCAAAACGGCCTGAAAACTTTTTTTAATAAATTCTTCGTTAATAATCCATTAATACAATCTTTTTTATAATTTTAACCCTTTAGAATTATTAGAATAGAAAATGTCATTAATAGATTTATCAAAACATGTTGCCATAGGAATTGATATTGGTGGCACCAATACAAAGTTTGGAGTGGTAAACCACAGAGGAGAGGTCCTTGAAAAAGGGCACCTGAGAACGGATGAATATGAAAAGGTTGAAGATTTTATCGAAGCCCTGCATGAAAAGGTTCACCCTCTGATTGAAAAGTACGGCAATGAAAAAAATTTCGATGGCATTGGTGTAGGTGCTCCTAATGGGAACTATTACACCGGAACCATAGAGCAGGCTCCCAATCTTCCCTGGAAGGGAGTTGTTCCTTTTGCTGAATTAATGACAGCCAAATTCAATCTACCTTGTACCATTACCAATGATGCTAATGCTGCAGCTTATGGTGAAATGCTTTTCGGAGCAGCAAGAGGAATGAAAGATTTTATCATGATCACTTTAGGAACAGGCGTAGGAAGCGGTATCGTGGCCAGTGGAAAGCTGATCTACGGACATGATGGTTTTGCCGGTGAACTCGGACATACCATTGTGAAACCGGGAGGAAGAAAGCATTGGAGTACTGGTTCTGAAGGAAGTCTTGAGGCGTATGCCTCCGCTACAGGAATTGCAATCACGGCTAAAAAAATGAGGGCTGAATTTCCTGAATCCCTGTTGAACCAGTATCCTGAAGAGGCGATCAATTCTAAAACGGTTCATGAATGTGCATTAAAAGGAGATCCTATTGCTATCGAAGTATTCAGATACACGGGACAGAAATTAGGGGAGGCATTGGCTAATTTTGTTATGTTCTCATCTCCTGAGGCGATTCTTTTATTTGGTGGAGTTATTAAAGCCGGAGATTTTATCCTGAAACCTGCAAAACTTCATATGGAAAGAAACCTTCTTTCGATTTTCAGAAATAAAGTTAAATTGGTTTTCAGCGAACTTGATGAAGCGGATGCTGCTATTTTGGGGGCAAGTGCCTTGGTTTGGGAAAAATAATCTGACGCTATTTAAAGATATAATCAAGCATCCTTTAAGGGTGCTTTTTATTTTGTCCTATATTATCCGGAATATTTGATTTTCGGCTCGCTGCAAATCACGAGCAATATGTACAAATTCTCATGACAGTTCCCGTAAAAAATGAAAAAGTTTTTCATATTTTTGATTAGCTTTTTGATATCCTTTATAGTATAGGATAGATAAAGAAACCGGTAATTCAAACAATCAACCTACAATGGATAACAATAATTTAGAACAGATTACTTTCGGCGGTGGATGCTTCTGGTGTGTAGAAAGCTGTTTCAACATGCTAAAGGGTGTAAAATCTGCAATTTCAGGCTATTCAGGAGGACATAAAGAGAATCCGACCTACGAAGAAGTATGTACAGGAAATACAGGTCATGCAGAAGTAGTACAGATCACTTATGATCCTAAGATCATTTCATACGAACAATTGATGGATGTATTCTTTTTCCTTCATGATCCAACACAGCTTAACAGACAGGGAAATGACATCGGAACACAATACCGTTCTGTTATTTACTATAAAGATGATGCGGAAAAGCAAAAAGCAGAAGAAGCCATCAGGGTATCTGAAGAATCAGGGAGATGGTCCGGAGAATATGTTACCGAATTAACGAAATTCGATAAGTTCTGGCCTGCTGAGCAATACCATCAGGGGTATTACAATGAAAATCCTACACAACCTTATTGCAGTGCTGTGGTAGGCCCTAAAATTCAAAAATTCAAAAAACATTTCGGAGAACTGAACATGTTGAATGCTGAATAAAAAAATAAAGCGAAGAGATTATTCTCTTCGCTTTTCTTTGCAGAAAATAATCATTTATATGAGAAAAACTAGTAGCCCGGATTCTGAGTAAAATCATTTGATGCATCAAGTGTTGCCTGAGGAATCGGGAAAATTCTTCTGTAAGGTTGGGACGCTGACTTAGCCGTTCCCGGAAGATCGAATTTCCCAAATCTTATCATCGCTTTCCTTCTGTACATCTCCCAATACAGTTCATAGCCGGACTCTTTAAATAAAGTATTTGCATCAAGAGAAGCAATCGCAACACCCGGAGCATTATTGTATAAAGATTCGCGGGTCCTGCTGGTTCTTAATTTATTAACATCGGCCAACGCTGCTGCTATATTTCCATTTCTGAAATAGGCTTCTGCACGCATCATATAGATTGTTCCCAATCTGTATAATGGGACGTCCATTCCGCTTGTTCCGTTGTTTCCATAGCCTGGATCAAATTCAAATTTGAAATTTCTTACTCCTCTGTTGATCTGCGCCTGCGTAAATACAGCCTCAGAAGGGTTATCAAAATTCAGTTCAGGAGTGAAATCTGCAGCAAGCGTTGTGTTTTTTTCTGTAAACAACTTAAATACTTTAATTCTTCCATCTGCGGTCATATCGAAATTTCCATTTTGAAGAATTTTAGGCCCATATTGCTGACCCACCTGCAGTCCTCTGTTAAAATGAAACCAGGGTTTTCCTGTTCCTTCCACTTTACTTGTTGAAGGCACGCTCACATCAGTTCCGTCATTTCTGAACCATGTTCCGTCCTCATATTGATAGGTTCTTTGAAAACGGGGGTCATCATGATTCCCGTTCCATGAGTAATAGAATTCAGGAGTGACACATGATGCATTTGTTCCTCTGTTATCCGGTGAAGGCTTCTGGCTCCTTTCCATTGACATATACGCTAAATCGTTATCCGAACCCTTGTCTGAACTGGCTATTTTTTTCTGAACAATAGTAAAGATCATCTCCTTGCTCGTATCATTATTGATATCAAAATTGTGAAAATAATTAGACTCTAAGCTAAAGTTGGGATTATTAATCAACAAGTTACAATATTCAATCACTTTATCCATATCATTTCCTCCCCCATTTACAGCCTGCTCTGTAAAATTGAAAGTACCTGCCGTTTTGTTTTTTAAAACCGCCCTGTTCAGGTACATATCTGCTAAAAGTGCATAGGCTGCTTGCTTTGTAAACCTTCCTGCATGGGTATTCTGAGTTTTAATATCTGCTAAATTGGGAATAAGCCCTGTTACTTCAGTGATTAAAGCATCAATTGTAGTATCTGCCTTTCTGATCACAATCGGGGCATTGATATTATCCGGATCCCTATAAGGAGCTTGTCCAAATAAATCGATGGTTGTATAAGTATAATATGCCAATAATCCTTTTGCTTCTGCTAAAAATAATGCTTTATTGGCTCCTGTACTTTTGTTAGCGCTCGATATTGCCGTTAAAGATTTGGTAATCCCGAAGTTCAGCTGGTTCCATGTCGTTTTAACCACGTCACTGTTGGCATCCCAAGTAAATTCGTGCATAGCTCTCCACTTTCCTCCGTCTCCCCAGTCACTTCCTCTCGTAGGAAGAATGGCCTCATCTGTAGAATATTCCTGCAATGCAAAAACACTTCCATGGTCTACAAAAGTTCCTTCACCAAGCTGGCTGTAAGCAGCAGCCAAAGCAGCCTCTGGATCTGCAACTTCAGAACCCAGGACCTCATCGATTACTTTTTCATCCAGATTTGTACATCCCATTAAGGCCAATGCAGCAATGGATAAAATAATTTTATTAATATTTAAAAAATTAGATCTCATGATTTCTTTAACTCAAATTAAAATTTAACAGTTGCCCCCAAAATGAATGTTTTGGCAGACGGATATGTTGTATAGTCGATTCCCAGAGACTGGTTCCCTCCTACTTGTTTGTTCGTATCAACAAGAGGATCATATCCCGAATAACTGGTGATGGTAAATAAATTTTGTGCGCTTACGTAGAGATTAATGCTCTTTAAAAATTTCAGTTGTCCCATGTCGAAAGTATATCCTAGCCTTATGTTGTTCAAACGAAGGAAATCGGATTTTTCAAGATACAAAGAGGACAGTTGGGGCTGATTGGTGAAACTTGCTCCCGAATCGTAGAAATTTTTCAAAACATTCCTGTCTGAGGCTAGGTTATTGATATTCAGGTCAAGCGCCGTATTATTAACAAGATAGCCTCCGGTTTGTCCGATGAAAGAGAATGCAAAATCAAATCGCTTGTATTTCATATAAGAATTGATCCCGAAGGTAAAATTGGGTATAGCTCCTTCGAAAATTTTTCTGTCATTCTGATCGATTCTTCCGTCTCCGTTAATATCTTCATAGATATATTTTCCGTTGGCATCAACACCGAGATAATTCAACATATAGAAAGAACCCGCCTCATACCCGTTTTTGTAAATATTCGCCGTTACCCCGGAAAGCCCCGGTCCCGAAACTTCACCGGAGTAAATCGCTGATACCGGAAGATTTTTCACAACATTGTTCACTGTCGCCCCGTTCACATCAAGGTTCCATGTAAAATTTTCATTTTTGATGATCTCTGAACCTAAGCTGAATTCAAAACCTTTATTGACAATCTGCGCATCAACATTCTTCCAAACAGTGCTTGTTGGGCTCAAAGGTCTTGAAGGAATATTTAAAATAGGATCTTTCGTCGTCTTATGATAGTATTCCAATGATCCGTACAATTTATTTTTCCATAAACTGAAATCTGTCCCAATATTGGTTTGCTCCACAACTTCCCATTTCAGGTCAGGGTTTACCGTTCTGTTGATGGCCACTCCGTTGATCAGATTTAAGTTATCATACAGATAATATCCCGCAGCTTGTGTTAATGAAGAACTCGCTTGTGTAATTTTGTTTGGAACTTCCTGGTTACCGGTTTGTCCCCAGCTACCTCTTAATTTTAATTCATTGATGATCTGAGAGTCCTTTAAGAAATTTTCATTGGAAACCGTCCACCCCACCGCAAATGAAGGGAAATATCCGTATTTATTATTTTTACCAAAACGAGTGGAACCGTCTGCTCGTAATGAAGCTGTTAGTAAATACTTTTTATCAAAATTATAATTTACCCTTCCGAAATAGGACTGCAATTCATTTTCCTGCGCATATCCCGCTCTGGGAATAAATGCCGTTCCTGAATATCCCGGATTAATTTCCGGTGCAATTCCCGCTCCCTGAGCAGCAATATCCTTTACTCCGAAATAAGTTCCTGTAGATTTGAATTTCTGATATGAAAAACCTCCCAGCAAACTGAAATTATGCTTATTTAAACTAAGATCATAGGTTAAGTAATGTTCCAACAGAATATTATAAGAATCAAGATTGGCCTGAACATACATTCCTTTGGGAGTTCTGTCGGTAATATTCGGATACATAGTGGTGCTTCTCTCCGACATTGTTTTATCGATCCCTAAATTGAATTTATAATTCAATCCCGGCAAGATCCTTAAAGTTGCCTCTGTATTTCCCAAAACCCTGAAGGTATTGGTCTTGTCATTATAAACACTTAACAGATATAATGGATTATAATGAGCGTTCATATTAAAATTAGTGAAGTTCCCGTTTTGATCATAAACAGAACGGGTTGGGTTCGCCATCAAGGCATGAATAATGACTTGACCATCCGATCCTGCATTACCTCCATTCGGGATTCCTGTTTCCCTGATGTCACTTGCCGTAAGGTTTACTTTAACCTTTAGCCTTTTATTGTCAAAAAAAGACTCTTCTGCATTCAGACGGGCAGTTGTTCTTTTAAAACCACTGTTGAGAACAATACCGTCCTGATCCATGTGAGAAATGGAAGCAAAATAATTTCCTGTTTCCGTAGCTTTTGAAAATGATACCGAGTGATTCTGAGACACCGCGTTTCTATAGATCTCATCCTGCCAATCCGTATTTCCTCCGTGATCATAAAGCTTATCAACTCCGGCAGCTCTGTACTGATCTGCCGTTAGCAGATCCAGCTTCTTAATAACAGAAGAAAAACCAAGATAGGTATCATAGGTAAACATAGGTTCCCCTCTCTTTCCTCTTTTCGTGGTGACCAAAACAACTCCATTCGATCCCCGGGCTCCATAAATGGCAGCAGCCGAAGCATCTTTTAAGACGGTGATCGATTCGATATCACTGGTATTCAGAAAGTTTAACGGATTTTTTGCCTGTGCATTTCCTAAACCTACATTCGGGCTTGTTGCACTCACCGCATCATTACTTAAAGGAACACCATCTACAACAAATAAAGGAGTACTACCACTCCTTATTGAACCGATCCCACGAATAGATACGTTCACTCCGGCCCCCGGTTCACCGCTTGACTGAACTATACGAACACCGGCAATCTTTCCCTGCATCAGGTTATCCACAGAAATGTTCATTCCTTCTTTGAAGTTTTCAGCCTTCAACTGGCTGACAGCTCCTGTTAAATCAGATTTTTTCTGGGATCCATAACCTACTAAAGTTACCTCTTCGATAGAAGTTGCTGCTTTTTTGGATTTTAACCGTACAGAAACAGAAGTTCCGTCGATCTTTATCTTCTGAACTTCATAACCATCATAAGAGACTGATAATGTTTGTCCGATAGAAGCAGAAATGCTAAAATTTCCTGAAGCATCTGAGATGGCTGTAGCTCCCGTTTCTACAACCATAATTTTTGCCCCCTCAACCGGTGATCCCTCCTGATCCAGAACAACTCCGGAAATCGTCTCATTTACCTGCGAGTAAACAGGGCTAATGGTCGTAAACCCCTCTGCATTGGCCTGATTGGCCACCAGAAAGATTAACGCTATTGGAATTAGCTTTTTAAATTTAAAAAAATTAATTTTGTGGTACATATCATTAAGTAAATTGTAATAAACATTTGCTTAGTAAAAAGCCGCTGTTGTTCCCGCAACAGTGGTTTTTTTCAACTCTTTTCACAGCTTATTTTCGGCATACAAAGTAAATTCATTTCCCCAAAAACTATTTTAACATAATATTATCTTAAGATCAACAAAATATAAATATCCCAAAATGAGAAAATAATATCGTTTTAACTTTCAGAGTCTTACAAACAGTATCTTTTACCGTATTTACATAATCTTAAAAATTTATTAACATAATATATAAATTATCTAAGGACAAGAGTCGCTAATTTCGCCATGACAAAATTTGAGTTATTATGAAAAAGGCTGCCGTTTTTCTGTTATCCTTATCACCCTATTTTTTGCTATGGGCACAGAGACAGAATCTGGATGATGTAAAGATGAATGAAATCCAGGTGATCGGCTCCCATAACAGCTATAAGAAAGCAATCCTTCCTGAGGTTTATTATTTTCTGGCAAAAAAAGATTCATTACATTCCCTGCCTAAAATTCAATACGAGCATATCGCGATCCCGGAACAGCTGGATTTAGGATTACGGAACCTCGAACTTGATGTGTATGCAGACAGCAAAGGCGGAAAATATGCCCACCCGAAAATTTTAGATCTTGTCAAAACAAAACAACCTTTTGATCCGGAAGGGAAAATGAAAAAGCCGGGATACAAAATGATCCATATTACGGATATTGATTATCAGACCTGGTATTACACACTTGAAGAGTGTTTAAAGGATCTTAAAAAATGGTCCGATGCACACCCTGATCACGACCCTATATTCATTACCCTGGAACCTAAAGATGGCAGAGCCAACACATTCGGAACCGAACCGGAGCACTATACAAGCCAATTATTCGATGACCTTGATAACGAGCTTAAAAAGTACCTCGGTAAAAACAAGATCATCACCCCGGATGATATTCGCGGATCCTATACCACATTGAACGAAGCAGTCCTTCACAAGAACTGGCCGACCGTAAAAAATGCCAAAGGAAAGTTTCTTTTTGTGCTGGATAACAACGGAGAAAACAGAGATCTCTATATCAAGGGACACGCTTCTTTATCGGGAAGAATGATATTCACTAATTCAGTACCCGGAACCCCGGAAGCTGCAGTATTGTTCAGGAATGATCCCGGTCCTGAAATCCGGGAACTCGTACTAAAAGGATACATTATCCGCACCAGGGCAGATGCAGATACTATGGAAGCGAGAGCCGGGGATTATTCAAGGTTTGAAAAAGCCAAAGCAAGCGGGGCACAAATAATTTCAACAGATTATTACTTACCCAGCAGTCTTTTTAAATCAGATTATAAGGTAAGTTTTGAAAACAATACTTATGAAAGAAAAAATCCGGTAAACGGACAATAATTACACACGTTCACATTCATATCAAAGAAAAGCAGTCTTAGCATAAGGTTGCTTTCTTTTTATTTTAAAAGATCTTTTAATAACGAAGGTTTGAGAAGCACGATTTAGTCATTCAACGTAAGATTCCTCTACAGTTTTTTTACTGATTGCTTTTTCAAATCAATTTCAAAATGATCAGCCGGATCTCCGTTTGAAAGCAGGGATAAGATTCTGAAGACAGACTTTAGCTTTAATATAAAAGGATCCTTCGACTGATTTTGCTCAAAAGATTTTACCAGAACCTGATATTGCATCCATCTTTCCTTCGAAATATCCTTTCGTGCAAGTTCATCAGCAGACTGGAATTTATACAGGTCGAACAACAGATCCTCAAGATTCCATTTTTTGAACGAATGTATATTGATATTTTTAGGCAATGTATATTTTGAACCCTCAGAAAGCAAAAGCAACTCTTTCCCTGATAAGGATTTCCCTTTTTCAATAAAATCCTTTGGCCAGTCATCCGGGATCATCCGAAGGCGAACCAATTCCTTAAGATGAAATAACATGAAATCATGGTAGGATTTTGTTTTCAGGATTTCTTTATTCCACAGGAGCTTCCCCGGAATTTTTTGCAATGCTTTGTATTCCTTTTCGTATAAAGGAAACAACTCATCAAAACGAGGAACTTCATGTAAAACTTCTGTCCTTACTTCCATTACATCCTGTGAATGAATGGTAAGCACTTTATAACCTGGTAAATAGGCTGCAAGAGAAGGAACCTGTATATTCACCAGCATCTTATCCCCTATTTTCCGTATACCCGTATCATTGATATGCATGTGTCCTGCAAAATGAATCTGCAACCCGGCATCTGCAAAGTCTTTGGCTACTTCTTCTTCCGGAATCCTTTCCAGCTGCCATTTTTTCTCTCCTAAAAGATTTTTGATCTCATCTGTTGCCCCGTCATTAAAATCGATCATCGGGTAATGGGTAAAGGCAATTAGAGTTTTACCATTTCTTTCAGCTTCTTCTGCAATTTTCTTTACCCATTGGATCAAATGCTTTTTATGCGTCAGAACATTATTATATCCTATACTCGCTCCGTTATAATTTCCGGGATCATCCGAGCCCTTATTGAGATTCTTGGGAATATAAGTGTTGCCATCAATAGCCATCATCCAAACCCCATTTACCGGTTCTACCACATAGCTTAAGTCAGGGACTGAAAATCCTTTGGAGACTTCATACATCCTGCTCCGGTAATTGGCACATTTCATTGCATGATCATAGGAGTAGCCGGAATAAGAATAGCTGGCAAAAGGAGTACTCCAATACAGATTCCCTTTTTGTGGGTAAAAACCGAAATCTTTAAGTTCATTCAAAATCTCGAGATACCCCGATTCTGCAATGTCCTTCGTAATAATATTCCTTTTATTTTTTGACAGGGTTTTATTACTGTAAATCCCCAATGCATTTCCATCGCTTCCTAAAAAATCATCTTTCCCTCCATCCTGATAAAATGGTCCGACAGGATCATGATTTCCCGTTGTTATGTAAAAATTAATCCCATACTTTTCATGATACGTCCTCAGAATCCGTTGCAACCCCCGTATATTGTACGCTTGCCCGTCATCCGAAAAATCGCCGGGCATGGCAACAATCTTAATTCCTTTCGAAGCAATATCCACCAGCGCTTTCAGGAAAGCAAAATAATTTTCATTAAAAACTCGTGTGGAATGCAATTGAGCATCCATTGTCCTCAAAATGGTTGCTTTTCCTGTTTTAGGATTAACAATTCCATTAAAATCATGATCCGAAAAACTTCCATATACATCCTGAAAATGCACATCCGAAAGAAAAGCAATCTGTACCGGATTTTGTTGAGCAGATAAGTAAGTAAAAGCTAAAAGTAAAATGAAGAAAATTCCTTTTTTTAACATGGTAAAAATAACCCGAAAATTAGAGGATTATTTTTGGAATTGATTTAAGGGAATTTTAAATAATTGTGAAAGTAGTTATTCTTCAATTTGTATAGTGTCTTTAGATTTTCCAGCATATTTGAAAATAATAATAGGGGTTGACTTCCTAAGTTCCCTTCCATTATTCGGATCTATCCCATCACTAGTAAAAAATTCCACATTCCCATTATACTTTGAGTACCATGTTGTTCCTAAAGCATTTTCTTCTGTCAAAGTATCTTTATGGGTAATTCTTTTGAAGTACTTCATATCAACAGTATCAATAGGTTTTACATTGATATGAGGATTTTTGTTTTTGCAATCAGTCAATCTATATTCATTTCCATCCCAATACATACATTCCATTAATGGTACCTTATCAATGCCTGATGTAATTCCTTGAATGGTTTGTTTCTTATTTGAGAAAACCACATTTCCCGTAACCAGGCAAACAAGCAGAATCATTTCCATAATACCTAACCCGTTCTGTTTTACGAATTCCGGGACTTTAAAATATTGCTCGTTACTGATATTAATGATCAGTTTTGAAAACTTTTCAGATATGGACTCCTCGTCCTCATCTACTCTTATGTTTATTGTTGTTTTATTAGCCTGTTCGTCATCTTTGGCAAATGTTTTTGAAAAATCTGAGAAATCAACATATCCAAGATATTGACTTAACTTATTAAGTACCAAGGTTTCTACACCTACCTCTTCCTTTATTTCGGCAACGAAGGAGTCATAATATCTAGAAAGTGTTCTGGCCGATATTGTAAATTTTATTTTCCTTTCAAGATCATCTGAAAGATCATCTGCCCATCCGCTTTTAGAATCCTTCGGAGATTCTTTTTTAATTTTCTCGAACACTTCACGAATAAGTAGTTTTCTTTTGGACATATTTAGTTTTTAAAGTAATTACAAAATAGCTGCTTTTCACTCATGTCGCATTACGGATTACCGTAAGTATATTCCTGTCCATTTCTTGTCTATCGATGTCGATGTTTTGTCTAACACATGCGTCGCCCTTTGTCGCATCTTTGCTTCAGAAATCAGTGATAAACAAACAATTAAAACAACAGACAATAACAAATTTACAAAACTGATTTCTAAATCACCAGATAAAACGGAAGAAAACTCCGGGTTGGGAAGCAGATGTTTCTCTTCCGTTTTTGAAGGTTCTACTTCCCAAAAAATTTAAGAAGCGCTTCGAAATTTTTAACCGTGTAAAACTATCTGCGATCTGTTTCGCAGGGAAGAACACGAATGCTTTAACATTAAATTTTTTGACAAAATGATCGAGTTTATATTAATGCTATTAGGCTTAGCATTCCCAAATAATAACGCAAATACAGCAACAAGTAATGATAACAATTATCCAATTGTACAACCCGTAACACAAGGAGGACCTACAGATCCTATTGGAGGTGTAGGAGGAGATGGTGATACAGGAGGCAACACAGGACAAAAACCACCAACCCCATAATCCGCTAATAACAAAGGGAGTAATAATTAATATTATTCCCTTTTTTGTATCTTGGAAAGAAAAAATATTGAAAAAATTTATCCTTTTATCCCTCTTCTGTATTATTGGTTGTAAAAGAGAAGTTCAAAAGAGAACAACATTTCAAAACACCAATTTAATTAAGGCTGATATTTGCAGAGAAAGTAAAAATACTGACTCAGCATATATATATTATACCAAAGCCAAAGAAGAATTACTAAATATTCGTGATAGCATAGAGGCAGCCCGTGCTATTACCAATATTGCAATAATAGAATCTGATAAAGGAGATTACTACAGTAGTATTGGAAGTTCTATTCAAGCACAAAAATTATTGGGAGAGAGAAATGATTCTGTATCTAAAAGAATAGCATCAGCTAACTATAATTCAATCGCTATTGCCTCTAAAAATCTCAAAAATTTTAGTGAGGCTATCAAATACTATGACTTGGCGGTTTCAACTTCTATAAATAAAATTGATTCATTAGCTTTTTATAATAATATTGGCGACACCTATTTAGAGCAAAAAAATTATAGCCTTGCCAAATCTTACTTTAAAAAAGCATTAAAAACAACCGATAGCCTGGATTACGCCAGAGCACTGAATAATTATGCAAAAGCGCAGTTCCTAGATAATAAAAATTTTGACGCATTCCCAGATTTACTAAAGGCATGGCAAATAAGAGTCCGATTCAATGATAACTTATCGATCAATTCCAGCCTTGCAACTTTATCCGATTACTATTCTGACAAGGACATTTCCAAGTCTTTATATTTTGCTCAAGAAATGTACAAGGTAGCAACCAAGAGTAATAGTCCGGATGACAGAGTAGAAGCATTAAGTAAATTAATAATTCTTAATCCAAAAAATTATTCGGAAAATTTTAAAAAATATACAGAACTTAATTCATCCTTGCAGACTGAGAGAAATAACGATATAAATAAATTCGGACTTTTAAAATTTCGGGTTGAAAATATAGAAAGAGAAAAAGCAGAAAGTGAAAACAGTCTATTAATACAGTATCTAGTTTCAGGAGCACTCGTAGCAATGGTGATAATTATTATTATCCTATTCAGTAAAAGGCAAAAAAGGCTAAAGCAAGAAAAAGAACTGGAAATAAAAAACACTCAACTTAAACTCTCCAAAAAAGTACACGATGTAGTAGCAAACGGTATCTATCAGGTGATGACCAAGATTGAAAACCAGGAAAGCTTTAGCAAAGATGAGGCGCTTGATGAATTGGAATTTGTTTATGAAAAATCAAGGGATATCTCCTATGAAAAGACCGATCTTACTAATAACGAGAAGAATTTCAATGAAAAAATATCGGAACTTATAGGCTCCTTTAATAATGATACTGTAAAAACCTATCTTGCCGGAAACGATGCAAGCATATGGAATGGATTACAAGAATCAACCCTGACAGAAGTATACCAGATTGTACGTGAATTACTCGTAAATATGAAAAAACACAGCCGGGCAGACCGGGTGGTTTTCAGATTTGAAAGGGAAAATGAACTGATCAAAATTTACTATACCGATAATGGAATTGGCATTCCCGGAGAAATTATATATAAAAATGGGCTGTCGTCTACGGTTTCCCGTATAGAAACAATCAAAGGAGAAATTATTTTTGACACCAAAACCGAAAGAGGATTGAAGATCAACATTTCATTTCCTGTTTCCTAAAAACTAAAAAGAATGTTCAAAAAAATTTTAATCGCTGAAGACCATGAAAGTATTAATCTTTCGGTACAAAAAACACTGGAAGACCTCAACATTCCGAATGTTGATTATGTATATTACTGTGATGACGCATTGGCAAAGGTTCATAAATCCATTCGGGAAAATGAACCTTACGACCTGTTAATCACTGATTTGTATTATGAAGAAGATCACCGGCAGCAAAACATTAAAGACGGAAGAGATCTTATCCAACAAATAAAGGCACTTCAGCCTTCCCTGAAAGTCATT
Source organism: Chryseobacterium subflavum (assembly GCF_055762745.1). Classification (NCBI taxonomy): domain Bacteria; kingdom Pseudomonadati; phylum Bacteroidota; class Flavobacteriia; order Flavobacteriales; family Weeksellaceae; genus Chryseobacterium; species Chryseobacterium subflavum. Next base: position 278,776 of record NZ_JBVTMR010000002.1, read on the forward strand.
GTCTTTTCCGCCGAACACAAATCCGGAATCATCGATTCTCTTTTCAAAGACTATCATATCAATGGATATGTTCGTAAAGCAAGAAACGATTCCAAAGAGCTGAAAAAATCAATTGCATCTGTTTACATTAATGAAAATTATCTGTCTCTTGATTTAAAGCAGGAAATAAAAAAACTAAATAGTTATGAGTTTTCTGCGTATGAAATTACACTCGTTTCCCTTCTTTCAAAAGGAGTTCTGCAAAAAAACATTCCTAATCTCCTACAGGAAAAAAACATAAAACCTAACAGTTTAAGCAGTGTTGAAAAAAAATTGAACAGCTTAAAAGAAGATCTTGAGGTAACCAGCAACGAACAACTGGTTGCATTTTGCAAAGACATCGGTATTATTTAAAAAATAAAATTTTCCATCCCGATTTATATAGCCTTTCATTTTTTTGAAAGGTTTTTTTGTTTTTACGGAAACCCGTAAGGACTGGCTGTTAAAGGATTATACTTTTGAACTGTTAATCAATTAAAATTTAATGTCATGAAAAAACACTATTACATCAACACAAATCAGCAATCTAATGGAGACTATGAAGTACATGAGGATTCATGTAAATATTTACCAGTAACAACAAATCGAGTTTATCTTGGAAGCTTTTATTCTTGTGAGGAAGCTGTAGCTGAAGCAAAGAGATTATTTCCTGCTCAAAAAAATAATATTAACGGCTGTTATTACTGTTCAAATGCTTGTCATACAAGTTAGTCAATTTTAAAAAATAAATTATGGAACCACAGAATGAAACTACATTTTATCAGGATAGCTCTGTTTTAGTTACCCAATCAAGATATATAACACAATCAAAAACCTACGCAATGAGAAATATATCTTCTGTTCACATTTTTGAAATTGAGAAAAGTCGAGTTGGACCCGTTCTAATAATACTTTTCGGAATACCATTTCTATTTTCTACGAACGTTTTCTGGATTGGCTTAATCCTAATTGTTTTGGGTGTATTTGTTCTTTTTTCGATTAAAAATGAATATACTGTAAGAATAAGCACTAATTCAGGAGAGGCAGACAGCATTATTTCAAAAAATAGGGAATATATTCAAAAAATTGTAACAGCACTAAATGATGCAATTATTCACCGAGGATAGTCAACTAAATATTAAAAAAATCATTATGAAAAAACTAATCTTAACAAGCTTACTAGGTTTAGGCCTATTATTGCCTGCAAATTTTTCTGCAGCAACAAACAGTGCTACTTCATCTCCTGAATTCTTTTCCAAAAAACCAAAGAAAAGTAAAAGCAGAAAAGGCAAAAGTGGCAAAAGAAGCACAAAAACTTACACTAAAAACAGAGGCTGCACTTATAATGGATATCCTTTAAATGTAGGCCCTAGAGGTGGCTGCTATTACTATTCTGGAAGCAGTAAAGTATATGTGGAAAGAGCATACTGTTCCGGCTGCAATTAAAATTTTAAGCCTAATTAAAAACTAAGAAATCATGAAATATATAATCATTGTTGCAGCAATCTGCTGCTTCATTGGCATCATCGATTTACCAATAGGTTACTACACATTCCTTCGAATAATCGTTTCTTTCATGGCTTTCGTCATCATTGTTAATGAATTCAGGTCCAGAAGCTTTTGGTTCATTGCATTTGTGTTGATTTTTATCTTTTTCAATCCATTTATTCCAATCTATTTCTATTTAAAACCGTATTGGATTGTTCTCGATATCATTGTTGGTCTTTTGCTTTTCATTTACTTCTTAAAATTGATTCCCAAGGCTAAAATAAAACAACCTGAAACTCTTGATATAAATCACGAAGAAATTCCCCGTACAAGGGATAGAATAATTAAATAAAACAATATGGAAACAATACAAATATCCGAGAATCTCAAAGCTCATTTTTTAAGGTTATACCAGATGGCAATCTGCGATGATGATTTCAGTGCATCCGAACTTAAAATGCTTTATAAATCAGCCGAAGAAAGAGGAATTTCCGCAAAAAATCTTGACGAAATTCTCATGAATCCCATTAATTCAAAATCATTAATTCCCGAAACCCTCAAAGAAAAAGTTGAGTATTTATATGATCTTACAGTGATGGTATGGGCAGACGGTGTTGTATCTCCGAATGAATACTCATCATTGCAGAAATATATTGCCATGTTTGGATTTCTGGAAGAAAATATAAAAAATATTGCTGATTACTTTATCGAAGCAGTTAAGCAAGAAAAGACTAAAGAGGATATTCTCAATGATTTAAAAAATTAACCATTATGAATGCTATGACAACCAATATCAAAAACCTCTTCCGTTTAAAGCCCGTTCCTCTTGATGACGATCAGGATCAATTGCCAAGAACAGAGTCTTTAAATAATGAAGCTAGCGAAGAGAATAGAAAAAGAACCTATCACGAGACAGGATACAGAGACAGCACCAGAAATAACGGGAACCATACTGCATTATCCATTTTTCTGGATGCAATTTATTCAAAATTTCAAAATGAAGAAAAAGAACTTGTTGAAAAGCAGAATAAATTAAAGGAGCCTTACCTCAATGAACAGAAAAATAAAGAAACAGAAATTAAAGGATTAACTGTATCACTTGATAATAAAGAAGATCAGTTAAAGACTAACAGTACAGACACCGAAAACGTTCAGGATAAAATTGAAAAATTAAAGTTCGAAATCAATGATCTTCCTAGAAACCCTGAAATATATAATGTAAAGGCAACAAAAGGAGCCTCCACAAAATTCTGGATCGGTTTAATTATACTTATTCCTATAAGTCTGTATCTCTTCACTTTTTACATTTCAACCTCTTACTCTGCGTTCTTTAAAAGCTTTGACGCAAACGGAAATATTATCCAAAGCGTTCTGGACGCACAAGCATTCAATAAAGCATGGGATGAGGGACCTCTTGAAGGTGCTTTTGTTACACTCATACCATTTGTATTTTTAGGTCTTGGGTATTTGATTCACATGTTTGGTGAAAATAAAAGTATGATTAATTACTCCAAGGTAACTTTACTTTTTATCATCACTTTTGTTTTTGATGCTATTCTGGCCTATGAAATAGAATCTAAATTATATGAATTAAATAAAACTTTTAATTCTGCCCCTTTTGATCTTTCTATTGCGTTTACAAAGAATCAGTTTTGGGGAATTATTTTTGCCGGATTTATTGTATACATAATTTGGGGACTTGTGTTTGACTTTGTAATGAAAGAGCACAAGGAAAAAGATAAAATTAGACACGAACAAACCAGAAGACAAAAGGATATTCTTATACATCAGGAAAGAATCGACGATTTAAAAAAGCAAAGAGAAGAGATAAAAAATAATATTGGCAGTATAAAAGAGCTCATTGCAAAGGCAAAAGGGAGAATTGAAGAGCTCCAAAATATTATTGATGGTGTAATTATTCCTACTAAAGATTACAAACTTTACGCTTCAGAATATATGCAAGGCTGGATTACCAATATCAATGAGAGAATCCACTCTCAAAAACTGGTTGACGAATGCATGGAAAAGTATAATGAAAACCTACGAAAAGTTGGAGCAAATTCCGATAGCCAGAATTCAGTTTATATGTCTATTTTATAAAAATCACTATGAAAAAAATATTTTATTTATTAGTAAGTTCTTTTCTTTTCATTCAGTGTGGAAAGCCAAAAGAAAAACTTTTAGTTCAATCGGCATCAGTTAATAATACGTCTAAAAACCTAAACATCAGTGTACTCATTGATCTTTCCGATAGAATTGATCCAGAAAAAAACCCGAATCCAACCATGGAATATTTCCAGAGAGATGTTGAGTATATTAAAGCTATTGATAAAGGCTTTTTAGATCATATTAAAGCCAAAAAGGTTATTCAGCTCGATGATCAGATGCAGTTTTTCTTTAACCCGGAACCTTCGGACCCTAAAATGAATGACCTGACTAAACAGCTGAAAGTATCATTCGACAAAAACACAACGAAAGATAATATAAGCCTGGTAGAGAATAAGTATTCATCTATTCCTCTACAGATTTATCAATCTGCAATCAAGGACAAGCAATATGTAGGATCTGACATCTGGGAGTTTTTTAAAAATAAAGTAAAAGATTATTGTATAAAAGATAACCACAGAAATATTCTTTTCATCTTAACAGACGGATACATCTATCATAAAGATTCTAAGTTTTCGGAAGGGAAGAAAACATCCTATCTGACCCCTGAACTGGTAAAATCAATGAAGCTCACTTCATCGGATTTCAAAACAAAAATTCAGGACAAAGGTCTCGGCTTCATTAAAGCAAATGATGACTTAGAAAACCTCGAAGTAGTTGTACTAGGCGTTAATCCAGCCAAAGGAAATCCCTTCGAAGCGGATATTATCAAAGAATACTGGGAAAACTGGTTCAAAGAAATGAAGGTCAAAAATTACCAGATTAAATCAGCAGACCTTCCTTCTAATCTGGAACCGATTATTTTAAAAGCCATTAAAGGATAAAAACTAAAAAACACTCAACATATAACCACAAAAAAGCGAAGACTTATCTTCGCTTTTTTATTTTCTGATCATTTCCGTATGCGGAATATCATCTTCCAGATATTTTTTCCCGGTATCAATAAAACCAAACTCAGAATAGAAACGCAACAGGTAATCCTGTGCAGAGATTTTGATCTCCGATGTATGAAACCTGTTTTCAATGGTTTCAACCGCATATCTTATCAATTGCTTTCCTAAGCTTTTTCCTCTTGCTTTCTCAGTAGTCAGTACCCTTCCGAATGAAGTTTCATCATATTTAATGCCTTTATCAAAAACCCGGCAATAGGCAAGGATCTCACCGTCTTCCTCCGCCCAGATATGAATACCCTTCTGGTCATAATTATCCAGATCAGGATAAGGGCAGTTTTGTTCGATCACAAAAACGTCAATACGCGCCTTTAAAACTTTATAAAGCTCAGGAACGGTGAACTCATCAAAAGTTTTTATTTTCCAGATTATATTACTCATCAAAGTTTACGCTATTATTTTTTAAAAATTCATTGGTGGTCTGGATGAAATCCAGAATTTTGTCGCCTCCTTCCTTCTTTTCTGCTGAAGTAATATACAGTTCCGGCAGGTCTTCCCAGGTTTTGTGAAGTTCAGCTTTATAATCCTCCACATTTTTTATAACAACATTAGGCTTCAGTTTATCTGCTTTGGTAAAAACAATTGAAAAAGGAACTCCGCTCTCTCCACACCATTGGATAAACTCTAAATCGATTTTCTGAGGAGTGTGTCTTGAATCCACCAAAACAAAAAGGTTAACCAGATTCCTTCTGTTCAGGATATAATTGGTGATCAGTTTTTCAAAATCTTTTCTCTGAACCTTTGAAACTTTAGCATATCCGTATCCCGGCAAATCGGTAAGATACCAGCTTTCATTGACTAAAAAATGGTTGATCAGCTGTGTTTTTCCCGGAGTTTGTGAAGTTTTTGCCAGATCTTTATGATTCATCATCGCATTGATCAATGATGATTTACCCACATTTGATCTTCCTATAAAAGCATATTCGGGAATATTGGGCTCCGGGCATTCCTGCCATTTCCCGCTACTTTTGACAAATTCTGCTGTTTTAATTACCATTTTTGAATTATTTTAAGAAAAACAAACCATTAAGAGCTATCTTAATGGTTTAAGTTATTTATACTTTATCTTTTAACCAGCTGTAAAGAATTTCATTGAATTCATCTGGTTTTTCCATCATTGCTGCGTGGCCGCATTTATCTATCCAGTACAGATCGGAATTAGGAATAAATTTATGCATATCTTCTGCCACCTCAGGAGGTGTTACATTATCCTGCTTTCCCCAGATCAGACACGTAGGTGTCAGAATTTTAGGGAGATCATTCAGCATGTTGTGTTTGATTGCACTTCTGGCAAGCATTACGGTTTTTATTCCTTTCATTCTGTCATTAACAACACCGAAAACCTCGTCCACGAGATCCTCTGTAGCGACTGCAGGGTCATAGAAAACTTCCTCCGTTTTCTTCCTTATATATTGTCTGTCACTTTTTCTCGGAAAGCTGTCCCCGAATGTTCTTTCGTATAATCCGGAACTTCCCGTTAAAACAAGATTTTTTACAAGATCAGGCCTTGCCAAAGCTAAGATAAGCCCGACATGACCGCCCATCGAATTCCCGACAATAGTTACCGGTTCCGAAATATGGCTCTCTATAAACTTGATAATATATTTTGCGATAGTAGTAAGATTGGTATTGAGTACCGGCAAATCATAGATTGGCAATTGAGGCACATATACCTTAAATCCTTTCTCCGAAAAAAAATTCACCATCTTATCGAAATTACTCAAACCACCCATTAACCCGTGCAACAGCACCAATGGATGTCCTTCTCCCGCTTCTACAAAAGTATATTTCTTTTCTTTTTTTGTACTAAATATCATAAAACGCCTTAATAAAGCCCTGCAAAAATACAAATTAAACCTCAAAAATATTTTGATATTCCTAATTTAAGATAAAAATAATATAATAAAGGCTTTTTGCCGATCTTTTTTAACATCCTTTTTGTTATGGGCAAAATAACAACAATTCCAATATCCAAAATATCAACCACTTACCCCTACGATCTTCAATCTTTGATAAAACTTATTAACATTGAGTCAAAAAGTGGGAAAAAGTGGGAAGTTTTGGAAATAATTATATAAATTTGTCCCAAATGAAGAATTTCATTGGAACATATGAGTGTAAAATAGACGACAAAGGTCGCTTAAAAGTCCCTGCATCGCTGATCAAGCAGATGGAGAACTTTGACGATAAAGCCTTTGTAGTCAAACGCTCCGTGTTTCAACCCTGCCTGGAAGTTTATCCTATGAATGCATGGGATCAGCTGATGGGCAAAATTAATAAACTAAACAGATTCATTAAAAAGAATGCTGATTTCATAAGAATGTTTACAGCAGGAGTAAAAACTGTAGAGTTGGATAACGCCGGAAGATTACAGATTTCCAAAGACCTTACCCACTTCGCAAATCTTCATAAAGATATTGTGATCACAAGTGCCGGGGAATTATTTGAAATCTGGGATAAAGAAGCTTACGAGAAAGTGATCTCTACCAACGAAACCGATTTTGCAAGCCTTGCTGAAGATGTGATGGGCTCTTTCGATGAAGAATAACTACGCTGCTAAAAAGGCGCAAAACACAAATTAAAACATGTATCATAATCCCGTTTTGTTGAAGCAAAGTGTTGATGATTTGGTTACGAATCCAGACGGAACATACGTGGACTGTACTTTTGGTGGCGGGGGTCATTCAAGAGAAATACTGAGCAGGCTCTCTGAAAAAGGAAGGCTATTCAGTTTTGATCAGGACTTAGATGCTCTTAAAAATAATATTGATGATCCGAGGTTTACCTTGATTAATCAGAATTTCAGGTTCCTGGAAAATTCCTTACTGATGTACGGAGTTTCTCAGGTAGATGGAATATTGGCGGATCTGGGAGTATCATCGCATCAGTTTGATGAAGCGGAAAGAGGGTTTTCTACCAGAAGTGATGCCCCACTGGATATGAGGATGAATGTAATGCAGAGCCTGGATGCCAAAAGGGTGATCAATGAATATGAAGAAGAGCAGCTGGCAGACATATTTTACTACTACGGTGAATTGAGAGAAGCACGTAAACTGGCGAGGGATATCGTTCATCACAGAAAAAGTAAAATCATCAATACAACGGAAGACCTGAAAAAACTATTCAGCTATCTTCCCCCGCATAAGGTTAATAAATTTTATGCACAGCTTTTCCAGGCAATAAGAATCGAAGTAAACCAGGAGCTTGAGGTTTTAAAAGAAATGCTCGTTCAGGCTTATCAGATCTTAAAAACGGAAGGAAGACTGGTGGTTATTTCATACCACTCCCTGGAAGACCGTCTTGTAAAAAGATTCCTTAAAAACGGAATGTTTGAGGGGGAACCGACGAGGGATATTTATGGAAATTATAAAAAGGCATTCGAACTGCTGAAGAGTAAGGCAATCATTCCTGATGATAAGGAGATTGAGGAAAATTCAAGAGCAAGAAGTGCAAAAATGAGAACAGGAATAAAAGTATAAATGGTTAGAAATAAGGAGTAACACCCTTATTATCAATTATTAATCATCATTTATCAATAATAAATTGGCTAAAAGAACGACAAATCGCCCACAAAAGAGATTAACTTTTATAGACATTATAAAAGGGAATTTCCTCAACCGTGATGAGATAAAAATACATTACAAGTATTTCTTATTGCTTTTTGTACTGATGATGGCCATGATCTATACCAATCACCTGGTGAACAAAAAGATCAAAATTGTAAATGCTTTAAAAGAAGAAACAGAAGAATATAAATCCCGAAACGCTTATGCCCAAAGTAAGCTGATTAAGGTAAAAATGGAATCAGAGCTCGGAAAAGAAGTAGCACGGGATTCTTTAATGACACTGGAAAACCATCCTCATAAACTGCTAATAAAATTGGATAGTACAGATGCAAAAGCAAAATGAATACGATAACAAACGTAAAAAAACGTTAAGGTGGGGCTACCTCTTCGCAGTGGTAGCTTTGTGCGTGTTTGTACTTTTTTTAACAAGAATCGTTATTCTCCAAAACACTAATGTTCAGGAAATTAAAGACGACTACATCAATAAAAACTATCGTGAAGCCACTTTAAAGGCTGCCAGAGGGAATTTATTTGCATCAGATGGCTCTATTCTCGCAACTACCGTTATGCGTTATGATATCTATCTTGATTTCAAAACAATAAAGGATACGGTTTACAGTAACAATATCGGTGCATTAACGGATTCACTAAGCAAGATGTTTGGAAAACCAAGAAGTGAATTCAGACAGAAATTTGACGAACAGAAAAGAAAGAAAAATCAATATTATACACTTGCCAGAGGCTTGGATTTTGATGAATACGACAGGATCAGAAACTTCCCGATCTTTAAGAAAGGAAAGAATAAAGGAGGATTTATCGTAGACAGAAATTACAAAAGAGAGCTCGCAACTTCTGAAATTGGTGCAGGTACCATCGGAATGGATAACAGTGAGTACAAATCCGGTCTGGAAGGAGCCTTTTCAAAATACCTGACAGGCACCGACGGGAAAAGATTGGAACAAAGAATCAATTCTTCGCAGTGGAAGCCTATTGATTTCTGGAAGGTTCAGGAACCCGTAGATGGAGAAGATGTATATACGACCTTAGACCTTAGAATTCAAGACATTGCACACTCAGCTCTTGAGAAGCAGCTCGTAAATTTTGAAGCAAAACACGGTACTGTAATTGTCATGGAAGTAGGAACCGGAAAGGTTCGTGCCATGGTAAACCTTCGAAGAACAGATTCAGGAGAGTACGAAGATGCTTATAATTATGCTTTAAAAGATAATATCGAACCCGGCTCAACTTTCAAAACCATTTCACTTTTGGCAGCAATGGATGACGGATTCATCGATGATAACACAACGGTAAATGTAGGAAACGGAGTATGGACCTACGCGAAGCAAAGAATTTCAGATGGCCACGGAGGAGGAACATACGACATCAGTGACGTTCTTGCGAAATCCAGCAACGTAGGAACCGCCAAACTGATTACGAAATACTATGCCGATAAGCCACAGATATTCCTTGATCACCTTAAGCGCTGGAAATTATTTGATAAAATGGATATCGAACTTCCGGGCATTACAAAACCTAAGATCGTAACTCCACAAAATAAAAGATGGAACGCAGCAACACTTGCTTCGATATCTTTTGGATATTCTTCGAACATTAACTTATTACAATTAGCAACTTTCTACAACGGGGTTGCTAATAATGGTAAAATGCTTAAGCCTTTATTCATCGATAAGATCATGAAGGATGGTAAAATAATGTATCAGGCCAAGCCGGAGGTAATGGTCAGCAAAATGGCTTCTGAGAAAGCAATTAAAATGATGACCAATGCTTTGACAAAAGCCGTGGAAAAAGGAACCGGACGAAGTATTTTCACCCCGAATCTGAAAATGGCAGGAAAAACAGGGACCGCCAGATTTGAGTACTGGCTTCCGGGCCCGATGAAATACCGTGCCTCTTTTGCAGGGTTCTATCCAGCTGATAATCCGAAGTATACCTGTTATGTAATGATCAGTGAGCCGAATACGGCAAAAGGATTTTACGGAGCGACTGTTTCAGCCCCGGTTTTTAAAGAAATTGCAGGAAAAACATTCCTGAAGACGCCTCAGAATATTGAAAAAGAAATGCTTGTTGACAAAAAGGTAAACCTCAATAAAATGGTGGAGCCTAATGTGAAAGTAGCAGTAAATGATAAACAAATGCCTAACGTGGTAGGATTAATAGGTAAGAATGTGATTCCACAACTGGAAAACCTTGGATACCGTGTAGACTACAAAGGAGTAGGAAGAATAAAAGAACAGTTTCCTTTGGAGGGAACTACGATCAGTAAGAACCAGAGAATTTATTTATCTCTTCAGAATTAAAAATAAGCATCAGAGAAATGCAATTAATTGAATTATTAAACAGAATCCCAACTTTAGAAATTCACGGCGACAATACCCGTGAAGTTTCGGAGCTGGTATTCGACAGCAGAAAGGTTACAGAAAATTCTCTTTACATCGCAGTAAAGGGAACGGTTGCAGATGGGCATTCATATATTGCATCTTCTATTGAAAAAGGGGCAAAAACGATCGTTTGTGAAGTATTGCCCGATCAGCTGAATGAGGATGTTACGTATGTAAAAGTAAAAGATTCTTCGAAAACCCTGGGACATCTGGCCTCAAACTTTTATGGAAATCCTTCTCAAAACCTGAAACTCATCGGCGTTACTGGAACCAACGGAAAAACATCTGTTTCCACATTGCTTTTTGATGTTTTCAAAAATCTGGGCTATGAATCTGCATTGCTTTCAACTGTTGAAATCAGAATAGGCAGCGAAATAATTCCGGCCACACATACTACCCCGGATATTATTACGATCAATCAGGTTTTAGCTAGGGCCGTAGAAGCAGGTTGCGAATTTGCTTTCATGGAAGTAAGTTCTCATGGAATTTCTCAAAACAGAATTGAAGGACTCCATTTCAAAGTTGCAGGATTTACAAACCTTACTCATGATCATCTGGATTATCACAAAACATTTGAGGAATATCTGAAAACGAAAAAAAGGTTCTTTGATGAGCTTTCTGATACCGCAATTGCCATTACCAATATCGATGACAAAAATGGGAATGTAATGCTCCAGAACACCAAAGCTGCCAAAAGATCATATGCATTGAAAACAATGGCAGATTACCATGGAAAAGCTTTGGAAATTGATTTTAACGGAATGCTCCTGAACTTCAACGGGAAGGAATTCTGGACTACCTTAACGGGAAGATTCAATGTCTATAATCTTCTATTGGTATTTGGAATTGCATCTGAACTCGGCTTTGAATCCAATGAAATCCTTCAGGCCATCAGCACCCTGAAAAGAGTCTCAGGAAGATTTGAAACCTTCAAATCCGATGGTGGCATTTTTTTCATCGTCGATTATGCCCACACTCCGGATGCATTGGAAAATATTCTGGACAGCATTAATGATATCAGAACAAAAAATGAAAGACTGATTACCGTCTTCGGTTGCGGGGGAGACAGAGACCACTCCAAAAGACCTGAAATGGGAAACATTGCAACGAAAAAATCCACGTTGGCAGTTATCACTTCAGATAACCCGAGAACAGAAGATCCGGCAGCAATTATAAAAGAAATTGAAGCAGGTGTTGAACCTCAGAACTTCAGCAAATACACTTCAATACCCGATAGAAAAGAAGCCATAAAAATGGCGATTAAATTTGCAGAGCCCAAAGATATTGTTTTAGTAGCCGGAAAAGGTCACGAAAACTATCAGGAGATTAATGGCGTAAAACACCATTTTGATGACAAAGAAGTAATTACAGAACTGTGGAAGTTAATGAGCAAGTAATTTATAATCGATAAATGATCAATTATTATTGATCTTATCATTCATCAAACATCACTTATCATTTATTAACAATAGGAAAACATGTTATACTACTTATACGAATATCTAACCCACCATGGAATCCATATCCCCGGACTTGGAATGTTAAAGTACATCTCATTCCGTGCAGGGATGGCGGTCTTATTATCCCTGATTATTGCTCTTGTGTATGGTAAAAGAATCATCAATTACCTGAGAGCAAAGCAAATGGGCGAATTGGTCCGCGACCTTGGCCTTGACGGGCAAAAGCAGAAAGAAGGAACTCCGACAATGGGAGGGCTCATTATTATCCTTGCCACCATGATTCCGGTTCTTCTCCTGACAAGAATTACCAATGTATACATCGTCCTTCTGATAATATCAGTTTTATGGATGGGTGCTATCGGATTTGTAGATGACTATTTAAAGAAAGTAAAGAAAAATAAAGACGGGCTTAGCGGTAAATTCAAGATCGTAGGTCAGGTAGGACTGGGGCTAATTGTCGGAGTAACAATGTATTTCCATCCTGATATTACGGTAAAGAGAAAATATGCAGATGCAAAAGTAGTTAACAGAAATAATGTGGAGCAGAATTTTATGCCTACAGAAAAAATTACGGTTTCTACCGTGCCATTTGCGAAAAATAATGAATTTGACTACAGTGGAATATTATTCTGGATGAGTGATAAAGATGCTCATGAGTGGGCATGGATTGTTTTCATTCCAATTGTCATCTTTATTGTAACAGCGGTTTCCAACGGAGCCAATATCACGGATGGAATAGACGGTCTGGCTGCAGGGACGAGTACGGTAATACTCCTTACCCTTGCATTCTTTGCCTACATTTCAGGGAATATTATTTTTGCGGATTACCTCAATATCATGTTCCTGCCCAATATGGGTGAAACCACCATTTTTGTAGTTGCCATGGTAGGTGCTGTGATCGGATTCTTCTGGTATAATACCTATCCGGCACAGGTTTTTATGGGAGATACCGGGAGTTTGATGCTGGGAGGAGTAATTGCTGTATTGGCTATTATTTTAAGAAAGGAATTAATGATTCCTGTTTTATGCGGAATATTCCTGGTAGAAAACATATCTGTAATGCTGCAGGTGGTTGTTTTTAAATACAGAAAGAAAAAATACGGACTGGAATACGCCCAGAATAACAGATTATTTAAAATGTCTCCATTACACCATCATTATCAGAAAGACGGTTTCCATGAAAGTAAAATCGTTAACAGGATGATTATCATAGGAGTAATGTTGGCTATAGTATGTCTGATTACATTAAAAATGAGATAAAACTCTATAAAAGTAAATGTATTAACGTATTCATGATTTTAAAAACATAAATAAAGTACGCCAATACATAAATACAAAAAAGGTAATATGAAAATAGTTGTTTTAGGAGGTGGAGAGAGTGGCTGTGGTGCTGCTTATTTAGCTAAAAAGAAGGGTCTGGAGGTATTTCTTTCAGACAAAGGAACTATTAAAGATAACTATAAAGCGTTTCTTACTGAAAACAATATTGAGTTTGAAGAAGGAAATCATGACGAGGGAAGGATTTTAAATGCAGACTGGATTGTAAAAAGCCCAGGAATTCCTAAAAAAGCGGATATTATTTATAAAATCCATCTGAAAGGAATCCGCCTTTCTTCCGAGATAGAATTCGCTTCAGAATTCACCAATGCTAAAATCATTGCGATCACAGGAAGCAACGGAAAAACCACCACCACTTCATTGATCTATTATATCCTGAAGAATGACGGACTGAAAGTAGGTCTAGGAGGAAACATCGGCTACAGTTTTGCAAAGCAGGTAGCAGATGAAAACCATGAATATTATGTACTGGAGGTAAGTTCATTCCAGCTGGATGACATTCAGAACTTCAGGCCATATATTTCATTATTGCTTAATTTATCACAGGATCATCTGGACCAGTATAATTACAACTATGAAGAATATGCGATGGCAAAATTCAGAATAGCTGAAAATCAGGAAAACGATAATTTCTTTATCTATAACAAAGATGATGAAATGAGCAAAACCATTCTTGAAAAGCTGGAAATAAAGGCAAAAATGATCCCTTTTTCAACAAAAGAAAAATTGACCGAGGGAGGTTTTATAGATAACGACAGTATTGTGGTAAAACTAAAAGATACATTTTCAATGAAAATTGACGAGCTTTCTTTATTGGGAAATCATAATGTAGCGAACAGTCTGGCAGCATCTATAGCAAGTAAAATACTGAATGTCAACAATGAAAGCATCAGAAATTCATTAATGACTTTTCAGGCAGTGGAACACAGGCTGGAGTTTGTTTCTGAAATTGATGGCGTAAAATACATCAACGACAGTAAAGCAACGAATGTAAATGCGACCTATTATGCTTTGGAAAGCATGAAAACACCTACGATTTGGATTGTGGGAGGTCAGGATAAAGGAAATGATTATACGGAGATTGAGGACCTTGTCAAAAGAAAAGTAAAAGCAATTGTCTGCTTGGGAATTGATAATCAGAAAATTATTAATTTTTTTAAAGACAAAAAGGAGTTTATATACGATACTTCAAGCATGGAAGAGGCCGTAAAAATATCAAAATCAATTGCTAAAAGCGGAGAAACGGTTTTACTTTCTCCTTGCTGTGCAAGTTTTGACCTTTTCAAAAGCTATGAAGACAGAGGAAGACAGTTTAAAGAACAAGTATTAAAATAAATGTACTGATGTATTGATGTAAATGGTATTCATGTATTTGACAAATAATAATCATTAATACTTTACATAATACAGTTAAAGATACAATAGAGTATGAACGAACAGGACACAGAAAGCAGATTTGAATTTCTAAAGGGAGATAAAGTACTTTGGATGGTCATTCTAGTGATCTCCATTTTCTCTATTTTCCCTGTATATTCTGCAAGTTCGAATCTGGAATATATTGTAAATAACGGGACCACCACAGGCCACGTTATCAAGCATATGTTCTTTGTAGTCCTTGGTTTGGGAATCATGAGACTGGTAGGAACCGTAAAATATGAATACATTGGAAAACTCAGCAGTATACTTCTGGGGTTAATGATTATATTACTGGTTGTCACCATGTTTACCGGCCAAACGATCGATGGGGCAAGTGCCTCCAGATGGCTAAAGATTCCTGGAACACCGATTTCTTTTCAGCCTTCATCATTTGCCTTTCTTATGCTGGTTATTTACCTGTGCAGGTATTTAACCAAGAAGATAACCCGGGAAAGACTTCCGATAGAAAACATTATGTACATCTTTGGTCCTATTCTCCTTGTTTTTGTTTTAGTAGCAAAAGATAACGGATCTACGGCTCTGATGATCCTGATGGTATCTGTTATTGTATTGGTTATCGGGCAGCTTCACTGGAAATATATTGCAGGTTTTATTTCGGCTTCATTTATTGCGATCGTATTGTTCTTACTGATTGCTTTAAATACCAATCTGATTGGTGGAAACCGTGTTCATACATGGATGAGCCGTGTAGAAACCTTCACTTCCAGTAAAGCAAAATCAGCCGATGTGGATGATGAAAGCGTAAAAGCCAAGAATTACCAGGTAATGCAGGCTAAAGCAGCAATAGTACACGGAGGAATTACAGGAATGGGGCCTGGAAAAAGTGCATTAAAGCAAATGCTTCCGCAATCTGCTTCCGACTTTATATTTGCAGTAATTGTGGAGGAATACGGACTGATAGGAGCAGCTTTCCTTATCTGTATGTATCTGATCATGGTGATAAGGATCGTAATGATAGCCAGTAAAATGCCTGCGTTTTTCGGGTCTTTACTCGTTCTCAGCCTCGGGGTCATGATCTTTATACAGCTATCGGTAAATATAGCCGTAGCCATCAATCTGATTCCGGTGACCGGACAACCCCTGCCCTTAATAAGTTATGGGGGGACATCCATGTTGGTAACCTATTTACAGTTGGGAATTATTTTAAATATAAGCTCAAGGATACAGATTTATGATGAGGAAGGAATGGGTAAAAAACAGAGTATTGCGGAAATAAATGATATTGCTTAAATCATATTAATGGTCAGGCTATTTCAAAATTGAAAAAATGAACAAGAAACTAAAAGTATTATTATCCGGTGGTGGAACAGGAGGACATATCTTCCCGGCAATCGCTATTGCAGACGAGATCAGGAAAAGATTTTCGGATACAGAATTCTTGTTTATCGGAGCCAACGGAAAAATGGAAATGGAAAAAGTTCCTCAGGCAGGTTACCCTATTGAAGGAATCGACATCGCCGGAATTGACCGTGGTAACATGTTATCTAATCTGGGATTACCATTCAAGATCTTGAAAAGCTTATCCAGATCAAAAAAGATCATTAAGCGTTTTGCTCCTGATTTTGCGATCGGTACAGGAGGCTTTGCCAGCGGACCGGCTCTGTATGAAGCAAGCAAGCTGGGAATCCCTATTTTTATTCAGGAACAAAATGCACATGCAGGGGTAACCAATAAAATTTTAAGTAAGAAAGCAAAAGCTGTTTTTACTGCTTACCCCAAAGTAGAAGGGTTTCCCGATGATAAGATCAAATTTTTAGGTAATCCTATTCGCGAGAATATCATTCTGGGAATGGAAGAATCTTCTCAGGCAAAAGAAAAAATGGGATTAAATAAGGAAAAGCTGACAATCCTTTCTGTTGGTGGATCACTGGGTTCCAGAACTTTAAATAATGCATGGAGATTACATTTTGATGAACTCATCAACAAAGATTATCAGCTGATCTGGCAGACAGGAAAGCTCGATTATAAAGATATTATAGAAGAAACAAAAGATAAGAAAAGCCAGAATATTCAGATTCTTGAATTTATAAAAGATATGGAGAAAGCATACTCGGCAGCAGATATCATTGTTTCAAGGGCAGGAGCTATTGCCATTTCAGAACTGGCTGTTGCACAAAAACCGGTTTTACTGATTCCTTTCCCGTTTGCGGCAGAGGATCATCAGACCAAAAATGCACTGAATCTGGTTGAAAAGAATGCGGCAAAAATGGTCAAAGATTCCGAAATGGAAGAAAAATTCTGGAACACGCTTATGGAGGTTTGCGACAGCACAGCGATGAGAAAAGAGATGTCTGAAAACCTGGAATATTTTGCCAAACCCAATGCTGCAAAGGAAATTGTTGATGAAATTTTTATAAAGCTACAATAACCAACACTATAAAGTATGAAAACTAAATTACTAACAGTATTGCTCATTTGCTTCTTTACCCACTGGGTAACGGCACAAACCCTGATAAAACCCGCTGACTTTAAAATTGCAGCAGTGGGCAACTATTTGAAAGGAAAAGGATATGATATCCTGGAGCAGGAGGAAACTTTTATTAAAATAGGAAATAAAGACAAAGCCACACTCTTTATGGATGTGGATGCAGGGAAAAAATACATTAACCTTAATGTAAATATCCTACTGAATAAAGGGGTAAGCAAAGACAAAATTGATACCCTGCTGAACGAGATCAATAAGCTTGCAATGATAAAAGCAGAATATCTGCCAAGTCAGAATTCAATCGGTTTTAAATATTATTTCTGGATTACCAACGGATTTACATATGAGACCCTTGAAGATGCAGTAATGGAATTCTTTTTGTATCAGGGAGATTCGTATGGACTGGATAAAGAAAAGATATTCAATTATCAATAACTAAAATAGAAGATGAAATTATTAGAAACATATCATACTTTTTACTTTGTGGGGATCGGCGGGATTGGCATGAGTGCCCTTGCCCGTTATTTTAAAGCTTCAGGTAAAAAAGTTTCAGGTTATGATAAAACCAACACCAAACTTACTCAACAATTGATGAGTGAAGGAATTGATATTGTTTTTGAAGATCTCATCGATGAACAAATAACCACGCTTCAAAAGGATAACACCTTAGTAATTTATACTCCGGCTATTAAGAAGCTTGGAATTCTTGATTACTTCAATGAACATGGTTTTGAGATTTTAAAGCGTGCAAAAGTGTTAGGATTAATTACGGAAAATACAGATTGTATTGCCGTAGCCGGAACACATGGTAAAACAACAACGTCTACCTTGGTTTCCCATTTATGTAAAGAAGCGGACCTGCCATTTTCATGCTTTTTAGGAGGTATTTCGGAAAATTTCAAATCCAATTTTTTATATAACGGTTCAGAATACTCAGTGGTAGAAGCTGATGAATACGACAGAAGCTTTCTCAATCTTTCTCCGGACTGGGCAGTGATTACCTCTACCGACGCAGATCACCTGGACATTTACGGAGACAAAAGTCATATTGAAGAAGGGTTCCGCCAATTTGCCGCTCTGGTTCCGGAAGATAAAAAACTTTTTGTAAGAAAAGGTATTGAGATCGGAAGAGACCATCAGACTTATGCTGTAAACGAAAAAGCGGATTATTACTCCGATAATCTGCGTATGGATCACGATAAGATCTATTTTGATTTTCATACTCCCGGTGAGTCTGTAAAAGATTTTGTCTGGGAAATTCCGGGGATCCATAATGTGGAAAACGCAACCGTTGCATTAGCCATCCTGCATAATTTAGGAGTGGATTTTGACATCCTGAAAAAGGCTATTGCCAGCTTCAAAGGAATTAAAAGAAGATATACAAAACATATTTATAAGAACGGTAAAATATATATTGATGATTATGCCCACCACCCGACAGAGATCAATGCTGTTGTAGGTTCCATCAAGACCTTTTACCCTGATAAAAAATTACTGGTTGCATTTCAGCCGCATTTGTTCAGCAGAACAAGAGATTTCGCTGATGGCTTTGCAGAAAGTTTAAGCAATGCAGATGAACTCATTTTACTGGATATTTATCCGGCAAGAGAGCTTCAGGAAAACTTTGAGGGGATTACCTCAACATGGTTACTGGAAAAAGTAACCCTGGATAAAAAAGAAGGCTCCACTTTAACGGAAGCCTTTGAAAAGATAAAAGAAAAAGATTTTGACATTCTGCTCACCGTAGGTGCAGGAAATATAGACACCCTATATGACCCGATTTGTGAATGGTTAAGTTTAAAAGATAAATAGTAGTAGTGTATGTAAGTAATGTAATCCACAATAATCATGAATACATTTTACTTTAATACATGAATACAATAGAATATGAAAAATAAATACAGAATATTAAAAATTGCTATCACAGTAATCCTGCTTGGTTTCCTGCTGAGTTTCTCTTTGAAGAAATTCAGTGGCCAGAAGATTACCGATAATAAGATTTCTGTAAAATTAAGCGAAAAGACTCCGGTATATTTCGTTGATGAAAAAGACATCAGGGATATTGTAAAAAAAGAAAACCCTTCAGGAAAAGTAGGTGATCTGAATATTCCATCCCTCGAAAAAAAGATCAATGCCCTTCCGGCTGTGGATAGTGCCAATGTTTATTTAAATCTAAACGGAAAGCTCAATCTGGATATTAAACAAAGGGTTCCGGTATTCAGGCTGAATAAAGACGGCAGGGATTTTTACGTGGATGAAAAAGGAGTTGAATTTCCCATCTCAAAAACCTATTCGCATCCTTGTATGCTGGTAACAGGAAATGTAAAACCTGACGAATATGAAAAGCTTGCTGAACTGGTTGAAAAGATTGATAAGGATGACTTCAGCAAAAGATACTTTATAGGAATTTCAAAAGTAAAGGATGATTATAATCTTTTGACAAGTGAAGGAAACTATAAAGTAGAAATCGGAGACCTGGATAATATTGAATTCAAAGTAAAAGGTTTTAAAGCGTTTGTTGAGAAATATCTTGTGTATCAGGATCCTCAGAAGTACAATATGATCTCTGTAAAATATCAGAACCAGATTGTAACTACTTTAAATCCTGCTTTTAAAGAAAATGACAGTATTTTAACTGCAGGACGTAAAGAATTGGCAAAAGCTCCTGCTCCGGCAACGATAAAGAAACCGGAAACTAAAAAACCAGCAGAGATAAAAAAGCAAAATTCTGTATCTCAGCCAAAGGAAAATAAAAAGCCAAAAACGACAACCAAACCAAAGGAGACAAAGAAAACAACTGAGAAAAAGGCTACAAAGCCAAAAGCAAAAGTTAAAATAGAATAAAAAATCAAATCGATATAAACAAATGGAAAATCAAGAGTATTCAGTAGGTCTGGACATCGGGACAACAAAGATAGTCGCGATTGTCGGAAGGAGGAATGCACACGGGAAAATAGAAGTTCTCGGTGTAGGAAAGGCCAAAAGTCTTGGGGTTCATAAAGGTATTGTGAATAACATCTCACAAACCATTAATTCAATCAAGGCGGCTGTGTCTGAAGCACAATCCAGTGCAGGAGTTCCTATCCGCAAAGTCACGGTTGGTATTGCAGGAAAACATATCCGTTCTCTGCAACATTCCGATTATATTATGCGAGAGCATCCAGACAAGTTTATTACAGACGACGACATCGAAGCATTGAAAGATCAGGTAAAAAAACTGGTCATGCTACCCGGTGAAGAAATTATTCATGTACTTCCTCAAGAATATAAAGTGGATTCTGAAGGTGAGATACAGGAACCTGTCGGTATGCACGGAAAACGTTTAGAGGCTAATTTCCATGTTGTCGTAGGACAAATGGGCAGTATCAGAAACATTGCAAGATGTGTAAGAGAAGCCGGACTGGAAATGGAAGCCCTTACTTTAGAACCACTGGCATCTTCTGAAGCTGTTCTTACAAAAGAAGAAAAAGAAGCAGGAGTCGCAATCGTAGATATAGGTGGTGGTACTACGGATATTGCTATTTTCAAAGACAATATCATTCGCCATACCTGTGTAATTCCTTACGGTGGAGGAATCATTACAGAAGATATTAAAGAAGGCTGCTCGATTATAGAAAAACATGCAGAACAACTGAAGGTAAAATTCGGATCTGCAGTTCCTGAGCTTGAAAAAGACAGCACTTTTGTAACCATTCCTGGCTTACATGGAAGACCGGACAAAGAAATTTCTCTTAAAACTCTGGCACAGATCATCAACGCGAGAGTTGAAGAAATCCTTGAAATGGTGAACACCGAGCTTAAAGCCTATGGAGCATTCGAACAGAAGAAAAAGCTGATTGCGGGAATCGTTCTTACAGGAGGTGGTTCCAATTTGAAGCACTTACGCCAGCTTGCTAATTATACTACAGGTTTCGACAGCAGAATTGGTTTTGCTAACGAATATATCGCCAATGACAAAAACCAATACCTGAAAGGTCCTGAATTTGCAACATCTATCGGATTACTGATGGAAAGTTTGAAAATCCGTGACAAAAAGCAGACGATCGTAGAAGAAGAAACCGTTCAGGAGAAGCAACAACCGGAAGTAGTATCCAATACAGCTGAAACCCCAACTACCACACAGCAGGCGACTCCTGTTCAGGAGCAGGAAGTGGTAAGAGAGCAACAGGAAAATAAAAAAGCGGCAAGGCTCACATTCGGACAGTCGCTAATGGAAAAAGTAAAAAAATTCTTTGAAGAAGTAGAATAATTATAAAATGATGAATGATAAGCGATACACGGCTATTCCTTATCACTTATCATGAGTCAATTTTAAAAAATATAAGTTATGGAAAATATAGGTACACAAGGGTTTTCATTTGATTTACCAAAAGGAAATTCATCAATCATCAAAGTAATTGGTGTTGGTGGCGGTGGAAACAACGCCCTTAAACACATGTACGAGAAAGGGATTCACGGTGTTGATTTCGTGATCTGTAATACGGATGCTCAGACTTTAGATAATAACCCCGTCTCCAATAAAGTTCAGTTGGGTACTTCCATCACCGAAGGACTTGGAGCAGGTGCTGATCCTGAGGTTGGAGAAAAATCAGCTATTGAAAGTATTGAAGAGATCAAGGCTGCAATGGGACAAAATACCAAGATGGTATTCATTACTGCCGGGATGGGAGGTGGAACCGGAACGGGTGCCGCTCCTGTTATTGCCAAAGTAGCTAAAGATATGGGAATTTTAACGGTAGGTATCGTTACTGTTCCATTCAGCTTCGAGGGGAAGAGAAGGCTTGAGCAGGCAGAAAACGGACTTGATAAATTGAGAAATAATGTTGACTCACTGATTGTCATCAACAACGATAAATTAAGACAGCAATTTGGTAACCTTGGATTCAAGCAAGGCTTCTCAAAGGCCGATGAAGTGTTAACCAATGCAGCAAAAGGTATGGCAGAGGTTATTACCGGTTACTTCGATGTAAACATTGACTTTAGAGATGCTAAATCTGTGCTTCAGAACTCCGGTACTGCATTGATGTCTACAGGTACAGCTTCCGGAGAAAATAAAGCAGAAGAGGCCGTAAGAAAGGCTCTGGATTCCCCATTATTGAATGACAATAAGATTACAGGTGCTAAAAATGTATTACTATTGATCAGAAGTGGTGTAGAAGAAGTTACCATGGATGAAATAGGTATCATCATGGACCACATTCAGAAAGAAGCAGGAAACACCGCGGATATTATTTTCGGGGTTGGAGCGGATGAAGAGCTGGGAGATGCAGTAAGCGTTCTTGTAATTGCTACAGGTTTCTCCAATGAGGATAAAAAATTTGCAGGGCCAACTGAAAAAATAAGAATCGGTTTAAATGACAAACTGGATTCTCACAAAACTTCTCCTTTTAAAACGAGAGAAGAAAGAGAAATGAGCCCTGAAGAAGGCTATACTTTCGGAGGAAAGAACCTTTTCAGACTTGATGATGAAGACCAGGATAATCCTCAGTTTAAGACATCTACTGAAAAAAAAATGATTATTGAGGATGAAGAGGTAAAAACAGAAATAAAGTTCTCTGATAGAGAGCAAGATACGGTAGACAGCCCAATTCAGGACTGGAGAAACGAAGAAGAGGATCAGGATGCTTATAACTTATTTTCTTTCGATGAAGATAACGACCCGAATGACCTGGAAATACAGTCTTTTTCTTTTGAAACAGAAGACAGGAAAGAAGAACCGACTAAAAACTCTTCTGTTCCTTCTTTTTCCGAAGAAAAACCGATTGAATTCAGCTTCTTTGTCAATGAGCCTGTTAATGAGCCAAAAACGGATTATGGACAGCCAAAAGCAGAGTTTACCACTTCAGCCAATACGGTAAGCCAGATTACAGAAGAACCTCTTCAGAAAATGGAAAGTTTCTTCCAGCCAGTGAAAGAAGTTCCGGCCAATGAAAGCAAACCGGTTGTTGAAAATAAAACGGAAACCGAAGCTCCAAAGCCATCAGACAGTGAGTTCACTTTTGTGAACAAAACTATTGACCAGGAGAGAGTGGTTGAAAGAAGAAATAAATTAAAAGAATTCAATTCACGTTATCAGAGTTTTGATAATGTCAATGAGTTCGAATCTGTGCCTGCATTCAAAAGAAAGAATATTTCTATTGACGGGACCAACGCATCAGATCAGAATATAAATACATATTTATCTGATAATAATGGTTCTATGCAAATCAGAGAAAACAGATTTTTAAATAAAGACGTAGACTAAATTTAATTTGAAAATGAAATAATTTGTGAATTTGAAAATTGATCCACTGGAAATTATACATCCATTGCCTTTTACTATTTTCAAATTGTTTCATTCTCAAATTTTCAAATCATAATATATGAGTTTAGAAAATACAATCAGCGAAGCGATAAAAACCGCTATGAGGGAGAAAGACAAAGTGGCTCTGGACTCTCTCCGTGCAGTAAAGTCCCAGATCCTGCTTTTGAAAACAGAAGCCAGAGGAGCAGAAGTTTCAGCAGAACAGGAGATCGCTATTTTACAAAGAATGATCAAACAACGTAAGGATTCTTACGACCAGTTTGCTGCTCAGGGAAGAACGGATCTCGCAGACGTCGAAGAAGCCCAGATGAAGGTCATCGAAAAATTCTTACCTCAACAGCTTACTGCTGAAGAGCTGGAAACAGAAATTAAAAATATCATTTCACAGACCGGCGCTGAATCTATAAAGGATTTAGGAAAGGTAATGGGAATGGCATCAAAAGCGTTAGCCGGTAAATCTGACGGAAAAAGCATTTCCGAGATGGCTAAAAAGCTGCTTTCTTAAAGGGTATTTGGTCTTCAATCCGGACACAGATCCAGAGTAAGATCATTGAACCCGTTTACTAAGGATATTCAACCTTTGCATATCGATTTGATTAATGAAGCCCGAAATTAATTTCGGGCTTCATTTTATGCATTAAGATGCTTGAGGTGTCTGTGAATTACAGACTTAACTAATTGCATCTTTTAAGTCGAGGGAATGACGTAAAAAATGCCTTTTCATGGTTGGTTGTTTTTAGAATCATTTCAAATTTAATAATTATTTTTCATTATTCATTGCTTTTATTTACATTTCTTCAAATATTGTTGAAATATTTACATATCACCGTGTTACATATCATGCACTTTTCCTAATGCGTCAATAGTTTTTATAAATTGATGAAACATAAATAATTTTTTACCTTTGTACAGATTTAAAAAAACAAAAAATGTATCCAACAGATTTAGTAATGCCTATGAAGGCTGAACTTACAGATAAAGGCTTTGAAGACTTGACAACAACTTCTCAGGTACAAGAAGCATTAAAGCAATCAGGAACTACCCTATTAGTGATCAATTCAGTATGTGGGTGTGCTGCAGGAGCTGCAAGACCGGGAGTTGTTTACTCTTTGACCGGAGATAAAAAACCCGATCACTTGACAACCGTATTTGCAGGATATGATACTGAAGCTGTTTCAGAAGCGAGAAAACATTTAGCTCCGTTTCCTCCAAGCTCACCTTGCGTAGCTCTTTTCAAAGATGGAGAATTGGTTCACATGCTGGAAAGACACCACATTGAAGGAAATCCTGCAGGAGCAATTGCTGCAAACCTTCAGGCAGCTTACGACGAATATTGCTAGAAAACAATATATCCAGATAATCAACCGTTACAATATTTGTAACGGTTTTTTATTTTAAGCCATAAAAAATTCTCTGAAAAATCAAATATCATTATATTTGTTGAAATGGCAACGAAAGCACTTTTCAATACTGTGGTGAATTGGTTTATCCGTCAAAGGATAGACCAGATCCAGAATTTCATGAATCATCCGATTGAAACACAGAAAGGGATACTATTTTCCCAGTTGTTTCATGCCGAGGATACAGAATATGGGAAGAAGTATGGTTTTAATTCTATTTCGAGTTACCAGGATTTTAAAAATAAAGTTCCTATTGTTACCTATGAAGATTTCGAACCTTATATCGAGAGAGCACGACAAGGTTATAAAGATGTAAGCTGGCCTGGCTATATCAAACATTTTGCAAAGTCCTCAGGAACCACGAACGCTAAAAGCAAATTCATTCCCATCTCTGCCGAGAGCCTGGAATATTGCCATATGAAAGCCGGAAAAGACATGGTATCAATTTATGCCAATAACCATCCGGAAAATCAGCTTTTTACGAATAAAAATTTACGTCTGGGAGGCAGCTCCGAACTCTATGCCGATTTTAACACAAAATTCGGGGACCTTTCTGCTATCCTTATTGACAATCTTCCTTTTTGGGTAGAGATTACAACAACCCCCAGCAAAAAGGTATCACTCATGTCCGAGTGGGAGAGTAAACTGAGAGCCATTATATCTGAGGTTAAAAATGAAGATGTCGGAAGTTTACTGGGGGTTCCAAGCTGGATGCTTGTTTTACTCCAGAGGGTTCTGAAAGAAACGGATGTTCAGAATATCTCTGAGCTCTGGCCTAATCTGGAAGTCTTTTTTCACGGCGGAATAAGTTTTAAGCCCTACAGGGAGCAATACAGCCAGATCATCGGAAAAAACATCAATTACTACGAAATTTACAATGCCTCAGAAGGCTTCTTTGGTATTCAGGACAGATCAAATAGTGACGAAATGCTTTTGATGCTGGATTATGGTATTTTCTACGAATTCATTCCTATGGATAAATTCCATTTCTCGAATCCACCAGTTGTAAGCCTTGAGGATGTTGAAGTCGGAAAAAATTATGCGATGGTCATTACCACCAATGGAGGATTATGGAGGTATCTCATCGGTGATACGGTTGTCTTTACATCCGTTAATCCGTTCAGGGTAAAAATTTCAGGAAGAACCAAACATTATATTAATGCTTTTGGAGAAGAATTAATGATCACCAATGTGGAGCTTGCACTTACAAAAGCCTGTGAACAGACAAATGCAGCCATTACAGATTTTACAGGAGCTCCTGTTTTCATGAAAGAAAATGAAAGTGGTGCTCATGAATGGATTTTTGAATTCAGTAAAAAGCCGGACGATCTCGACTGTTTTATCAATGCTTTCGATGAGTGCCTGAAGGCAATTAATTCGGATTATGAAGCGAAGAGGTACAATAATATTACATTAAAAAAACCCATTGTTCATATAGCCAAACCCAATTTGTTCTATTCGTGGCTGGAGTCCAAAGGAAAGCTCGGGGGACAAAACAAGGTACCAAGACTCAGCAATGACCGGGAATATATAGACCCTTTATTAGAACTCAATAAGAATTAATAAAAAAACCGCAGTTTTTACTGCGGTTCTTTTTTATTTGCTTTTCAGATCTTCTTTTAATTTTTTAGCTCCCTCTTCTACTTTTCCGGCGCCTTTAGCTGCAGCATCCTTTACATCCTGTCCAAGCTCCTTCGCCCCTGCCTTAATATCTTTTCCAGCTTCATTAAGGTCTGCTTTTGCCTTATGCGCTGCATTATCTATTTTATCTCCGGTAGCATCCACTTTAGCTTTAACGTCTTCTTTTGCCTTATTAATTTTAGTAGTATCTACGATATCTGCCGGACTTTGCGTCACTGTAGTGCTGGTTGTTGTAATAGATCCGTCCGGATTTTCAACCTGCTCAGTTTTTGTTGTCGATTTGGTGCAGGAAACGACCAATCCGGCTACCATAAGTGCTGTTACAATTTGTTTTTTCATATTGATATTTTTTAAGAATGTATTCAAATTTATGAAAACTTCCGTATAGTTTTCATTGTTCAGGGAGAAGTTTTTCCTGCTTCCTCTTTCGCCTTTCCTTCTTTTTCCTTATTCTTTTTCTCCTCTTCCTGTTTCTTTTTGTTTTCTTTTTCCAGCTCCTGTTTAATACGTTGCTCTTCCTTTTGGATTCTAAGAGCCTCTTTTAAAGAATCCTGATACTTCTGGGAAGACATTCTGATCTTTCTTGCAATATCTACGGATATGGCACCATTAGAAAAGGAATCTATGGCAGTTGTATCATAATCCACTTTCGTCACCTGATCCGTCTCTACACGAACAGGTTCTCTTTTAGAACAGGAAGTAATCAGAATAGAAAAAACCGCTGCTAAAAAAAATACATTTTTCATGGAACTAATTTAACAGAAATTCCGCAATTACAGGATAGTGATCTGATAATTTTACGGACTGATCTATTTTATAGCTTATGGGTCTTATGTCTTTAGAGGTGAAAATATAATCGATTCTCAAAGGAACTTTATAATCATGAAAACTGGTAGAAATACCATTCCCGACTGTTAAAAAAGCATCATCCAGATTTTTCCCAAGATTATAATATTCATAAGAATTAGGCACGGAATTAAAGTCACCCGCAAGTATAACCGGATAAGGAGAAAAGTCGATTGCTTTTCTGATCTTTTTTATCTGATCTTCATGAGCCCTGAATGTGGGTGTCATGTGAGAAAGAAGAAGATGGAGTTTATTAGATCCTTTTCCAAGACTATTAAAATCAAACATCGATTTGTTCAGACGGAATGGTTCAAGATATACATTTACTATTCGTATGATTTTTCCATTAATATCAATATCCGCATAAAAAGAATTTCCTCTTGATTTATCTTCAATTAACTCTTCCTGTCTTACAATTTTATGTTTTGTCTTCAGGCTCACTACCGGATACTTAATCATATCTTTTCGTATTGCCCGGTTTGTATCTTTTTCCTGAACAAGAATAATATCAGCATTCTGATCCTTGATATATTTTGATACTTTATCCCAGCCAAACTCACCATACTTCACATTGAATGTCAATATTTTAACATCCCGTATTGATTTATAGTTTTCAGTTTTAGGAGAAAAGTTCACCCATCGTCTTATGGGATTATAAAAAACAAAAGTGCTTAACAGAAAAACAATGGCGATTTTATTTCTTTTAACGATCCAGACCAGCGTTAATAAAATATGTAATAAAATTAAATAGGGAAACCCTAATGAAAGAAGATTCAAGCCCCCAATAATGTTAGGCGGTATCCATGCATTCCCTAAGGTGCACAGTAATAATACGATAATTGCAATATGCAAAAACAACAATATCTGGTTCGGCTTCATGAAAAAAACGGTCTAGTCTTTTTTTAATCAAAAATCCTACCAATATGAAAAGCTTTAACGTATTTTATGAATATTATTTTTTTAATTTGAAAGTTGCAACCACCGGATAATGATCTGAAATTCTGACAGAACGGTCAACTTTATAACTTAGAGGTTGTATGGATTCCGATGTAAAAACGTAGTCGATTCGTATCGGGAATTTGTAGTCATGAAAGCTGGTAGCACTTCCTCTACCTGCTTCTACAAAGGCATCTTTTAACCCTTTTCCAAGATGGTAATACTCGTAAGAGTTAGGCACAGAATTGAAGTCACCTACTAATATTACCGGATAAGGAGACTCATCAATCCCTTTTCTTACCGCAGCAACCTGATCCTGGTGCATTTTGAAAGTCGGGATCAGCCTTTTAACGATATCTTTCAGCTTTTGTTCATCTTCATCACTATTTCCCTTAAGCTTTACCATGCTTTTTTCAAATTTAAAAGGCTGAAGGTATACATTGATAAAACGATACGTATTTCCTTTAATCTCAATATCCGTCTGATTGGCGTAGGCGTTATTGGTCTCTGAATTACTCTCAATAAGTTCTTTCTGATCAATGATCTTATATTTTGAAGAGATTGAGACAATAACATCTCCTCTTCCTTTTCCCATTCCTTTAAAATTGTAATCCCGAACATGTTCTTGTAACAGAACCACATCCGCATTTTGAGAATCTACATAATCTTCAATATTTTTAATCCCCATCGTTCCTCCTTTTGCATTTAATGAGATGATTTTCAGATCAGATGTCTCCTTTTTTTCAGCAGAATAGTTGACCCATCTCTTAACAGGGTTCAAAAAAAGCAGTCCCAATGCAGCAAATACTATAGCCCTTTTTTTCCAGGCGAAAACCCAGAAAACAGTTAGAAATACATAAGCAGTGATTAAAACAGGAAAACCTAATGATAAAAGATTAAACCATGGATATATTCTAGGAGGTACATAAGCATTCATTAATGTTCCCAACAAAAGAAACAAGATTCCCAGATGTACAATTAAAAATATTAGGCGAACAACTTTCACAGGATAGTATTAACGGAATCTATACAAATGCTTTTTCCATAGTAAAGCCAGGAGAAAGCCTACAATAGCCCCTCCCACGTGCGCAAAATGGGCAATACCTCCTACA
This sequence comes from Chryseobacterium subflavum, assembly GCF_055762745.1. NCBI lineage: Bacteria > Pseudomonadati > Bacteroidota > Flavobacteriia > Flavobacteriales > Weeksellaceae > Chryseobacterium > Chryseobacterium subflavum. The sequence goes on from NZ_JBVTMR010000002.1 coordinate 308,262, forward strand.
TTTCCTGAAACCCCTAAGTAAATTGAAATAACAAGTAGTATGGGTAAAAGGTATTTAACTTTAACAGGAACCGGAATAAACATAATCCCGATCTTTGAATCCGGATAAAGGGTAGCAAAAGCAGCAATAACTCCAAATATGGCTCCCGAAGCACCGACCATAGGAGTCCTTAGTGCATTATAAAGACTTTGGGAAAGCTCCTTTCCTTCTTCTGTCGTAGCACTTATATTCATGTCTCCTGTATATCCTATTGCCGCTTTCTTATAAATTTCAGCCGCATTTAAGCCTAAGCTTTCCAGGCTGGAGGTAATCTGCTGAATTTCTATAAAATTCCAAAGATTGAATAAGAAAAATGCACCCAAACCACTTACAAAATAGAGGATCAGATACTTTCTTTCACCTAAAGACTGTTCCAATATAGGCCCAAAACTCCACAAAGTCAGCATATTAAATAAAATATGCATCAATCCTCCGTGCATAAACATATGGGTTATGATCTGCCAGGACCTAAAGTTGGGAGAAAAAGGATAATACGCAGAAAGTGTATTATACAGTTGTGGAAAAATATAGGATATAATAAATACAACAATATTTATTATAATTATATTTCTTGTAATCGGTGGTATATTGTTAAACATTTTTAAAATTTGTTTTTAAAATCATTGAAAGGAACTTCATAAAAGCATCGTTTCCCGTTAGGTAAAAACTCAGGAAAACCTAATGCCGTAAAGTCCTTGATCAATTGTTCAGCATCCTTTTTATAAATAAAGTCAAATCTGGATTTAGACTGCATCTTCGTCCATTGATTCTGATAATACTGGTTGAATTCCTCATCTGTTTTATAATCCAGGATCTCAAACAGGTCTTCAAGAAACTTCATAACCTGAGTCTCTTTTAACCCCTCAGGCACCGCATCTATCCTCAATACACTTTCGTGGGCCACTTTCATGTCGAATCCCAGCTCAGGAAGATATTTTTTGATTGATTTATATTTTGTTTTCTCAATCTCGTTCATATGATACTCCAAAGAGAAAAGAAGTGCATGACTGTTTATGGTTCCTTTTTTTGTCGGCTTATTATTTTCTGAAACAAAAAGCCTGTGCATTCTTCCCAGATCAAGCATCAGGGTTCTGTCCCCTTTATTGAACAGCCAATACCCGTTGGGAAGCCTCATCAGATCTTCATCAAAATCTTCATCCTCAAAAAGGTTTATTTTGGAAGGTTCCGCAGATATATTCTGATGGTACATTTCTGCAAGATTCTGAATTTCAGCCTGCCTTACACCTCTTTCTTCCAAAAACGGATTATAATCCTTATCGACCACAATTTCCGGCATCTTTATAACCCCTCCGCTATTTGTCTTTCCCGGGAAGGTTTTTTGCATCAGCTCATCAAGCTGTGGGTCTTTCTCAAAATCAAGACTTGGAGCCACATTGTAAATTCCGAGAGATCTTTTTATTGTAGAACGGATCAGTGCAAAAATAAGATGCTCATCCTCAAATTTCACTTCTGTCTTTTGCGGATGAATATTAACGTCTATTTTTTCGGGATCCAGCTCTAAAAAGAGAAAGAAGGTAGGAATATAGCCAGGCAAAAGCAGTCCTTCGAATGCTTCCTGAACCGCTTTATTAAAATAAGGGCTCTTAAAGAATCTTCCGTTAACAAAAATAAATTGTTCCCCTCTTGTCTTTTTTGCCCCTTCAGGCTTGGCAACAAAACCATGCAGTTTACACCATATAATATCTTCCTTGATCGGAATAAGCTGTGGTTGCAACTTTCGTCCGAAGATATCTACGATCCTCTGCATCTGGCTTCCTTTTCTTAAGCGGAAAACCGGTTCATCATCATGGAATAATGAAAATTCCAAATTTTCATGGGCCAAAGCAACCCTTTGGAATTCATCAATAACATGTCTGAATTCAATATTATTATTTTTAAGGAATTTTCTTCTTGCAGGAACATTAAAGAAAAGATTTTTCACCAAAAAATTAGAGCCTTCTGAAGTTTGCACAGGATCCTGAAACTGGAAAACTCCACCTTCAATGTAAATATTGGTTCCTATTTTGGCATCTTTTTGTTTGGTTCTGAGTTCTACTTGGGAGACAGCTGCAATAGAAGCTAATGCTTCTCCACGAAATCCCTTTGTCGCAATTCTGAAAATATCTTCCGTCCCTCTGATTTTTGAAGTAGCATGTCTTTCAAACGCCATTCTGGCATCCGTTTCGGACATTCCTTTTCCATCATCAACAACTTGTATCAGATTTTTTCCGGCGTCCCTTACGATCAGTTCAATTTTAGAAGCCTCTGCATCGATAGCATTCTCCAATAATTCTTTCACAATGGACGCAGGTCTCTGCACCACTTCTCCCGCCGCAATTTGGTTGGCTACATGATCCGGTAAAAGCTGAATAATATCTGACATAAAAAACGTTAAATCAACTTACAAAAATAGTCAATGAAAATGGGAATAAAAACAATAAAAACGCGAATTAAAATTTTATTATCAATATGCAAAAATTCTGCCTTTTATGATTTATATAATAATCCCTTTATTTTTCATCCTTCTAAAAAATACAATCCCCTAAATGTACGACACAAATAGAGGATTGATTCACAGCTTGTTTACACAAAATTAATACTGATAGTTTCTTTATTTATTCTTGTATTTTAATCATCAAATACAAGTCTTCTTTTTTCTTTGGTTTTAGATTTTCCATGGATCTTATCATACAGGTTGGCCAGAAGGCTGGGCTTTTTATAGATCTTACTGTATCTGTACCGCGTGTTAAAGTGGCGGACATGGATCGTATAGAAATCATACCCAATAACTACTAATAAACATATACTGATTACATAAAACACTCTGAATTCCAGATAATAATAGGTTAATCCTGAGAACACAGCTCCTAATACATAAGCCAGCATGATACTCGAAAGCAGTTTTGCCCTTGCAATCAGTTCCGGATTTCTCCTGTACTTTTTTTGGGTAAACATAGACGCCAGGATTCCAAGGTCGGTAGTGGTACCGGTAAGGTGTGTTGTTTTTACCGAGAAATTGGAAATACTTGCCGTTAACCCATTCTGTAAACCGGTTGCAAAAAGCATAAGGGCAACCAGATACTCTGTTTCTTCTACTGTTTTCCTGTAGAAAACCTGTCCGTAGATCCCTACAAAAAGCAAACACATAATTTCCAGCACAATAGGCATCGCATGGGCAAAGTATTTACTTTTTTTATTAAAATTAATAACGAAGAAGTTCGCTACAAAACTTCCGAAAAAGAAAAGGAATATCCATGCACCAACCACTGCCACCTGCGTCCAGTTTCCTTTACTGATCTCTGCAGCAAAAATGGCATAGTGTCCTGTTACGTTTGAGGTAAAAGAGAGAAAAATTAAGAGAGATGCTATATTTATAGTTCCCGCCGTAAAGGCCGTCAGCGTCCCCAACCTGATGTTGTCTCCCAATGTCCTGCTGTTACTATAATTTCTTAACATTTTTATTAATTTAAATAATTGAATTGTGTGTTTTTTTTAGACCTCGACAAAAATCTCAGCAAGTCTTCCTCTTTCCGGAAGGCTCTCAGAAATCTCAAGAGTAATCTCATGCGATTCAAGATCTTTGCATTTTTTGATGTACGGAATGATGTCGAACTTCCCCTTCCCTTTACTTTTAATCGATGGCGAATAATAAGCCTCGTCAATTTTTTCTGTTATTATGTAATTATTAAATGTTCTTTGAAAACTTCCTGTGAAAATATCGCAGTTCATTTTATTAATCAGGTGAGGATATTTGTTTTTTATGATGCTGAATGCGTCACAAAATTCATGGGATCTTATTTTACCGAATATGGTACTCTTCGTCGTGAATAAAAGATCTCTGATAGAATCTCCCATGTCATATCCTGATACGAATATGATGTTATATTTTGTTTCGTCATGTTTCCCGTCTTTTTCCTTCAGTACTTTTTTTAATATATTTAATGACTCAAGGGAGTAATCGGTGGCAATTAAAATTGTTTTGGTCATATCTTCGATTTTAGTGTTTTATCTGATTTTGATAATACAAAACTATAGTGACCAAATTAGAGGATCTTTGGAATGGAATTAAAATGTCATTAAAGAGATTAAAATGAGATTAGAAAATTGTTAAGAGAATTTAATATGGAGAGGTGAATGGGTAAAAAAGATTGAATAATAGAATTTCAACCTATTCATTTACAGAACAAAATATATTAAGCCATCCCCCTCGACTCCAAAAGAATCTTACGATCTTTCAAGTTTAAGATTTCGCCCCCAATCCCTGGTTTTCTGCCTGCATCACATAGAAATTAGGAAAACGAAGCTGGACGGTAGTCCCCTGATTTTCATGGGAGCTTACAATCAGTTCTCCGTGATGCATTCTTACAATATTTCTTGCCAGTGGTAAGCCGATTCCATAGCCCTCATAGTTTTTCGTGTTAGAGGCTCTGAAGAACGGGTCGTAGATTTTATTCATTTCTTCCTGAGGAATTCCGATACCATTATCCTTTATAATAATATAAACATCGGTATCCGTGGCGCCTAAAGAAACCTTTACCTGCTGGAAATTGGAATATTTACACCCGTTATTGATGATATTGGCTACAGCAAGATGCAACAATTGCTCATTACCCTGAACTTTCAGCTTCTTTGGATTTTCCGGCAACATGCTGATATCCAAATAAATATTATTCCTCGTATCAATCCTTCTAAGGGTTTCAATAACATCCCAAAGGAGCTGATCGATCCTTACTTTATCTATCTTTTGGATCTTACCATCAAATCCGGTTTGAGCAATCATAAGCAAGGCTTTGATTTTCTTATCCAGTTTTTCGGCTTCATCGAGAATGATCTCCAGTGTTTCTTTATATTCTTCGGCGGTTCTGTTGATTGAGAGAGCAACATCTGCTTCTCCCATAATAGAAGTAAGCGGAGTTCTCAATTCATGTGAAACATTTCCGATCAGATGATTCTGGGTTTCAAATGAAGTTTCAATCCGGTTGAGCATATCATTGAAAGTATCTGCCAGTTCATTCAATTCTTTATTATCGGGATGGGACTCCAATCTTAAGTGAAGATTCTCCGAACTGATCTCTTTTACTTTCCCCGTAATTTTTAAAATAGGTTTGAATAAATTTTTGGATAAATAAAAAGAAAAGATCATGCTGAAGAACAAAGAAAGGATAATACAGGTAACCAATGTCCTCTTAAGGAATCCCAGATAATAAATCAGGTAATGGTTTTTCGCAGAAGCTATTGCTATATAATCTTTATCATGAAATCTGAATGACTGTCCTATATAATAAAACTCTTTATCATTATAATTATCCTCCCCTTTTTTCATGATGTTCTTGAAAAAGGTATCCGGAATATGAACTTCCTGGGATATCTTCCTGAAATTGGAATCTGCAGGAACCATAAATACATAGTCCTTTTCCATGGGAAGCTCTTCGTCATTCAGGCTGTTCAGGATGTAGTTTTCCGGAAGGTCCAGATGTTCTTTTCCTTTTTCGATTTGTACTATCGTTGTTGTCCGGATTTTAAGCAATTCATAAAACCTCTGATGTGAAAAATTGACAATAGAGAAGTACACCAGCCCTCCAAACAGTAATATAATGGTAGTAAAAACCACCATTAAAAGTATCATTGTTTTGGTTTGGGTAGTAACAACTTTATTAAACATCCTAAGGTTTTTTTAAAACATATCCCATCCCGATTACCGTGTGAATCAGCTTTTGATCATCCTGGTTGTCGAGCTTTTTCCTAAGATAATTAACGTATACATCTACCACATTAGTCCCCAGCTCATAGTTCACGCCCCACACGGCGTCCAGAATTTCTGCCCGGGAAATTACTTTTTCTGTATTATTCAGAAAATACAACAACAGCTTATATTCTGTGGAAGTAAGGGAAACTTCTTCTCCTGCACGGGTTACCTTTTTAGTATAATCATTCACGATCAGATCGGAAACCTGATAAATATATTCACTATCCGCATCCGGTTCTACCGCTTCTTGGGTCGCGGTATTATTAACGCTTCTTCTCAGCAGGGATTTTACCCGGGCAACGAGTTCTATAAATTTAAAAGGTTTTACCAGATAATCATCTCCGCCACTCTCCAGGCCAAGGACAATATTCTCGGAGGTTCCCAAGGCAGTCAGAAAAAGAATAGGAACATGCTGATTGGTCTTTCTTATTTCCTTACAGACATCAAGCCCATTCATTTCGGGCAGCATAATATCCAAAATTACCAGATCAAAATCATTGGCTTCTACCAGCTGTACTCCTGTACGTCCGTCAAAAGCTACAGAAATCTCATAGCCTTTTTCCTGAAGTCCCTTTTTTATAAAAGATACTACACTGGTTTCGTCTTCGATCAGAATAATTTTTTTCATAAGTAACGAATTTCACAAAAATAGCAAAAAGATAGGAAACGGAAGGAATGCATGAATCATGAGTTTTTCAATGAAATAATGGTAAAGTTGGTGAAAACTATAGAGAATAATATTACATTTGCTGTGATAAGCAACTAATGAAAAAAGTTTAGGTTAAATTTTTAAAGTATGAATGATTTTTTAATAGGAATAGGCAAAAGATTAAAAGATATTAGAAAGAAAAATAATTTAACCATCAACGAGCTGGCCTTTAAAGCCAATGTAAGCAATGGACTTGTGTCCAGGATTGAAAATGGGAGAACAATTCCTTCTCTTCCGGTTTTGTTGGACCTCATCCAGTCTTTGGAAATCGATGCCAGTTTTTTCTTCGAAGGCGTTGAAAAAAAATCAAATGCCAAATTCATCTATCTTCCTAAAGACAGTCAGCAACTTATAGAAAAAGAAGTAGAAGCGGAAGGCTTTAAATATGTGCATATTTTCAGTAAAAGTCTTCATTCTCTGGGCTTTGAAGCGGTTTTATTAACCCTTGAACCTAATTCCAAAAGGGAAAAAGTAATTACGGATGCCTGGGAATTCAAGTATATCCTGAAAGGAGAAGTAAAATACCTCATCGATAATGAAGAAGTCATTCTACATGAAGGTGATTCTCTATATTTTAACGGGAAGTTACCTCACGTTCCTGTAAGTATAAGCAATGAAAGCTGTATTATGCTGGTCCTTTATTTTTACTCAGATAAGTAAACCACTTATTTTTCCGGCTCATATCCGGAGTTAATTATAATCCGTTTTTCCATTAAAAAGTTTACAAATATTCAACTTTTACTTTTTACGGCTCCAATAAAATGAATACAAAATGAACTTATTTTCCTTTCATGTGTATTCACATTTTGAGATACTTTCTTTAAAAAAAACAACCAAACCCTCTGTTTTACAGCACTAATTATCAATTAATCTTATTTTTTAACGACAATCTTACGTAATACACCCTTAACAATATGGCATTATTTGTTAATCATTACTTAATACCAAATATTTACATATATTAAAATTATTAGCTTGTTTTGCATAAAAATTTAATATTTGTAAAAATGAAAACAAGATTGAAGAAATTACTCCCCCTTATGTTTCTTTGTTTCATTGGATGGGCATCCGCCCAAAAACAAACGATTACGGGAGTTGTATCTGACGAGAATCAACCTCTTCCCGGAGCTACGATCAAAATAAAAGGATTATCTAAGAATATGGTTACCGATATTGATGGTAAATTCACCATTAATGATCTTAAGGCAGGTGAATATAATTTGCAGATAAGCTATATAGGATATGAAAGCACTACTCTTCCTGTAAGCATTCAATCCGAAGAAAATACTGATCTGGGCATAATCCGATTACAACAAAAACATAAAAATATTGACGAAGTAATTGTTACCGCCACATTAAAAAACAGCGAAGCAAGAGCTTTAAATCTTCAAAAGAATGCAATCAACATGACCAATGTAATTGCTTCGGATGGTATCGGAAAACTTCCGGACAGAAATGCCGCAGAAACCGTTCAGCGGGTCCAAGGTGTTTCTATTGAAAGAGACCAGGGAGAAGGACGATTTGTATCTATACGGGGACTTCCTCCGTTCTGGGCTTCAACAACGATTAATGGAAACAGGCTTCCAACGGCAGAGGAAGAAACCACTTCAAGAGCAACGGCTTTTGACTTCTTCCCAACAGAACTTATTTCCTACGTGCATGTCAATAAATCTTTCACTCCGGATATGGAAGCTGATGGAATTGGAGGCGGTGTGAATTTCATTACCAAAACCCCTCCTATGAAACAAGAGCTAAAGATCACGGTTGGAAGCGGTTACAATGCAAAATCCGACAAGGGAGTTTATAATCTGGGCTTATTGTACGGAGGAAGAACAAAGGATAAAAAGCTGGGATACCTTTTCAATATTGCCCACTTTACGAGAAACTGGTCTACAGATAATTTTGAGGCGAGAAGAAGTGGTGACCAGGGAGTCTTCAGATTGGAGTTGCGGGATTACAATGGGGTAAGAAAGACCACGGGGATCAATACAGCTTTTGAATACGTGTTGTCTCCAAAGAGCACTCTTTATTTAAAAGGAATGTACGGAACGTTAGCAGATGATGAAACCCACTACAAGCACAGAATAAGATTCGATAAATTCAGTTCTACCAACAATACGGCAAGAGTGGAATTACAGAATATCCATAATCTTCTGATTACGCAGCTAACCTCTGTGTCTCTGGGAGGGATCCATCAATTGAATAAAGGAAAAATAGATTGGGACTTGTCCTACTATGATAACCGGTTCAAATATGGAAACATTCCGGACAAACAAAACAATTCTTATTATGTGATCAAATACACTCAGTCCGGAGTTGGCATTGATCCTAATTATATTGCAGATCGCGGAAATGGGCCTAGAGCGTATTGGAAAGCCGATGGCGGAAAATTGGATTATAAAGATCCTGATGCATTATTTGGGTTCTACAGTGACCCTAATTTCAAAATGGATGCTTCTCAAATGAGATTCACAGATCTTGAATTCTACAAAGTTTTTGTTGAAGAAAAAGACAAAATTGTAGCGGCCTTCAACCATGAGATTTACGCCTCGGATAAACTGACCTTCAAGTATGGTTTTAAATACAGGGATAAAGAGCGTAATGCAAAATTTTCAGATATTTTCTATAGCTGGAACAACGGAACAGCTCCCCTCCTTTCTGATTACGGGCAGTACATTACTACGCAGCCTAACGGTCCAAAATATTTAAGTGAAATGAATGCCCATATTGGCAACAGTTTCGGTCCTGTTTTATCGACTACCGGAATGGACCAGTTCTGGTTCCAGAATCAGGGAAATTTAAAAATAAATCCCGCAGATTCGGAATCTTTGGAATACAATAAAGCATTGGGTAGAAACTTCGATGTATTTGAAAAACATGCCGACGCATATGGAATGGGAACATATAAACTAAATGATAAAATTACAATATTGGGAGGAATCAGGCTATCTAATACCAATACGAAGGTAAAAGGTTATAACGTAATTGATGATAAACTGGTTCCGGTAGAAAATACTAAAAAATACCTGGCCGTTTTACCCATGCTACACATCAAGTATGCATTAAACGACAAAACAAATTTTCGTTTTGCAGCAACAAGAACTTTTTCAAGACCCAATTTCGGGGATCTTACACCTGGAGGAACTTATATTGAGGCCGACAACGAGTTTAAAGGAGGAAATCCTAATCTTAATCCGACGTATTCGTTAAACATTGATCTGATGGGAGAATACTATTTCTCCAATGTAGGTATTTTAAGCGGAGGGATCTTTTACAAATCCATCACAGACCCCATTTTCCAGGATTCTTTTGTAGGTTCTTATAATGAAAATCCAGGAGTTCAGTTTACAGCACCCAATAATGGAAAAACAGCATCATTGGGAGGTCTTGAGCTTGGCCTGAACAGAAGATTCGACTTCCTTCCGGGATTCCTGCAATATTTCGGAACACAGCTAAACGCTACTTTCATGACTTCAAAAATGGAGAAACCCAGTGGTAGAAAGGTAGCCCTTCCTTATCAGGCAAAAGAACTATACAACATACAGTTATTCTTCGAAAAAAAGGGATTCAATGCAAGACTGGCTTATAACTATAAAGGAAAATACGCCGTGGAATACGCTGAAGATGATATCAATGACACGTACTATGGAAAGTACAGCAGCTTAGATTTTGGAGGATCTTATCAGTTTACAAAATTTCTGACGCTGTATGCAGATGTAAATAACATCCTGAATAAGCCTTTGATCTATCATTTCGGTAAAAATGAAAATCGCCCTGAACAGGTGGAATATTATGGTGTAAGGTTCAATATGGGAATTAAACTTAACTTCTAGCAGGGTCAAAATGGAAGGCAACACCAATAAAAATAGAATGGTAACACTGAAGGCAGCATTTTCTGCTTTCGGTGTTTACTTCTGCATGTACGGATTCCGAAAGCCTTTTACGGTAGCTTCATTCGAAGGCCTTGCATACTTCGGAGTGGATTATAAGGTCCTGATAATCATTGCCCAGGTTATGGGATATTTTATTTCAAAATTCGTTGGAATCCGATTTATTTCTGAACTAAAACCCGCGAAAAGAATCTTCTACCTGTTAAGCTTTATTGCTATTGCAGAGCTTGCATTACTGGGTTTTGCAATCTGCCCGGCACCTTACAACATTATTTTTATGTTCATTAACGGTTTTCCGCTAGGATTGATCTGGGGAATTGTTTTCTCCTATATTGAAGGAAGAAAAACGACGGAGATCATAGGCTTGTTTTTATGCTCAAGCTTTGTCGTTTCGTCCGGGTTTACCAAATCTGTCGGAAAATTTATAATGGATACGTTTGGTGTTTCAGAATTCTGGATGCCTTTTACAGCGGGATTGGTTTTTATTATTCCTTTGGTCATTTTCGGCATCATGTTAAATAAAATTCCCAAGCCATCAGCAGAGGACATTTTATTAAAGAATAAAAGACAACCATTAGACAAGCCTGCAAGAAGGGCATTAATCCGCCGTTTCTTCATTCCTATGATGTGCATTACTATTGTGTATATCAGTTTAACCATTCTCCGGGATTTCAGAGACAATTTCAACCGTGAGATATGGGATGCCCTTAGCTTTACAACAGACAGCTCTGTTTTTACCCTGACGGAAATTCCGATCGCCATTGTAGTGCTTTTAATTTTAAGCCTTATGGTAAGGGTAAAAAACAATAAAAAAGCTTTTGCCTATTATCATTACATTCTTTTTGCGGGAATACTAACGGTAGGATTTTCAACGTATTTCTTTCAGCATCATATGATGTCTCCGTTTCTATGGATGATGGTCTCCGGAATGGGAATGTATCTTTGCTATATTCCATTCAACGGAATTTATTTTGACAGGATGATTGCGGCCTTTGAAATCAAAGGAAATGTAGGGTTTCTGATTTATTTTGTAGATTCATTTGGTTATTTGGGCAGCGTTCTGATCTTACTTTATAAGAATTTCGGATCTTCCAAAACAACATGGCTGAATTTTTATATTCAACTCAACTATTTCATCGTAATTACGGTTTTGATTTCTTCAGTGATTGCTTTCCTAGCTTTCAAAAAAAAATCCAAACCTAAACTAAATAAAAATCAATACTTCCATTTCGATGCTTCGAAAATGGTTTAAAACAAAAGTAAAATGACAACAAAATTTGATCTTATTGTTGTGGGTGGCGGAATTCTGGGAACATTTCACGCTTATCATGCACTAAAAAGAAACCTTAAAGTAGCTTTGGTAGAGAAAAATGCACAGCCTCAGGGAGCTACGGTAAGAAATTTTGGGCAGGTGGTTCCATCGGGAATGGATCTTAAATGGCAAAATTTCGGAAGAGAGAGTCTGGCCATATATAATGAGCTGCAATTCCAAACAGATCTAACAATACGAAAAAACGGTTCTGTTTACCTTGCTTCCAATGAAGAAGAACTTAAGCTTATCAATGAACTTTATGACATCAACCGGAAAAATGGTTACGAGTCTGTTCTTCTCTCAAAAAACGATTGTATGAAGAAATTTGATGGACTTCGTTCAGATTATTGTAAAGGCGGATTATTCTTTCCGGAGGAACTTTCTATAGATTCGGGGGAAATGATCGTCAAACTTCATAAACTTTTACAGGAAAAACTGGATTTAAAGATCTATAATAATACGACCGTAATTGAAACGTATGAAGATAATAATCAATGCGTTGCCCAGACATCAGACGGACAGCAGTTACAGGCTGCAAAAATAATCATCTGCGGAGGTCATGAGTTTAAAACCTTATATCCTAACGTATTCAATGAAAGCGATTTAGTGGTCACGAAACTGCAGATGCTACAAACCAAAGCTCAGGGTATTTATTCCTTACAGGGAAATATCCTTACCGGGTTATCCATCAGAAGATACGAGTCCTTTCAGGAATGTCCTTCCTTTCAGGAAATCAAGGCGTTAGAAACCCCTGATTCTTTCGAAAAGAGATATGGGGTCCATATTCTATTTAAGCAGGCTCTTGATGGATCTATCATTTTGGGAGATTCCCATGAATATGCAAGTGCAAAGGATTCGGATGCCCTGGGATATGACCTGAATATGGAAATCGATGAGTTTATGATCAGCGAGGCCAAAAAGATCATTGATCTTCCAACCTATGAAATTCAGAGAAGATGGTTTGGGATCTATTCTCAATGTAAAACAAAAGATATTTTCGAACATAATCCTTCTCCCAATATTCATATCATCACAGGTATCGGCGGCAAGGGTATGACCGCAAGCGGTGGATTCTCAAAATTTAATATAGATAAAATATACGCATAAAATAATGAAGAACATAGAATTATTGGTTCTGGATATGGCCGGAACAACAATTAATGAAGACAATGTAGTTTATAAAACTTTAATGCACGCAGTAAATGATTACGGTTATAATGTTACTCTGGAAAAGGTATTATCGAGCTGTGCAGGAAAGGAAAAATTAGAAGCCATCAGTGGTTTACTTATTGAAATAGGTGGCGACGCAAATGATTCCCTTCCCATTTTTGAAAATTTCTCTGATCAGCTAAAAGTAGCGTATCAGAACCTTGATGTAAAGCCGATCGAGGGTATTGAAAATTTTCTGCTAAAAATGAGGTCCAAGGACAAAAAAATTATTCTTAATACGGGATATACCTATGATATTGCGCAGCAGCTTCTGGATAAGCTGGGATGGAAGGAGAATGTATATTATGATGCCCTTATTACGGCTAATGATGTATCCGAAAGCCGCCCAAGTCCTGAAATGATTCATCTGGCCATGCAAAAATTCAACATCCTTGATCCTCAAAAAGTGCTGAAAGCAGGAGATTCGGTGGTTGATATTGAAGAAGGAAAAAATGCAGGGTGTGGATTAACGATTGCCGTTCTTTCTGGGGCTCAAAAAAGATCCGAACTTGAAAAATCCAATCCTGATTATATATTCAATACCCTATCTGAGGCTGAAGAAGTTATCTAGCATATTCTTTCATCTTACTACTGATCATTCAGCCTCAGTTTCTTATCGTTTTTTTATCCTTTAATTAACTTTAAGTTCACACATGTTTACAAATAGTAAATTAATTTTACAAATAATAAAATATTAATTACTATTTGTAAACATTTTCATTTCAAAAAACAAAAATTTCTATGAAAACAAAACTATTTTCAATGGCAGTTATAGTGAGCTGCTTTTTAAGTGCTCAGACAAAAAAGGTTCTTTTTATCGGAATCGATGGTTGCCGGGCAGATGTTATGATGTCTTCCGATACACCTAATATTAAGTCGTTAATTACAAAATCGGTGTATTCCCTTGACGGCCTTTGTGCTGCGACGACCTGGAGTGGAAATGGATGGAGCACCATGCTAACTGGGGTATGGCATACAAAACACAATGTTCAGGATAATAATTTCACAAACCCGAATTATGTAAATTATCGCGATTTCCTTACCCGTGCAGAGGCCTATAATTCAAATTTAAGAACAATCTCCCTCGTACATTGGTCACCTATTAACGATATTATTATTAAAAATGCAGATGTAAAGACCAATTTCAGCACAGATTTAGCGTTAAAAAATGCTGCTGTAGATGCATTGCAGAATGATAACCCAGATATTCTGTTTGTGGATTTTGATGACGTGGATCACGCAGGCCACTCTTATGGTTTTTCTTCGACCGTACCACAATATGTTTCCTCAATGCAAACAACAGACACTTATATCGGAGAAATTGTAAATGCGATGAAAAACAGGTCGACTTACAACAATGAAGATTGGCTGGTAGTCCTGACAACAGATCACGGGGCAGTAAATAATGGTCATGGAGGAGGAAATCTCTCTGAAAGGAATATCTTTACGATCTACTCTAATCCGAACCTTACTCCCCAACAGATCAGTAAAACGGACATTGATTCGAATGTCACTTTCAACCAACTTAACTTCCCTGCCGGTACTTATGCCAAGCCTACCAACCAGGTTCCTTTTAACTTTGGGGCTAATCAGGACTTTACGATTGAATTTTGGGTAAAGCCTAATGCCAGCTTCTCGAGTGATCCTGTAATGATCAGTAATAAAAACTGGAACAGCGGAAAAAACAAAGGATTTGTTATCTCAGGATATTCGGGACAAACCTATAAAGTAAATATTGGTGATGGTACGAACAGAATTGACCTGGTAGGAGGAAAAATGGAAACCAATAAGTGGAAACATATTGCAGTAAGTTTTGATAGGGATGGCCTTGTAACTCTCTATGAGGACGGTGTGCCTGTTACTTTTGCCAAAATGAATACAATCGGAAATATTGATTCAGGGCTTCCGTTAACGATCAATCAGGACGGAACCAATACTTATGGACAGAACCTGGCCGCTTCGTACAAAGACATCAGGATCTGGAAATCAGCCCTTCCTAATGATGTTTTAGTTAATTGGGCTACCCAAAATATCACTTCTGCCCATCCTTATTATGCTCAATTACTGGCTAATTGGAAATGCAATGAAACTTCCGGCAATACACTAACAGATTCAAGTTCAAACAGTAATAACAGTACGATTACAGGAAGTCCTACCCGTAGCCTCAATACAACAACTAACTTTAAAATCTATAATTATTTATCTACCACAAGAGAAACAGATCATCTTCCAACTGTACTGAACTGGCTATGTGTTCCTGTAGAAAGCTCCTGGGGAATTGATGGTACCAACAGATTATCCAGCTGCCAGAGCAATACTTTGTCTGCAAAAAGCACGGAAAGACCAGCAGAAGATTTTAAGATATATCCCAACCCGGCAAATCAGAATATCAATATAAAATTCAAATCTGATGAGAAAGAAATGACATTTACAATCATCGATACCCGAGGGTCCGTGGTTTTGTCTAAAACATCGAAATCATCGGATGGACAATATGACGAGACATTTGATATTCATAAGGCCCCAACAGGTGTTTATTTTATAAAAGTTACAGGAGTCCAGAAGTCCCTAACGAAAAGCTTTATTAAGAAATAAGAAAGAATTTCAATATCATTAGTAGATTTAAATTGGATATTAGAACGAGGATTACTCCAGGTTCTAATATCTTTTTTTTATTTAATCCCTAAGCTTTAGCTCCATCTGTGTATCGCAACGGTTATACGCCGAATGAGTAACCGGAATATGCTCAAATCCAAGCTTTTCATATAATTTAATCGCTGGCACCAAAATAGAATTGGTCTCCAGAAATATTTTCTCCGCGTGTAATGATTTTGCTTTCTCCACCAAAGCCTTTCCTAAAAGATATCCGATCTTTTTACCCTGGGCCTTGGGGCTTACTGCCATTTTCGAAAGTTCATAGGTTTCAGGTCCTGCCTTCACTAAAGCACAGGTTCCTACCACTTCATTATCCAATAGGGCAAATACAATGTGACCTCCTTTACTGATAATATATTCCTCAGGATTATCAAGCAATTTGTAGTCCCCGCTTTCCATCACGAAGAATGTTTTGATCCACTCTTCATTCAATGCTTTAAAAGCTTCTTTGTATTGAGGGTGATACGCCTCAATCTTTACTTCATTATTCTGGTCATTCATATTCTTTATAGTATTAAATATTATTCTTTATCATATTTCCGAGTTTTTCAATATCACTTTCCACCCTATCGGTCCATTCCAGGGCATAATTCAGTCGCATACAGTTCCGGTACTGATCATATTGTGAAAACATCCTTCCCGGAGCAAAATTGATTTTATGACTAAAAGCTTCGTCAAAAAGATCCTCAGTACATATCCTTTTATCGAGCTCCAGCCAAAGCATAAACCCACCTTTAGGTTCCGAGATTTTGGTATTATCCGGAAAATAGGAGGTAACCGCTCTCTGAATCTGCAAATAATTGGAATAGACTTTATTTCTGAACATTCTTAAATGATGATCATATCTTCCATATTCAAGAAAATCAGCAATTACATCAGAGTATAATGACGGACTGCATACCGTCTGAACCAGCTTCTGGCGGATTATCCTGTCTTTAAATTGTCCCGGGGCGACCCAACCTACCCGGTATCCGGGAGCCATAGTCTTGGATACAGAGCCTACCCACATCACCAGCCCTGCTTCATCATAAAATTTACAGGGCTTGGGGCGTTCTGCTCCAAAGTATAAATTCCCATAAATGTCATCTTCAATCAGCGGGACATTGTAATGGGTAATTAATCTTACCAATTCCTTTTTATGCTCATCGGGCATCTGAAAGCCCATCGGATTATTAAAATTAGTCACAAAACAACATGCCGATAATTTCGGCAATACCTTTTTCAGGGCATCAAGATCTACTCCATATACCGGATGAGTAGGAATTTCTACGGCTTTCAACCCTAATAACTGAATAGCCTGTAAGATCCCAAAATAGGCCGGACTTTCAATCGCGACAGAATCACCGGGCTGCGTCACTGCCATCAAACTGTTATAGATGGCATTCATTGCTCCGGACGTAATAACCAGGTCGTCTTCTGTAATTTTTCCTTCCATCACTAAAGACCATTTGGCAATCTCCCGGCGAAGATTATGATTCCCTTGTACCGGCTCATAATTCGTTCCAAAATCATTTTTACTTTTGATTACATTAATGATGGATTTCTTCATCTTAGCCAAAGGCAGAAAATTCTTGCCGGGTATAGCTAAAGCAAATTGGGTGATTCCTGAATCTGAAATCGTTCCGAATACTTTATCTATAAGATCTTCTTTGGTTCCCTCTATTTTGGAATCCTTCATTTTGGTTACAGATGGAAGATCCAGTTTCCGCTGGGAAGTGTGGCTTACATAATATCCAAACTTGGGTCGGGACTCAATCAGAGACCGGCTTTCCAATTCCATATAAGCCAGTTTGATCGTATTCAGGCTTACATTGTATAACTTCTGGGCACTTCTTAGGGAAGGCAGTTTATCTCCAAACTGTAAGGTTTCAGTCTGGATCTGCTCCATCATTATTTTTGCTATTTTGAGATATAAGACTTCTTTGCCCATAATATCATTGTTTTACATAAAGCAAGCAAAAAGCTATTCATCCTTAAATATTGATCCAGTTTATGATCCTGCTGATGGTGCTTTTCAATTGCCCGGGGTCATTATAATTATCTGAAGGAGCTTTTTTAAAACAATCTTCAGCATACTTTTTGAAAGCCTCCTTTTCTTTTGCATCCATATTCCCGGCTTCAAAAATCACAAAATCTACTGTATCCTGATCATTGATGATAAGACTTGCAAAAGCTATAATTTCATCTGTTTTTTTGGCCATTACAAACGGAAGTCCAAAGTCTTCATTCACTTGCTTCAGATTTCTTTCTTTCACAAAAATCTGTTTCAGGTGCACCAGATCAGAAATATAAACCTCATCAAACTGAAGTTTGCCTGTAGGCAGAAAGCATGTTTCCATAGTGTTTACATTAGATATGTAAAGTTAAAGCACAATGCTAAAAGGATACAGATACAGAACTTACTATTATTGTAGGTACAGCAAATTTATTAAAAAGAATTGGTTTGTATTATCGGAGCGTTATTCTACCGGTATGGTATCGAAAACCCTTCAGCTAAAATCCGGAAAATAGTTTTGCAGAGATTTGAAAGGTTCAAATAAATTTTCAAATCGAACAGGTAGATTCTATGCTTTCTTTATTTTAAAGACTTTTTCTCCTTTTATTAATTTTTTATCTAAAAAAACATCAATTGTCCATAACCTGAAATCCCTATGAATAAAGGACTTTACAAACATTACAAAGAAATTTTCAATTGTATACATATTAAATTTTATAAACACAATTAACTTTTCAGTAAATAATCAATCAAATGATTGTTTTGTGCTAATTTTATACATACGGTTTTTTTTAAGGAATGTTTAATACGAAATCGGGATTATCATGATCCCCGCTGAGCTATGAAAATACCCAAACAACTCAATGTGATCAGGAGGAAGGTAATGCGTGGTCTTACCAAAAATATGGGCCAGTCGAATTCTACCGTTAAACCCGGCAAAGAAGTCATCATAAAAAAAATATTGATTTCGCGCCCCAACCATAGATTAGGGAATTTATTATTGCTATCCCCTATCGTTCAGGAGGTTAACGATACTTTTCCGGATGCCAGGATTGATTTATTTGTAAAGGGAAGTATATCACCTATTATTTTTAAAAATTATAAAAATATTGACCAGATCATTCAGCTTCCGAAGAAACCTTTCAGCAACCTTCTGAAATACATCCGGAGCTGGAGTTTGCTTCGCTGGAAAAAGTATGATTTAGTGATCAATACAAGCCATAGCTCGTCATCGGGAAAAATATCCACCCAACTGGCCAATGGCGATTATAAATTCTTTAATGAATGGAATGATGAACTTCATTCAGAATATCCGGATTATCCGCATGCGGCAAAAAATCCTATTTATAATTTGCGAAAATTTCTTACCCACCTGGGATTTGAAAAAAATACGGGAAAGGTTCCTTTTTTAAATATAAAGCTGAGTCCGGAAGAAATAGAAACGGGTAAAAGGAAATTAGAAGGAATTACTAAAAACGATAAAAAAACCATTTGTCTCTTTACCAATGCCACAGGCGATAAATGCTATTCCAATACCTGGTGGGCATCATTCTATGAAAGCCTGAAAATGACATTTCCAGATTATAATATTGTTGAACTTCTACCGGTAGAAAATATTTCCAGATTAGATTTCAAAATTCCCAGTTTTTACAGTACCGACATCAGGGAAATGGGTGCCTTTATAGCCAATACCAGTGTTTTTATTGCCGCAGATAACGGTGTAATGCACTTAGCCAGTGCCGTTGGAACACCGACAATAGGATTGTTTATGGTAACGGATGAAAATGCATATAAACCCTATAACGATAAAAGCTTCTCCATTAATACAAATAATGTTAAGGAATCCGAAATACCGGATTTAATAAAAACGGTCCTTCAATAACCGTTGACTAATATTGAAAACACACAAACACACACCACAATTATACCACTCATATGAATCTTGTTCTTGCACCAGATTATGCTCATTACCAAGATGAAATAATCCGTATTATCAAAAATTTCCATAGTGAGGGGACTTTAATCGGTCCCGGAAGCAGAAATATTGTAAAGTCATTTTCCATCAATGGAAAAAAATTCAATTTTAAATCATTTAAGCAGCATAATTTTATCAACAGGCATGTCTACAAATACTACCGGAAATCCAAGGCACGGCGATCTTTCGAATATGCCCATATGCTGATCGATAAAAACCTTCACACCCCACAGCCGATTGCTTATGTAGAGTTTCACGACTGGCTGGGTCTTACCAACAGTTATTATATCAGTGAACAACTGGAAAACATATATACTCTGGAAGATGTGATGTACGCACGAAGCCCCTTTGAAAACCTGAAAGAAGTCATTAAAGAGTACACTCAGCTCATCTATTATTTACACGAACAGGGAATTGAGTTTATCGATAATTCTCCGGGGAATTTTCTTATAAAAAAAATCAACGGCGCTTATCGTTTTTTTATGGTGGACCTTAACAGAATGAATTTCCACACTGAATTTGAAATGCCCAAAAGGATCAAAAACTTCTCACGGATAACCAATGATCCGAAGATTCTTAAACTGATCAGTTCAGAATATTCTAGGCTGGCAGGAATTTCTTCGGAATACTTCCTTACACAGATTGTTAAAGCTGCCAATACTTTACAAACCAAGCGAAGAATAAAAAAGGTTCTGAAGTTTTATAAATATTTCCTTAAAGTACTTCCCGTTCTTAAAAACTTAATTCTTATCTCATTAATCAGTTTTTTAGAATCTGATTTACCTTTTCTTGTTTTTACCTGAAGGTCAAAAATTACAGTAGAAGGAAGGTGTTGATTTATAGTCGGAAGAAATTTTCAGCCCCAAAGTAATTATCTAAGATAATTGAAATATAAAGTCCTGCTTTTTAAGTAGGATTTTTTGTGGGCACATGTATTAATACTGGTTTTAATCTTTGAGCTCTGTTATTATTGATCCTTTTTTAATTATTAATATCAATTTTTTGATAAGCGATCCATCGTTTTAAATTCCCAACCATCCTTTTTAAATGATCTTCATTCAAGAAAATATTTGTCCAATATTCAAATCTATCGCACTGAACACTTATGTAGTAGGTCATAATTGCTAAACATGCGTAGGGCAAAAACTTTTTTTCTTCGTTACTAATTTTAGTTACAGTTTCATACCCTTTAATGAAACTATCGGCTTTTACCTGATATTCTTCTTCGTTCAAATGAGTTGTAAACAACTGAAATAGAAAATAGGAAATATCAAAGCATAAATAACCGTTGCCACAAAAATCAAAGTCAAAAAATGTTATTTCTTTTTCATTATCAATATGTAAATTATCAAACCAAACGTCGAGATGAACAGCTCCATATCTCATTTTACGTTTGTCCGTACTTTCCATTTTTTGCGTTAAAAAAGCAGAAAGTGTTTCTAAAAATTCATTTTCGCTAACATTTTTACTATAAAATTCTTTAGTTCTTATAATAGGATTCTTAAGCAAATTTTGAGCATTGTAGGTTATTCTCTTCAGTTCAATATTTTCTGTGGATTGGTGAACTTTTGCTAATGCCTGTCCAATCAGAAAACTTGTTTGGTGGGAGAATTTTGCTGTTTTTATGCCTTTAGCATATGAAAATAAAACACCAAATCGTGTTCCTTCTGATGCTTCAATTTCCTGAATGAAATTGTTCGATTGATCAGCTATGGGAAAAGCAACTTGTCGCCCTGCTTCTTTTAGATGAATTAAAAGTTTTAGCTCTTCTTCAATTTCTAATTGAGATCGCCAGTTATGTGTATAAACTCTAAAAACATATTTATTTTCGTCATCATGAACAATGTATAAATGATTCATGGCAAGCCGGAATACTTTGCATTCAGTTTTCTCGGTTAATTTATAATTTCTTTGAATAAACTTACCAAGTTCATTTGGTGAAAGCGTGCTATTTATGGTAGGAAATTTCTCTGTCATTAGTTTTTCGTTCGTAGTTGAGTTATAATGTGTATGCAGTTTTGCTCGTAATTTTCAGCCTTATATTTACTAAATTATTTTTACTAAATTGGGGGAATATCTTACATCTTTTGTAAAATATATCCTAAAAAAGCTCCCAGCATAACAATCCATGCACTGTTTATTTTTTTGAAAGTAAACATCAAAATAATGCATAATACAGCAATAATTATTGTTTTCCAATCTGCGATACTATCTTTTGCCATTTCATAACATATATTTAAAATAATAGCTATTGACGCAATATTGACTGCATCTAAGAAAGATGAGAATGTTTTTGATCCCCTCATCATCTTTACGATTGGATTAAGTAATGCTACAAAAATAAATGAAGGAAAAAAGATACCCAACGTAGCAACCAAAGCTCCTGACCAGTTATTTATTTGATAACCAATAAAAGTAACCGATGAAAAGACGGGTCCTGGTGTAAATTGTCCAACAGCTATAGCATCTAATAGTTCTTGTCTTGTTAATAAACCTCTTCCCACCAATTCTGTATCAAAAAAAGCAAACAGGACATATCCGCTTCCGTAAAGAATAGCTCCTATTTTAAGGAAAATTAGAAATAATTTAATATTACTTTGTGACAGAGAGCTAAAATCTGGAATCTGTAGTAAAGTTAGTGGAATAAGTGAGTTGGTCGTATTTTTCTGTCTTATGATTGCAAATAGCATTGCGATTATACCTGCTCCGAATAATAAAAAGAGTTCATTAATTCCTAAGAAAGAAAGCATCAGCACGCTAATACCAATAATCCATAGTGGGATGGTTTTTAAAGATTTTTTTGCGAGGGGAAAAACAGCCGATAATATTACAGATATGATAGCAGGTTTTATTCCATATATAAAGGGCTGAACTTGTGGAAGCTGCCCATATTCTTTATATAACCATGCAAAACATAAAGTAATGATAACAGCAGGACATATAAAACATAATCCAGCTACAATCAGTCCTTTCCAACCGGCCCTTTCCTGCCCGATATGAATTGCCATTTCTGTACTATTGGGACCTGGGATAAGGTTAGTTGCTCCGATCAGATCAAGAAAATGCTCCTCAGACATCCATTTCCGTTTTGTTACTACTTCCTGCTGCATCATGGCAATATGAGCGGCAGGACCTCCAAATGCTGTAACTCCCAGTTTCAGGAAAACACCGGCAACTTCTTTCAGATTATTTTCTTTCCCCACAATTTTTTATGTATTTGTCTATCAAAAAAACTATAATCCCATAATAGATTCACTCTTGTTTGGAGTGATCCAATTTAAGCTTCACACTGAGATATGAAATTACTTATTTCTTTTCTCTTTCTAAATTTTAATTATAAAATATGTATAACCTCAGGTATAATAAATAAGAAGTAGCAATGAGGTATGTTCTAAAAATAAAAACCCCTCCGCAACAAAGTTACGGAGGGTTGTACCCCAGACGGGACTTGAACCCGTACGTCCTTGCGGACACAGGATTTTAAGTCCTGCGTGTCTACCAGTTCCACCACCAGGGCGTGGAATGGAGCGAAAAACGGGATTCGAACCCGCGACCCCAACCTTGGCAAGGTTGTGCTCTACCAGCTGAGCTATTTTCGCAAACGTTGTGCGGATGAAGGGACTCGAACCCCCACGCCTCACGGCACCAGATCCTAAGTCTGGCGTGGCTACCAATTACACCACATCCGCTGGTTCTGCTGATCTGTAACTACAGATATCCTCAGCATTATTCTTACAAATATAATAAATACAACTTAAAAAAAACAAAAAAAATCCTCCGCAACAAAGTTACAGAGGATTAGTACCCCAGGCGGGACTTGAACCCGCACGCCAAAAGAGGCACAGGATTTTAAGTCCTGCGTGTCTACCAGTTCCACCACCAGGGCATGGAGTGGAGCGAAAAACGGGATTCGAACCCGCGACCCCAACCTTGGCAAGGTTGTGCTCTACCAGCTGAGCTATTTTCGCAAACGTTGTGCGGATGAAGGGACTCGAACCCCCACGCCTCACGGCACCAGATCCTAAGTCTGGCGTGGCTACCAATTACACCACATCCGCATTGTTTGGTTAAGTTGTATTTTAAAAGAACTTCTTTCGTTTTTGTGAGTGCAAATATAGGGCAATTTTCTACAATCACAAGGCTTTTTTCAAAAAAAATTAAAATTTCTGCATTTTTTTTTCCTGACCCCTTTTATTACATTTCATTTTCTTACTTTTACATCGTTAATATATACGATATGGAATTACAAGGAACGGTAAAGAAACTTTTTGATGCTCAGACATTTGCAAGCGGATTTCAAAAGAGAGAAATGGTTATTTTAACTCAGGAGCAGTATCCACAGCCGATAAACATAGAATTTTTGTCTGACAAGATCAGTTTATTAGACAACCTTAAGGAAGGAGAAAATGTAAAGGTAGGAATCAACATCAGAGGAAGAGAATGGACATCTCCTCAGGGTGAAACCAAATACTTCAACTCTATCACAGGATGGAGAGTAGAAAAAGTTTTTGATAACGGATCAGAACCTACTCAGGCAGCTCCTTCACAATCCGGATCTCCGGTTTCAAATGAAAATCCATTTGCGGGAGACGAAGATGATGATTTACCTTTTTAATTAGATACAACGATTAAAAATATAGATCCTGCTTTTTAAGTGGGATTTTTTTTCCTCAACATGGTTCGATTAGACGAAAACGAGATTTCATTTCCTGATCCGGAACTTTATGACGGGCACGAAGGGGTTATAGCTTTCGGAGGGGATTTATCGGTAGAAAGAATTTGGTTTGCCTATCAGCTGGGCATTTTTCCCTGGTTCAATCCGGGGGAGGAAATTCTTTGGTGGAGTCCTGATCCCCGTTTTGTTTTGTTCCCTGATGAACTAAAGGTTTCCAAATCGATGCGTAAGATACTCAATCGCGAAGTTTTCACCTTTACTGAGAATAAAGACTTCCGGGGAGTCATCAGAAACTGCCAGCAGATAAACCGAGTCGACCAGGCCGGAACCTGGCTTTCCGATGAACTTATGGAATCATTTATCACACTTCATGACTATGGGTTGGCAAGAAGCATAGAAGTTTGGAAAGAGGGTGAACTGGTAGGTGGCTTTTACGGCCTCCAGATCGGTAACGTCTTTTGTGGTGAAAGTATGTTTGCCAAAGTAAGCAATGCTTCCAAAGCAGGCTTTATCCATTTTGTGGAAACTTATAAAGATCAGCTTGATCTCATTGACTGTCAGTCTCATACAGAACATCTGGAAAGCCTCGGCGCAAGGATGATCCCCAAAAAACAATTCTTACACTACTTACACAAAAATAATGAAAGCACACAATGAAAAATGGATCCTCTTACTGCTGCTCAGTCTCATTTGGGGATCTTCTTTTATCTTAATTAAAAAATCTTTAGAACATTTTAATCCTTTTCAGGTAGGTGCACTAAGGGTCCTTATAGCAGGGATCATATTATTACCTATCGCAATTTCGAAGTATAAACTATTTCCTAAAAAACACATCAAGTGGCTTATTTTGGCGGCGATCACTGGGAATTTTATCCCGATGTTCCTCTTTCCTATTGCAGAAACAGAAGTAAGCAGCAGTATTGCAGGGATTATCAATTCTATGATGCCCATTTGCGTGATTATCGTAGGCGCACTGGTATGGAAATTTGAAACCACAAAACATCAGATTATAGGAGTTTGTATTAGTTTTGCGGGAGTATGTATCCTCGCTTTCGGAGGAGGAGACGGAGCGAAATTTAAAATGATTCCGATTGCTTTGTTATTGCTGGCTACATTATGCTATGCGATAAGTACGACCACTGTAAAATCGAAGCTTATGGAATTGTCTTCTGTTATTTTATCCTCATTTATATTCTCTTTTGTACTCTTTTTTCCTTCGATCATTGCTTTAGCATTAACCGGGTTTTTCTCGGAGTTTAGTTTTTCAAAAGACAATATGACGGGATTGCTCTTTGTAAGCTTATTGTCGATTTTCGGAACAGGACTGGCCATGACCATGAATTACAGGCTCCTGAAAGTATCGTCTCCGCTCTTTGCATCAACCGTTACTTTACTGATGCCTATTGTTGCCATTATCTGGGGCATTCTGGATGGCGAAAAATTAACTTTCCTCCAGTTTGTAGGCGCAGCGATCATTATAGGAGGTTTGATCTTTTTAAGGACAAAACCTGCCGTAAAAAAATAAATCCTGCATTACTGCAGGATTTTTTATTTAAGAACCATTATTGATTCGTTAATTCTTTTTCTTCACTTTGGCTTTAGCCTTTTTTACCCCATCTTTAATGAAAGGATATTTCTTCTGCATATCCTGAACAAGAGTCGGGTCCAGATCTAATGCCTTCTGAAGGGTTTCAATTCCTTTTTCCTGATCTCTAAGGTTGAAATAGCAGTTGCTCAGCTGATAATACAATTCTGCCCTGTTATGATTTTCTATAGCTTTGTATAAAATCGTAACGGCTTCTTCGTATTCACCCAAAAGCATTAACACTTCTGAGTAGGCATACCAGTTGTAAAACCTTGAGGGTTCTGAAGCTACAAGCTTTTTCAAACAGGAAAGGCTTTCTTCAAATTTTCCAGCATCAATAAATAAAAATGCAAGCCTTTTTTGATAATCAAGGTTGCTGTCATTCAGATGCGTTGCCTCTTTTGCAAAATGAAGCGCTTCAGCCATTCCCCCCATTTCCTCATACAAATAAGACTGCTCCATCATAGACAGATAGAACTGAGGATCTTCCCTCAATGATTTCTGAAAAGAGTTCAATGCGATAATCGGCTGCTTCATTGCTTTATAGCATAATCCGATTTTATAGTAAGTAAATGCTTTGGTATATTCCAACTCCAGCATTTCCTCATATACTTCAATGGCTTTTTTATATTGCCCTAATGCTTCGTAACAAGCTGCTTTATTCGCATATACTCCTACAGAAGATGAATTGATCGCTAAAAGATAATCAAACCCTTTAATCGCTTCTTCATAATTCTTTCTGTTGAAATAGAACTGTCCGTATTCATACCATGCGGTTTCAGAATAAGAAAATTCATCTAAATATTCATTCAAAAAGGCAATAGCCTCCTCGCTCTTTTTTAAATCATTAAAGCAGATCATACAGTTTTCCAACGCATATTCATCCGTTGGGTCTTCTTTCAATGCTTTTCTGTAATGTTTAAGAGCGTTGAAAGGATCTCCTAAGTTCACATATTCATCCGCAATAAAGTTGTGAAGAAAGTTTTCTTCTTCCTTCAGTTCTAATGCTTTTTTACAAATTTCAATGGATTTTCTAGGATTTCCCAAATTCGAATAATACTTGGCGTAGCAAACTAAAAAGTCCGTGTGCTCCATAGATGAAGCCTTTAACTCGTCTATTAGCTCTTTTGCCGTATTATAATCTTCCCACTCCAAAAGAACTTCAAGCTTTTTGATCTTGATGTCCAATGAATTAGGATGAAGCTTTAGGCCATAGTTAACAGCATTATCCGCATAGTTAAAATCGCCCAGCTCCAGATAATAAACAATAATGTCTTCCAGTTCTTCTGTATCGAAGTAGAATTCATCATTATTTTCAATCATTTCTTCGAACTTTTTTACCAGTTCATTTCCAAAATATTCTTCCAATATACTGTATCCTCCGTCAGCCAACGCCCGAATTTACTTGCGAACCTCGGCAAACTTATTTAATTAATATACTACTTCTGAGATTGTTAATTCAAAATTACTGCAAATTTGCGACTTTTTTTTGAATTATGTTTTCGTAATTTTCTATCCTAAAGATAGTAAAAAGAAGAATATAATGAAAGAAATGTGGATAAAAAGAGGGATTCACATTAAATTAACACGACTAACCTTTTTCTGTTAGGAATTTCATTTTGCCATACCGATTCAATATCTTCTAAATCAATAACTTCAGTTTCCATTCTTATTTTTCGTTCTGCTGCAGCCTGAAACATTTGAGGGATAATTTCCGTAATCAACAACTTAAACTCTTCAGGAGTCCAACTTCCCAATCCGGAACCGGAAATCTGAAGATCAGTTCCTCTGAGTATCTGTGACGACAGCTGAATAGTGTCTCCGCTCATTCCTCCAACGGACACCAATCTTGTTTTGTGGGAAAAATTTCCATCTCCTTTTATCGCAGACAGAAGAAGCTCAATAGAATGACCCCAGATGTAATCCAGTACTACATCAATAGGAGTCTGGCTATGAATTTCCTTTATTTTCTGCATAAACTCCCCATCATTCATTTTCAGGGAAATAACCTCATCGGCACCCAACTCCCGAAGCGCCTGCAATGCTTCTTCATTTCTACCCGTGGCAAGTACTTTTTTAGCTCCGTATAATTTTGCGATCTGTACAGCAATCATTCCGGTTACCCCTGTTGCTCCATTGATCAGGACCGTTTCTCCTGTTTTTAATTGTGTTTTAAACCTTAATCCCATTGCTGAGCCCATAATCGCATTAGGTAATGCTGATGCTGTAGCGAAATCCAATCCATCAGGAATGGGAACAGTCATATGTTTATCAGCTATTGCTTTTTCTGCAACCGTTCCTCTTTTACTGAAAAAATATACTCTTTTTCCGTTTTCCAATATTCCGGCCCCGTCACTTCCTATAATTTTAGGCTGATGTTCCTCATTTTCCGTAGAATAGTGTTTTCCGCTTGCTCTGGCCCTGTCCAAATGTTTTATGGATGCTGCTTTTACATAGACGAGTTGCTCATTGTCCTTCGTAACTTGAGGATCCTGAAAATCTGCATATTGAGGAGTTGCTCCTTTTTCAAATACTACTGCTGCTTTCATTCTTTTTAATTTTTATACAAAATTATGATGAAGGAAACCCCTGCTGCAATAACATTTGTTATCAGTTTACTTCGCTAGCCTCCTTTGAGGATTTTGGCCTTTATTCTGCTCAGGTGGACGGTCGTAATTCCGAGGTAAGAAGCGATATAATGCTGGGGAACTCTTTTAATGATTTCAAGTTTCTCCTTTGCAAGATCAAGGTAACGTTGCTGAGGACTGTCTTTTATAAATGAAAAGAAATGTTTCATATAATCAAATGTTCTCTCAAAGACTGAATCCATAAAGCGATCCCTCAGCTCAGGATCATTATATATTTCTGCTAAAATCTGGTCAACGGTCGGCTTATCTATTTTCCATAAAATGCAAGATTCTATGGTCTCAAAGGAAACCATGCTCGGCAGACCTTTTCTGAAGCTTTCCAAAGAAGAAAACATGGTATTCTCAGTAAAAAACTGAAAAGTAACATCCTTTCCGTCATTGTTATACCAGGCTCTTGCCAATCCCTTTTCAATATAATAGGCGTGCAAGGACACCTCATTCTCTTTTAAAAGAATGGTCTTTGCCGGTACTTCAATGCGTTTGAATTCCCTGATAAATCGGACACATTTTGTTTTCGGAAACGGAAACTTTGCTTTTAGATGCTCAAACATATTTAAATATAAAAAAAGAACGGAACATAAAGTTCCGTTCTTTCATCTTTTTAAATCAGGCTATTTATTTTCGCTATAATCTGGTCTGCCAGCTGATCTGCCTCTTCCTGGGATTTGGCCTCAGTATAGACTCTGATAATAGGTTCCGTATTCGATTTACGAAGGTGAACCCAGTTGTTTTCAAAATCTATTTTCACTCCATCTATGGTAGAAACTTCTTCGTTCTGATATTCTTTTTCCATTTTGGCTAAAATATCATCTACGTTGATTTCAGGGGTAAGTTCAATTTTCTTTTTCCCCATAAAATAGCTTGGATATCCTGCTCTCAGCTCTGAAACGGTTTTGTTTTCTTTTGCCAGATAAGTAAGGAAAAGGGCAACGCCTACCAAAGAGTCTCTTCCGTAGTGAAGATCAGGATAAATAATTCCTCCGTTTCCTTCTCCTCCGATAACCGCATTTTTCTCTTTCATCAGGGTAACAACATTTACCTCTCCTACCGCACTTGCGAAATATTCAGAATTATGATTCCGGGCGATATCCCTCAATGCACGGCTCGAAGAAAGATTGGATATGGCAACTCCGTTTTTATGTTTTAATAAATAATCCGCCACTGCAACCAATGTATACTCTTCTCCAAACATCTCTCCCTTTTCATCGATCAGAGCCAGCCTGTCAACATCAGGATCCACTACCACTCCGAAATCTGCTTTTTCTTTTTTTACCAGTTCGCAGATGTCTCCCAAATGTTCTTTCAGAGGCTCCGGGTTATGCGGAAAATGTCCGTTAGGCTCACAATACAGTTTTATGGTTTCACATCCAAGTTTATCCAGCAACATCGGAATCGCTATTCCACCTGTAGAATTCACAGCGTCTAAAACAACTTTGAATTTTTTGGCTTTAATGGCTTCAACATCTACCATGGGAAGATCAAGGATCTGCTGGATATGAATATCAAAGGCATCGTCCCTTGTTTCATATTTCCCTAAATCGTCTACTTCCGCAAAGTTGAAATCTTCACTTTCAGCGATTGCCAGCATCTCTGCCCCGTTCTCACCACTGATGAATTCTCCTTTTTCATTCAACAATTTAAGGGCGTTCCATTGTTTTGGATTATGGGAAGCGGTAAGGATAATTCCTCCGTCCGCCTTCAGTTCCGGAACCATAATTTCCACGGTAGGTGTTGTAGAAAGTCCGAGATCAATAACATTGATCCCCAGTCCCTGTAATGTAGCCGTTACCAGAGAGGAAACCATTCCACCGGAAATCCTTGCATCCCTTCCTATAACAAGCGTTAAGTTTTTTTTGTTTTTATTGTTCTGAAGCCAGGTCCCGAAAGCGGAAGCAAACTTTACCACATCAAGTGGAGTTAAGTTATCATTTACTTTTCCCCCGATCGTTCCCCGGATTCCTGAAATACTTTTAATTAATGACATTGTAGGTCTTTTGTAAGTTTAAATTCTATTTATATTCTGCGTAAGGCTGAGCAAAATTAGAAATTATTTACATTATTTGTGTGACAAATTTATGAACAACCGCAATCTTTATCACAACCTCCTCCTTTAGAGCTGAATTTTTTAGGTGCAAAATTCTTTCTGATCACTCTGAAAAGAGAGTAACAGGCGAATCCTACAATGAGTAGTACGATAATATATTGAAAAATTAATGAAGAGTTCATTATTTTAGAATTTGATAAATAAACATAGACACAAAATATGCCAAACCAGTCATCATAACAACCTGAAAGCCTGTCCATTTAAGGCTTTTTGTTTCTCTGTAGACTACTGCAAGTGTGGAAACACACTGCATTGCAAATGCATAAAATAAAAGGATAGAGATTCCTGTTGCAAAATTAAACACTTTTTCACCGTTTGGTTTCACATCGTGTCTCATTTTGTCAATTACTTTTACTTCAGGAGCATCATCACTCAGGCTGTATAAGGTAGACATTGTACCTACAAAAACTTCTCTAGCTACAAAACTGGTAATGATTCCTACTCCCATTTTCCAATCATAACCCAAAGGAGCAATGGCCGGCTCTATAGCCTTACCCATTTTTGCAAGGTAGGAGTGATCCAGCTTAACATCTGTAGCAACCATTTGATTGGTCTTCTGTGCCGGTCCGAAATAACTTAAGAACCAGATGATAATACTTACAATAAAGATTATCTTTCCTGCTCCCGTTATAAAGTCCCAAACCTTTCCTAAAACCATTTTGAAATCATATCCGAACAATGGTTTTTTATAAGTAGGCAAATCCATTACAAGGTATGTTTTACCTTTATCTTTAATAAATCTTTTTAAGATGGCTGCTGAAAATAAAGCGACAAGAAATCCTAACAGATACATTCCCATTAATACCAGAGCTTTATACTTTATTCCTAAAAAGCTTTTGTCTGAAATAACCAAGCCGATAATGATGCTATATACAGGAAGTCTTGCAGAACAGGTCATGAAAGGAGTTACTAAAATGGTCAGGAGTCTTTCCTTAACGTTTTCGATATTACGTGTGGAAATCACAGCAGGGATCGCACAAGCTGTTCCGGAAACCAATGGGACAATACTTTTCCCGTTGAGTCCAAATGGCCTTAAAAATCTATCCATCAGGAAGATTACTCTTGCCATATATCCTGAATCTTCTAACAGATATAAGAAGTATAACAAAATTCCGATTTGAGGAGCAAATACCATAATCCCTCCTAATCCCGGGATAATTCCATTAGAAACAAGTGAATTTACCGGTCCTTCAGGAAGATGCTCGCCAGTGAATGCGGACAGCCATGAGAAGAAACTTTCGATCCAGTTCATCGGATACTCCGCAAGGAAGAATACGCTTTGGAATATAATAAGTAAGATCAGCATGAAAATCACATATCCCCAGAACTTATGCACCAAAACTTTATCCAGCTTTTCGGTAAGCAGTTCTTTGAACTGTGGCTTTTTAGTGATTACATTCGCTAATATCTTATCAACATTCTGGTATCTTCTTACTGTCTCCTGAACCTGTAGTCTCTTCGGAACCAGACTTTTAGCATCCGGACTATTGAGAATATCATGAACAGATTCTATTTTGCTGAGTTCTACTCCCGATGATATACTCATCCAGGCTTCATAATCACTATCCAGGCCCTTATGAGCCACAATTTTTGCTATAAAATCTTTATGTTCATTCGGAATTTCAAAAGAAGTTTTTTCCGTTTTTTTAAAATCATTATTAAAAACAGCTTCCCTTATCTGATCTATTCCGATTTGCTCTTTAGCATTGGTTTGGATAATTTTAATATTTAAAGCATTTGAGAACTGCTGGATATCGATATCAATCCCGCGTCTTTGAGCCTGGTCGATCTGGTTAACTACCAAAATAAGAGGAATACCCAGATCCTGGATCTGTTGAAACAAAAGAAGCCCCCTTTTTAAACTTAAGGCCTCAAGGATATAAACAACTCCGGCATAGTTTTGCTGCTCATCGATCAGAAATTTTGAAAAGATAGCTTCATCTTCAGAGCTCGGATATATACTGTAAGAACCCGGTAAATCCACCACTTCCACTTCCTCATCCTTGTAGCTGTAATGTCCGGAATAGCTTGCTACAGTAACACCGGCATAATTCCCGGTCTTCTGTTTTTTATTACAGAGTGTATTGAAAACCGTAGATTTTCCTACATTCGGATTTCCAACTAAAAGTACCTTTTTTTTCTTATTTTCCTGCATTAATCCCATTCTTGTACAATTATATAATCCCCTTCTTCTTCTCTGAGAGCTATACGGCTTTTTTCATCTCCAAATTCCACATACATGGGACCACTAAATGGAGCCTGATACAAAATCCTGAAAACGGTTTCCGGTAAAAGACCCATTTCTATAATTTTGTTTGGCATCTTTAGATGATCATTATCATAACCCAATATCTTCCCCATTTTGTTCTTAGGGAATCCGCTTAATTTATGTAAATCCTTCTCTTTCAAAGCCTGCTTTTTGTACATGCAAATGTACGCTATTTAAATTTAATCTAAATAACCTTAGTCTTAAAAAAAATAAACCCAAATGCTGTAAAAACATTTGGGTTCATTTGATAAAATATAATTTAGTTAATTGAATGTCTATTTTTTCTTTTTGTCAGTTATTTCAACCTTCTCAATCGGGTTATCATTGGCATTAAAGAAATCTTTGTATTGTTTTTCCTGTTTCTTCAACATATCACCTACAGTTCCATCCATTCCCGGTATGGTCTTGGAAAGCATGTCCTGTGTCATCATCGGTCTCAGAGTAGCAAAAGGATCTTTTTTGAAATCGTTATACGTTTTTTCGAATTTTTCTCTGGTCAGTTCGTTTACCTTTCCTCCTTTCGCCTGCATCAGGTTTTCTACGTATGAATATTCTGTGTAATCTTTCACCTTCTTATTTCCCTGAAGCACCCATGAATAATCTTTTGCATCGTCCTCTATCTTGACAATCAGACCCGGAAGACCAGAAAACTTGTAAGGACCGTCAGGAAAAGGCAGATCCGTACTGAACCATGCTGTCCATTTTCTTCCTCCGAATTCTGTGGTTGCTTTTTGTGTATTATAAGCTCCTATTTTTTGTTTGTCGGTAAGAATATTCCAGTTGAATTTCGGCTCCTCGTTATATCCGATATTACTTGGAGTAAATCCACTGGCAATTTTATCAACATACTGCACTTTCATGCTTGGATAAAATTTATAAACCCTGGCAGAAATTTTAGGCTGTCTGATTGTTTTTGAAAGGTCTTTCATCACACCTGCCTTCTGCATTGCTTCTATTTCCACCTTCAGGATCGAATCCTGTGCGATAATGGTATAATCCTGATAAATCGATCTGTTTTTATCTGTAATATCCAATATCGTAATAACCTTATCTATTTTAGTAGAATCTTTTTTAGGTTTAAAAGTAAGTTCGTAAAAGAAACGGTTTGCAGTTTCTTTAGACTCCTGAGCATTGGCAAAAGCAAAAAGAGCAATTAAGAATACTGAAAGCAACTTTTTCATTGTAATAATGTTTACTTATTAGTTGCTATTGTATCAAAAATGTTACAACTTTTTTCTCTTTATTTATAAGTTCTTTATGGTAAGCCCCGGAAATATGGCTCCGCCAGGTTAATAGCTATATAAAAAATTATTTTCAGTGGCATCTTCTTTTTTCATATTCATTTTTAAAGATTATTATGTCGTCAAAACCTTTATAGCTATAAAAGTTTTAACTTTAAATACCTAAAAACAAAATTAAAATGGACACATTAGCTCAATTAAAATCCGAACTTGATAGTGAGTATCAAACCACCAGAAAATTTTTTGACCTCTATCCCGATGACAAAAATGAGTATGCTCCTCACGAAAAAAGTATGAAAATGAAATCGCTTGCCAACCATCTTGCTGATGTTTTTGAGTGGCCCAACACCATGCTGAAAACATCTGAACTGGATTTTGGAACCGCACAACATCCAACCACGTCTGCTACGAAAGAAGATTTATTAAAAAAACTGGATGAGAACTATAAATCGGGTATCGACGCATTGGAAAATGCAAAAGAAGATGACCTGAATTCTACCTGGGCTTTAAAACATAATGGGCATGAATTGGCAAAATGGACCAAGTATGCATCAATCCGCCACAGTTTAAATCAAATTACCCACCACAGAGCTCAGCTGGGAGTATACTACAGGCTCAATGATATTCCTTTGCCGGGAAGTTACGGTCCGTCTGCAGACGTACAAAGCTTTTAAAATATAGTTTA
Source organism: Chryseobacterium subflavum (assembly GCF_055762745.1). NCBI lineage: Bacteria > Pseudomonadati > Bacteroidota > Flavobacteriia > Flavobacteriales > Weeksellaceae > Chryseobacterium > Chryseobacterium subflavum. Next base: position 343,000 of record NZ_JBVTMR010000002.1, read on the forward strand.
AATGAAAAAGCCAATCCCAAGGGATTGGCTTTTTCTGTTTATGTAGTTTATTATTTGAAGTTAAATTTCACGGTAAACATTACCTGACTTGGACGAAGCTGATATCTCGTATAGGTAATATTGGTCGTATTAATATCATAGGTTTCGAATACCTTTTTATTCGCAATATTCATCCACTTCAGTTCGAAATCTATTTTCTTTTTAGCCCAGGTAAACTGATAGGACACATCGTAGAATCCGTTATGGTACTTCTGTTCAGCTGCATTTGTGTTCACCTGATCCCAATTGAACCCGACTGTATGGTTTTCTATAGGATAGAAGAAAAGTCCAAGATTATGGGTGAAGCCTGTTCTGGTAGCGTTAGAACTAACCTTTCCAACACTGGTCTGTTTTGTTCGGGAAATACTTGCGTTATAATCTATACTCATCCAGCTGAAATAAGTATTATTGAATTTAATTCCGTACGACTGGCTGTTATTCTTGTTGGTATAGGAATCATTATTTAAAAACAGGTCTGATTTCACGGTGTTGTTACTATAGCTAAGGGAGGCATTGGTTTTAAACTTTGGAAAATACTTTCCAACTTCTGCACTGTATCCATTATTCAATACATGATTATCCTGTTCTTTGTAATTCATTATTGTATATCCCGCACCATTGATTGTAGGATTGGAAATCAGGTTTCTTTTCGCATCGGAATATCTGTAGTTTACATTAAAGAATAAATTATTCAGCGGGTTTCTGTATTCAATTCTTGTTCCTGCTGATTTATTGTTGTTCTGAGGAATCGGATTTTTTGGATCCATTGCATTAATTCCACTTGGAGAAGTCATCAAGAATCCTGAATATGCTGTATTAATTTCTCCAAAATTATTATTGATATTCGCGTTTACCGACGCTTTCCAGAATGAAGCAAATGTATATTGAGCAAAAACACTTGGCTCAAATGTAACTTTATTAACCGTTTTAGAAACATTTCTGAACGGGTCCTCCGCTTTAATATTATTAGAATTGACCGGGATGTTGGCATAAAGCATCCAGGAATCATTTTTATAATTAACCCCTAAACTTCCGTAAGGAGTTGCTGTGGAATATCTCAGGTCATTGCTGTATGCGGTAGAAAGTGTCGGTAGATCATTCGGATTCGTGGACGGAATTGTTTCAATGTTATACAGGTCTGAAACCAGATCCGTTGTTTTGAAATTAAATCCTACTTCAGGAGTAAAGGTCCATCCCTTTGTAGAAAATCCAATATTTGCAGAATGATTTGCCTCAAAAGTTTTAAGCCTTAGGTTTTGGGTAACAAAATCAGAATTCGGTAACACTTTAAATCCAGGGATATCCAGATATGATGTTGGAGAAACTTCCAATGTTTGCCTGTCTGTCTGATAGCTTACATAGGATAAAAGGTTCACCATTTTTTCCTTCCATGGTATAATCGTACTTAAGGAGTTTTGAAATGATGTCGTAGGAGATTCAAGGCTTTCCCCTGCATTTCTTTGTTTTCCGGAAGTAAGGTCGGTTCTGTCTACCAGTCCTCTGTCTGCATTCCAGTATTGAGAAAAGCTTGTTGTATTCTTGAAGAATCCTTTTTTTGCATTTTTTGTAAAAATCAATTCTCCTTTAGCTTTATCCGTATAAAAATTATTAAGAATATTAGTTGTATTAGAGCTTCCATCGAAATAATCTTTCCTGTTATAAGCTTCTCTTTCTACTGCATTATTTGTATAGTTGGCATTGGCCTTAAGTTCCCATTCTTTCTTTTTATCGATATTGGTTAAATAATTAGCGGATAAATAGTGGACATTATTTAATAAGTATCTTTTTACCGGAAGGCTGGGAGTGTCTGCATTTTCTACAGTGAGCCAGTCATTTTGTGAGGCATTAATCCTCTTTCCTTCGAACCTGTTTCCAAAAGCCAATATATTTCCTTCATTTTCAACCTGCTCTCCCATATTATTGGTTTTATAATTAACTACCCATTGGCTTTTCTGTCCAAAGAACATAGGAGTCAGTTTCACATTCCAGAGCCAAGGTTCTCCAAATCCTGTTCCTACTTCTCCTCTACCAGTCATGGTAACGGAATTCTTTAATTTAATATTGATTGCCGCCTGGTCGGAAGGTACTTTATCCTGAAGAATTTTTACAGGTTGGTGATTTTCAAGCACTTCAACTTTCTGTACAGCATCCTTTGGTAAAGAATTATTAATCGTTCCGTATCCTCCTTCCATCAGGTCTTTCCCATTAACGTAGAATTTATTGATCGCATTCCCCTGATAAAGTATCGTTCCGTCCGTATTAACCTCAATACCAGGAATCTTTTTCATCACATCAGCCAGTGTCCTGTCACTCTTACTGTCAAAAGCTTTAAGATCATACGCAATGGTATCCCCTCTCGCCGTAATCATCTTGGTTTTCAGTTGAACTTCCTTGATCTCGGTAGCCTCAGACTGCATTTTAAAACTTAGCGTCTGATCACTGTTGCTTATCTGTTTAGTTAATGGTTTTTGGTTAAATGCCTTTACTTTCAAATCAACATTAGACTCTGCTGTAGTAAAAGTTACTTTATATTCCCCTTTTGAATTGGTAATTCCATAAGCTAAGATCGCATCTTTACCCGGTTCTTCTACCGTTACACTTGCGCTTGGAATAGGAACACCATCTTCATCTGTGATTTTACCTGTAATCGTCTTTTGCGCATAAGTAAGCACAGAAAGAAAAATCATCAGAAATAAAGTAATATTCTTTTTCATAATTCTAGTTATTTGCTTAATTAGTTATTATTCGGTGTTTTTTGTTACACCTCTATAGAGATGCATTTCAGGCAAATAAGTTAAAACACTGTTTTTCACTATGTTTTTAGTGATAATTTTTTTTGGTTTTTTTTGTTTGTGTATTTTAGGGATATAAGTTTTGCTTCATTTTATTTTGACTAAATAAAATAAATGATTAAAGCCATAGGTTAAATAAATCTTAATTTACTTAATATCAATATTTATTTAATAGTTTTGTAACATAAAATTTATAAAATGGGAATTGTCTTAAAGCCTATTGACATTGTAGATGACATTACTAAGGAAGAATTCTACGAAAAATACCTAAGGCCGAGAAGGCCTGTTGTCATCAAAAATATGGCAAAAAAATGGCCTGCATATCAAAAATGGACAATGGACCACATCAAAGAGACAGTAGGAGACGTAGAAGTTCCATTATATGACAGTTCCAAAGCTGATCCCTCAGCACCGATCAATACCCCTACTACAAAAATGAAGTTTGGCGATTATATAGACCTGATCCAAAGAGAACCTACCGATCTTCGTATTTTTTTCTTTGATCCTATTAAATATGCCAATAAGCTGCTGGATGATTATATTTCTCCAAAAGATTTAATGGGCGGCTTCCTGGATAAATATCCTTCCATGTTTTTCGGAGGAACTGGGTCCGTTACTTTTCTGCATTATGATATAGACCTTCCCCACATTTTTCATACCCACTTCAACGGGAGAAAGCACGTTATTCTTTTTGAAAATAAATGGAAAGAAAGATTATATAAGATCCCTTATACCACCTATGCATTGGAGGATTATGACATTTCAAATCCTGATTTTACCAAATTTCCCGCACTGAATGGGATCGAAGGTATTGAATGCTTTCTGGAACATGGGGATACCTTATTTATGCCTACAGGATGGTGGCACTGGATGAAATATCTGGACGGAAGTTTCTCTCTTTCCTTAAGGGCATGGGATAAATCCTGGGCTGTAAAGGCCCACTCTATCTGGAATCTTACGGTACAACGTAAATTCGATGATATCATGAAGGTCAATTTCAAGAAGAAATATATGGACTGGAAGGAAAAAATAGCCATAAAAAGAGCGGAAATAGCCTTACGCAGAGGCTTGCCTAAGTAAATATTCTTATTTTACAAAATTCTTAATCATAGGTTTTGATCCAATCGAAACCCATAATTTTTTGTTGGATACTAAGACTATTTGTATTGAATTCTAAATTTTGTGGAGTCCTTTAGTTATTACGCATGATAAATAAAATACTATTGCATTACACTTCTTTTTATTATTTTTATCTGGTCTAAATATTTATGATAGTGATTTGAATCATAGATTAAAAAAAACTTAAACACAATATTATATTTATTTAATTTAATAATTTTGTAACATAAAATTTACAGAATGGGAATTATTTTAAAGCCTATAGATGTTGTAGACGATATCAGTAAAGAAGATTTCTACGAAAAATATCTAAAGCCGAGAAGGCCCGTTGTCATCAAAAACATGGCAAAAAAATGGCCTGCATATCAAAAATGGACAATGGATTATATGAAGGAAACGGTAGGTGATGTAGAAGTCCCCTTATATGACAGCTCAAAGGCTGACCCGTCTGCTCCCATCAATGCATCTGCAGCCAAAATGAAATTTGGAGATTATATCGATTTGATTCAGAAAGAGCCTACAGATCTTAGAATCTTCCTTTTTGATCCGATTAAATTTGCTCCAAAACTTCTTGAAGATTATATTTCTCCCAAAGAATTAATGGGAGGGTTCCTTGATAAATATCCGAATATGTTCTTTGGAGGAAAAGGATCGGTTACTTTCCTTCATTTTGATATCGATATGGCGCATATCTTCCATACGCACTTCAATGGCAGAAAACATATCATGCTCTTTGATTACAAATGGAAAGAAAGACTTTATCAGATTCCTTATGCTACGTATGCTCTGGAAGATTACGATATTGAGAATCCTGATTTCACTAAATTCCCGGCGCTTGACGGAGTGGAAGGTATTGAATGCTTCCTTGAACATGGAGACACCTTGTTTATGCCTACAGGATGGTGGCACTGGATGAAGTATCTGGACGGAAGTTTCTCTATTTCCTTAAGGGCTTGGGATAAATCCTGGGCAGTAAAGGCACACTCTTTATGGAATCTTACGGTACAGCGTAAATTTGATGATATCATGAAGTCCAATTTCAAAAAAAGGTATATGGACTGGAAAGAGAAAAAAGCTGTTGAACGAGCCAATTATGCTTTAAAAAGAGGCTTACCAAAATAAAAAAAGGCGTTTCAGATGAAACGCCTTCACTTTTTACAAAATCCTATACACCGGATATTGCCTGAATGTCTTTTCTTCAAAATAAGGAGAATGTCTATAAACCCAGTCTAGCTGAGCAGCACCATCATCTGCAAATTTTTTATCTGATGATTTTTTATCGTCAAAGTCCTTTTTCAGTTTAGGATCTTTTTTTAATAGTTCAGCCGCGGTATCTTCAAAGATATATGCTGAAAAATATTCCTTTTGTGCCAGAATACCATCAAAGAAATTCCAGTTAAAGAAGGAATCCAATGCTTCCGGCTCAAGGGTTTCAATAATGTATTTAACTCCCGGCTGTTGTGTAGAAACTATATAATCACCTTCCAGGAAATTCATTTTTTTATCGGATTTATCAACCGTTGTTTCATAATGAAGATAATGTCCTTCGTACGGATTTTTAACCGTTTTAAAATCATTGATCTTATAGGACTCCACCGCTATTGCACTGTCCTTTTGAATCGGTTTCATTTCTATTTTATTCCTTTTGAATTCTTCAATAACCCTGTACTGGGACTGCGGAATGACATAATATTTTGGAATTGTAATGTAACCCGTAGGAACAGCAGTCGTAAACAATTTTATATTTTTTGTAAAAGGACTTGTCCTGTCGTAATACAATCTTGGTTTTCCGGATACTTCGCTGGGTTTATATTTTCCTTCATATCCTTTAAAATCCATCGTGGAAAATTTTGTAGAATCAATCTTCCAGCGGATACCATATTGTTTTCCTGGCTGATATTGCTTTAGGTTTTCAATACGATAGTCTTTGATCTTTTTATACTCTTTATCCAGATTCTGAAGGTTAACAAGCATATACTTATACGTTGCATCAACCCTTTTGTCGTAAGGTTTGAGCATATGCGTTTCCGGAACCGTGCCCAATGAGTTGAATAAAGAAGTATATCCCGTTGAGTATCGTGGTGAATCCTCAAAGGCTGCAAATCCGATTTCAGGGACATCCCCATGAATATTCACATATGGAGTGCTCTCATATCCCAGTTTTTTTAAATCCTGCAGGTTCTTTGCCTGATAATCATTGTAAAAATAATTTCCCAGTACATTTCCAAGGCGTTCTTTAAAAGTTGAAATATAGGTAAACGTATATTGGTAATCTGCCCCGTTGCTTACATGGTTATCGATAAAGACATCCGGCTTCAGCCACTGGTATATTTCCTGGAAACTTCTGGCATTTTTAGAATCGGCTTTAATAAAATCCCTATTCAGATCATAGTTCCTGGCATTTCCTCTGAATCCGTATTGTTCCGGACCGTTTTGATTCGCTCTGGAGTAAGACCCTCTGTTCAGCATTCCGCTTACGTTATATGCCGAAATAGCTGCTATGATAAAATTCTGTGGAGTCTTTATTTTTTTTGTGGCAAGATCCCGAATGAGCATCATGGTTGCATCAATTCCGTCCGGTTCTCCCGGATGGATTCCATTATTAACAAAAAGGATTGCTTTTTCTTTTCTCAGCTTTTCAATATCTTTTTCCGGAAACGGATTATAGATAACAAGATAGATGGGCTTTCCGTTATCATCTTCCCCTTTTTTAAGGTATTGAATTGTATTAAATTTTTTAGCCAGATCCTGGTAATAGTTATTCATCTCATCATAGGTAACGGTCTGGTTGCCATTTCCTTTTTCAAAAGGCGTCTGGAAAGATTTCTGTGAAAAAAACAATGAAGAACTAAGTAATAATAGAACAAATTTAAGTTTCATGAAGATAAAATTTCAGATTATAAAATTACTGAAATTATTGATGAATCTTTTGGTTAATCATAAAGACCGGGGGGTTCTTTTAAAGAAGTAAGAATGTCTCTGATTATCATTGATTTCTCGATTAGCAGCTACCCATTCCTTCCTGTCTCATCAGGATATAAAGCAGGAAGAGGATCACTCTGCCAGAACTCTTTGGTGTCTGCATCCATAATGGACAATGATCCTGTATAAGCAGCCCCGGTATCCAGATTCCAGACATTGGCTTTGTGTAGAGGTTCTTTGCTTCCCAGGTCAATAGTAGGGGTATGCCCAATAAATATCTCGTTATACAAAAGCAGCCTTTTAGGATATAATTCAGAGTTCTTGCTCAGCTTTTTATCCATACAAACAGCCGTTTCCCAAAGCGTCCGATCCCATCGGTAATTGCTGGAATAGACCTCTCTTTCCGGGCCGTGCATTGAAGAATATCCGGCATGAATAAATAAACGGTTCTGATCATCTACATCATAGTTTTTCATATGCTGAAAAAACTCCAAATGTTGCTGTAATTCTATTTTGGAATAGGCATCATAACTTTCGATAGTCTTTCTCCCCCCATTATTGAGCCACACTTCAGGAGTTTCCCCGAAAGAAAGCCAGTCTTCACACCAGGCATCATGGTTTCCTTTAATAAAAATACAATCCTGCTTTTTTGAAAGTTCAATCAGAAAGGCAATAATATGGGAAGATTCACTCCAGCCGTCTACATAATCTCCAAGAAAGATTAATTGATCATCACTTTTTACCTGAGCCCGGTCAAGAACCTGGATCAGCGCTTTAAAACCTCCATGAATATCACCTATTACTAACTTTCTCTTCATTTTTACTTTGAAATATATTTCGTGTCAACAAAATCCGTCAGCCAGACTCCATTGTCTGAAAGATAGAACTGAATTCCTTCTTCAGACATTTTGCCTGTCCGGATGGTCAAAATTACAGGTTTTCCGTGACGCATTCCCACTTTTGTAGCAGTATCTTTATCTGCACTCAGATGAACATGCTGCCTGCTTCTTTTTTCAATCCCTTTTTCCATAATGGAGCTGATATTACTTTCTGCAGTTCCATGGTAGAGATATTCCGGAGGCTGCTGAGGAATCAATGCCAGATCTATATCAATAGAGTGTCCCTGGTTAGCTCGTATTTTCGTTTTATCTTCGTTAAAAGCAAACCTTTTTTTGTTATTTGTTTCTACGACCTTATCTAATTCCTCCATCGTAAAATGCACTCTTTTGCGAGCCGATTTTGTAATCAATTCTTCCACATCCGCCCAACCATTTTCATCTAAATGCAGATGAATTGTTTCTGGCTGATGACGGAGAATCAGGCTTAAAAATTTACTTATTCTTTTATTTTCTATTTCGTTCATGATTATGTTTTTTATTTAGCAATGATATTCTTCAGGATCAGATCTTACTTGAATTCCTGTTGTTTCAATTATATTTTAAAATATTCACTTATAGTATTCATTGCTCTATTACTTACTAAAATATTTTGTCTCCAGCTTTTCACATAGTTTTTCAATATCTTCCTTCCTTACCAATTCTGAAATCCAGTCTTCAGGAATATTTTCAAAACCATAATAAATTCCAGCAATTCCTCCTGTTATTGCCCCTGTAGTATCGGTATCTTCACCTAAGTTAACCGCTTTCAATACCGCTTCAGAATAACTTTCTGAATTCATAAAACACCATAAAGAAGCTTCTAAACTGTGTAGAACATATCCTCCGCTTTTAATTTCATCTTCAGTATATTTCCAAATATCATTTTTTAAAAGCCTATCGAAAAGCTTAATTTCATTTGGATTAAAGCCTTTGATTTCTGCATATTTTAAACTTCTTTTTTGCATAAACTCATATGCTTCTTCTTTTCTTTTCCCTTTTATTAATTGGATAGCAAAAACAATATAGATAAAACAGGCAAATACTGAGCGAAAATGGCCATGGGTAATAGCAGAAACTTCTTTAATTGTTTTATAAAGCATGTCGATATCCTCTTGTTTTTCAAGATAAAAAGCTAATGGAAGAATTCTCATCAATGAACCATTTCCATTATCTTCCTCAAAGATATTTCCTGAAAATTTTGCGCTTTCGCCTTTTATCAGCCTTGCAATAGAATGTCTTGTTGTTCCGCCAATATCAAAAAGTTTTCCATGAGCCGTCCAATGTCCATATTTATTCCACTTAACAAAACTATGTCCTATTTTCTCTAAATCATATCCTTTAGTAAGCTCCTCCGCCAGACAAAGTGTTAAAGAGCTATCATCACTCCAGGTTCCTTTAGGCTGATTCCAAGACATATATTCCAAATATCCTTTAACCGGTGATTTCTTTAAATCTTCTCTTTTCTTAAATTCAACAGGAACCCCTAACGCATCTCCAACACAAACGCCGAAAATTCCAGATTTTACCACATTCTCCATTATGCCATATTTACAAGCTTATCAAACAATAATTTCATTCCTCTTGTTGCACTTTCTTTCATCACTACAGCTCTTTTACCATATCCGAACTCCGTTTCATTGGGATTGATAACGATCAAAAGACAATCATCTTTAATTTCATGTATCAGACCTGCTGCCGGATATACCTGCAAGGAAGTTCCGATAACAATTAAAATATCTGCTTCTTTTACCTTTTCTCTTGCTACATTGTATAAAGGCACATCTTCTCCAAACCAAACGATAAATGGTCTTAACTGAGATCCGTCTTCAGCTTTATCTCCCTCGTTAATATCATCTTTTTGCTCATAGATCAGGTCTTTGTTATGACTCGAACATGACTTAAACAATTCTCCATGGATGTGGAGGATGTTGGTTGATCCTGCCCTTTCATGAAGATCATCTATATTCTGAGTAATGATTTGTACATTGAAATACTTCTCAAGCTCTGCTAACAGCCGGTGGGCATCATTAGGTTCTACTTCGTGAAGCTGGCGGCGTCTCTGATTGTAAAACTCCAAAACCAATGCTCTGTCCCTCCTCCAGCCCTCAGGGCTAGCCACATCTGTTACATTATGATTTTCCCAGAGACCATCTCCGTCTCTGAATGTCTTTATTCCGCTTTCGGCACTAATTCCTGCACCGCTTAATATGGTTAGTTTTTTCATTGTTTTTCTTTTAATAGTTTGTCATAAATTGCTTCGTTTTCATTATCGAAACAAACGAAAATAATTTTTTCAATCCTTTCTGTCCAAAAATTTTGAACTTCATTAATAGCAATTTTTGCTGCTAATTCTTTCGGGAAATGATAAATTCCGGTACTAATGTTCGGAAAAGCTATTGTTTTAGCATCAAGACTCTCTGCTAATAGTAAAGAATTCCTGTAACAATTAGCTAAAAGCACCGATTCTTTTGCTTCTTCATCACCATTCCAGACCGGTCCCACGGTATGAATAACATAAGTTGCAGGAAGATTTCCTGCAGAAGTTACAACCGCCTCGCCCGTTTTACATTTTCCTTGTTTATTTCTTATATGAATACATTCTTTTAATATCTGCTTTCCACCTGCACGATGAATAGCCCCATCAACACCACCTCCTCCAAGTAAAGACGAATTTGCCGCATTTACAATAACATCAGCCTTTACTTTAGTGATATCGCCTTTTATTAATTCAATAAGTGGGCTCATCTAATTTTAATTTTTGTTTCCATTTTTTAATTTATTACCAAAACCGCCTCTTCATCAGACAGCTTAATTTCTACGGTTGCACCACTATTGAACTGCAAAAAATCCTGTTCAATTCCATCACTAAATATAAAACCATTATTTGGCATTAATGATTCTATAACGAGCCTATTTCCTCTTTTTATTCGCCCACTGCAAATTTCCGTTTGTGTTGCTTTACTTTTGAAAGGTTCTCTCACCGCAAAGTATAGATCATCTTCATTGAGTTCCGGATATTCCAGTTCTTTAGATCCTAAAATTCCATAGGCCATATTAAAGATCGAGCTTAGCCAGCCGGTACTTCCTGTCTTTGTAGAAACAATAATTCCACTGGAAGAATGCATCTCTTCTTTTCCGTTCATAACCACCTTATACCTTGCTGAGCTATGGGAAGAAACACCAATGAAAAGATCATTTACAGCCAGGAGCTTTTGCCCGTCATTCAATACTGCTTCAGCAAACTTCATTCTCTTTGAACTAAAATTTTCGTTTATAACAGAATAAATGCCATCCAGAAAGTTTTTTGTATTAAAAGGAAGCAGTACTCCATCATACCTTTCCTGGTCAGGGTTAATTGCTACGATAGGTATATTTTTAGAGTATTTTGCTACATTCACTACCAACCCATCCTGCCCAACCACCACAATTAAATTCTTTTGAGAGAAAATAAAGGAGGGTACAAATTCTCGTTCTACCACTTTATTTTTAATTACTTTGGAAAGTTTTGTCTGGACTTCAAGAAATGACTGATAGAACTTTTCATGTTCAGTAACATATTCCTGAAAATCACCCCCTGAACTTTCGATATAAAACCGGGCCTGTGCTTTTGTATTGAACCGTTCAATCAAAGCTTCCAATCTCGTTTTGTTCTTAATAATAATTGCGTATTCTGGTTTCATGGCTTTACTTCAATTGCTTATTTTAAATGCTTTTCATTCCTTTCATCGCTTAATGCTGTTTTAAGAGATTTTCCAATAAGTCCGGGCTTATATTTAAGTTTCCTATTTTCCCTGCATTTTCAGCAAGCTCTCTAAAAGCCAGTGCAATATTGGATCTTGCATCCTGGTTTCCACTCAAAGCACTTAGAATTCTCCAATCCATTTCTTTATATGGTTTCAATGAGGTTTCCAATACATAGCCCTGGGTTTCAGCTTCTTTTCTGTCATTTTCTGTCTTTTGCTCTATCAGCTGTTTTCTTTGATTTTCAACGGAAATATCAGCAGCAATCTTCATTTCTCTAAGGATCTTATTATTTTCCTCCTGCTGGATCTCTGTTTCCATTCTTTTTTCTTCGATCTGTTTTTGTTTTTCCTCAACTGCTATCTCTGTATTCAGCTCAGATTCTTTGATCTTTCTTTCCTGCTCCACAGCAAAATTTCTTCTCTCATAAATAGCTTCATCTGCCTGCTGCTGGAGTTTCTCCCTGGTTTCCGTTTCTAATGCCCTGGCCATTTCCGGAGTGGTTTGAACCGCCAGAATACTGGCTCCCAATATTTCAATGCCCATGGTTTGGATGGTTTCTGAAGCCTTAAGCCCTTCTAAAATATGTTCCTCAATCTTCTTGGCAGAGCGAATGGCATCTTTTAAACTCATGTCATGGATAAATGATGAAGTAGAAGTCTGTGCCAGGTTAATGATTCTCTGGTTAAGCTTCTCAATATCATTTTTCTTATATACTCCTGATTCGTTAACCGTAAAATCCAATGTATTGGATAAAGCTTTTGGATCAATAATTTTATAGCTGATCTGTCCCTGGATTTTTACCGTCTGATAATCAAGCGTATTTTCATTAAAAATAAACGGCAGATCATTACTTCCCATCGGAATTGCTACAATAGAACTGTTTGGGGCAAAATAAAAGAATGATAGCCCTCTTCCTTCTCTTACGGTTTTCCCATTTTTAAAATGAAGAACGTAAGTCATTGAATCGAATTTGATGTGTCTGAAACCAAACATTGCTTTACTTTTTTAAGAGTTAATATTTGTGTTGTTTTTACGCTAATTAAACAGGACATAAGTTTATCTTGTTTAAAAGAATGTATTCTTCATTGATGAACATAACATCCTTCCCGAATGCATATTTTCACTGTTGATTAATATTTTACATTATTGCCTTAACGGATAATAAATCCCTGTCCCGGGCCATATCATTCTTTTAGATCATCCCGGACCTCCATTAAAGCGAACCCTAAAAGATTCTCTCCTCTCCAATGAAGCGGATTTTTTGCTTCAGGATCTGATTCCAGCATTCCTATTCCCCAGATCTTATCATAAGGACTTGCTTCAATAATAAGCTTATCACCCGTTGATAATAGAAATTTTTTAAGCTCTCCGTTTTGCAAAAATTTAAAAAAGTTTCCTCTCTTTACAATTTCATATTTATGCTCATCCCAAATATGATGATCAAAGTTTTTAATCTTTCTTCCTAATCCCTTTGCCTCCTTTGGGTCCTGTGCTTCAATGATAAGAGCTTCGATATTCTCATCATTAAATAGTCTTGCTTTTTCTGCCATCATATAATGCTCTGCCGTTTTATAAATAACTCCTCCTTCTTCAAATTCAGCCAGATACCACTGACTGAAGCACGCCTTCGTGATCTGATCTTTGGCTGTATGACCCCAGAAAAATAAGAATTCCAACTCCTCTTTATTTTGAAACTTTTGGATGATATTTTGCAGATTATATTTCATGTTTGCGTTATTATTACACAAATGTAAGAGAATACTTTATTTCCCTCCAAATTTATTTGCGTTAATTTTACACTAATATCTTTAAAACATTGATTTTCAATTACATTAATTTATTACTGTACATTTTTATTTTAAATAATCCATCGAATAGTTTTATAAAAAAACGGGCTAAAGCCCGTTTTTCATTTGATATGATGATCATTTGTTATTATGTATTTACTTAGAAATATATGGTTTATACTCCTATTTGATTTCAAAATAAAATCCTTGCTCCTCAAGTTCCTTATATTTCTCCTGATTAAAAGTAAATAGTTTTCCCGGTCTTCCGCTCCCTTCTTTTTTAAGGTTGTTGGTTTCATTGAGAAGACCATAGCTCATGATCTTTTTACGGAAATTTCTGCGGTCTATCTCCTGGCCAATGATTGTTTTATAGAGGTTTTCCAGATCAGAAAACGGAAATTCCTCATTAAGAAGATTGAAACCAATCGGCTGGTATTGAATTTTCGTACGAAGTCTTTTTAACGCAATATCCAGTATTCCTTTATGATCAAAAGCAAGCTTTGGAAGCTGATTAACACTGAACCATTGTGCGTCTTCGGCATCGGAATCTGCAAATAGTTCATAGTAAGAAGGGTTTACCAGGCCCAAATAAGCTATAGAAACTACTCTGTTCCTGGGATCCCTACCCACATTACCAAAAGTATAAAGTTGTTCCAGAAAATCGGGCTTTATGCCAGCCTCTTCATACAGTTCTCTTTTTACAGCATCATCAAGATTTTCATCATCAAGAACCAATCCGCCCGGTAATGCCCATCCTCCTTTGAAAGGATCAATTTTTCTTTTTATCAAAAGAACCTGAAGATCCTTCTTATCAAAGTATCCAAATATAACTGCATCTACTGCTACTTTAATATTCTGCATAATATAGTTTGCGTTGTGAATACACAAAGTTAATGTTTTGAATTAAAAACTCCACCGTTAAAAAGGCAAAAACCAACAAAATAAAATTTCTTACCTTTAAATTAAAATTATAACCAACTTAAAACTAAACATTTATGAAAAATCTAATGTTCATTGTAATCGCAGCTTTTCTATTGACGGCTTGCGAAAAAGGAAAACCCAATATGGGTAAAGAATCCACAGGATCTGATTCTGCAGCATGGAAACCTGTAGATTCTGCTACCGCTGTAAAGGCATGGACTGAATATGCTACTCCCGGAGAGATGCACAAAATGCTTGCTAAATCAGATGGGAAGTGGACCGGAGAAACGACTATGTGGATGGAAGAAGGAGGAAAACCTATCAAAAGTACATCTGAGTGTACCAATAAAATGATCTTTGGCGGACGCTATCAGGAGAGCGTACACACCGGTAATATGTGGGGAATGCCTTTTGAAGGAAGGAGCATTGTTGGATACGATAATGCGACTAAAAAATTTGTAAGTACATGGATGGATAATATGGGAACAGGAATAATGTATACTACAGGAGATTGGAACGCTTCAAAGAAATCAATTGAATTTAAAGGTAAAATGCCTGACATTGCAAGACCTGGAAAAGAATGCGATGTAAGGGAAGTTTTTACATTCGTGGATGATAACACTCAAATCATGGAAATGTATGGTCCCGGCTCCAAAACCGGTAAGGAAATGAAAACAATGGAAATAAAATTCACCCGTAAAAAATAGAAAATAAAAAAACCGCTTCCTCTGAAGCGGTTTTTTATGCTAATTGGTTTCTGATGCACTTGTTACCGGAACGCTGAAATTATTGTTTAAATAATTAACGTTGTAGACCTGCCCGCTCCATGTCTTCATTGTGGAGTTGAAAACATATATTTATGATCATACGTATCAGCAAACATTAACAACAGTAAAAAACACACCTCATTTTCAGTGATTTACCTGATCCTACACCTTCTTTTATTATAGAAATTTGATATAGTAAAAAGGTCCAGGCCGAAAACCTTAAAAAGTAGGCATAAAACAAACTAACATTATTATGAATGCAAAAAATTTATTAAGAGTACTTATTGTAATTATCGTCATTATTGGCGGAGTTATTATTATTGTAATAGGCAAAAAACCATTTCCTGAGCCTGAATGTATTGTATGCGGTACTAAACTGATAACCATGCTTGGTATCGTTGAAATTATTCTGGGATTAGGAGCGCTGGTCGTGCAGAGAAACCTGATTGATAAGCAGAGAAATCTATAAAATAAAAAGACCGATATGATATCGGTCTTTTTTATATTAATCATTTAGCTTTAATACGGCCATAAATGCAGATTGCGGTACTTCTACCCTACCAATCTGTTTCATCTTTTTCTTACCTTCCTTCTGTTTTTCCAAAAGCTTACGTTTTCTGGAAATATCTCCCCCGTAACACTTCGCTGTAACATCTTTTCTTAGAGCTTTAATGGTTTCCCTCGCGATAACCTTCGTTCCCAATGCAGCCTGAACCGCAATATCAAACTGCTGTCTAGGGATCAGTTCACGAAGCTTTTCACACATCTTTTTACCGATATGATAGGCATTACTATCGTGAATCAATGAAGAAAGGGCATCTACCATATCGCCATTGATCAGGATATCCATTTTTACAAGCTTGGAAGCTCTGAATCCGATCGGATGATAATCAAATGATGCATATCCTTTAGAAATGGATTTCAGTCTATCGTAGAAATCGAATACAACTTCTGCCAGAGGCATATTGAATATCAGCTCTACTCTTTCAGAAGTTAAATAACTTTGGTTAACGATCTCTCCTCTTTTCTCAATACATAAAGTCATTACCGATCCTACAAAATCAGATTTGGTAATAATAGAAGCTTTAATAAACGGTTCTTCCACTCTATCCATTGTAGATGGATCCATCATTTCAGACGGGTTATTAATCAAAATAGGAACATCCGGTTCTTTTTTAGTATATCCGAAATAAGAAACGTTCGGTACCGTAGTGATAACGTTCATATTGAATTCCCTATCCAATCGCTCCTGAACAATTTCCATATGCAGCATTCCTAAGAAACCACATCGGAACCCAAAGCCCAGAGCAGCAGAACTTTCCGGTTCAAAAACCAAAGAAGCGTCGTTAAGCCTTAACTTCTCTAATGAAAATCTAAGTTCCTCAAAATCCTCAGAATCAATAGGATAAATCCCTGCAAATACCATCGGTTTAACTTCCTCAAATCCTTCAATCGGTCCACTTGCAGGTTTATCGAAAGAAGTGATGGTGTCTCCTACCTTAACTTCTCTAGCATCTTTAATTCCAGAAACCAAATATCCTACATCTCCACATCCAATTGTCTTTTTAGGAACCTGCTTCAGCTTTAAAGTCCCTACTTCGTCAGCTCCATATTCTTTTCCAGTGGCAAAAAATTTTATTTTTTCGTTTTTGGAAATACTTCCATTTACTACTTTAAAATAGGCTTCTATACCACGGAAAGGATTGTATACGGAATCGAAGATCAAAGCCTGAAGTGGTGCATCAGGATCTCCTACAGGAGCAGGAATTCTTTCCACAATCTGCTCAAGCAGATGATGAACCCCTTCACCGGTTTTCCCGGAAACCCTTAATACATCTTCATATTCGCAACCAATTAAATTCATGATTTCATCAGTCACTTCTTCAGGATTGGCTGAAGGTAAATCGATTTTATTAAGAATAGGAATGATCGTCAGATCATTCTCCAATGCAAGATAAAGATTACTAATAGTCTGTGCCTGAATACTTTGAGCAGCATCTACAATAAGAAGCGCTCCTTCGCAGGCAGCAATTGATCTGGAAACCTCATAAGAGAAATCCACGTGTCCCGGGGTATCGATCAGATTTAAAATATATTTTTCCCCTTTATATTCATAATCCATCTGGATCGCGTGAGATTTAATCGTAATCCCACGTTCTTTCTCCAAATCCATATCATCCAGCGTCTGAGACTGTAATTCCCTCTGGGTAACTGTATTGGTATATTCCAATAAACGATCCGCCAAAGTACTTTTACCGTGGTCAATATGAGCGATTATGCAAAAATTTCGTATGTTTTTCATTTAAGAACCTTGTAATTTGCAAAGATAAAAAAAAGCAAGACAATTCATTGCTGTTAATTTTAATCAGTGAAATTAATTTATAATTCCGAAGGAAAATCGTATTCTCCCGTTAAAGGATCAATATAGATTTCAAACTTATCCCCTTTTTTCATTTTCTTTTGTTCTGCTCCCTGTTGAATTGCATCAGCAACACCTCCAATTAAACCAAACATTCCTAATGTATTATTAGAAGCTGCAGGAAAAAGATATCCTCTGTTGCTTACCACATAAAATCCTTTTTCATTTCTATTTAAATCCAGAAAGCCTGATAATCCCTTTTTATAAGCCTTTCCGTTTTCCACATAAGCAAACATTTTGTAGGCAGGAATCTTATTCTTTTTACCATTTTCCTCTTTTAGTGCTTTTGTCACCTCCCCTTTTTCATTCCTTTCAAGTAGATAATTTCCGGGCTCGGGAGTCTGGTTAAAGAATGAAAAGTGATCCAAATAAATCCCATCCTTTAACTGATCGCTCTTATATACTGCATAATTGTTATTGACAAATGATTCATAATCAGAAAGCTCGTTGATAGATACAGCATTTCCAACAGGTCTCTTTCTGTATGTTCTCATGAATAAATCAAAAAAAACATTAGGAACATTCTTAACTAAAAGTTCTGCAATTTCCTTATTATTGAGTGTAACTATAGTATCTTTTTTATATAGGAAACGATATTGGTCCCCTTCCTTTGAAAAAGTCTGGGCTGAAAAATCAATGCTCCCGCTTGTATTTTTTCCAATTGTTTCTCCAACACTTAATTTAAGCTTTTTTAAAATCAGAACCAGGTCTGCACTTCCTCCCTCATCATTTCCTTTTTTATACCAGTTTCCTAAATCATTTCCCGGGCTTGTAAGGAAAACAACTTCCTTCTCTTCTTTTTGATTTCCAAAAGGAAGAATTCCTATTTTTTTGTCTTCTCTTTGATCAATGACCGTTAAAGACTTATAAGTTTCTTTTCCGTAATTTGGAATACTCCCTTTGAATTTGATGTATTCTTTTCCCTGAGATAATACGGTGATTGCAATAAAAAGGCTTGCAGTCTGAAGTAATTTCTTCATCTTTTTTTATATTTTTTGCAAAAGTAAAGATTAGTTTTAAACCAACTACACCAAACAAAAAACATTCATAAAAGCTATTAATCTCTATATTATTTTAAATCTTATTTTGAAAAAATGCAGTCTCCCGTAACGATAATTGTTCTAACAATGCTTGCCACAAAATATCATTTCAAACATAAAATCAAACGACTCTTACAAAAAGATTCGTAAGAGTCGTCCAACATTAAAAAAATAAACTATTATGGGTTTTGTTTCGGAGTTCCCGAATTGTTATGATCGTGAGGCTTTCTGTCATTCATCTTATCTCTCATCCTCCACTCCGATTGAAACAATTTCAGTACTTTCTGACAGGGAACTACCCGCTGCATTTTCTCAGCATATTTTTTTCTATTATCCAGTAATTTTTGTCCCAGCTCAAAGCTTTGCTGTAGCTTGACTTTGGCTTCTTCATCAGACATTTTATCAGGATCAAAATCAGGATTAAACTGGCTTTTTATCTGTTTCTGATTATCTATGTATTCATTATAAATAGCCGTAAATTCTGCTTTATCTTTCTCATCTACATTCAGATTGTCCAGCATCATATTATCTCTGAATTTTTTCAAAAGATCTTTTCTCTCTTCCGGAGAAAGGTTATTGATGATCTCCTTTCTTTGTTTAGGGTCCATCTTTTTCCAGTCATAATCCGTCCTTTGAGCATTTAAACAAAAGCCGTAAATAATAAAAAGGGTAAATAATATCTTTTTCATCTCTTCTTTTAATTATATAAATCTAAATAAACGTCTTCTGTTGAATTCTTGGCTAGTTCTGCAATCTCAGAATTAGAAAATGAATCCAGATATTCGTTCATTTTAGTTTCAGTCTGCTTTGAAACAGCGACTCCGTTCTGGGGTTTTGAAACTGTTTCTGCTTCAGTATCCTGAGAATCGTCTATCTCTGCACTTTTCTTGTTTTGAACTATTTGATCCGTGCTTTCCACAGAAATTAAATCAGATTTCAAAGTTTCGTAGGCAAGCTCGCTTTCACTCTTTGGGGCCTGGTCATTCTTTGCATAACTTACTTCAGAAATACCAGAATCTTTTATTGTATTTTGATCGGAATTGAAAACAAAAATACTTCCAAAGATCAAAGCTAATGACGCGGCAACCGCATACATCCAATTTAATTTAAATATGGGTGCTTTTTTATTTGCCTTCACGTCATTCATCACTCTTTCCTGGATCATATTAAACATATCATCAGGAGCTTTGTAAATGTTTTTACGTTCTAATTTCTCTATATCGAACTCTTTCATCTTATTATGTTAATCAAAAATTATTCTCGTAATTTTCTTTAATATATTCTTCTATCTTTTGTTTGGCATAGTGATAATTTGTTTTTAAGGTTCCTACGGACATATCAACAATTTTTGATATCTCTTCGTAAGGCAAATCATCATAATACCGCATCATAAATACGAGTTTCTGTTTTTCAGGCAGACTCTGTATAGCATTCTGTAATAAAACCTGTATTTCATCGGCATCTTTTTCAGCATTATCCGCTACAAGATTTTGCATATGATACTCAGCATCTTCATCAGTTTTTTGCATTTTTTTCATTTTATTAACTTGCTGTAATGCTTCGTTGGTAGCTATCCTGTACAACCAAGTATACAGCTGGCTATCATTTTTGAACTGGTGAAAATTCTGATAGGCTTTTATAAAAGTATCCTGCAACGTATCCTGAGCAAGATCTCCGTCTACAATAATTCTTCGTATATGCCAATATAATCTACTTTGATAAGCATCCATCAAGGCACGAACTCCTTTATCCTGAGTTCGGGGATTTTGCATCAGCGTAATAATTTCCGCGTCCTTAATCTTCATAGATGCTTTCACTGTTTTGGATTACAAAAATATCTAAAAGTTAAATACTTTGTTCAATTTTCAGTCCAAAACTCATAAAATATTATCTTTGTTATATGCAAATTGTAATTATAGGTTCCGGAAATGTCGCATACCATCTGGCAAAAGCCTTTGTTCTGAATAACATTCCGTTAGCTCAGATTTTTGGACGAAATGAAAAGGATTTGGAAAAAATAGCTGCGGAGTTACATATTCCTTATTCTACGGAAAAGCTGGAAGATGCCGATTTATATATTATCTGTGTAAGTGATAACTCTGTACAGAATGTTTCAGCAATGATCACTAAAAAAGATTCACTTGTTGCTCATACTTCAGGCTCGCTTCCTAAGGAGCTTTTAGCAGGGGAGTACAGGAAAGCAAGTTTTTATCCTTTACAGACATTTTCTAAATCCAAAGATCTCACCTACAAGAAAATCCCTTTTTTCATAGAGACAGAAACCGAAAAAGATAAAGAGATTCTTTTTGAACTGGCATCCAAAATATCTGATCATGTAATGGAAAGTAGTCATGACAAAAGAAAATATATCCATCTTACAGCGGTTTTCGCCTGTAATTTTGTGAATCACCTTTTTTCTAAAGCCAAAGAAATATCGGATTCCCAGGAGATTCCGTTCGACTATTTTCTTCCGTTAATTGATGAAACCGTTCAAAAAATTCATGAAATTGAACCCAGGCTTGCGCAAACGGGTCCGGCTGTAAGAAATGATGTAAGGGTATTGGAACTTCATGAGCAATTGCTAAAGGATGAAAGCCTTGAAATATATAAAGTAATGAATCATTCTATTAAAAAAATGTATGGGTTATAAAGAGAAATTAAAAGATATTAAAGCATTCGTATTTGACGTGGACGGTGTTTTTACCGATGGAAGTGTGTATCTGATGCCGGGTGGAAATATGAGCAGAGTGATGAATGTTCTGGACGGCTATGCAGTAGTAAAAGCTTTAAAAAATAATTATTTAATAGGGGTGATTACCGGAGGAAATGATGAGATGGTAAAACATCGCATCAATTATCTGGGTATAGAAGATTATTATGCCAAATCACATGATAAAATGGCTGATTTTGAAGATTTTAAAAAGAAATACAATCTTAAAAATGAAGAGATCCTGACAATGGGTGATGATCTTCCTGACCTGCATATTATGGAAAGTTCAGCCATCGCAGCCTGTCCAGAAAATGCTGTTCCCGAAATCAAAGGCATCGCTGATTATATTTCCACAAAGCAGGGTGGAAGTGGAGCTGTACGTGACGTAATCGAGCAGGTAATGAAGGTGCAGGGAAACTGGCATGATGACAACACACAATCTGTATAAATACTTGATATGAAATTACATTTAGCATCACAATCACCCAGAAGAAAGGAATTGCTTTCCAGCCTTGGATTTGATTTTGAAGTAGTAACAATAGATTGTGAAGAAATCATTCCTGATGATATGGCTATTGAAAATGCGGCTGCCTATCTTTCTCAATTAAAGGCAAACTCATTCCGTCCACTTGAGGCGGGTGAAGTTTTACTCACTGCAGATACCGTTGTTGCCTTAAATAATCAAATTCTTGGAAAACCGAAAGATGAAGCCGATGCTCAGCATATGCTGCGATTGCTTTCCGGAAAAACGCATCAGGTATATACAGGAATTACCATACAGACGGTTGATCAGGTTTTTACAGAAACGGATGTTGCAGATGTGGAACTCGATGAAATTTCCAATGAGGAAATTGATTATTATATTACCCATTACAAACCTTTTGATAAAGCAGGAAGTTATGGTATCCAGGAATGGCTGGGAATGGCAAAGATCAAAAAATTATCCGGTAGTTTTTATACAATAATGGGGCTTCCAACACATCTGGTTTACAAAATATTGAAAGAAATATAAATTTTTCCAATATAAAATTTTATTATTTTTACAAAATCATCAAACTTTTGATAATAAAAAGTAGATTAGCTAGTTATATTGAAATAATGAAAAAGAATATTTTATTCCTTTTAGCAGCATGTTTTGTTGTATCCTGTGCCACCAAGGTAAAAAAACCGGAGCAACGATCAAAGTTCTTAAAAGGTTTTTCCACATATTATAACACTTTATTTAATGCAAAAGATGCATTGAACAGTGAATTTACGACCAGAGATAAGGGGCATAAAGATAACTTTTATGCTCCTTATATTCCTATACTTACCTATGAAAATCAGCCCTTGGGAAGTGATCTTGGACAATCAACGGCCTTTGCAGAAAATTCTATGAAAATGGCCGAAGTAAATAAGCCTTCTAATTCTTCCGGAAGGGGAGCAAGCGGGCCTCCGGGTAAGCCTGGTCTCCAGGATATTCCCGGTATGGTAAAAGACAAAGTTAATTCCGCTGTTGCAGGTCTAACGGGAAATGATTCCAATCAGCCTGAGGTAAAAGGAGCTACCGCGCTTCAAATTGCAGAATCAAAGGCTTTAAAAGCTATCAATAAGTATTCGGTAGTGAGAAACGGGGAAGAAAAGAATAAACAGATTTTTGATGCCTATATGATCCTTGTTCAATCCCGGATCTATCAGGACAAACCTTTAGAAGCCCTTGATGCCTTAAATTATGTTTTCACTCATATGAAAGAAGACAAAAGATTACCATTAGCTAAGGTTTATCAGGGACAGGCTTATGCCCAGATGAAAGATTATCATAAAGCTCAGGAGATTTTCACTAAGCTGAAAGGAGAGGGGATCAGTAAAAATGATGATAAATTATTGAGCATTTATAATTCAGAAACTCTTTTGGATGCAGGTAAAAAAGAAGAGGCAGTAAAAGAACTTGACAGAGCATTTGAACTTAACAATAACAGTAAATTAAAAAGCCGAATTTCATATTTAAGAGGACAGATCCTGGAAGGACTGGGCCAGAATGAAAAGGCCAGAGAAAGTTTTTTAGCTGCTTATAAATATGCGAATGATTTTGAATTTGAAGTTAAATCGCAGATTGAAATCGCAAAAACCTTCAATGGAAAAGGGGATTATAATGGTGCTAAGAATTATCTGGAGAAGATCAGTAACAAGGGAACTTACATGTCCAGAAAGAATGAATTTTATTATGCTTTAGGACTTATGGCCAACAAGGCGGGTAAAAAAGAAGAGGGACAACAGTTTTTCAGAAAATCTTTGACGGAAAAGGTATCTGATCCGCAGGTTCGCGGTCTTGCTTATTACGAGATAGGAAAAAATTACCTGGACAAAAATGATTACATCGGTGCCGGAGCATATTATGACTCTGCGCTTGCTGTTATGACCTATGAACCATCTAAAGTCCTTTTAAAAGATCAGTCCGAGAATATTAAAAAGATCTCAAGAAACTATTACCTGATCAAAAAAAATGACAGTATTCTTTCATTAGCAAAAATGACTGATGCTCAAAAAACTGAATTTTTTGCCAAGCATATTGCCAAATTAAAAGCCAAGGAAGAAAAAGAAGAATTGGAAAGAAGACGTGCTGAAAGAAATAAAGGTTTTGACACGGGAGATTATAATTCCAACTCTATTTTTGCCAATAGTTCAACTTCTTTTGAAGATTTCGGAACAGCTCCTAAAGGATTTTATTTTAGCAATACGGGAACTGTAAGCAAGGGTACTTCCTCATTTAAACAGGTTTGGGGTGACAGGGCATTAAGTGATAACTGGCGTTATTCTAAAAAAATGTCTTCTATTGATGATATGAAGAATGAAGCGCTGGGAGTAACATCAGCTCCCGATCCGAGACGTTTTGAACCTGCTTTCTATATTGAACAGATTCCAACGGATGCGGGTAAACTAGGACAACTGAAAAAGGATAGAGATACGGCTTCTTTAGGATTAGGGATCATGTACCAGAACTATTTTACCAACACGCCTTTAGCGACTAAAACACTGTATGATCTGGTTGATGTAAAGCCGGAAGAAAAAGTACTATTGCAGGCGTTGTATGAAATTTTTGCAATGAATTATGAGAAAAACCCACAGGCATCAGAGAAGGCAAAACAGATCCTGTTGACAGATTATCCTTATACTTCGTATGCGGAATTTGCAAGAAATCCTAAAAATAATTCATTTGTAAAATCCTCTGAAGATGTTGAAAATGAATACAAAAGAGCATACGCATTATATGAAGCAGAAAAATTCAGTGATAGTAAGAATGTCATTGACCAGACTATTGAGAAGTATCCGAAAGATGCATTAGTCCCAAAATTGTATTTACTGAATGCTTTCAATACCGGAAAGTCCAGTGGTAAAGAAGTAATGATTCTACAATTGGAACAGATTGCATTAAATTATGCCAAAACACCTGAAGGTATTAAAGCTAAGGAAATGCTGAACTATCTGAAGAGTGATCTTGCGTTCCAGGCAACGGACAACAAAGGAAATACGATACCTCAGAACCAGAATAATGTACCAGTACAACCTGCTTCACAGAATAATGTTCCTACCGGCCCGGATAATAACGATCCTCAAAAAATACAGGACTTTAACGGCCAGCCACCTGTAAAGAAAAAATCAAAAAGGTTTGGGAATCCTGATCAGAATAAGCAGGATCTTCAAATGCAGAATCCGAATTCACAGCCTCCAAGGCCAAAATAAATAAAAAAGCGAAGATTTAATCTTCGCTTTTCTTTTTCTTTACTCCATGAAAATCTTTTACATAAAAAGGTTCAAAGTAGGCAATATCTTCGTAGTCTTTACTTTCTGTTTTTTCAAGCGTCTTCTTTATCAGGTGTTGTGCGGAAGGGTATACCTCTTCATTATATTCTGCGTTGGGTAACTGCAGTATTTCTTTTGCCTTTCTAGCGCCGTCTCCTACAAAAAGTATTTTTTTATCCGACCATTCATTAAAAGATTGTTCATCAAGAATTTTAGCTTCCGTAGAAGAAATCTCTTTTCCCGTAATACCGTCATAAGCTGCCGTATAAACCTCCATTCTCCTTGCGTCAACTAAGGGTATGATTACATCATAGTTTTGTCCTAAAAAGGGCTCTTTCATGCTTTCGAGAGAATTCACCGCAATCAGAGGAATTTTTAAACCATAACAAAATCCTTTTGCAGAAGCTGCACCAATCCTTAATCCAGTATAAGAGCCGGGGCCTTTTCCCAAGGATATGGCTTCAATCTCTTTAATGGAAATTCCTGCCCCTTCCAATGCCCACTCTACAAAGGTATGCAAGCTTTCGGATTGTTTATAGTTTTCAGAAACTTCTTCACATACACACAGGAGTTTATCATTATCTGAAATGGCAACTGAGCAGTTTTTAGAAGAGGTTTCTAGATATAATATTTTCATTTTTGTAAGCTTATCGGCAGGTTTAAATACACTTAAATAATATCTGCAAATTTAATCCTTTTAAATCTATTTTCTGTAGATTGTTCTCGGTTCACTTTGTGCACTCGGATAGATTGTCATATCTGACACATTCACATGTTTTGGAGCATTTACACAATAGGCAATAGCATCTGCTATATCTTCAGCCTTTAAAGGCTCATAACCAGCATATACGGTAGAAGCTCTTTCATGATCCCCTTTGAATCGTATCAAAGAGAAATCTGTTTCTACAGCTCCCGGCTGAATATTAGTTACTCTTATTCCGAATTCAGTGAGCTCCAAACGCATTCCTTCGGAAACGACATCAACTGCCTTTTTGGTCGCACAGTATACAACACCATTGACGTAGGTCTGTTTGGCAGCTACTGAGCTGATATTAACGATATGTCCGGAATTTCTTTCTTTCATTCCTGGAATAATCGTTTTAGAAACATATAAAAGTCCTTTTACATTTCCATCGATCATAGAATCCCAGTCGTCCGTTTTTCCAGCCGAAAGAGGATCTAAACCATGCGCATTTCCGGCATTATTAACCAAAACATCAATATTTTTCCATTCCTCAGGAAGAGAATTGATTGCATTTTCTACTTCTTCAAGGTTCCTAACGTCAAATTTTAAGCTGAGTACTTCTGTAAAAGCTGATAATTCGCTTTGTACAGACTCCAATACTTCGCTTCTTCTTCCACAGATAATAACCCTGTTTCCTTGTTTAGCAAAAAGCTCTGCTGTTGACTTTCCAATCCCGGAAGTTGCTCCGGTTATTAATATTGTTTTCATATCTTATTGTAGCAATTTCTTAGTAACCCGATCAGTGAATCACGGTACATTTTGAATTAAATTTTAATTGGCGTCAAATGCCTGGAATGCATCTTCAATATGTTCAAGAACCAATTTTCCTTTTTCATCCGGCAAAACTGAAATAATATCGAAGCGTACTTCCTTCACATGATTAAACTCTTCGAGATAATGATCAGCAGCATTAACAATAGATCTGATCTTTGTTTTCGTAACAGCTTCCTGAGGCAGCATAAAAGCATCTGTAGAACGTGCTTTTACTTCAATAACTACAATCAGATTTTTTATTTCCGAAATAATATCAATCTCGGCTCTTTGAAACCGGTAGTTTCTGGCAAGAATTTTATATCCGTTTCTCTGCAAATGTTCTACGGCAAAATCTTCTGCTATTTTTCCAAAATCATTGTGAGATGCCATCTGTCTTTTTTACATTTAAAAGATTAAAAAAGTGAAAATTAATGCCTGATTAAAATTCTATCTTAACTTTACTTCCAACTTTCATTTTCACATTTCCACCGATAATCAATGGTCTGTTGTCTTTGATATGTCCGTTTGGAAAACCAAAAATAACGGGAAATTTATATTTTGAAATTCTTTCAGAGATTAGTTTATAGGCAAATTCATCGAAACTTTCCTCATAATTTTTATTCTCTTTTTCATCACCCATATTGGTCATTCCACCAACAATAAGTCCTTTGATTTTTTTTAAAACTCCGGCTAATTCCAAACTCATGATCATTCGATCCAGGGCATAGTAATTTTCTCCGATATCTTCAATAAATAATATTTTACCTTTAAAATCAAAAGAGTAGGGTGTTCCTAAAAGTGCATAGATCAGAGCTAAATTTCCCCCAATCAATTCGCCTTCAATATTGCCTTCTCTATTCAATTGATTGGTCTGTAAACCATATTTTGGAGCTTTTCCTTTCAGAATATCAAAAACTAAATCATAGCTTTCTTCTGTAACTCCGAAACTGGAAGTTTTAATTGTCTGGCCATGAATAGATACAAATCCTTTTTTCAGTAAATAACTTTGGATTACTGTATTGTCTGAATATCCGATATACCATTTTGGATCTTTTAAAAACTGTGTAAGTTTTATGCGCTGGATAAGATGCTGACACCCGTATCCGCCCCTGGAGGCCCAGATCGCAGAAATTTCGGAGTCATTGAAGGCCCAGTTTATATCTTTCAATCTTTCCTTTTCTGTTCCGGCATAGTTGTATCCCTTAGAAAATCTGGTATACAAATGTTTTCCTAAAACAGGTTCAAAACCTTTCGCTTTAATCACGGAAATTCCTTTTTCGAGCTGGGATTCATCAACTGCTCCTGCCGGAGAAATAATAGCTATCTTATCTCCTTTTTTAAGGGACTTTGGAAAGATATTTTTTTTCATTTTGATTTTTGATATTTGACTTCTTTTTTCTCTGCTTCTTCCAGACGTTTATCAAACTGATTAAATTTTTTAAAGCTCTGTAAAAAGATGAAAAAACTGAAAATAATAAGAATTCCACCTACAATTCTTCTGATCTTATTGGCCAGCTTTTGAGTAAGCCTGTCATGGAATTGTTTGGCAAGGAAAATTTTAGCAAGATCAATGCATAAATAGGTGCCTATTACAATCCCTATATAAAGAATAAAATTACTGATGTCAGGGTACTGGTTTCTTACCGAAATAACAGTAACCAACCAGAAAAGAATAACACCTACATTTAAAAGATTGAAGAAAAAACCATTAATAAAAGTCTTAAAATAATTTTGACCAATGATTCTTTCTTCACCGGGCATATGCATCTTGGTTTTGGTAACCAACATAACAACCCCATATACAAAAATAAGAATGGATGTAATCCTGTAAAATCCAGGGTGCTTATCAATCAGGTTCACAAGATCCGCACTCGCATAATAGGCGGCCACAATGCAAAGCAAATCTGCCGTAATTACACCAAGATCAAGCGCTAAAGCATGTCTGGGACCTCTTGAGAAGCTGGTTTCAATTAAAAGGAAAAAAATAGGTCCTATGAAAACCAGGCTTAACATGAATCCTAATATGACAGCAGAAAGTACAAGTTCAAACATTTAATATGGCTTTAAAACGGAAAAAAATCCATCTCATTTTGTACAAATTTAGACTTTATGATTTAATTAATCAACAATCTTGAAATCCAGTTGTTTCTGAATCAGATTAGCTTTCACTACTTTGATGTGAACTTCATCTCCCAACTGATATTTTTTACCTGTTCGTGAACCATAAACAGCATGGGTTGTCTTATCATACACATAGGAATCATCTACAAGATCCCTTAGTTTAATAAGTCCTTCAGCTCCATTTTCAGGAATTTCTACCCAGAATCCGAATTCCGCAACTCCGGAAATCACTCCCTTGAAGTTTTCTCCAAG
The DNA here is from genome assembly GCF_055762745.1 of Chryseobacterium subflavum. Lineage (NCBI taxonomy): Bacteria > Pseudomonadati > Bacteroidota > Flavobacteriia > Flavobacteriales > Weeksellaceae > Chryseobacterium > Chryseobacterium subflavum. Next base: position 371,789 of record NZ_JBVTMR010000002.1, read on the forward strand.
ATGTTTCTCCATGAATTTCACCTGCATAAACTTAATAGAATCTCTTTCAGCATCTGCTGCCAGTCTTTCCATGGCACTGCAGTGTTTTGCTTTTTCTTCCAATTCAGCTCTGTCCGGAGATTTTCCACCATCCAGATAATGCTGGAGTAATCGATGTGCAAGTAAATCGGGATAACGACGGATCGGAGAGGTAAAGTGAGAATAGTACTCAAATCCTAAACCGTAATGTCCAATAGGTTCAGTAGAGTAGACTGCCTTACTCATACTTCGCATAGCTAGCGTTTCGATCATATTTTCTTCTCCTTTCCCTTTTACATCGTATAATAGCTTATTCAGGGATTCAGCTACTTTCTTCGTATTGGCAAGATTCATCTGGTATCCGAATGTGGAAACAAAATCTCTTAATGCTTCCAGTTTTGCCGGGTCCGGATCATCGTGAACCCTATATATAAAGGTATTATTGGTCATTCCTCCTTTATTCGTTAAAGAAACAAATTCAGAAACTTTTTTATTGGCCAAAAGCATGAATTCTTCAATCAGGTGATTTGAATCCTTGCTTATCTTAAAATAAACGCCGATGGGTTCATTGTTTTCATTAAGATTAAATCGTACTTCACTTCTGTCAAAAGTAATTGCGCCGTTTTTAATACGTCCTTCACGCATAATTTTTGCCAGTTTATCCAGGACAAGAATCTCTTCAGCCAGATCTCCCTGCTGTGTTTCAATACGTTCCTGAGCTTCTTCATAGGTAAATCTTCTGTCGGAATGAATAACTGTTCTTCCAAACCATTGTTTCTGAATCTCAGCATTATCATTCAATTCGAAAACCGCAGAGAATGTATATTTATCCTCATTCGGACGAAGTGAACATACATCATTACTTAAAACTTCAGGAAGCATCGGAACCACACGATCCACCAGATAAACAGAGGTTGCTCTCTGATAAGCTTCGTCATCTAAAATAGTTCCGGGAACTACATAATGGGAAACATCCGCAATATGGACACCGATTTCCCAGTTCCCATTCTTTAGTTTCTGGATGGATAACGCATCATCAAAATCCTTTGCATCTTTAGGGTCTATGGTAAAAGTACAGATCCCACGCATATCACGACGTTTTGCAACTTCGTCATCTGTAATCTGTCTGTTAATTTTATCCGCATCCTGTTCTACTTCTTCAGGAAATTCATAAGGTAAGCCGTATTCTGCAAGAATAGAGTGGATCTCAGTTTCATGTTCTCCCGGAGAACCTAAAACCTTAATAATTTCCCCTTCCGGATTTTTATCTCCTGGTTTCCATTCGGTCATTTTCACAACAACCTTGTCACCATCTTCAGCACCGCCAAATTTTCCTTTCGGTATAAATATATCTGTATTGATCGTCTTTTTATCACAAACTACAAATCCGAAATCCTTATGGCTTACCACCTGTAAGGTCCCCACAAATTCTGTACGTGTTCTTTCCAGGACTTCAAGAACAGAACCTTCTAATTTTTTCCCTTTGTAAGTGTAAGTAACAATCAGTACTTTATCCCCCTGTAAAGCATCCTTCACATTTTTTGAATGGATAAAGATATCATCTGTCATTCCTTCCACATTTACGTAGGCGTTGCCGGATTGGTTAAAATCAATCACACCGGTAAGTGTTCCGGCTATTTTTAAATTGATAATGTATTTTCCTTTATCAGTCTCTTTTATTTTTTCAGAAGCCTGCAGCTTGTGCAAAGCCTGGATTACAAGTTCCCTTTGTCTCGGATTCTTGTAATCTATTCCGTCTGCGATCTGCTTATAATTATAGATCTTGGACGAATTTTCATTCATAAACCTAAGGATTAATCTACCGATCTCCATTAATTTATGGTCATTTTTTTGACTTATATATTTTCTTTTTTTCATTTTTTAATTATTGTTTAAATAACATCAACAGCATTATTTCCCTCCAAATTTTTAACAACGGAAGTTTTAGTTCGTATAAATTTAATACAAAAATGGAGAAGAGAAGTGAAAAACCTGGTATAAATAAATTTAATTTATCTGTAAAGGTTTTGGGGAGAATAAAGAATGTGTTTCTATTTGTTCGGTGCAAAGATAAGTATTTTAAAATAAATAAGGCTTGTAATTTGATTTACAAGCCTTTATATTTTTTAGCAAACTGCTATCTTATCTACTCTTGTTTGGTGTCTGCCACCTTCAAAATTAGTAGAGAGAAATTTTTCTACAATTTCTATCGCCAGTTCTTTTGAGATAAATCTTGCAGGCATTGAAATCATATTCGCATCATTATGTTGTCTTGCCAACGTTGCAATCTCCGGCATCCAACAAAGAGCACAACGGATCTTCTGATGCTTGTTAGCAGTGATCTGTACACCATTTCCACTTCCACAGATCAGAATTCCTAATTCGTTTTCCCCATTTTCTACGGAAGTTGCTGCAGGGTGTACAAAGTCAGGATAATCCACACTGTCTGTGGAAAACGTTCCAAAATCCTGAATATCAAATCGTTCTGAAAAATAGTTTTTAACAATCTCCTTATATTCAAAGCCTGCATGATCGGCTGCGATCGCAATTTTTCTTTTCATAGTAGTTATATTAAACTTTATATAGATTTATTTCCTTACAAATTTAAGTATTAAATATCAATTGTTAGTTGATCATTGGTTAATTGTGAAAAGCATTGTGAATAACTGTGGAAAACTTTTATAAACTAAATATTTTTCCAATACTAAAATTTACTAATGAGAAAAATCTTTGGAAAGCCAACGGAAAATTTCAAAAATCTTTTTTGGAAGAATTCATTAGCTTTTCCATAAATGAGTAATTAATAATTAAAATTGTTAACAACTAAACGATTTTTGTTAGTAACCCTTTAAATAATCAGATTTACAAGAAATTATATTGTGAATTAAATATGAATTACATAAAAATTTAGTGTTATCAACTTTTTAGGGTAAAGTTATCCCCGAAACTCACAACACTCAACAACAATACTCATTCTTCTTTTATCAAAAAAAAAAAATTGTTGGTTAGTGAGTGTTGGGCTTGTGGGAAGTTTTTTGAAAACTTTTTTTTATTCGATCTTTTTCAAAAGTTTAAAATCTTACATTTGTGAAACGAAAATTCTAAGATATTTATGAAAACAGTGAATGATTTCAATTTTAAAGACAAAAAGGCTTTAGTAAGGGTGGATTTTAATGTTCCGCAAGATGATCAGCTTAAAGTTACGGATAATACAAGAATTGCTGCGGTTAAACCAACTATTGATAAAATTCTTAATGATGGAGGATCTGTGATTTTAATGACTCACCTGGGAAGACCTAAAGGAGAGGTGAAAGACGAGTTTTCATTGAAGCATATTCTTGAGGAAGTATCCAATATTTTAGGAAAAGAGGTAAAATTCATAGAAGAATCTGTAGGACCAAAAGCTGAGCAGGCTGCTTCCGAGCTTAAACCTGGTGAAATTTTATTATTGGAAAATCTTAGATTTCATAATGAAGAAGAGAAAGGAGATGAAGGCTTTGCTGAGCAGCTTTCTAAATTAGGAGATGCCTATGTGAATGATGCATTTGGTACTGCACACCGTGCACATGCTTCTACAGCTGTAATCGCTAAGTTTTTTGATTCAACTAAATTTTTCGGTTTACTAATGGCTAATGAGCTTACAGCTATTGATAAAGTTTTAAAGAATGGTGAAAGGCCTGTAACTGCGATACTTGGAGGATCTAAGGTTTCAACTAAAATTACCATTATAGAAAATATTCTACCTGCCATTGATAATTTAATTATTGGTGGTGGAATGGCATTTACATTTATTAAAGCTCTTGGAGGTAAAATAGGTAATTCCTTGGTGGAAGAAGACAAGTTACCTTTAGCACTGGAAATTTTGGCTAAAGCAAAAGAGCATCATGTGAAAGTTTATCTGCCATCTGATACGATCATTGCAGAAAGTTTTAATAATGATGCTGATAGGAAGGAAGTAGATATATATGCTATTCCTGAAGGATGGATGGGATTGGATGCAGGTTCAAAATCAAGAGATCAGTTTAATGACGTTCTATTAAATTCAAGAACTATTTTATGGAATGGTCCTATCGGAGTATTTGAAATGTCTAATTTTGCTGCCGGGACTATTGCACTTGGAGACAGTATAGCTGAGGCAACAAAGCTGGGAGCTTTTTCCTTAGTAGGTGGAGGTGACAGTGTTGCTTTTGTTAAGCAATTTGGTTACGGAAATAAAGTGAGCTATGTATCTACCGGTGGGGGAGCGATGCTTGAAAGTCTTGAAGGACTGGAACTTCCCGGTATTGCTGCGATCAATAAGTAAAAACTGTTATTATATATAAAGAAAATAACCCTCTCAATGTGAGAAGGTTATTTTTTTTGAAATCATTATTTATTGAACATATGCTACGTAACATTCGTTAATCGCACCATTAGTTGTTTTGGCAAAGAATGAATAATCGATCCAGAAATATCCATTGTTGCCCCAATTTGTTCCCCATTGGTTTTGTACTTTAAATGCCTGTTTGGCATCATCATATCCTATTACCGCAATGGCGTGGCCACCTCTGCTGCTACCTGAATGTGACTTCCAGATCCATCCGTTAGATGAACTTAAATGATCAAAGCTGTAATCTACTGTTACTGCGATAACTATGGGTAAATTCATGCTTAGAAGTGTTTTTACATTACTGATATCTGTTTTATCAACCGTTGCCCAGGTGGTAAATTTGTGAGTGCTTGCGGCATTTTTCTGTGAGGAATTTGGCTGAGTAGAACATCCTGTATCTGTATAAGGCATTTCCGCCCAACTGCAAACACCCTGATTTTTAATCAGATTTAATCCATCACTTACATAAGCACCTGCATCACAAGATCCGAGCTTGATTTGATTATAAACGTACTCGGGGCTTCTTTTGGCAGTAACTCCTTTGAAATTAGATTCCAGACCACTAGCTGTGGTATAAGCTGTTGCCCAGGCAACACAAGAACCTTCTGCTCCCTGGTCTCCAATTGCGGGAAGACCGGGAATTAAATAACTTGAAGCAAGTGCATTTTTTGCTGCTTTTTCGGTCTTACCCTTTAGTCTTAAGGTTAGCTCATTGATGTTTACTTTAGCGAAATTGTTGTAAGTAGTTTGATCAATCAGCTTTGCTCCCAATGAGTGAAGTTGCTGTTTTTCTGAAGATTGCGTGTTTAAATCTTCGTCTCTTTTTTCGCATGCTGTAATGGATAGCATTCCTATTGCTATCATTACGAGTTTAAAATTTTTCATTGATTAATATTTAAAATGGTTCTGTGAATGTATAAATTATTTTCACATATCAATGATTTATTTTATGTAAAACATAAGAATTGATAAACAAAATGCAATTATTAATATTTTTTACTTAATTATTTTTATTTCTGTTTATTTTATTTTTATATTTTACCATTTGTTTTAAATATTTTAATATTTAGTGTGTTTTTATTACTAATTAAGTTATTTTGTTTATTTTTTTTCTTTAAATAAATTATTTAACTAAATAATTTATTTTATATAATTTAAAATATTTATATTTTTTTTCAAGTTTTAACCTGAAATTTTAATTTTATTCATAATTTTTCCTTTTTAAAATGAAAAAAATGGTGTTAAATGTTTGTTTTTGGTAATTTTTTAAATATCTCTAGTGAATTGGTGGTGTTATTAATATGTTTTTTATTATTTCTAATATGGTTGATTTTATTAATTAAAATACTAAGTTTAAAAGTGAGAGATGGTATTTGTCTATAGATTTATTAAGTTGGTGATTTTTAATAATCCAAGGGTAATTTTTAAATCGATAGGGGTAGGAGAGAAATTTGGAAATGTATTTTTCATTTTGATTTAATGATCTATTGCAGAGTTTGAAATAATGTTAAATGAGAATTGGAGATAAAAATTATTTATTGATTTAAGTTTTGTCGATTCTTATTACATTTTATATTTTGAATAGTAAACATAAATAAATAAAAAAGGTCTGATAAAATATCAGACCTTTTATTCAAGGTAATTTTACAAATTATCTTGAATTTTTAATTATTAATTTCTTCACTTTTTTATTTTGGAGCCAAATTTGTCAAAAATTGACCTTCAGAAATATATCAAAAATCGATTTTCTATCTTTTTTCGATAATATATATCAAACTTGAAAATTCGTTCGAAAAAAGGGCATTTACGTTAGAAATCGTTCCGTAGATGATAGCTTTCAGCCAAAAAAGTGGTGATTTTTTATATTTTTCGCTGAGCATTGAGATGTAATATGAATCCAGGACAAGCGGTTTGATTTTTCTTAATTTCCAATCTGGATTTTTTGATATTAAATTTTCCATGCCTTTTTTTGAAAAATGAAAGATATGTCTTGGAACGTCATAAGCAGCCCAATATTCTTTGTAGTGTTTTGCATCATACGAAGTAGGGTTGGGTACGGCAATGATCAGAAGTCCTTTTTCTTTTAATTTATTATGAAAGATTTCCAGGATCTCTGACTGATTTTCAATATGTTCAAAAACATGCCATAATGTAATTGCATCAAGACTATTATCTTCTAAGGAAGTAACGTTATCTATTATTTTAGCTTTTGTTACTTTGCTCTGTGCAGCTTTTCTTGCATCTGGATTAGGTTCATATCCAAACGTCTGAAAATCATTTTCTATAAATTTTACAAATTCTCCGGCGCCACAACCATAATCCAGAACTTTTGAATTCTTATTAATACGATCTATGAGAATTGTTTTCTTATATTGAAGATTGAAAGACTGAAGGAATTTATATACTTTTTCTTTTAGGCTTCCTGAATCCTGATGATGGGAAATGTAATCCTCGCTTTCGTAGTATTTTGAAATGTTGGATGGAATAGGGGAGGTTTTGAAAACTCCTTTAGTTTCTGTTTCTTTAATTTCAAATATTTCCTGAGTCAGAAAGTGATCTTTAATTTTCATTAAAATATTCTTTTATGGTAAAAATTAAGATATTCAGAGTTTATATAAAGCTCATAAATACCTTAATTTTGTTTTAAATTTAATTATGTTTCACGTGAAACATAATGTAATTATCGTCCTAAATAGACCAGTAAAACGTTGATATCAGCTGGGGATACACCACTGATTCTTCCTGCTTGCGCAATTGTTTTTGGTCTTACATTATTCATTTTTTGTTTAGCTTCAGATGATAAACTTGAGAGTTTTAGATAATCAAAATCTTCTGGAATTTTAATGTTTTCCAAACGGTTCAGTTTTGCAACATTTTCTTTCTCCTTTTCAATATATCCTTTGTATTTGATATTAATTTCAGCTTGTTCCCTTACTTCATCGTCAAACTGAGAGGCTACATCTTTAATAATATCAATATTTTCAAGCTTTTCTAATGTAATATTAGGTCTGGTAAGAAACTGAGAAGCTCTGTAGGCTTGATCTACAGGATTACTTTCTTCACTTTCTAGAATAGGATTGATGATTCCGGGTTTTAAAGAAGTTTCTCGCAAGAATGTTTCAAGTTCCTCACTTTTAGCTATTTTTTGCTCAACTTTTCTTAATCTTTCTTCTTTTGCAAGTCCAAGTTGATACGCTTTTTCAGTTAATCTGATATCCGCATTATCCTGTCTTAAAAGGAGTCTGTATTCGGCACGTGAAGTAAACATTCTGTAAGGTTCCTCTGTACCTTTGGTAATAAGATCATCAATTAAAACTCCTATATATGCTTCATCCCTGTTAAGAATAAATTCTTCTTTACCGTGTACTTTATTATGGGCGTTGATACCTGCCATTAAACCTTGACCGGCCGCTTCTTCATATCCTGTAGTACCATTAATTTGTCCGGCAAAATATAAATTATCAATTAGTTTTGTTTCTAAGGTATGCTTTAACTGGGTAGGGGGGAAGTAGTCGTATTCAATGGCATAGCCCGGACGGAAAACCTTTACGTTTTCGAATCCTGGAATATGTTTCATAGCTTTGATTTGTACATCTTCCGGTAAGGACGAACTAAAGCCGTTTACATATATTTCTACTGTTCTCCAGCCTTCGGGCTCTACAAATAACTGGTGTCTTGTACGTTCAGCAAATCGGTTGATTTTATCTTCAATACTAGGGCAATATCTTGGACCTAAACTCTGAATGGTACCATTAAACATAGGGCTTCTGTCAAAACCTTCGCGTAGAATATCGTGTACGGTTTCGTTGGTGTATACGATATGACAACTTAATTGTTTGGTTAACTTCGGAGTATCTAAGTAACTGAACTTTTGTGGTTTTTCATCTCCTTTTTGCTCTTCCATTTTGGAATAATCAAGGCTTCTTCCATCTACTCTCGGTGGAGTACCGGTTTTCATTCTTCCGGCTTCAAAACCTAAAGATACCAATTGTTCTGTAATGCCAAAAGCTCTGGGTTCTCCCATTCTTCCACCTCCCAATTGTTTATCGCCAACGTGGATCAAACCATTAAGGAAAGTACCGTTTGTGAGGACTACAGATTTAGCTTTAATTGAAATTCCTAAAGAAGTTACCACACCAACTACCTGGTTATTTTCAATAATAAGCTGCTTTACCATATCCTGAAAGAAATCAAGATTGGGTGTATTTTCTAATGCTAAACGCCATTCTTCAGCGAAAAGCATTCTATCGTTCTGGGTTCTGGGTGACCACATCGCAGGACCTTTTGAAAGGTTCAGCATTTTAAATTGTATGGCTGATTTATCAGCTACAATTCCTGAATATCCTCCCATAGCATCAATTTCACGTACGATCTGCCCTTTAGCTATTCCTCCCATAGCAGGGTTACAGCTCATTTGACCAATGGTCTGCATGTTCATTGTAACGAGCAGGGTTTTTGATCCTAGGTTTGCAGCTGCGGCTGCAGCTTCGCAACCTGCATGGCCTGCACCTACTACTATTACGTCATATATTTCTGAAATCATTTTTTATACCTGTTTTAAGGCTTAAATTTTAATCTTTTTACTAAATGTTTCACGTGAAACATTTTTTTTAAATACTGCTTTAATAAGCCTATATTCATTGTTTTTCGCCATGTTTATTTCGCTTCATTCAAAAAAATAAATTAAAAAAACATGGTGTAAAGATTACAAATGCCAAACTACATTATCCAATGTATTTAGCTAGATAGAAATCTTCTTTACTTCGCATTTCTTTTTCTTCTTCTTCGGTCTTGTCCTTATATCCGCAAAGATGAAGGATGCCATGTCCTAGAACCCTTCTTAATTCTTCTTCATAATTTTTTGATAGGGTAGAAGCATTATCTGAAATGCGCTGCAAAGATACGAAAATCTCTGCGCTTATTGTTTTGCCTTTAACATAATCAAAAGTGATGATGTCTGTATAGTAATCATGTTGTAAATAATCCTGATTAATTTTAAGTAAATATTCATCATCACAAAAGATGTAATTGATTTCACCTAATTTTTTTCCTTCTGAAAGAATGATATCTTCCAGCCATTTTGTATAGTCTGTGTTCACAGATTCCGGTAAGTTTTCGTAAAAGAATTGTATCATTTTTTTAAAACCAGTGTCCTAGTATTACACTGAATATGCCTTTTTGATTATTTTTTAGAGAGTGACTGAAATTAATTTTAATTTGTCCGAACGGAGATTTATATCCTGCTGTTATTCCCAGGGAACTGTAGTTAAGTTTAGCTGCGTTTTCAAAAGTTATATCGTTGGAAAGGTTCGCAAAAGAGAAGTTTCCACTTATGAAATAATTTTTGTTCAATTTAAACTGAAGATCATTAGATACTAAAACAACGTTGTTAGTACTTAGCTGTGCAAAATAAAATCCTGCAAAACTTCTGAAATTAACTACATTCTGTTCAAAAATTCCTCCCAGTTTATATTTATAGAATTCCGGGAGATTTTCACCGATTGTTATTCCTCCATATAAATTCAGACGATAAGTAAATTGTTTTGCCAAAGGAATATTTATTCTGATATCAGCTTTTACCTGAACAATTCTTTTTTCAAGTTCAGATTTCATCAGATCGACCACTTTTCCTTCAGCAGCTATATAAATTCCTTTTGTAGGAAAATCCTTATCGTTTTGAGTATCGCTTTTTATAAATACATAGGGATTAAGGAAACGGCTTACTCTTTCATTTGATCCGTTCATATCAGCACTGAAATAATCGTGGCTGATCCCGCCGCCGATTGCAAACTTATCTTTCCATACGGATTGGATATAGGCTTCATTTCTTAACCATTTCCAGCTGTCAACAACATTATTATTGATGTCTTTAAGATCAATGCTCATTCCCGAAGAGTAGATCCCGAATCCCGGAATGTATCCGTTATCAATGAAATAATTGAGATAATACCTCGGCTGGTCACCCACAATAACGTCAAGCGACAGATTTGAATTTCTGAATAAGAGTCTTTTTGCAGAATAGTTTAGAAGCAATCCTGTTTTGAAAACATCATCATAGTGTAGTCCGAATTTAAAAAAATGTCTGGCATCGTCTTCGGTTACATACAATTTAAGATAATTGGCATTATTTTCCGATACAATGTCATAATTGATGAACTTGTAATTATTAGTTGCTACCAGTCGGTCTATTTTTTTGTTAATGCTACCGTAAGTTTCCATAGATGGAAGGTGTAATCCCATTTTCCCCAGAGCATAGTTTTTACCGTAAATTTTGCTTCCAATTAAGGAAATGCTATCAATCTTATATACGTTGGAATAAATTGGATTTACGCGCTGTCTGAGGCGGTCAAAAGAACGCTTGGGTAATTGATTCAGTATGTCAACATATTTGAGTCCTTCAACATATCCGCTATCCAGGATTTTTTTCTTTTCATCGTAGCTGGTCGCGGACATTCCTTTAAGGTCCGGTTTGATATTAATATCAGTATACTTGTACTGACGTTTTGTATCCTTGTGGATGTTCATATCAATAACCTGGTTAAGAATGGCTATAATATTGTTTAAATCTTCTCTTTTTGATAAGTCCTGGTTAAGGTCCACACCAATAACGATATCGATTCCTTTGTCCTTTAATGGCTTTGATGGATAGTTAACAGTCATAGCACCGTCTATGTAAATACTGTCGCCAACTTTTACCGGATCCATTAAAGAAGGAAATGCGGAACTTGCCATGATAGATTCTACGAGATCACCTTTTTCAAAAATCTGCATATTCCCACTTTCCAGATTCGTAGCAACACACATAAAAGGAATTGGTAATTTGGAGAAATCGTCAATGTTCGAAACATTTTTAAACAGTTCCTTTAACAGGTAAACATTTTTCTGTCCAGTACTGATAGAAGAGGGGAGATTGATCTTACCATGCTTAATGGGAATGGAAAGAAGATATTTGTCAACAGATTTATTAAAGAATGTGCTTTCCTTTCTGGATTTAGGATCCATGATCAGAGAATAGAAATCGGTATCCATAACGATTTTTTCTATTTCTTTTCCGGAATATCCTGAAGCATATAGTCCTCCAACAATAGCTCCCATACTGGTTCCTGCAACATAGTCAACTTTTACTCCCAGGGAGTCGAGTACCTTTAATACTCCAACATGAGAAAATCCTTTAGCTCCTCCGCCGGCAAGTGAAAGTCCTATCCTTGGATTTTTTGGAATCACGAGCCCTTTTCTTACCTGCGATTGCAGCAAAAGTAATTGGAATATGAACAGGAGGACCAGGAGTTTTCTCATAGGATTAGTCTTTTATATAAATCCGTTTCACCCGAGGCGAAATGGAGGTTAATACTTCGTAAGTGATGGTTTTGCAGTAATCTGCGAATTCTTTTAAACTTGGCTTTGCATTAAAAATAGTCACTGTATCACCTTCTTCTACATTAGGAATGTGATCTACATTGATCATCATCATATCCATACAGATACTTCCGACGATAGGAGCTAATGTTTTGTGTATTCCTACATTACCTATCTGATTTCCGATTAGTCTTGGAATTCCATCCGCATACCCTACAGGTATAGTAGCTATTTTTGTACGGTGATCTGTTTTATATCTTCTGCTGTAGCCAATGGATTCTCCGTTTTCTACATTTGATATTTGAGAAATAACTGTTTTAAAACTAACCGTTGATTGCAGCTGTTTTTGTATTTCACTATTTGGTGATTCACCTAACATTCCGATCCCAATTCTTACCATATCATACTGGTATTCAGAATAGTTTGTTATTCCTGATGAATTCAGGATGTGTCTTATCGGCTGATATCCCAACTTTTCGATCAGGTATCCGGAATTTTTTTCAAAAGTATCGAACTGGTTTAAAGTAAATTCTCTTTCATCCGGCATATCAGAAGAAGAAAGGTGCGTCATGATACTCTGAACCCGGACATTCATATTTTTTAAGTTTTCACTTAATTGATCCAGTTCAAAACCTTTAAAACCAAGACGATGCATACCTGTTTCCAGTTTAATGTGAATAGGGAATTTTTGATCGTATCCTGATTTCTGAACCGCATCATTAAATAGTTCCAGCACCCTGAAGCTGTAAATTTCAGGTTCCAGGTTGTATTGTATGATAGCATCATAGCTATGCTGAGCTGCATTCATTACTACAATAGGAGTTGTAATTCCCTTTTTTCGGAGCTCTACTCCTTCATCAGTGTACGCTACACCAAGATAATCGATATGATGGTGCTGCAGAAATTCCGATATTTCATAGCTTCCTAATCCGTATGCATTTGCTTTTACCATTGCCATTACTTTGGTTTCAGGTTTTAGCAGGGATTTGTGATAATTAATATTGTGAAGAATCGCATTTAAATTGATCTCAAGAACAGTATCATGTTTTCTGAGTTCAAGGATATCTTTAAGCCTTTCTATCTCGAATTTTCTCGCACCTTTTAACAGGATAATCTGATTTTCAATATCTGTAAGATGTTTGCTTTCAATTAATTCCTGAGTATTAATGAAAGTAAAAGTTTTAGATTTAAAAAGATGGCTGAATGCAGTAATTTCATTTCCGACAAGGAACAGAGAGTCAAAATTCTGTTCATTGACAAGTTCAGAAACTTCCTCATACAATTCTTGTGAATTCGAATTTACTCCTACGATATCTGTTAAAACCAGAGATTTTTTCGGCTTATTATATTCGTTCAGGAACTGCAGTGCAGTTTTCAGGGAATCAAGATCAAGATTAAAGGAATCGTTAATAATGATGTTATTTTTATTTCCCTCAATAGCTTCAAGCCTCATTTCAATAGTCTTCAAGGCATTGATCTTTTCGACAATTTTATTATTGTCGATATTCAACTCCTTTAAAACGGCAATAAGAGCCATGGCATTGGTTAAAGTGGCTTCATCCCTTTGGTGTACAGGAAAACTTATTTCTTCATTAAAGTACTGTACAATTATATTTTCTTCTCTTGAAATATTACTTTTAATAAATACCTGATTATTATCTCTGAAGCCATAGGAAATCAATTTTTTAGAAGCGTATAATGTTTTTATTTTCTGATCAACAAGGGAATTGTCACCATTGTAAATGATAACCCCGGAATCTTTAAAAAGTTTGATCTTTTCATTAATTAAGGCCTCTTCGGAATCGAAATTTGCAGCGTGAGCGGTTCCAATATGAGTAAGAAGTCCAATTTCGGGGCTGAAAATATCCTCCAGTTTTTCCATTTCATGAGGTTTGGAAATTCCAACCTCAAAGATCCCAAGCTCATAGGAATTGTTGATCTGAAGTAAAGAAAGGGGAAGACCGATCTGTGAATTGAAGCTTTTAGGACTTTTTACAGTGGAGAACTCATTCCAAAGACACTGATATAACCATTCTTTTAAAATAGTTTTCCCGTTACTTCCGGTAATTCCGATGGATTTCAGATGAGAATGTTCAAAATGATATTTGGCCAGCTTTTGAAGAAAGTCAACAGAATTGCTGACGATGATCCACGTTATATTTTCAAACTGAGGATACTGATGTTCGGAAATAATAATTTTTATACCTCTGTCAATCGCCGATTCAATGAATTTTTCACCAGAATTTTTTTGGGTATTAATAGCTATAAATGCAGTGTTTTTAATGGAATAGATGATTCTGCTGTCAAAAGCAATATTTTTGATGATGGCATTACCATCTCCGATTACTTTTGAATTGGTGATATGTGCAATTTGGTCTGCTGTATAGTTCATTGGTGCTCTTTCTTCTCTTTGTGAGGAAACTGCAAAAGTGTAAAATTACAAAATCAAAGAATCTGAAAATTGTAAAAAGGTTCCGGTAGGTTTATAAAACTACAAGAAAAACCAATTTTACAATTCAACAGTTTAATGACTTTACAACTTTGTCTTTTCAGCGTTTCCGCCAATATATATTTTAATTATTTCTTCTTTTTTAACAGGACTTCATCAATAAAGACTCTTCTGCTTACCGCTTCGTAACTTTCCGTTTCTCCAAGCTCTACCAGATTATCTCCCTGAGATGTTCTCATCGAGTAATTGGCAAGATTCCCTGTTCTTTTGCAAATAGCGTGAACTTTGGTTACATATTCCGCAGTTGCCATAAGATTAGGCATCGGCCCAAATGGACGTCCTAAAAAGTCCATATCCAATCCTGCAATAACAACTCTTATACCGCTATTTGCCAATTCATTGGCAATTTCAACAATGCTTTCATCAAAAAATTGTGCTTCATCAATTCCCACCACATCACAATTAGAACCCAATAAGAGAATTTCGTTTGGGTTTTCTACTGCTGTACTCCGAATTTTATTCTTATTATGTGAGACCACATCTTCTTCAGAATATCTAGTATCTGTTTTCGGTTTAAAAATTTCCACATTTTGCCCTGCCATTTCTGCTCTTCTCAGCCTTCTGATCAACTCTTCGGTTTTTCCGGAAAACATTGAGCCACAAATAACTTCCATCCAACCGCTTTGTTTGGAGTGATTAATTGTATTTTCTAAAAACATTTGTTAAATTAGCCGTAATATTTTAACATCAAAAGTACGCAATTTTTAACAAGAATCTTATATGCAGAATATCCAAGATTTAAAGGAAAAAATTTTTTTCGAATCCAAGAATATCATCGATATACTGGAAAAAATAAATAACGTGGATGAATTACTTTCCAAGCAGGATCTTGTGGATGAACTTGCTAATAGGATTTCTTTTTTAAGAATGGTAGAGAAAAATATTGAATATTTTATCCCCCATACTTCATCACAGAGTTCGGAAAGTCCAAACCATACTTCTTCTGTGCAGAAAGAATTTGAAAATCAGGATTCAAATCACGAAGTGACGGAAGAGGAAGCGATTTTCAATAACGAGCTGAATGAAATTGATGAAAATGAAGGGATGGAATATGATGATGATGAACAGGCGGATGAAAACGGGACTGAACAGGAGGAAATATTCAATAATCAATTGACAGAAATAGTTGAAAATGAATACCATGAAAATATGGTGCATTTTGCTGAAGAAAAAGCTGCTGATCTTAAAGCGGAAGAATCGTTTGATGATCCGATAGAGGAAGAAGTAATTTTTACCAACCAGCTGAATGAGATTAATGAATTTGAAAATGAGCCTTCTGATTATCAGGAATCAAGTAATAACTCCTTTGACGAAGAAGAAAATATTCAGAATAGCATAGAAAACGATGAAGCGACAGACAGGGCAAAAGCTTTTATAAATGATACCAGCAATTTTTCTGAGGTGAATGAAAAAATCCCTAGTATTTTTGACACAGAGGTTTTGGAAGATGATGAAATGCTAATAGAAGAGGTTGATTCACAGTTTATTGCTTCTAATATTTCAATAGAGCAGGGAGAAATGGCAATGGAAACGTCTAATGTTGAAAATATTGTTACAGAAATTAAAAGCGAGGCTCAGACCGAAGAAAAGCGGGAAGAACAAACAGCTTCAGAGGAAAATAACAAGAGAAAAATCGTTGATATAGATCATGGGCAGCATGAATCTGAAAAGGAAAGACATCCTTCTGACGAAAGTTTTGAAAATCTGGATGCCTATAATCAGGAGAAGAAAATCAAGCTTGCTAATATCAAGGGACTTAAATCCATTCAATCACTGTTTGATGATGACCCGTTAGAGAGGGAAATTTCGAAGGAAAAGACTGAAACAAACATCAAAGAAGAGAGTGGAAGTTTGCTTAAAACGAATATTCCAACGAATTTTATGGAGGCTGAGAAGTCAAAGCCTGAATTCAAATTGGATCTCAATGACAGAATTGCATTTTCAAAAATGCTTTTTGACGGAAGCCAGTCCGAGCTTAATGAGGTAATTTCCGAATTGAACAGCTTCAGAACACTGGAAGAAGCAAAAGAGTATTTAAGTGATTTGTATTACTCCAAAAACTGGAGAAAAGTAGATGAATATGCCCAAAGGTTATGGGTACTGGTGGAAAATAAATTTTTATAATTCTAATTTTGAGCGGAACCCTATATTTTGTTCCTACGCCTGTAGGAAATTTGGAAGATATGACCTTCAGAGCAGTAAATGTACTGAAAGAAGTGGATTACATTTTATGTGAAGATACAAGAACATCTGGTGTTCTTTTAAAACATTTTGAGATTTCTAAACCTTTAAAATCTTATCACCTGCATAATGAACATCAGGCAACAGAAAAGGTAATTGCAGACCTTAAAAGTGGCCAGAATGTAGCCATAATTACTGATGCCGGTACACCCGGAATTTCTGATCCCGGATATTTATTGGGAAAAGCAGGAGCTGATCATCATATTGAAATGATCTGTCTACCTGGTGCTACAGCATTTGTTCCTGCTCTTGTGGTATCCGGACTCCCGAATAATGAATTTTTATTTGCCGGTTTTCTTCCCCAGAAAAAGGGCAGACAAACGAAGCTGAAGCAACTTGCTGAAGAGAAAAAGACAATCGTTTTATATGAGAGTCCTCACAAAATAAACACAACATTGGAACAGATCAAAGAGTTCTTCGGTGAGCATACAAAAGTAAGCTTGAGCCGGGAGATCTCCAAGAAATTTGAAGAGACTAAAAGAGGAACTATCAATGAATTAATTGAATTTTCCAAAAGTAAAACTTTAAAAGGAGAAATTGTTCTTATCGTGAATAATTCTATTTAATTGAAAAAGCTATTTTTTATACTACTTTCATCGGCTTGTATCGCGCAGCAAACCGATCAATATAAACAGATCTTATTATCAAAACAATTGGGTAAAGAAGTACGCCTTTACTCAAAAGGCTATGGAATAATTTCTGAGGCAGGAAAATCAGGCATTATAGATTCCCTTGGAACTGTTACAGCCGCTTTCCCATATAAAAATGAGATCTCCAGGTTAGCCAGGGAAAGGTTTATATTAAAGGTTAAAGAAGGTTCTTCCAATGGAAAAATGGCTTTAATTGATACCAAAGGAAACCAGCTGATCCCCCTGGATAATTTTAAATTCAGAACTTGGGAGAACAAAGAAAGGCTTATTTATTCTAAAGGCGGAAATGACTGTCTTTATGATTACAACGGAAAACAGATCATCCCTTTTTCTGATAAAATTGAGTTTGCCAACGAAAAGAGACTTTTTGTAAAAACAGGAAAGGTATGGAAGATTTATGATTTCGATGGTCGCCTGGTTTCTGACAGGGAATTTGATGAAAATCTGCATTTTTACAAAGGAAGAGTTTATGTCATTACAGGATTCAGAAAAGGAGAGGTGATTGATGAGAATGGTAAGACAATCAGCTCTATTTCGGATCATTATATTGATGGAATTGTTTCTTACCCTTTTATGGTGACCAAAAATATCCCCAAAGATAAATATGGAATTATAGATGCCCAGGAAAATGTTCTTGCGGAAGAAATTTATGACCAGGCTTTTGTAGGAACTGAATACATTTACCTTAAAAAGGATGATAAAGTAAGCATCTTTTCTAAAAAAGAGAAAAAAGTATACGCAACGGATTTTGAATATGTGAATCATTTATTCGGAGGTTTATTCAGGACTGTTCCTGAACATAAAAATCCTAAAGTTGCGGTAATTATGACTAATGGTGAAATCGTACTGCCACAAGAGAATGATGATGTGGATGCCTTGAAAATTGCGGGAGATCATTTTATGTATCTCCGGAAAAACAATACCGAAACACTTTTGGATAAAAATTTAAAAAATGTTTTGGAGGAGGGGTATGATATAGAAAAAATATTTGCCAATTATCTGATTGTTAAGAAAGATAATAAATTTTATAGATTTTCACCCAAAGACAAGCAGTATAAAGAATTAACAGAAGTTGTTTCGATAAAACCTTTTGAAATTTTACCCGGATTGATCTACAAAAATAAAGAAGATAAATACGGAATGCTTGATGAAACCGGAAAAGAGGTAATTCCTGCCATCTACGACGATATGGTCACTTTTCTTTCTGCCAAAGAGATGGTTGTAAAAAAGAATGGTAAATTCGGTGTTACCAATCATAAGAATGAACCTCTTAAAGAGGTTGTATATGATAGCTATTCTTCTGATAGAAAAGGATTAAAACTTATCAAAGGAAAGAATTCCGAATATTTGTATTTTACTCATTCAGAGGATAAAACTGCTTGGGATTAATTGCATACTAAACAAAAAGAACGGGAAATATTGAAGTAATTTGCAATTAATAATGCGTTGAATAACAAATTATAATATCTTTGCGGCTGTTTATTTACAAAAATAAATATCTTAAATTAGCCGTCAATCAACAGGTTAGAAAACAGAAAGAAAATAATTGTCATAGATATGAAACTATTAGAAGGAAAGGTAGCGCTAATTACGGGAGCTACAAGAGGGATCGGAAAAGGAATTGCCGAAGTTTTTGCTCAACACGGAGCAAAAGTAGCATTTACTTATGCCGGTTCTGTAGACAAAGCAAAAGAATTGGAAGCAACTTTAAGTTCTGTAACTCAGATCAAAGGGTATCAATCAGACGCATCGGATTATGATGCTGCTCAAAAATTAGTGGACGATGTAATGGCTGATTTTGGTAACATCGATATTTTGGTCAACAATGCTGGGATCACCAGAGATAATTTATTGCTGAGAATGTCTAAAGACGACTGGGATACCATTATCAAAGTAAACCTTGATTCTGTATTCAACCTTACAAAGGCGGTTATTAAGCCTATGATGAAAGCAAAAGCAGGATCTATTATCAATATGACTTCGGTAGTAGGAGTGAAAGGAAACGGAGGACAATCCAATTATGCTGCTTCAAAAGCAGGAGTGATTGGCTTTACAAAGTCTATTGCTTTGGAATTAGGTTCAAGAAACATCCGTTGCAATGCTATTGCTCCCGGATTTATCGAAACTGAAATGACGGCTTCGTTAGATGAGAAAACCCTGAAAGCATGGAGAGACGGAATTCCAATGAAAAGAGGAGGACAGCCTCAGGATGTTGCTAATGCATGTGTATTTTTAGGAAGTGAAATGTCAACTTATATCACAGGACAAACCTTACATGTTGACGGAGGAATGCTGACATAGAAAAAACTTAATTAGAAATATAAAGCCGGATCAACGATCCGGCTTTTTTGTTTTAATCTTTAAATATCTGATTTTCCTGTTCCTGAACCCTAATGAAAGTGGTTCTTTTGGAAAGTTCTTTAAGTTTGGAAGCACCCACATAAGTACATGTGGAGCGAACACCCCCTAAAATATCTTTTACCGTATCTGAAACGGGTCCCTTATAAGCTACTTTTACCGTCTTACCTTCTGAAGCCCGGTATTCAGCAACACCACCGGAATGCTTATCCATTGCTGTTTTTGAGCTCATCCCATAAAAAAGCCGGTATTTCTTTCCATTTTCTTCAATCATCTCACCACCACTTTCATCGTGACCGGCAAACATACCTCCCAACATAACGAAATCCGCACCGCCACCAAATGCTTTGGCAACATCTCCCGGTACTTTACATCCTCCATCGGCAATAATATGGCCGCCTAATCCATGAGCTGCATCAGAACACTCAATAATGGCTGAAAGCTGAGGATATCCTACTCCTGTTTTTACACGGGTTGTACATACCGAACCAGGTCCGATACCCACTTTAATGATATCTGCGCCTACTAAAAGAAGCTCTTCAACCATTTCACCCGTAACTACATTACCGGCCATAATGATTTTATCCGGGAAATTGGCCCTTGCCTGCTTTACAAAGCTTACGAAATGTTCAGAGTAACCATTGGCTACATCGATGCATAGAAACTCGATTTTTGGGTGCCTTTCGAGGATTTGTTTTAGCTTCTCCTCGTCATTCTTACCTGTTCCGGTACTCAGGGCTATATATTGATGAATACTTTCCGGCTGGTTATGCAGGAATTCATCCCACTCCTGTATGGAATAATGTTTATGCACAGCCGTAATAATTTTATCTTTTGCCAATTCAACAGCCATTTCAAAAGTACCTACAGTGTCCATATTTGCTGCAATGATAGGTGTTCCTTTCCACTTCTTTTTTGTATGGCGAAATGTGAATTCCCTTTCCAAATCAACCTCGGACCTTGATTTTAAAGTAGATCTTTTCGGGCGGAACATTACATCCTTGAACCCTAACTTTATGTCATATTCTATACGCATTGTGATTATTTAGAATATTAAAATTAGCAAATAATATTAAATATAGTATTTTTGAAAGCATGGATTTTCCTGTTACTTTTCAAATCTTTGGTAAAACAATGCTGGCGCATCCTCTTTTTGAAGCGTTGGGAATGTTCATGGGAATGCGTTATTACTTTTACCTAAAAAGAAAATCCCCGGAAAAGTTATCCTTCAATGTTTCAGCGGCGATTCTCATCGGTGCTACTGCGGGGGCTTTGATCGGGTCAAAATTGATCGGGAATCTTGAAAATCCTTACAAGCTTTTTAATGACTTCAGCTTTAAAAATATATGGTCGAATAATACGATTGTCGGAGGACTTGCCTTTGGATTGATAGGAGTGGAGCTCGCTAAGAAAATTGTGGGGCATAAGGAAAGTACGGGAGATTTGATTGTGTATCCTCTATTACTTGCCATCATCATTGGTAGGATAGGATGTTTTCTTACCGGAATCTATGAAGAAACATATGGTCTTCCTACAGGTTCTGTTTTTGGAATGCATCTGGGGGATGGGTATTTGCGACATCCCGTAGCGCTTTACGAGATCGCTTTCTTAATCAGCCTCTGGGTTGTTTTAAAGATTAAGCAAAGTACGGCGGAATATCCTTCCGGATATATTTTCCAGCTTTTTATGCTGAATTATTTCACATTCAGATTTTTTCTGGATTTTATTAAGCCGAGAGTTGAACTGTTTGGAAACCTGGGAACAATTCAGATTGTGTGCATACTTGTAATTATTTATTATATTTTTAAAATCAAGCAGACAAAAAGTGTAAATTCACATCAAAATATTTGAAAATGATACCATTAACTTTTTTGGAAGGGGGCAATTATGCCGGTGTCTTTATAATGGTCATTGCGATCATTATTTTTGGAGCCTTATTTGTTTCTTTTATTGCCACTTTATTTGTAAAAATAATTTATGAATTAAAAGATGGAAGGAAATTTTCGAAAAAACAATTCATACAGACCATGGTTATCTGTTTGTTGATCTGTGGACTGATCAGCGGATATATTTGTGGTGGAGGACTTTAAAATTACATTATGCCGGTAAGAAATTATACCTATTACGATTATACGATCAGCCTTTGCCCCGAATGCCTTAAAAGAGTGGGAGCTAAGGTTATTATAGAGGATGAAGCCGTTTTCATGACTAAACGGTGTCCTGATCACGGGTTTTTCAAAACAAAAATTGCCTCGGATGTTCAGTACTATAAAAACATCCGAAACTATAATAAAGCTTCGGAGATGCCTTTGCATTTTGGTACGGATGTAGAATATGGTTGTCCTTATGACTGCGGACTCTGTGTGGATCATGAACAGCACAGCTGTCTTTCTATCGTAGAAGTTACAGACCGTTGTAACCTTACTTGCCCCACATGCTATGCAATGTCATCACCCCATTACGGAAGCCATAGAAGCCTGGAAGAAATCGAAGCGATGTTTGATATCATTGTAAAAAATGAAGGAGAACCGGATGTTGTACAGATCAGTGGAGGAGAGCCAACCATTCATCCTGAGTTTTTTAAGATCATGGATATTGCAAAGACAAAGCCGATCAAGCATTTAATGTTAAATACCAATGGAGTAAGGATAGCGAATGATCCTGGTTTTGCTGAAAAATTAGCAACATATGCTCCCGAGTTTGAGGTTTATCTTCAGTTTGATTCATTTAAACCGGAGGTTTTAATGGATTTCAGAGGTAAAGATCTTACTGATGTCAGAATGAAGGCTCTTGAAAAGCTTAATGAATTAAATCTTTCCACGACATTAGTTATCGTACTCCAAAAGGACAAAAATATTGATGAAATAGGAAAGATCATTGATTTTGCCTTAAAACAGAAATGTGTGAGGGGAATTACATTTCAGCCCGTTGAGATAGCAGGGAGGAACAGAGAAGACTCTGCTTATGAAAAAATTACGTTAACAGAAGTAAGACAAGAGATCCTGAATCAGTTTCCGTTGCTTAATTCAGATGATATTATTCCGGTTCCCTGTAATCCGGATGCCTTGGCAATGGGATATATCTTAAAGCTGGGGGGTGAAATTATTCCTTTAACCCGATATATCAATCCGGCTGATTTACTGAATAATGAATCCAGAAACACGATTGTCTATGAACAGGATGCCGGACTTCATATGCAGCTTTTGGATATTTTCAGTACAGGAATTTCCGTAGATAAAGTAAAACCTAAAGTGAACCAGTTACTTTGTTGTCTTCCTGAAGTTTCAGCTCCTGATCTTGATTATGATAATCTCTTTAGGATCATTATTATGAACTTTATGGATGCCCATGATTTTGATGTTCGTGCGGTTAAAAAATCCTGCGTGCACATCGTTAACAAAGACCTGAAATTAATCCCTTTTGAAACCATGAATCTTTTCTACCGTGATGGAAAAAAAGAATACCTTGAAGAACTGAGAAAAGAAGATAAAGTACTTTTTTGAGAATCTGACATGTTATATACACTTTGATTAAACAAATCAGCAAGAAATAAAAAGGGGTGAAAAACTATCGTTTAACACCCCATAAATTGATCTTTCCCCTGTGACCGAATCCTAGCTTATCGTAAAGTTTTTTGGCTCCCATATTGCTTTCCGCTACATGGAGAAACGGGGTTTTGTTATCATCAAATATTTTTCCTGAAACAAAAGCAACAAGTTGTTTTGCATAGCCTTTTCCCAGGTAATCCGTATCGGTAATCACGGCACTTACTTCAGTCATATCGTCCATCTGCATTCTTTCACCCGTTACGGCAACCAGTTTTTCATCTTTAAAAATTCCAAAATAGCGGCCAAGTTCCGGTGTTTTCTTTTTAAAATAGTAAGGATAAAATTTCAGGATAAAATCGTTAAGTTCCTTCTGATTTTCCTCTGTAATAAGGACAATATCTTCTGTAAAGTCGATTTCGATTTTATTTTCCAAAACATACTGATCACAGACAAGCTGAGATAATGCAGTTGCAAAGTTACCTTTGGGTTTAGCGCCAAAAACAAGAAAATCATCACAGATTTTTGCATATTCTGCAATATCTTCTTCTTTTCCTATGTCGGATGCGCCCCCAAAAGCAGCAACCTCAGGATTGTAAAATTTAGAATTTCCAAAGTTTAAGCAAAACTTTTTATGGTATTCATTAAGTGAATGATAAACAGGATTGTCTAGCTTGCCGTACATTAGTCAAAATTCATTACCTCTTCCAGGGTTTTCATATATTCGTAGGCTGTTAAATCAAACTTTACAGGAACAATGGAAATATATCCGTTAGCCAAAGCTGTTTCGTCAGCATCCTCAGACTCGTCCATATTGTTGAAATACCCTGTCAGCCAATAGTATTTTTTTCCGTGCGGATTGACCCTTTCGTCAAAGCTTTCTTCCCATTTCGCATGTGCCTGTTTACATACTTTAATCCCTTTTATTTCTTGAGCCGGAAGTTTTGGAATGTTTACATTCAGAACGATCCCTCGTGGCATTGGGTTTTCCAAGGTTCTTCTTACAATATTCTGAATGAACTCTTTAGCCTGCGTAAAGTCTGCTTCCCAGCTAAAGTCGAGCAGCGAAAATCCGATAGCAGGAATTCCTTCTACACCTGCTTCTACGGCAGCAGACATGGTCCCTGAATAAATAACATTAATCGATGAATTAGCTCCATGATTAATGCCGGAAACCACGATATCAGGTCTTCTTTTCAATATTTTGTCAAGGGCCATTTTTACACAGTCAACAGGAGTACCACTACAGGAAAAATCCTGCTGCGGGCCATCAAGTTTTACTTCTTCATAACTTAAGGTAGAATTGATCGTAATTGCATGTCCTTTGCCACTTTGTGGAGAATTGGGAGCTACTACGATTACTTCGCCTATTTCATTCATAAAATTGACTAGATTTCTGATACCAGGTGCTGTAATTCCATCATCATTAGTAACCAGAATAAGAGGTCTTTCCATAAAAAAATTTTATTTTAACAAAAATACTTAAAACTATCCGATATTTGTAAATAAGGTATTAAATTTGATAGTTTGTAACAGTAATTTAAATGTTACTACTAATTTATATATTTTAGAAAAAAATTAATAAAATACATTAAAGATTTATGTGGAAAAATTTTAAACTTAATAAATTTTTACTCCTAATTCCATTGACAAGTCTAATGTTTTGTTTCAACTCGCCTAAGAATGACGATGAAAAGATGCAGACGATAATGGTGAGCGTGAAAAATACACTTTCTTATTTGCACTACAGCCCAAAACCTATTAATGATGCCTACTCAAAAGATGTTTATAAGCATTATTTTGAATTGGTAGATCCTGCAAAAAGATATTTTCTTCAGTCGGATATGGATGAATTCAGTAAACACGAAACAAAGCTGGATGATTATCTGAACCTTGGAGACCTTACTTTCTATAAATTAACTATCGACAGATTATACCAAAGAGTGGATGAAATTGACCAGATTACCCAGGACATTTTCAGCAAGCCGATTAATCTGGAAGAAGATGAAACCCTTACACTGGAACCAAAACTTAAAAAGGTACCCGCGAATAAGCAGGAGCAGTATAACGAATGGAGAAAATTCATCAAATACAATATCCTTCAGGAAATTGAGTCGATGAACAGTAAGGAGCAGGCTCAGAAAGAGAAAAAAGATTCTGTACAAAAATATAATCTGAAAGATACCATCAAGCTTCAGATCCTTACTCCTGACCAGAAAAGGATAAAAGCAACAGATGAAGTTAAAGATCTTGTAAAAGAAACTTTTACAAGGTTCAAGAAAAGAAAGAAAATGGATTGGTTTACAGTATACATGAATGCTTATACTGAAGTTTTTGATCCGCACACCAACTATTATTCTCCAAAAGACAAAGAAGACTTCGATACTCAGTTTGCAGGAAAAGTGATTGGTATTGGAGCGATTATTCAGGAGAAAAAAGGGAATCTTTATCTGGGAGCCTTAACGATAGGAGCTCCGGCCTGGAAATCCAAGCAGCTTTCAGAAGGAGATAAGATCCTGAAAGTAAAATCCAAGCCAAAAGAAGATGCCGTAAATGTAGTGGGAATGCTTTCTGACGAAGCGGTAAGACTGATCAGAGGGGAAAAAGGAACTCCGGTAACTCTTACGGTACAGAAGAAAGACGGAACCATTAAAGAAGTTACGATGATCCGTGAGGAAGTAGCGATTGAAGATACATTCGCAAGAAGTATTGTGGTTAATGCTCCAAATGGAAAAAAATATGGTTTTATCAATCTGCCGAGTTTCAATGCTGATTTTGAAGATGCTAAGGGAAGAAACGCTTCAGATGATATTAAAAATGAAATCATTAAACTAAAGGCTCAGAACATTGAAGGAATTGTTTTAGACCTGAGAAATAATGGAGGAGGTTCATTAACGGAAGTTGGTGATATCATGGGATTATTTATGAATGCAGGACCTTATGTTCAGGTAAAAGATGGGAACGGTAAAATTCAGACGTTAAAAAACAAGAATGAAACTCCGATCTGGACAGGACCTTTGGTGATTATGCAGAATGAGCTTTCTGCCTCGGCTTCAGAAATTTTGGCCGGAGTAATGCAGGATTACGGAAGAGCAATGATTATTGGTTCCCCTCAATCTTTTGGTAAAGGGACAGTTCAGACATTCGTAGACCTAAACAGATTCTTAAATACTGAAGATGATTTCGGATCACTGAAATTAACGATTCAGAAATTTTACAGAATTACGGGAGAATCTACTCAAAGAAAAGGAATTGTATCCGATATCCAGATGAAGGACTTCTTTACTTATGCTGAAATTGGAGAAAGATATGATGATTTTGCGCTGGCTTGGGATAAAATTCCTGGAACGCAATTCCAAAAGTTAAATTATTTTGATATCAAAGCATTAGAGAAGGCTAGTAACGATAGAATGGCTAAAAACTCAAACTATCAGTTGTTATTGGAATCTGCTCAATGGAGAGAGAAGCTGGATAAAGAGGAAACCATTACCCTTAATATTACGAAGTTTAATGAAGTCATGAAGCAGAGAAAAGCTCAGATTGAAAAATTCAAAGCACTCACTAAATTTGTAAACGGGTTACAATTCACCATGTATCCAAACGAGATCGAAAGAGAGAAAAAAGATGAAGCATTTAAGAAGAAATCTGAAATGTGGATCAAAAATCTTAAAAAAGATACCTACCTTCAGGAAGCAATGAACATTATTGCAGATATGAATGTAAAATCATAAAAATAACCCGGCTATCAGAGCCGGGTTATTTTTTATAAACCTTTCAATGAATTTCCATAAATAAATTGGTATAAATACAAACGGAAACCATTAGGTTTCCGTTTGTATTTAATAAGCCGTACGGCTTATTTGTGTTGTAATAATCAGCTTTACATTTTACTTGATCTCCACACATCCTACACGTCCACCAGCATTTCCGGTTGGTTGGGTATGGAAATCATCCTTGTCTGCATGGATGATCAGACCTTTTCCAATAATATTCTTGGATTCATCGGTACATCCTAAACACCATTTGTTGGTTTTAAACGTAAGTGTTGCTGTTCCGCTCTGATCCGCTACAAGGTTACCAATGTCTCCCATATGGAAGTGTTCCGCTCCCCACTTTCCATGATCATCTTTCGCAGGATTCCAGTGTCCGCCTGTAGAAGTTCCGTCAGCAGCTGAACAATCTCCTTTTTCATGGATGTGTACAGCGTGGATTCCCGGTGTTAAATTCGTTACATCAAGTTTCATGATAACTTCATCACCTTTCTGCGTAAACTTGGCTGTACCTCCTGTCTGTGTTCCGCTTTTTGCGTTAATCATATAGGTATTTGTTGTTCCACAAGAAACAGCAAATAAAGCCAGTCCTGTTAATAATACAAATTTTTGTAGCTTCATTTTGAAATGATTTTAAGTGATTTTTTATAATTACCTAAATTTAGACATAATTTTTTAAAACACTTTATGATTCCGGTCTGTTTTCGGAAATCCCGCAATAAAAGACAAGTCTCATGGGTATAATCTCGGTATTTTTGTAGAAAACAACCATTGGAAGCGTATAAAAAAAGGATCGTAAAGATCATCAGGTATATAGAAGACCACCTTGATTCTGAACTCAGTCTTGAAAAAGTAGCAGAACTGGGAGCGTATTCTCCTTTTCATTTTCACAGGGTTTTTAAGCTTATTACAGGGGAGACGCTTCAAAGCTATGTCATCAGAAAAAAAACAGAAAAAAGCGCATTGTATCTTGCGGTAAGAAGGGAATTGGGTATTAAGGATATTTATATGGATCTTGGCTTTTCTAACCATTCGGCTTTCAATAAAACATTCAGGAAATATTACGGAAAATCACCATCCGAATTTCGAAGGTCAGTCCCGGAAAATTTTCACAAGATTTTACCTATAGAGAGCAAGAACGGACAAATTGATACAATTTTTCACCAGTACATTTGCAATGTAGAAAACCTGCTAAACTGGAGAAAAATGAATATAGAAATTAAAGTAACCACCCTTAAAGAAATGCACCTGGCTTCAGTCATGAGCATTGGGATCAAAAACGTTGAACCTTCTTATGACATTCTTATAGAATGGGCCAGGCGAAAACATCTGTTTCCTAGAGATGATGTAAAAATGATATCGGTATATCATGATAGTTTTAAAGTGACACCTCCGGATAAAGTAAGGATCCACGCAGGAATGCTATTGGATGATAAGCTAAAAGAACAGGATGGAGAAATTTTCCCGGAAACCATTGAAGCGGGAAGGTTCATTGTAGGCAGCGGAGAGTTTACATTAGATGATTTTGAACAATGCTGGGTATCCCTTTTTATGTGGATGAATGAAAACCATTATACTTTTAGGAAATCTTACCCATTTGAAGTGTATCATTCGAATTTCAGGGAACATCCGGAAGGAAAAATGCATGTTGATTTTTGCATTCCGATACACTAATTTCCCACTCAGTATACAATCTATACCTTTCAGTCATATTTTTTTCACTGAAAGGTATTTTCTGTCCTATTTTTGATCCGAAAATTAACAACAATGAAAACCCGACAGCAAAGATTATTATTTCTCATCACCTTTTTATCATTTTGTCTGAGCTATGCCCAGGTAAAAATTACAGGAAGGGTAACGTTTAGAAATAAAGGGATTGGTGAAATAAATGTGACCCTAAAAGGGACTTATGATGGGGCAACTACAGATTCTAACGGAAAATTTTCTTTTGAAACATCAGAAAAAGGAAATCATACGCTTTCTTTTACCCATCCGAAATATAATGATATTGAAAAACAGATTATTATTGATAATCAGGATATCTCTGTGGATGCAGAACTGAAAGAGCAGATCAATGAAATCGATGCAGTAGTAATCTCAGCAGGAGCAATAGAAGCAAGTGATAGGAAAAGAGCAACAGCATTATTAACACCAATCGATATCTACACAACGGCAGGAGCGGATGGCCAGATCTCCTCTGCATTAACCTACCTTCCGGGAGTGCAAAAAGTAGGGGAATCCGAGGGTTTATTTATCAGGGGAGGTACCGGAACGGAATCCAGGATCTTTATGGATGGAAGCCTTATCAATAACTATTTCTCCAGTTCGGTACCAGGTATTGCAGGAAGAGATCGTTTCAATACATCTCTTTTTAAAGGGAATGTGTTTTCAAGTGGGGGATATTCAGCTTTGTACGGACAGGCTCTTTCCGGAGCTTTAATGTTGGAAAGTGTAGATCTTCCAGATCAGAGCTCTTATGATTTCGGGATTTCACCCATCTTCCTGAATGCAGGGTTCCAAAAACTGAGTGGAGATAAGAATCATTCTTATGGTGCTACTCTGGGATATTCTCTTTTGAGCCTGATGCAAAAAGTTCTGAATTTCAATACAGATTTTATAGATGCTCCCCAAGGATTTAACGGAGATGCAAATTTCAGGATAAAAACAAAATCAGGCGGATTTTTAAAGTATTACGGAATGTATGACACGAATAAAATGGGGGTAAGAACAGAAAGTCTTGAACCGGGATCTGATTATGCATTGGTAAGAATAAATGGAAAAAATACCTATCATAACCTGTCTTTTAAGCAAAAGTTTGGAAAATATCTTCTGAATACCGGTGCTTCTTATTCTTATAACAGGTCCGACCTCAATTTTTCTGGAGAGACCAATACTATAGAAACTGATAAAACGCAGCTATTGACAGATGGTAATTATATTAATTTTAAAGCAGTTCTGGAAAGAAAAATTAATAAGATAAGCGCTGTTCGGGGTGGATTTGAATTGAATAATACTGACGAAAAGCTGAAATTTGAAGAAGTCAATAAACATTATCAGGATCTTATTTCTTCTGTATTTGCAGAAACAGATCTGGGATTCAGTAATGAGTTTTCAGCTAAAATAGGAATAAGGGCAGAAAATTCTTCTTTTCTAAATAAAAGTAATATTGCTCCGCGTTTTGCCTTAGCTTATCGCCTGGCAAAGAACTGGACCACCTCATTTGCTTATGGCCTTTTTTACCAGAATCCTGAAAGTAAATACATTAACGGACCTGCACATCTTGATTTTCAAAAATCACAACATTATATTCTACAGGTTCAAAGAGCATCAGAAGGCAGAAGTTTAAGATTTGAAGCTTTTTATAAAAAATATGACCAGCTTATAAAAGTGAGAAACATTGCCAATATTGAGAATCAGAATCAACCGGTCCAGACTGCGATTAATAATGACGGATTCGGATATGCAAAAGGGTTAGAGCTCTTCTGGAGGGATAAAAAAACATTTGAAAATATTGACTACTGGATCAGCTATTCTTTTTTGGACTCGAAAAGGGATTTTATGAATTATCCGGTAAGCTTAAAGCCCAACTTTGCATCAGAACATACCCTTTCAGTAGTGGGTAAAAGATTCATTCCGGAGTGGAAATTAGGGGTCAATCTTTCTTACACCTATGCCAAAGGACGCCCTTATTATGATATTGCCACAAAAGATATCAATGGAAATGTGGTTAATTTTACAAGAAATGAAGGAAGGTTGAAAGATTATAATGCTTTAAATTTAAGTTTTAATTATCTTCCGAATCTGGGTAAAAAAGATGCTAAAGCATTTACTGTTTTTGTATTAAGTATTTCCAATGTGCTCGGAACCAGGAATATGTATGGATACAATTTTTCACAGGACGGATCCAGAAGTTCAGCTATTGTCCCACCAATTAATACCTTTGTTTTTGTAGGGGCATTTATAAGCTTTGGAGTAGACAAAACACAGGATGCCATCAATAATAACTTATAATAAATAACGAAAGGGATCATCCTACTGATGAAATACATACCTTTCGGTACATAAAACGAACCCTAAAAAATTAAGAAACAATGAAAAAGTATTTATTAAGTTTTGCTTTAGTTTGCATGAGCCTAACTGCTTTTGCTCAGTCTGATTACGAGAAAATAATGTCTGAAAAGATCGCAAAGATCGAAACCTGCAAAACGCCAGAAGATTTCCAGGCGTTAGCGAATGATTTCCAAAGGATAGAAAGTAAGGAAAGCGGGAAATGGCTACCAAGCTATTATGCTGCTTTTTCTTATATTCAGAAGGGTAGGGTAATGATGAGAGAAGGAAAAACCCAGGATCTGGATGAGGTGGCCAACCAGGCAGAAAAGCATCTTGCGAACGCACAGAATCTTGCAGGTGCCGATAATGCAGAGATTCATTTATTAAGAAAAATGGCTTATTCTTTAAGAATGATGGTCAATCCCCAGCAAAGGTATATGACAGACGGAATGAAGGCTGCTGAAGAACTTCAAATCGCTGAAAAGCTAGATCCGGGAAATCCCAGAATAGCTCTGATAAAAGCGGAAGATACTTATTTCACTCCGGAACAATACGGAGGAAGTAAAACAAAAGGCCTCGAAATGTTCAAGAAATCATTGGAGCAGTACAATGCTTATAAGCCAAAATCTTCCATGGATCCTAACTGGGGAAGAGGAGAGGCAGAATATTTTATAAGCCAGCCCGTAAAATAACAGCCTATAAAAGAAAATAAAGTCTTCCCGATTCAGGAAGACTTTATTTTTGCCTTTCAGTAAAGGAAATTGACGGTTCAGTGAAAAATAATTTTTGGTACATTTATTATCCGCTAATTTTGAACCAAGAAATAAACTCATGAAACGCAAAAACCTTATTGTTCTGCTTTGGGTAACCATAGGAACAGCATTATTCTTCTTCCTGTTTTTTACAAAGGAGAAGACCATTGACAATCTAATGCTTTCCTTTCTTATTTCTGGTCTTTATTCTTTTGTGCTGGGGATGGGAAACGGCATGCTTAATGATTATTTAAATAAAAAGGTTCCATGGTCTGAAGCTACCACCAAAAGAGCCGTTATAAGCGTTATTTCGATCCTTATAGTCAATATTATTCTCGTCTATATTTGCAATTACATCAATTTTGTTCTTTTCCAGAAAGATGCAACGTCAGAAGAGTTCTTTTCTGGGAAATATAATTTCATCAACTGGTTCATGGTGAATATTGCTCTACTTATCTCAGCTTTTCTTCATGCCAGGGGTTTCATGGAAGAGCTCAAAAAAACTTCTAAAAAAGAAGTGGTAGAACAGAAATTGATTGCAAAATCTGCCAATGCACAGTTTGAAACCCTTAAAAATCAGCTCGATCCTCATTTTCTTTTTAATTCATTAAATGTACTAAGTGCCCTGATTGATGAAAATCCAAATCAGGCACAGAAGTTTACAGCTTCTATGTCAAAGATTTACCGCTATGTACTGGAGCAAAAAGATAAAGAACTTGTTACTGTAGAAGATGAAATAGAATTTGCAAAAACATACTGCGAATTGCTGAAAACAAGGTTTGAGGACAGTGTAGATTTTATTTTTGATGTCCGGAAAGAAGATTACAGGAGGTATGTCGTTCCGCTTTCTCTTCAATTGCTTCTTGAAAACTGTATCAAGCATAATTTTGCAACCTCTTCAAAACCATTGATCATAAAAGTTTTTTCGGAGAATGATACACTTTGTATTGAAAATAATCTGCAGGTTCGGGAACAGATTAAAGAAAGTGCCGGAATTGGACTTGCCAATATTGTACAAAGGTACTCACTGCTGACCAAAAGAAATGTTTTTATTGAGAAATCGGATGATTATTTTAAAGTGAAACTTCCGGTTCTATCAGATAAACCGAACGTTGTCAGTATTAAACCTGAAGATGAAGATAAGGCCTATAAAAAAGCTCAGAAAAGAGTAAAAGAGATCAAAGGATTCTATGCCAATCTTATTTCATACTGCCTTGTTATTTCCTTTTTAATCTTTATCAATCTTTATACTCAGAGCCGTTATCATTGGTTTTGGTGGCCACTCCTGGGTTGGGGATTTGGTGTTGCCTCTCATGCCTTCCAGGTATTCGGCATTGGAGAATCCTGGCAGGAAAAGAAAATTCAGGAAATTATGGATAAACAAAAAAACAAAAACAATGGAAACGTTTGATGAAAATGATATTCGGTATCAGCAGGCTAAAAAACAGGTAGAGAGACTAAGAGGATTTTATGCTCATTTATTCTCTTACATTGGTGTAAATATTATAATTGCTTATTTCAATTATTCCAACCTGGACCCGGGAGAAAGCTATTTCCAGTTTAAAAACTTCTTTACAGCGATATTCTGGGGAGTAGGACTTATCGCTCATGCACTTTCTGTTTTTCTGCCAAGAATGGACTTTGCTAAAAAATGGGAAGAGAAGAAGATCAGGGAGCTGATGAACAAGGATAAAAAATTGTAAAATCGCTAAAAGCGAATCGTCATTTTGCTACTTTTAAGAATAAAAACAATAACAAATGAATCTACAAATCTTATTTTACGCTTCTATGGCGGCCTGGTTTCTTAGTGAAATCATCTATAAACAAAAATTGAAATCAGCAGATAAGGATCAGAAAAAAGATCAATCCACTCTCAGTATTCTTTGGATAGTTATCCTCTTTTCAATCGGAAGTGCTGTGATGGTGTCTCACATATCTGATTTTGTTATTACAGACTCAGTCTGGATTGTATATACCGGCCAGGCCCTCATTATCATTGGAATTGTATGCCGGTATCTTATCATCAGGTCTTTAGGTAAATATTTTACTGTAGATGTGACGATACGGGAAGATCATAAAATTAAAAAAGACGGGCTTTATCATTATGTGAGACATCCCTCCTATACTTTTGCATTGTTAACTTTCCTGGGACTAGGCTTATATCTAAATAACTGGATTTCCCTTGCCCTGGCATTTATTCCTCCATGTATAGCATTTAGTTACAGGATTAAAATAGAGGAACAGGTGCTCATTGGACAGTTTGGTGATGATTACATACAATACAGGAAAGCAACAAAAAAGCTTATTCCATTTATTTATTAATAATAAAAATACGGAATGATAAAATGCTGAATAAAATAAAGTTTGCTGCTTGGAAGACTTTAGTTAAGGAAAAGACTGACAAGTAATCCAGATAAAAAAATCCCGATTTCAATTGAGTCGGGATTTTTGCTACTCAGAAGGGATATTCGACGACTCAGTAAGATATAGTTGATTTGAAGGTGATTTTCGTGATACATTTGATTCAAGAAAATAAATAATCAAAATTCAATAGTATGGAAACATTATCATTCGACAAGGAAAATCTGACTTATAAAAAAGCAGTAAGACGGGTAAAAGAATTAAAGGCATTCTATGGGAATCTGACTTCCTATTGTTTAGTAATCCCATTTTTATTTGTTTTAAACCTTTTAACATCACCTGACCACTTGTGGTTTTATTGGCCGATGCTTGGATGGGGAATAGGTATTATTGTTCATGCCATAAACGTCTTTGGAATAGGGAAAGAATGGGAGGAGAGAAAAATAAAAGAATTAATGGAAACAGATAAAAGAAATCATGGAAAAGTACTTTAATAAAAATACAATGGAATATAGCCAGGCCTACGAACGCGTCAAAAGATTGAAGAGTTTTTATAAAAGCCTTGCATGGTATTGCGTTATCGCAGGGATTTTGTTTTTCAATGATTATTTTGAGCACGGAACAATTGATTTTTCTCCTTTTCATGGATCGATCCTTTTGCTTATTTGGGGAATAATATTAGCTATGAAAGCAGTCAAGTTATTTATTTTTGACTCCGAATGGGAACAAAGAACCTTAGACAAGCAACTTCATAAGGGTAAGCCGAAAATATAGTTCAAAACCGGATTCTTTTATCTACTTTTAATGCTGTAATTTGAAAAACTAAAACCGTTATTTATGATCAAAACTGTCATCATTGAAGATGAAAAACCAGCTTCAAGAAAATTAGAGCGGATGTTGAGTATATTTACTGATATACAGGTAATTGCAAAAATAGAATCGGTAGAAGAAGGTGTTTCTTGGTTTTCTGAAAATGAACATCCGCAACTGATCTTTTCAGACATTGTTTTAGGAGATGGATTGTCTTTTGATATTTTTGAAAAAGTTCCATCAAAAGGATTCATCATCTATACGACGGCTTTTGATCAATATACTCTCAAAGCCTTTAAACTGAACAGTATTGATTACTTATTAAAACCAATTCTGGAAGAAGACCTGGCAGGAGCTATAGATAAATTTAAATCTTTTCTTCCTTCCGGGAACCCGGTTAGTTCTGAAGAAATTAAACAGCTGATAAAAAAGGACAAATCCACCCTTTCCAGAATTTTGGTGAAAATAGGATATAACCTGAAAATTATCCAGACCAGCGAGGTAAGTTGTTTTTTCAGTGAAAATAAGATTGTTTACCTCCAGACACGGGAAAGAACATACCCTTCAGATTTTACACTCGATGAACTGGAAGAGACATTGGATGAGAAAAAATTCTTCCGTGTGAACAGGCAATTTATCGTTAACTCTGATTATATCAGAAATATTCATACTTCTCCAAATTATAAGGTTGATCTGGAATTCCAGCCGGGAGAGGAAATTACGGTAAGCAGGGATCGCGTGAAAGTTTTTAAAGAGTGGCTGGTAGGTTAAAATAAAAAGATTTTGATATTCAATTATCAATATTAACTATTTGTAATCTATTAGGTTAGAGTTAGTATCTTCAAGTTGTTTGATAATAAGAGCACATACTTCGCCACTAATTGGAAAGCTATTTGAGGCAGGTTGAAATTTCTTCTTTGAAGAATTTTAAATAGAGCAATAAGCTCTTATATTAAAAACTAATACATGTACTTATAAAATGCAATTCATGGAATTTTTATTCTGGATTCTTAAGTTCTTCGTTGATATTTTTTATCCTTAAAATACAACGTTGATTTTAAATAAAGGCAATGATTTATAATGAATTATATTAAATCAATTAAACAATTTTCTGAATACTCATTTCCTCAAACAAAAGATAAACCCGAAACAAAGTGCTCCGGGTTTATTATATATTATTTAGTCTTAATTTTTGGTGAGTATACTGAAAATTTTATATTATGCAATAACTCCGCTTCCTATCAATTCATCCTCCATATACCATGATGCAAACTGTCCTTCAGCAATTGCAGACTGAGGATTTTCAAATTCGATATAAAAAGCATCTTCAAACTGGTATAGCGTAGCCTTTTGAAGAGGCTGTCTATATCGGAACCTGGCCATTACTTCTATGGATTCACCATTGGAAAGTCTTAGGTCCTCTCTCACCCAATGAAGTTCCGGATTATTTATTTTTAAAGCTTTTTTATGCAGTCCGGGGAAGCTATGACCTTCTCCTACGAAAATAATGTTGTTTTCAATGTCTCTGGACACGATAAAACAGCTTTCTTTATGTCCGCCTATACCAAGCCCCTTACTCTGGCCAATCGTGAAAAATTGAGCGCCCTGGTGCTTTCCGATTACTTTTCCGTCAGATTTTTTATAACTGATCTTTTGTGATAAATATTGGAGTTCTTCTTCCTTCGAGGGAAATGAAGGCTTTTCTTTCGAAAATAAAGGAGAATCGCTGAAAATTTCTACAATTTCACCTTCTTTTGGCTTGAGTTGCTGCTGTAAAAACTGAGGAAGACTTACTTTACCTATAAAACATAGTCCCTGAGAGTCCTTTTTATCCGCTGTTACCAGCCCGATTTCTTTTGCGATTTCCCTAACTTCGGGTTTTGTAAGTTCACCAATAGGAAACAAAGCCTTTGACAATTGATCCTGACTCAGCTGACAAAGGAAATAGGATTGGTCCTTGTTGTTATCTTTACCTGCCAGTAAATGAAAAATTTCCTTTCCGTTTTCATCAAAAGTTGAGGTTACCCTGGCATAATGTCCTGTCGCAACTTTATCCGCGCCCAAAGACATTGCTGTTTTCATAAAAACATCAAATTTAACCTCTCTGTTGCATAGTACGTCAGGATTCGGGGTTCTCCCTTTTTCATATTCTGCAAACATGTAATCGACGATACGTTCCTTATAAAGATCACTCATATCAATAACCTGGAATGGTATTCCAAGCTTCTGAGCTACCATTAACGCGTCATTACTGTCCTCTATCCAGGGACATTCATCTTCTAATGTTACGGAAGCATCATTCCAGTTCCTCATAAACAAAGCCACTACTTCATGCCCTTGCTGTTGCAGCAAATAGGCTGTAACGCTAGAATCTACACCTCCGGAGAGGCCTACTACTATTTTCATTGTATTTCAATTTTACGAAACTCTTAACGGGAGTTCTTAGTTTGATCCGGCAAAAATACAACTAAAAAGATTCGCAAAAAAAACATAATTTTAAGCATTGATAAAAACGATGGTAATGTAGAATCCCGGAATTTTAAGGAATTATGGGTTCGCAGGAAAGCAATTGCATATTATCTTTATTAATAATTAAATATCAGAGTATGAAAAAAATAATTATTCCATTGATGCTGATGTGCTCAATATCAATATTTTCCCAGGTCACAGTGGGAGCTCCCTCAATGACTGAAAACAACAGATGGACTTTCGGAGGCGGGATCGGTTTAGGTTTTGGAAGCAACAGCGCATTTTCTCTTCAGGCAGCTCCGAGGGTAGGATACAGGTTAACCGATGATCTTGAAGCGGGAGTATTGGGAAGTGTTTCCTGGCAGACATCAGACTATTATAGATCAACGATGTTCGGGGTTGGTCCTTTTGTGAATTACTATTTCGCAAGATCCTTTTATGTAGGGGCGAATCTTCAACATTATTTTATAAATTATCATGATAAATTTTATGATTATAAAGATAACCGGGAAGAAACGGCACTATATCTGGGAGGAGGATATATGCAAAGGATAGGAGGGAATTCCTTTATGCAGCTGGGATTGATGTACAATGTTTTATGGAAAGAGAATTCAAGTGTTTTCTCAAGTGGATTGGTTCCGAACATTGGATTCGTTGTGGGCCTTTAATAATTACGGAAATTATTTAAAGATAAAAAAGCACGGAAAATATTTCCGTGCTTTTTATTTTAACAAAATTATTTATTTATTGAGAAGACTTTTCAGTCGTCTTTTTGGTCTTTTGAGCCTTGCCGGTTAATCCGTCTTTAGCTTCATTTACATCAAGAACAATTGTTTCTCCTTCATTTAATTGCTTGTTTACCAGCATTTCTGCCAATAAATCCTCAATGTATTTCTGGATTGCTCTTTTCAATGGTCTTGCACCAAAATCTTTATCCCATCCTTTTTCAGAAATAAAATCTTTAGCTGCTTCAGTTAAATCGACTTTATATCCTAATTTATCAAGTCTGGTGTAAAGCTTATTTAATTCAAGATCAATGATTTTCTTGATATCAGTCTGTTCAAGAGAGTTAAAGATCACAATGTCATCAATTCTGTTCAGGAATTCAGGAGCAAATGCTTTCTTAAGGGCATTTTCAATTGTGCTTCTTGCTCTGTTGTCTGTATTTGACTTCTTAGCAGAAGTTCCGAATCCTACACCATCTCCAAAGTCTTTAAGGTCTCTTGTTCCGATGTTTGAAGTAAGAATAATGATCGTGTTTCTGAAATCAATTTTTCTACCTAAACTATCTGTAACATGTCCTTCATCCAGAATCTGTAATAAGATATTGAATACATCAGGGTGAGCTTTTTCAATCTCATCAAGAAGAACTACCGCATAAGGTTTTCTTCTCACAGCTTCAGTAAGCTGACCTCCTTCCTCATATCCAACATATCCCGGAGGCGCACCTACCAATCTTGATACGGCGAATTTTTCCATATATTCACTCATATCAATTCGGATCAATGCTTCATCTGAATCGAAAAGTTCTCTTGCCATTACCTTGGCAAGCTCAGTCTTACCAACACCGGTTGTTCCTAAGAAGATAAATGTTCCGATCGGACGATTTGGATCTTTAAGACCCGCTCTGTTTCGTTGAATAGCTTTAACTACTTTTCTTACAGCATCTTCCTGTCCGATAACTTTTCCGTTCAGGTTGTTGTCCATCTGAGCTAATTTATCAAGCTCATTTTTACCAACTTTGGTTACAGGAACACCACTCATCATGGAAACTACCTCTGCAACGTTTTCTTCTGTAACCGTTTCTTTTTTCTCTTTTACATCCTTATCCCACTGATCTTGTGCGGCATTAAGCTCCATTTGAAGTCTTTCCTCCTCATCTTTAAGCTTTCTGGCTTCAAGATAATCCTGAGCTTTTACAGCTTTCTGCTTCATTTCTTTGATGTCTTCAATTTTCTTTTCGAATTCAATGATTTCGGTAGGAACTTTCATGTTTTTGATATAAACACGGGAACCTGCTTCGTCCATTGCATCAATCGCTTTATCCGGTAGGAAACGATCTGTAATATATCTTGATGTAAGATTCACACAAGCCAATATGGCTTCTGGTGTATAAATCACATTATGATGCTCTTCATACTTATCTTTGATCTGATTTAAAATCTGAATGGTTTCA
The DNA here is from genome assembly GCF_055762745.1 of Chryseobacterium subflavum. NCBI lineage: Bacteria > Pseudomonadati > Bacteroidota > Flavobacteriia > Flavobacteriales > Weeksellaceae > Chryseobacterium > Chryseobacterium subflavum. The sequence continues at coordinate 411,223 of NZ_JBVTMR010000002.1, forward strand.
TCAATAGAGGTAGGCTCTACCATTACTTTCTGGAATCTTCTCTCTAATGCTCCGTCTTTTTCAATATATTGACGGTATTCATCCAAAGTAGTGGCTCCGATGCATTGAATTTCTCCTCTAGCAAGAGCCGGCTTAAACATATTGGAGGCATCCAGACTTCCTGTAGAACTTCCTGCACCTACAATAGTATGAAGCTCGTCAATGAATAGGATAACATCCCTGTTCTTTTCCAATTCCGTCATGATCGCCTTCATTCTTTCCTCGAACTGACCACGGTATTTCGTTCCTGCAACTAAACTTGCAAGATCCAGTGTGATCACTCTTTTACCAAAAAGAACTCTGGAAACCTTTTTTTGCTGGATTCTTAAAGCTAATCCTTCTGCAATAGCAGATTTACCCACTCCGGGCTCTCCGATAAGAAGCGGATTGTTTTTCTTTCTGCGGGAAAGAATCTGAGAAACCCTCTCGATTTCTTTCTCACGTCCGATTACAGGATCCAATTTCCCATCCCTTGCTAAAGATGTAAGGTCTCTACCAAAATTATCCAGCGTAGGAGTTTTGCTCTTTGCAGCGCCTAAATTTCCTGCCGGTTTTCTCATCTGCTCAAATTCTTCTCTTTCATCATCATCATCATAAGCACTCATCTGAGGTGATTGTCCGGAATTTTTAAGCATTGTCTGGTATTCTCTTGAAACGCCTTCATAGTCGATATCGTAAGCGCCTAATATATTTGAGGTGGGATCTTCATATTTATAAAGAATACCTAAAAGTAAATGAACGGTATTAATTTCATTACTTTTGTATTGTCGGCATTCTAACTCTGCACGTTTAACGGCATGATCTGCCATTTTCGTGAAAGAAATATTGGTTACCTCCTCAGAAATAGGATTAAGACTTGCTGTATTTAGAGTTTCAATTTTTCTTCTGATTTGTGTTAAATCGGCATTAAGGTTTTGAAGGATTTCTTTTGCAGAGTTTTCTGTTTTTATAATACCTAAAAGTAGATGTTCTGTATTAAGAAATTCACTTTTCAGCCTTTTAGCTTCATTTTTGCTCTGTTTGAACACTTGGCTCAAACCTTGTGAAAACTTATAATCCATAATATATCTCAATTAGAATAAAGATAGAATTATCTTTTATTCATTATTCTAAATTACAAATATTTTACCAAAAATCAATTAATGACTTTATGGCAGAAAAAAGTTTTATTATCTTATTGAAAATGACTAAGTTTGTGTCCCTTAAATTTTTCTTATGAACCCCGAAATTGCTGCTTATATTGGATATTCTGCTTCACTTTTTCTTGTGTTGAGCTTTATATTGAAAGATGTAAGAAAAATTAGAATCGTAAATATGATTGGCTGTATTTGTTTTGTCATTTATGGTATCTTTAACGGAATGCTCTGGCCGGTTATTATACCCAACGGATTGATCTGTATTATACAGATTTACCATTTAATGGCCGGAAAGAAAAGTTAATGAAAAAAAAAATAATTACATCTGCTTTTAGTAATCTGTATACAGATCAGCGAATAGAAAAGGTCTGTCACACCTTGTATGAAAACGGATACTCCCTGGAACTGATCGGAAACGACTGGGGAGGGGCTGAGAAAATCACAAGACCTTATCCTTTCTCAAGAATTATGCTGGTTTCTAAAAGTTTAAAGACGGCTTATTTTGAATTTAACTGGAAATTGTACAAAGAACTGAAAAAGAAAGCAGATAAGAATACCATTCTTCATGCTAATGATATTGACGCTCTTCTTCCCAATTATCTTATCGCAAAAAAATTAAAAATCCCTTTAATTTTTGACAGTCATGAAATTTTTTCCGAAATGCCAGCCATTCAGGGCAAAATGTCACAAAAAATATGGCGTTACCTGGAAAAAAAAGTACTTCCGAACTTAAAATTCATGATAACAGCCAGCGGAAGTTATGCAAAATGGTTTAAAGAAAAATATCATGTAGAGGCTACAGTGGTACAAAATGCACCCAAAAAAATAAACTTTCCAATAGATATTCCCGATAATAAGCCTAAAGTATTTTTATACCAGGGTGCAATAAATCCTTTTAGGGGAATTGATAAAGCAATTCTGGCTATGCATCATATTGATGATGTTGTTTTCAAGATTGCAGGAGATGGTCCCAAAAAGAAGGAATATGAAGAGCTGGTAGCTCGTGAGAATCTACAGCATAAAGTTGAGTTTTTGGGCAAGCTGGTGCCTGAAGATCTAAGAAAAATTACTCTTACCGCAGATGTGGGGATGAGTATCGAGGAAAACGGCGGGGACAGCTACTTATACTCCCTTCCGAATAAAGTCTTGGACTGTATTCAGGCAAGGGTTCCATTAATTATGGCTGATCTCCCTGAAATGCGTAATATAAGAATGCAGTTTGATGTTGGTGAGATCATTAAGGACCATCAGCCGGAAAATATTGCAGATGCTGTTTTCAGAATTTTAAATAAGGGAAGAAAGGGTTATCAGGATGAATTGAAAAAAGCCTCGGAATTGCTTTGTTGGGAAAATGAAGAACTAAAACTTCTGGAAGTTTTTAGAAAGGCATCTCAATAAATTATCTTTACAAAAATGGTATCTTTGCATAAAGAATTGTTAAAAGATGACCATTAAAGAAAAACAGCAGGAAATAATAGACGAATTTGCATTTCTTGACGATTGGGAGCAGAAGTATGAATATATTATTGACCTTGGTAAAGAATTGAAAGGGCTTTCAGAAGACAAGAAAACAGATGCTAATCTTATTAAAGGATGCCAGAGTAAAGTATGGATTGATGCTGAATTTAAAGACGGCAAACTTTATTTTGATGCTGATTCTGATGGTATTTTACCAAAAGGAATTGTTTCTCTTCTGGTTAGTATTTACAGCGGGCATTCTACACAGGAAATTCTGGATTCGGATTTCCAGTTTATTTCAGAGATCGGACTTCAGGAGTTTCTTTCTCCTTCCAGAGCCAACGGACTAATGGCAATGACTAAACAGATTAAATTTTATGCAGTTGCCTATCAACTGAAGTCGTAGTTGTGACAAGAATTTTAGCATATCGTTTTTCCGCTTTTGGCGACGTTGCGATGACAGCGCCCGTTTTTCGTGAATTCCTTGAACAAAACCCTGATGTAGAAATCGTAATGGTTTCCAGAAAAAATTTTGAAAGCTTGTTTTCAGATATTCCCAACATTATTTTTAAAGGAATTAACCTGGATGATTATAAGGGTTTTTTTGGATTGAATAGATTGGCCAATGAGTTAATCAGAGAATTTCATCCGGATTTCATAGCTAATTTGCATGATGTAATCAGGACGAAGGTTCTGGATAAAATCTACAGGAGAAAGGGATACAAAGTATTCAAGATCAATAAAGGAAAAGAAGAAAAGGAAATTCTTACCGATGTCTGGAATCTGGATAAAGTACAACTGAAAAAAACCGTCGAGCGATATGCAGACGTATTCCGGGAAATGGGGTTTAAAGTGAACTTATCCAATAAATTAAGGCCATCAACACAGCAAAAGTCCGGGATCGGGTTTGCTCCTTTTGCACAGCATAAAGGAAAGATGCTTCCCTTGGATAAATCCTATGAACTCGTTAAAATTTTAGCCCAAAAAGATAAAATATATTTCTTCGGAGGCGGGAAAAATGAAACAGAAACCCTGGAAAGATGGGAAAGTGAAATTCCGAATACCCAAAGTCTTTCCGGGAAATTAAACCTTAAACAGGAGCTGGATACAATTGCAGAACTTAAACTGATGATCTCAATGGATTCTGCCAATATGCACCTTGCCAGCCTTGTGGGAACAAGATGCGTTTCTATCTGGGGATCTACACATCCTTATGCCGGTTTTTTAGGGTTTGGACAGAGTGAAGATGATGTGGTGCAAATTAAAGATTTAACATGCAGGCCTTGTTCAGTATTTGGAGATAAGGAATGTTTCAGAGGAGATTGGGCATGTCTGGAAGAGCTTAGTATTCAGAAAATCATTGAAAAAATCTAATGAAATGAAAATTACAATCTGCATTCCTGTCTATAATTTTGATGTCCGGGAATTAGTTTCTGATTTAGGAAAAGAAATTACAGCAAAGGCTTTTAATGCAGAAATCATATTAATCGATGATCGGTCTGAAGAACAATTTAAACAGATTAATAAAGTCCTAGAAGATAAGGTAGAAAAATTGATCTATCTGGATAAAAACATTGGGAGATCAAAAATCCGCAATCTGTTTCTTTCCTATTCAAAGGGAGATTATTTACTTTTTCTTGATTGTGACGGTAAAATAACAAGTGACCGTTTTCTAGAAAATTACATAGAATTTATAAAGGAGAATCCGGATACAAAGGTGATCTACGGAGGGCGAGTTGTCTCAGAATCACCGGTTGATCAAAACCATTATTTAAGATGGAAATTTGCCGTAGAGCGTGAGAATTTACCGGTTTCGCTTCGTGTGGAAAATCCTTACTTGAGCTTCCAAACAAATAATTTTATCATTGATCGGAATATCCTCAAGAAAGTTCCGTTTAATCCCGAATTTCAAAGCTATGGGTACGAAGATCTGTTATTTGCAATGGACTTAAAATCCAGTCATATAAAAATTAACCATCTACAGAATCCTGTATTCAACAATGATGTAGAAGATAATCAACTCTACCTTGAAAAAGTAAAAGAATCGGTAGGTAGTTTATCTCAAATGCTTCAAAACAAACAACTCAGTGCAAAACTTTCCGAAATTAAACTGGTAAAAGCGTACAGGGCTATAAAAAGGCTTGGTTTAAAAAGCTTATTTACCATTTTCTTTAGGGTTAGCAGGCCAAGGATAGAGCGTAAGCTTTTAAAGCGAAATATCAACCTTAAATACCTTGATTTTTATAAGCTGGGATTACTACTGAATGTAGCGGATATCTGAAAGATTTTCTTTATCAGAATCATTTCAGGTAAAAATGAAGCATTGACAAAATGCCAATGCTACGATTGAAAATTAATTATCTTATTACTTCAAGAGGAGCGCCTTTTTTTGGACGATGAAGTACCAATTCATAGATTTCTGTACTTTTGTCTTTAAGTTTTACCTGCAAAGCTGATTCATCTTTATTTTTTTCATCAGTCCTGATTAAAGCAACCATTCTTCCATTGCCATAAAAAACCATTTTATAATTGTCTATCGGTAAAACTTCAACGATATTCTGAATCGTTTCCGATGTTTCTGCCTGGTCCTTTTTGCTCTCAGCAGAAGAAAGATATAAAGCCTTGTCAATTTCGGCATCTCGGACTTTTGTTTTTGTGAGAAAACTACCAATATCTTTTTTCTGCAGAATTTCCCTGAAATGATTATAAGTCTCTAAGACCTCTTTCAGAAGAGCATCTTTATCTTCATTCAACAGAACAGCGGAGTGGGACCATCCTGATACCTGATAGGGAACATCAGAAGTAAAATCCCAGGATTGAGTAATCTCTTTTGAGGGCTTATTGGTTTCTGCATTAAACTTACAATCTACTATTACCTCATAGTCAGGGGAATCAAATGAAGCATACTTTAAAATTCTGAATTTATAATATTTAAGCTCGTTTTCATCCAGTTCTTTATCCGACTTCAAAATAACTTTAACGGTTTGTTTTCCCGGACCTAAAATTTCACGATTAATAGGCAAGGTCAACGATGTTCCGCCGTTTTTGTAATAATAGGCAACCAGGATATCATTAATGTAAACCTGAAAATCGCCAGCTGCATCAAGGCTTAATGCATATAAAGGTTGAGAAGCCATATTTTGTGTTGTTTTTTTTTCGTAATTACTTTTGTTTGATGGAGATGTATGAGACGCTGTATCTTTTTTTTGACAGCTTATCATGTTGAACAGCAATAAGCCAAATAATATCTTTTTGTTCATTGTGTTAATATTTATGTTCTTCTCCGGCTCCAAATGTCATGCTGACTGGATTTCCGGAGTAGCTTGGGATCAGTTTAAAAGGATCAAGTGTTTCCGGAGCTTTATTTTTGGAGTTCCTCTTCATGGAAAATTTGTAATAAACAGTAACCATAAGTCCTGAGAACTTGGTTGTAAAGTCAAATTTATTATCCCAATCGAAATTAGGGCTTGCTGTAATTTTGAATGAACAGTCTGCTCTTACCCCGGCCTGAAGCTCTACCTCAGGAAACTTATTAATCTGCTTGGCGCTCATAGTAAGGCCCAGTTCAAGTTCAAGTTTTCCTCCGAGTGTTCCGGAAAGGGTTAAATCGGTATCAAATTTATTGCCTTCTTTTGCATCATTCCATTTTACATAGGCTTCCTCGATTGCCAGATTTGCATAAAATATCAAATCAATACGATAGGTAATGCTTAAGGCATTCATTGATATTTTTTCAATGAGCCAGGTCGTTAGGTCCAGGAAAGTAATAAACTTTCCATAAACAGGAATTTTATCAGCTAAGGCCAATAAATCAATTTTAAGCTCTCCACCAATGAGGGGAGAACATTTTACCTTTCCGGCAAGTTCAAGGCCAACAAAATCCCCTGTTTTTGCAAATTTCCAGCTAATCCCTGCTGATGGGGCAGGAGGGAGGAGTGAAAGGCTCATCATGCTCCTTCTTCCTGCCAGTGAAGGAGGAAGGGATTCTGCTCCCTTTCTGGCCTCTTTTGCTCCTGCAATATCATCTACCGTATCATAAACCGATTTTAAAATGCCCAGCATTTTACGGTACTTTTCGGCAAATTTCCAACTGAGTTCATGGGAGACACCACCATTATATGAGACCTTGGCGGAAAGTCCAAAATTCCCTTTCATATCTCCCATGTAACGGTTAGCAGAAGTGGCAATTTTTTTTTGTCCGTCTTTGATATTCTTGTTTTCGTTTCTCTCTTCTCTTCTTAAGTCGGCCAGGGCAACAACATCCCCTTTTGTTTTAAGATCTCCTACTGAGATGGTGTCTCTTGTTGCTTTACTTTCAGTACCATAGATATTATAGGTTGGCTCAGAATTACCGTACCAAACAGGGTCGGAGGTATTGTAAAGGAAGTTTAGTGACCATTCTACATCCGGGAATATCCTGATTTTAACAAGTTGATTAGGATACCGACAAGTAGAAACAGGAACAAAATACGTTTGTATTTTTTCTTTTGATAGCCAGAAGTAATTGACCAGCCAGGATTCTGCCACAGGAATATCATTGAATTCTTTATCTCCGATAGCTGTAGTTTTGTTGTAAATGTAGGAAAGGTTCAGTTGGAGTTTATTTTCTCCAATAAAGCTGTAATCCTCATTCTCTTTCCATCCCTGTACGTCTGCTACATTTCCTGACGGGGCTTTCGTTTCATCAGCGTAAGCATCAGTATCATTTGCTTGTGTGGGATCATTTTTTACGGATAGTACTTTATTTGTATAATGGGGAACCAGAACAGTATCTAATAAAAAAACATGTTGCGGGATATTATGTTTTTGGTCTTTAGGAAGTAAAACTCCTGTACACAAAACATTTTTATTCTGAAGATTATCCAGGGTTATGCTTATTTTTTTCTTTGTTTTATCTCCTGTTACAAGGTCAAAAGTATTTCGTGTATTGTCTATCCTGTCTTTAGCATCTTCATCAAATATAACATAGGGAGATCGTTTTTTATCATCCTCATCGGCTATCGTTATTTTGCTGTATCCGCAGGGATCATATTCTTTTTTAAGATATTCAATGTCTCCTATATATTGAATCTGATTATTTTTTTGTTTTTCAAATTCACCGAAAAGGGCACTCATATCATTATAAGGAACCAGTAAGTCGGGAGAAGTGTTAAAGATCCATTTTCCTTTTTCCATTCTTCCCCAGTTTGAAGTGTCTTTTTCAGAATCATATTCACCTTCCTGGGTAAGAAAACCTTTGGGTAGAAGAACCGGTCCTGTAAATCCTACATAACCTTTTAACTTTAGAAAAAACTTTTCATCCTTCTTTTCTTTATTGTGATTTTTTTGCCATTCGGTATTCAACTGAAACTTTAAAGATTTTACCGTGTTGTAAACGAATGGTCCCGGATTGGTAATTTCAATTCTTTGCTGTTTGGAAACGACCTTACCTTTGTTAATGAGCTCAACATCAAAAATGAACTTTGAAAGGCTATTGTTCCAGTCGGGAAGCATATGCGTATAAACTTCTACATCTACTGTTTGCCCATACAACGCTTTTTTTTCGTTATTTGTCAAAGGAATGTACCCTCCTTTAGGAAATTTAAAATGACAGTATAAGACCTGTGGTTTATCAATAACAACCACTCTCATGGCTTCTGTACCATCTGTTTCAGGGAAATTACTATAAGGTATTAACAGATAAATGACTCCAATACTTTTTGCACTTGTTTGAATGTCACCGGTAGTGAATACTTTGTTGTTTCCTTCAAATATTTTGTAATCCTTGTTTTCTTCGTTTTGGGCTTTTATTGTTGTAAAAAAGTCATTCGGCCCAAGGTTTGGGTAAAGTTGTTTAAATGATGTCCAGATATGCTCTCTTATAAGGAACCACTTCACTTCCTTCATTGTAGATTCCGGATTTCGGGTTCCTTTTCCCAGGCAGGTTTTATCCAGATAAGCGGTAAATGAGTTTCTGGCAGGGCTTAGTTCCACAATGGATCCGGAACCATACTTCCTGACGTTTTCTTTGGGCTCCTTGATCAGAGCTTTTTTAATCCCAGCTGTACCCATACTTAAAATCCAAATTTATAAAACTCCTGCGTATCATGCTGTGATATATTGATAACAGGATTTACATGTGACTGAAGCTCTTCATCTGCCTTTTTTATATTGCTTTTGGAAGGTTCTCCAATTTGTCCGGTTTTAATGATGCTGATGCAGTCTTTACCACCGATAGGACATGTTGCTTTGCTGTCTTCCAGTAAAACATAGCCATCAGGTGGAGAGTATTTTTCTTTTTCATAATAACCACTCCATTCAGTAACAACAGCTACACAGGGTGTATTGAGCTTTTTTTTGCATGAACCAAAGCTGTTTTTTTCAAAAGTAGATCCTATATCTTTATGTGTTGCAGCCAGTTTAGAGCTGCCATTAAGGTCATTGATGAAGAATTTTTGCTGCGTAAGTACCTTTAATGTATCGGGAGTAGTACCAAACTGACATTGGCACAAGGCTCCCTGTACTACTTTCTCTTTTAAAGACATATTAATGTAATTTGTGTGGTTTGTAAAATTAGTGTTTTTTATACAAATGGATTTTTACCAGTCATTTTCATATATGTTTTTGTAAAACCCCCATTTGTTAGGTTCTGAAACTACAAGTCCGCCCGTAATAAAAGGGCTATCCTTACTTAGTTTCTTGTCAGAATACTCTCCGTTATGGAGCTGAAACTGATTGTAGCTGATTCTTTTAATTAATTTTTTTTCCCCCGAATAATCCCTGGTGAAAACTTCAAAATATGCCCGGGTATGCATTGGGAAATGATGGTATACATCCAAATCAAAGGTGACCTTAAGAGACATCCAATGTGCATCTTGATTAAAAGCATTTGCAGGAATAGAATATAAGTCCGCAGGTATTTCTTCACTTTTGAATTCAATAATAAAAGAATGATAATCTGTCGGAATCTTTTGAATGGTCTGAATTCCGGGGAATCTTAAGGGATTCTGATAAGGAATTACAGCCAGAAATAATGCTGTTGATGTTTTTCTTGTGTCTCCATAATCAATGAATTTAGGATGGAAAAAGAGATTCCAGAACCAGTCATAATGCAGCCCGTTCTCTATTTCTTTCTTATTTTCCATTTTATGGTCAACAGCGGATAAGAATTTCTCCAATGGCTGTCCCGAATACTTTTCAGATAATTTTAACTTCTCGCGGGACCATCGGGTTTTAATTTCATCAAAATTTGTAATTTCATTAGTGCCCGTTCCTTTTTCATTGATTTGGGTCTGGACAGGATATAGGGATTTCGAAATGGATTCGGCTAATAGCTCGCTAATGTTATCGGCTTGATGCTGATTAAAGTAGATGTTTTTTTTATCAATTGTTAGAAAACCTTTCCCGTATTCGAGGTTTAATTCAGTAGTAATTTCATAATCAACCCTTTTATCCGGCGTTTCTTCATCATTTGAAAAATACTTTATTGAAACTCCATACTTTCTTGAGGGGAGCCCTAAAGGGTTTATTCTCAAAGTATTTAATCGTCTTAATATTTCTTTTTTTGATAATATAACATCCATAGCAAAAACATTTTAACCTATCAGACATGTGTTGTGTTGATCAAATTTAATGAATTGAATTGAAAAGACTTGAAAATTTAAGGAATTAAGGTAAGATCAAAAAAGAAAGATCTCCCAATTTCTTGAGAGATCTTCTGTGGGTCCTGAGGGATTCGAACCCCCGACCCTCTGGGTGTAAACCAGATGCTCTGAACCAACTGAGCTAAGAACCCGAATTTTTTTGAAAGGTTTCGTTTCCTTTTCTGTGGGTCCTGAGGGATTCGAACCCCCGACCCTCTGGGTGTAAACCAGATGCTCTGAACCAACTGAGCTAAGAACCCTCTATACTTGTTTTCTCGTTTAGAGTGGTGCAAATATACGACTTATCTGGAAATCTCCAAATTTTTTTCTAAAAATTCTCCTACTACAAAGTTGCTTCCGCCAATAAAAATCATTTCGTCATTTGTACATTCTTGTTTTGCAGATAAATACGCTTCCTGTACAGAATCAAAAATTTTATAAATTATTTTTGCATTTATAAGCAAATCTTCATAATCTTTCGGATGACGTCCTCTGTGAATCGATGGTTTTGCAAAATAGAATGTAGAATTTTCAGGTAATAAACTCATCACTTCATCTATTTTTTTATCATTAACAAAACCTAAAATCACATGCTTTTTACAGCCAATGGAATTAAGCTGCGAGAAGACCTGTTCCAGACCAGCTTGGTTGTGCGCTGTATCACAAATAGTAAGCGGGGTTTTTGAAAATTCAAACCACCTGCCGATAAATCCGGTATTCTCATGAACATGTAATAATCCGTCTGTAATGTTTTTCTCAGAAATTTCAACATTCAGTTTTAACAACTCATCAGTTAACGCTAAAACCACCCTGATATTTTTCTGTTGATAGTTTCCCTTCAGATCCGAAGCGAAACCCGATGACAATGTGGTTGCATCGACAAATGTTGCATTATTTTGATCCGCTTTAGTACGGATGATATTTTTTACAACTTCATTTTCATCCCCGGATATAATAGGGATTCCGTTTTTGATAATACCTGCTTTTTCCCGGGCTATTTCTTCTATAGTATTTCCCAGGATATTCTGATGATCCAGCTGTACATTAGTAATAGCAGATACTAAAGGCCTTATAATATTGGTTGAGTCCAGTCTTCCTCCCAAACCTACCTCGATAATTGCAAAATCTACCTGCTGTTGATAAAAATATTCGAAAGCCATTATAGTGGTAAATTCAAAAAACGAAGGCAAAATATCGTTGGGTAATGTTTTTAATTTTGTGATGAAATCAAAAACGAATTCTTTGTTACAGTTTTTCCCGTTTACTTTGATACGCTCTGTGAAATCAATAAGGTGTGGAGAATTGTATATTCCAACTTTGTAGCCGGCTTCCTGAAGAATAGAAGCAAGCATATTGCTGGTTGAACCTTTACCATTGGTGCCTCCGATGTGAATACATTTTATTTTTTCCTGTGGATTGTCAAAAAATGCACATAGCTTGGTTATATTGTCAAGTCCAGGCTTATAAGCCTTCTCTCCGTCAATCTGATAGTTGGGTGCCTGCACGAAAAGCCAATCAACGGCTTCCTGATATTCTTTGGTTGTCATGATGCAAAATTCTCAAAAGTTTTATTAAAATGAAACAATAATTTTTAAATGTGTAACTTTTTTATATTTGGTACGTCTAATATGGTAAAATCTTAATATGAAAAAAGTTTGGACTATCGTTTTCGGATTAACTTTCCTGGGTATGAATGCTCAGAAAAAATGGTCCTTAAGAGAATGTGTGGATTATGCTGTGAAGCATAACCTTCAGGTTATCCAAAATGAATACTCTAAACAAGTCCAGGATTCTAATCTTAAAATTGCTAAAAAAGGATATTTACCTTCTTTATCAGCAAGTATAGGAAATACAGTCAGTTTTGGACAGACGTCATTCGGAACAGGAAGTCTTAGAAATGACAGATTCAGTAATAATGCCAGTCTGGGAGCTGATATCCTGGTTTATAATAATGGAAGACTAGAAAAAACTGTCAGAAAAACACAGTTTGATGTAGAAGCAAGTCAATATGATATCGAAACCATAAAGAATGATATTTCATTGCAGATCGCACAGCAATATTTAACAACATTACTTAAAAAAGAAATTATTAAAATTTCACAAAGTGCTGTTGACAATGCTCAAAAACAATATGACAGGGCAAAAATCACTACCCAGGTAGGAACCACTGCTGAAACAGTGCTTGCAGAAGCTCAATCTGCATTGGCAAGAGAAAAACAAAACCTCAAAACAGCTGAAATTGACACCGGAAGAAGTCTATTTGCACTTGCTCAACTTTTACAATTGCAGGATTACAAAGATTTTGATGTTGAAGATGTAGTTGTCTCAGATGATCTGGCCCCACAATTAAAATCTGTGGATGAGGTTTTGAACACAGCATACGAAAATCAACCGCAAATAAAAGCAGCGGAAAGCAGAATAAGATCTGCGGAAGCTCAAACTGAAGTATCTAAAACAGCATACTGGCCTACGGTAACAGCAAGTGCAGGGATCGGAAGTTTTTACAATAACCTGCTTAATACCAATAATACAGGAAATGAATTGATTTATATCGCGGAACGAAACTTATTTCAGCAATATAAAGATAATTTCGGGCAACAGGCAGGCTTATCTATCAGCGTTCCTATTTTCAACAAGGGAATTACAAAACTTCAGGTAGAGCAGTCAAGAATTAATGAAAGTGCGGCTAAGAATACTTTAGAACAACAAAAACAGACGGTAAGACAAAATGTACAGAAAGCCCAGTTCGACGTAGAAGCTAATTATGAAGCTTATGTTGCTGCTGTAGAAGCTGCAAAAAGCACAAAATTGTCATTGGATTTTGCAGATAAAAGTTATGCTGCAGGGCGGACTACTATTTTTGACCTAAACGTGGCAAGAAATAATTACGCTAATGCAGCGGGTTCGGTGGCGCAGGCTAAGTATAATTATCTTTTTAGTCTTAAATTGTTGAATTTCTATGCAGGAATTCCACTAAGTTTGTAAAATGTCTATCCAGTCACTAGAAAAATATTTACCACAGAACACGCTTCAGTATTTAAAAATCTGGTTCTCAGATTACTATATTCATATAAAGATTACAAGAAACAGGAATTCAAAACTGGGAGATTACAGAAAGCTCCCGGATAATTCCCATGAAATTACAATCAATTCTACATTAGCGCCTCAACTGTTTTTCTTTGTTCTGACTCATGAGCTGGCCCATCTCATTGCTTTTGAAAAATATGGCAGAAGAATTTCTCCACATGGTAATGAGTGGAAAGATACTTTCAGACGAATGCTTCTTGAAAGTGTTGAGGTATATGAAGATGCTCTTCAGCCAATTATTGTAAAATTTTCAAGATCTCCAAAGGCTAACTTTATGGCCAGTCCGGATCTGGTCAAGTATTTCCATATTGAAAAACAAGATGATAAGCTTCAGTTTATAGAAGAGTTGCAGAAAGGAGATTACTTCATCTATAGAAACGAAAAGTATTTTTTAGAAGGTCTGATTAAAAAAAACTATCTTTGTAAGAACCTGGCTACTGGAAGGAAGTATTCTTTCAAACCTCTGGCAAGGGTAGAAAAATGTAGTTAAGCATGTCAAAATCAGATAAATACTGTGTTATCATGGCAGGTGGAATTGGTAGTAGATTCTGGCCTATGAGTACGCAGAAGTTTCCAAAACAATTTCAGGATATTTTAGGTGTTGGACGTACCATGATTCAACAGACGTATGACAGGATCAGTAAGGTTATTCCTGATGAGAATATATTTGTTATTACCAATAAGGAATATGTGAATCTTTCCCATCAGCAGCTCCCTGAAATTCCGGAAAAAAATATTGTTGGAGAACCTCTGATGAAGAATACTGCTGCCTGTAATTTGTATATGGCCAATAAAATAGCTGAAATTAACCCTGATGCTACAATAATAGTTCTACCGGCAGATCACTTGATATTGAAGGAAAATGTTTTCCTGGAGAAGGTTGAGTTGGCCTTTGATCTGGCTTCTAAAAATGATTATCTGGTGACATTGGGGATTACACCAACCAGACCGGATACTGGATATGGTTACATTCAGTTTGTAGACAAAAAGGGAGCAGACTATTTTAAAGTTAAAACATTTACTGAAAAGCCAATACTTGAGATAGCCCAAAGTTTCCTAGAGAGTGGGGATTTCCTTTGGAATGCCGGAATTTTCATCTGGAATGTGAAAAGTATCCATCGTGCTTTTGAAACTTACCTTCCGGAAATGACCCAGCATTTTATGGCATGTGAATATAATGGTGAAGCAGAGGACAATTGTATAGAACTTATTTATCCTAAGGTACAGAAAATATCCATTGACAACGGGATTATGGAAAAGGCAAAAAATGTTTATGTAATACCTTCCGATCTGGGTTGGAGTGACTTAGGAACATGGACCTCGGTTTATGAAAATGCTGAAAAAGATGAGAACGAAAATACAGTAAAACTAAAATATCTTTTGGCATATAATTCCAAAGGAAATATCGTTCGTGTAAAAAGTAACAATAAGGCGGTAGTTATAGATGGATTAGAAAACTACATCATTGTAGATACGGATAAGGCTTTGCTTATTTGTCCCAGAGATAACGATCAGCTTATAAAAGATTATGTTCTGGATCTGAAAAACTTTAAAAAAGGGGAAAAATTTATGTAGTAATTCTCCATTATTAATCTCGGAACTATGAGAAAATTAATTTCAAGATGTATGGTAATTGCTTTTATTCTTTTAGGAATATCAGCTTATTCACAGGCAAAAATAAAATTTTCGAGCATTCCTAATGTTTTGCAGGGAATAGAGCCTAACGATAAAATTGACTTTTGGGTGTTGAATTACAATACCTATGGAAAAGATCAGGAATTAAAAGTTTCAGGAACTAAAAAAGACTTTATTCCTCAGACATCAGGATTTGATTTATTTCCGGATGAAGATAGCTTTTATTACATCGTTTATTCCTCCGGTGGAAAAATTAATTACGTTACGGATCTTGATGCCTTAAAAAAGTTTGTCGGAAAGATAGATAATGTTCAGGAAGCAGCCATTTTAGCTACTGTGGATGGTTATATGATCGATGAAGAATTTAAGGATGTAGCAGGAAATTATTATGAAGATCAATCTAACTATTACCTGGATTTAGGAAAATTAACGTCAAAGGAATGTCCTTATCAGAAAACCCATTTTACATTAACTGTAAATAAAGCTTCAGGAGCAGTTACTCAGGTAAAAGATAATGGGACTTATATAGAGCTTTATAATAAGAAATGTGCCAATAATCCAAGGCTTTTAAAAATCGAAAAAAAAGAAGAATCTAAAGATGAGTCTAAAAAATCACCCAAAAGAAGGTAATTTCTACGAAACAGAAAGACTTATCCTTCGTCCGATAACCGTGGATGACCGTGAGTTTATATTTGATCTTTACAACAGACCAAAGTTTATACAGTTTATTGGTGACCGTCATCTTAAGAATGTCTCCGATGCCGAAGCCTATATCAAAAACAGGTTTCTCCCTCAATTGGAACGGTTAGGATTTGGAAACTATCTTGTTATAACTAAAGAAGGAAATAATAAGGTGGGTGCAGTAGGAATTTTCGAACGGGAAGGACTGGAAATATTAGATATAGGATTTTCTTTGTTGGATGAATTTGAAGGCAAAGGATATGCTTATGAAGCTGCCTTAAAAGTTAAATCTATCGGTATGGATGACTTTGGGTTAAAGAAAATATCTGCCATTACTTCTAAAGATAATTTTTCTTCTCAAAAGCTAATTGAAAAGCTGGGATTGAAATTTCAAAAATACGTAAGTCTTCCAGGGGACAATGAAGAATTGAGATACTACGAAACCGAATAAAATTTCTTTAAAATAAATAGTACAAACCTTTAAACAGCCTTCCTAGTATGGACTTTGTTTAAAGGTTTGTTTTATTATATAATTTTATCCTTCTAAAATTTGTTCTGCTGCAGTCTTCGAGGTTACTTTATCAATAACTCTTGTGCAGATGCCTTTTTCATCAAAGATAAAAGTAGTTCTCACGATTCCCATATACGTTTTGCCAAAAGTCTTTTTCTCCTGCCAAACACCAAATTTTTCGATAACATCACGATTTTCATCTGCAATCAGATCATAAGGAAAAGCAAATTTACTATGAAAGTTTTTCTGTTTTTTTACAGAATCTCCACTGATACCTAAAAGTTGAAATCCTGCTTTTTTTAGCTGCGAATAATTATCACTCAGATTACATGCTTCCACAGTACAAGTTGGAGTGTTGGCTTGCGGATAAAAGAAGATAATTAGTTTTTTTCCAATGAGTTTAGATGAATTTATTGTTTCTCCATCTTGATTGGTCCCTTCAAATTCGGGTAATTTGTCGCCTACTTTCAACATATTGTTTATTTTTGTTCAAATTTAGTGGTTACATGACAAAAAAGCAAAGAGCTGAGCTTGTTCAGCTTGAATTAGAAAAATTATATCCTGAAGTTCCTGTTCCGCTTGCGCACACCGATGCTTATACATTGATGGTCGCCGTCGCACTCTCAGCACAAACGACGGATAAAAAGGTGAATGAAGTAACACCACAACTTTTTAAAGTAGCAGGAACACCGGAAAAAATGGCGAAGCTTGAAGTTTCAGAGATCAAAGAACTTATCAAAGAGATCGGGCTGTCAAATACTAAAGCCAAAAACCTGAAAAGGATGGCGGAATTATTGCTTGAAAGGCATAATGGTATAGTGCCGCAAACTTATGAGGAGCTTGAGGCTTTACCAGGCGTAGGACACAAAACAGCTTCGGTGGTCATGAGCCAGGGATTCGGATTTCCTGCATTTCCTGTCGACACTCATATCCACAGATTAATGACCCAATGGAAGCTTACTTCAGGGAAAAATGTTGTGGAAACAGAAAAGGATGCCAAAAATATCTGGAAGGAGGATGTATGGAATAAACTTCATCTCCAGATCATTTTCTATGGAAGAGAATATTCTCCGGCACGGGGAAAAGGAGATAAAGATTTCATTACCAAGATGATGTTTGAAAAATAATCAGCTATCCAGTAATCTTCTGTGATAATTGATCTGTCCCAAATGATAGCTTAAATGTCCCATAAGATGAATCAGAAAATATCCGGTTGTCATTTTGTATCCCAATGGTTCAAAAGGATATTCGTTTTCTAGGTCAGCATCTGTAAGGTTATTTAAAGAGGAGTTTACAACTTCAAGAGTATTTTCAATTTGTCGAAGTAACTCTGCTCTTGGAATATCTTTTAAAGAAAATTCAAGTTCACGGTTTCTTATATATCCGGTATTTCCAAGGATAGCGCCTACGAAATGGCTCAGGTTTCCGACCAGATGAAGAGATAGGGTTCCTGCAGAATTAGCAATGTTTTTATCTGTTTTCCAAATAGATGCTTCATTATGGTAAGCTTCAATTTCTGCTTTTAGTTTATTTAAATCTCTGGCAAAGAGAGATTGTAAAGATTCAATTGTCATGTTTATAGTTTTGTCTGTTATTGATTGTGTCTTTGAAAGAAGGAATCATCAAGCTTCTTTGCAAAAAATTAATTACCATTAAACTTAAAAAAGGAGCAATTTTAATAAACTGCTCCATCAAAAATATTAATTTTTTATTTTTTTAAAAGATTACTTTTGCTTCTTCGCCCAAAGTTCCATTTTTCTGTTCAAAACATCAAGTGGAAGACAACCCTGGCTTAGAACTTCATCATGGAAATTGGCCAGATTAAATTTCTTTCCTAGCTGTTTCTGATACTGATCTCTCAACTCACGTATTCTTAAAGAACCGATTTTATATCCCAGCGCCTGTCCCGGCATTGCCATATATCTTTCCACTTCTGCAGTTGCTCCTGCTTCATCATAAGAGATATTGCTTAGAAAGTATTTAATTGCTTCCTCTCGGGTCATTTTTCCTGTATGAAGTCCAGTATCCACAACCAACCTTACAGCTCTCAGCATCTGGTCGCTTAAATATCCCATTTTCTGATAAGGATCTGTATACAATCCAAACTCAGGACCTAATGTTTCACAATAATGCGCCCAGCCTTCTCCATAAGCTCCGAACCACCCGAATCTCATAAACTTAGGAAGCTTTGTGTTTTCCTGCTGAAGAGAAACCTGATAATGATGTCCTGGTATCGCTTCATGCAAGAAAAGGGATTCCATTCCGGAAGTTACATTGAATTTTGCCGGATCCGGAAGGGGAACGTAAAAGATACCCGGTCTCTTACCGTCAGGAGTTCCGGGAGTATACTCAGCGCTTGCGGTGGCCTCTCTAAACTTTTCCGTCTGTCTGATCTCAAATTTTGTTTTCGGAGTTACATTAAACATGGTTTTCAGTTTCGGAGTTATTTTGGCTAAGATTCCGTTAAAACCAGCCAGAACTTCTTTTGACGTTTTGTAAGGCATTGCCTTAGGGTCTGTCTTTACAAATGTTATAAACTCTTCCAGACTTCCTGTGAATCCGACCTGCTGTTTTACCTTCTCCATTTCTGAACGAAGCATGGCCACCTGCTGAATACCGATTTTATTAATTTCTTCAGGAGACTTGTTGGTTGTTGTCCAGCTTTTTACATAGTACTGGTAAATTTCGTTTCCTTTTGGTAAGCTGTTGTAACCATCTGTATCTCTGCCTTTAGGCAAGTATTCCTTTTCTAAAAAGTTACCCATTTTTGTGTAGGCAGGAATGATTTTTTTGAGAATAGCATCCTTGTAAAGTGTGGTGAACTTTTCTTTTTGTGCCTGGGTGAAATTCTTAGGGAATTTTTTGATAGGACCGTAAAATATATTTTTTTCAAAGTCCGGAGTAATGATTTCTTCCGCTTTCATCTGGGGAATCATCTTTACAATGAGCTTTTTAGGCAAAACTATTTTATTGCTAATTCCTTCTTTAAAATTTTCTATTGCAGTGTCCATCCACACCGGAAATTTATTCATTCTCTGCAACCAGTCCGCATAGTCTTTTTCTGTTTTAAAAGGCTGGCTTCCTTCTCCACTGCCAAACAGGGGAAAGTTCAGAGGAAGTCCTGTAAACTGGCTGAATGGAATATATTCCGGATGATACGCATAGGCTTCTATTTTGTCTTTTAAGGTATAATCCAGTACATCATAAACTACTTTATCATCATCAGAGAGATTTTTATAATCCACTTTATCTAATTGGTTCTGAATAGAATTATAAAAAGCAATTTCTCCTGAAATAAAATCTTTATCAATATTAATAGGTAATTGATCATTATACCTTGTGTCTCCTTGAGAAGTAGCATCAAGAGGATACAGTTTCAGATATTGTTCATAATAGTTAGAAGCAATGGAGTCTAAATTCGTTGGAGTTACTTTCGTTAAAGGGGAGTCAGACTTTTTACACGCTGTCAGGCTTATCACCAATCCTAAGCTTAAAATACTTTTTGATAAAAAATTTTTCATTTCAGAATCTTTATGTAACAAAAGTAAGTATTATTGGAGGATCAGAAAAAGATAGGATCATGATTTTGGAAAAAATAATTTTCAAAATATTTTTCAAATTCAATCTATTTTTTATCTTTGCTTAAAACATTTAACAATCATATTATTACAGCTCTTTTTTAAGAAATAATGAAAGGGATTTTAAAAATTTACCATCCGGACGAAACGTTAAAATACAATATAAGAAGTACTTATTGCAAGGCTATTTATAGTAATCAACAACATTTCCTTGAAGTTGAAATCATAACGGATGATGGCTTGGATCATGTAGAAGATGATTCTTTACAATACAATTTTCCACAACTCTCACTAGAAGTTTTCGACTTTCCTATTGATTCTGCGGACCTTGAAGGAAAAACGATAAACATCAATGATTCTGAAGATGAAACCTTTACAGAGGTGGATTTGTTCGACGATGAAGATGCTTTTATCTACGATAATGAGCTGGTATTTGAAAAAAATGAAGAAGGCGAATTGGATCTGATCTGGAAGGGAACGATTGATGATTTTTACACAGGATCAGATACTCCGATTGCTTTTAGACTTAAATGTGAACTAAAACAGGATAATATTGAGGTAGACGAAGATTAAAAAATTTATCTTCCTCAATAATTTTATATTCAATTTCTTTTCAAAATTCTTTTTGGAAAGAAATTTGCTGTTTATGTGGCAATGGAAAATTTAAGTTGTTTTTAAGCATTTTTTAAGACATGAATTAATAATATTCCATTACTTTTGTCGTTTAAATTCATTATAAAATATTCACATTAATGCTGTTAACGGAACTTACTCAGATCTTATTTGCACAAATTGCAACACCCGCAGTTGCCACAGACAATTTAGAATTTTCATTTTGGAATATCATGTTCCATGGAGGAGCCTTCGCTAAAATAGTGATGGTGACCGTATTACTGCTTGGTGTGTTTTCAGTATATCTGTTTTTTGAACGGTTTTTCTTTATTAAAAGATTGTCCTCAAAAACAGATTCCAATTTTATGAATAATATTGAAGACTTTATTAAAGAAGGTAAAATTGAATCAGCGGTAGATTATTGCAAAAGACAAAACTCACCGGAAGGCAGAATATTGGAAAAGGGGATTTCCAGATTGGGAAGGCCTGTTTCAGATATTGTAAGTGCTATGGAATCCCAGGCTCAGGTTGAAGTAGCCAACATGGAAAAGAACCTAAATCTATTAGCAGTGGTGCCAAGTATTGCTCCGATGCTGGGACTTTTGGGGACGGTTATCGGGATGATATTAGCGTTCTTTAATTTGTCACATGCAACGGGGTCTTTCTCTCCGAAAACACTGTCAGAAGGTATTTATACTGCTTTGGGACAAACGGCTGTTGGTTTGGCGGTAGCGATTCCTGCTAACTTTTTTTACAATATCCTTTTAACAAGGATTGATAAATTTGTTTTGAGAGCTCAGAACATGTCTGGTGAATTTTTGGATCTTATCAACAAACCTTTATAAATCTTTCTTATGAAATCGCTGTGAAAAACATTCATTGTATAGACTTATTAAGAGCGATTCCATCTGACCCATAAAAATTTAGAATAAACAGATGAAAATTCAAAGAAGAAATAAAGCAAATCCGGAGTTTAGTTTGGCGGCGATGACTGATGTCATCTTGCTCATGCTGATCTTCTTTATGATAACATCTTCAGCGGCTAATCAAAGTGCTATTGACGTAAACTTGCCAAAGACAAGCACTGCTGATGATAATATACCGAATCCCCTTACAGTAACCATTAAACCTGACGGAACTTATTATATTGACGATAAGCCTGTAGCAAGGGAACAGCTTGAACAAACGATTGTCAGTAATTTAACCAATCAAACGAATAAATCTTTTACGATTCGGGCAGACGAAAACACGTTGCATAAAGATGTTGTTTTTGCCATGGAAATTGCAGAGAAGCATAAATTCAATATTGCTCTTGCAACTGTTAAAGATAAATAACCGGAACTTAAGATCCTGGTAATTAGTAAAAAATGAAAAGTTATACTGTAAACAAAAATGAGGAAACCCGGGACCGGATAAAAAGTGGAATACTTTCTATCCTGGTATGGTCTGCAATCCTGCTTTTTGTTTTTCTATATAAATTAAAGCCGGAACAGAATAAGGAGCCTGAGGTTGTAACCACTATGTTGGTAAACTTTGGAGATAACCGGAATGGAAATGGTATCGAAGAACCGGCAGAACAGGAAGGAAGTTTAGCTGCAAAATCGGAAGAAGTTACTCCCGAACCTGTAGAAGCCGTTGTTCCTGAAACTAAAACCGTAGTAAAACCTGAACCCAAGACAGAAACTAAGAAATCTGAACCCAAAGATAAAGTAATCACCGGAAATAGTAAAAAAGCGAACGTTCCGAAAAAAGAAGAATCAAAATCGAATAAAAAAGAAACGACAAGTTCATCCGCTTCGAAAAACACTAAAAAGACTTCCGGAGCCACAGCAAATTCTAAAACCGGAAATGGAGATGGAAAAGGGAATGCGGCAATCGGTAACCTGATAAAAGGAAGAGGAACAAAAGCGGGCAGTCAAGGAACGGGAACAGGTATAGGAAATGCAGGAGATCCTTTAGGGGGAGATGGAAATGGAGACAGTAAAGTAGGAATCGACAGAAAATTGATTGGCTACATCCCCGGAACAATGGGCAGAGGAGGAGCACAACCACAACACAACTGTACAGCCAGTGGATCCGTTACAGTTGCTTACACCGTTGATAAGGCCGGAAATGTAGTCTCTGCAAGAAGAGTAGGGGGAATATCGGATCCTTGTGTATCTTCAACCTCTGTAGCGTGGGTTAAAAAATATGTAAAAGCTGAAAAGGCCAGTACATCATCCACCGGGACCTATAAGATCACATTCTAAAAATACAAAAGCACTTTATTCAAGTGCTTTTTTTATTTCATTGATTCTGTTGATTATAGGAAGGGCAAAGATTCCACTTGTCTGAAGATACAGTTCATAAAAGGTTTTTGCTTTATCCTGAAAATCGCGGTTTTCTGTTTCCTTTCCTTTAAAATAAAAAAGGTTTCCAAGCATTTCATAATAGTCTTTATGATCCCTTTCCTGTCTTTCATTCACGATTTCTATGATTTCTTCCTTTGTCTTAGAAGAGATTGCCATAAAATCTATTTTAAAAATATCCTTCATCAGAGAATCAAAATCCAATTCTTTTTGCATCAAACTTTCTTCAGGCTTGTCTAAAATAAGTTTTTCCAGGGCCTGTGTCAGTTGACGGATCAGGCGCAATGTAAATTCTTTATCTGTAATCATATTCTGGTTGCTTGTTTGTTTGGTTATTGAATGGTAAAAATGATATATACTAGGCAAAAAATAAATAAGCCAGCGCAATTGACGTGATAACACCTACTAAATCGGCCAGAAGCATTGCAATTACCGCATATCTTGTGTTTTTAACCGCTACGGCCCCGAAATAGACCGCAATTACATAAAACGTCGTATCTGAGCTTCCTTGCAAAACTGCTGCTAATTTGCCCTGAAAACTATCTGCTCCGAATGTGGACATAGTGTCAACCATCATTCCGCGTGCTCCCGACCCTGAAAGAGGTTTTATTAAAGCTGTGGGTAATCCGTCCACAAATCTTGCATCTAAACTGGCTGCATTGGCAACCCATTTCATTCCATCTATGATCACATCGAAAACCCCCGAGGTCCTGAGAAGAGAAATAGCGATCAACATTCCAACTAAATAGGGGATAATCTTAACACAAGTTGTAAATCCTTCTTTTGCGCCATCAATAAAGGCATCAAATACATTGATCTTTTTATAAACTGCTCCAAGCACGATCGCTAAGAAAATAAACAAAATAAGGCCGTTACTTAGAACCTTGCTGAATGTATCCAGCTCATCTTTACTCAACCGGACAAGGTATAAAACCAAAAAACCTATAATTGCTGAAATTCCACCGACATATGCAATTACGATTGGACGAAGCAGATTGATCTTCTGGTAAAGAGAAACGATGATCATTGCTGCCAGTGTTGCGGTAAAAGTAGCAATCATACATGGAAGAAAGATATCCGTTGGCGTCTTTGAGCCCATGGAGGCTCTTATAGCAATGATAGAAACCGGGATCAGCGTCATTCCACCAGCATGAAGACACAGAAACATGATCTGGGAATTACTGGCGGTGTCTTTATTGGGGTTTAAGGTCTGTAAGCTTTCCATGGCCTTAAGTCCAAAAGGAGTGGCTGCGTTGTCAAGTCCCAACAGGTTCGCACTGAAATTCATAAGCATATGGCCGAAAGCAGGATGATTTTTAGGAATTTCCGGGAAAAGTTTTGAAAAGAAAGGCTGAATAAGCCGACTGAGCAAATTGATTCCACCTGCTTTTTCCGCAATACTCATAAAACCCATAAAAAGAGTCATGATGCCTATTAGCCCAATGCATATTTTAACTGCAGTTTCTGCCGTCCCAATGACCCCGTCAGCTTCCTGAACACGATATACCTTTACGTTTTGTTGTAATGAGTCTGTTTTATAATGAATTCTGTCTTCTGCAAAATCAGGTTTCTTCATGAGACTGTCCCTGATAATGGGAGAAAGCATATTCATTTTTTGTGATGCGATCTGTACTGTATCTCCTCCTTTTCCTACTACCATATCATTGAAAATGGTATTATAATGACTTGAAGAGATATATTTTATGCCTGCAATGGCGATAGCAACGATAATAAAAGCGGACCAAATTCTGCTTAAAACCATTTGATTGAATTAATTGTTTAAACTTATCAAAAATACTTTAAACTACAAAGGACACAAAGGGGCCAATGTTTTTTTAGTTAAACCGGCTTATTCTTCAAGATATACAAGATGGCCCTCAAAATCGTCATCGAGGTTTTTAAGGACTTTTGCGTCGTCCATCTTTTTAACCAAAGCATCTATAAAAAAACTTTTTTCAAAAAACTGCCGGTGAATACCAGGAAGAATTTCCATAAAATAATCCATTCCGATCTTATTATTATGAAGGTCCATCTTGGTTTCCAAAGGTTTATTTGGAAATAATTCTTCGTGTAAATCTGTTATTTTTTTGCAGAAATCAAGAGCTTTTTGAGGTGAGGAGATCTTGGAACAATACATCAAGATAAAACAACACCATAATGCATGTCTGAAGGCATTGCCAATTCCATTATTTGAAGCTGTTTCAGGAAAACGAGCCTGTGCAATGGTGAAGGCTTTAACAGTCGCATAAAAACTCAATAGGGAAAATAAAGGATGTGGCAGAACAAGAGATAAAAGACGGAGAATCTTTTTAAAACTCATGGCCCGAATGGTATTGAAAAATATTCTGAAGGTTCTCATAAATAAAAATCTCTCCCTAATCAGAGAGAGATTATATCGTATTTGTTACAAATTTTTAAGCATGTGTTGCTAATAAATTTACTGTTTTAGAGACCACATCTTTAATTTCTGTTCTCTTCACAATAAAGTCTACAAATCCTTTTTCCTGAAGGAATTCAGATGTCTGGAAGCCTTCCGGTAAATCTCTACCGATTGTTTCGCGAATTACCCTTGGTCCAGCAAAACCGATCAGAGCTCCAGGTTCAGCCATAATGATATCTGCTGTCATTGCGAAAGATGCAGTAATTCCTCCAAAAGTAGGATCACATAAATAAGCAATATACAGTAAGCCCGCTTCTGAAAGCTGTGCTAATTTAGCCTGTACTTTTGCCAACTGCATCAAAGAATAAGTTGCTTCCTGCATTCTTGCTCCTCCGGACTGACAAATGATCATATAGGGAAGTTTATGTGCGATACAATAATCTACAGCTCTTCTTATCTTTTCTCCCATTACAGATCCCAGAGATCCTCCGATGAAAGCAAAGTCCATACAAGAAACCACCATTTCAGTGCCTTTCACTGTTCCTACAGCATTTCTGATAGAGTCTGTAAGTTTTGTTTTTGCTTTTACTTCTTTCAGACGATCAACATACGGTTTTGTATCTTTGAAGTTTAGGATGTCTATACTTTCAACATTAGCATCTAGTTCAGTGAATTTACCTTCATCAAAAAGGATATCAAAAAATTCTGCACTTCCTATTCTTACATGAAATCCATCTTCAGGAGAAACATAATTGTTTTTCCTTAGCTCTTCGTGTTCCACTATTTTTCCTGATGGAGTTTGGTGCCAAAGGCCCTTAGGAACATCCTTTTTTTCATCAGTAGAAGTGGTAATGTTTTTTGCTTTTCTTTTAAACCAGTCGAATGCCATTTTTGTTTGTATTAATGTATAAATGTAAAATGTATTAGTGCAAATGTATGAATACGTTTTACACTAATACAAATGTACAGTTCTTATTTTAAAGTATTTACGTTATTTAAATCTTCAAAAGCTTTAACCAATCTTGTAGAGAACGTTTCTTCACCTTTTCTTACCCAAACTCTTGGGTCATAGAATTTTTTGTTAGGTTTTTCTTCTCCCTCAGGGTTTCCGATTTGAGATCTTAAATAATCGATATTGTTAACCATATAATCTCTAACACCTTCTGTATAAGCGAACTGAAGATCCGTGTCAATATTCATTTTGATCACACCGTAATCAATTGCTTCTCTGATTTCTTCTAAAGTAGAACCAGAACCTCCGTGGAATACAAAGTTGACCGGTTTTGCAGCGGTTCCGAATTTTTCCTGAACAAATTTTTGAGAATTATCCAGAATTTTTGGTGTAAGAACAACGTTTCCAGGCTTGTAAACTCCATGTACGTTACCGAATGCCGCAGCAATAGTAAAGTTATCAGAAACAGCCTTTAGTTTTTCGTATGTGTAAGCTACATCTTCCGGTTGCGTATATAATTTTGCATTATCTACATCAGAGTTATCAACACCATCTTCTTCTCCTCCTGTAACACCAATTTCAACTTCCAGAGTCATCTGCATTTTTGCCATTCTTTCGAAATATTTAGCAGAAATTTCAATGTTTTCTTCTAAAGGCTCCTCAGAAAGGTCCAGCATATGGGAAGAATAAAGAGATTTTCCTGTTAGTCTGAAATACTCTTCATTAGCATCCATTAAACCGTCAATCCAAGGCAATAGTTTTTTTGCGCAGTGGTCTGTATGTAAGATTACAGTAGCTCCATAAGCTTCTGCCAAAGTGTGAATATGTCTAGCACCGGCAATTGCTCCTAAAATAGCAGACTTTTGTCCGTCGTTGCTTAATCCTTTTCCTGCGTTGAACGCAGCTCCACCATTTGAAAACTGAATAATAACAGGAGAGTTTAGTTTTGCTGCAGTTTCCATAACAGCATTTACGTTGCTGGAACCGATAACGTTTACAGCTGGTAACGCAAATTTATTTTCTTTAGCATACTGAAAAATATCAGTAACCAATTGACCTGTGGCAACTCCTGCCGGAAAAATTCTGCTCATGTTTTACTTTTTAATAAATTATTAGGTGTTTGTAAAGTTGTTGTAAAGGTAATAAAATTTGCTTAAATGCTAATTTCTTTTGTCCCGCCCCCAAAGTAGTTTCTGGCGGATTGTTTCATAAAAACTTAAATTATTAGGCTGAACCAAAAGAATCTGGAAATCAGCCTTTTTTATAACGACTTCCTGATCAGTCTCTATATGTATTAGTCTTGAATCAAGAGAAAGAGAATATTGGGATACCCTGCTTTCTACCTTGAATTTTATCTCAACACGGTCATTTACTACCAATGGCCTTACATTCAGATTATGTGGCGCAATAGGAGTTATGACAAAGTTTTCGTTATTAGGAGAAATAATAGGCCCCCCACAACTCAATGAGTAGGCTGTAGAACCTGTAGGAGTGGAGACAATAACACCATCTCCCCAGAATACATTCAGAAATTCATCATTGATAAATGAATCTACGGTGATCATGGACGTTGTTTCTTTTCTTGAAACGGTAACGTCATTCAAAGCGTATGGAAAAAATTCTTCAGATCTTGGGGAAACCACTTCGATCACAGAGCGTCGGCTGGTTTTTACATCTCCTTTCAGAATTGCGTCAAGTTCTTTGAATGCTTCTTCCTTGGTAAAGCTGGCTAAAAAACCCAACCTTCCTGTATTTACTCCGACAATAGGAATTTCAAGATCTTCAATAAAGGTTAAAGAGTTGACTATCGTTCCGTCTCCTCCGAATGTGAAAAAAAGATCAACTTCTTTCTCTACAAGATCCTGTTTATTATTAAAGGTTTCGAAAATTTTTGAAAACTGAAGGGCTTCAGCCATTTCATCGTATAAAACAGATTTTACGCCCCTGCTCTCAAGCTCTGAAACGAATTTGCTTAAATATAAAAAAGTATCAAGATCTTTTTTTTGAGAATATATAGCTGCCTTCATGTTATATTTCTATAAATTTTTGGAAAAAGCCAAATCTGTCTTTAAACAGGTCTGTTTTTTCATCAGAGTAGAATTTTTCAACAATTCTATAATCATACCGGTCGAACGTGGCATCAATAGATGCAAGATTTTCATTGCTGATCTTTATGGTTACCCGAACCACTTCTTCCGACATAAAGCTGATAAATCCACCGTAGAATTTAGAATTGTTGCTTTCCACAATATTGGCAATTTCTGTCATGGAATATTTTCTTGCGGGAGCTTCTACAGTAAGTATAGCTCCTGATTCAGAAAACAAAGGATAGCGTGATAAATCCTGAAAGACATCTTCACACATGATATATCCTAAATATTTTTCTGTTTTATTGATGACCGGAATTACATTCGAATTGAAGGTATAAAATAAACGAATGCTGTCCATGATATTGTTATCCTCAAGAATAGCAAATCGTTCAACCTGGTGCTCCAGATCTTTTAATGTTCCTTCAGCGTCATAAAGAAACTCTCTGGCAATAGCTCCGTAAAAGTGATGGGATTTTTTAATGAAAACATGAGTGTATCCAAAGTCTTCTAATGTACTTCTTGCTGATTCTATTGAGTCAGTCAGGCTAAAACATGGGAAATCCTTTGAGATATAGTCCTTGATAAACATTGTGCTAATTTATAAAAAATTAAACGAAACTGTTTTGTAATATTCGTTTTTTTTTTCGTGAAAATGAAAAATCCGGGTCAAAAATTTGTTTGTAAATAAAAATAAAGTATCTTTGTCGCCTTTCATTTTTACTTTTTATTAGATTTATTTCAAACTGCACTGTCTATTGGACATATGCAGTTTTTTATTTTAAAGCCTTTGTAAACTCCCACATAACGAGCCCTCCGCATACACTTACATTCAGTGAATGTTTTGTTCCTAGTTGAGGAATTTCCAGGAATACATCAATGTTTTCCAAAGCTTCATCACTTATTCCTTCTACCTCATTACCCAGTATCAAGGCATATTTTTTAGTCTTATCTATGGTAAAATCTGTGATCATAGTACTATTACTGGTTTGCTCTATGCCAATTATTTCAAACCCCTGACTTTTTAAATCCCGGATTGCTGTGTTGATATTGTTTTCATATGCCCAGTCTACACTTTCTGTAGCTCCTAAAGCTGCTTTGTGAATTTCACGGTGGGGTGGTTGCGGAGTAATACCACAAAGAATTATTTTTTCAATCAAAAAAGCATCGGCTGTTCGGAACGTGGCTCCTACATTGTGCATACTTCTTACATTATCCAAAATGACGATCAAAGGAATTTTCTCAACCTTTTTAAATGTTTCAACATCTATTCTGTTGAGTTCTTCCAGTTTTAATTTATGTACCAATTATATTATTTTGTAGAGATTAATTTTCCGTCTTTATATATTTCTGTTTTTTCAATGCTTCCGTCTTCACGGTAATGAACGCGTGTTCCATTCCATTTATCGTTGGCGAACTCTGTTTCACGCTGAACTTTTCCTGATGGATAAAGCATTTTCCATTTTCCTGTGGCTATCCCGTTTTCGTAGTAGCCAATTTGTTTTACCGATTTTCCGTTCTCATAAAAAACCTTGCTTTCACCATTCAGCTTTCCGAACTTATAATTTGAAATTTCGGTGATGGTGCCGGAAGGTGAATAAAACGTACCGGTAGAAGCATTGTCATAGACATTTTTTTCTCCGTTTCTGAATACCTCTTTAGAAGTCAGGATACCATTTTTATCGTAGTATGCCCATTCTTTTATTTTGTAATCCTTTTTGTATTCTCCTTTTGCCTGAACTTTTCCATTTTCATAGTAAAAGATTGCATCACCATCCAGTTTTCCCTTTTTCCACTCAGCGATTTCTTTGACCTGTCCGTTTTCAAAAAACTGCTTACAGGTTCCTTCCTGTAATCCGTCTTTAAATCCACATGGTTTTTGTGCTATTGCCAAAGAAGATGCAGAAAATAATAAAAGAAAAATGTATTTCATAGATTTTTTTATTTCAAAAATAGTAAAATAGTTATATTTGATTAAAAAATATGACATGAAAAATTTACTTGTATTCGGGATGCTAACCTCTGCTTTTATACTATCAAAAGCTCAGAATACATATTATCCACAGGCCTTCTTTGATAAAAAACTGGCTCAAAACATGATCGGTTTTGGAAATTCTACCATTGAAGGAGTGGCGTCTACCAAACAAAAAAACAACTGGGGAATTAAACCTTTACTGGGGGAAAAACATTATGCCCCAAAGGGAACCGTTGTTATGCTTTTTCCTGTAACCCCTTATTTTGAAGAATTTTATAAGATGAGGAAAAAGTATGAGAATAAGAAAACAACCGTTTACATGTCTGATGAAGCTTTTAAATACAGAATAGAGGCTCTGACTGATGATCATGGCAGATTTAAATTTGAAAAATTAAAACCGGGTAATTATTATCTCGAGACGATTGTGAATTTTACTGCAACGGCAAGTTATCAGCAGCAAACAGGACAGTCGGATGCTTATAATGCTTACGGAGGATACCTTTATTCAACACCTATATACCAGACTTTTTTCTATAACTATTCGTCGGCAAATCGCGAAAGTAAATTTGTAGAAATCAAGCAAGATGGCGAACTAAAAGAAATCAACCTTTAAAGGTTGATTTTATTTTTTAATCCCATGATCTGATGGACATTTTTTTCAATATTCTGAGCAATGGTTTCCATCGGAATATCATTTTCATCATTATTGAAAGGGTCCTCAATTTCTTCGGCAATAAGTTCCAGACTCATTAAGACATAATAGACGAATACAGTCAAAGGAATCATAAATAAACCAATGCTGATAACATATGCTACAGGCAAAGCCAATACATATAAGATGATGAATTTCTTTACAAAAGACGAATAAGAATAAGGAATAGGTGTGTTTTTGATTCTTTCGCAACCTCCGCAAATATCCAGAAACCCTGAAAGCTGAGTGTCCAGATATACCATTTCTACATCTGTAATTTTACCTTCTTTTTTCAGCTGATTTAATTTATGGCTGAGTAATATTACAATTTCACTGGGGCCATGGTGCTTAAGGGATTTTTCGATCTCAGAATAATCTTCATCCAATGCAAGTCTTGTAGATTCCTTAGAAAGGTGCTTGGCGAGAAAATGAGGAAAGAACTTCAAGTATCTTGCCACCTGTTCGGCACTATGTCTGTCATTGTCAAGGATTAAATTGAGCTTTATGGCAATATTCCGGGTATCATTCACCAGTTTTCCCCATAACTTTCTTCCTTCCCACCATCTGTCATAAGCAGTATTCGTCCGGAATACCAATAGTAAAGAAAGTACAAACCCTAATAATGAATGGATCATACCTACATTGCTTACCGCAGATTTTGACGTGAGATGAAGATACTCCACCTCAAGATATTCGATTCCGTAAGAATATACTCCCACCAATAGCATTGTTGGAAAAAGGATCTTCAGGGTATCGCTTTTATGTAGGCTGAAAAGTATTTTCAGGAAATGTTTTGTATTATAAACTCTCATAAATTAGGTTGATCTTACAAAGATAATTTTTTTCATTTTATACTTTCTTTACGGAAACCCGTAATGAGGTCTTCTTCGAGCTTATTTTCTTTGTAAAAAAACTAAAAATGGGATATTACAGAAAAGGGCACTATAAAAGAGATGGCACCTGGGTAAGCGGACATTATGTAAATAAATACAGCAGAAAGAAATTTCAGAACGGGCCGGGTGGATGTGCTCTTATCTTTTTTGGAGGAATTATTTCCGTGTTGGTATATCTTTTTTCCTGATTTTTAATTGATAATATTCAAAGAATAAGAAAATGTGAAAGGTAAAGTTTTTATAAATTTCAAAAAAACATTACTTTTATTTCGCATTAAATCAATTATGGATGATTCTAGAAAAAGTAGATGTTGTCAACGATATCAGTAAAGAAGATTTTCAGAAAAATTATTTCAAAAAAAAGAAGCCCGTTCTGATCAAAAATTTTGCAAGACGTTGGGATGCATTTGATTTGTGGAACCTTGCTTACATTCGTGAAAAAGCAGGGGAGCAGGAAGTTCCGTTATATGATAATAAACCTGCTAATGCTTCTAAAAGCTCAGATGCTCCTGTTACCCATATGAAAATGAAGGATTATATCGATACGATTAAAAGTAAACCTTCAGACCTTCGTATTTTTTTCTATATCATTACTGACAGGCTTCCGGAGCTATTAAAGAACTTTACCTATCCTGATCTTGGAATGAAGTTTTTTAAAAGACTTCCAACCTTATTTTTTGGAGGAAGTGAGGCTCATGTTTTAATGCATTATGATGTGGATTTAGGAGATTTTATGCACATTCATTTTGAAGGAAAAAAAAGGATACTGCTTTTTGATCAGGAACAGTCTGCTTTTCTGTATAAAGTACCATTATCGGTTCATACTGTTTATGATGTAGATTATGAAAATCCTGATTATGAAAAGTTTCCAGCCTTGAAATATGCAAAAGGATATGAAATCTTCATGGAGCATGGAGATGCACTCTTTATTCCGGGAGCATTCTGGCATTTCAACAGGTATCTTGAGCCTGGGTTTTCGTTATCGCTACGCGCACTCCCCAACAAGCCTAAAGTTTTTGCCAGTATGCTTTATCATGTATTTATCATGAGGTATACCGATAAGCTTTTGAGAAAAGTTTTTAAAGCAAAATGGGTAAACTATAAACAGAAATGGGCATACGAAAAAAGTACTGAAGCATTAGAAAGACATCTGAGAAAAGGCCGGTAGAATACTCTTTTATTTTCTGTCTTTTAAAAGTCCGAAAATAGTAGCATCTACAAACTTACCCTTTTCAAAAAAGAAATCGCGCATGGTCCCTTCTTTTTGAAAACCAGCTGAAAACAAAAGTTTTTCAGAAGAGATATTAGCAGGATCTATAAAAGCTTCTATTCGGTGAAGATTCATTTTTTCGAATCCGAAAGATAAAATAGGCTGTACCGCTTCTTTCATATAAGCTTTTTGCCAATATTCAGGATTCAGTTCATATCCTATTTCCGCCTTAAAATGTTCGTGAAACCAATTGTGATAGCCACAGGTTCCTATAACCTTATTTTCGCCTTTCAGCTCAATAGCCCATCTAAATCCCTTATTATTTTCGAAATCGTTATTAAATGTGTCAATTAGTTTTTCGGCCTCTCCCAATTCTGTAAAAGTTGCCAGATCATAATATTCCATCACAATATCTAAAGAAAAATATTCAAATAAATCTTTAGCATCATTCCTGGTAAGTTGTCGTAAAATTAATCTGTCTGTTTCTAATATTGGAAAATCCATTACTTAATTTTATCGAAAAGTACAATAAAAAATTAATCAAAACAAAAGAGGAGCTCGTAAGATTAATAGAGAAACAATTTTTTAACCCTGAATTTATTTTTTAAATTTGACCTTCATTTTTTATTATGGCAAAAACGAAGAAGGAGACTCCATTAATGGCTCAGTATAATACCATCAAGGGAAAATACCCGGATGCTCTTTTATTATTCAGAGTGGGAGATTTTTATGAGACTTTTGGACAGGATGCAATCCGTGCTTCTCAGGTGCTTGGAATTGTGCTTACCAAAAGAGCGAACGGAGAAGGTCATATTGAACTGGCAGGATTTCCACACCACTCAGTAGATTCTTATCTGCCTAAGCTAGTTCGTGCAGGACTTAGAGTGGCTATCTGCGATCAGCTGGAAGATCCTAAAATGGTAAAAGGTATTGTAAAAAGAGGAGTGACAGAACTGGTAACCCCGGGAGTTACTTTTAATGATCAGGTACTTAGCTCCAAGAAGAATAATTTCTTGCTTTCAATCCATAAAGAAAAGGAAAAGTTTGGAATCGCACTGGTTGATATCTCTACCGGAGAATTTTTGGTAAGTGAGGGAACTCTCGAAAAGCTTTTGCATATCGTAAGCACTTTCGATCCCAGCGAAATTATCTATCAGAGAAGTGTTCAGATCCCTGAACAGTTGAAAAATAAAAGTGCTTTCAAACTGGAAGATTGGGCTTTTCAATACAATTTTGCATATGAGAAGTTAACGGGGCAGTTCAAAACCAATTCATTAAAGGGATTTGGTATAGAAAATCTCTCCCTGGCAATTACAGCGGCAGGAGCTATATTTGCGTACCTTGTAGAAGATACTCATCATAACTTACTTGCCCACATCACTAAAATCAAGGTGATCCCCCAAGATGATTTCCTGATGATGGATAATTTCACATTGAGAAATCTAGAGATTGTATATCCAAGCAACCCACAAGGAAAGTCATTGTTAGATATTATTGATAGGACTTCAACCCCAATGGGAGGTCGACTCCTAAGAAGAAGGATTATTCTTCCGCTCAAATCTGTTAATGAAATTCAAAGAAGGTTATCCCTTATTGACTTCTTAAATGAGAACGATGGATTAAAATATGAGATCTCTCAATTGCTGAAATCTATTTCCGACCTCGATCGTTTGATGGGAAAGTTAGCAGCAGAAAAAATTTCCCCGAAAGAAATAGGTTATCTTCGTCAGAGCTTAGTTAATATCCATACAATTAAGGACTTACTTCATCCGTTTGCTGATGTGCTGGCATGGATTGAACCGCTTTATGATCTTGGAGAACTGATTCAGTCTTTACAGGATAGACTCAATGAAGAACTTCCTGTAAATATTTCAAAAGGGAAAGTAATTAAAGAGGGGATTTCGGAAGAACTCGACAGGCTTAGAAACCTTCAAAGCAAAGGGCGGGGCTTTCTCGATGAAATGTGTCAACGGGAAATAGAAAGAACCGGGATTTCAAGCCTTAAAATAGATTTTAATAATGTTTTCGGATATTTTATTGAGGTCCGGAACACTCATAAAGATAAAGTTCCAGGAGATTGGTTGAGAAAGCAGACACTCGTTAATGCAGAGCGTTACATTACTGAAGAATTAAAAGAATATGAAAGTCAGATTCTTGGAGCTGAAGAAAAGATTAGTGTTTTAGAGAATGAGTTATACAGGAATGTGTGCTCTGAAACAATGGTTTATATGGACCAGATTCAGGAAAATTCGAATATCATTGCGCAGCTCGATGTAGCGGTAGGATTATCGGAGCTTGCTGTTTCAGAAAGCTATACAAAGCCTATTTTGAATGATGGCTACATTGTTGATCTGAAGGAGGCAAGACACCCAATTATTGAAAATGCCCTTCCTTTGGGAGAAAAATATATTCCTAATGATATCTTTTTAGACAAGGATTCCCAACAGATCATTATGGTTACCGGCCCAAACATGGCGGGTAAATCTGCAATTCTTCGTCAGACGGCGATCGTCTGTCTTCTGGCGCAAATAGGAAGTTTTGTGCCGGCAAAACATGCTGAAATAGGGGTTTTAGATAAGATATTTACCAGAGTAGGGGCGACAGACAATATTTCTGCCGGGGAATCTACTTTTATGGTTGAGATGAATGAAGCGGCTAACATTCTTAATAATATTTCAGAACGGAGTCTGATCCTGCTGGATGAAATCGGTCGTGGTACATCAACCTATGATGGGGTTTCAATTGCTTGGGCTATCGCAGAATATCTGCACCAGCATCCAAGTCAGGCTAAGACATTATTTGCAACCCACTACCATGAGCTGAATGAGATGACAGTTAATTTTGAAAGGGTGAAAAATTTCCATGTTTCCATACAGGAAAATAAAGGGAATATTATCTTTCTGAGAAAGCTGGTTCCGGGTGGAAGTGAGCATAGCTTCGGTATTCATGTGGCAAAACTGGCCGGAATGCCGGCGAAAGTGGTTAACAGGGCTAATGAGATTCTAAAAACCCTGGAAGCAAGCCGAACTCAGGGAACTTCATCGGAAAGTATTAAAAGAGTGACAGATGAAAATATGCAGTTATCATTTTTTCAGCTAGACGACCCTGTTTTGGAAAATATCAGAGAAGAACTTACTAAAATAGATATCAATACGCTAACCCCAATAGAAGCTTTAATGAAGCTTAATGCAATTAAGAAAATGATTGGAGGATAAAAAAAGAGAGCTTACTAGCTCTCTTTTTTTGATATGGATAATGTTAGCAACAGCTTCCATCCATTCTGCAAATTCCCACACGAGGTTCGCCGTCGGGAGTAAAGCAAAAACATTCTATGAGGCAGTCATTACCGGCTCCGCCATTGATTTCCTTTAGTTGTTTCTTTGTTAATTTTCTTTTCTGATTGTCTGATTTTTTCATGATAAAAAATTTTAATTTGGTATAACTAAAGTACATTTTTATTTTAACAGGACAAGATAAAGTGATTGGTTTTTAGTTGCTTATTGGGTAAATTTAAAATAGGATGTCATATCATTCTATTTGTAGCTGCACTTTTTATTGCCTGTCGGATGGTGCAATTAGCAACAATATCCATCTTGTATTCCCGGAACTCCTATTAATTCTTCCCCCGTATTTCTGTCAAAACAGCTAAATACAACAGGGCAATCATGTCCTACACCTCCGTTAACTTTTTTCAACTCTTTTTTAGTTAATTTTGTGATTCTAATGTTTGATTTTTTCATAATTATAATATTTAATTTGTTTAAAAGCACATTGTTTTGTGTGAAAAATGACACCAGATAATGGTGTCATCGTAGATTTGTTATTATTTGGTTAGCTATTAGTACAACCAATTAGCAGCAATAATCATCCTGAACTCCTGGCACACCATAGCGTTCCTGACCTGTATGACGGTCAATGCAGCTGATTACCCTTGGGCAGACAACTCTTCCACCGTTAATTTCTTTCAACTCTTTTTTAGTTAGTTTTTTTGATTTAGTGTTTGATTTTTTCATAATAAAAACTTTTAATTTGACTAAACTAAATTACATTTTTAATTCTGAT
Source organism: Chryseobacterium subflavum (assembly GCF_055762745.1). Lineage (NCBI taxonomy): Bacteria > Pseudomonadati > Bacteroidota > Flavobacteriia > Flavobacteriales > Weeksellaceae > Chryseobacterium > Chryseobacterium subflavum. Next base: position 448,180 of record NZ_JBVTMR010000002.1, read on the forward strand.
ATATCCATAATTGGTGAATGAAATTCATGAAAAATACCTGAATTCAGGTATATTAATCAGTTGAAAATCATTGATCAATGAAACTTTTTATTAATTTTGAATATGAAGCATTTCTTAAAAATTTTATTCCTATCATTAGGAGTTACCATTTCAAAGGCGCAGCAGACTGAAATTTCTTCTGTGAAATATGAAGAGCTTGAAAAACGTATTCAGCAGGAAACCGATAAGTTCCTTGTCCTGAACTTTTGGTCAACGACTTGTGCTCCATGTGTAAAAGAACTTCCTGATTTTATGGAAGTAAATAACAAGAATAAAGACAATCAGAAATTTAAAATGATTTTAGTTTCACTCGACAGATTAGCGGATAAAGAAAAAGTGCTAAAGTTTATCACAAATAAAAAGCTTACTGCTGAAGTTATTTTATTGGATGATATCAAAAGAATGAATACATGGATTCCCCGGTTCGAAAAAAACTGGGATGGAAATATTCCCGTAACTTTGTTTTATAAAGGAGGCGAAAAGATCTTTTTTAATGATGGAGAAATGAGCAAAACTGAACTTGAGTCTGTTATTAATAAAAATTTACTTTAAATATTTATAATACTATGAAGAACATAAAAATTATCATAACATCTTTTATTATTGGTTTCGGCTTATTGAGTTTTACCGCAAAGAATAATGAGAACACAGTAAAAGAGAAATATAGTTTTATAAGATCTGAAAAAGGATACGAAATAGGAGATGAGGCAACAGATTTTAAACTGAAAAATATTGATGGCAAAATGGTTTCCCTTAGTGATTATAAAAGTGCTAAAGGATTTATTATTATTTTCACCTGTAACCATTGCCCGTATGCTAAGAAATACGAAGACAGGATTATTGCGCTGGATAAAAAATACAAAGAACAGGGTTATCCCGTAATTGCCATTAACCCGAATGATCCGAACGTACAACCGGAAGACGGATATCAGCAAATGATTGAAAGGGCTAAACAAAAAGGCTTTACATTTCCTTATTTAGTGGATGAGGGACAAAAAATTTATCCTCAGTATGGGGCAACTAAAACGCCGCATGTTTTTATTTTACAAAAAGAAAATGGAAAGAATATAGTTAAATATATAGGAGCGATCGATAACAATTACGACAATCCCAATGATGTTTCAGAGTATTACGCACAAGATGCAGTCAATGCTTTACTAAAGGGAGAGCCTGTTAAAATGACAAAAACGGTTGCAATAGGATGTACCGTAAAAGTAAAAAAATAATCTCCTATTTGTAATAAAAAATTAATAAAGCGGGCACATGCCCGCTTTATTAATCCAGTATAATGACTTTTGTTAAACCAGGAAAATGAAACTACAATTTAATATCAAATACCTTATTCTGACGATTCTACTATTTCTGACAGAAGTTATAATTGCTACTGCATTAAAAAATGTTTTCTTTGTCAGGGCCTATTTGGGAGATGTTATTGTTGTAATCCTTCTTTATACTTTTGTCAAAAGCTTCATTACAATTGATAATACAAAACTTATTACAGGAATTTTTATATTCTCATGTATCATTGAATTTGCTCAGTATTTTAATGTTGCAGAAAAAGCAGGCTTCCAAAAAGGAAGCCTGATGTATATTGTTATAGGAAATTCATTTTCATGGGTAGATATCACATGTTATGCGATGGGATGTTTATTTCTCTATCTTATCATAAAAGTAGCTGAAAATAAATCATTCCAACCAGAAAATTAGAGGCTGTTTCATTTTCATTTTGACCTTTTCTCCATTTTTTTCTCCGGGAATCCATTTTGTATGTACACTGTGAAGAGCCTTCAGGAATTCTTTTTTTATGATTTCATTTTCGTAGGATTCTATTTGTATCTGGCTCATGCTGCCATCTTTTTCTACTATAAATGTAGCTACCGCTTTTGCTGTACTGATATTGAGCCTGGTTAATAATGACGTTTGGAAATTGCTTTGAATCTTTCTTACAAATGCCTGATGACCACCAGGAAATTCAGGGTTTTTGTATCCTGCAAGTTCGTCGGGAGAAATAACCGAATGGTTTTTCTGAGTGGAAGCAGAGTCTTTTTGTGCAGAAAGAAAGACCATGCAGAAAATTAAAGCAAAAAGGCTAAGATATTTTTTTATCATCTTTTATTTTTAACGGCCAAATCTGTCGTATTTATCCTCGGCATATTTGATGAAACGGTTTAATAAAGCAACATTTTCCTTTTCTACTGGAGATAGATCATGATCTACATTATTCGAAACGGGAATATACCAGTCTGTATGTTCAAAGAAGTTTCTGTAGGTTTCTTTTTTAAATGAGTATCCATGTCTTGCAAAGACAGAGTTTTTGATGATTTCCATATCAAGTTTTCTCAGGTTTTTAAGATCTTTTTCTGTTAACTTCTGTTTGGAAGCATTGATTTTAAAAATAGCCTCAGAAGCGACCCTGTTTTTCGAGGTTGTATAGCTTTCTGTTTTTCCCGTCTCTTCATCAGTATACTTTTCAATAAAATCTTTAGGATTCGACCAATCTACCAGGTCAGAGTTTTCGTCCAGCATAAAGTTAGGGTTATACACAAAATCTTTTTTTATAAGCTTTAACGTCTTTGAAGGGGACTTTACTGCTGTTTTATTGAAGGCTGTCCATTTACCTGTTAAGCTGTCATTATTGAGCTTTATTTCAAATCTTCCATCGGTTTTATCATTTCCGGGTTCATCCAGTACAAAAGACTTTGTTTCTTCATTAAAAATGCCACGGAATGGTCGCTGATTGCCATTTACAATGCTTTGTCCATATACACTGTCTTTGGTAATCTTGTTAATTTTTACAGAAATTTTTTTAAATATATTATCTTCATATTCATTACCGTCATATTCGTCAATCACTTTTTCCTTTCCGCCGAAATCACCCGTGTAGATTCCATAGTATTCTTTATGGATTTCCGGAATTACAACAGAGTCTTTTTTTGCCATTGCGGGGCCTGCACTTTTAGCTTCTTTTTTACAACTTGATAACGCGACTGCTAACAGAGATACGAGAGTGTAATTTAAAATTTTCATAGTATTTTTTTTGTGATTAAAAACTCAATTAAAAGGATATTAGGAATCCAACCAAGCCAGGCAATTATTTGATATACATCCATCGGATTTGGATGAAATAAATATACAATAATAACTTTCCACATTCTTAAAGTAATAGCAGATAGTGTCAATGCAAAACTTCTCCACATCCATTGCTTATGGAGGAGGAATTTTTTTTGTTTTGCCAGCTTAAAGGCTTTGAAGGTCGTAATCCACCACAGGATTCCCAGAATAATAAAAGAAAATTTTGAAAGGAATCCTCCATTGGCAAATATACCCATATAAACTCCCGAGGGAGCAGAGAGGCATAATACCACAAAAATATAGCTCTTTCCTATATTTTTGTGTAGGCTTTTCAAACCGAAATCTTTTCTCAGAATCGCTAAAAAGCCCAGTAACAGTACAAATATACTGGTATAAACATGAGTGTAGAAGAGGTAAAGATATTCAGGTCTATGACTTACCTCCGTCTGTTTGATCTGTAAAAAGCTTACTTCAGGGCTTATAGGAATATATTCCAGGGTAATTTGAAGCATAAGCCAAAAGAAATAACCGAATCCTATCATTAAAAGGATTTTAAGAATATTCTGATATTTCTTTTGAATTAAAAACACTGCAATTACATCCTTGTTATAATTGACTAGATAATCATTTCATGTTCAGATCCTGTGCAATCAACCATGCTTCACTCCAGCATGCCTGAAAATTGAACCCACCCGTTACTGCATCAATATTTAATACTTCACCGGCAATATAAAACCGAGGAAGGATCTTTGAAGACATATTTTTAAAGTTGATTTCTTTTAAATCCACTCCTCCGGCAGTTACAAATTCATCTTTAAAGGTTGATTTGCCTGTAACCTGAAGTTTTTTAGAGCAGAGACTGATAAGGATCGCTTGCATTTCCTTTCCGGAAATATGAGCTACCTGTTTATTGAGATCTATTTTTAAAGTGTCAAGAATTTTCTGCCAGAATCTGTTGGTAACTTCAAATATTTTCGACTGACCTATGGTCTTTTTAGGATTGCTGTGTCTGAAGTTTTGAAATATCTCCTCTGCTTCATCTAGTGTTTTTGAAATGAAATTTACTTCAATTTCAAAGTTATATTTCACCTTTGCCAGATTGATCGCCTCCCAGGCCGAAATTTTCAGTATGGCAGGTCCGGATAATCCCCAATGTGTTATCAGGAGCGGCCCACTTTCCGCTGTTTTCAACTTTGGTATTGAAACTTCTGCATTTTCAAAGCTGGTTCCTGCAAGGTCTTTCAGAAGATCATTTTTAATGTTGAAAGTAAAAAGTGAGGGAACAAGGCTAATGATTCTGTGTCCTAAACTTTCTACAATTTTCAGAGATTTTGGAGAGCTTCCTGTAGCATAAATGATGTAATCCGCTACAAGGTCTTCCGAGCTGGTCTTTACAATGTATCTTTCACCATCCTTTACAATTTCTTTTACAACAGATTTTGTTTTTACATCTATATTTTTCTTTTGGACTTCGTTGAGAAAAGTATTGATAATTGTTTGTGAAGAATTGCTTTCAGGGAAGATTCTGTTGTCATTTTCTATTTTCAACGAAATATTTCGTTGTTCAAACCATTCCATGGTGTCTCCGGGCTGAAATTTGGTAAAAACACTTAAAAGTTCTTTGTTCCCACGAGGGTAAAACTGAATCAATTCTTTGGGGTCAAAACAAGCGTGACTTACATTACAACGACCTCCTCCTGAGATTTTTACTTTCTGGAGGACATCCGAGTTTTGTTCGAGAATAATAATTTTATATTTGGTTTCGTCAAGGTTGGATGCACAGAAAAATCCCGCTGCACCTCCTCCGATAATAATAATTTGTTTCATGTACCTGTAATCTTATGGTGAAGATTATTTTTCCAAAAGTACAATTTTTATAAACCATCTTATTTGAGTATTTTTGAAGATTATAATTTTATTATTCTAAATACAATTTCAAATGACATTCTACCATACCTTCGAAGTGCGTTGGAGCGATCTTGACGCCAACAAACACTTAGCAAATTCATCTTATGTGCAGTATTGTGCACAAGCCAGGATGGCTTTTATGACAAAAGAAAAAATGGGAGTTACCCAGTTGAGTCGATGGGGGATAGGACCTGTTATGCTTCATGAAAGATATTCTTTTTTTAAAGAAATCTATGCTGATCAGACGGTGATCGTGAGTGTGGAAATAGGCGGTTGCTCGGAAGATTCTTCCATCTACCGTTTTATACACAAATTCTATACTCCGGATGGTGTGCATTGTGCAACGTCTGAAGCTACAGGGGTATGGATTGATATGATGCTGAGAAAAATGACCACTCCTCCGGATGATGTTATTGAAGCAATGAATAAATATAAAACACCAGACACTGAAGTTTTAACCAGAGAGGATTTTAAAAAGTTCCCTTTCCATCCTCATAACATTGATCCTTCAGAGTTTAACAAATAAATGATAATTGATAAATAATCATGGATAAAAGAATATCGAACAGCATTTATCAATTATCTGTCATCATTTATAAATAAAAAAGATATGTTTGAAGATAAATCTCAGGAACTAACACCCATTTCCAAATTAGGAGAATTTGGATTGATCAAACACTTAACGGAACATTTTCCTTTGTCCAATGAATCTTCGGAGCTTGGAGTTGGAGATGATGCAGCAGTTATCAATCCGGGCGGAAAGAAAGTGGTCCTTACCACTGATGTATTGGCAGAAGGTGTTCACTTTAATCTGGGTTATGTTCCATTAAAGCATTTAGGATACAAAGCTGTTGTTGTCAATTTAAGTGATGTAGCGGCTATGAATGCTACTCCTACACAGATTTTAGTTTCTCTTGCCGTTTCCAACCGGTTTCCGGTAGAAGCTTTAGAGGAAATCTATTCCGGTATCCAGGCTGCTTGCGCGAGATATAAAGTAGATTTAATAGGAGGAGATACCACCAGTTCTAATACAGGGTTGGTAATGAGTATTACCGCTATAGGAATTGAAGATGAAGAGAATCTGGTTAAAAGAAGTGGTGCGAAGCCGAACGATTTATTGGTCGTAAGCGGAGATCTTGGAGGAGCCTATATGGGGTTACAGATTTTAGAAAGAGAGCATGCCGTTTTCCTGGCAAATCCGAATATGCAGCCGGAAATGGAAGGATACGATTATATTCTGGAAAGACAATTAAAGCCAGAGGCAAGAACGGATGTTAAAACGATCCTTAAAGAGCTGGATATAAAACCAACTTCTATGATCGATATTTCTGATGGGCTTGCTTCTGAAATACTGCACCTTTCTGACCAGTCAAAAGTCGGATTCAGGCTATATGAAGAGAAGATCCCTATGGATAGCCTTACGATCTCAACTGCTGATGAAATGAATTTGAATCCTGTTGTAACAGCATTAAGTGGAGGTGAAGATTACGAATTATTATTTACAATCGCACCGGCAGATTTTGCTAAAATAAAAAACCACCCTGATTTTACGATTATAGGACATGCTGTAGATAAAGAGGACGGGAATTTTATGGTGGCCAGAGGTTCCAACCAGTTGATACCGCTTACTGCGCAAGGCTGGGATGCTTTTTTGGGAAACCAGCAGGGAGAATAAAGTAATACTTAATTTTCAATATTGTTAGAAGCCACAGTACTAGTACTGTGGCTTTTGTATTGTATTGCTGCGCTGAGACTAAGCCGCATGAGATCATAAATAAGGACAGGAACAAGTGTATGGCATCTATTGGTCATGCAGTTATTTCAGGTCATCACAAGATGTACACACTTAATCAAGTATTTTTTGTTTCGCTTTTTGAATACCCTCTCTTTGTGAAAATTTTACATTATGAAGAAGGGTCTTTTGATTGCCTTTTATGGTTTTACTCATTTAAGTTGCCTGCTCAACGCACAATCCGGATTATCCGGAGAATTAAAAACGGAATATATTCCTTATTCAAGTTACATCCGCCCTGAGGATAGTATGAAAACGGATTCCAAAAGTGATTTTAAGAGAATGGATATAAGCTTCAGCATTCCTCTTTCCATGAAAAAAATAAGTGAAGGAAGAATAAAATCATGGTCATTACTTGCTAACGGATCTTATGCTAAACTGTCCCATAAGAACTATGAAACTCATTTATTTCCTGATCAGATGCTGAATGCGCAGGTTGGATTACAGCATATAAGACCTTTGGGTGGAAAATGGAGCATGATGGTTACCGCTTCAGCCGGCGTTTATACCGACCTTGAAAATGTAAACTTTGATGATGTTTTAGGCCAGGGAGGTTTATTGTTTATAAAAAACTTTACTCCTAATCTTGCGCTTGGAGTAGGCCCTGTGCTTACTACTGCATTTGGAGTACCCATGATTATGCCCTGGATCTATTTCGATTGGAAAACGGGAAATAAAATCAAATTCAACATCAACTTTCCTGAAGGAATGGAGGCGGGCTATCAGTTTTCAGATAAATTTGCTATCAAGGCAGTTGTTGGATTAAACGGGATGACGGTAGAAAGGAATAAAGGAGGAAAATCCACGCTGCTTGGCTATCAGCAAATTACAGCAGGGATACGGCCTGAATTACAGATCAGCAAAAATGTAAGTCTACGTCTTACCGGAGGAACCGCTCTCCTGAGGAGCTTTAGTGAAAATGACCGTAAGATCAAAAGCATATTTAAATCAAAAAAGATGGAAGATCCTCGTTTTGCTTCCACCTTTTATATGGCTGTTTCTCTTCGCTGGAATCTCCCTTAATTTATTTACTTATGAGCTTCTTATAGACTACCTGGTTAAGCAATTCTTCTTTACGGGTTCTCGAAATAGGAAGCTCTGTTTTATTAATATAAAGTCTGCCTCCTGCAATCATTTCAATATGAGTGATATTGATGAGAAATGATTTATGGATTCTAAAAAAATGCTCAGGGGATAAGGACTCCTCGATAGCTTTCATTGTCTGATGAATGACAAGTGTTTTATCTTTAAAATGCAGTTTGGTGTAGTTCTGCATGCTTTCAATATATAAAATATCTACCCAGGAAACCTTTATAAAGGTGTCGGATTGACGTACATATAAGTAAGGATCATCCAGAGAAATATTTCTTTTGGATCTTTCAAATAAGATGAATTGCTGCTGTGCCTTATTTACTGCCTGGTAAAAACGATTAAACGCTATAGGTTTTAAAAGGTAATCTACAATCTGTAGTCTGTAGCCCTCTAAGGCATATTCTGAGTAAGCAGTTGTGAAAATACATAAGGGCGGATTCTCCAGTTGTTCCAAAAAATCAAGGCCTGTAAGATAAGGCATATTAATATCCAGAAAGATGAGATCAATTTGATTCTCTTGTATTTTGTTATTAGCCTCTAATGCGGTAGCACAGGTATCCACCACTTCCAAAAAATCAATTTGATCCGCCATGTCTTTTAGATAGAATCTTGCCAAGGGTTCGTCATCTATAATTAGACATTTCATTTTGGGAATATTATTGTTTGTCATTTTCCTGAGAGAGATTTAGGATTAAAGAAATTTTGTAAACATGATTATCAGACTCTACATTGAGAGAGTATGAATCCGGGTACTGAAGGTCAAGCCTTTTCTGTACATTATTAAGCCCTATTCCATGAGCACCATCTTTACTTTTATGAACAGTTATACTGGAGTAGGAATTTTCCACATAAAAATAAAGTTGGTTATCTTCTTCCTTACATGAAATTAAGATATAACCTTTATGCCCCGGCAAGCGGCAAACATATTTAAAGGCATTCTCAATAAAAGGAACGAGAAGAAGCGGAGCAATAGTCGCTTTATCGGTGGAAAGCTCCCAGGTTGCTTTTACATCCAGTTCATTTCCCCAACGCAATTTTTCAACTTCTACAAGATTTTGTAGGTATTCAACATCTTTTTTAAGCAGGACCTGATTCTGATTACAGTGATAAAGCTGATACCTCAGGATATCTGAAAACTTTAGCAACAAAAATGAAGCAAGCTCAGTATTGGTTTTCATCAGGATATGAATATGATTGAGAATATTGAAAACCAAATGGGGATTTATCTGGTCCTGTAATAGCTTAAGCTGATTTTCCAGATGGGCTTGTTGCAAAAGAATGTGATCCCTTTCAATTTTTCCGTGTTCCTGATAAAATGTTATTCCGCACGCTGTTCCATTAATAAGAAAGGATGCAGGAAGAGCTAAATAAAATCCTTTCCATAAAATAGGGAGGTGACTTTTAAAACCAGGAGCTAGGGGTGTTCTGGAATCTACTTCTATATAAGCAAAAACAAAAGAGTAAATAAAGCTCAGTAAAAGAATCATAATCGTTGCCTGGAGTAGGAATTTTTTCATTTTCCTTTCTTTTAAGGCTTGCGGGAGTAATTTTTTTGTTAAAAACTGAGTGAAAATAAAGGAGCTTATTACAATGGCTAACGTCTGGATAAGTGAATTGTATCTGCCGGAATCTGCCTGGAAATTAATCCACATGGTTATCCCGAAAATCAGCCAGAAACCAATAACAAATAGATGTTTTCTTACGATAAAAGATTTAAGCATATTTTAATAGGGTAAAAAATTAGAAACTGCAGGAAATGCAGTTTCTAATGGTAAAGATAATTTAAGTTTTTAGAACAGGAAGTATCCGATTCCAAGCGAGAAGCTGTGAGGTTTGGATTTAAATTCTTTGCTGATGCTGGTGAGTCCTGTTTCGTACCTCAGATCAACGGTGAAGTTTTTATAATCCACACCAATTCCACCGGTAATACCAATATTGGATTTATCGAATTTTTTTAAACCTTCGCGCAGTGCTTTTGAGGTAGAAATATTATCATTAAATCCATAACTGTAAACTCCTCCGGCAAAAGCTCGGACATTAAAATCTTTGGAACTTACGATCTTATAACCTGCTACAACAGGGATATCGATTGAATTCCATTTCAATTGCGAAGAATTTCCATCCTTTAAGTCATATGATGTTTTTCTTTTGTTGAATATAGCTTCTCCCTGAAGATATATCCGGTTAAAGTCTACTCTTGCCATAACACCCGCCTGATATCCCATTCCATATTTTCCGCTCAGGTCAGAAGAGGCAGAGGATGTTTTAGTGAAATTTGTACCGGCTTTAACTCCGATATGAACGATTGGTGTTTGTTGTGCGTTGGCTTCTACTGAGCAGGTAATGCAAAGCAATAAAGAGCTTACTGCTAAAAAACGTTGTTTCATAATAATAAATAGTATTAAATCTGGTGCAAAACAACAGCAGTGAGCGTGAAAATGAAATTTTATTTGATGAAGAGCATGGGTGTTTTGATAAAAGGAAGCTTTTGTATCGAGTTGAGCTCATCTTCGTTAATAGGTATTTCATGTAATCATTGATAAAGTATCCTGATTGTGCCATTATCTAAAGATGCCAGGCAATAACAAAAGCTATTCTTTGTGTATAAAAAAGACTGCCTTAAACTAAGGCAGTCTTTTAATAACTAATATCAGTTAAATGAGTATCGTAATCAACTTACTTATCTTCATACACAGGAACCAAAATATTTGATCCAGACTCGTTCAGTCTTCCTAATTGTCTGTAAGCGCCTTGTCCTGCTCCGTATAGTACATTTCTTTTATTGGAAGCAGGAAGATACATATTGTTGTATCCCAGACTAACTCCGCTATATTCAAAACCATTAAGGTGAGCTGGGGTAATGCTTGTAACGGTGTTTAAGGTATTTGTATTTCCAGTCCCAAAACGACCGTTGGTATTGAGTCCAACACCATAGATATTATTCTGGTTGGTGATAAAAGCGACACCATTATTCATTGAGAATTCTGTAAAACGTTCTCCTGATTGAAGGTTAGGAGTTAAATTTGTAGGTCCTGAATATACGCTTCCTCCTCCAAAATATAACATATAACCAAAAGCAAAGAACCTTCCCTGATCAGTGATAAATCCACCTCCATAATTGGAGTAGTCATCAACTTGTACTTTCACTACTTTTTCTCCTGAATTCAAGGTAAATTGAGAATTAAGAAGAGTAGGGGTAGTAGCGGTTCCTACATTAGTTGGAAGCCCTATTCTTCTGTACGTTGTACTATTAAGTCCCCATGTGTAAACATTTCCATCACTGGTAACTGCGATGGCTCCATAGATAAATACATCCATATCTATAACTTCCATCCCGTTAAAGAAATTAATTTTTGTAAAGGTATCGGCTTGGCCGGTTGTTGTTCCGTCACCCAAAACACCATACCCATTATATCCTGTTACATAGAGTTGATTATCCTCCCCTAAAACAAGAGAATTGTATTGTCCGGTTCTTGCTTTTTTAGCTTTAACACCTCCGGGAAGCGCAACTTGTCGTGGGGAAGCTACAGTAGTGGTATTTCCGGTTCCGTTCTTTCCATAGCTATTTTGTCCCCATACCCAGAGCTCGCCACTTGTGGTAATAGCCATTCCATTATATCGTCCCATAGTAAGCTCCTTACAAGAGCGGCCTAAAATAAGAGATGGGTATTTTGATCCAGCTGTTAAAGCTCCTAGCTGATTGGAAGATTGAAGTCCCATACCATAAACATAATTGTTTTTATAAGGGTCTATGTATGTTGCTGCATAGAGGTCAGCAGCAGCTACCTTATTAGCTCTGGCTGGCTTATTACCATTATAGGTTATTTCTGTTTGGATTAAGTTTTCAACTTCTGTTTCATCTATAAGACAAGAACTCCACCCTTGGGAATCATCTGTTGTTTTCAACCTAAGGCATCGTTTGTTATTATCATAAACAACAGTAGCTTCTACTGGAGTTGTATTGCTGTTGCTTACTGCAACATCGGTAGAGTCCACGCGAGGCATTACCAAACCCATTTGTTTGCTTGGTATGTTTTGTAAATGCAGAATTCCTTGTGGGGAGGTGGTATTTACCCCGACCTGAGCATAAGTTATGCTGGATAAAAAGATTGTTGTCACCAACAATAGTAGGTTTTTTAATTTAGTCATTGCTTGTGTTTTTAATTGGTTATATAATATTATTAAGAAGAATTGTCTTCTTCTTTTTCTTTTATATTATTAAATCACAGGAGAAGGATTTTTTTTATGTCGGATTTTTACCGCAAATACATATTTTGCATTAAAAATGAGCTACTTAATTTATTTTAGTGCTAATTAACGATGCTAAAAAGAATAAGCAATTTGGTACAATCGTGGGAACTAATAAATCTATCTCCTTTTTTTTATAAAAATTTTTTTTCAGCGCGAAAATATAAAATATATTTAAGCTAAATGACTGTAAAAAATTATCTATTTTATTGATATAAAGCGTTTTGTATTTATTGTTTCGGTGTAATTAATCAAAAAAATAAACTACAAAAGCTTTTATTGTTTATAAAACATCTAATTTTTATCAAAAACATGATTTATATCATGTTTTTTTAGTTGGTTTTGTGAAAGTAACTATTATAGGTTGTGGTGAGTCTTTTTAGTTGAAACTTATTTCGGTTTTAGTTCCATTACGAATAATTGAATTATATGCTTGTTTCTACTTAAAAGGAATAAAGATTTATGGTAATAAAGGACTAACCAGGCGCAAACCAGCTGTCGCTAGTGAGTGCAGGATGAGTTTTCTAAAACGAAGAGCACTTGTGTTTTGATAAAGGGCTTTATGTAAATTAGTTTCCCCTCAATGATTTTATCTGATGAGTAGGCAAAAAAAATCGGAAAAGTAATTTTCCGATTGATATTATTAAAACGGTTCTTCTTCACAAATCATCCCTTGGGGACAGCCGCTTCCGGGATTTCCACCACTACCGGGGCTGCCGATACTTACACAGGTTCCCGGGTTACCATCGTCCTGCATTTCACATGCCTTACCATAAGTGCATTCACAATCTGTCCAACAATATGCGGAGTCTCCGCTGCTGTGGCAGCCATTTCCTCCGCTACCCAGAATTGTTAGCAAATCTTTTCTAAATAGTTTTTTCATAATGTAATTTGATTTTTTGTAGTAATAAATATATTAAAAAAAACACCTTCACTTTAAAATATAATTATTTATAAGTAAAATACTTACAGGCTAAATGATGTTGTTATGCTCCAAAAGCAAGAAACCACAACAATTGTCGTGGCTTCTCTTTTATTTAAGTGATAATATATTAAAATTCGATCTCTTTGTGATATAGAGGATATTCTCTTTGGAAAAGGGGAATGGTTCCTTCATATCTTAGTGGGAAGACTCCAAATCCATAAAACATGTCTGCCTGGATTTTTGCCTTTAGGTCAATAATCCCCTTCCTTTGTGGTATAAGCTGTACACCTAAGGCAGCAATAGTTGAGGCTCTGCCCCTTAGTCCTGAATTGGCAATAGGTACTGTTAGAAATTGTAAGCCAACAGCGCCTTTTGCTTCCAGACCTATTTCCGCAGATAACGTGCCTTCTAGAGAAGTGATGCTGAAATCAGATCTTTTTTCCAAGCTGATGTTTAGAGCCGGGTTTTTTGAAACAAGGAAATTGGCTGTCCCTCCTACATCAAGAAGGTTTACTTTTGCTTTGCCGGTCGCCCCGATTCCAAGAAAAGGACCCGCAGATATTGTAGGACTCAGTACAAGCCCGGTCGGACCTAATACGATAGGTACAATTGGAATGCTTACAAAATCTGTAGTACTTACCGTGTAACCTACTGATGCTTGAATATCCGCAGTGGACTGTAAAACAATATCATCCATGATAAAGTTTACAGAAAAGTTGGTCAGATGTCCCCATGAAAATGTAATATTGTAATCAATTTTAGGAGTTACACCGCCTTTTACATTTACGCTTGAAGCTAATCCTACCGGACCAACTTGTTGATTAATAGGAAAAGTCCTGTTAAAGTTGAAACGATTAAAAGTAACCAGTTTCTGATCACTTAGACTTTTAGCTTCTATATTGATGATTTTATTATTTAATTCCTGGGAAATAAAGCCTTCAACCGGAACATAATTTACCATCCTCCCATTAACACTGATGGGAGCTTTGCCTGAGGGATCATAAACACCACTCAACGTTCCACTATATATAAATTCTTCAAGTTTAGCGCTTGATGTCTGCACAAAATACTGATTATTTGTTTTAGTTACAGATTGTACTTTAGAAAGGATCGTCTTTACCTGATCTCCTTCTATTTTTGTTCCAACTAAAACACTCCCGGCCTGAATGTCATCAGTTTGATCGGTTGCTTTATTAAAGGTAATATTCTGATTATCCAGTTTGGAAATTGCTGATACGGATTCATCATCAAGAATAATGACATTTTTCTGTAAAGTAAGATTTCCCAGAGTTTTGAAGCCACCGGATTCTGTTTGAGGTGCTACCGGGTCCTCGTTCAAATTGTCCTGTGAACACGAAGTTAGAATTACTGCTGTGAATATAGAAAGAATTATAAGGTTAAAAAATCTTCTATAAGTTCTGAAATTGTTAAAGTTGTTTTTCATAAGCGAAAGATTTTTAGTTCTTCCAAGTTACAGATTAATTTTATTTAATCACTATGAAGAGAAGTAGAAAATAAAAAACCGTTATGCATATAATAATTTGTTAATGAGATAATTGTGTGTGAAAAAGAAAAAGCCTCCGTTCAAACAGAGGCTTATTATTTAATATTTAAATCAAATGCTTTATTACTTCTTTACAATATTGATTATAACTTCAGTAGCTTTTTCCATGCTTTCTAATGCAACATATTCATAAGGGCCATGAAAATTGATTCCACCAGCGAAGATATTTGGACAAGGAAGTCCCATATAAGATAATTGTGCCCCATCTGTACCTCCTCTGATCGCTTTTATCTTAGGCTCAATATCAGCTTCCCTCATTGCTTTGGCTGCAAGATCAATGATATGCATTTTTCCTTCGAACTGCTGTTTCATGTTACGATACTGTTCCTTAATCTCAATTTCTGCAGTCCCTTCACCGTGTTTTTCATTAAATGCTGCAACTTTTTGCTCAATGAATTTTTTTCGTGCTTCAAATTTTTCATCATCATGATCACGGATTATATATTGAAGCTTGGCTTCAGAAATATCAGCAGTAATATCCATCAGGTGATAAAACCCGTCAAATCCTTTAGTTGTAGATGGTGTTTCGTTCGCTGGAAGAGATTGTGCAAACTCAGCAGCTAAAAGACTCGCATTGATCATTTTTCCATATGCATAACCAGGGTGTACGCTTAATCCATGGATTTTTACAACAGCTCCGGCAGCGTTAAAATTTTCATATTCTAGCTCCCCAACTTCACCTCCGTCCATTGTATAAGCCCATTCTGCTCCGAATTTTGCTACATCAAACTTATGAGCACCTCTTCCGATCTCTTCATCAGGTGTAAAACCAATCGCAATTCTTCCGTGTTTGATCTCAGGGTGAGCGATAAGATATTCAGCAGCCGTAACAATTTCTGCACATCCGGCTTTGTCATCAGCTCCGAGAAGGGTATTCCCATCTGTTGTGATCAAAGTTTGCCCAATATATTTTTTTAAACTTTCAAATTTTGAAGAGGAAAGAGTGAATCCGGTTGCCTTATTAAGAAGGAGGTCTCCACCATCATAGTTATCCCAAACCTGAGGATTTACATTTTCACCACTGAAGTCGGGTGAAGTATCATAATGTGAAATAAATCCAATGGTAGGTTGATCATTATTCTCAAGATTAGATGGAACATAACCCATAATATAACCATTGTCATCAATAGAAACATTCTCGAGACCGATTGTTTTTAATTCCTCAACAATATAATTAGCGATGTTCCATTGCTGCGGAGTAGAAGGAGTTGCTTCACTCTCTGCATCACTTGTTGAATATATTTTTACATAGTTAAGAAAACGATTCAATAACTTCTCTCTCCATAATTGGTTGAATTCTATAGTACTCATTATCCGGTATAAATTTTAACAAAGTTAGCAAATTTGATGCTCAGAATACATTATTTGCGGCTGAATATCAGTTATTGAAATTTTGAATCATATATAAATAATTGAAAATCAAAATTATGTTAGCTTTGTATTGATCGTAGATAAACTTGTTAAGTTTTATTATATTTGAGAAAATCTAAAGTGAAAATGTTTCTTACCGAATGTCCTAGGGATGCCATGCAAGGCTGGGGGGAATTTATTCCCACAAATAAAAAAATTGATTACATCAACTCTCTGATGGAAGTGGGATTTGATGTGTTGGATAGCCTCAGTTTTGTCTCTCCAAAAGCTATCCCGCAAATGGCTGACTCTGATGAGGTTGCTGAAAATATAGACAAATCTTTATCAAATACGAAGATTTCTGCCATTATAGGAAATTACAGAGGAGCTGAAAAAGCACTAAAGCATCAGTCTGTAGATATTCTGGGGTTTCCTTTTTCAATATCTGAAACTTTTCAACACAGGAATACCAACAAAAATCAGGAAGAAGCTTTTAATGAGATCATTAAAATGCAGGAGCTTGTAAAATCAGAGAATAAAGAACTGAATATTTACTTTTCCATGGCTTTCGGAAATCCATACGGAGAAATGTGGAAGTTGGAAGATGTAGAGTTTTGGGCTCAAAGATTTTCGGAGATCGGAATTGAAAATATTTTGTTGTCCGATACAACAGGTGTTGCAACTCCCGAAAAAATTGCCCTTTTATTCGAAAAAATACCCGCAAAACATCCTGAAATTAATTTTGGAGGACATTTTCATAACCGATATGAAGATTCTTATTCCAAATTAAAGGCGGCTTATGACCAGGGGTGCAGAAGATTTGATAGTGCTATTAAAGGAATTGGAGGTTGTCCTATGGCGGAAGATGATCTGGTAGGTAATATGCCTACCGAGCAGGTAATTAACTTTATGAGTGTAGAGAAAATAGACCATAATCTTAATCTTTTAAACTTCGAGAGCTCATATAATAAAGCAAAAGATATTTTTCATTTTTAAAATATAAAATCAATCAGTAGGCGGGTCTTAGCCCGTATTTGAATTATTATATCATTCGGCTTTAGCCAGAACCTAATTAACAAAAGAATTGTATGTCCCCTATTATTTCAGCTTCACAATTAAGAAATTTAGAAACTCAAAATCTAATCATCCTTGATGCACGAGTAGGTAAAGATATATACCAGAGTTATTTGGAAAAGCATATTAAGGGAGCGCGATTCATCAATCTAGATACAGATCTAGCTGAAATCGGAGAAGATGCTGCTTTTGGAGGAAGGCATCCTTTACCCGGGATTGAAGAATTTGGTAGAACATTGGCAGCCCTGGGGATTTCTGAAGATAGCCATGTGGTTATCTACGATGATAAAAATGGTGCCAATGCGGCTGCAAGAGCATGGTGGATGTTACGTTCTTTTGGACTTAAAGAGGTTCAGGTTTTAGATGGTGGGTTTCAGGCGGCTGAAAGAGAAGGTGTGGAATGTGCATCAGGAGAGGAGGTTTATGAAAAAACTGCACCTATGCAAAATCAAAGATGGCTTCTGCCAACATCAAGCCTGGAAGATGTTGAAAATGAATTAATAAACAACTCTTCGACAGTAATTGATGTACGGGATGCTTACCGTTATAAAGCAGAGTCTGAACCGATTGATTTGATAGCGGGGCATATTCCCGGAGCAATTAATATTCCTTTTTCTGAAAATCTTGATGAAAACGGGAATTTCCTTAAACCAGAAGTTTTAAAAGAAAAATATTCAAAATTATTAAAGGACAAATCTCAAAACCTGATCATTCACTGTGGTTCAGGGGTCACGGCATGTCATACCATATTAGCTTTGGACTATGCCGGCTTACCAATCCCTGATCTTTATGTAGGTTCATGGAGCGAATGGAGCAGAAGAGAAGGGAAAAAAATAGCAACAGAGACTGAAAAATAAAACCGCAGAAATTCCTGCGGTTTTTTTATTTTCTATTCTGATTTTTAGAGCATTCCTAGTTCGAATTTGGCTTCCTCGCTCATCATATCTTTATTCCAGCTTGGCTCAAAAGTAAGTTCTAAATCAACACTGTTTACTCCTTCTACACTTTGAACCTTATCCTTTACCTCTTGCGGTAATGTTTCTGCAACCGGGCAGTTTGGAGTTGTAAGAGTCATGATGATCTTAACATCGCCATCCTCAGAAATCTGTACATCATACACAAGTCCCAATTCATAAATATCCACAGGGATTTCAGGATCGTATACGGACTTAAGTACTCTTATAATTTCTTCTCCTATATCAGCAATTTGATCGTCTGTAAATTTCATTTTTTAATCTTGATTGATATTTCTTTTCAACAAATCTTCCTGCCGCATGCGGCGAAAAACATTTGCCAAAGTTAAGACATCTTTTTCACAATAGTCAACTATTCTTTGCAAGTCTTTCTCTATGTAGTAGATTGATGAAACCATTGAGCCATCTATATCATCTTTAGGCGTTGGAATTCCAAAAACATGCGCTAGCAATTCAAGGGAAATAAACGTTTTATAATCTCCGAATTTCCAAAGGTCCATCGTATCGATATGAGGAATTTCCCAAGGTTTTTTTCCGAACATCTGAAAAGGAACCGGAGGTTGCATTCCATTGATCAGAAAACGTCGTGCAATCCAGGGAAAATCAAACTCTTTTCCATTGTGTGCACATAAAATTACATCCCGTAGCCTTGGACTGTTGAATATTTCTCCGAACTCTGTAAGGAGCTTTTTTTCATCATGATGAGCAAAGCTTTTTATCTTTAAAGTGTCATTCTTTTCTACCATTCCTATGGTAATGCAGATGATTTTCCCAAATTCTGCCATTATTCCTGCTCTTTCAGAATAAAATTCTTCGGCAGAAATATCATCTTTCCGTTGAAATCTGGTTTTTTTATCCCAAAGCTTCTGGTCTGTTTCGGATAAGTCGTCCCATGATCCTGCATTCGGAACTGTTTCAATATCAAGGAATAATATCTTTTCTAAAGGAATGTGTTGTATCATAAGTATTTTATATTTTATCCCACCTGCATTCCATTTTTTACAGGTAGCGAAGGTGCTAAAAGAGTAACATCACTTTTGTTCTCACCATACAATCCTAAAACAAGGCATTCACTAAAAAAGTTGGCAATTTGTTTTTTCGGAAAGTTCACAACAGCTAAAATTTGTTTTCCAATTAGGTCTTCTTTTTGATATAATGCTGTGATCTGAGCTGAAGATTTTTTAATACCGAGCGGGCCAAAATCAATTTCCAACTGGTAGGAAGGATTCCTTGCCTTTTCAAAATCATTAACGGAAATAATAGTTCCGCATCGTATATCTATTTTCTCAAAATCTGCCCAGGAGATATCTGGTTTTATTATCATGATATTTGGTTTATTAATTGTTCAACTTCTAATTTCTGCCCTGCATATTTTTGCTGTAATTGAGAATTTTCTCCCATTCTTCTGTAGTATTCCAAAGCTTTATTTCCAAAAAACTTTTTATGAAAATCCGAAACTTCAGGAATTTGTGGAAAAATCCGATGAAAAAGCATTTCCGAATATGCCTGAAATTCCCTTTCATTTTTATCTTCAATAAATTGACCAGGAACTTTCTGCCTTACATGAAGCATTTCATGAGCCAGCATATTCAGAACAAGACTCAAATCAAAATCGAATATGTTTCTGGGGATCATTACCTTTTGAGGGTGACCCAATTGTCCTTCAGCAGTCAATAACATGGAATTAGGGGAAAGTTCCTCCCGGAATCCAAAGCCGGCAAAGTTCTCATGCTCCAGGTTAAAAGTGCGGATCAGATAATTGGCCGCATCTAATATCTGATCATGTTCCTTATATGCCTCAAGATGTAAACTAACCTGTTCAAGGTTCATTCAGATGATGTTTTTAACAAATATATTAAAATAATAAAAACTATATTCTAACTACAATCTTTCCTTTTGTACGATGGGTCTCAATTTCTCTGTGCGCCTCTGCTATTTCGTTCATTGGCAAGATTTCTCCAACAAAAATCTTTAATAATCCTTTTTCGATCAGTTCTGATAGTTTTATCAGGCTTTCCCTTTTAAAAGTAAGCATGGTCCACATCAGATTGATATTGCGTTTTTGTGCCAGTTCAATTGCTTTAGGATCATCTTTAGTATAGGAAGGTAAACAAACGACTTTTCCTCCGGGCTTTACACAATTGATTGATCCGTACAATACTTCTCCACCCATAGTATCAAGGGCAGCATCAAGATCGGATAAGATTTCCTCAAATCTTTGATTTTTATAGTCAATAGGCTGATCCACACCAAGCTCTTTAATGAACTCAATATTTTTACCGGAGGCTGTACCACTCACTGAAGCACCGGCTATTTTAGCCAATTGAACGGCAAAATGACCAACTCCTCCCGCTGCGGACTGAACCAGAATGTGTTCGCCAGACTGAACTTTTAAATGATCATGAATAGCCTGATAAGCGGTGAGACCAGCTAAAGGAGCAGCTGCTGCTTCTTCAAAAGTGATATTTTCAGGCTTTTTTACGAATACTTCCGGACTGACGGCAATATATTCGGCATAAGTTTGAGTAGCTAATCCAAAAACAGCATCTCCGACCTCAACGTTCTGAACATTCTTTCCCACTTCCTCAACAATCCCACTGAAATCTTTTCCTAAAATGGCAGGAAACTTAAGCGTTTTCGATGAAATATGTGAGCCTGCTCTGATTTTTGTTTCTACAGGGTTAATTCCTATGGCTTTTACTTTTATTAAAACCTGATCAGAAGTAATTACCGGTTTTTCTATCTCTGCGATTTTAAGTTGGTCGGCCGTTCCAAATTCATTGATTATAATGGCTTTCATATTATTTTTTTATGATAATCTAATGTATGGATTTTATTGGTTTTTTAAAAAGCATTGCAGGATATTTTAGATATGCAAAGGGGTAATTATTTCGAAGCCTGAATTTACTGGTTTATTATTAAAATATTGATATTGTGATTTTTTTTAACTGATAATCAGTTGCTTACTTTTGCGTTTTCATTTTTATTTTAAAAGTTGTGCAAGATTTTAAGAAAAGAGGGTTTATATAAGTGAGTACTCAAAATAAATAAAATAGTGTTTAATGCAACAAATTTAAAAAATGAAGAAATTTATAGTACTTAAAGCTTTTATGGCTGTGTTGATTGGTTTTATGGGACTTAGCTTAATTTCATGTAACAATGACGGACCAGATATTCCACCAGTAAAATTACAAGATGTTATTGGAAATTATAAAGGAAGGCTAATAACAAGTCAGGGAAACAATAAAGCTGAGGCGGTAGTAAGTTTTGCTGTGAAGAAAGACACCATAAAGTTCGCAGACCTTCCCGTAAAAGAAATTGTGAAAGCCGTAGTAAAAGACCCTGCAAAAACTGAAGCTGCTCTTACGGCAATGGGAAAAGTAAAATATAACCTTAATTATACAGCTGTGGTAAATGCAAATTATAATGCAGTGGAATTAACTTTTACTCCTAAGACTTTAGAGCTCAATATTCCAATGGATGGAGCGGTGAAAAAAACAATTGTGACATTTACAGCGAAAGAAAAAGGATTTTATGTTGGCCAGAACTATGCAATGAAATTTGGTTTGGTCGCAGAAAAAATTACGGTAGACGGAACAGTGCTGACACCGTATGAAATGATTAAATATGATTTTCCATATTGTATAAAAAATTAAGTAATAGTTAGATGCAAAATTAAAATAGGTTGCGCTTTGCAATGTTGCAACCTATTTTTGCATTAAGATTTATCAATCATTAAAACGAGGCGTCAGGGAAACATAATCAATGGAGGCAAATAAGGAGCAGATTTTAGTTAATCGTCTTCTCTTAAAAGAAGAAGCTGCATGGAAGGAGCTTTTCGGAGCATATTCCGGGAATCTTTCTTATGTGTGCTCTCGCTATATCATTGATAAGGATGACGTCCGTGACGTACTACAGAATAGTTTTATCAAAATGTTCCGCTCAATAGATTCATTTGAATATCGGGGAAGCGGATCCCTTAAAGCCTGGATTACCCGTATTGTGGTCAATGAATCACTAAAACATATCAGACAACATTCAGATTTTAAAGTAACGATGAACGATTCTGATATTCCGGATAAAACGGACGATGAGGAACCGGAAATAGAAGAGATGCCACAGGAGGCTATGATGGAAATGATCCGTTCACTTCCGGAAGGCTATAGGACTGTTTTTAATCTCTATGTATTTGAAAATAAAAGCCATAAACAGATTGCGGAATTGTTGGGGATAGCAGAAAATTCTTCGGCTTCGCAATTTCACAGAGCTAAAGCTATGCTTGTTCAGAAAGTTAAAGAATATAAAATGTTAATAAAAGCGCAATATGAGTAATCAATGGTTAAACGATCTGCGCAGGAAGATGGAAGATCACGAAGGTGATGTTCCGGATGGATTATGGGATAACATCAAAGATGAATTATTCGATAAAGATGAGGATAAAAATATTGTTGGGCTTTTTACTGAAGCAAATAAAGCGATCGATAGTGAAGACTCAGATTCAAATAAAAAAAGAGGGGCATTCATTTATCGTATTGCCAGTATAGCCGCTGCGATTGCATTATTTTTTATTGTGGGCAAACAACTATGGGAGGTAAACCATAATGTTAAACCCAAAATTGGCAAGTCAGAAGATAAGAGTTCTGCTGAAAGTAATTCTCACACGCCAGATAATCGCATTTCCTCATTTAACGAAAAAGGAGAGTCCGATGTTCTAAAGGAATTTGGGCAGAAGAAAGATCGTACCCCGGAACAGGATATTTTTTCAACGAATGTATATGCATATGGGAATAGGAGAGGTGTAAGAAATGTCCAGTATAGGTCAGTAAAGGAAGAAACGGATTTGTTGGCTGGCCTGCACACACAATATGCTCCTGTAATTCAAAATCAGATTCCCAGGATTCGTGAAATGAAGAATCTTTTACCTATTAATAGAGAAGAGGAGATTAACAAACTTATTTCTGAAACGGATTTAGGGGTACAGGACAAATCATTAGCAAATACATTAAAAGAAAAAAAACAGAAGAACAAAAAGTCATGGATGCTAAGTTTACTGACAGGTAAAGCCTCATCTAACTCACAACAATTTCCGGGATATGCTACAATCAGCGGAGGTCCGTTAACTCTTGATCAGGTATGGAGTGCATCTGCTTTTTCTGAAGATCCATTTGTAAAAGTTCTTGTGGCTAACCAGAGTCAAAATGTAGAAGCAACGGTAAGGCATAAAGTTCCTCTGAATCTTGGCGTTTCTCTTTATTATAATCTGGGTAAAAAGTGGGGTATAGGGACTGGTTTAAACTATACTAAACTATCTTCTGAACTTCATTCCGGAAGCCAGTCGAACTTTGTAAAAAGTGAGCAGACAATACATTATTTGGGCATTCCTGTTCAGGTTAACTACAACGTTATCCAGAAAGGGAATTTTACGGGTTATGTTACCGCAGGAGCACTTGCTGAAAAATCCGTTGGAGGAAGCTTTAAGACACAATATATTGTTGATAATGAAGTGAATGGAGAAACAAAAGAAAAGCTTGGAAACCAGCCGGTACAGGTTTCATTAAATACAGCTTTAGGGCTGCAGCTAAAACTTGTTGACAAAATAGGCATATATGCAGAGCCCGGTATAGGCTATCATTTTAAAAACGATGGTGCTTTGAATACAATCTATAAAGAGAAGCCATTGAATTTTAATGTCAAATTCGGAATAAGAGTATTACTTGATTGATTTGTGAGGACCGAAAAATAACAACCAAAATTAAATTAATATCTATGAAAACAAAACTAATTTTTTTATCACTGTTTTTACTTTTAAATCTCTTAAAAGTAAGTGCGCAGTGTTCATTTACACCTACCATTACCAGTCCTAGATTAGGAGCTCAATTTCCCAATAAAGTCGTGTTTTGCAACACGGAATCAGAAGTACTTTCAACACAAACTTATGGTAGTTATCAATGGTACAAACAGGCGTGGACATGGCAGTCCCCCAATACTAATCCTTGGGTTCCTATTTCTGGGGCTACCTCCCAGACTCTGACGATTAATGGTTCAAGTGATATGCTTTATTATTTTAAAGTAGAAGCTACACTTAATGATTGTACAGCACAAAGCGCAGAAATTATGGCTGATGGATATGCCTATGCACTTCCGGCTATGATGACGACACTAACTCCGGGAACTTACGAAAATATAGGTCCGGGAGAATATAATGTATGTAATGGTGCATCGGTACAATTTGATGATATTTTTCCGGTTGTGTATGGAGTTCATACATGGTACAAATGTGCACCGAGCAATATACCACCGGTTTCAGGAGATGGGTGCATCATTTCTGGAGCTACCGGAGATACTTATGTAGCGACAGAATCAGGTGAGTATGGCTTCTATGCATGTACGGCTTATTGTCCTGATCAATGTGAATTCCTGGGATTACAATCTTTTGTAAAGCTAAACTTTGGAAACTGGAACTTTTGTAATCTTGGAACCGGAGAAGTTGATCCTAAAAAAGGGAATGAAATGAGTATTTATCCAAATCCTGCGACTCAGCTTATCTTCATTGGGAAAGATTCGGATAAAGTTTATAAAGAAGTTTCTATAATTGATGCATCAGGAAGACTTGTTTTACAAAAAAAGAACCATACCTATAATCAGCCTATCGATGTAAGCGGTCTTGCTACAGGCAATTATATTATTGTTTCCAAAGATTCTAAAGATAAAATGTACAAAAATAAGTTCATTAAAAAGTAAAATATGAGTGCCCCTTTATAACTCATGTTAGTTTTTTCAATAATTGTGGAGTCGGTGCAGAATTTATTCTGCACCGGTTTTTTTATCCGGAAACAGAACCAATATAGCGTAATGAGTCCTTCTTTTTTGTAAGAAATGAATTATATTTAACAAGATATAATTAGCATTTGTTTGATCATACAATGGGAATAGAAAAAGCAAAACTTCACTTGAAAAAATGGAATAAGGATTCCGAAGTGATAATATTTGATACCTCCAGTGCCACGGTGGAGCTGGCTGCAGCAGCATTGAACATTAGTGGAAATAAAATAGCAAAATCTATTTCATTGTACGATGAGAATAACGATGTTATTTTAATTGTAGCCGCAGGGTACCGGAAGATCGATAATAGAAAGTTTAAAGATGAATTTGGATTAAAGGCAAAGATGCTTGCTTTTGAAGATGTGGAACCTTTGGTAGGACATCCTGTTGGTGGTGTTTGCCCCTTTGGTGTTAATTCGCAAGTTTCAGTTTTTTTAGACATTTCGCTTAAAGAGTTTGAGTTTGTGTATCCGGCTTGTGGAAGTGCTAACTCAGCTATAAAACTTTCTATTTCTGAATTAGAGGTTTTATCGGGTTTCAAAAAATGGGTTGATGTTACGAAAGGCGGTTGAAAACGACAAAGGAAATACATAAATTCTTGCCAGAGTTTTTAATGATGAATATTTCATTCATTTATAAAAAATGATATATTTACATTAAAACACACTTATGCTGATCAAAATTTATGGAAGCGCAATTCATGGAGTTGCGGCACGAACGATTACTATTGAAGTTAATATTGATACAGGTGGCGTTGGCTATCATTTAGTTGGTCTCCCCGACAATGCAATCAAAGAAAGCAGCTATAGGATTTCTGCAGCATTAAGAAATGTCGGTTTCAAAATTCCCGGTAAAAAAATTACAATTAATATGGCTCCCGCAGATCTTCGGAAAGAAGGTTCCGCATATGACTTAAGTATTGCGATAGGGATTTTAGCTGCATCAGACCAAATTCTTGCTGAAAATATCCACAACTATATCATTATGGGAGAACTTTCATTGGATGGGAGCTTACAGCCGATTAAAGGAATTTTACCCATTGCAATCCAGGCGAAGGAGGAGGGATTTAAGGGGATTATTTTACCCATGCAAAATACCAGAGAAGCTGCTGTGGTGGAAGGAATTGATGTTTATGGAGTCAGTAATATCAAAGAGGTGATTGATTTTTTTAATGAAGGAATACCCATTGAAAAGGTTGTTTTGGATATAAAAAAAGAATTCCAGGAAAAAGTAAATCAGTTTCCTTTTGATTTTTCAGAAGTAAAAGGGCAGGAAACGGCAAAGAGGGCAATGGAAGTTGCCGCAGCAGGAGGGCATAATATAATTTTGATAGGTCCACCCGGAAGCGGAAAGACAATGCTGGCAAAAAGAGTTCCCAGTATTTTACCTCCATTAACCTTAAAGGAGGCTTTGGAAACAACAAAAATACATTCCGTTGCCGGGAAAATAGGTGCTGAAACTTCTTTAATGACCATTCGTCCTTTCAGATCACCTCATCATACGATATCGGATGTAGCCTTGGTCGGTGGGGGAAGCTATCCACAGCCAGGAGAGATATCCCTCGCACATAATGGTGTTTTATTCCTTGATGAAATGCCTGAGTTCAAAAGAACAGTGCTTGAAGTGATGCGACAGCCCTTAGAAGATCGTGAGGTTACCATTTCAAGGGCAAAGTTTACAGTAAACTATCCCTCGAGCTTTATGCTTATTGCATCGATGAATCCAAGTCCTAGCGGATACTTCCCGGATGATCCTAATAATACTTCATCCCTTGCGGAAATGCAACGTTATATGAATAAATTATCAGGCCCTCTTTTAGATCGTATTGATATCCACATAGAAATCCAAAAAGTTGAATTTGAGCAATTAACTGAAAAGAGAAAGGGTGAAAAAAGTGAAACGATCAGAGCAAGGGTACTGAAAGCCAGAGAAATCCAACAGGCCAGATATCAAGATTTAGAAATTAGTTACAATGCGCAAATGGGCTCGCGACAAATTGAGCAATTTTGTGCTTTAGATGAGGTTTCATTTGCTCTGATAAAACAAGCGATGGACAAGCTGGGTCTGTCCGCAAGAGCGTATGACAGAATTCTGAAGGTTGCACGGACAATTGCAGATCTTGATGAATCTGAAAATATTTTCTCACATCATATTTCTGAAGCCATACAATACAGAAGTTTGGATCGGGAGTTTTGGAATGTTTGATGTGGACTTATATGGGGTAAAAGCCTTCATCATTTTTTTATATTGTAAATGCATCATACTGATATGCAAAATCTGTATGTTTAGTAAATGTTCTCTTCAATCGGTAAACAGAATAATTTATCTTTTTTTATTACAATAAGATCATCAAAATAAAAACTTGCCTCAATATTCTTAATCTCGGCTAATTTTTGACCTTCTTTATTTTTGCATGTAAGTGTAAAGGAATGGGGAAGAACTCTTTTTAAGGTCCATATTTGAGTTTCGGAATCGGAATGAGGCTGCTCATCCAGTATAAGATCAAATAGCCACAAACAGTCTTCAAAATTAACCATATCATTAATCCCTTCTGTAAATTGGTATTCCTCCTTATAGTCGTGTAAATCCTGAGCAACTGAATAAACATTATATAACTCATTCGCTGAGTTTCGACGAATATTGTGTTTGTTGTTCATGGTTTTAGTTTTTGTTATGGAAGAAGGTTTAAATTGACGGAAAGATTCAGATGCTTCAAAATGTTTGTAGTAAGCATGTGATGGTTCAACGAAATTTTTCATGTTTTTAGAATTTTATTTTAATTTTGTTTTATATCTTTGCACAAATATAGTCAAAATTTAGACCAAAATAAAATAAAAATGGACAAAATAACAACCATAAAAGAAAGAATCCTATTTTATTTGGAGGAAAAGAGCATTAAAAAGGAGTCTTTTTACAGGGAAACAGGGATGTCTGCTTCTAATTTCAAAGGAGCAGGACTAAAAAGTGACCTTGGTATTGATAAGGTTGTTAAAGTTTTAGAGGTGTATCCGGAGCTGAATGCTCACTTACATTGGCTTATAAAAGGAGAGGGGGTATTGGATTTAAGTAGTTTAGAGAAAGTATATGAGGTTGAAGAACAAGAATTACAACCTGATCATATGTTGAAGAGTAAAGATTTTAATGAAGATATAGGTGACCTATTAGCTAATATTTATGCCCAATACAATACACAGGATAAAAGCTTGCTGTTCATCCAGAACCAGATATCAAAACTGGAAAAGAAACTGGAAGCCTCTATCGCTAAGCAAAGCAAATATTTGGAAAGAATTTTAGCTCAGGTTGAGGAAAAAGAATCAAGATCAAAGTAAGCTAGTTCTTGTTTACGATGATTTTTTCAGATCCTGATAATAATGTTTTAGTTCGGGTATTAAGAATAAGGTAGCCTAGTTCGTTAGTAAAGACTTCCAAATCCTGCATGGTACCAATAAATCCATTATTGATCTCTTTTTTTACCAATCGCATTTTCTCAAGATATTGCTCTTCGGACAAAATTTCCGCAATGTAGTCCTCCCAAAGTTTATCACTAAGAGCAACAAGAATTTTTAAACTTTCTCTGTGATTACTCATTTTTTGTGATATCGTTACGTTTGTATAATATGGAAGAAAACCTTTCTAAGGTACTATTGTTAAATTTATCAATAACATTTATTTCTCTATAGTAGTTGTCTAATCGATAGATAAGATAAACAATTATAGCAATAATGGCGATAATCGCTATATCAGCATATCCGGAAATTATATTCTTATTGAAAAATATAAACTTAATATAGGTCGCTAAGTGAAAATATCCGGAAACAAAAACCACATAGAAGGTATATCTATGAGCTTTGAATAATCCTCCTAATGCAAGGAGGATTATGCACGATGGGATTGATAGAAAATAGATTGCTGAATCTAAATCCAAACGCCTTTCGCCGGCATTATTTGCCAGCTGGACATTAACATCAATAAAATAACCCACAATATTATTCAGAAAAGGTAAGATCGCCGAAATCAACACGAATGCAGACATCGTAATCTGAATAATCAGCTTACTTAGGCCTATCCGGCTTTGTCGGGTCGATTGTGTCGGCGGTACTGTTGCTTGTTCCATCTTTTGAATCTGGCTCATTTGGTTTTTCTACTGGTTTTGTTACGGTATCGCTAACGATTTTTACATTTTTTGCCGCTTTTAAATCTGCTTTTGTGCCTTCCGATTGTAAAGCGGGAGCGTCTTCATTACTTCTGTCATCACATGCTACCAAAAGAGTCAGCAATGCGATCCCGGATAAAATTAATTTTAAGTTCATAACAATATATTTTTTTTAACAACTTAAAGATAAGTCTTAAAACTTAAATTTAGCTTAAAAAAAATAGACTAATTCTTTTCATTGTGTAATAATAATAAAATTTTCTGTTATAAAAACCTTATATCACTGCGTAATGAAATCAAAAATAGTAAATAAATATTTACATTTTGCTATTTTTTAATAAAATTTTCATTTTAAAATAAATTAACTGTTTTTATTTTTCTTAAATAATCTTTTTTTAGCAATGCATATTATTGCTGAAAATTTAACTCCGTCATCTTATTTGTAACGATCTCGTATTGTCTTTATTCTATAAAACGGCGTAAAAATCACAAAATTTTATGGTGCAGAGGGGTAACTCAATCACGTATTTATTTCATTAAACGGTATAAAAAAAGCCGTGAGAGAATCTCACGGCTTTTAAAATTTTAAAAAAAGATTATTTATTCTTTTTGGTAGATTTTACATGTTCAGCTTTTGCAGGACGGGTTTTAGTATCAGCTGGAGTGTTTTCACTTCTAACCAGCTTCAACTCGTCAATTAATCTTCTTGCGCCAGCATACTTATCGATAGTCCAAAGAACAAAACGTACGTCAACGTTGATTGTTTTTTGCCATTCCTGTTCAAAAACAATATCACCACTTAAAGCTTCACTGTTTCCATCAAATGCGATCCCTATAAGGTTACCATCACCATCGATTACCGGAGACCCGGAGTTTCCGCCTGTAATATCATTATTAGAAAGGAAATTAACTGGCATATAACCGGCAGCATCAGCATATTGACCGAAGTCCTTCATGTTGTAAAGATCGATTACTCTTTGAGGAAGATCAAATTCTTCATCTCCTTTTTTGTATTTTCCTACCAAACCGGTCATGTCAGTATAATAGTTATCTGTAACACCGAAGTAGTTTCTGTCTGTTCTGATAGGTAATTTATCAACAGTTCCATATGTTAATCTCATAGTAGAGTTAGCGTCCGGATAAAACTTTTTCTCCGGCATGGATTTCATTAAACCAGCTAAGAATATACGGTTGTTTTTAGCAAAATTATCATCAATCTTAGAGAATTTTTCAGAAGATAACCTTTGATCTGTAGTGACCCCGTTAGCTATTTTTAAAAGTGGATCAGCGTCTAGCTTTAAACGATCCGGATTTAAAATAAAGTTGGTTACAGAGGTTTTATTAGCAAAAATAGATGAATAAGCAACGTTCGAAAGATTTTTAGAATCTAATGCCATAATAGTTGGAGATGCTACATCTTTATCTACTCTTGACTGATAAAGACCAACCATTGAATTAAGCATTTCTCCTTCTAACTTAGTATTAAAGTTTTCATAAGCAGCTTTTACCGCAGCTTCTACTTTTGGTTTCATTGCTAATCTTCCTGCCATATCTTGTTCAGCATATGACTTAAGTACAGAGCCTACCTGAGAAGCAAGGCTGATGTATTTAGCATTTCTATAGAGCTGGGTGGCATAATTTCTTTCAACATTTCTATTAGAAACTTGTTTATAATAGATTGAGATATCATCTAAAACTCCGTCATATTCTATATTTGCCGGTTGTAAAGCCCATTGCTTGAAATTAGCTTCAGTTTTCTGCTTATCGGTAATTGTCCCGTTTTTGATAACAGCATCGATAGTTCCTTGTCTATTTTTCCAATAATTTGCTACTGATGCGTATTGAGAAGCATAATTAAGCTGAGTTGCCTTGTCTTTATCCATGTACTTCTTCATCACATCCATTGCTAATTTAGAAGCTTCTACCCAAGCTGGATAATCTTTGTTTACCATCTGCTGTATACCGTAAGAAGTTAAATAACGGTTTGTTCTGCCTGGGTAACCAAGGATCATAGAGAAATCTCCAGGCTTAATTCCTTTAAGAGAAACCGGTAGGAAATGTTTAGGCTTTAAAGGGGTATTGCTTGGAGAGTACTCAGCAGGGTTTCCTGCTGCATCAGCATACACTCTGAAAACCGTAAAATCTGCTGTGTGTCTAGGCCATTCCCAGTTATCAGTATCACCTCCAAATTTACCTAATGATGAAGGAGGTGCACCTACCAATCTTATATCTTTATAATCCTGATAAACGAAATAATAAAACTCGTTTCCATTGAAGAAATCTTTTACTACT
The DNA here is from genome assembly GCF_055762745.1 of Chryseobacterium subflavum. NCBI lineage: Bacteria > Pseudomonadati > Bacteroidota > Flavobacteriia > Flavobacteriales > Weeksellaceae > Chryseobacterium > Chryseobacterium subflavum. Next base: position 479,485 of record NZ_JBVTMR010000002.1, read on the forward strand.
ACTGTATACTTCCCGTTTTCAGAATTCTCAGCCTGAATAGCTTTAGTTTCAGCATCAATTACAGCTTTTCTTTCTTCGCCAGTCATTTTGTTGTTTAGCTTAGCATTGATTCTTTGTGAAGCATCATCCATTCTTACTAAGAATCTAACATATAGGTCTTTAGCGTTGAATTCGTCTTTTTGCTTCATGGCCCAGAATCCATTCTTCAGATAATCTTTTTCCGGAGTAGAAGCTGCTGCAACAGCACCATAACCACAGTGGTGGTTTGTGAAAATCAGTCCTTTATCAGAAACAATTTCACCGGTACAGAAGCCTCCAAAACTTACAATAGCATCTTTTAAACTAGAATTGTTTACGGAATAAATTTCTTCTGGAGTTAAATGCAAACCTTCTTTTTGCATATCAACACCATTTAATCTTTTAATGAGCATTAGCAGCCACATACCTTCATCCGCTCTCATCTGGGCAAAGCCCAATAAAAAAGTGAATAGTAGAAATAGTCTTTTCATTTTATAAAATAATTTTGTGTCGCTAATTTACTAATTTTTACGATATTCCGGCCGTGATTGGTATGAAAATGGAAGGATAGGCTGCATGAAAAAAATATTTATAAGTCTATTAGGAGTTTTGGTTTTAGGAATGATGATTAATTGTTCATCAGTTCCGGGTAAAAACCCATCAGTTCAAAGAGAATGGATGCTTATATCTTTTGGGAAATTTGATAAAGAAGAAATGGTTAAAAGCCGCGCGGGAATTAATCTTACAGGAGCAATGGAAGGAGAAAAGATTCGTGGAGGGGCATTCATGGGGTGTAATAAAATGTTTTTTACCGGAGAGTTCAGAAAAAATGGGAAAATGAAGATTTCCGGAGTTGGAAGTACAATGATGGCTTGTCAGAATATGAAACTTGAGCGAGCGTTTGTTAATAGCTTTGAAAGGATTACGCGGTATTCAGTGGAGGGTCATTTTCTTTCTTTGTATGATGATAAAGGGATAGTGATGAAGTTTGTTGCCTCAGATTGGGATTAACAGTAATTTTTTTGAAAAATGTACAGATAAAATAAGTCCGCTAAGTAGCGGACTTATTTCGGTTATTAGTTTCTAGGAATAGTTTTTTTTATTTCTTCAAGTGTTGCCGTATTAGAAAGTCCCGTAACGGTTATTTTCTTATTAATAGGTTGACTTGCTTTACGTGAACGCCGATTAGGAATTGTTGCTAAGACCTCATCAAAACTAGCTGTATTGGGAAGTAATTTTCCTGAATTGTCCGATGTGTTTTTAGGTTTTAGATTTTGTTTTTTAACTTCAAGTCCATAATCTGATACCAGCCCGCTGTGTGGAGGATTGTTTTTATTATACTGCTCATAATCTTTAATGAGCTTAGCTTCCTGTTCCTTTGCATTTTTTAAAATAACGGCCTGATCCTGCGGCTCAGAAGTTTTATTTTCCTGGGCATACATACTTAGTCCTGATAATAGTAATGCGATGGTATATAATGATTTCATAATTTTTTATTTAATGTTTACTAGTACTTTAATTTTTGCCGTTTCATTCTGATTGTAATCCTGGAGAGCTTTTCCGATTACCTGTCCAATTCTGACTTTTTTGAGATTTGCTTTCATGGCAACTCCTGGTTTTGAAGAGGTTACTAAAAGGTCTCCTCTTTTAATTTTTCCTCCTTCAAGACAAACCTTTGTGGGGATCACTCCGATAACTCCCATGGGAACTTTTCCGGACAGATCTGCATCGATATTTTCTTCAGTCAATAAAACCCCGGGTTTGGTTGCATAAACTCCTGCTACAAGTGTAGAGTAGGGCTTTGAGGACTTTTCTATCGTTCTGTCAGAGTCTGTTGAAATCACTAAAATGTCGCCGGGCTCATATTCAGAAACATTTCCTTCCACATCAAATGCTTCTGCAACGTCCGCACCGCTGTTTTGTGTTCCGCCATTAAAAAAGCCTCTTCCTGCTTTATTGATCCGGGCTACATTAACTGATGCACTTTGATAGACAGAAATATTACCAGATGGGCCCTGATGATTGACAAGAAGTGTGGAGCCGGTACCAGTAGTGGTTATGTGTACAACAGGTTGTCCGTTGGCATTATTAAAATTAGCAAATCTACCGGCCTTACCTGTTCCAAAATTGGGAATAAAACCTGAGATCGCATTACCTGTTCCGTCGCATGATGCTTCTATACCATCGCCGCTACCACCAGCATTGGCGGTAATCCCGTTTCCATTCCCTTCGGTAAGGGCTAATACAGCCGGTCCATTTCCACTGGCATTTGATGAATAAAATAAGCCTCCATAGCCACCGGTTCCTGATGAAAGACCAAAAATACCTGCAGTACCGAAATTAGCAAAAATGGAATTCACTTCACCTTTTACTGCCGGTGAGGTGCCGGTTGTGCGATCCACCTTGAAGTTTCCTGCAGTACCATTACCAACAGTTTTCACAGAGATTACTTCGGTATCATTGTCTTCATTGAAAATTTCAAATCTACCGGCACGCCCGGTTGCAAAAGATGGAACCCATGCGTATAAAGCATTTCCGTTTCCATCAATATTTGTTTCCACACCATTACCGTTTTTGCCGGCATTGGCAGTGATTGCATTTCCATTTCCATCGGTGAGTGCCACCAGGGCCGGACCGTTTCCGGCCGTATTAGAAGCATGGAATAAGCCTGCGAAACCTCCGGTCCCTGAGGATATTCCAAAAACACCGGCAGCTCCAAAATTGCCGAATATGGTTTTTACTTCACCTCTTACGGCAGCGGCGACACTATTGGTATTATTAACGAGGAATGAAGAAGCATTTCCTTGTGTGTTATCAGGAATATTTCCATTTCCGTTGGTTTCGATTTCAAGCGTATTATTTTCATTGGTTTGATTGAAATTTTCGAATCGGCCAGCTCTACCTTTACTGTTGTTGAGCCCAACCTGGCCTAAAACACCTATCGCTGTTCCGGTACTATTTGTTGCAATAAACCCCCTCACGCCATATCCTCCACCATCATTTCTTCCGACTACAGCACCGGCTATATCACTTGTTGTTCTTCCGACCACGGCTTCTCCGTTGCCGTTGTTATCACCTACAACACCTGCAGAGGATACTTGGCTTGTAATCCCATGTAGGGCAAAACCAGCTCCTGAAGTGCTTCTCAATCCTGCACCGGTTCCTGTCGTAGAAATATTGACAACCGTTCCGTTACCCGCGGTTGAGGCAATAATTGCGCTGTTGGCATTGGAATTATTAGTTATTGAAATATTAGCAGCAACCCCGTTTGTACTTATTGCGGCAAGTCCTGTTCCTGCGTTGCTGTTTGCATATACACCGTATCCATTTCCCGATGCATTTCCATAAACACCCAGTCCATTAGGGGTAACTCCATATACTCCCCATCCGCTTCCGTTCTGACTTCCCCAGACCCCCACTCCTAATCCTCCAGTGCCATTATTGATTCCCCGGACTCCCGAAGAAAATCCACCGGCAGAAGTACTGGTTACAACACCCCTTATTGAAGCGATACTTGAAGTTGTTGTATTGTTGGTGCCTTCAATGGCTGCTCCATCACCATCATTGGTTAAAGCAAAAAGACTGGCTGTGTTATTTACGGTAGCTGAATATGGAAGGGTAAAGCTTCCGCCACCGCCTCCTGCAGATTTTGCGTACATGGCATAAGGAACGCTGAGAAGTTGGCTGGTGCCTGATATCGTATAGCTGGTTCCTCCTGACGGATCTGTTTCTGTTTTCAAATAATAATTTCCAGTGGTCCAGTTAATCGCGGCAAATGTCCCAGTAAGAACAGTTCCTGTACCTATTTCAAGGCTGATTAAACCATTGGCATTGGTATTTCCGGTCAACCTTTCTGAGTATACCACTGGGCCTGCGGCTGAGCCTTGAAGAACACTTACTTTTACTGCAATACTCTGATTGATGATCAGTTGTCCCGAAAGATTTCGGATAACGGCCTGATAGCTCATTTTTTCAGGTACTTGTCCAAAGGCTAAAAAACAGCCCAGTATAAGCCCTAGTATGAGTAGATTTTTTTTCATGGTAGTTATTTTTTTATGATTTTGAATGTTTTAATGTTTTTACCATCCTGATTAATTCTTATAATGTACATGGCAGATGGAAGAGAAGAAAAATTAAATTCAGATTTTGTCTGCATAATTTTTTCACTCCTGATCAACTTACCTTGTGCATCGAATAATTGATAATCTGAGTTCTTATAGCTGTTTACTGTAAAATCCAGATATAGATAATCTCTAAAGGGATTAGGATAGAGTAAAATACCGTCCTCTGCAGATGACGTTTCATGGGTGTCAAGGGTCGTAATTTCAAAAGCTTGCTGTACTCCTTCCATAACCTGGAATCCGCTTCCCTTAGAGAGATAAGTGACCTGGCCGACACTATAAGAAATAGAGCCATTACCTCCTGAGACAGTTGTTCCTGTAGTTAAAACAGCTGATTGAGCTTTAAGCTGTCCGGTTACAATAAACAATATGAAAAGGAAGCCGGAAATAAATGTTCTTTTCATGTGAGTTTTTTTTGGTTAGTAGTTTATAAATTCGGGTTAATGAATTTCGGAAGACTAAATTACCACATCCCGCATGCAGATATTGGGAAAATAGATAAACGACACGAAAAATCGACAAATGACAATCCGGAAAAGAAATTAGAGGAATTCTTTAATTGGGCATGTTGAAAAATGCCAGATTGTCTTTATAACTTCTTCCTATGGGAAGCTTAATCTTATGGGTGAGCTCTACTTCGTGAGAAGTTTTACTTCGGATAAGATATTTTGGAACGGCATAGCTGCGGTGTATTCTTACAAAAGAATCGAAATGGTTTTGATGAAGAAGATTTCCAAGGGAATCAAGAATACAGTGTTTTTTTTCAGAAGTTACAATTCTGGTGTAATCTTTTAATGCCTCCAGATAAAGAATATCTGTTATTTTGATTTGTAGAATTGTACTCCCTTCTTTGATTTTAATCGTATTTTCACCAAGTAAAATATCAAGACATTCACTCTTTTCCTTCATTTCAAGAAAATCCAAAAGTTTTTGTAACGAATGATGAATACGATCCGTTTTTAAAGGTTTTTTAATAAAGTCGAGTATGTCCAGTTCGAAAGCCTCGGCAGCAAACTCACAGTGGGAACTCATGAAAATACAAATAGGGATTTTATAGGCTAATTTACAGAATTCAATTCCGTTCATTCCGGGGAGTTTGGTTTCAATAAACAGGACGTCTACTGGTAGATCAAGGTATGGAATTGCTTTTTCTGCTGAATCAAAAGATGCAACAATTTCTATATTATCATACTGATTGATATGATGTTGAAGAACCAGCCTGTCCAGTTCATCATCATCAATAATCATACATTTAATATTGGCAATCATGATTCTCCGGATGTTAATTAGTTTTTATAGATCAATGTAAATAAAACAAAAATCTCATTATAAAGTTATTAAAATTATTTTGGTTTTTAATGTTTTATGTTTATTTTAATATTAAAATGGGTGATTTGAAATAATAATCACAAAGTGGTGAACGGTGGTGGCTTTATACATCACAATTGCTAATCCATTCAAAATTTTTGAAACGGGATTCTTTATCGTAAATATTGCTTAGTATAATCAGATTATTGGTTTGGTAAAATGTTGTAATTTCAAAGAGATGTTTATGAATTGTGTCAGGAGTGGCAATAATTATATTCTTCAGGATTTTTTTTAAATCATCATTTTCTGTAGGACTTAACATTTTTTCTTCTATATCATTCGGATGTAATAATGGGGAAGGAGCTAGGCCTCTGCGTGCTTCAAGAAACTGGTAAGCCATGGATAAGGCATTTCTTTTTGCGGTGTCGTAATTTTCAGCGACTGAAACTGAAACGGCAATTTGTAAATGAGGTGTTTCGCTCAGATTACCACGCTTAAATTCATTTCTATAGATTTCCGTGCTTTCATTTTGCTTGTTGTCCATCAAAAAATGAGAGAAGGAATATCCTAATCCGTTTTTTGCAGCTTCCTTTGCCGAATTATTCCCTGAGCCCAGCCACCATACTTCTGGCATATGTTGAAGGTTTTGAGGCTGAGCAATCAGATCACCATAACGCTCTTGCGTAATACTTGTATCATCTGAAATATAGGCTGCGATATCTCGGAGTTTTTCGCTGATATTACTTATTGTTGGAAGTTTATCGCCGTTCAGGGCCAGGGAAGATATTTTAAGACCGCCCGGTGCTTTTCCTAGTCCCAGTACAAAACGTCCGGGAAAAATTGACGCTAGTAATTTTGTGATCTCAGAAATTTTATATGCAGAATAATTTCTGAGCATGATCCCTGCGGTTCCAACTTTTATTTTTTGTGTTTTGCTTAAAATAACAGCGGCTAATATTTCGGGGCTTGAGCTTGCGTAACCAGGAACTCCATGATGTTCGGAGAATAAAATGCTTTCATAACCAAGATGCTCTGCCCATTGGGCCAGTTCAATGCTGTTATGAAGGGTATCCTGCGTATGCTCTCCCATTACAACAGGAGATTGGTCCAGGATGCTCAATTTCATTGTTTTTTTTTGTAAAATCTTTTTCTGATTGGCTGGCCATACAATATTGTTTTAAAGCTGAAATTGAAGACTCAATATAATGAAAAATCGTTTTATGATCAGAATGATACTCTAAACGGTCATTCAGGTACTATTTTTGTTTTAATGGATTTGTAAGGTTTAATGTTTGAAAGTAATAAAAAAGCATTTGTTGATTATTATTTTTCCGCAAATTAATAGTATTTAAAGCTTAAATTAACATTAAAATTTTAGATTGTCTTAAAAATCGTTTTGCTTTTTATCCCTAAAAAGGGTATCTTGTAAAACTCACAAACATAGATAGAACTTAATGCTAGAAAAGAAAGAACATAATTACGAGAAAGCTGTTTTAGTAGGTGTTATTACTCAAAATCAGGATGAAGAAAAGCTGATAGAGTATATGGATGAATTAGAATTTTTAGCTTTCACAGCAGGAGCAACGGTACAAAAGCGCTTCACTCAAAAATTAACTCAGCCGGACTCCAAAACCTTCATTGGAAGTGGAAAGGCACTTGAAATAAAAGAATATGTAAAAGAAAACGAGATAGGAACAGTAATTTTCGATGATGAACTCTCACCATCCCAGCTTAAAAACCTGGAAAGAGAAATGGAGGTGAAGATTCTGGACCGAACCAATCTTATTCTCGATATTTTTGCACAACGAGCACAAACTTCTTACGCTAGAACCCAGGTGGAACTGGCACAGTACCAATATCTCTTACCTCGATTAACGAGGATGTGGACCCACTTGGAACGTCAGAAAGGAGGGATTGGAATGAGAGGTCCGGGTGAAACTGAAATTGAAACTGACCGTCGTATTATCCGTGACAGAATCACTTTACTGAAAGATAAGCTAAAGACGATAGACAAGCAGATGGCTACTCAGCGTAATAATCGTGGGAAAGTTGTTCGGGCTGCGTTGGTAGGGTATACGAATGTAGGTAAATCTACTCTGATGAATTCACTTTCAAAATCTGAAGTTTTTGCAGAAAATAAACTATTTGCAACATTAGATACCACTGTCAGAAAAGTGGTTATCGGGAACCTTCCGTTTTTACTTACCGATACTGTAGGATTTATCAGAAAATTACCGACCCAGTTGGTTGAATCCTTTAAATCGACTTTGGATGAGGTGCGGGAAGCTGATTTGCTGATCCATGTCGTAGATATTTCTCATGAAAGTTTTGAAGATCATATAGAATCCGTTAATCATGTTTTGATGGAAATTAATGCTCATCAGAAGCCTATGATTATGGTTTTCAATAAGATTGATGATTTTAGCTATGAGAAGAAGGATGAAGATGATCTGACACCTTCAACAAGAAAGAATGTTTCCCTTGAAGAATGGAAAAAGACCTGGATGGCAAAATCTAAATATCCAACGGTATTTATTTCGGCTTTGACAAAAGAGAATCTTCCGGAGATGAAGAAATTGATCTATGATGAAGTCATGAAAATCCATATTTCAAGATTTCCATATAATGACTTCCTGTTTGAGTATTTCGATAACGACGAGGAAGATGAAAACAACAATTAATGAAATATTACATTTTCCTTTTGCTGCTGAATATTTCGGTTTTAGGCTTCGGTCAAAAATCGAAAATTGATTTTAAAAGTATAGAGAAAAACCTTAAAAATCCCGAATCACTTTATAATTATGATAAACTGATTTTCAAGTACAAAGGGATTCCAAAGTCACTGGATAGTATAGAAGCTCAGTATTTGTACTACGGTAGAAATTTCGAATCAAATAAATTAAATACTTCAGATAATGATTTTAAAAGTCTTGCTGAAGCATTTAAAAATAATAATTTCGATGATTGCATAAGATTGGGTAAGGTTTTATATGGTAAGGATCCAACGAATATGGACGTACTGCTGATTTTGCTGCGTGCTTATGATTCTAAAAAAGATGTAAGTAATTTTACTCATCATCTCGCACAGCTTCGATTACTTGCCGACGCAATCAAAAATTCGGGAGATGGGAAAACCGAAAAAACCGCCTATCAGGTCAATTCTGTTGGTGACGAATATATTTTCCTGAATATTCTCAATATCGGAGAAGGCTATACAAAAAGTTCAAAAACAGTAAAAGAAGGCATTATTGACTTATGGGAAAAAGAAAATAACAAAATATATATCAAAGTCCTTTATTTGGACTTTTAATTAAAAAATAACTTAGTGGAATTATATTATTCATTTTCAGCGTTAATAGTTTTAGCATCCATATTCGCATATCTTAATTACAGATTTCTCAAACTTCCCAGTACTATCGGGATCATGGTAATTGCCATTGTGGTTTCAATTTTCCTGGTTTTATTTGGTGAAACTGTATTGCCAAGAACTTTTGGGCATCTTCATAAATTGATGAACAGTATAGACTTCACTGAAGTGTTAATGGGCGCAATGCTTAATTTTCTATTATTTGCAGGAGGAATTCATATTAATATTAATGACCTTAAAGAACAATTCAGGCCCGTTCTTATTTTCTCCACGGCAGGGGTTGTCATTTCTACTTTTATCGTAGGATTCGGAATGTTTTACCTGTTGCCTTTAGTGGGCATCAAACTTCCTTTTATCTATTGTCTTGTTTTCGGGGCTCTGATATCTCCTACTGATCCCGTGGCTGTTCTGAGTGTCTTGAAGCAGGCAAAAGTTTCTAAATCCTTAGAGACTAAGGTTGCTGGAGAATCTCTTTTCAATGATGGTATGGCGGTTGTTGTTTTTACCGTAGTACTGCAGTTAGCTGTCGGGAAAGAAGTAGATTTAGGAGTGGAAAGTATTGGACTGTTACTGCTTAAAGAAGCTGGAGGGGGATTGTTATTGGGTGTTTTGTTAGGTTGGATTACTTCAAGGCTAATGCGTGAGGTTGATGATTATATTATTTCAGTTTTGGTTACCCTTTCTGTGGTCATGGGCGGATACCTCATCGCAAGGCAGATGCATATTTCAGGCCCTCTCACCATGGTTGCTGCCGGATTATTTATGGGGAATTTTAACGTAAGATTCAAAATGAAATCAATTACTCAGGATTATCTTATTAAATTCTGGGAGTTAATTGATGAAATATTGAACGCTGTACTTTTCTTATTTATAGGTTTTGAGCTGCTCATGATAAAGGATCTGAATCACTTTATTATTCCAGGGATTATTGCAATTATTGTTGTGTTGGTAGCAAGATTTATTTCAATATGGGGACCTACAAAATTTATGTCTTTCCGAACAAGGTTTAGTCCCCAAACGATAAAAGTGCTGTTTTGGGGTGGAATTCGTGGCGGAGTTTCCATTGCGCTGGCAATGTCTATTCCTAAAAGTGAGTATAGCAATATTATTTTAAGTATTACTTATTGTGTGGTAGTATTTTCTATTGTAGTACAGGGACTTACCATTGCTAAGGTTGCTAATCCTAAAAAGATTGCAAAAGAAGAATTGGAACAGGGAAGCATTGCTTTAGATAAAGATGTTTAATTGATTGATTGATTGTTATGAGTAACGTAGTCAAAGAAATACAGGAAGCTCTTGCTGTTTTATCAATTCCCGAAAAAGCGGAATTCTTCCCGAAATTTTTTAAAACAGGAAAGGGGGAATATGGTGAAGGAGATATTTTTTTAGGTGTAAAAGTTCCTGACCAGAGAATTGTAGCGAAAGAATACTATTCCAAAATCTCTTTGAAAGAGCTCAGTGTTTTGCTTGCATCCGGTTTTCACGAATATCGGTTGACTGCATTATTTATGCTGATCAGTAAATTTGAAAAAACAAAGGTGGCAGAGGAGAAAAAAGAAATTGTAGATTTTTATCTTAATCATTTGCCATACATTAATAATTGGGACTTGGTGGATTCAAGTTGCTATAAAATATTAGGGAGATATGCTTTTGAAAATCAACAAGAACACCTATTAAGGGATCTTTCTCATTCTGATGAAATGTGGCATAAAAGAATAGCCGTAGTTGGAACAATGCATTACATTAAAAAAGGCTTTTTTCATCTGACAAAGGAATTTGTAACGACGAATCTGAGCCATACGCATGATCTTATGCATAAAGCAAATGGCTGGTTATTAAGAGAGATGGGAAATAAAAATGAAGGAGAATTAGTTGCCTATCTCAATAAGTACTATAAGGAAATGCCCAGGACCTGCCTGAGGTATGCTATTGAAAAACTGGATGAGGAGCTACGACAGGATTATTTAAAAGGAAGGATCTAATGGATTGTTTATTTTGGAAAGCAGGAACACATTATTTTTTACACCTGGTATTTCCTGTTTTGATAGCATATATATTTTATAGGGATCACTGGAAAAGAACTTACCTGATACTCTTAGCTACCATGTTAGTTGATCTGGACCATCTGTTTGCTAATCCCATATTTGATCCTGACAGAAACAGTATAGGATTCCATTTTTTACATTCTTACTATGCAATTGCGGTGTACTTTTTGTTGCTTTTTTTTAAAGGAAATATAAGAATTGTTGGCATCGGGCTTTTATTGCATATGCTGACTGATTATCAGGATTTCAATCTTTGGTGTCATTAAAATATCATTAATCTTTTCTCTTAATATTTTAATCTTCATTGATTTTTTGTATTTTGTAAACACTTATGAAATTAAAAGAACTTTTACATTATACCTTTATTTTCCCGGTTTTAGCCGTGGGATATTACTTTTCTGGTCTGATGGCAAACGGTGTCATCTTTGAAATAATAGCAGGAATTTTACTTACAGGAAGTGTGCTTTCGGCTGTTCATCATGCGGAAGTGGTAGCCCATAAAGTAGGAGAGCCATTCGGGACAATTATTCTTGCTCTTTGTATTACCATTATTGAAGTGGCGTTAATTATTTCTTTAATGATAGCAGGAGGAGATCAGGCGGTAACGCTGGCAAGGGATACTGTTTTTGCGGCTGTAATGATTATTCTGAATGGAATATTGGGGATATGTATTTTAGTAGGTGGAGTAAAGTATTATGAGCAATTTTTTGCGAGAACTTCTGCTACAACCTATCTGGTAAGTATTGTGTCTATATTGGCGCTTACTCTTATTCTTCCCAACTTTACTTCAAGTGTAAACGGACCTTTTTACAATACGGCCCAACTGATCTTTGTTTCAATTGCCTGTCTTGTTATTTATGGTGTATTTCTTATGGTTCAGACAGTGAGGCACAGGAACTATTTCATTATTACATCAGATGACCCGGATTCACATTACATCCCTTCAAAAATAGCGACTCTTATCAGTTTTATATTTCTTGTTATCTGTCTGATTATTGTTGTCTTAATGGCGAAAGGGCTTTCTGCGACCATCGAAAATATGGTTCAGAGTGTTGGAGCGCCAAAATCTTTGGTTGGAGTGATTATTGCAGCTGTGGTTTTGCTTCCGGAAGGAGTTGCGGCGATCAGGGCAGCCAGGAATAATCAGATACAATCAAGCGTTAATCTCGCATTAGGCTCTGCGCTGGCAAGTATTGGATTAACCATTCCTGCTGTGTCTATAGTTTGTATCATGTATGACATACCTTTTGTATTAGGACTGGATAGAAAGGACATTATTTTGCTTTCTTTATCGGTATTTATCGTTATGCTCTCATTAAGCAGAGGGAAAACCAATATTTTATACGGAACTGTTTTATTGGTAAACCTGGCGGCTTATATTTTTACTGTAATCGTTCCTTAATTTAATTTTCTCGCCATTTCCATTTTATAGGACATAAGTTTTGCGATGTTTTCAGATTTGTAGATGGCCATGTCCGCACTTTCACCGATGAAAAGCTCTTCTATTGTGCTTTTCCAAAGAAAGAGCCACTGATCGAAGTGTTTTTTTTCCATTGCATGAAGTTCGTTGATGGGAAAGTGAACGGCCATTGGATTTCCTTTGTAGCTCATCTGGCCAAAAAGAATCGTTTCCCAGAAAGAATACATTTTAGGAAGGTGGTTATCCCAGTTTACCTTTGCAATATCATTAAAAAAGAACCCAATGGTTTCGTCTTTAACTACCTTTCCATAAAATGAATTAACAAGGTGTTCTATATCTTCTCTTGATTCCAACTTTTTCATAATTCAAATTTAGTGTAAATCAGGTAAAAAAGGGACTTGAAAATTGATCAATCTCATTACCTGCTAGTTATCAGTCACAACTGCAATTAATAAAATATTTATAAGTGTTAAAATTGTTTAATTCGCAAAAATAAGCTACTAAACAGAGCGGTTTTTGTAAATTTAATAATTAAACACTAAAAAATAATAAAGATGAGTAAAAAAATCAATTCTGTTTTAGTAATTATGTTATTGGGGATTTCTGTTTCTTGTTCAAGGGATGAAGTCAGTTCTATTGGTGATGATACAGAAAACACAAGTTATACTGATTTAAAAAGAACTTCAATGACTGAGGCAGAAATGCTTCAGAAGGGCTGGAAGATTGTAGATGAATTTAAGTTGCCGGGCAACACGAATGTGATACGTGGTATATCTGATGAAAAAAGCAAGATACCCTTTAAAGCAAATCACTTGAAGGATATGGGATATGATATCAATTTTTCAGGTGAAAAAACAAGGCTCAAAAATATTTTCGCTTATTCAGGACAAGTTCCTGACGGAATTATTTTTAATCCGGATCTATCCGTTGATGGCGATATGCGAAATACAGCAGCAAGTCCGGATGTATCTATTGTTTTAGGAACCCCTGATGTAAAAATAAAGACAGACGGAGTAGATCTACCTGATGATTCGTATACGACTGAAGCTATTAATAATGGTGACCGGGAAAGTGAGATTACAGTTACCTATTCTTATAAAAAAGGGTATTCAACCTCATGGAAACGTACGGTTTCAGGATCATTTGAAGTAGGAGCTTCGGTATCCATAGATGTTCCGTTAGTTGCCAAAGCATCTGCCAGTACAAAAGTTGTTGTGGGAGGCGATACTACAGATGGAACCGAGAGCTCGGAAGAAATTACAGAAACAAGTACATATAAAGCTATTGTACCAGCTCATTCCAAAAAAATAATTTCTGTTCTGACAAAGTTGAAAGGATCTTCGGTGGAGTATTCTGTGCCAATGAAGTTAACCGGAACTTTGCTAGCCAATTTTCCCAACCCTGCAAACGGACATTACTACTGGGCTTTTCCCGTGGAAGATTTTCCTAACTTTATTTCAAGCATACATGGAGAATCGGGTATTGTAAAGTCGGTGAGTAATGTAAGTGTAACTGTTCTTGAATCACCGGCCCAAAAAATATAGATCGATCTAAAATAATATATAATAATAGACAGGAGCTGTAGAGTTCCTGTTTTTTATTAAAAATGTTAAAAAAATGAGTTATTCTATGCTTAACTTTGCTCTTTAAAATAATTAAAAAAAGTGTAAGAATGACCCGGGGATTCAGAAAAAAAATCCGTCAGACAAATACGGAGAACAGTGGTTTTGGTAACAATGCCTCAGGGAGATTTATCAATAAGGATGGTTTTCCGAATGTTCAGCGAGCAGGAGTCAATGTTTTTAATCGGCTAAGTTGGTATCATACGATGCTTAATTTATCCACATTTCGTTTTCTTTCGTATCTGGTAATTTCCTATGTGGTGGTCAATCTTATTTTTGCATTGGTTTATTATCTGATCGGAGTACAGCATCTTACAGGAATTGATAAAAGTAATCCCCTCAATGAATTTATTGATGTGTTTTTTTTCAGTTCGCAAACATTTACGACAGTAGGATATGGAAGAATTGCACCGGTTGGTTTTCTGGCGAGTCTGGTGGCTACTTTTGAAGCTTTTTTAGGATTGCTTACCTTTGCTATTGCAACAGGACTTTTTTATGGAAGATTTTCACGGCCCAGAGCTTACTTAAGGTTTTCTGATATTGCAGTGATTGCTCCTTTTAGAGATACATCTGCTTTAATGTTTAGGCTAGCGCCTTATAAAAATAATGCGCTTACAGATGCAGAGGTTATTGTTTCGGTAGCTATTGAAGTTATTGAAGATGGAGTTCCTAAAAGTAATTTTTACCGGTTGGATACCCAGCTGGGTAAAATTAATACATTGGCACTTAACTGGACTGTTGTTCATAAGATTGATGAAAACTCACCGTTTTATGGCTTTTCTGAGGAAGATTTTAAAAATACAGATATTGAACTGATTGTTCAGGTTCGCGCTTTTGATGAGGTATTTTCCAATACTGTGGTTCAAAGGTCGTCTTATGTGACTGGGGAAATTATTTATGGAGCCAAGTTTGTCCCAATGTATTATCCGAATAAAGATAATCAGTCGACAATTCTGGATCTAGATAAGATTAATGAACACCAAAAAGCAGATCTTCCTGTTTTTAGCGAAAAGGGGTAATGGATATAGAATTATACAGAAAACAAGCTTTACAAAAGCAAAAGGAGCATAAGAAATTTTTGGACGGATTAAAGAAAAAGCCGCCCAAAAATCTTGATTATGTTGTTCAGGAAACCCATGAAGAAGTATTTGAGAAAGTGGATTGTCTTCAATGTGCAAATTGCTGTAAAACTACCGGGCCTTTATATACAGAGAAGGATATTGAGCGCATTGCTAAGCATCTTCGAATGAAGCCTGCAGATTTTGAATCAAAATTCCTGAGGATAGATGAGGATAATGATAAGGTGCTTCAAAACTTACCCTGCTTTTTTCTAAATGATGATAATACGTGCTCGATATATGAAGTGAGACCTAAAGCCTGTAGGGAATATCCTCATACGGATAGAAAGAAGATTTATCAGATCAATTCGTTAATGGTAAAAAATACTGTTATTTGTCCGGCTGCATTTGAATTTGTAGAGAGGATTATGAAAAAATTAGGAAAATAACTTATAATCAAAATTCATCTTAAAATAATATAAAGTACGTTAAATAAGACCTTTACATATAATTTAATAAAATAAATGGCGTTCTAGAAATACTAAACACCCATTTAAAATATTAGAATATGAAAAAGTTAATTTTCACAGCAGCATTTTCTTTAGTAGGAATGATTGCTGTATCAGCCCAGACTGAGACACAGAAGAAGGTTGATCCTAATCAGACTACAACCCAGACAACTCCACAAACGATGCAGTCTAATTCCAATACGACTACACCGAATCAAACATTAAGTACAGGTACAACCACTACTGTTGATACTTCGGCCAACCCAACTAAAATGACTGATGGAACAACAAGTGTTAGTACTGAAACTGCTGTTGAGGCAACAAAACCTTCTGAAGCGACTAAAGAAGAGAAGAAGGCTAAGAAGAAAAAGTCGAAATAAATTGTTAAAAAGTTGAAATGAAGATCCTGAAATTATGTATTTCAGGATTTTTTTTGAGCATAAAATGTCTGGGAGCATATTATTCCCTACCAAATGATGATGGGAGATGCACTTATCTTGTATGTTTTTTACATAAAAAAAGCATTGAATATATCAATGCTTTCTCCTTTCACTTTTTACTTTTTTCCCATTATCCCCGGGAACAGGCTATAAGAAAAAAGGCCGGGAAGATTCCCAACCTTTATATTTTTATCTTACACAACTCCTTGAGCTAACATTGCTTCTGCAACCTTCACAAAGCCGGCAATATTTGCCCCTTTTACATAGTTTACATAGCCGTCTTCCTCTTTTCCGTAGTCTCTACAAGCTTTATGGATTCCAATCATGATTTCCTTTAATCTTGCATCTACTTCTTCAGAAGTCCAGTTCAAACGAATTGAGTTTTGAGTCATTTCTAATCCTGAAGTAGCTACACCACCGGCATTAGATGCTTTTCCAGGAGAGAATAATACTTTGCTATCTAAGAAATAGTTGATGGCTTCTAATGTTGAAGGCATATTAGCAGCTTCAGTTACACATAAAACTCCGTTTTCAACCAATATTTTAGCATCTTCGAAATCCAATTCGTTTTGGGTTGCAGAAGGAATTGCCACATCACACTTCACTTCCCAAGGACGTTTCCCTGCATGGAATACAGCAGATGGATATTTTTTAGCATAATCCTCAGCTCTGTTATTACCGGAAGCTCTCAATTCCAATAAGTAATCGATTTTATCTCCTTCAATACCGTCTTTATCATAAATGTATCCGTCAGGACCTGAAATGGTAACCACTTTTCCTCCTAATTCAGATACTTTTTTAATTACTCCCCACGCTACATTACCAAAACCTGAAACAGAAACTATTTTGTCTTTAAAAGTTTGGCCAATGGTTTTCAGCATTTGCTCAGCAAAATACACAACACCATATCCCGTAGCTTCAGGACGAATCAATGAACCTCCATAAGCAAGTCCTTTACCAGTAAGAACACCGGTAAATTCATTTCTGATCTTCTTATATTGTCCGAAAAGGTATCCGATTTCTCTTGATCCTACCCCGATATCTCCGGCTGGAACGTCAGTTTCAGGACCAATATGCTTGCATAATTCAGTCATGAAAGCCTGGCAGAAACGCATTACTTCCATATCTGATTTTCCTTGTGGATCAAAGTCAGAACCTCCTTTTCCACCTCCCATTGGAAGAGTAGTTAATGAGTTTTTGAAAACTTGTTCAAAAGCTAAAAACTTAAGAACAGATAAATTTACTGTCGGATGGAAACGAATTCCTCCTTTGTATGGTCCGATTGCAGAGTTCATCTGAATTCTGAAACCTCTGTTTACCTGGATCTCTCCTTTGTCATCAACCCATGGAACTCTGAAAATAATAATTCTTTCAGCTTCAGCCATTCTTTCTAGAAGCTTCATTCCTGTATATTCCTTCTTTGTAGCGATAAATGGGATAACAGTAACTGCAACTTCTTTTACGGCTTGTAAAAATTCTGGCTCGTTAGGGTTTTTTGCCTCAATTTTTGCAATAAACTCCTGGATTTTCTGGTCAATATTATATTGTTCCATATATTAAGGTTGAATATTATTGCCAACAAATTTAATTTTTTTTTCAAGATTCACAACACCTTAATTGATGATTATTGAAAATTTAATAATTATGAGGGAAAATATTATTAAATTAATAATTAGTAGTTAAATTTTATTAAAAATTAAATGTTATTTGTGAAATAATGCAATATTAAGAAATAGTTAAATTTCAAATTGCCACAAATTGTCTCCCGGAAAGTGATTTCACTTTCCCTAAAAGCTCTAATTCCAAAATTATGGGCAAAATTTTGTGTGTCGGAAGCGTAATTTGCTGGGCAAGATCATCTAAATTTATTTGTGGATTCTTTAGAATAAATTTATAGATTATATTTTGATTATCAGTTAGTTGTATGCTTGTGGAAGAATAAGGAAAAAGTTCTTCCATTTTTTCCTTCGGCTTGTTAAAACCTAGGGTATAAATAAGGTCTTTTATTGTAGAAATTATTGCTGCTTTATTTTGAGAAATGAGCTGATTGCAACCTTGGCTATGTTGATCGGTGACTTTTCCCGGGAGAGCAAAAACATCCCTGTTGTAGCCGTTTGCAAAAGTTGCTGTACTTACAGATCCTCCCCCAAAAGCAGTTTCTACCACAATTGTAGCAGGAGAAAAACCCGCAATAATCCTGTTTCTCTGGATGAAATTTTCTCTGTCGGGTTTCCTGGAAGAATTAAATTCTGTAAAAAGAGCCCCTCCTTCATTAATTATTCTGTCAGCTAGTTTTTTATTTTTGGCCGGATATAAAGTATGGAAGCCATGAGCTAGAACACCAATCGTAGGGATTTTATGATGCAGAGACTGTTCATGGACTTCCTTATCTGCTCCCAAAGCCAGGCCACTGACCGAAACAAAATTGTAGGATTGGGCTTCATGAAAAAAGTCACTTATAAATTGTTTCCCATATGATGTGATAGTACGTGTACCCACAATACTTAATGGTTGTAAGTTTTCATTGTAGGTTCCTTTTTGGTATAAAATAGCAGGAGCGTCTTCACATTCATGGAGTAAATAAGGAAGTTCTTTCAGATGTTTTAACCTGATCTGAATACCGTTACGCTCGCAAAATTTTAATTCTTTTTCTGCGAAGTGTAAATGAGACAAATTGCCAATATCTGATACGATTTTGTGACCAAATCCATCCAGCTTTTTATATTCTTTTTTGGCTTGTTCCCAGGCATTTTTAGCGCTCCCGAATGCTTTTGTGAGTTTAGAAAGGTTAATGTCACCAATGAGGTTACATTCGCGTAATGCGATTGAATAAAGATGTTCTTCGGATATCATGTGTGCTTTTTATCCAAATGTAACGAATTAAGTTTTATTTTTTTCTTAATTCATCCAAATGATCCCAGATATCATCTCTTTTTTTGTACGGCAGTTCTAAAAAGTCTTCAGGGTGATTTTCTTTATATTCCTGCCAAAGTTTGTCATCTTTTTCGCTATAATAATTGGGGAATTCCCAGATATATCTTTTCTTTTTTTCTCCTATGTTTTTAAATGCAAATGCAATAATACTTCCTACAACAGCTCCCGATAGATGGGCTTGCCAAGATATTTTACTCGGTTCCTGAAGATTGTAAAATAGTTCCTCCGGAAACATTCCCCAAACTAAACTGCCATAATAAAGTACGACCAGTAAAGAAATGGTGAGAAGCTTCATATTCCATTTGAAGACCCCGCTGAAAAAGAGGAAAAAAGCTAGAACGTATACAATACCGCTCGCCCCAATTGTACATGTGTACATATATTCTCCTGTAAGAATATCTATGGGCGGAAGTAACCATAACAGCAAACCTGTTGCAAGCCAGCCTATGACAAATACTTTATTAGCCACTAACGGGTAAAACTGATATAGAAGAAACATCAATACGGCGATCGGAATTGAATTGCTAATGATATGATCCATATTTCCATGCAGAAGGGGAGACGTAATTATTCCAAGCAAGCCTTCAGGTAGCAGAGGTATAATAGCTCCAAAACAGCTTTGAAAAAAGCCCTGTGTCTGTAAAAAGTACCCCAGCCACATTGCTGAAAGCATCAGCAGTGGATTTATGATAGCTTTTCTGGAAATTGCGTTTTTAAACATGAAGAGATAATGTCAAATCAAAAGCCAATAATAAATTTCGGAAATTTTGGCGATGATTTCCAGATACGAAGTTTTTTTTACGACAAAAGGTAATGATTTTTATCAAGATTTAAATTTTAAAAAAATATAAAAGATTTGATTGCTGGAAAGTGGCTCGGTTTTCGTATGTTAAAGGATAATTTGTGAACAAAACAGGCTACCTGCTTTATAAATTATGGGTTCACACAAATTATATTTTATACTTTTGTAATTGAAAAATTTTTTATTATATGAAGAAGTTTTTATTGCTTGTCGGTATTTCAATGCAGTTTTTTGTAAATGCTCAGGACATAAAAAAGGATTCAATCGTTGTAGACACTGTTAAACATTGGTCGGTTTTAGGTAAAAATACATTAATGTTCAATCAGGCCGCTTTTTCAAATTGGGTTGGTGGAGGAGCCAACAATGTTGGCTGGCTTGCAGGTATCGATTATAATCTTACTTATGAAAAAGATAAGGACCTATGGGAAAACATTATTATCATGGGTTATGGACAGAATAATACAAAAGGAGTGGGAACAAGAAAGACACAGGATGTTCTCAATATTTCTACCAACTATGGAAGACAGTTTTCTAAAAGCTGGTATATTTCCTCCGGGGCAAGCTTACAGTCTCAGTTTTCAACAGGATATGAAGACGGGAATAACCCGGAAGCAAAGAAAATCTCTAATTTCATGGCTCCGGGATACTTTAACATGGGTTTGGGGGTTACCTACAGGCCAGATGATAATCTGACGGTAACATTGCGCCCGGTCAATGCAAGATGGACGTTTGTTCTGGATCCTGACCTTCAGAAAGCGGGGAATTATGGCTTAAAAGCAGATGGCGACAGTTCTCTTCTGCAATTTGGTTTTTTAGGGAATGCTGTCTACAAAATTAAGCTTATGGAGAATATTAATCTGACTAATACTGCATCGGTATTTTCAAATTACCTAGATCATCCGGATAGACTTGTTCTCGCTTATGGAGCAGTTGTCAATTTAAAAATCAACAAATATATTTCTTCCAATATTACGGTGGATGTACTCTATGACCATAATCAAATCCAAAAGACACAGCTTAAACAGACTTTAGGAATTGGTATTGCCTATACTGTGAATAATGGAGTGAAGAGATCGGACAGGAAAGATAATCAATGGTGGATCAAGAAATAGAGAAACTATATATCATAATAAAAAAAGCACTTCATACGAAGTGCTTTTTTGGTATCAATTTATTTTCTTAGAATTCAATGTCTACTTCTAATTTCTCAGCCAATAATCTGGAAATTTTTTCTTTTAAAGGTTCAATATCAATGTTTTGCATGGCATCATTGGCAAATGCATATAATAATAATGCCTGAGCTTCTTTTTTAGAGATTCCTCTTGCTCTCAGATAGAATAATGCGTCGTCATTCAGCTGACCTACAGTACAACCATGTGAACACTTTACATCATCTGCAAAGATTTCCAATTGAGGCTTTGTATCAATACTTGCTCCCTCGCTTAGCAAAACATTATTATTTTGCTGATAAGCATTGGTTTTTTGAGCTATTTTATCAACGAAAACTTTTCCGTTGAATACACCATGTGCCTTATCTTTAAATATCCCTTTATAGTTTTGATAACTTTCACAATTCGGCTGATTATGGTGAACTGCAGTATGGTGATCCACCAACTGATCTTTTCCGATAATCGTAATCCCGTTCATAAATGAATTGATATTCTGTCCGTTATGAATGAAATCGAGATTGTTTCTTACCAGTTTTCCTCCAAAGGAAAACGTGTTTACAGTTGTTAAACTATCTTTTTCCTGTTTTGCAAAAGTGTTGTCAATCAGATAAGAAGTGTCATTATCATTCTGAAGCTTATGCCAGTCTGCTTTTGCATTGGGATAAGTGAAAATTTCAGTTACTGAATTTGTTAATACAAAAGTATCATCAAAATTATGGTGACTTTCAATAATTTCCACTTTTGCTCCGTCTTCTACGATAAGCAGGTTTCTTGTGTTGTAGAAGGTGTTTTCTTCTTGATTTTGTGAAAGATAGAAAACGTGGATAGGTTTTTCAATAACTACATTTTTAGGAACTTTCAGGAAGAACCCGTATTTGCAATAAGCAAGATTCAGGTCCGTGAAAGCTGATTTTTCTGCAGCAATTGTATTAAAGTATTTATCAAATACTTCTTTATGTTTTTCATCATTCAAAGCATAGTTGAAGGACAAAAACTCTACATTCTCAATAGAAACTTTTGATAATTCTTTATGAAGTTTACCATTCACAAAAACAATCCAGTCAAAATTTTCTTCACCAAGATGCAATTGCTCCAATTGTTCTTTAGTAATATTGTGACCTTCTTTAGGGAAAAAATTATAGTTTTTTTCCGTGATCTCTTTTAGGTTGGTATATTTATATTCTTCGTCTTTTTTGGTTGGAAAACCAATACTTTCGAACGCCCGAAGAGCTGACTTTCTATCTTCATCCAGAAATCTGTGACGAAGACTTTCCAAAAACTCATCGTGGTTGTCAATAATTTGATCGTATAAAGCCATTACTGAAATTTCGGCCATCACACCTTTTTTATGTATTTAAAAATTGTATTACCATTTGCGGTTTTTCCGCTTGACTTTTAGTAATGATTGATAAAATCGGTACTAAAAATATTTCTTCTTATCTAATTAGTTAAGAAGCCAATCGTAACCTTTTGCTTCCAATTCTAAAGCAAGAGATTTGTCACCAGTCTTTATAATTTTACCGTTAGCCAGTACATGAACAAAGTCCGGTTGGATATAATTAAGCAATCTTTGATAGTGGGTAATCAAAAGAACTGCATTTCCTTCGTTTTTAAAGTAATTTACTCCATCTGCAACGATTCTTAAAGCATCAATATCCAATCCTGAATCTGTCTCATCAAGAATAGCTAATTTTGGATTAAGCATCATCATCTGAAAGATCTCATTTCTCTTCTTTTCACCTCCCGAAAATCCTTCGTTTAATGATCTTGAAAGGAAATCTTTTTTAATTCCAAGTTTTTCAGACTTTTCACGAATCATAGCAAGCATTTCTTTTGCCGGCATTTCTTCGAGTCCGTTTGCTTTTCTGTTTTCGTTTAAAGCAGCTTTAATAAAGTTAGTAACAGAAACTCCAGGAATTTCTACCGGATACTGAAAAGAAAGGAATATTCCTTTGTGCGCTCTTTCTTCAGGAGCATCCTCATTGATGTTTTCGCCCTCAAAAATAATTTCACCTTCTGTAACCTCATAATCTTCTTTTCCTGCGATAATAGAAGAAAGGGTAGATTTTCCTGCTCCGTTAGGCCCCATAATAGCATGGACTTCACCTGGTTTTATTTCAAGATTGATACCTTTTAAAATTTGTGCGCCATCTTCAATTCTGGCGTGTAAGTTTTTTATTTCTAACATTTTATTTGCTTAAACAAATTATTTTTGAATTCTATATACTAAACTTTCCGGCTGATCCGGGACATCATTAAGTTTTCCTGTCTGCTCCATTCCTGCTTTCTCCAATACTTTGATGGAAGCTATATTGTTAGGACGGACAACACCAAAAATTTCCTTTTCATTTAAATCACTAAAACCGAAGTCTATTGTCTTTTTTGAAAATTCTGTTGCATATCCTTTTCCCCAAGCTTCGGGAGCAAAGCGATATCCCAGATTTAATTTTTCTGTCTCACCATACATTTTATAGCTTAACCCTCCAAAACCAATGATTTTTTCCGGATTTTCTTTTTCTGAAACAGCCCAGGCTCCAAAATTATTTTGTTCCCAGTGTTCCAGCATCCTATTAAATGTACTTGTAGCCTTTTCAAGACTCATTGGTCCATTTGGATTATATAAATTAGTCTGCGGATCATTATTAATTTCAAAAAATCTTTCAAAATCGTCTTTTTCAGGTTTTCTTAAAATCAATCTTTCCGTAGTTTCCTTCATAATTACCCTACCGAACCTTCTAATGATATCTCTAATAATTTCTGGGCTTCAATAGCAAACTCCATTGGAAGTTTATTTAAAACTTCCTTACTGAACCCATTTACAATCAAAGCAATAGCCCTTTCTGTATCAATACCTCTCTGATTGCAATAGAAGATCTGATCTTCCCCAATTTTTGAAGTAGTAGCTTCATGTTCCAGCTGTGCAGTCGGGTCTTTGATCTCAATATATGGGAAAGTATGCGCACCGCACTCATTACCCATCAGTAATGAATCACACTGTGAAAAGTTTCTTGCTCCTTTTGCAGAAGGCATTACTTTTACCTGCCCTCTATATGAGTTCTGAGATTTTCCTGCTGAAATACCCTTGGAAATAATCGTTGATTTCGTATTCTTTCCGATGTGGATCATTTTAGTTCCTGTATCAGCATACTGGTGATTATTGGTCACCGCAATGGAGTAAAACTCACCTATTGAGCCATCTCCTTTTAAAATACAAGAAGGATACTTCCATGTTACTGCAGACCCGGTTTCAACCTGCGTCCATGAGATTTTTGCATTTTTTTCGCAAAGTCCTCTTTTAGTCACAAAATTGAATACACCTCCCTTGCCTTCTTCGTTACCCGGATACCAGTTCTGAACAGTTGAATATTTAATTTCTGCATTGTCCATTGCTATTAATTCCACAACAGCTGCATGGAGCTGATTTTCATCTCTGGAAGGAGCTGTACATCCTTCAAGATAAGAAACATAACTTCCTTCATCCGCAATAACAAGGGTTCTTTCGAACTGTCCTGTTCCAGCCTGATTGATACGGAAGTAAGTAGAAAGCTCCATCGGGCATCTTACACCTTTTGGAATATAGCAGAAACTTCCGTCAGAAAAAACCGCGGAGTTTAATGCAGAATAAAAATTATCTCCTCTTGGAACTACTTTTCCAAGATATTTTTTCACCAGGTGTGGGTGATTTTTTATCGCTTCGGAAATAGAGCAGAAAATAATTCCTTTTTCTGCCAGGGTTTCCTGAAAAGTTGTTTTTACAGAAATAGAATCGATGACGATATCTACCGCAACTCCCGAAAGTCTTTTTTGCTCTTCGATATTGATACCTAGCTTTTCAAATGTTTTGAGAAGCTCAGGATCCACCTCATCTAGGCTTGCTAGCTCAGGATTTTTCTTTGGAGCAGCATAATAACGGATAGCTTGGAAATCTGGTTTCTCATACTTAATATTTGCCCAGGTAGGTTCTACCATTTTAAGCCATATTCTGAAAGATTCCAAACGCCATTCTGTCATCCATTCCGGTTCTTCTTTTTTAGCAGAAATGGCACGGATGATATTTTCATCTAAACCAATTGGGAAATCTTCATAATCGATCTTGGTTTCCCAACCGAATTCATACTTTTTATTTTCTAAATCGACGCGTAAATCGTCTTCTGTATATTTACTCATTATTTTTTTTTAGATTTCAGATGTTAGATTTCAGATTGAAGAACAGGTCTTTTATCTGATATCCAGCATCTAATGTCTTTTCTCTATAGAGAAAAACTTTCTCCACAACCACATGTTCTGGATGCATTCGGATTGTTAAAAACAAATCCTTTTCCATTCAAACCTCCTGAATATTCAAGAATTGTACCCGCTAAATAGAGGATAGATTTTTTGTCCACAACAATCTTAACATCGTTATTTTCAATAATCTGATCTGTTTCTGTTTTTTCGTTATCAAATTTTAAAACATACTCCAAACCAGAACATCCTCCACTTTTTACCCCCACTCTTATATAATCTTCAGCAGGGTCAAAGCCTTCTTCCGTCATTAGTTGGATGGCTTTTAACTTCGCTTGATCTGATACTGTTATCATTGTATTTATTTAGAATGATTTAATCTTGCAAAAATACGAACTAATTTCCGCAATCTCAAATTGAAGATATCTATTTTAATAATTCTAATCACAAGAGGATCATTATACATATGATCACTGCTATTAAAAATGGATAAATTTTCTGCGGCAAAATTAGTGATTCTGGTCCGATTTAACTTTAGACAGTATTTTTTATCTATAAAGAACTATTATGAAAAATAAATTACCGGTCTTTTTTGTGTTGTTTCTATTGTCTATGTCTTATGGACAGACGACACGTTATATTTATGAAACAGCTGTAAATCCGGATTCAATTAACCTGGTAGGGCTGAAGACTGAAAGGACTTTCCTCGATATCAAAGGCAGTCAATCGTTATTCATAAGTGAACATAAATTAGTAAGGGACTCTCTTGTGTCAAACTTTAAACGGGATGAAAGGATAAGTAATAAAAAAGAGGGTAAAGATTTTTCAAAATTAGGAATAGGAAAATCGGGGGAACAGTCTTTTTTTGATTATTATATTCTTAAAGATATTCCGGATCAAAAAGTATATTATTACGACAGAGTAGGAGGGAAGCAGATTTATTATCAGGAGGACAGACCTATACAATGGAATGTAACAAATGATGTCGAAAAACAGAATGGCTATTCGTCACAAAAGGCAACTGCCAGCTTTGCTGGAAGAACCTGGACAGCGTGGTTTACGAAAGACATCAATGTTTCTGATGGACCTTATAAATTTTCGGGGTTACCAGGATTGATTGTAAAGCTTGAAGATGATAAAGGAGATTATAAATTTGATCTCATAAAAAAAGTTGTTGTAAAGAACCCTTTTGAAGAGCCTATGGATTCTGATGCGAGAAAAACTTCAAGGGTCAATTTCCATGGAGATAAAGCGGCGTTGGAATTGGAGCTTAGTAAAAACAAAAGAAGTATAAACGGAGGAAATAACGGTGGTATGCAAGGTTTTGAGGCAGGCAGACATCAGGGAGGAATGAATGGTGGTGGAAGAGACGGAATGAGAGGAGGAGGAATGCGTCGTGGAGGAACGGGAATGAATGGGGGGAACAGTGACCTTCCTGCACAAAGTTTCGGCTCTGGAAATACATCCTTTAATACAGGAAGCCAAAATCCGATCGAATTACAATAAAAATATAAAATAAATGAAAAAAATAGGAATCATAGTTTTAATACTATGTATGCAAATAACCTTTGCACAGGTGAACCGTTTTGTATATCAGGTAACTATGAAATCTGATGCTACAAATAAAAATGATGTAAAAACAGAGAATGCTTATTTGGATATCTCACAGGATAAATCTGTTTTTTATTCAGAAAACAGGATAAAAAGAGATTCTATTATACAAAATACTTTCCAAAGTGGTGGAGCGAGAGGCTTTAACAGAGATCAAATGGAAAGCTTACGGAGTAATATCAACTATACAATTGAGAAAGATAAAAAGGATCAAAAGATCTATTTTAAAGACCGGTTAGGCCGTGATATGTATTCATATGAAGAGGACAGGCCGTTAAACTGGAAAATATTATCTGAGACCACAAAAATAGGAGACTATAAGGTTCAAAAGGCAGAGACCGATTTTGGGGGAAGAAAATGGACAGCCTGGTTTACTACAGATCTTCCATATCAGGATGGACCTTATAAATTCAGCGGACTTCCAGGCCTTATTATAAAAGTAGAGGATGATCTTGGTGATTACTCTTTTGATTTGATGAAGAATTATAAAATCGCTGCTTTCCCTACGATGAATCAGTTTGGAAATACCATTAAGGTTAAAAGGGCAGATTATATCAAACAGCAGAAAAAGTTCTATGCAGATCCGGCATCGTTCATGACACAGGGCGGAGGAGGTTTTGCCCAAACCAGAATTGGAGGAGGAATATCCGGACCTAGAGGGAATGGAGGTGGAAATCCTGCCGATTTCCGAAAAAGAATGGAGGAGAGAGTTAAGGACGATGCAAAGAAAAATAGTAATCCAATCGAACTGCAATAAAAAAACAGCCTGAAGAATTTTCTTCAGGCTGTTTTTTAGAGTATAGTTGTTACTTTAAAAGTTGATTAAATGTATCTCCTTGTCTGATATCCCCGGTATTATAACCTTTCATAAACCATTCCTTACGTTGGGCAGATGATCCATGAGTAAAACTTTCCTGATTAACATATCCCTGGGACCTTTTTTGAATATTGTCGTCACCAACAGCCTGAGCAGCTTCTATCGCAGAATCGATATCTCCCGGTTCCAGAATATGCCTTTCCTGATCTATGTTTTTCGCCCAGACTCCTGCGTAAAAATCGGCCTGCAATTCAGTAGCGACTGATACTCTGTTCATATCCGCTTCCGAATATCTTCCACTTCTTCTCAGTGCATCTACTTTTTGAGTGGTTCCTAACAAAGTCTGTACGTGGTGCCCGACTTCATGGGCAAGTACATAGGCTATAGTAAATTCTGTTACTTTAGCACCGAACCTTTGTTGCAACTCGTTAAAGAAGCTCATATCCATGTATACTTTCTGATCTGCGGGGCAATAGAATGGTCCCATTGCTGCTTGAGCCGTACCACAACCTGATTGTGTTGTTTCTTCGAAAAGAACAATTTTCGGAGGTGTATAGGTCATTCCATTTTCCTTGAAAATCTGATTCCATGTAAGGTTATTCCAGCCACTCATCATATCTACCATTTCTCCAATTTTCTTTTCATTGGCATTTAGCTCCCTTTGCTCTGTTTGGGTAGGTGATGACATGTTGCTCCCTGAACTTAATATGCTGGAAGGATCCCCGCCTAAGAAGAAAACAATGGCTGCAATAATTAATGTTCCTAATCCTCCTCCAACGATCATACCACCGCTCCCTCCGGAACCTCGGCGGTCTTCAACGTTCCCTCCTCTATCGTCTGTCCATTTCATAGTAATTTTTTTGTGTATGTAAATTTAAAGATTTAATGCTGAAAATAAAATAAGAGGACTATAAAATCCTCTTATGTATTTACTATATTGATATCTACAATACATTAGCGATTAAGCTGGTTTGTTTTTAGCCAATATGAAGTCGACTGATAGGCGGAAATTGCATCGTCAACAATTTTTTGATCCGGCTTTTTTAAAGGATTTTCATCATAATAAATGCTAAATTCCGGAGTAAGTTTATCCTTCTTTTGGGAAAGGGAATATTGCTTTATCTTTTTAACAGGAGAAATTACCGTTAAATATCCGTCTTTTACAAAACCCAGATCCTGATAAGTGGCAATATATGCTTTAGGCTGAAATTCTTTTTTGAGAACATCCTGGCCCAGGAACTTCGATTGATAGCTGAAGTTGAGTAATCCCAAAACAGTTGGCATAAGATCTATTTGTGACATAAGCTTATCAAATTTTACAGGATGGATAAAATCTTCTGAAAAAACCATTGCGGGAATTCTGTATTTGTCCATAGGTAATTCCGTACTTCCTGCACTTGAAGCACAGTGGTCAGCTACAATAACGAAAACGGTGTTTTTGTACCAATCTTGTTTTTTTGCCATCTCGAAAAACTTGCGAAGGGAGTAATCTGTATATTTTACACCTCCTTCTCTTGATTTTGCATCTCCGGGGATATCTATTCTTCCGCCCGGATAAGTGAAAGGTCTGTGATTGGAAACAGTCATCCAATGGTTAAAAAATGGTTTTCCGGATTTTGACTCTGCATTCATTACCTGAATGGCTTTTTTCGCCATATCTTCATCAGCGACTCCCCAAACGTTGGCAAAGGTTATTTCTTCCGGCTTGAAATTATTTCTGTCAACAATTCCGTATCCATTTCCGGCAAAGAAATCCTGCATATTATCAAAATAGCTGTAGCCTCCATACAGGAATTTTACATCATATCCTTTTGATTTAAAGATATTTCCTGTTGTAAATTTGTTTTTATTATTTTCTCTTTTTATGATGCTTTCTCCGGCTGTTGGCGGGATACAAAGGGTTAAGGCTTCGAGGCCCCGAACTGTTCTGTTTCCTGTTGCATACAAATTGGTAAACATCATGGATCGGTCAGCCAGACTATCCAGGAAAGGAGTTATTTTCTGATCATTTCCATAATGCTGCATAAAATCTGCAGATAAGCTTTCGATGGATATAAGAACCACGTTCTTTTTAAGTTCCGGTTGGTCGGATGTAATATTTCTTGTAAGGGCAGGTTCAGGGTATTGGCTTAAAAAATTATGTTCTGCTGTTTTTTGATCTATATGCGGATAAAACTGAAAGTAATCCAATTCATTATGGGTAAATGCCCAGTAAAATTTCGGGAAACCATTGGCTTCGATTTCTTCTGCAAATACATTTGAGGATTTGATTTGGGTTGTGAATGTAAGAGAGAATAAGCTGATTCCGGCAAGTATTATGAAAGACGCTAATAAAACCAGTTTTTGCTTGAAGTCAGGAAGCTCCTTAAGTTCATCTTTGGTCTTTTTAAAGATAAACCATGTAACTGCAGATGTAAGTGCAAAAATAATCAGAAAGAGAGGAAGGACAGGGTAGCTTTCCATTATATTTCCGATCACTTCATTAGTATATATGAGATAATCTACGGCAATAAAATTATATCGTAATCCAAATTCATTATAAAAGAAATATTCACTTACTGCATTAAATATGATGAGCAGTACATATATAAATAATGTGATAAAATAGAGGATATTTCTGATTTTAATCCTTTTGGAAGGAAAAAAAAGCATTAATGCAAAGCAAAGGATCTTTACTCCAATAAAAGCAAGTGTAATTTCTGCTATAGAACCGCCATATTGTTTGAAAATATTATTAGGAATAAAAAGTATGTAGAAAAAAAGGAGCACTAAAGCTCCCAATATGATTTGTCCGTAAGGATTTTTGTATTTTGAATCTGAAAGAAATAAAAAGTAAAGCGCCAGAAATGTACTAGCCAGTATAAACACAAAAACATCATTAGCCACACCAACTACTAAAACTTTAAGGACTTCAAAAAAGCCAAAGCTTGCTGTAGTTATTGGATGGAAAAAAAACACTATCCTAATGATCAGTGATACGATAAGATAAAAGAATCCTAAGTATAAAAATGGTTTTATTTTTTGCGAATACATTCAGATTAGATATATGTTAACTTTTACAAAGATAGTTTTTATGCACAGTTTTTCAAGAGAAAAAATAAAAACAGGTAGTTTGTTGTATTTTTTATAATAAATTAAATTATTCTTAAGTTGAATTCTCTATAAGCTGTAGCCTCAAATTGGTCCCTAAACCTAGGTACAGAAAAAGGGACTATCATTTGATGTCCCTTTATATTCTCTAAGAAAAGAGATATGCTAAGAATGGCCAAAGCCAATGTTCCCTTTTTTATCTGATAAATTCTTTTTGAAATCTATCATTCTTAAGGCTGTAACGGCTGCTTCTACGCCCTTATTTCCCAAATCTCCACCGCTTCGCGCAATCGATTGCTCTTTGGTGTCATCGGTAAGAACACAAAAGATGGTTGGGGTATCTGTTAAAATATTACAATCTTTAATTCCCTGGGCTACCGCAGAAGATACAAAGTCGAAGTGTGGAGTTTCTCCACGGATAATACATCCTATTGCAATCACAGCATCGAATTTTCTTTCTTTGCAAAGCTGCATACTTGCATAATTTAACTCGAAGGCTCCCGGCACCGAAAACAACTTTATATTTTCTGTTTTTACTCCTTCTTTTTCAAGGATTTCTAAAGCTGCATCACGAAGATTGTAAGTTACAAAGTCATTCCACTCAGAAAAAACAATGCCGATAGAAAAATCTTCGGCATTGGTTATATGAAGTGGCTTGTAATCGGAAAGATTAACTGTTGCCATTTTTAATAATATTTAGTCATTTCAATATAAGAATCAGACATTCCGTTATCGTAGTCCTGATATTTCTCGTCAATAGTTGAGAAGTATTTTTTTGCATCTGCATTTTTCTTTAATCCTAATGCAACAATACCTGCTTTTCTTGTAAAGTAGTAAGAAGTATAAGGATCTGAAGATGCTGTTGCTGCCTTGTCTAATAATGCTAAAGCTTCATCATTTTTATTAAGACCGGATTTAGCATCAGCCATGGCACCATACTTCATAGCCATCAATGTTTTATTATCAGAAGAAAACTGATCCAAAAGATCATATGCTTCTTGAAATTTTCCTTCTTTGAATTTTAACAAACCGGCATTATATCCTGCAAGCTTACCGATATCTGTAGAAGAAAAATCATTATAAGTTCCAATAAAACCTGGATTAGCAGCAGATTTACCTCCTAAAGCTTCTTTATCTTTACCTTCGGTAAGGTTTTTCTGAGCGGCAAGGAATGTCTTTACTGCTTCGGCATTTTGAGGAGCAACAACAAATTGCTTATAGGCGAAAAATCCTAAAACTCCTAAAATCAAAGCCCCAAAAACAATACCTAATGGTTTTGAGTACTTTTCAAGGAATCTTTCTGTATTCAAAGCCTCTCTGTCAAGATCTTTAAAAAATTCCACTGTTTCTTTACCTTCTTGCTCTTTCTGAGCATTCTTTGCAAGTTTTGCCATAAATTCTTAAAAATTGAATTGCAAATTTAATTGTTTCTGAATGATTTACAAAATATAAATTATGAATATTAGTTTTTGTGGCCTTAAATGTCAAAAGATTCTGGGCTTTGTTTTTAAAACTTCAATTTAAATATTTTGTAAGTGCTTCTTTTTTCTTTAGGTAAGTGTATTTGAGAAGTTGTAAAGTAGAGATTCCTTTGGTTGTCAAAAGCAAATGAATCAGGCCATTTTATAGCTTCATCTTTTATTATTTCGGTAAAAACACCTTGTTTA
The DNA here is from genome assembly GCF_055762745.1 of Chryseobacterium subflavum. NCBI lineage: Bacteria > Pseudomonadati > Bacteroidota > Flavobacteriia > Flavobacteriales > Weeksellaceae > Chryseobacterium > Chryseobacterium subflavum. Next base: position 511,707 of record NZ_JBVTMR010000002.1, read on the forward strand.
TTTATTTTACTGATTGCATTTTTCTCTAAACTACTTAGAAAAAGTTCTCCTTTCTTGTTGAATATAATCCCATCATTGGCTCCGGTTTGCGCATACTTTTCCACCTTTGTTCCCAATTCGGTATCAGAAATATTTTTATCTAATAAATATGCAACCGGTATCCTGTAGACATTTTTACCCATCAATGAGCAAAAATATAAATATCCGCTCGGTGCATCAAGTTCTATTCCGTCCGAATGCACCGGGTGTTTCCTTTCGTAACCTTCTATTATAATCTTATCTACTTCGGTTAAGGTAGAGTAATGATTGACAAGAACTCTTCGTACTTCGGTGGTGTTTAGATCGAACATGACAATACCACCGACCTGTGAATCTGTAAAATAAGCAATGTGATTTTTATGGTCTATTCTAAAATCATTTAAGTAAGCTTTGCTTGTTATTTTCTCGGCAGGTAAAAAGTAATTGTGGATGAGGGTATTATTTTTAAGATCAAAGCAAAATAGGCGGGCGCCTTTTGTGGTATCGGTCAAAAGCTCATAGCCTGTATCCAAAACCCAAAGTAAGTCTTTACTATCTACATACATACTTTGAACACAAATAAACTGATTATTGTTTGATGTATTTTCTGTCCAATTGTTCCAATGCGGATTAGGAAAAGGGATGGTCTTCCCGTCAATAATTTCTGCAACAGAAACCGGTGTTTCCGGAGACCATCTTGGGAAATTGACAAAAACACGATTAGTTTTGGAAATGGCAATTCCGGTCCATTGTTGCGGATTTTCAGCAAAGATACTCATCTGAACTTTGCTGGTTGTTTCCTGACTATAAGCCACCACGTTTGTTATAAACAAACATAAGAAAACTATTTTTTTTAATTTGTACATAATAACATCTATTTTTTAGTAAACTTTAATACAAAAATGGATGTATATGGCGAAATGTAAAAGGATGATTCTCACAAATATTTTGTGACGAATCTCACTATTTAGAACCCAGACGACTTAGGGATTCTCTTGAAACTCCAATGTAAGAGGCAATTATTGTTTTCGAAACCCTTTGAAAAAGATCAGGGTATTGTGCAAGGAGAACTTCATAACGCTCCTTTATATTATCGGATAAAAGCGAAATCATTCGTTTTTGAAGAGCAACAAATCCACTGTTGGCTTTTTTTCTGAAAAAATGCTCTACTTTTTGCATTTCTTTACACAGTTTTTCCCGGTTTTCATAAGATAAACAAAGGAGCTCTGTATTTTCGAGGCAGTCTACGTTAAATATGGCTTTTGTATGGGTGAAATAAGCTTGATAATCTGTGATCCACCAATTTTCCATCGCAAACTGTATAATGTGTTCCTTTTCTTTTTCATCAGTATAGGAAGCTTTCAATAATCCTTTTTTCACCCAATATGTGTGATTAACAGAATCGTCTTTTTGAATGAGGAACTGATGTTTTTTTAATTTTTTTATTGTAAAGTGAGAAAGAATGTAAGCAAATTCATCATCAGTCAAATCAATTATTTCTTCGAAATGTGCTCTCAGGTTTTCCATTACAGGTTTTTGATTCTGACAGTATGATATTTTAGTATTCTAATATATGATAGATTTCCGCATTGAATTTACGTAGTTTTTCATCGCCTTTTAAATCTTTCAAAACAGATAAAAAGCTGAACTGGGCTACTGTTGCACTTTGTTTCTCTACCAATTTTGCTGCTGCTTCTGTTGTACCACCTGTTGCAAGCAAATCATCATGGATGAGGACTCGCTGTCCTTTTTTGATCTGACCTTCACGGGTTTCAATCTCTGCACTTCCATATTCCAGATCATATTTTTCAGAAACAATAGGAGGGGGTAGCTTTCCCTTTTTCCTGATCAGGATAAATGGAACTTCAAGGGCTACAGCAATAGCAATCCCAAAAAGATAACCACGGCTTTCAATTCCACAAACAGCATCTATTTTTCCTTTACTGAATTTCACAAGATCTTCAATAACGTCTTCATATAACTTTGGATTTAGAAAAATTGGTGAAATGTCTTTAAACTGTATTCCCGGAATAGGAAAGTCAGGAACATTTTCAATGGTATTTTCCAGTTGCTTAATTAATTCCTTTGAGGCCATTTATGGGTTTATTTTGTAGCTGGAAATTTTCCAGTCACCATTTACATTTTTAAGTCCGAAAGTTACTTTTAGAGAAGTGGTTTTTCCATTCTTATCGGTAACATCATAAGTTGCATTCACACTAGAGCTGTTTGCGTTTGTAGCATTGGTTGTAATGTTTTTTACACTTACATTTTTTACAGATCCAAATCCGGAAGTAGGATTTGAAAATGATTCATAGCTTCCCCAACTTGGATTGTTTGAAGCATCAAAAGCAGCTTTAAGATTTTGCGAACTTACATTATTTAGGAATTTACTTACTGTATTTTTTGGATCTGCAGCAGGTTGTTTAGGAGTTGCCGGAGATGTTGATGCAGACGGATCTGTAGAAACAGGTGCTGTTCCTGTAGGATTATTTGGATCAATTACAGCATTAGGATCCTGATTTACTACTGTAGAATCTGTTTTAGGAGGAGCCGGAACTTTCAAAGCTGAAGGGTTAACTTCAAGTCCTATTTTAGACATTTTGAATGTTTTTGCAGTTGTCTTAACAGACACCGTGATATCTATTTTATTGTCCACAACTTTTGAAGCGAGAAGAGATGAAAACTTTAAATTGAAACCTTTAAAGTTGTTATCAGTCATTAGATTTTTAGCGGTAGAGAGCTTTACTCCATTACTGAAAACTTCCAGGGTTGTTTCTAATCCAGCTCCTGTAAAAGTAACAGGATTACCGGCGTTATCCACAAGCTTTGGGATAATTTGTATAGCAGTGGCTCCGTTTCCATCGTCAGCTGATGGTCTCGTTATAATACTTAATGAATTTGCTTTTACATCATTGGGATCTGTCTCTTTTGCTTTTTCGTCACCGAAGATATTCATTTCTCCTAATGACGGAGGAGCGGTACTTGCCCATTCGATATTATTTTTTTGAGCAACTTCATCTGCCATTGCCATAATTTCAGGAACTTTTTTTCCGTCGATCAACTTACCAAGAGCTTTTACCTCATTGATGTCACCATCAGCATCTACACCAAAGGTTTTAAGGATATAAAGCGCCTCATTAAACTTGATTTGTTTAATGGTAGACAGACTTGAAGCCATGTCATTGATACTTGACTGTAAAGTTTTTGTACTCGTAGCATCTACATGATCTTTCTTGCATGCTGTAAAAAGCAATAAACTAAAAATAAGTAGAAGAGAAAACTTTTTCATTTTAATTGAGTTTGATACAAATTTAGTAAAACCTTTATGAATAGAAATTTTTATTTTTTATTTCTTCTTCATTTTAGCTGATTGTAGTATCAAATCATCCTGTTCTATGGGTTGTATTTGTTAGGCTGTTCTTTTAGATCTCCTTTAAAGAATGAGCTGAAAATGCTTTGCATATTTGGAAATGAGGCGTCCTGCCAAAAAGATATTTTGTAATTGCTGTTATCTTTATCAAATCTTACTTTATTGGTATCGTTATCATTTTCGAAGCTGAATTCGGTTGGATAGAAATTAGAATACACTATGATTTGATTGTAATCTGGCTCACTTTTATGTTTTAATTTAACAAAGGTGCGCTCATTGTATTCTAGAAAATCTCTTAAACCTTTTGATGATCCCTTTTCAAATGTGAGATTAAGGATTGTCCTGATATCATAAAACCGGAATCCAAGAAATGCGAATTCTTTCTCCTGTAAAACACCGCCGGAAATTTCGATCTGGTCTTTCCTGTCTCCTTTTAATTCTTTTATTTCAGTAATTTTTGTTTTATAATCTTCTGGATTTCCCAAGTGCTTAAGCTTAGGAAGATTCAGCGAGTTCCCATAATCCCATGATGAAGTTTGTTTTTTTTCATTTTTAGGATCTTCCAGACGATAGATTCTGTACTGCTGAACATTTGTACTTTTCAGCTTTTTACTTTTATTGTCAAAAATATAGGTAATTATTCCATCCGCATATGCATTAAGCTTATTATTAACCGTAACATAAGAGTTGAAATTTCCTTTGATGAAAATGTATTTAGCCGGTTTATTATTTTTGATCACGACTGTCTCAATTTCCTTTATCCGATCATTGAGTTTTATAATGTCGTGGTCAATTTCTGTGTAGGATAGTGTTGCTACGGAAAAATTGTCGTAAACCAATTGAAATTTTTCCTGAGAGGGATCCAATGCTTTTTTGTCTATTTTACCATCAATATCTGAATAGGCTAGGATGCTTCCATCTTTTCCAAAGACAGATACTTTTGGCAAGGGTCTATTGTCCTTTTCAGAAACAAAAGTTATCGTCTGTGAATGCATGAAACTAAAGATGAGCAGGAATATGATCTGTAATACATAATTTTCCTTCATAATAAAAGCTGTTTAATGGTTTGTATTCATATATAAAGACACCGGATTTTGAAAATAGTTGCCTGATACATCAATTATAATCATAAAAAAAGACTGATTATTTAATAATCAGTCTTTTATAGTTTTTATTTTGTTACAAGTCCTTAGAAAGGATACTCATAAATTTCAGATTCATGTAAGAATGGGTTTCCTGTAGGAATCAATTTAAGTTTAGATAATGCAGTCATTACAGTAAACATAAATAACCCAACAATGAATAGGATAGATCCTAAGATCAGGATGAATACTTCAGGAGTATTCCAGTATGGTCCTACTGTTCCCGGCATTACCATATTGAAGTAATCTAGAATGTGTCCAAGGATTACAACTACTGCCATTGTAGTAACTACTTTATAGTTTCTCTTGATACTGCTGCTTACTAATACCAATAAAGGTAATAAGAAGTTAATGATCAACATTGGAAGGAAAGTAGGTGAGTAGTGTTGGAATCTTCCAAAGAAGTAATTAACCTCTTCCGGTACGTTGGCATACCAGTAAAGCATGAACTGTGCAAACCATGTATATGTCCAAAGCATACTTGTTGCGAAAAGGAATACTCCAAGATCGTGTAAGTGGTTATCATTGAACTGTGGTAAGAAACCGTTCTTCTTAAGGTATACACTGATTAGGATGATTACTGCAATACCACTAGACAGGCAGCTAACCATAGAATACCAGATATACATTGTAGAATACCAGTGAGGGTCAATAGACATCAACCAATCCCAAGCCCATGCAGCTGAACAGAATCCAAAGAATACAATATATCCTACTGCCCATCTGTAAAGCATTTGGTAGTCGATTCTTGATTTAGTTTCATCTACTTTCTTTGAAACAGCTTTTAATTTCCATGCGAAGAATGATGCTCCGATTACATACAAGAACGTTCTGAATGCATAGAAAGGGATATTTAAGAATCTTTTTTTCTCGAATAAGATCACATCAAAGTGCGGAGAATCAGGGTTTGTTAACTCCGGATCCATCCAATGGAAAAGGTGACCATTGTGAGAAATGTTTAATAGCATAAGGATGATCAAAATAGCTCCCCCGTATGGAATATAAGAAGCAATAGCTTCCATTACTCTTGTAATGATAATTGGCCAACCTGCGTGAGCTGCATGCTGAATACAGTAGAAAAATAATACTGCACAACTTACTCCGAAGAAAAATACAGCTACAAAGTGTAGTGATGCCAACGGCTGGTTGTGAACCTGCAATTCTGCGTGTTCCAAATGGGCAGCGTGGTCCTGAGGTCCTACCATTTCACTTGAATGTGTAGGAGCATTGTGACCTGAAGCATGAACAGCTTCCATCATCTGTTCAATTTTCTCTGTGCTGATTCCTTTATTCAAGAAAAAACCAATACCAAATAGAACTAAACCTACAACAAGCAGTATTATAGAAATTGATTTTAATTTTGGTGAAAAAGTATACATTTCTTTTCTTATTTTTTAGTTTCGGTAGTCGTTTCAGTTGCTGGTGCCGCTGCTGTAGCTGTAGCTGCCGCAGGTGCTGCTGCTCCTTTTTTGAAAGCACTCATCACATACATTGCTACTCTCCATCTGTCTCCTGCATTCAATTGTCCTGCATAAGACCCCATCGCATTTCTACCGTTTGTTAATACATAATGAACAGATCCCACAGTAATTTCTCTATCAGCATAGTTAGGTACACCTGAGAAAGCACCGCTTTGTACGATTGGTCCTTGTCCATCACCTCCTGTTCCGTGACATGCCGCACAAGTATGGTCGAACAACATTTTTCCTCTTTCTATATCTTTAGCTGCATTAGCTGGATTTAGAGGAGAAGTCGTCAACTTTTTTGATGCATCATATCCTGCATTATATTCATCTGCATTTTTAGGAAGTAATCCTTCTTCAAAAATTCCGTCTTTATTTTGAGCAACACTCCCTTCTACTGGAGCAAGTCCTGTTGCATAGCTATTTTTAACAAACGCTGGAATTTCATTGTCATGATCTGAATAAGCATCTTTAGCCTTCATCAATGGATCATATGCTACCGGGAAATACATATCCGGGAAATATACCAGAGGTGCATTTTCTTTCGGTCCGCAAGAATTAAGTAAAACTGTTGTTAAACCTAAGATTGCAGTAATTCTTAATACATTCTTTTTCATTTTAAGCGTCTTTAACAGTTATTTCTTCAACTCCAGTCTCAATAAGTAGCTGTTTTACAGATTCTACATCTTCAGTTACAAATTCCATCATGAATTTGTCATCTGTAGTTCTCGGATCCGGATTTTGTGCCGGAGCTCCAGGATACATCTTGTTTCTTACCAAGAAAGTAAGTGACATCATGTGAGCAGCACAGAATACCATTAATTCAAACATCGGAACTACGAATGCCGGCATGTTGTGTCCCCAGTCAAAAGCTGGTTTACCACCGATATTCTGAGGCCAGTCATGATTCATTACATACCAGGTTACAGTTGCACCGATCGTAACACCATAACAAGCATAGATAAAAGCAGCATCAGAAATTCTTGTCTTCTTCAGACCTAAAGCTTTATCTAGTCCGTGAACCGGAAATGGAGTATAAACCTCGTTGATTTTTATTCCTTTATCGTTGAATGCTTTAACGCCGTTCATTAAATCGTCGTCATCAGCATAAAGTCCGTATACAATTTTAGTGGTGCTCATCTCCTTCTTTTGCTTTATAAGTTTCACCTGAGATTTTCAAAATCGATTTTAATTCAGCCTGTGCAATTACAGGGAATGTTCTTGCGTATAATAAGAATAGTACAGAGAAGAATCCGATTGTTCCTAAATATACACCTACGTCAATAATGGTTGGTTTAAACATCGTCCATGAACCTGGCAAGTAATCTCTTGAAAGGTTGATTACGATGATATCGAAACGCTCAAACCACATACCGATGTTGATAATTAGTGCTACAATGAAAGTCCAGATAATGTTCGTTCTTGCTCTTTTGAACCAGAAAGAAGCCGGAATAACAAGGTTACAGATAATTAGTGACCAGAAAGCCCACCAATAAGGACCTGTTGCTGCACCTGGAGAAAGATACGTAAAATCTTCAAATCTTGATCCTGAGTACCATCCTATGAAATATTCAGTTGCGTAAGCTACAGTTACCATACCACCTGTTACCACAATTACGATGTTCATAATTTCAATGTGATACATAGTGATGTAATCTTCAAGGTGACAAACTTTTCTGGCAATTAACAATAGTGTTTGTACCATTGCAAATCCTGAGAAAATCGCACCGGCAACGAAGTACGGAGGATAGATCGTAGAGTGCCATCCTTTAATAACTGAAGTTGCGAAGTCAAAGGATACGGTAGTGTGTACTGAGAATACAAGTGGAGTTGCCAAACCTGCTAAAACCAAAGATAATTCTTCAAATCTTTGCCAGTGTTTTGCTTTACCACCCCAACCGAATGCTAGGAATGTATAGATTTTTCTAGTCCAAGGAGTTTTAGCTCTATCTCTGATCATTGCAAAGTCAGGGATCAATCCCATGAACCAGAAAACTGTAGATACTGAGAAATACGTAGAGATCGCAAATACGTCCCAAAGTAGAGGAGAGTTAAAGTTCCCCCAAAGAGAACCGAATTGGTTTGGAAGAGGGAATACCCAATATCCTACCCAAACTCTACCCATGTGGATTACAGGGAAGATAGCTGCCTGTACAACAGCGAAGATCGTCATCGCTTCAGCTGAACGGTTTACAGACATTCTCCAACGCTGTCTAAATAATAATAATACCGCTGAGATTAGGGTTCCGGCGTGACCAATACCTACCCACCATACGAAGTTGGTGATATCCCAACCCCAGTTAATAGTTCTGTTAAGCCCCCATGCTCCAATACCTGTTCCGATAGTATAAGCGATACACCCGAATCCATAGATGAATAGAACTAGTGCTGCATATAGTGATATCCACCATAATTTACCTGCTCTTTCTTCGATAGGTCGTGCAATATCTTCTGTGATATCGTGATAAGTTTTGTGACCAATAATTAGAGGTTCCCTTATCGGAGCTTCGTAATGTCCTGACATTTTTTACCTATTTATTATTTAAACTTTATTTTTCTACTCTGTTTCTTACTTTAGTGTGATAGAACACATTTGGCTTGGTTCCGATCTCTTCCAGTAAATAATATCTTCTGTTGCTTGAGTATAATTCTCTTACTTCAGATTCTTTATCGTTCATGTCTCCAAACGTCATTGCTCCGGTAGAACAAGCAGCAGCACAAGCAGCAGAGTTTTTGAACTCGTTGTCTGTTACTTTTCTGTTCTCTCTTTTCGCAGTTAAGATTGTAGCCTGAGTCTGCTGGATACACATTGAACATTTCTCCATAACCCCTCTTGTTCTTACCACAACGTCCGGGTTTAGTACCATTCTTCCAAGATCGTTATTCATGTTGAAATCGAAACGATCGTTCAGGTTATATGTAAACCAGTTGAAACGTCTTACTTTATATGGACAGTTGTTTGCACAATATCTTGTACCAATACATCTGTTGTAAGCCATATGGTTTTGACCTTGCTTACCATGAGAAGTAGCCGCTACCGGACATACTGTTTCACATGGAGCGTGGTTACAGTGCTGACACATTACCGGTTGGAAAATCACATCCGGACTTTCATTCGGTTCGATTAGGATGTCATATAGATTAGGAACATTTAATCCTCTTTCAATACCTTCTTTAGTTTCGATCTTTTCTTTAGCAGAATAGTAACGATCGATTCTTAACCAGTACATATCTCTGGACATTCTGATCTCTTCTTTACCTACAACAGGAACGTTGTTTTCTGCCTGGCAAGCAATGATACATGCTCCACAACCAGTACAAGAGTTTAAGTCAATAGATAAATTGAAGTGAGGTCCATCAGTGTCATCGAAAGCGTCCCAAAGGTCTATTTTTCTTGCTGGAAGAGCTCCACTGATCGTGTGGTATTCCAAAGGCTTGTTCCATCCTTTGTGCTCGTCATCAAAAGCGACATTCAGATATTCTGTTAAAGGAACTTCTTTAGCGATTTCATAACGACCCATTAGGGTGTTTTGAAGCTGGATACCAGCAAACTCATGCTCTTCACCTGTTTTTTCTATTTTAGCATTAGAAACAACTAAATTAGAACCGTCAAATAAAGGATAAGCATTTACTCCTGTATCAGCCGTTGCTCCGGAATTCTTTTTACCATATCCAAGTGCTAAACCTACTGATCCGTCTGCCTGACCTGGTTGAATGAATACAGGAACATCTTTTATTACAACTCCGTTTACCGTAAGGTTTACAATAGAACCATCCAACTGCATTCTGGCATTCAGATCATTTTTTATACCTAATCTGTCTGCATCTTTAGGAGAAATAGTTAAGTAGTTATCCCAAGACATTCTTGTTAACGGATCCGGTAATTCTTGTAGCCAAGGGTTGTTAGCCTGAGTACCATCTCCGATAGAAGTCTTAGTATAAAGTACTAATTCAAGATCGGAAGCTTTAAAGTTACCTAATTCAGCAAGTGCCTGAGCAGCATTTCCTCCTGCATAAGATAATGTCGTTGCATTACTGGAAGGAACGATACCGTTATACAAAGCTTTGTTGAAAGAGGTACCTCCTAATATAGAAGAAGCACTAGCTTTTAAGTAATCATAGTAGTTATTGGCAGCATTGTTCTTACCATTTTTCCAAACCAATAATGATTCTTCAATCTGTCTTGATTTGTAAATTTTCTGGATAGTAGGCTGCATTAATGTATAAACTCCTGTCTGAGGCTCCATATCTCCCCAAGACTCTAACCAGTTGGCTACCGGAATAACAGCTTTCGCTGCTTTATACATTTCATTTTTCTTATCTGCAACAGCAATTACGTAAGGAACTTTTGTTAAAGATTTTTTGAAATCTTCTCCTTTTGGATGAGAATAGATAGGATCTACATTGTTTGTAATCAATACTCCAACCTGTCCTGCATTTACCCATCCTAAGAATTCCTGGTATCTTGCTTTATCAAATTCTTTTAAGAAGTTCGCTTTACCGGTGAAGGCAACCGAACCTAATTTTTGGTTAATTAAGTGTGCTAAAACCTGTGCACCTTTAGATCCGTCCGCAAATACGACAGCTTTGCTTCCTTTTGTCTGAAGTTCTTTTACGATCTCAGCAGCAATTTTATCAGAAGCAGCACCCCCACCTACGATTGCATTGTAAACTTCAACTAATGTTTTATTTACTGCACTAGGCTTTAGTCTGTATCTTGAGTCAGCATTTGCACCTGTAAGAGACATGTTGGATTCCACCTGAATGTGTCTCAACATGTTTGCTCCCGGTTTTCTTGCTTCTGCATAAGAAGTTTCTAAACTTGAGGCATTGTAATCTCCTAAGAAATCAGCCTGGAAAGAAACTACTAATTCAGAACCTTTAAGATCGTAAACCGGTAATGCTCTTTGTCCGAATACTTCCTGTGCTGCATCTAATGCTGCGGAGTAAGGGAAAGCATCATAAGTTACAAGTTCTGCTGTAGGATATTTAGCTTTGAATTCAGCGAACAACTTTTTGAAAGTTGGTGAAGCAAAAGACTGAGATAAAAGAACAATCTTTTTGCCTGCTGACTGTGCTTCTGCCAAACCTTTAAGAACAAAATCATCTACTTTATCGAAAGTTTCGTCTTTACCGTCAAGCTTAGGTTGTTTTACTTTATCATTATCATAAAGAGAAAGTACACTTGCCTGAGCTCTTGCATTCGTTTTACCTAATTCTCCTGCAGCCGGGTTTGGATCAATTTTAATAGGTCGTCCTTCACGTGTCTTTACTAAAACACTAGCGAAATCGAAACCATCAAAATATGTTGAAGCGTAGTAGTTAGGAACCCCAGGAATGATATCATGAGGTTTTACCACGTAAGGAATCGTTTTAATTACCGGAGCTTCACAAGCAGCAAGTGTTACTGCTGCAGTAGAAAATCCTAATAATTTTAAGAAATCTCTTCTTGAAGTACTTGATCCGTTCTGTTCAGCATCTCCAAGGAAATCTTCTACCGGAATTTCTTCCTGAAACTCTTTTTGAGCCAGCTTATTATTTAAAGCCGGGTCTTTAAGTTCATGAATACTTCTAAATTGTATTTTGTTTGAAGCCATTTATACTTCTAATTTTTAGTTATTAATAATGACATTTACCACACTCAAGACCTCCAATTGCATCTACAGTAATCTTACCACCATCTTTAGGGTATTGTTTTTTCAACTTGTCATGTAGATTCTTGAAGTATTCTTTATTATAACCGTTGTTCATATCAACCTCAGTAGTTCTGTGACACTCGATACACCATCCCATAGTGAAGTCATTAGCCATCTGAACAACATTCATTGTGTCTATTTTTCCGTGACAAGCTTTACAAACAACATCGATTTTGTTATTCGGATTCTTTTTGTTGAAAGAATTGATGATTGCCTGCTCACCCGCTACAACGTGCTGAGAGTGATTGAAGTACACGAAATCCGGCATGTTGTGGATTCTTGTCCATTCTACTGGTTCAGTTTTTCCTGTATACTGTTGTTTTGCAGGATCCCAACCTGTATGCTGATAAATCTTTTGGATTTCACCGTCATAGAACGCTTTGTCTTTTCCTGGCTCCATATAGTGATCTGCATTGTATTCGGAAATTGTTCTGTGACAGTTCATACAAACGTTCATAGAAGGAATTTCAGAAACTTTACCATATTTAGCACTTGAGTGACATAGCTGACAGTCAATTTTTTGTTCTCCAGCGTGAATTTTGTGAGAGAAGTAGATAGGTTGTTCAGGCTTGTATCCTTTGTAAACACCGATCCACATTAACCAGTTCCAGATTCCATAGGTTGCAAGGATCGCTAAAATAACCAAAGCTCCTTTACCTATATAGTGGTATTTTTTATAGATTTCACTGAATGAACGAACTCTCGTTTCATTAAGCCCTGCTAAGTCTTCTGACTGTCCTAATTTAACTAATTGTCTTAGTTTAAGTAAGATCCATACCAGTAAGGCTGCAATTGCTAAAAGTGAAATGATAACAACGTTTGTTGTTGTTTTGTCGGTTGCTGCAGTTGCGGTAGCATCTGTTGCAGTGGCTGCTCCCGCTTCCGGTTTTTTCTCTTCCGGAGCCGGAGGATTAGTTGTAAAAGCTAAGATGTCATCGATATCCTTCTCTGTAAGATTAGGAAACTGAAGCATCTCAGTTTTATTATATTTTTCAAAAATCTCATTGGCGTATTTGTCTCCAGAAGCTCTCAGAGCTTTGTTGTCCTTGATCCACTTGTGAAGCCAATCTCTGTCTACACCACCCTCTGTCTTTACTCGTTCTACAACTCCTTTCAAAGGAGGTCCTATCACTTGTTTATCCAGAGCGTGACATGCAGTACAATTCGCTTTGAAAAGTTTCTCACCGTTTTTAGGATCGCCGTCTTGCCCGTAAAATGAAGCACTGGTTGATAGCAATAAGCCTATTGCGATCAACGTTTGTTTATAATGCTTTCTCCAACTAATCATTTAAATTATCTTATGTTAGTAAAATATTGAACATTCAATCAATCCCGCAAAAATAATATTTTTAACAGGAATTTAACGGCATATAGAAAGGGGAAAATATCATTTACGTTTAATTTGTATTGATTCTAAATAACTCAGTTTGGTATAATTTTTTAATTTGTATAAATTTGCGCAAACAAGTTTAAATGAAAAATTTAATCAAAATATTGTCGGTACTATCCTTTTTTGGATTTTATGAGATTGAAGCCCAGCAGGTTGTAAAGAAGGATACATTGTCCGGAACCGAACTAGTAATGTCAATGGATCCTAAGGTAAAAGATGCTTTAGAGAGTCTCGAAGACAAATGTTCAAGAGTTGTAACCACTACAACACCCCGGGATAGTAGTGACGAAACTTACACCAGACCTACAAAAATATATGTTCCGAATAGGGAATTGACCAATGCGGAAATCTGTAGAAAAAACCCAAGAATTTTAGGGTATAAAATTCAGATTACAACTGTGAAAAGTAACGATGAAGCGAATGAGATCAAATCGTATTTCAGAAAAAGATTTCCTAATCTAAAGGTGGAAACCGATGCGTCTTTGAGACCTAATTATAAGATTTTAGCAGGAAGTTATTTCACGAAACAAAGTGCTTCTTCAGACCTTTCTAAGATCAGAGAATACTTTAAATCTGCTGTTGCAGTACAGTACAGAATATTTTGTGCAGAGGCTAAATAATATAAGCTATATGATAAAAAAATAAAAGCTGAGAAGATTTTCTTCTCAGCTTTTTTATTGATAATAAGAATCTAAGAACCAGAAAAACTCTGTCATCCTGAGGTAGTTATTAACTCCCAGATAAACCAATAATATTCCCAATGTAAGTGTCAGGAATGAGAGTGCTTTCGGAGAAGACCGATAAGAGTAGAACAACCAGCCTAGAAGTATCGGATAGACAAAAACAAAGTGACCGCCATAGATGTAAGACGTATGTAATCCGAATCTCATAATGCAGTGGATAACAATATCTACAACAAAAGAGATCATTACAACTTGTACCAGTTTATTTTTGAAATTTCTGAAATAACTCCAAAATATAAGACTCAATAAAAGGGCAATAAATAAGTAAGCAACCCACGAAGAATAAACATCCATAATAAGACCTTTGAAATGAAAGCCTTTCATATTATGTTTATCACGAATGATAAAATTGGAAAAAAGAATATTGCCACCAAAAAAATACGAAAGAATCATGTCCCAGGTTGGTGTAGACTTTACATTAGAGAACTTTTCATATTGTTCGTTCGTCTTATTGAAGATATTTTTATATTTAAAGTCTATCCGGTTTAGGTATAGCAGTATAAAGCAAATACAAGTAATTACAACTCTTAGTGCAGCATTTCCAAATTTCTTCCATTTTGTAAACAGGTCTTTTTCGAATAAGACAGGAATGAAAACCTTAAAAATGTTGGTAATAGTAAGTCCTGCCACGGAAACTCCAGCGAAAACAAGAGCCAGACCAGATATTTTCTCTTCTTTTTTTAGTTTAATGGCCGCATAATGGTTATAAAGACAAAGAAGAAAAAATGTATAAGTAAAGTTTTCCGGAGTGAAAGAAAGCAGGATGCTTGTTGAGAAAAGCCCGAAAAAAAGAATAATAATAAGGTTGATCATCAATGGTATTCTGATGATGTTTTTTAAATATTTAAATACTTGTAATATAGCTAGACTTACCGTGGTTATGCTAAACCATGCCAGAACTAACCTAAAGGTAACATCCGTTTTTCCGTTCGAGATTAGAAAAGCAAACTCTCTTATCCAGTTAAAAAAGTAGTAGGATAAAGGATGTCTTTCGAAACTACCACCGGTCATCACAATTGAACGATTGTCAAAACTGAAATAAGCATCCCAGGGTATTCTGTTATCAAAAATGATGGTGTAATTAATGGCAATGTAAGATCCCAGTATTCCATACAGAGAAAGAAAGAAAAGAAAGACCCATAGCTCAGTGAGCGAAGAAGGAAATATGAGTTTAAAAAAATGGATTAGTTTCGTTTTGAAATTCACCTGTTTAAAGTTTTTGCAAAAGTAAAATAAAAAAACTCACCAATTCCGGTGAGTTTTGTTTCTATGTGTAAAAATCATTTATTCTTTGATGACTTTTTCTGAGGATGATGTCCCATCGTTAAATTCGATCTGCATCAAATAATTTCCTTTAGGGAGTGAAGAAAGATCTGCTTTTACCGAAGCCGTTTTTAAAACTGATTTTCCTGAAACATCAAAAACAGATATTGACTTTATTTTTTTGTCTGTTCTGATTTCAACTTCTCCTTTTGTAGGGTTGGGATAGATGCCTGTTCTAACTTTGGCAGAATTTTCGGATGTTGAAAGAGTGCCTGTAGTAATTTTAACGTCATCTAACATAAACATATATTGATCTGAGGACATATATTGGATACCAATCCTGATTGTTTGACCACTATAAGCATCCAAACTTTGCGTAACTTGCTGCCATGCCGCATAAGGAGCTGTTAATGGGGTTGCGCCAGATATTATTGTAAAGTTCGCAGCTGACGTAGGTGTACCGTTACCGACATATACTCCTATTTTATAGTTTTCTGTAAAGGCAGGAGATAGAGCTTTTACCCAAAGGCTTAACTGATTGCCACCTGCTCCTAATGTTACAGCTGGAGAAATAAGCCAGTCGTTATTTGCATTTACACCAGCAGCCGGCACTGCAGCCCAGGATACAGCTGTTTTTTGTCCACCATGTGGAGTGAAATTTCTTATTTCTTCATCCACTCCTGGTACTGAAGTCAGATTGTTTGTGGCATTACTTGCTGAAAGGTTAAAAATCTGAAATGCCATAGCACCACCGGCATTTGTCCAATTAGCAGTCCAGGTTGGTACGGTACTGCCTCCTACTACAGGCCCACCTCCTGTGTAAGTATTTCTACCGTCTAAATCTAAAGTCAGCCAACTTCCGATATTTGTAATGGCAAAATTCGTGTAAGATTCGAAGCCTTCATCTAACAAGACGGTTTGAGCAGTCCCCATCACGCTTGTTAATAATATTAAAGATAGTAAAGTCTTTTTCATAATGTAATTTTATAGTTATACTCAAAATTAAGCAATTTTTTAATAGATATCACGTATCTTATTTATTATTATGAACTTACGAACTGCAAGACAGCGTGGAACATCCGGAAATATCATCATAATCAACAGGCCTTTTTACGGAAAATTCAGGATAAATTTCCTGATAAGGATTTTCGAGGGCATGTATTAATTTTTTTAATAAATCTTTCTTCCCTTCATTAATTTCTTCAATGCATTGGTACAAAAGATAATTTCTAAGGATGAATTTTGGATTAGCTTTTTGCATCAGGTTGAGAGAGGCTTCCTTTGTAATTTTATTTTTTGAAATTCTTTCTTTGTATTTTTGAATAAAGTGTTTAAGCTTATTCAAAAGATCATCATTTAGGAAGGTATAAGATACATTTTCAAACAACTCTTTCAGGTCATCTCCCTCTTTGAGTTTTTCCAACTGATTAAAAAACAAGGTGTGATCAAATTCTAATTCCTGCATCAATCCCTGCCAGTTGCTGAAAAACTCTTCGTCACCATCTAATAGCTGATCGAATCCGAATTTTCGGCAAAGCATTTTGTCGTGAGCTTCCCAGAAATAATTACCATAATTATTGAGGGTATTTTCTAAAAATTTTTCATCCTTAATTAATGGATGAAGCGCATTTGCCAACTGCCATAAATTCCATTGTGAGATTTGCCCCTGCTTTCCGAATGCATATCTTCTTCCTGGCAAATCGGTGGTATTGGGAGTGAAATTCAGATCATACTCATCCATCATAGAGTATGGACCATAGTCAATGGTAAGCCCAAGCACAGACATATTATCTGTATTCATAACTCCATGTACAAAACCCACTCTGAACCATTCTGTCATCAGATCAGCCGTTCTTGTGCAGATGCTTTTAAAGAAATCTTTATATTTTTCAGAATCCGATGAAGTGATTTCAGGAAAATAATTGAGAATAGTAAAGTCACCGAGATCCTGTAAGGTTTTGTATTCTGCCTGAGCAGAAATGAGCTCGTAATGTCCAAACCGTAGAAAGCTTTCCGCAGTCCTGATAATTATCGCTCCTTTTTCTTTTTGAGGATTCCCGTTGTACATCATATCTCTTATGACATCTTCTCCTGTAAAACATAGGCTTAATGCCCTTGTAGTCGGAACACCAAGGTGATACATAGCCTCACTCATCAGGTATTCCCTGACTGAAGACCTTAATACAGCTCTTCCATCTGCATGTCTTGAATATGGAGTGGCTCCAGGACCCTTCCATTGAATTTCATTTTTTTTCCCGGAGTCATTGATTATTTCCCCAGCGAGTATAGCTCTCCCGTCTCCAAGTTGTCCGGCCCAGTTTCCAAATTGATGCCCGGCATATGCTGTCGCGTAAGGTTGAATATTAGGAGGTAAATTATTTCCAACAAGAAAATCCAGGTCGTTCTCTTCAAACTTTCCTAGGCCGATTTCTTCAGAAAGTTTTTCATTGAAAATAATTAATTCCGGATTGTCAAACCCGGCAGGACTAACCGTTGAGAACAAAACTTTAGGCGTTGCTCTCTGCATTGGATTTCCTGAAAAGTCTCCGGGAAACTTCTTTATAAAAGGCTGTTTGATCTCTTTAATATTCATGAATCAAAGATACAACAATAAAAAAAGACCTTTCAAACAGATTGAAAGGTCTCGTGTATTTGTAAAAGAGAATTTATTTATTAAAATCAATTTCTTCGCTCTTATTGAGGTTTTCATTGACGTTCTCTTCTTTCTTCGTTGTATTGCTTTTTGGTGTAGGATCTACAGGCCTAGGATTTTTAATTTGATCGATTGTCTGAAGTCCTCCCTCATCACCATAACCTCCACTCAATCCTTTGAGATCCGAACATCCGTCTTTCCAATCTGATGGTTTCACAAACTTATCATCTGGAGTAATGCCTAAACTTTTATCTGCCCAGACTTTTTTCATAAATATCGCCCAGATCGGCAATGCCATTCTTGCTCCTTGTCCTTCACCTGTTCCAAAGAAGTGAGTTGCTCTGTCTTCCCATCCTACCCAGGCACCTGTTGCTAGCTTAGGAGTTATTCCCATAAACCAACCATCGGAGTTGTTCTGTGTAGTACCGGTTTTGGCAGCAATTTCCACCGCTTTTGAGATGCCCCTTCTTGAAAGTTCTCCGGAAGCGGTACCAAATTGGGCTACTCCTTTCATCAATTCAATCATGGTGTAGGCATAACGAGGATTCATTACCTCTTTTGGATCTACATTTACTTCTTTGATAACCCTGCTGTTGGCATCTTCTATCCTCCAGATCATTTCAGGTTTATTATAGTTACCATAGTTGGCGAAAGTACTGTAAGCACCAAGCATTTCATAAATCGTGATGTCAGATGAACCTAATGCAATTGTATTGTTTCTTGGAATTTCCTCAGTTACTCCTAGATCTCTTGCAGTCTGTATTACAGCATCTACTCCGGTCATTTCTATGAGACGTGCTGCAACTGGGTTTTGAGAGTGCGCTAAAGCATCTTTTAACGTCAGCATTCCGCCTCTGCCGGGAACATGCCATCCATTATGGTCGTAGGTTCCGTTTGAAACAGCTGAACAAGGTGTCATTCCAAGCTTCATGATAGCAGTTGCATATACGAAAGGTTTGAATGTGGATCCAACCTGTCTTTTACCTTGTTTGATATGGTCGTACTGGAAATGCTGCCAGTCGATTCCTCCAACCCATGCTTTAATCTCACCGGTTCCAGGAACCATAGACATCAAACCTGCCTGAGCGATCTGCTTATGATATCTGATAGAGTCCCAAGGAGACATTTCAACTTCTTCTTCTCCATTCCATGTAAAACGTGATGTTTTTATCGGTTTATGGAATTCCATAAGGATTGAATCTTCAGATACTCCGGCTGCCTTAAGCAATTTGTAACGTCCCGTTCTTTTCATAGCCTGAACCATTACACTGTTGATTTGCTTATCCGTTAAGTAATAAAAAGGTCTGTTTTTTCTGCCTCTTTGTTCTGCATCAAATCTTTTTTGAAGGTCTGTCAAATGTTCTTTAATTGCCTCTTCCGCATATTTTTGCATTTTAGAGTCAAGCGTAACATATATTTTAAGTCCGTCTTTATAAAGGTTTAATTTTTTACCGGTTTCTTTTTCGTGATCTTTAAGATAACTATCGATCTCTTTTTTCAGATAAAACTTATAGTAAGCAGAGTAGTCATCATTGATGTTTTTGATCGGATGATAGTCTAAAGTAATAGGCGTTGCTACCGCTTTGTTGTAAGTATCCTCATCAATATAACCTGTTTTCTGCATCTGCTCCAAAACAACATCTCTTCTTGCCTTCGCTCTTGTCTCATTACGCATAGGATTGTTTTTTACCGGATTTTCCAGCATGGCAACAAACATTGCTGCTTCAGGTAATGTAAGCTGATTGGTGCTTTTGTTAAAATAGATTTTTGAAGCCATTTCAATTCCGTTTGCATTGTATAAAAAGTCAAACTTGTTGAAATAAAGCGTTACAATTTCTTCTTTGGTATATCTTCTTTCAAGGCTTACTGCCACAACCCATTCTTTTAGCTTTTGGAAAGCCCTTGCTAACTTGTTTTGTGAAGCTCCCCCTGTGAAGAGTAGCTTTGCAAGCTGCTGGGTAATGGTGGAGCCACCTCCTCTGCCACCTCCATAAACAACTGCTCTGGCAATTGATTGTAGATCAATTCCGGAGTGTTCTTTAAAACGCTCATCCTCTTTAGCTTGTAGTGCATACACAAGAAAAGGAGGAAGATCCTTATAGGTAATAGGTTGGGTTTTTTCTTTTTCAAATTTGCCTAAAAGAACACCATCTGCAGAAAAAATCTGAGAAGCAACATAAATGTCAGGGTTTTCCAGTTCTTCAACATCCGGCATTTCACCAAGAAAACCTTGTGAAACAGCAAAGAAAGTTCCTGAAATTCCCAAAACAACTACAATGAGTCCAAGCCAAATAAATCTAACCCACTTTTTCCAGGAGGTATTTTTATTATTTTTTTTGGGAGGAAGCGGAAACGTCTTTCCCTTACTTCCTGTGTTTTTTTTGTTTTCTTCCATTTATGATTACGGTTTAGCCGTTTCTATTTTTACTCCAATATCTTCAATCCCCGGAAGGAAATCATTTCTCATCGCTTGTATTAATCCAATTTCATATTTTCCTTTTTGTGGAAACCTGTAATTTAATTTATACTGGAAAAGCGTTTCCTTCGTGTCTCCAAAACCTGTTCCAAGCCATTCTCCATTTGGTTTTGTAAGAATATAATTCAACGTATCCGTCTCCTTTTTCTTGTTTTGAAGATTGGTGAAATTAACGATAAACCTTATATTGCTATAAGGATAATCGTTATTGTTTCTTACAACAAATATAATATTTTTAGGATTCTGTGGATCCGAAATCTCAAGATTAAATTTCTGCTCACTTTTCTTATTCCATTTACTATCAATGGAATTCATCGTGACATGTTCTCCCGGAGAATTACAGCTCAAGAAAAGAATAAGGGATAAAAATCCTAAAACTTTATGCATTGTTATCTTTTTTTGGAGGAAATTTTTTTTTAAATTTTTTCTTGTTTGGATTTTGTTGAGGCTTTTTCTCCTGACCGGAATTACTCGCTTCTACTTTCTCCAATTGAGCTTTTGGCTGCTGAGGCCTTGGCTGTTTGGGGTTATGATTAGAATTGGTATGGTCTGGTTTTTCAGATCTCTCCGGTTTATTTTTCCTTTGTCCCTGATTGTTGTTTTGCCTGTTCTGGTTATTGTGATTCTGGTTTCTGTTTTTGTTGAATCCTTTATTTTTCTTTTCGAATCGATCCACATTATTCTCCTGAATCAGATCAATGCTATGCAACGGGATATCCGGTTGTTTAAGTTCTTCAAGAGGGAGTATTTTTTCTCCTCTTTTATTTTTAGAAATGAACTGTTTTACAAGGTCAATATCAAAATCATACCATGCTACAGAGCTATCCACATAGGCAAACCACATTTTCTTCTTGAAAACGTCAATTTTAATACAGAAAGCTCTTCCTTTTTCTGTATCCAATGTTGTTGACGAAGAAGGGAAATTACTTAATGCATCAAGATAACTGTCTAATTCATAATTTAGACAACACTTTAGTTTACCACATTGCCCGGCAAGTTTTTGCGGGTTGATACTTAATTGCTGATATCTCGCAACGTTGGTATTTACAGATCTGAAGTCGGTAAGCCATGTCGAACAGCAAAGTTCTCTTCCACAAGACCCGATTCCTCCGATTTTTGCGGCTTCCTGTCTGAAACCGATCTGTTTCATGTCGATTTTTGTTCGGAATGTAGAGGCGTATTCTTTTATTAACTGTCTGAAATCGATACGATTATCTGCAGTATAATAGAATGTTACCTTAGAGGCATCTCCCTGATACTCTACATCAGTAACTTTCATTTCAAGCCCCAGATTATGGGCAATCTTTCTTGCCTGGATCTTTACGCTGTCTTCTTTTTTTCTAGCTTCCTGCCAAACTTCAATATCTTTTTGATTGGCTAATCTGTATATTTTTAGTGAGTTTTCTTCAGAAAATTTTTTCTTTTTCATCTGAATTTTCACTAATTCGCCGGTGAGACTTACCACACCAACATCGTGTCCGGGACTAGATTCTACGGTGACTACACTACCTATATGTAATGGAACATTATTTACATTTTTATAAAACGATTTTCTGTCATTTTTAAATCTAACTTCTACAAAATCACACCTGTTAGATGCGGGATTATTGATGTTAGATAGCCAGTCGAAAACACTTAATTTATAACTATTACCACAGGTATTTACATTTTCACAACCATTCGCGGATTTCTTGGGTCCGCAAGAATGCGCAGAATCGCCGGATGTTTTACATCCACAACTCATATAACTATTATTTAATCTTGCAAATTTATATATTTTTATCTTTATGTAATTCTAAAAAATTCAAATATTCGTCAACATCATTGTTTGATATTAAACAAAAAACACTTTTTTATCACCGAATTTTACCAATGTACTAGTATATATGCTTTTATGGTGAATTTTTCCTAAAGTGTTATTTTAAACATAATTTTCTTTTCGTATAATGTTTAAAATATTAAGAAATATTAACAGACCTATGCAAAATAATTTTATATTTGGGTTATATAATAATAGTCTATGAAAAAAATATTAGTATCAACTGCTTTATTGGCGGGTGTTTTATCTTACGCTGGAGGCTTCAGGGTTTCTTTGCAAGGGGTAAAGCAATTGGCAATGGCACATACTAGTGCTCATGCTGAAGATGCAAGTGTGGCATTCTTTAACCCTGCGGGTATGTCATTCATTCCTTCTAAACTGAGTATAGTTGCCGGAGGATTTGGAGCAAGTAATAAAGTTACTTTTCAGAATTTAAATACTTTACAAAGTACAGAAACTGATAATCCTCTTGGAACACCTATTTATGCGGCTATTGCTTATAAACCGCTGGAAAATTTATCAGTAGGTTTCAGCTTTTCAACACCTTTTGGTAGTACGATCCAATGGCCAAATGATTGGGAAGGAAGAGAAATGGTTCAGAAATTAGAATTAAAAAGTTTCTACTTCCAGCCAATGGTTTCAGTAAAACTGGCCCCGTGGTTAGCTTTTGGAGCGAGTTATATATATGCAAGAGGAAAAGTAGACTGGGATAAAGCAATTACTCAATTTGGAGGTGAGGTAAATATTAATGATGAGAAAGCAAGTGGACATGGATACGGGTTTGGTTTCTATTTCAGACCTGAAGAAAAACTGGATGTTAGTATTGCATACCGTTCTCCGGTTGATATGAAAGCGAAGAATGGAACAGCAACATTTAAATTTCCATCACAGTCTATCTACTCATTATTAGGATTAGGAGCGAACGGACAAGATGGTTTCTCTGCAACGCTTCCTTTAGTGGAAGAATATACAATAGGTTTAACCTATAAGATTACACCAAAATGGTTGGTTTCTGCTGATTTTAACTATCATGGATGGGAAAGATACAGTAAACTGACATTGGATTTTGCCAATGCTCCTATTGGAAACCAAGCAGATCCTACGGTGCTTGTTGCTCCAAAAAACTTCAGAAACTCAAAAACCTTCAGGTTAGGAACGCAATATGCATTTAGCGATATGATTTTTGGACGTTTGGGAGCTTATTATGATGAATCTCCTTATTCTGACAACAATTTTATAGCTGAAACACCTTCATTTAATACTTATGTAGTAACAGGAGGGGTAGGCTTTAAGTTGAAACAATTTGGAGTTGATATTGCTGGAGGATATGCAATGCCTCAGGCAAGAGACGTTAATAATGCGAATCTTGGATTCTACGGACAGGCAAAAGCCAGGGCGTTTTATTTTGGTCTAGGTTTATCTTATAATCCTTTTTAATTGAAAGACTATGAAAAAAATTATAATTTCTACAATCGCTGTCTCTGCGCTTTTATTTACAACGAGCTGCGAAAATGATTTTGATACGGATGTTAAAGATATCCAGGTATCGAAAGGGAATGCAGACTTTTCTAAATATGTAGCATTGGGTAATTCATTAACATCAGGCTATAGAGATGGAGCTCTTTATTCAGATGGACAAAATGAATCTTATCCTTCTATGATAGCTCAGCAAATGAAACTTGTCGGAGGAGGAGATTTCAAACAACCGTTAATGCCGGATAATAATGGTGGATTGCTGTTAAATACCTTAGCCGGTCCTGTTCAGATTGCCAATACAAAATTATTCATTAGTGGTTTTGTAAATGGTTCTCCTGATATTAAAAATGCGAATAATAATACAGCAACAGCACTTGTAAATACCATTTTGACGGGTCCTTTCAATAACATGGGAGTTCCGGGAGCAAAAGTGGCTCATTTGCTGGCTCCTGGATATGGTAACATTCAAGGAATTGCTACTAAAACAGCTAATCCGTATTTTGTAAGATTTGCATCAAGTCCTACAACATCTGTAATTGCTGATTTTAAAGCACAGAAGCCTACTTTCTTTTCATTATGGATAGGAAATAATGATGCGTTGTTATATGCTCTTGCAGGTGGAGATGCTACGGTTGAAACCCTTACACCACCGGCACAATTTACACAATATTATAATGCATTAATTAATGAGATTGCCTCTACAAATGCTAAAGGTGTTATCGCAAATATTCCTAGCGTTACTTCTATTCCTTCCTTAACAACTGTTCCTTATAACCCTTTAACAGCTTCTGTTCTAGGTGGAGGTAATGTTACTGTAGGAAATGCAACAATAGATAATTTAAATACAAACTTATACGGGCCATTGAGTCAGATTTTGGCTGCAGTAGGAGGTGCTGGAAGAATAAAGCCTTTGTCTAAAACCGAAGCTAATCCATTGCTTATAGTAGACGAAAGCCTTCCTAATCTAGGTGCTCAGATTACAGGTGCTGCTTTAGCATCCGGAAATCCAACCCTGATTGCTTTAGCAACATATTTAGGAGCTACTTATGGACAAGCAAGACAGGCGAAAGCAGGAGATTTGGTTCCTTTAACTTCTAAAGCTGAGATTGGAACACTTCAAACATTGCCTCCAGGGGTTCCCGCTAGCCTTGGTGCAAAAGGAATTGCTTATCCGTTTGCTGATAAATATGTATTGACGGCAACAGAAGTTACTGATGTAAACACAACCATTGATGCTTATAACGTAACGATTAAAGCAGCAGCAGATGCTAAAGGATACGCTTTTGTAGATGCCAACAAAAAGATGGTTGAACTTAATAGCCAATCCGGAATTTCATTTGACGGGGTAAGATATACTGCGAAGTTTGTAACGGGTGGAGCTTTTTCTCTTGATGGAGTTCACCTGACAGGAAGAGGTTATGCTATTGTTGCGAATGAATTTATTAAATCAATTAATGCAAAGTATAATTCTTCTTTACCACAGGTAAATGCGAATAATTATTCAGGAGTAAGATTCCCTTAAAATATAAAGGAAACAAAAACTTAGAAACCACAAGACTAATTCTTGTGGTTTTTTTTTAAATTTGCAAAATCTTAAAAAGTAAAAATGGCCGATCAGTTAAGTTATCTATTTAGTACAAGGACAAGTA
This sequence comes from Chryseobacterium subflavum, assembly GCF_055762745.1. Lineage (NCBI taxonomy): Bacteria > Pseudomonadati > Bacteroidota > Flavobacteriia > Flavobacteriales > Weeksellaceae > Chryseobacterium > Chryseobacterium subflavum. Next base: position 536,865 of record NZ_JBVTMR010000002.1, read on the forward strand.
AGGACTTGGCAGAAAAAATTGCTCAGCATTATGGGCAGGGATTAGGAAAAATAAACTTCCAGGAGTTTAGTGACGGGGAATTCGAACCTGTTTTAGACGAATCAGTAAGAGGAGGTAGGGTTTTCCTGATTGGATCTACATTCCCTCCCGCGGATAATCTATTAGAGCTTCTTCTAATGATTGACGCTGCAAAAAGGGCTTCTGCGAAAAGTATTACTGTTGTACTTCCTTATTTCGGACTTGCAAGACAGGATAGAAAAGATAAGCCAAGAGCTCCTATAGGTGCTAAGTTGGCTGCTAATCTTTTAACTGCTGCGGGAGCGACCAGAATTATGACCATGGATCTGCATGCGGATCAGATTCAGGGATTCTTTGAAATTCCTGTGGATCACTTGTATGCGTCAACTATTTTTGTAGATTATATCAGAGACCTGAATCTGGATAATCTTACCATCGCTTCACCGGATATGGGTGGGGCAAAAAGAGCTAAAAACTATGCCGGACACCTGGGTGCTGAAGTAGTAATTGCTTACAAAGAGAGAAAGAAAGCTAATGTTGTAGAGGAAATGTTCCTTATCGGGGATGTAGATGGTAAAAACGTTATTCTTATTGATGACATGATTGATACAGCAGGAACGCTTTGCAAAGCTGCTGATATCTTAATAGAGAAAGGAGCAAAAACAGTTAGAGCAATGGCTACTCATGGAGTGCTTTCAGGAAAGGCTTATGAGAATATTGAGAACTCTAAATTGCTGGAAGTTATTGTAACTGACTCAATTCCTGTTAAAAATAATTTGTCATCTAAAATAAAAGTGCTATCTTGCGCCCCATTATTTGCAGATGTTATGAAGATGGTTCATGAGCACCAGTCAATCAGTAGTAAATTTGTTATCTAATTGATTTACTGAAGTTTGCAAATTGTATTTTAAAACAAAATTTTAAATTTTTATAAATGAAATCTATTACAATTCAAGGTACAAAAAGAGAAAGCGTGGGCAAAAAGTCTACAAAAGCTTTACGTGATGCTGAATTAGTTCCTTGTGTTGTTTATGGAGGGACAGAACCATTGAACTTCTCTGCAGAAGAGAAATCTTTCAAAGGTTTAGTATATACTCCTGAAGCACACACGGTATCTATTGAAGTTGACGGACAAACAATTCCAGCAGTTCTTCAGGATATTCAGTTCCACCCAATTACAGACAAAATTCTTCATGCTGACTTCTATCAATTATCTGCTGATAAGCCGGTTATTATGGAAGTTCCGGTAAGAGTTACTGGTCGTTCTAAAGGTGTTGTTGCTGGGGGTGTTCTACGTCAGTCATTCAGAAAGCTAAAAGTAAAAGCGATCCCTGCAAACTTGCCGGATGAGATCGTTATTGATATTACTTCACTTAAGATTGGTAACAAACTATATGTTGGTGCTATCAAAACTGAAGGATATTCTTTCATGCACCCTGACAATGCAGTTGTTGTAGCTGTTAAGATGTCTAGAAATGCAATGAAGGGAGGTGCAGCAGCACAAGATGATGAGGATGAAGAAGAGGTTGTAGCTGAAGGAGCTGCTCCAGCAGCTGAGGAAACTGCAGCTGAATAAGAATTGCTTAATAACAATGATATAAAAACCTGTCAATTTTTTGGCAGGTTTTTTATTTTAGATTGCATCTATAATGCTATTCTTTCTTTAGCCTTTCAAAAAAAAAGATGTAAATTTGAAGTGTTCTAAATAAGAACATAATAATTGTAAAATTTATAATAAATGTTTGACATTCAAGAAATAAGAAGTCAGTTTCCTATATTAGATCAGGAGGTCAACGGTAAGCCTCTGGTTTATCTGGATAATGCAGCGACATCACAAAAACCAAACTCCGTTTTAGAGGTTTGGAACCAATACTATACAGAAATTAATGCAAATGTACACAGAGGGATTCATACTTTAAGTCAGCTTGCTACTGAAGAAATGGAGCTTTCGCGAAGAAAGATCCAGAAATTTATTAATGCAAAGCATGATTTTGAGGTGATCTTTACAAAGGGAACAACGGAAGGGTTAAACCTCATCGCTTATATTCTTACCGGAAAGCTGAAAAAAGATGATGAGATCATTATTTCATATTTAGAACATCATTCTAATATTGTTCCATGGCAGTTGCTATGTGAAAGAACAGGTGCAAAGCTTCGTGTGATTCCGATTGATGACAATGGTATTTTACAGCTTGATTATTTGGATCAGTATCTAAGCGAGAAAACTAAAGTTGTTGCCGTAAACCAGGTTTCAAATGCATTGGGGGTTGTAAATCCTATTGAAGAGATTATCTCAAGGACCAGGAGGAATTCCGATGCTTATATCGTTATTGATGGTGCGCAGTCTGCTCCTCATTTCAGAATTGATGTGCAGGCAATGGATTGTGATTTCTTTGTATTTTCAGGGCATAAAATGTACGCTCCAATGGGAACCGGAATCCTGTATGGGAAAGAACATATTTTAGATTCTTTGCCACCGTTTCATGGAGGAGGGGAAATGATTGCCACATGCTCATTCGATGGAACGACCTATGCCGGGTTGCCATTTAAGTATGAAGCAGGAACGCCAAATGTCGGAGGTAATATAGCATTAGGAGCGGCAGTAGATTTTATTGAAAAAGTAGGACACGAAAATCTTCAGAGACATGAGAATGCTTTGTTGGAATATGCTCAAAGACAGCTTTTAGAGATTGAAGGTCTTAAAGTCTATGGAGAAAAGGCCAGAAGAACGGGCGTTGTTTCCTTTAATTTAGAAGGAGTAGGAATATCTTCCGATGTAGGAATGATTCTGGATAAGATGGGTGTAGCTGTAAGGACAGGGCATCACTGCACGCAACCTATAATGGATTTCTTTAATATTGCAGGAACTGTAAGAGCAAGTTTTGCCGTGTATAATACTTTTCAGGAAATTGATCTTCTTGTAGAGGGAGTAAAAAAGGCCAAGAGAATGTTAAGTTAATCGAAATAAAAAAATAAAAAAGCAGTTGTAAAACTGCTTTTTTTATAGGTTTATTATTCCCAAGGAACGCAGTAACATCTTCCTTGTATAATAACCTGGTAATATCCGTAGGCGCATTCCAGGCATATTTCGCCGCCGGCATATATAGCCTTCATTGTTTCTTTGTTTAATTTTTTCATGTTATTTGATTTTTAAAGTGTTAGAAGTTAAATATAATCATAAATTCAAGTAAAACTCTTATGTTTTTTTGTGTTTAATTTTCATAAAAAATAATTATTGTATTAAATTTTACAATTATAATGATATTAATTATTAAATTTAATATAATAAATAAGATGCGTTATGAAAAAATATTTATTTTCTTTTATTTTGGTGTGTGGAATATACAATGCCCAAGTGTTCTCTGAAAATTTTGATGGAAATGTTTTACCATCCGGATGGACGACAAATAATCCCGATACTTCTTTTAATTGGGACGTAGGATCTGAAAATGGCTTCGCTACATTTCCCTCAGGTGCAGCTTTTTTTGATGATGATAATGCAGGACCCTCAAGCATAAACTCCAATGCCAGGCTTGTATCTCCTGTTATTAACCTATCGGCGGTTCAGAACCCTAAACTCTCATTTAAGTATGCTAACATGATTTATGATGATGATTCAACGTTAAAAGTCGAGGTTTTTAACGGAACATCATGGGTACAGGTATTTACTTTTTCGGGGGATGCTGGTCAGTGGGATCTTGATTTTAATACATTTTTATATGTTGTTACAACCTATGAGCAAGCTACGGATATTGATCTTACGCCTTATGCCAATGCTAATTTTCAAATGAGATTTGTATATGACGATGCAGGGGATTATTCTTACGGTGTTGTCGTAGATGATGTTGCCATTACTTCCGGAGCATTAGGTACTTCTGAGGTTTCATTTTCAGATAAGATGCAGGTATACCCTAATCCTGTGAAAGATTTTGTACATATTCAGTCTGGAAACTTAAGATTTGACTCTAAAATCACCGTGCTGGATTTAGCAGGCCGACAAGTTAAGAGCTTTACAGGATTGGCAGACGGATATAATCTTTCTGATTTGCCGAAAGGCAGCTATCTGATTCTGATAGATAATAAAAAGGAAATTATCAGTAAAAAAATTATAAAAGAATAATCTCTGAAATAGCCTCCTAAGCAGGGGCTTTTTGTAATAACAAATCCCTTTCGATAATTATTGAAAGGGATTTATTTTATATTTGGTTGTGAAACTATTAAGGCTTCCAGTCTACAACAGCTCTGATAAAGGCTTCTGCGTTCTCCAGTGGAATGTTTGGCAGAATTCCGTGACCTAAATTAGCAATATAGCGATCCTTTCCAAATCGATGAATCATCTCGTTTACCATCTTTTTTATGGTTTCAGGGGTTGAATGCAATCGGGCCGGATCAAAGTTCCCTTGAAGGGTCATTGTATGATTGGTTAAAGTTCTTGCAAACTCAGGTTTTATTGTCCAATCTACTCCAAGAGCTGAGGCCTTGGACATTGTCATTTCTTCCAGGGCAAACCAGCATCCTTTTCCAAATACAACCACGTGGGTCAATGGGCTTAAAGCTTCCACGATCTGATTGATGTATTGCCATGAAAATTCCTGATAATCATCTGGAGAGAGCATTCCTCCCCAGGAATCGAAAATCTGCACTGCAGATACTCCTTTTTCTACTTTTCTCTTTAAATAGGCAATGGTAGTATCTGTAATTTTTTGAAGAAGCAAATGGGCTGCTTCCGGTTGCTGAAAACAGAATGATTTGGCAATATCAAAAGCTTTACTTCCTTTTCCTTCCACACAATAGCAAAGGATAGTCCATGGAGATCCTGCAAAACCGATCAACGGGATTTCGTTATCTAATTTTAATAAGGTTAATTCTATGGCATCAAAAACGTATCCTAAAGTATCATTCACATCAGGAACCACAACATTCTGAACCTGCTCCATTGTTCTGATGGGAGTGTCTAGCCATGGGCCTACTGATTCCTTCATTTTAAAGTCGATTCCCATTGCTTGTGGCACTACTAAAATGTCAGAAAACAAAATAGCAGCATCCAGCGGATATCTACGGATCGGCTGTACGGTAATTTCAGAAGCGAGTTCAGGAGTTTGACATCTTGTAAAGAAATCATATTTATCTCTTAATGCAATGAATTCCGGCAGGTATCTTCCGGCCTGTCTCATCATCCACACAGGAGGTCTTTCTACGGTCTCTCCGCGAAGGGCTTTTAAATATAGGTCGTTCTTAATCATAATTTATTTAAATCTGCAGTAAAATTGATAGCGCAAATTTGCTACAGGTTGTTCTTACTTTCTCTTCTGATCATTTCTAAAATGGAAACCAGAGTATTACCTTCTGAAGTGAAAATTTTTTCCCGGGTATACTTTTTTATTTCATTGGAGGTTGTTTCTCCAATAGAAAACAGCTTCGTATGATCTAATGAATTTCGCTTTGCAAAACTACGAACTCCACTTGGACTGAAAAAGACTATGCCATAATATTTTTCAGATATTAACGGATTGATCTCTTCGGTATTATAAACCGTTATCTTTCTGTACTTGATATTTTGTAATGGCAGTTCATTGTCCAGAACATCAATGGCCAGGTTTCCACAAAAATGCAGGAATTGTTCATGTGGACAATGTCCAATGATAAATTCCGAAAGTGCTTCTGCGTTTTTCAGAACCTTAAAGGTGCCAAACCCATATTTTCGGAGGATTCTTTTTGTTTTTTCCCCGACGCAATAAATCTTGTTGTAATTTTTTGTCGTAAAATCCTCATTGGGTCTGAACTGATTTTCGAAAAAAGAAGTCACTCCGTTGGCACTTGTGAAAATAAGTGAGTAATTTTTTAAATCGAATGGTTTAACACGAATCGGAGTTGTTTTAATTACCTCAATACAATCAACCCCAATGTCATCTCCTAATTCTTTGGATAAAACAGAGGGGTCTATATTTTTGGTAAATAAGATTTTCATTTGAGATAAAATTGAGTGCCGGCAAAAGCCTGAATTTATATCTGGCTCTTTATTTCGGCCATTAATTCCTTGCCTCCGTTTTCGAGTACTATTTTTGCATATTTTTCTCCGAAATTTTCACTGTCATTATATGTGAAATTTTCGTCCGTCGCGATGCAGTTTTTTCCGTCTAGTGAGCAAAGTGCTGCTTTAAAGCGGATCTGGTCATCAAATATTTCAGCAAAGGCTCCGATGGGTGCAGTACATCCTCCTTCAAGGGTACTAAGGAAATTTCTTTCAATCTCAACGCAGATTTGTGTGGGTTTATGATTAATCTGACGTACTATTTCATTGATTTCTTTTTTATCCGAATGTCCGGCAACTGCGATAACTCCCTGAGAAGGCGCTGGGATCATTAAAGGAAGCATCTCGTAATCAATGTCCATTTTCATTCTTTTGATGCCTGCTAAAGATAATATAGTGGCATCAAAATCCTGTTCTTCCAATTTTTGAAGGCGTGTCTGTATATTTCCACGAATATCGGAGAAAGTTGCTTCCGGATAATATTTCAGCCAAAACGCTCTTCTTCTCAAGCTGCTTGTTGCTAACTTAAGTTCATGAAACTCTTTATTTTTTGCTGATTCTTTTCTTATTAAAACATCCTGCGGATAATCTCTTTCCAGATATGCGATAAGTTCTGTATGTTGGGGAAGTTTTGTAGGGACATCTTTCAGAGAGTGTACAGCAATATCTATTTCATCATTTAATAATGCGGTATCCAGATCTCTGGTAAAAACGCCTGTAATCCCTAAAGCGTAAAGAGGTTGATTAAGATTTTTATCACCCGAAGAAAGGATGGGCATGATCTCAGTCGTGTAATTATTATTTTGCAGATACCTTGCGACCTCTCTCGCCTGCCAAAGAGCAAGTGCTGAATTTCTTGTTCCTATTCTAATGCTTTTCATTGAATTCGTTGTTTGGTTGTTCAACTAATATTTCGTGCATTAATTTACTAATTTCTTCGGCTTTTAAAGGGTTATCTATGATGTATTTTGCAAAACGGCTGGTAATTTTCTGAATCATCTTTTCAGAAAGTGCCATATCGTCTACATTGATGTATTTATTTTTTCTGTAGAACTGATGCATTTCATTACGCTCCATATTTTTCAGGACCGCTTTGAAATGATGAATGTTGGGAGCGAGTTTTCTTTTTTTCTCCCACTCTATGAAGTCTTTAGACATTTCCTTGATGATCTGTTCTGCTTTTGGAATTTCTTTTTCTCTTTGCTGGATTGTTTCCTGAATTTGTTTTGATAATTCATCCACATCGATCAAGGTTACATTTTTATTATCCGTAACATTTTTTTCAACATTGTGGGGAATGGAAAGATCAATGACCAAAGTTTCCTTTCCGTTTGGAAAATGTGAAGCGTTTACAATAGGATGTTTTGCTCCTGTTGCCACAATCAGAATGTCTGTATCTTTCAGTTCTTTATCGAAGTCTGCATAATCAACGTGGGGAATGGTATATTTCTGAGAAATCTTTTCAGCTTTCTCCTGGGTTCTGTTGGTGATTTTTATTTTAGGCTGATAAACGTGCTTTACCAGATTTTCAACCGTATTTTGTCCGATTTCACCCACTCCTAAAAGCAGAATATTTTTCTCGGTAATCCTTTTTTGATTATTCAGAATGTAATGAACAGCAGCATAAGAAACTGAAGCGGCTCCATTGGATATCCCGGTTTCATTTTTAATTCTTTTTGAAATCTGGATCGCCGAGTTGATCGCTCTTTCCAAATAAGGATTAGAGTTCTTTCTTTCTTTTTTAAAACGGCTGTATGCTTTTTTGATCTGCCCGATAATCTCAAAATCCCCGATGATCTGGCTTTCAAGACCTGCGGCAACCCTGAACAAATGAGTTAAAGCCTCCTCCTTGGTAAGGATATTGGCAAACTGCAAGAAATCAGTAATGTTAACCCCGATCGTTTTACAGTATTCTTCAGCAACCAAAAGATAGTTGGAAGTAGTGGTATATATTTCGGTCCTGTTGCAGGTAGAAACCACAAAGGCATCCCCTAAATTTTCATCGTGAATACGGGTAACGAAATTTTTTATGTTTTCATCAAAAAACGCAAATTTCCCTCGTGTTTCTCCATCTGCCTTTTCGTAGCTTATGGAAAGAACGGCGAAATTTGAAGTTTGATTTGTATGAGTGTTTTGTAACATATCCGGGGGCAAATTTACGCTTTTTTTAATTAAACACTTTCTGAAATTGTGTATGATAATTATCGTGAAAAACTATAAATCCGTTACTGTTCTGAGTTTGGATTGATATTATAAGAAATTAAATTGACCGTTAAAGAATTATTTCAAATTTTAATAAAATTTTAACCAAATTATATGCTTGCCAAATTTTATTGGTAGTGTTTAATTTATATCTTTGTAAACTTAAATCAGAAGAAAAATATGAGTTTATTCGATATGTTTACGCAAGAAATTGCGATAGACTTGGGAACCGCTAACACACTTATCATCCATAATAATAAAATTGTTATAGACCAGCCCTCAATTGTTGCAATTGAGCGATCTACTGGAAGGCCGATAGCTGTTGGTGAACAGGCTAAACATATGCAGGGGAAAACCCATGAAGACATCAAAACAATTCGTCCTTTGAAAGATGGGGTTATTGCGGATTTTCATGCTTCTGAACATATGATCAAGGAGTTTATTAAAAAAATTCCTGGTATAAAAGGTAAATTCATTCAGCCTGCTTTAAGAATTGTAATCTGTATCCCTTCCGGAATTACGGAAGTGGAAAAAAGAGCGGTAAGAGACTCTGCACAAAAAGTAAATGCTAAGGAGGTAAGACTGATTTATGAACCAATGGCGGCTGCAATAGGAGTAGGAATTGATGTTCAAAAACCGGAAGGTAATATGATCATTGATATAGGTGGAGGGACAACTGAAATTGCAGTAGTTGCTTTAGGAGGTATTGTTTGTGACAAGTCTGTGAAAATTGCAGGGGATGTATTCACGAATGATATCGCTTATTTTCTGAGAACACATCACAACCTTTATATTGGTGAAAGAACAGCCGAGAGAGTGAAAATTGAAGTAGGATCTGCTGTTGAAGATCTGGATGTGGATATTGAAGATATTCCGGTACAAGGTAGAGACCTTATCACAGGTAAACCAAAAGAAATCATGGTTGGGTATAAAGAGATTGCCCGCGCATTGGATAAGTCTATCATCAGAATTGAAGATGCCGTAATGGAAACTCTTTCTTTAACACCACCTGAACTGGCAGCTGATATTTATAAAACAGGTATTTATCTTGCAGGAGGAGGTGCATTGTTGAGAGGTCTTGCAGACAGATTACATAAAAAAACAGGTCTTCCTGTTTTTGTAGCTGAAGATCCGTTAAGAGCGGTTGTTCGCGGAACCGGGATTGCACTTAAGAATATGGATAAATTCAATTTCTTAATTAAATAATTTTAACTTTTACGAACACTATCTGAATGGGATTTTTGCTGAGATTATTTTCGAAGAACTCTCTTTTTGTCTTCTTTATTTTCTTGCAAATTATTGCTCTGGTCCTTATATTTTCTAAAAATGCCATGCAAAAATCCTGGATTGCTGGTCAGTCCGCAGCGTTAAATTCCTGGGTTTCCGGTTATATTGATGAAGGGGTTTCTTATTTGAAGCTTAAGCAAATCAATGAAGATCTTGTTGCTCAGAATAAAGCTTTAATGATTGAACTGTATGGAAAGGATGGCGCCAAAAAGCCGGTCTTCAGAAAAGTTCACGATACTTTAGGAGGTGGCCAGATCTACACATTTGTGGATGGCGAAATTGTTTTCAACAGTATTAACAGGAGAAATAATTATTTTACAATTAACCGTGGCCGCAGAGATGGGGTATTTCCTCAGATGGGAGTTATGGCTCCGAAGGGAATTGCAGGGATCGTTATAAATTCAACAGATAGTTATGCTTTGGTTCAGTCGGTTTTAAGTGTTAACCGTATCAGGATCAATGCTTCGTTAAAGAAATCTGGGTATTTTGGAACCTTAACATGGAACGGGGATAATTCTAGGGTAATGCATTTAGCAGATATTCCGAAATATGTAGCCCTGAAGATTGGAGATACGATTGTTACCGATGGAAAATCAGCGATTTTTCCCAAAGGGGTAATGATTGGTACTGTGGCAGGATACTCAGTAGATAACAAAACCGGTTTCTGGGATATTTCAGTAGAACTCAGTGAGAAAATGGGTTCCCTGAATAAAGTGTATGTGGTAAAAAGCCTGAAGAAAGCTGAGGTTCAAAAAATCCAGGATACATTACAGGCAGTAATAAAAAAGGAAAATGATTAGCAGAACACTTTTTACGGATATATTAATCATGATCTTTCTTGTTGCATTACAGATTTTTGTATTGAACAGGATCACTTTGTTCGGGAAGTATACTCCCGTGCTATATCCTGTATTTGTCATGTTTTATCCCTTTTTCAGAAATAAATTTCAATTTTTGGCATTGAGTTTTTTAATAGGACTTTCTATTGATGCTTTCTTATATTCATGGGGAATTAATGCACTGGCTACAACACTTATTGCGTATTTCAGAACATTGATCTTCAGGACGTCCACTGATACGTCCACCGACTTCTTTTCTTTTCAATCTCTGCAATGGGGGCAGTTCTTACTATTTCTATTTTCAAGTATTTTCCTGCACCAGCTTTTAGTACAGTATATTGAGTTCTTTAAGTTCAGCAGATTTTTTGAAATATTGTTTAATGTGTTGGTAACAAGTGTAATTTCCTTTATATTTATAGTTGTTTACGCATTAATCTTTAAAATCAAACAAAAAGTTTGAACACACGTTATTTAAAAATCTTTGCCGTTGTTGCTGTTATTGCCCTTATTTTTGTGGCAAGGCTTGCATATTTGCAGTTGTTTACGGACAGGTATGCGCTAAACGCGGCTAATACATCTATCAAAATAGAATATGTGATCCCGCAAAGGGGTGTTATTTTTGACCGGAATGGAAAAATCATGGTAGGTAACCAGCCGGCTTATGAGATCTCTTTCACACAGGCTTTAATGAAACCTGATTTTGATACTTTGGGATTTTGTAATTTAATGAAGATAAGCAAATCCGACTTCATTAATAAAATCAATACAATCAAGAAAGAAAAATATTATTCTAAGCTGACTCCGATGACTTTTATCAAAGATCTGAGCAGAGAAGATATTGCGAGGGTTCAGGAAATCATTTTTAAATATCCTGCATTCAGTATCGTTTCCAGACCTCAGCGTCAATATGAGGTCTCCACTTCCGGAAATCTATTAGGATATACAAGTGAGGTTAATGAAAGAGATATAAAAAAGGATTCGCTTTATTACCTGCCGGGAGATTTCATTGGAAAAACAGGAGTTGAAAAATCATACGAAAAAGAACTTCGTGGGGTAAAAGGGATGAAATACATCCAGAAGGATATCAGACTTCGAAACATTGGTTCATACAAAAACGGAGCATTAGATAAGGATGTAATTACAGGAAAAGATATTACTCTGACCATTGATTATGATCTTCAGAGAATGGCGGAGGAAATGATGGTGAATAAACATGGTGCCATCGTTGCCTTAGATCCTAATAACGGGGAGGTTTTAGTGTCGGCGACAGGTCCGGATATTGATCCTAATCTTTTCACAGGGCCTATGAAATCCAAAAATTTATACGCTTTATCTAAAGATACGATCTACGAAAATAAGCCAACATTTGACAGGTCTCTGCAGGCAGGGTATCCTCCTGGTTCCACTTTTAAACTACTTACGGCATTATCTGCTATGCAAATGGGAGTAATGGATGAAAACACGATTTTCCCTTGTGGGGGCGGATTCAATTACAGAGGATTACGAATCAAGGGGCACGGTGGAGCGGAACCTTTAATTCCTTCCATACAGGTTTCAAGTAACTGTTATTTTTCTTATGCATTTTTAGCGATTGTTAATAAATATCCGGGAAATCCATCTAAAGGTGTTGACGAGTGGAAAGCTATTATGAGCAGCTTTGGGGTTGGAGAATTTTTAAACAATGATTTTGCCGTTGGTGCAAGAGGAAGAATTCCTTCGGGAGCATTTTATGAAAAAAGAATGGCATCCATCCTTAAAGCAAGTGGTTCTAAAAAAGACAGTAAAAACTGGGATCCTTTGGCTACAGGTGCTGTTTTCAACGGAATGGGACAGGGGGACGTGATGGTTACTCCTTTGCAGCTTGCCAATTACGTGGCAGCTATTGCCAATAGGGGATGGTATTATACTCCGCATATTGTAAAATCAATTGACGGAAAGCCTAATCCGGATCCGAGATTTAAGAAAAAGCATAAAACTCTGGTGGACCCTAAACACTTTGAACCTGTTCTTAAAGGAATGGAAGCAGTGGTATTAAGAGGTACGGCAAGAGGATTGAAATCAAATGATTTTACTCAGCTGGCCAAGACAGGGACTGCTCAGGTTCCTCAGGGTAAAGATAATTCCATATTTGTTTTGATTGCACCGGCGGATAAGCCAAAAATTGTAGTGGTTGCTGTAATGGAGCATGCAGGATTCGGTGCTACATGGGCAGGACCAGCAAGTACGGTGATCGCGGAGAAATATATTACAGGAGATCTGAAAAGAGAAAATCTTTACAAAAAGATGACATCTGCCAGCTTTATGCCTGAATATAAAAGACAGTGGATCGTCGATTTAAAACGTAAAGGTTTATACAAAGATCCGAAACAGGATTCTGTAAAACAAAAAAAAATACAGGACAGCCTGGATTTTATAAAGAAACAGAAAGAAAAATTACAGAAACAGATAGACGCAGAAACTCAAACTAAAAAAGATAAAAAGCAATGAAATGGACAGAAGGATTAGATAAATTAGGCCTTGGTCTATATTTCCTGCTTTGCATTTTTGCGATAGCAAACATCTACAGTGTGGAACCGGCAAGTGGGACCAGACAAGCAGTTTGGTTTGGAATATCTGTTTTTGTAGGACTCATTATCTTTTTCACCCGTACCAAGTTCTTTGAGAATATGGCCGGAATTATCTATATTATTGGAGTCCTATTACTGATCGGATTGTTTCCCTTTGGAAAAGAGGTCCTTGGGCAAAAGAACTGGTATAAATTCGGACCTTTGAGTTTGCAGCCGGTAGAGTTTGCAAAACTGGGAACGGCATTGATGCTGGCTAATTATGTCTCGGGTCCCGATTTTAATTTAAGTAATAGAAAATCTTTATTGACCTCTCTGGCGATCGTGGGAATTCCTGCAGTTGTTGTACTGGCAATTCCGGATGTTGGCTCACTGCTTGTTTTTGTAGCATTTTTCATTGCATTGTATAGAGAAGGATTAAGTGGATTATTATTCGGGATAGGGTTTCTTTTTGCTGCTGTTTTTCTCGTTTCTCTTGCGGTGAATCCTATTTATGTTGTGATTGCTATCCTGGTCATTGCAGGAATTTTAATTGCAATGAACTATTATAAAATGTCCTGGAATGTCATATCCATTTCAAGTATTGCAGGCTCTATTATTCTGTTGTGCGGATTGGCATTTGCAACACCTTATATTTTAGAGAAATTACCGAAACACCAAAGGGAGAGGATAGAGGTTCTTTATAAAGGAGAAAAGGCATTCAGGGATACTTCAGGATATAACCTTCTTTATTCAAAAACAGCAATTGGCTCTGGCGGACTTTTAGGAAAAGGATATCGTGAGGGATCAGTAACCCAGGGCAAATTTGTACCTGAACAGAGTACGGATTATATTTTCTGTACCGTTGGTGAAGAATGGGGATTTGTAGGAAGTGCGGGACTTGTTTTGTGCTACTTATTGTATATTGGAAGGATCTATTACCTTGCAGAGAAGCAAAAGTCTATTTTTAACAGGGTTTTTGGCTACTGTTTTGCTTCCATCCTGTTAATGCACTTTTCGATCAATTTAGGGATGGTTATGGGACTTTTTCCAACCGTTGGGATCCCGTTACCTTATTTTAGTTATGGAGGAAGTTCTTTGCTGGCCTTCTCTACTATGACCTTCATCTTTTTTAAGCTCAACTATTCGGATAAAAACAGTCTGGTATAGAAGCGGTCGTTATAGGTTAGCTACAAAAGGCTTTCTAAAAACTCATCGTTATTATTAAAACTTATTACAAAAATTTCTTTTAAACATCCTGGTATGAAAGAAGCATATGTTATTGATCAGGTTTTTGAAAATGGGGACTTTTCCCAATTTCAAAAAGGCGAATATGAAAATTGTATATTCCGGAACTGCCATCTTGAGTATATGGACCTTTCTTTTTTCAGTTTTAATGATTGTGAATTTATCGGATGTAATCTGAGTATGACAAAGCTTGTTTCAACAGCATTTCGGGAAGTGTTGTTTAAAGAATGTAAGATGTTCGGGCTTCACTTTGATGAATGTAATGAGTTTGGAATGTCGTTCAGATTTGAAGGGTGTTCTTTAAATAATTCTGTTTTTTATAAAACATCGATCAAGAAAACTTTGTTTAAAAACTCAAAATTGACGGAAGTTGATTTTGCAGAGGCAGACTTATCGAATTCCGTATTTAATAATTGTGATCTTTCCGGGGCAATCTTCGAAAATTCCAACCTTGAAAAGGCTGATTTCAGAACATCTTTCAATTATACTATAGATCCTGCTTCCAACAGGCTGAAAAAGGCTAAATTTTCACTTTCGGAAGTGCATGGGCTACTTTATCGCCTGGACATAGAAATTGATCGAAATAGCTAGCCTTTTGGCGTTGAAAGAAGTATGTCATTAAATAGAACCCAATTGAAGACAGATAAAACAGAAAGCCATCAAATATTTGATGGCTTTCATTATTTAAATCAATTATTTAAAATTAAAAACTTGTTGCTGTTGATGCTGTAGTTGCAGCTAAGTTATTATAAGCATCTCCCTCTTCATTAATCACTCTCTTTGCAAATCTGAATTTCGGTCCCCAATATGAATCATTAAGTGACGAAATCATAACTCCTTTAGAAGTAGCTGCATGAATAAATTTAATCTCCCCATCCTCAGAAACACTTTCTACAATACCAACGTGAGAGATTCTTCTACCGTGAGAAAAGAAAATCAAATCTCCTTTCTGTAGGTTTTCTTTTTCAACTCTCTCTCCTTCCTGAGATTGAGAAGCTGCAACTCTTGGTAAACTAAGACCTGCTGCTGCTCCGAATACAGAAAGAACAAAAGCTGAACAATCTATACCATTTCTTGTTGTTCCTCCATATCTGTAAGGAGTTCCTAGGTACGTTTCAGCTTCGGTTAGGATATTGTCGATCGTTTTATTGTGTTTGATTGCTTTGGCAATCTCAGAATTTCTTAAAGTATTTTTTGCATTAGATAAAACGGCTGCCTTCTCAGAGATAAAAGAATTGATTAATTGCTTCTTATCCTGTTCCATTTTTCTGGTATCTATAGAAGCTAGTTTGGCATCTGTTTTGTATTCTTTAGTGTAAGTTGCTGGTTTTGAAACTACGTAGTTTGTAACACAAGATTGTAATGACATCGTAGAAACGAAAGCAGCTAAATAAAACAAAACTCTTTTCTTCATATATATTTGATTATCCGTGTTAAATAAGGAATATTTATTTCTAAAAGCATTACAAAAGTAGAGATTCCAACCAAAAGAGCTTCGATATGATTAATGTCAGGTTCTTACTTTAACACATTTTAACATATTATTTACGTATGTTAAAGAAAAACAAACCGCAACATCCCATTTTTGGTGATACTGCGGTTTTTTTTATTAAGATTCTTTAACAAAGTAAAATCTCATTCCTTTAATAATGGGTTAATTTTTACTTTTTGTAGAAAAACGAATAAAAAATATCTTTTAACATCTAGTTAAGATTAATTATTTTGTGAGCTTTACTTTTATATTCTGTCCGTCGCGGATTTCTTCCGTTGCTGATTTGATAATCACATCGTTAGGGCTTACTTCACCAATAATGGTTGTCGTATCACTATTTGAAATTCCGGCAGTAACAGGAACCCAACGGGCAATGTCTTTTTCAACTCTGATAACGAAAACACCTAATGTGGAGTTTAATACTGCTGAAGTAGGAACAGATAGGGCTTTATTGTTATCACTTAACGGAAGAATTACATTGGCAACCATTCCCGGCAATAATTTTTTATCATTATTGTAAACATCCATTTCCACGGATTGAGAGCGAAGCCTGTTATCCAATGCTCCTGCAAATCTGGATACTTTGGCGGTAAAGGTTTCTCCCGGGATAGATTGTACAGAGAATTTTATCTCTCCATTCTTATTTAAGCTTCCTGTGTAAGATTCTGGAACATTTACTACCAAACGAAGTTTGTTTTGCTGAACAAGACTGAAAAGGGGAAGCTCGGATCCTTTCCCGGAAGGTCCCACATAGGCTCCGGCACTTACGTTTCTGGTTGCTATATTCCCACTGAATGGAGCCCTGATCTGCAGGTAGTTTTTAACATCCATCACTTCTCGATAAGAGGATTTTGCGGCCTCAAGCTGTGCTATGTCAGATCTTTGTGCAGCAAGTGCCTGTTCCAGATCAAGTGCGGATATGGTTCCCGGTGTTTTACTGGTTTCTTTCAAACGATCATATTTCGCTTTACTGGCTATATATATTGCTTCTTTAGATTTTAATGCTGATGCTGCAGCATTTTGCTGCGCATTCAATTCCGGAGCTTCCAGTGTGGCCAGCAACTGTCCTGCTACAACCTCATTTCCTACATCTACATACAGTTTTTTAACAAAACTGCTTATTTTAGCATATACGTCTACTTTCTGGAAAGGCTGAAGTTCCCCGGGAATAGTGGTGGATGAAGCGAAATCTCCCTGCTTAGGATTGATAGCTTCTATTTCAGGTGCTGATGGTGTTGCGGTCTTTTTTACTTCCGCTTTGTTTTGTTCACAGCTTTGCAAGCTGAATAATAGAACAACTGCCGGAATGAAATATTGATATAAACGGTTCATATTTAAATTTTTAATAGCCATTTGGTTATTTTATTTTAAAAGTTCTGGTATAAAGTGGATACTTTCTTCATCCTCAGGGTCAAGTGATACGCTTTGGGTAGAAGTTTTTCCCTGTCCCCATGCAAAAGCCAACGGAAGAATAAACAATGCTGCAAATGTAGAAGCAATTAATCCTCCGATTACTGCACGTCCTAACGGAGAGACCTGATCTCCGGCTTCTCCTAATCCAAGTGCCATAGGAACCATTCCTACGACCATTGCTAAGGCGGTCATTACAATAGGTCTGATCCTTAGTGCCGCAGCTTCTCTTGCTGATAGTAAAGCATCTCCATTATGTTTTCTCAATTGCTCTGCATTCGTTATCAATAGCACGGCATTGGAAATAGATACCCCTACGGACATGATAATTCCCATATAGGATTGAAGATTAAGCGTTGAACCCGCAACAATAAGCAATGCAAGAGAGCCTAATAATACCGCAGGGACAGTTACCAATACGACTCCGGATACTTTAAACGACTGGAAATTGGCAGCAAGCATCAGAAAGATTACGAGAATGGCAATGATCAGACTGCTTTGTAAACTGCTCAGGGTATCGTTGAGAGTCTGGCTTAGACCAATTAATCCGACATTCAGCCCTCTCGGTAATTCTCCAAGGTTGTTAATCACCTTCTGAACATCTTTTGATGCTTTTCCTAAATCGGTGTGATTTAAATTGGCCGTTACTGTAAGCATTGGCATTGCACCGAGGTTATCTGTTTCCCCATACGTGTAGCTGTCTTTTATAGTTGCCACATCCCCTAAATTAGGTCTGTTAGAGTTTTTCAGCAAAGGGATTCCTGCAATCTGAGCTTTGCTATTCATTTTATTTTCAGGGATCTGTACCTGTACATTATAGCTATATCCTGCTTTTTCGTCAGTCCAGATGTTTTTTTCGGTGTATCGGGATGAAGAGGTAGAAGCAACCAATGAACGTGAAATGTCGGTCATGTCTACTCCCAGTTGGGCTGCCCTGATCCTGTCTACGTTGATGTCAATCGAAGGGTATTTAATCGATTGCCCGATTTGGACATCTCTTAAGTAGGGTATTTTTTTAAGTTCCTCTGCTATTTTTTTAGCATAAGTTTCGTTAAGCTCTTTGCTTCTGCCTGATAATCTTACTTCAATCGGAGTTGGAGATCCCTGGCTTAATATTTTTTCTGTTAATTCTATGGGCTCAAAGGAAAGCTTCATATCCGGATTGATGCTTTTAGCCTTTTCTCTGATTTTATCTTTAAGATCATCCAGGTTTGCATGGAAGCCTTCATGTAATCCCACTTGTAATACTGTTTCATGTGATCCTGCCATCCAAAGATATATCGGGCTTACAGAAAAAAGATTAGGATGGGTTCCAACATAAGCTGAGGTAATAGAAATGTTATCTTTTCCTACAATATCCTTAATGCCGTCGAGCAGCTTCAGTGTTTGAAGTTCTGTAGTTTCAATCCTCGTTCCATCAGGGATACGCATCCTTACCTGAAACTGGGAACCATTTACCTGAGGTAGCACGTCTCTTCCTATGCTGTTGAGAAAGAGAGCGACCAGTCCCATCGTTACCAGAATATAAGCCGAGACAATAATTTTCCTAAAGGGCATAATCCGGTCAAGAAATTTAAGGTACCGGAATCTCACTTTTTCAAATAGGCTTACTTTACCATCCCTGTTGCTATCGATGTTTTGCAGGAGTATTTCTTTCTGGCTCCAGGTGTCTGCTTCATCACTTAGTCCCGCAGCATCAAGTTCTTCTGCTTCGGTCATGGTATGGCCGTCTTTCGCTTTGTGGTGCTTTACTTTCATAATCCAGTTGGCCATTACAGGAACAAAAGTTTGTGCAAGGAAATAAGAAATGATCATACTGAATCCTATTGCCAAAGCCAAAGGCAGAAACAGGGAGCCTGGAATTCCTTCCATTGTAAAAGCCGGGGCAAAAACAGCAAGAATACAGAACAAGATCAAGAGTTTTGGAAAAGCAATTTCCTTACAGGCATCCCAGATAGCTAAGGCTTTTGGTTTTCCCATATCGAGATGCTGATGTATATTCTCTATGGTAACGGTACTTTCATCAACGAGGATTCCGATAGCCAGCGCAAGCCCACTTAGGGTCATAATATTAATGGTCTGCCCGAAGAGATTAAGAAACAGTACCGCTGAAATAATGGAAATAGGAATAGTAAGAATTACAATGATAGCACCCCGTATATCTCCAAGGAATAAAATAACCATGAGTCCTGTCAGCAGGGCACCTATTGTTCCTTCACTCATCAAGCTTTTAACGGAATTGATAACATATGTCGATTGGTCAAATTCAAAGCTTACCTTAACATCGTCGGGAAGATTAGACTGGATCTGGGGAAGTTGTTTCTTAAGATTTTGGACGACATCCCAGGTTGAGGCGTCAGCACTTTTGGCAATACTCAGGTAAACTGAACGGCGTCCATTAACCAATGCGTACCCGGAGGTCATGTCTGCTCCGTCGGTTACCGTTGCTACATCTTTTAAATAAAGGTTTTGTACTCCTCCTTTATATAAAGGAATGTTTCCAAAATCTTTTACGTTTTTGATCATCGTATTGGTTGGAGTAATATAATATTTATCCCCGATGCGTACATTCCCTGAAGGTGCAGTCTGGTTATTAAGACGTAATGCTTCTACAAGTTGATCAGGAGTTAAATTATGCTGTCGGAGTAAATCCGGGTTGGCATTGATTACCACAGTCCGTATATTTCCTCCAAAAGGGGGAGAAGAAACAATTCCGGGAATGGAAGTAAATGTGGAGCGAACATATACGTTGGCTAAATCAAGAAGCTCATTGTTATTTCTTTTATCACTGCTCAAAACAAGCTGCCCCACGGGAAGGGTAGACGCATCAAAACGGATAATGAACGGAGGGTTGGATCCCGGAGGAAATGCTGCCTGGATCCTTGTGGAAAAAGAGTTGAGCTCAGCAGCGGCCTGGGCCATATTGGTTCCCGGATAAAAATTGATTTTCATCAGTGTCAATCCCTGAATGTTTTTAGTTTCAATACTTTTGATCCCGTTTACGAAAAGGAAAATATTGATGTACTGTTTAGCGAAAAAAGCTTCCATTTGTTGTGGAGTATATCCGCTGAAGGGGTGGGAAACGTAAATAACCGGTAAATCCAGTTTAGGAAAGATGTCGACTTTGATCGAATTGGCGGACCGTATTCCAAAGAAAAACAGTCCGGCTACAATCACCAGAATCGTAATGGGTTTTCTTAATGCAAATCTTATTAAGTTCATTGATCTATTATTGATGTAATTTATATTTAACCTTACAGTTCACTTTCGAAAACTGTAAAATCACCTGTTGCGGCTGCTTTTAATAGTAATGCGTTCCAAACGTTGCTAATAGCGATGTCCCTATCTGTCTCTGCTCTTATCAGTGCGTATATGGCCTGGGATAGGTCAACAATATCTGTGAGGCCGTTTCTGTATAATGCAGATCGCTGGATATAAGCATCATTTGCAGATTTTAATTGAGCCGGAACCTGATCGTACACGGTAAGAGCATTGTTCCATTTATTTTCAGACAAATCAAGCTGTGCCTTGAGCTGCTGTTCTGCAAGATCATATTCATGCTTTAGCCCCTGGCTTGCATATTCCTGCGCGCTGATTTCTTTTGATAATCTGAAGGTCTGGGTGAAATTCCAGGATACTCCCAGTCCGATCAGGTAATTGCTTCTCGTTGGGTGGATTCCGTCCCAATAAGACATAGAATAGTCATTTTGGTTTTGAGCATATCCGTTACCGAATCCTGAGGCGCGTGTTTGTATAATTCCAACCATGGAAAATGATGGATAGTATTGTGTTCTGAGCAATTGTTTTTCTTCTTCACTTACATCGATCCGGCTCTTGTAAAATGCAAGAAGAGGGTGGTCTTTTAGGACCAAGTTTTTTTCTGATGGCAGATCTGTAGGAATTCTTTTGAGAATGGTGCTGTCAAGTCTGAATTCCTGGGACGGAATACCCATTAACTGCGCCAGTTTATTTTCCTGCTCCTGCTCATTGTCTTTTGCCTTTGTGTAAGTGATCATGGCATTGGCATAGTCTGCTTTGGCAAGAGAAAGGTCAACTCCGGGAACGAGCCCGTTTTTTTCTTTAACCTCAACAATTCTCCTAATGGTGTCGGTTCTTCCTAAATTCTTTTCATAGGATAATTTCAGCTTTTTCGCTGCCAGAACATTCAGATAAGCTGCCGCGACTTTTATTTTATGCTGAAATATTTCGTCGGAAAGGTCTCTGGTATCTCTTTGGTTTTTAAATTGAGCCACCTTTATTCTTTGTTTTGCTTTTCCAAATGAAAAGAACTCCCAATTGACATTAGCAAGATACAGGGCTCCGAATGAAGCATTCCAGTTTTGTTCAGGAAGAGGAAGTCCGGAAGAGGCTACTCCGTAACCACCAAATCCATATAAAGGGCCGTTCTGTCCATTTACAGTTCCAAAATCCTGCTGTACACTTAAGTTGAGGTTGGGCAAATACTGCCTTTTGGCTAATTCTACGGATTCCTGCGATGATAAACGGTAGGATTCTTTGGCTTTAATGGTTCCGTAATTGTGAACAGCTGTTTCAAGTGCGGATTGAAGTGTGATGACTTCCTGTGCGCTTACTTTGTTGATTAAAAAAATCGTAGAGACGGATAGAATAAAAGCTCTTAAAAGCATCGAGTATATTTTTTTCTTTATTCAAAGTAAAAAACACATTTTGAAGCAAATTTGAAGTTCTGTATAAATTAATCAAACAACCGTTTTTATGGATTGATTTTATTCAGCAAAATTAAGTGATGTCTTTATGTTTTCAATCTCTTGGGCAGGGGTGGAATAGGAAGTTGGAGTAAATAAAGAGTGGTTTTCTGTTGAATCAAAATACACCGTAATACAATGCCAGCCGTCACTAAAGTCGTAATGAACAGGGAATGTATTGACCTCGCAAATTTGTTTTACGATTGAAAGGCCCAAACCAATACTCTCTGTGGATTGATTGCTTTTCTTGAATCTTTTAAAAAGTTCCTGGGTGGGAATATCAGGAGGCAATCCTGTATTGCTGATCCTGAAGAATTTATGGGTCAGTGAAATTTCTATATTTCCATTTTTCACATTGTGCCGGATTGCATTGGATAAAAGATTGTTCAAAAGAATTTCTGCTAGTGCGGGATGGATTTTTATGTATACATCTTTTTCACAGTGCCTGTTCAGGGTGATGTTTTTTAATGCAATATGATCTGAATAAGCGTGGATGGTTTCTTTTTCCACCCGGCAGAATTTTAATTTCTCATGCGTGAGGAATTCCTGATTGTTAAGTTTTGTAAGCAGGATCAACGAGCGGTTGATTCTGGTAAGTTTATCTATGGAGTTTTGGATGTCGGTCAATAATGCCGCCTGTTTTGCATTGATTTCTGTTTCAGCTAAAAGCTCAACTTTGCTCTGTATGATTGCCAGAGGGGTTTGTACTTCATGAGACGCATTTTCACTGAATTCTTTAACGGAGGTGTAATCTTCAATGGCTTTATCGGTCATGAGCCTGAGAAACTCATTAAGTTTTTTAAATTCATTTGTGCTTGTTGAGAGTAACTGAAGAGGTTCCCGCTTCTGAATATTAAAATGATGAATATTATCTATAGCGTGATGGAAAGGCTTAAGTATATACCGGGATAATATTCTTGCGGTAATGAATACTATAGCTGTGATGAGTAATACTTTTAACAGTAATGCAGTGAGCATACCTTTCATGATCTGTTCTGTAGAAGTGATATAGCTATAAGAAGAGATCTTGTATGTTTTATTTGCGGCTGTGACAAATGTATTGATTTGTATTTTACATTCGTTACGAGAGGGACCATTATTATCCAGGCAGGTGTGGATAATTTCAGGGTTGGTAGGAATAATACCACTTCCTGTATAGGGTTTGATAGAAATGGGTAATCCCTGAGATGTTTTTTCAGGTGTTTCTCCTCTTTTTAGTTGGGCGGCTACATAATTATTTACTGATCTAAGTCGCTCTATTTCAACATTGTCCAATCTTTTTTTAATATTGGAATAAGAAATGTACATGCTAAGAGGAGTAACCAATAGTACAATGGCAATGAACCAGATCGATATTTTATTTAGTAAATTCATGAGCCGTTATATTTTGACGCATTAAACTTATAGCCCAGACCATAGATCGTTTCTACATAATCGTTACCCTGTGCAATTGCTATTTTCTTTCTGAGGTTTTTAACGTGCTGATAAACGAAGTCAAAGTTAGCTAAATTATCGGTATGATCTCCCCAAAGATGGTTAGCGATGGATTGTTTGGACAGGACCCTGTTTTTATTAACCAAAAAATAAAGCAATAGCTCAAATTCTTTCTGCGTGACATCTAATCTATTTTCATGGATGAAAACCTCAAAGGTATCGGTATTCAATAATATTTCATTAAAACGGACATCATTGTAACCATCCATTTTTTTCCTGCGATATACTGCTCTAAGTCTTGCGTGTAATTCAGGTAAATGAAACGGTTTTGTAATATAATCGTCGGCACCCTTTTCAAGGCCTTTGATTTTATCGTCCAATGCATCTTTAGCTGAAATAATTAATATGCCGCTGTTGATTTTTTCACTTTTAATATGATTGAGGAGGTTTAGCCCATTTCCATCCGGGAGCATAATATCGAGTAACAAACAATCATAAGTATTGAAGCTCAGGCGTTCCAAAGCTTCATTATAATTATAGGCACATTCGCAGATGTAGTGCTCTTCTTCCAGATAATACGTCATGCTGTGGGCCAGTTCTTTATTATCTTCAATGATCAGGATTTTCATAGAACAGCAAAGTTAAATCTAAATTTTATATCAATTTTGAAGTTGTGTAAAATATTGTTTGCTAAGTGTTTAGTTTGTTTTATTTTCAGGAATAAAATAAAGGAAATACAATAAAAAAACTCCCCAAAAAGGGGAGTTTAACTAATATGGACTTTACAAAATGTTATTTTGTAAATAACATTTCTCTGTATTTTGTCATCGGCCAAAGCTCGTCGTCCACCATCATTTCAAGATTATCAGATGCATCTCTGATTACATCGAAAAGAGGTTTCACTTTGTTGCAATAATCTTCTGCCTGCTTTTGGCTGTCTGATACTGCTTTTGCTGCTTCTCTGGCTTTGATAAGATCTTCAACTCCTAATTTTATTACAGAAACATTTTCAGAAATATTAGTGATCAGGCTCATTTGTTCTTTTGCCAACGTTTTGAATTCTTTATCTCCGAAAATTTCTTTAAGACCTTTTACGTTTTCAATTAGTCTGTTCTGGTAATTTAATGCAGAAGGAATAATGTGGTTTCTTGCGATATCACTTAGAACTCTTGCTTCAATATCAATAACGGTAGAGTATTTTTCAAGTTTGATCTCATTTCTTGCTTCTACTTCTCTATGAGTAAACACTCCTATTTCTTCATAAAGAGCTAAGAACTTCTTATCCATTTCCTGCTTCAAAGCTTCCGGAGTGGTTTTTAAGTTGTTTAACCCTCTTTTCTTAGCTTCTTTTGCCCAGTCATCAGAATATCCGTCACCTTCAAACATGATATTTTTACATTGTTTGATGTATTCTCTTAATACGTTGAATATCGCTTCGTCTTTCTTTAATCCTCCTTCAATTAAAGCGTCAACTTCTTTTTTGAAATCATTTAACTGCTTTGCAGCGATCGTATTCATTACGGTCATAGATTCTGCACAGTTTGCAGAAGAACCTACAGCTCTGATCTCAAATTTATTTCCTGTAAATGCAAATGGTGAAGTTCTGTTTCTATCGGTATTGTCCAATAGGATTTCAGGAATTTTCCCAACAACATTTAATTTTAATTCTGTTTTTTCTTCAGGGGATAATTTACCGCTGGTTACTTTTTCCAATTCCTCCAATACTCTGAATAGCTGACTTCCGATAAATACGGAAATAATTGCAGGTGGAGCTTCATTAGCCCCTAATCTGTGGTCATTACTTGCAGAAGCGATACTTGCTCTTAAAAGATCTGCATATTCATGAACAGCTTTAATGGTATTAACAAAGAATGTTAAGAATTGCAGATTTTTCTTAGGGTTTTTCCCTGGGCTTAGTAGGTTTTCACCTGTATCTGTAGCCAATGACCAGTTATTGTGTTTTCCACTTCCGTTTACTCCGGCAAATGGTTTCTCGTGGAATAAAATATGAAAATGGTGTTTATGAGCCACTCTTGCCATAATATCCATCAATAAAGAATTGTGGTCTACAGCAACGTTTACTTCTTCAAACATCGGAGCCAGCTCGAATTGATTAGGAGCTACTTCGTTGTGTCTAGTTGTTACAGGAATTCCCAATTTCATACACTCTATTTCCAACTCTTTCATGAAGTTCATTACTCTTGTCGGAATAGACCCGAAATAGTGGTCATCCAGCTGTTGTCCTTTTGCCGGTGAGTGTCCAAGTAAAGTTTTACCTGTCAATACAAGATCGGGACGCGATTGATACAATGCCGAATCCACTAAGAAATATTCCTGTTCCCATCCTAAAGTAGGAGTTACTTTTGTTACATTTTTGTCAAAATACTGCATTACGTTAGTTGCAGCTTCGTCTACAGCATTCAGAGCTCTTAGAAGAGGAGCTTTATAATCCAGTGTTTCTCCCGTATAAGAAATAAAGATCGAAGGAATACAAAGTGTAGTTCCCATGATGAAAGCCGGTGATGTAGGATCCCAGGCTGTGTAACCTCTTGCTTCGAAAGTATTTCTGATTCCTCCGTTCGGGAAAGAAGAAGCATCCGGCTCTTGTTGGATAAGCAGGTTTCCGCTGAATCTTTCAATGGCTCTTCCCCCTTCGATTGGAGTGAAGAATGAATCGTGCTTTTCAGCAGTTGATCCTGTTAAAGGTTGAAACCAGTGTGTGTAGTGTGTTGCCCCTTTGCTCATTGCCCAGTCTTTCATAGCTACCGCTACCTGATCTGCAATGTGTCGTTGAATTTTAGTTCCTTTTTTAATAGCATCCATAATAGATGTGAATGCTTCTTTCGTCAAATACTCTCTCATGGTTTCTTCTGAGAAAACATTTTGACAGAATAATTCAGACAATTTTGCAGGAACTTCAATGGAGTTATCCTTTCTGAAGTCCTTGAATGGTAATGTTTCTAACGCTTTGAATCTTAAAGTTGACATAATAGGGTTAATTTTTACAGGGCAAATTTACAAAAAAAATGAATTGAAAATGTTTTAACCCTTATTTTTTTAGGGGGTGTTTGTAAAATTTATAAAAATTAACAGAAAAATAGGTGTCTTGAATGGAAGGATTTCAAATAGGAAGGGAAAATGAAATCAAATATTTTATAACTCAAAGATATGAATACTTTACTATTATATAGGATACAAAAATGTATACAATTTAACCTCCTTGTTAAAAGATACTTAAAATGATTTGCAGTGTAATTTTGTATATTTGTGTGAAATTTATTTTATGACAAATTCTAGAGCAAGAGAAACAACAGAGGCTATTGAAAGACTATACATCTCTATGAGACATTTATTCTATAGAGGATTTTTCAAGCCAGGAGGTGTTTCGGGAGAAAGTATAAGAAGTTTGTTAAAAACAATCAATCCTGAAATTTATGGTACCATGAATGTTCCGAATAAACTGGAGCTTGATGGTTTGATGTATGTTTTAGACAGGCTTCCTGAAGGAATTGAGGAGTGTGCTTTTATTCATCTTACATCAGATGAGGGTTTTGATAAAGGTAGTTTCGAGCCTATTGTTCCCAAAAAGAGAAGAAGAAACTGTTATAGAATTGATGAACACCAAATGAATATTGAAGTTCTTTTGGGACGTTCAGAGATCTATGATATTCTTACTCACTTAACATTCTTATTTATAGAAGCGGATAAAATCCGTAATCTGGCATTTATTCAGGATGAAAACTGGAAGCCGACACGTGCCTTTAAAATTATTGAAGAGGTAGTAAAAGGAGAAAAGAAATTCAGCAGAAAAGAAAAGGAAGTTGCACTTATTCATCTTTCTTCTCTGATCGGAAGAACTTTTGAAGAAACATTAAAAGCGTATAATACTTTTGGAGATGATGAAAATCCTGACCGTTTATTCAAAATCATCTATAACTTAGGAAAGGTAAGTTTAGAAGATGCTAAGCAGAGCAGAGAAAGAGAAATCCACTTCAGTGCTATATTGAAAGAAAGAGTAGGGCATCATTATTTTGGAGAAAAATGGGCAAATAAAGTAAAAGAAGTTTTGTATGATAACGGGCTTCACATGCGTCCCTTACATATAATCTCAGCAAACATGCATTCTGTGAAAAATATGCTGTATGCTAATGATGCACTTAAGAAGAAAGACCATAAGGAAGTTGATTATAAACTGTATGGTGAAATTTCCGATAAGAAAGATCTTCGAGATAAAGTTTCAAAATATGCGGCAGACCAGGGACTTATATATATCGATGACAAGAGTGGTAGTAATATAGATGTTCAGATCATTGATCTAAGTAAAACTGATCTTAAAAATACTCCATTCGGACATATAAAATATTCAGGAGATGATGTAATCATGGTTTTTGATTATGCCTTCGGAGAACAGGCTTTTGAGGTAATGGATGAGCTTTTAAGGCCTTTCGAACACAAAGGGGAAGTCTATATGATGAAAGTAAAATCCGTATCCATTATGGGTAAAGCCGGAATTCTAAACGGAGGTAAGGGAGATATTATGATTCCTACTTCTCATATTTTTGAAGGAACAGCTGATAATTATCCTTTTGAAAATGCTTTAAAACTGGATGATTTTAAGGATGATGAATTGAAAGCGTTTGAGGGAGCTATGATTACGGTTTTAGGGACTTCGCTTCAGAACAGGGATATTTTATCTTATTTCATGAATACCTCCTGGAAAGCTATCGGTCTTGAAATGGAAGGGGCTCATTATCAAAAAGCCATACAGGTGGCATCAAAGATCAGACATCATATTGCACCGGACCTTTTTGTTTGTTATGCATATTATGCTTCGGATAATCCTTTAGAAACGGGAAGTACTCTTTCTTCAGGAGGTTTAGGACTTACAGGTGTAAAACCAACCTATCTCATTACCCTGAAAATTCTTGAAAAGATTTTACTAAGTGGAAAAAAAGAAGTTACTTCTAAAAAATAATCTACTTTAAATTATATAAGCCTCGAGTATAAAACTCGAGGTTTTCTATTTTTAAATACCAATGCCATTGATGTTTTTCACTAACAGCAAGTACACTACTTGTGGATCAAAAAATTGGATTATCTCCAAATCTGCAAGAACTGAGAACATGAAATTAATTAACTTTAAAAAAATAAAATGAAAAGCATGAGCTCAGCCATACAATTATCAAAAAGATTCAGAGAAGTTATGCTTGACGGTCTCTGGATCGCCAATACCAATTTTAAAGATCAGCTTTCTGATGTAACCTGGGAACAGGCGATAACAAAAATCGGTTCTTTGAATACGATCGCAATGCTGGCATTCCATATCGATTATTATATTGCTGGTGTCTTACAGGTTTTTGAAGGAGGAGTGCTTGAAATAAAAGATAAATTTAGTTTTGACTTACCGCCGGTAGAGTCTCAGGAGCAATGGGAGAAAATCCTTAATAAACTTTGGTCAGATTCGGAAAGATTTGCCGAGCTACTTGAACAAATGTCGGACAATAAGCTTAGTGAAGTTTTTGTAGACGAAAAATACGGAACTTATCAAAGAAATATAGATGGAATGATTGAGCATTGTTATTATCATTTAGGGCAAATCACTTTGATTAAAAAAATGATTACCTATCCATAAACTAAAGAACTCTGATTTTGTTATGAGATCCTTAGACAGCATCTCAAATTCCAAATAACTCCACTTTTTTGAGGGTTTTGGATAAAATACCTACCTTTAAAAAAAATAATTTTTAAATGAAAAAGTCGATTGCAATCATTTTTGCGTTTGTCATTTCACAATTTCATGCCCAGCAGAATCCTTATTATCAGCAGGCTGCGAAGTACAAGATGGATATTGATGTTAATGCAGAAAAATTTACTTACCAGGGAAATCAAACATTAGAATACACAAATAACTCGCCGGACGAGCTGAATGTAGTGTATTTCCACTTATACTGGAATGCTTTTAAACCTAATTCAATGATGGATCAAAGAGTAGCTAGTCAAGGTAAAAATGGTGATTCAAGATTGCAGAGAGGAGGAATTTCAAGACTGGCCTCGATTCCTAAGGATCAGGAAGGGGCGCAAAATATACACTGGATCAAGCAAAATGGCAAAGATCTTAAGTTTGAAATTCAGGAAACCATTATGAAGGTTTATCTGAATGAGCCTATTAAACCCAATTCCAAAACATCATTTACGATGGAGTGGGACGCTGTAATACCTCAACAAATCAGAAGAAGCGGAAGAAACAATGAAGAGGGAATTGATATGACCATGACCCAATGGTACCCGAAAATTTCTGAATATGACTATGACGGATGGGCAACTTTCGACTATATAGGGAGAGAATTTCATGCCCCGTTCTCTGATTTTGACGTTACTATTAAAATTGATAAAGATTATGTAGTAGGAGCCGGAGGAATTCTTCAAAACCCAGGTGAAGTGAAGGGTTATGATGCGAATGCGAAGATCAAGACAGAGAAAAATAAAAAGGCAAGCTGGAGGTGGACAGCTAAAAATATCCTGGACTTTGCCTGGAGTGCGGACAGAGACTATGTAGTTAATAGCTTTGATGTTCCTAATGGACCTAAAGTGTATCTGGTTTATCAAAAAAATGATAAAACCAAAGTCTGGGAACAGGCGCAACCTTATGTTACCAAATATTTTGAGATCATGAATTCTCATTTTGGAAAGTATGCTTATCCTACCTATGCCTTTATCCAGGGTGGTGATGGTGGAATGGAGTATGGAATGTGTACCATGATCTTAGGCGAATCAAAAGATATTGAAGACCTGATGGGGCTTATGACACATGAAGGTTCCCATTCTTGGTATCAACAAATGCTGGCGACCAACGAATCTATGAAACCATGGATGGATGAAGGATTTACCAGTTATGCTGAGGGATACGTAATGTATCAGTTGTTTCCACCTAAAGATAAGCTGCCTAATCCTTTTGTTGATAGGTTGACAGCTTACCGGAATTTTGTGAAAAAAGGAATTGAAGAACCAGCAGTATGGTTAGGAGATCACCATGACAATGGTACTTCCTATACTTATGCTTCCTATGTAAAAGGAGAATTATATCTTGTTGAGTTAGGGTATATTGTTGGAGAGGAAAATCTTGCCAAAATTTTGAAGGAATATTTTGACAACTGGAGTTTAAAGCATCCTTCAGACCGGGACTTTCTTCATATTGCACAGAAAGTATCCGGGATGGATTTAAAGTGGTTCCATCATTACTGGATCAATACAACCAAAACCATTGATTATGGGATTAAAGATGTAAAATATGATGCAAAATCCACAATGATTACATTGGTGAATAACGGACAGGTTCCAATGCCTGTTGATTTTAGTGTAATGACAAAAGATAAGAAAATTGTTACTTATCAGATTCCGACAAATCTTACTCGTACATGGAAACAGAAAGATGCATACGGAGATTTTAAGACCATGAATTACTGGCCATGGACACAAAAGGAATATACATTAACAATACCTTATTCTCAATCTCAGTTGCAGGTTTTGGGGATCGATTTCAGTCAGAGATTAGCTGACGTAAATATGGCAGATAACTTTGTTGAAGTAAAATAAAATAAAAAAGGAGTATGAAAATACTCCTTTTTTATTTGTCTTAATCGGGTGAGCATGCAGCGGGTATAATGCAGTTGGGAGTAGCACATGGGTTAGCAGGACATCTCGTTCCCGGACATATTGCCGGAACACTGCTTCCGGGAACTGGGCAGTTTACATTTCCCCCGTGGATTGTTTTAAGAGCATGCCTTGAAATTCTTTTGAAGTTTTTCATAGTAGTGGTTTTAAATGAGTTGATATTTCAAATGTACCTTAAAACCTACATGCCCGATAGAAGAATTGATAAGTGTCTTCTTTATTTTTATAAGTGTAGCGGCAGACTTAATAAATGAAATGATTTGCAAACACTGATTTTAAATTAATAGGTAGTTTCATAGAACTTTTCACCATAAAGCCTTATTTTTACACTCATTTTCAAACCCATTTAGTTAAAATAAATGAACTCTATTGTTATAAATATTGGAAACAGCAATATAAGATTTGGTCTTTTTGATGATGACAACTGTGATATTTCATGGGTGATTAATACAAAGCCTTACAGAACCGCTGATGAATTGTATGTCCAGATGCTGATGTTGTATCAGACCTATAAGATTGAACCGGGCGCAATACAAAATGTGATTATTGGTTCAGTAGTTCCTCAGCTTACTAAAGTAATGAGCTCTGCCATTAAAAAAATACACGGAATTTCCCCTGTTATTGTTGATAGAAATACTCCTTCCGGAGTTCAGGCAAAATCCAAACAAATGGGAACAGATATCTATGCTAATTTGGTAGCAGCACATAATATGTACCCTGGCCGTAAGAAGATTATTATAGATTTCGGTACCGCACTTACAGCAAGTTGTGTTACTGAGACCGGTGAAACGCTGGGTGTGATTATTGCGCCGGGAATTGTTACCTCGCTAAACTCTCTCATCAGCCAGACTGCCCAATTGCCGGAAATAGAACTTAAAAAACCAAAATCTGTTTTAGGGCTTGATACTGTAACCTGTATGCAGAGCGGAATGGTTTATGGTTTCCTGGGAATGGTGGAAGGATTTATAGATCGTATTAATGAAGAGGTGAATGATGATTGTTTCGTCATTGCGACCGGTGGTGTTTCTCATGTGTATAAGCCTTTAACCAATAAAATACATATTACGGACAGACTTCATACTTTAAAGGGACTTTATTTTTTAGGTAAAGATCAATCATGAAAAAATTTCCTGTAATAGAAACAAAAAGACTGATTCTTTCACAGCTGGAAGAAGGCGATATTCCTTTAATTGTCGAATATCTTCAGGATAAAGTTTTTTCAGAGCTCACCTCTAATATTCCTTATCCTTACACTGAAAAGGATGCTGAATTCTGGTTGAAAATTTCAAAAGAAGCTTTTGAAAATAAATCAGGGTTCACTTTTGCGATCCGAAATAAAGAACATAGGATTATTGGAGCTATAGGACTTCATGACAGAGGAGATGATAAAGCTGAATTGGGCTATTGGCTGGCTGTCCCGTTCTGGAATAAAGGATACGTAACAGAAGCGGCTTCTGCAGTGGTTGAGTATGGATTTAAAGAGCTTGGATTTAACAAGATTTTTGCCACTCATTTTTTCCACAATCCGTCATCCGGAAGGATTATGCAAAAAATAGGAATGGAGCAGGAGGCCATACTAAAACAGCATCTTAAAAAAGACGGGCAGTACTTTGACATTCCCGTGTATTCCATTTTTAGGAACAAATAGTTTTTCAATATCTTAGGTGTAGGTTTTAACTTCACCAACTTATACCATGAAAAAGCTGATTATCTTATTTCTGCTCACCAATGCTATCTTTTCTACTGCACAGACCAA
This sequence comes from Chryseobacterium subflavum, assembly GCF_055762745.1. Classification (NCBI taxonomy): domain Bacteria; kingdom Pseudomonadati; phylum Bacteroidota; class Flavobacteriia; order Flavobacteriales; family Weeksellaceae; genus Chryseobacterium; species Chryseobacterium subflavum. Next base: position 569,520 of record NZ_JBVTMR010000002.1, read on the forward strand.
AGTTTCCGGATCTTATCACGTAGATTCTGGAAATCCTGATGACGGAGGCTATAATTGGATACTTTTGGAAAACCACCGCTTTGTGATGGCTACATTTGGGCAGGTTATTCTTGGAACATGGAGTATGGATAATGATAGTATCATTTCTTTTATCCCTTCTACACCTAAATATCCTTTTGATGTGTACGGAAGATATGATGCTGGCCAAAAAGGAACTAAAGTTATGTTTGATAACTTTGAGAGGGATACCAAAATTTATATGGGAAATTCCGAACAGGGCATCCAGCCTGTGTTAAATGATGATGCTAACTGTTTTTCTTATCCAATGGTAAAAGAGTTTGGTAGTAATTTTAAAGATATTATCCTTTCTGTGGCATTGTTTGATCAGGCTAAAGACTTACACTATGTAGCAGAAAATAAAAGGTATAATAATTTTATTGTTATGTATTATTCATCTGCTGTAAGGCAAAAACCGTTTACGGCAAAATTTAAAGAAGGAAGATTATATTTCAGAAGTGAGGATCGCCCTTCTTCTCTCAAAAAAGATCTTCAGCCGGCAGAACTGAAAGAAATGGAGACGTTTATTAATGGAGGGGTGTCCGGCTTTTCAAAAGAATCTATCATCAGTAATCTGGCTTATAATATTGAGGCATATGGGCCTGGAGAAAGATCAATGCAGGAGGACTTTGATGAGGAGTCCTATCTTAATTACAACTATAACTACGATGCTTCCAAAGAGGTCTATACGGCAAAACACCCCGAGGGAGCGTCAGAAGATGATGAATACCATAATCTTGATACAATGTATAAGTATCATAGAATGGAACTTAAACCACAACAAAAATCATATAAGAAAATTGAAAAGAGTATTTTTAGTATAACCTGTAAGGATTAATCTTATCTCTTTGATCTGAAAAACTCTTTAACGATTGCCGAACATTCGTGTTCCATAATTCCTGTAACCACTTCAGTTTTGGGGTGGAGGCTGAGGTGTTTATTGATAAAGCCTCTTTGCTCGTCTCTTGCGCCAATAACTACCTTGGATATTTGTGACCAGGCCAGTGCCCCTGAACACATGACACAAGGCTCTAAAGTAACATACAGTGTGCAATTGATCAGGTATTTTCCTCCTAAAAAATTTGCTGCAGACGTAATCGCCTGCATTTCTGCATGAGCCGTTACATCATTAAGGGTTTCGGTTAAATTATGTGCCCTTGCAATAACACGGTTATTGGAAACGACTACACAGCCGATCGGAACCTCATCTTTTTCGAAAGCCAGCTCTGCTTCCTGGAAAGCCATCTTCATAAAGTATTCGTCAGTAAACATATAATTAAAATTGAATTGTTAGGGGAAGACGCATCCTGTATCTTACAGTGTAACCATCAATCCTTGCTGGTTCCCATGTGCCATCAGACAAATATACCGCAAGTTCAGCTTGTTTATTAAAATCCTCGTTATCACCGACTCCTTTTACTTCAACAATGGACCCATCTTTGTCAATAATAAAATTTACTATACAACTGATTTTTCCATCCGCATTAATAGTGCCAGCATAAAAATTATCTAAAATTTCCTGTTTAAACTGATTGATTCCTTTAGAATATTCTGCCACAATCTCTCCCTTTTCGTCTAACTTTTTAACAGAAGGGATATCAGATTTATGAGTAGATTCATAAAGTTTAATCCTCGTAAGCTCCTCTAAATACTCATTATTTCTTTTAAGTTCTAAGACTGAAATAGCAGCATTCTTTTTTACTATAAATTCATTCAACTGCTTCTTAGATAGTTTTTGGATAATAGAACTTTCGGATGCATTTTCTATTTTTTCAAATTCAGAAGCGTATTTATTTTTAATTATTCGAAGTCCTTCCGTCTGCTGAGAATAATAAAAAGAGAATAATAAAATTAGATAAAAAGTACAGTACTTCTTCACGTTATTCAATAGTCATAGTTAGTGGAAGTTTAAAACGATATCTAACGGGATCACCGTTGATGATTGCTGGAGAAAATTTTTCTGAAAGAGAATACAATGCAATCTGAGCCTGGCGATTAAAAGTGAAATTATCGCCCTGTGCTTCTACATTGCTGATAGTGCCATCCTTCTCCACGATAAAAGCAACATTGGCTTTTACTGTTTTCTCTTCTGAGAAAACTCCATCAATATAGAACAAATGGGCGACCTCTTGCCTCAGAGCATTAATACCGCCGGGATAATCTGCTGATTTGTCTGTAATGGGAAAGATTTCCGGAGCCTTTTCGGGGGGTGCCATTCTGTTTTCCAACCGGATTCTGCTGAGGTCTTCAGTATTTTTTACTCTTAATAGAGCTCCGATTAACGCAACATTTTCTATACTATCCATTTTTTTCATAAAAAAAATAAAATCCTGCTTAATGGCTGCTTTTTGAAAATTACCGGTTTCAGCATCAAACTTTTTTCTGAACTCAGTGTTCAGCATACTGCGATGCTGATTATAATAGTTTTTTACCTGCTTAAACTCTTCCCGTTGCTGAGAGAAGAATGTTGCAGAACAAAAACAGCATAATAACAGTAAAAAAGATTTCAAATTGTGGATATTTATGTAAAAATAGTCAAAAAAACTTAATTCAAAATGAACCTTTATTAGTCTTCCAGATAGCTGTTTAATGATTCTTTCAGATGATTGCGGATTTCATCAACTAAAGATTTAGGTTCAAGGACTTTTACCTCTTTTCCGTAAGAAAGGATTTCCTGCATAAAATCATAAGTAGGATGCAAAAAGAACTCAAAGTATATATCTTCAGGAGTTTCTTTAATCTCATTTTGAGATTGGTGAAGCGGAAAACTTTTGATATATTCTCCCTGATGACGTGAGCATTTCAATGTAATTTTCTGAGGTTTTTGTTCTGTTAAATTCATAACCCCGAATGCATTTTTAAAATATTCGCGGAAGTTATAACGATATTTTTCCCGGAATTTGGTCTTACTTACATCCAGATAATTGATCCGGTCGAGTCCAAACGATTTAAGTGCTTTATCATTGGTATCTATAGCAATGAGATACCATCTGCCTTTAGATTCTTTTAATGCTAAAGGGTGTGCCTTTCTTGATGTCATGACTTTATTTTTATAATTGTAATGTTCAAAAGAAACGACACGTTTATTACGAATGGCAAAGAAAAGATCATAGAAATGCTCTACACCCGTTGGTTTTCGGGATTCAAAAAAGATGTATCCTGAAAAATCCGGATGAACATTTAAAGCATTACTTACCTGAAAGGATTCCAGGAGTTTCTGGTTATACTCATCCACTTCCATCGTGGGACGGCTTTCTATATAATAACGGTTATCACCTTTCTTCTTATTATGGATAGAAAGGTTAAAAAGATCAGATATCTCACGGATATCCCTCTGAAGAGTACGGATGGAGTAACTCTTAATATCAGCGTCCTGAAATTCAAAAGAATTTAAAAGATAGTCTTCCAGCTGAGAATAGGTCGCAGGAGCACTTTCTAATTTTTTAATAATCAGAGCATATCTTGTTAAGTAAAAATCTTTTTTCATTCGGGTTAATTTTATTTAAAGCTTTCCAGTCAGTTATTTCAAATGGAACGCAAGCGTTTCACGGTTAAAGTTTTATAATACAAATATATGCTCTTAATGCGACAAAATATGTCGTATTTTTGTTTTTTTTAAATGAGTTTCTGTAATCATTTCTTTCTGAACGCTAAAAAGGTAAAAAGTTCCGGCTATCCAATAATGATGATTGGTGTTTAAAAGGTATTATGGAGCTGTGAGATTATCAGATAGCAACGGAACTTCATAACTAACAAGGTTTATAAATAAATATCGTCTTCGAGGTTCTCATTCTCAAAATCTTCTTTGAAAAAGAGCTCAATATCATTGAGATAGTTTTCATAATCTATCTCCACATTTTCGATGTCACTCCACTCTATAGTGTAGAGATCGGTATCAAAAATTATATCTGGATTGTGATTTTGTGTTTCCATGTCGTGTGTTTTAAAGATTGAACATATTTTAGGCTGTTCAGCATTAATTAATGTTGAATTCAATGGCTTTTGAAAGTTTTTAAAGATTGTTTTTTTGTGCCTTGGTCTATGATTCAAAAGTAGAAAGAGGGGACGACAAAACTTGACGTATTAAAAAAAATAACTCAAAAGAATTGAGCTATTTTTTAGATTAGGAGAAATCTTCAAGATCTATTTCATCGGCAATCAGCATACTAATGTCCATTTCTGAAAGCATTGATTTAAGTTTGATTCCTCCGGGTTTTAGGTCCGCATCGGAAAGGATATACCACCACACTTTTTGAACAAAATCATTGAAGTCTATTTCCTTGGTATACTGCAGTCCTTTTTTTTGTGCTGTTATGGTAAGTATCTGTTTTGTGATATCCCTGCAATCATTCATTTTCCCTTCGTGAGGTGCTAAAACCTGAATTACACAGTTTTGTGCATCATACAGAAGGTTGGCTGCAATTTTTATCTGGTTTTTCTTTGTGTTAAAACCTCTTTCATCACTGTATTTAGCTGCCAGGATTTTACTTCTGAATCCTGCAATTTCAGAAACCTCACTGATATTATTATGGGAAAAAATCTCTTCTACAGACTTTAGCCATGATAATGTTTTTTCAATAAAGAAAGGTTCCTTTTTTTCTAATGCAGTAACGATCAAAGGAAACTCCTGAAGATTATCCTTTAACTGGGAAACCAGAATGAATTGTGATTTCTTTACCATATTATTCAGGAATTAAGGTTTCTATAATATTTCCGTTAATGTCTTCATACCTGGACCATTCCATACCAGCCTCACTTACGCTCATTTTAGCATAGATCAGGCATTTGGCATCCAGTTCCATCAGTCTACTTGCTTCCACAATAATTTCGTAATCGTCGATCTTTTCTATGATTTTCCTTGCTTCCCGAACAACTCTGTTCAGGATACTCTGCTGGAAAAACTGAGGGTCTGTTTGCCTCCAGCTGAAATTGGGCAACGATTGACAGAATTCCAGTGTATATTTGGGAATTGGATCAAAATATTGTATTTGTGAATCGGTAATGATAGAAGTATTATCGTCTTGTATTTTTTTGATAGCATCATTATAATAAACTTCAAGATCCACCAGAAAAGCCCTTAGGCTTTGATCGCTTTTAATATCGGAAGGATTGTAATTGGTCTTAGCTATTTTAATAATCTCGTCGTAAGCAAAATCTCTAAAGGCCATGATGGGTGAATTGCCTGCCGTAGCGAAAGGTATTGTAAGATCCACAGTTCCGACTTTCATTCTTGGAATGGAAAAATGTTTCAGTAGGTCGTCTTGTGCGTATTCTTTTGCAATCTGTACTGTTTTGAGGTCTGCCATTTTTCTGGCAGAAGCAATTTCAGAAACAATTCCTCCCAAATATTCATTCAATTTTGGCATAATAAGTTTTTTATATTTAAAAGTTTAAAAGAGATGGCTGCCCGGGCAGCCATCTGAATAAATGAGATTAAGCAGTTGGTGCAGCAGCATTAGCTACAATAGCATCTTCCAGCATATCCATAATCTTTGCAAGACCGGCGGGTAGTTCATCATTTACAGCTTTTACATGTACTCCCAACGTATATGTTTTTTCTGTGGTAGAAGTACTTGAAGTGGTCTTCTTATAAGCAGCTGAAGCGTTGAATTTTACTTTCCAGATTTTTGCACTTATGGATGCACTTCCGGAAAACTCACTTGAAGCAGACTGTGTTTCTACTGAATTTAATTTTGCGTTAAAATCAATGGTCATTTCATCGATTCTCAAAGCCGGAATCGTAAGCATGGAAAGAAAAGGCACCTGTAAGGTAACTTCAGACTGTGTCACCGTATCATTTGCACCAGGTACGGATTTCTTATATTTGAAATCTACATATCTTAGCTCTTTTGCTTTAGGGTGTCCTTCCGGATAGAACCCGACTTCTTTGATGAAATCCACTTGTGAAATAGAGGCATCATGTTGAGCTTTAATGGCTGCTTGCATCGGTCCTCCGATATAAACACTGAAATCCAAACTGTTTAATTCTTGTACTAAATTTGCCATAATTTAAAATTGTTAAGGTTATTAATTGGTTAATAATATATAGTAGTGCTAGCAGACTAATATTCTATAGGTAATACATATCCTGGCTCAGTTTTCATAAACTGAAACTAAAAACGGATTAAAATTAATAGGGATATTTTAGGGGTGAAGCAGGTTGTTTGCTTGGTTTCCCTGGTTATTTTGTTATTTCAAAGATAATTAGTTGTGGCGTCAAAACTCGTCGTGTTATAAAATATTTCTGTTGAGAACAAATATTTATCTATATAAGCTTTAAAGCTTATTATCACATCATATAAGCTTAAAAGCTTATATTTTGTTTTTAATGAGCTTCTGTACAATTTGATTTAATGTTTCTCTGTTATCATCAATATAGCTCAATCCAGCCTGGATCAGATTTTCAATATTCGAACGTCTTACGTTATCCATAGCCGGAGATGCATTCTTTAATGAAGGATTGATACGATAATAATTTTTTTGATTTCTTAACCCTAATGTCTGAAACATCTGACATAACTGATAATCTACGGTTTCTGCATTCGCAGACATCAGAATGTCAATTATAGGAGTTACCCAGCCGATTTTTCCTGCTTTTTCCAGTTTTTTGAAAGAATAACTTCGGGATTCAATCCCGGTCCCTATTGATACGATAATCATATCATTAACAGTGGGATGGTTGGCTTTCTGGTGATTTTTCAATACTTCGGCAAAAGGAATTTTTCTTGCTTCGGCATACGCACAAAGTGCAGGATTGTTGGCGAACATCCCTCCGTCAATAAGGCTGAAAAGCTGTCCGTACATCGATTTTATCTGGACCGGACTAAAATAGGTGGGTGCCGCCGAAGTTGCCCTGCAAACATCTTTTACATAAAAATTATCAGTACTTAGGCTGGCTTCCCATGAATTAAAAAGTTTAGCTCTTCTGTTTTCTATATCATAGCTGGTAATTAAGCATGGTTTTATCAATTCCTTTAATTCAAGATGTCCAAAAAAATCATTCAGATTTTTCTCAAGTGCTTCCTGAGAAATCTTCTCATTAATCAATCCAAAAGGGTTTACAAGTTTCTCCCAAAAAGAAACCTGGAATATGTTACCCCCCTTTTCAGCATACAGCTCTAACCCCTTTTGAATAGAGTATTTGGCTTTTCGATGTTCATCGGGACATAAAATAATTGAAGCGATTAGTCCTCCCGTGCTGCTTCCTGCTACCAAATCAAAATAATCTCCAAGTTTTGCATTGGGCTTATCATAATATTGGAGCTGCTCTTCTATATAGCGTAAAATAATACAGGTGATAATGCCTCTTATTCCGCCGCCGTCTAAAGAAAGAATGGTTGTCTTTTTCATTTGTTGATATTAATTGTTAATAGAACACTTACAATCTTTAATATTCAAAACCATGGGTCATTCTTCGGGATAAAACAATTTTTTTTATCATGCAGACTTTGTTTGCTTTTGTTGTTTTCTTGTAAAGTAAAGATAGGCGGAGAAAGCGACAGAACTTGTCGTATTATAATTATTTTCAATAAAAAAGATTAAAAAATAATATATCCGGCTTTGTCCCTTGCCATTTTAGAAAGGGTTTTCCAGGTGGTTTTTACAAGCCCTTTTTGGGTTGGAAAATTCTTTTTTTCGAAGTGAGGAAGGTCTTTAAACGTTTTCCAGTTTCCTCCCCAATCCCAGCCGTGCTTCGCGAAAATTTTGACACATTCATACCAGTCTGCTACTCCGTCATTATCCCAGTCTTTTGCAGTGTCCCAGCTTGCTGTTTTCCCATCTATCATCAAACAAATATCCACCGCCAAACCATAATTGTGGATGCTTTGTCCGGCTTTGGCATTGGTCACTTTTTTTCCGGAGGTAATTCGTCCTATTGCATAGAGCTTTTCCTGTTCTTCAAAGGACCGTAAACCTTGCGTAATTCTTACTTTTGCTCTTCCGGTGAGGGCTTCGTCACATTCTTTAATGATTTGCTTTACTTCCGCTCTTACCAGAGGGTGAAGTTTTTCTATTCTTTCTAAGGTCACTTTATCCATAATTACAAAATTTAGTCTTTTTAGAAAACAAAAGTAGATATGGATAGCGCCAAAACTTGACGTATATTAGAATGAATTCAACGGGTGTGGAATTAAGTTTTGCAATACAGTTTATAGCCTGTTTCCATCTCTGCCTGTGACTGAGAGATGATTTTTTAGATGCGTAAATAGATAAAAGATAATGATTTAGGATTTTTTCTCATATTTCCAATTTCTTCCTTTACCTTCTTCTATCCATTCAAGAGCTTGTTCTATCCTTTTATTTCTTGTAGCTTCAGTTTTTGCTTCGGTAATCCAATTGATATACTCTTTTCTAAAAGATGGAGATTTTGATTCAAATACTTTTAAAGCATTTTTATTTTGCTGTAAAGCTTTATTGAAATAATCGGGAATTTCAGTTTCTGTTTTTGTTGGAAGTGCTTTTTTCATGGTTACTCCCATATCTGTTAGTTCCATAGCCTCAAGAATGGCTTTTTTCAAGAGAGCTTTTGAAGGGAGTTCTTCTATTTTAGTAATCTTACCTAAGCTAAACATCGAAGTTTTCTCAGCTGTCGTTTCCAGTTCTGCAATGGTTTTCATTTCCCCGTGAAGCCAAAATCCAAGGCTGCAATATTGTTTGAATGAAGTAATGGAACAAAGTATTTTGCCTTTGTACATAAAAGAAGGAAATTTCCATTTGATCGCCTCTTCTGCATCAGGGCAAAACTCATGAACCGTTTCCCGAAGGTAGCGTAAGATGGGTTTTGCAAAATCGGGGGATTTTTCGATATATTCATCAACCTGTGCGCTGTATTTTTTCATGATCCTTTTAATTAAATAATTTTACGGTTTCGTTCACAAGAAATCTTACCTGGTCTGGTCTTCCTCTGTCATTTTTAGGAGAATTCTCATAGCTTCCTGTTCTTACAATAACCATGTTGTGATCTGGTACCATAATGATATACTGACCTTGAAGTCCAAGAAAATAATAATGTTTAACAGGATTGTCATGATTAATCCAGAGCCCCATCCCATAGATGTCTTCGGATTTTTTTGTAGGGGTTCTCATCAGCTCAATAAAATCAGAATTAAGAACCTCGATACCATCTACCTTGCCATCATCCAGGAATAGCTGTCCGAGCTTTGCAAAATCCCTGGAATTGGAATGAATACAGCAATATGTCTTTTCCATTCGGCTATTATCCACACTCCATTCGGCATTTTGTTCCATGCCTAAAGGAGTCCAGAATTTTTCAGATAAGTAGCTTGCGAGTGTTTGGTTTATTGATTTCTTTATGGCAAATCCCAATAGCTGAGTAGAACCACTTTGATACTCAAACCGTGTCCCGGGTTCTGCTTTAAATCTTTTTGAAAAAGTAGCTTTTAAGAGACTCCTTCCGTAATAGGCTTTTGCATTAGGGCGAAAAGGATTTTTATAATCTTCGTCCCAATCCAGGCCAGATTCCATTTGGGCCAGGTTTTTAAGAGTTAGCTGATTACCTAATTCCTTGTTTTTGAAATCTTCGAAAAAGCTGGAGAATTTTTCGTCAATACTTTTTATTTTACCTTCTTCAAGAGCCTTTCCCAGGAGCATTACAGTCACTGCTTTTGCCATAGAAAAAGAATTCGTTTTAGAAAGCTGGTTATAGCCATTCCAGTACTGCTCATGAAGCAATTTTCCATTTTTAATCACTAAAAAAGAGGCTGTATTGGAGTGGATGAGGTTTTCAACGATTGTTTTAGGTAAAGTACTTTTGTTATAAGCAGGATCTTCTTCCCAAAGCTTTGGAGACTCTGTGGAAATAATATTGCTGGGAAACAGTTTTCCGTCGTCAATGTTGGCACTTGATTTACCTTTCAGATAAGTTTTGGCAATTCCACTGAATAAATAATCATATCCGAAAAGGTAAGCAAAAGCTACACCTGCAGCAGCTCCGCCGATAATATATTTTAGCATTTGTTTAAGATCTGTCTTAAACAAATTTAAAATAAATTAGGGGATAGCAATAAAAAAAGCCCTGAAAAATCAGGGCTCTGTATTTATATTTTAGAAAGTAAATTTCTGAAGTTGGTTTTTTCATCAATGATCCTTCTCAGGTCTGCTACAGGAACTCTTTCCTGTTTCATTGTATCCCTGTCTCTGATGGTTACCGTATGATCCGTAAGAGAATCGTGATCTATTGTTATACAATAAGGAGTACCAATAGCGTCCTGTCTTCTGTATCGTTTTCCGATCGCATCTTTCTCTTCGTAGAATAGATTGAAATCGTATTTCAGATCATTGAATATATTTTCTGCATATTCAGCCAATCCATCTTTCTTCATTAATGGCAAGATAGCAGCTTTGATAGGCGCCAACGCAGGAGGTAGAGATAATACCGTTCTTTCCGAACCGTCTTCCAATACTTCATCTTTAAGGCAGTGAGAGAAGATTGAAAGGAACAACCTGTCTAAACCAACTGAAGTTTCCACAACATAAGGAACATAGTTTTCATTTCTTTCAGGATCGAAGAACTGAAGCTTTCTTCCTGAATACTCTTCGTGGGCTTTGAGGTCGAAATCGGTTCTTGAGTGAATACCTTCCAGTTCTTTGAAACCAAAAGGGAAATTAAATTCGATATCTGCTGCAGCGTTCGCGTAATGCGCTAATTTTTCATGATCATGAAATCTGTAATTTTCATCACCTAAACCTAGGGCACGGTGCCAATTCAGACGTTTTTGCTTCCATTGTTCGTAGAATTCGAGTTCAGTTCCCGGTGCTACAAAAAATTGCATCTCCATTTGTTCGAATTCACGCATTCTGAAAATAAACTGTCTTGCCACAATCTCATTTCTGAAGGCTTTTCCGATCTGGGCAATACCAAAAGGAAGTTTATGACGTGATGTTTTTTGTACGTTTAAGAAGTTAACGAAAATACCCTGAGCTGTTTCTGGTCTAAGATAAAGATCCATTGCAGAATCTGCAGAAGCTCCCAGTTTTGTTCCGAACATCAGGTTGAATTGTCTTACTTCCGTCCAGTTTTTGGAACCTGTATCAGGATCTGCAATTTCAAGCTCTTCAATTAAAGCTTTTACATCAGCAAGATCTTCATTTTCAAGGGACTTTGCCAACCTGGAAAGAATTGCCTCTCTTTTTGCCCTGTACTCTAGAATTTTTGGATTTGTAGCAACAAATTGATCTTTATCAAAAGCATCACCAAATCTTTTCGCTGCCTTTTCAATTTCTTTGTTCTCTTTATCTTCAATTTTAGCACAATAATCTTCAACCAAAACATCTGCTCTGAAACGTTTCTTAGAATCCTTGTTGTCAATCAACGGATCATTAAATGCATCCACGTGGCCCGAAGCTTTCCAAGTAGTAGGGTGCATCAGGATAGCTGAATCAATACCTACAATATTTTCGTTAAGCTGTACCATCGCTTTCCACCAATATTGTTTGATATTATTTTTCAGTTCAGCTCCGTTCTGCCCATAATCATAAACAGCGGATAAACCGTCATAGATCTCACTGGAAGGGAAAATAAAACCATATTCTTTAGCGTGAGAAATCACTTTCTTGAAAACATCTTCTTGCTTTGCCATAATTTTTTTACGTCTGATTTGCAAAAATATGAATTTGGATTCCAAAATCATGAAATTCAACAAAAAAAGCGGCTAAAAAAGAAATTTTCTTTCTCTTTTGATTTTTAGCGAACTAAGAATCTATCTTTTTGGAAAGAAAATACGAATAGGATTGTTTTTATTGTCTTATTTTGAGACAATTTGTCGAAATTTGTTTTGATTAAAGATTTTACGATGAGAAAAATCAGTTTTATATTTTTGGCTTTTATTTTGTCTGTTCATCTGTTTTCTGCCCAGAAAATACCTGAAGGAAAAGTGGTAACAACTTTCATTACCGCAAAAACACTTCATAACAAAGCCGGTGAAAACCCTAAGCGGAGAATTTCAGTCTATCTTCCTCCGGATTATGAAAAATCTTTAAAAAGGTATCCTGTTATATATTATTTACACGGTTTTTTTTGGAATGACAGTCTTTTGGTAGGCAGTGATAGAATCAATCATATTATCGACCGCGCAATCGAAGCAAAAAAGATAAAACCTGTAATTATTGTTATGCCTGATGAAAGTACAGTTTTTAAGGGAAGCTTCTATGCCAATTCGAAATCGTCCGGAAACTGGTCCGATTTCACTTCTCTTGAACTGGTGGAGTTTATTGATAAAAATTATAGAACGATTTCCAGTAAAGACAGTCGCGGAATTTCAGGACATTCTATGGGCGGAAACGGAGCGCTTCGAAATGCATTTCTTCATCCGGATGTTTTTTCATCTGTATACGCTTTATCTCCGGGAATTCTGGATGCCAGGTATTTTGCTTTGACAGAAATTGAATCTTATAAAAACGTACAGAATATTAAAGAAGTCAAGGATCTTTCAAAACCTGAAAACTCAAGAACCAATATTATTTTTGCCATTGCCAGAGCTTATAACGGAAATGTGAATAAGCCTCCTTTTTTTGCTGATCTCCCATTTTATTTTCAGGGAGATGATCTGAAAATAGACGCTCTTGTCCTGGACGAACTCAAGAAAAATTCTACTTCAGAGCTGGTTTTCACGCAATATGAAAACATCAAAAAACTGAAGGCGATAAAATTTGATTGGGGCCGAAATGATGAGCTTAAGCATATTCCACCAAGCTGTATGAGTTTAAGCAAAAATCTTGAAATATTAAAAATAAAGCATGAAGCCGAAGAATATATCGGAACACATGGAAGTGAGGTTAGCAAAGAAAACGGACGAATTGAAAATCAAATGTTACCTTTTTTCAATACGCATTTGAAATTTGAGGAATAATGTATACTATAAAATTTTCATAGTATTTTCGTAGCAGTTAAGAGTAAATAGATAAGAATCCTCTATTTTTGCTCCATGTTAGAAATTCTTTATCGCGACGAACATCTTATTGCCATCAATAAACCGAGCGGTTTACTGGTGCATAAGTCCTTTTACTCCGGGGAAGCGGATACTTATGCTATTCAGGAACTGAGAAAGCAGATTGGTCAAAAAGTTTATCCGGTGCATCGTCTCGATAGAAAAACTTCAGGAGTTTTGCTGTTTACACTAGATAAAGAAACTTTGAGAACAATGAGTGACCGGTTTGCATCACGGGAGGTGGAAAAGAAATACATCGCAATTCTTCGTGGTTGGGCAAAAGAAGAAGAAACCATTGATTATGATTTAGTTAATGAAGACGAGGTAAAGCAAAAAGCAGTTACGTATTATCATCGTTTACAGACTTCAGAAATAGAATTGCCTTTTTTAAAACATCAGACGTCAAGATATTGTTTAGTTGAAGCCATTCCAGAAACGGGGCGGTTTCATCAGCTGAGAAAGCATTTTAAGCATATTCTGCATCCTATTTTAGGCTGTCGTAAGCATGGATGCAATAAACAAAACAAGTTGTGGCTTCAGACATTTGGCATCAACAAAATGACGCTTCATGCCCATCAATTGGTTTTTAATCACCCAGTTTCTAATGAAAGGATTACGGTAAATGCAACGATAGACGATGAGTTTAAAAGAGTAGGAGGCATTCTTAATTTCGACTTGAGCTCGTATTCTTAACCTCTCATATTTTGCCGTTTCAATTTCATTTTTGATAAAATATCAAAAGTTAATACGACCATTAATTTAATTTGAGTATTTTTGTCAAACTTTTTTTCAATGTACAAAAGTATCATCAGACCCATTCTGTTCAAATTTGATCCCGAGGAAGTTCATCATTTAACATTTTCAATGCTTAAGAATTTTGGATTTCTCACCAAACTATTTTTTCCTAAACCAATCGAAGATAAACGTCTTGAAAGAGAAGTTTTTGGCTTGAAATTTAAAAATCCGGTAGGCTTGGCAGCCGGTTTTGATAAGAATGCAGTGCTTTTTGAAGAACTCGCTGATCTTGGTTTTGGTTTTGTGGAAATCGGAACACTTACACCCAAAGGCCAACCGGGAAATGACAAGAAAAGACTTTTTCGCTTAAAAGGAGATTCAGCCATTATCAATAGGATGGGCTTCAACAATGAAGGAGTAGATGCTGCTGTTGAAAGGCTTAAGAAAAATAAAAATGTACTGATCGGTGGAAACATCGGGAAAAATAAAGTAACTTCTAATGAAGAAGCGGTAAATGATTACAAAATTTGTTTTGAGAAACTTTTTCCGTATGTAGACTATTTTGTTGTTAATGTAAGCTCGCCTAATACACCCAACCTCCGCGAACTTCAGGATAAAGAACCTTTAACTCAGCTTTTGGGAACTTTGCAACAAATGAATAACGGAAAAGCCAATCCAAAACCTATCCTTCTAAAAATAGCACCTGACCTATCCGATGATCAGTTGTTGGACATTATCGATATTGTAAAAGATACTAAAATAGCGGGAGTTATAGCAACCAATACTACACTTTCCCGCGAGAATCTTAGTTCCGAGAATAAATCTGAAACCGGAGGATTATCAGGAAAACCACTAACTAAAAGATCTACAGAAGTGATCCGTTTTCTTTCTGAAAAGAGCGGTAGAGCATTTCCGATTATCGGAGTGGGAGGAATCCATTCTGCAAAAGATGCAATTGAAAAGCTTGATGCAGGAGCAAGCCTTATCCAGCTTTATACAGGATTTATTTATGAGGGTCCGGAATTGATCAATGAGATCAACAAAGAACTTTTAAAAAGGGCTTCAAGACTACCTAGATAAGGAAGCATATTCCAAATCTGATCAGTAATGGCAGGTCTTGCATCTATTTTGATTTTGTAACTGAAGCATTGTTACGATCTACAACCAAGGTATAAGCAGGGCTTGTTGTTGTCTTTTTAATAGCGAACTTTAAAACTTTAGAATCTTTAGTTTTGGTTACTACAGTATCGTAAATATTATTGATACAGCTTTCTGTAAGAAAATCTTCGTGTTTTTTATAGTTCCAGTCGCTGGTAAAGTATAATACCCTATAGCCCTTTTCTCCTTCACTGGCACCACACATTCCGCAGGCATTGAAATTGGACGTATGCTCAAAATATAACAGAATCCTGTTTCCCGATTGATCTGAAACGTATGATACCAGTTCATTACCTCCGTAAGAATCTATAAAATCATAGGTGTTTATTTTTTTATTATTGGGCAGGATCAGATAATTATTAAATCTGTAGATCATGTTGTTTTTGGTAAACAAACTTGCAGATTGTGCTTTATTTCCTAAAATGAATTTACCTTGGACTTCTTTATTGGACCGATCATTTTTAAAAATGAAGCTTTCTTTGGGGTTCAGCGTCTTAGCAATACTGTCAGTTTTTTCAATCCATTGAGGTGATGTAATCTTTTCTCCCAATATTTTTGAACTCTGTTTTTGCTTATTTCCAAAATTATAGAGGTATAGGTTTCCATAATCGTAAATACCGGTGAGCGGAATTTTTTTCTGATATTTATCGTAGAAATACCAGCCGTCTATAAAGTGCTGATATTGGCTGCAATCCACGATACCCCTATAATGCAATTGCATGGTAACAGGAATTCCTGCAACTTCCCCTTTAAAGATCTGGGAAGAATCATTAACTACTTTGAGTTCTATTTTTTGAGCGAGGGAAAAGAAGTCTATGGAACACAGGAGTAATAAAAATAGTTTTTTCATGCGGGTTTTATGGTTAGTTTTTAGTTGTATTAAATAAAGAAATGAGCAATTGTATAAATGATCAATCCAACCAATCCACCGACTAATGTACCATTTACACGGATAAACTGTAGGTCTTTACCCACCTCAAGCTCCATTTTCTCACTTAATTCTTTGCCTTTCCAGTTTCCGACAGTGGAGCTGATGAGGTTTCCAAATTGGTGAGTGTTTCTCAGAATATATTTATAGGCAGTAACGCGTACCCAATGATCTATTTTGTTTTGAAGTTTTTCGTCAGTTTTTAAGTTCTCTGAAAACTCATTTAAATTTTTGGAGATATAATTTTTTAAAGAGGAGTGATCTTCCTGAAGTTCTTTTGTTAAAGTGTTTTTAATGGAAGACCAGATGTCATTCGAATACTGGCTGAGTTTATCGTTTTTAAGGATCTCATTTTTAATGTTCTTAAACTCACCTTCCCATTTAGGGTCTTCTTTCAGATCCGATGAAAATTCATAGATCTTCTTTGAGATTAATGATCTGATTTCATGTTGAGGATCTTCCTCCACTTCTTTAAAGAAATCGGATAATCCATTGGCAATTTTTTCTGCAATTTTATTGTCAACAAATGACGGGATAAAAGAATAACTTCCTTTTTTTACACGCTCCTCGATCATCTCATCATTTTCTATGATGTATTCTTTGATTTGCTTTGATAGATTGGTTATAATCCGCTGATGGTCATTTTTATCCAGCAAATAGTTAATTCCGTTTCCAATGATCACATTAAGCTTTATCCCATTGGACATTTCGGAGACTTTTTTGGTAATAAAATCACTGACCACTGAATCGTCAAGCTTATTGAGGATATCCAGAACAATATCGGATAGATTTTTAATTAAAATTTCCTGGTTTTTTTCTTTGGTAAGCCATTCGCCTACGAAATTGGATATTTTAAGTTTCTGAATGTAAGGGCGTATGTTCTGTGGTGAAAGAAAATTGGTCACTACAAAACTTCCGAGATTATCTCCGAGTCTTTCTTTGCTGTTTTCAATCAGGTTGGTATGTGGAATAGGAAGCCCCAGTGGATGTCGGAATAAAGCAGTTACGGCAAACCAATCGGCCAGGGCTCCCACCATTGCAGCCTCGGAGAATGCGCGGACGTATCCTATCCAATGTGAAGGATTTGTCTTTTGAAGGACTGTTGTAATGACAAAAATAATTGCCATCAATACAAATAATCCTGTCGCAAATGCTTTGTATTTTCTTAGTTGTTTTCTTTTGGCTTCATCATTCATATGATCAAATTTAGTAAATTTGGTTATGAAATTTTTAATTTCATTAATACTAATTGTTTTTCTGCAATCATATTCGCAGAATCATAACCCATCAAAATTACATCTATGGAAAACGAAGCAAAAAACAATCCATACTATTCAAGAACAGATACCACAAAACTGGAAGTTCCCAATGAAGAATGGAAGAAAATCCTGGCTCCCGATTTGTACGCCGTATCAAGAGAAGCTGCTACTGAGAGAGCTTTCACGGGAAAATATAATGAGTTCGATGAAACAGGTGAATATTATTGTGCCGTTTGCGGAAACCATTTATTTCGCTCTACCTCAAAGTTTGCAAGCAGTTGCGGATGGCCCAGCTTTTTTGAAGCGGATAAAGAAGGAGTTTATTATAAAAGAGATACAACTTATGGAATGGAAAGAGTAGAGGTGCTTTGTAAACGTTGTGATTCGCATTTGGGGCATGTTTTTGATGATGGTCCCAAACCAACAGGACTACGTTATTGTATGAATTCTGTAAGTCTGGAATTTGTCCCGGATTCTAAAAACTAGATTTTCGATGAATAGTTCTATCTGATCTTTACTATTTTCAATGAATCTACAATAAGTAAGAATTTTCTTAATATAAAGATGCTTATTGTAGAATATTAAATTATTGAAGATTTATATGCAGGAATTCCTTGCGAAGTATTTCCTCATGTTATAGCAAAACCCGTAAAATCGCAGTATCGCATAAAATCAATGCGACAGGAATTGATCCGAAATGCGTTAAAATAACGGCTTTAATTCACAGAATCAGGAAGTTAAAGTTTCTTAAATAGCGTTAAACTTCGGTTTGTTTTTCCTGTCGCGTAATTATGTTTTTATAATTTTGCCCCACTAATTTATATTTTACATAGTTATTGAATGAAAGGATTATATAGCCTCTTGGGCTTTGCGTACATGGTTACAACTTCATTTTACATTTCTCCGGAGAAAACGAATTTAAGAAGTGAAACCATTGGCACAGAAAAAATTGAAAGAGTAGCTGACACGAAATCTGAGAAGACAACCAATGCGGTATCTTCATCAGAAGAATTATATAAATCAATTGCATTCGCACCAGGACATGAACTTAATGAAGAGGTGTTCTTTAAAGCCTTAACAGGATTTGAAAATTTAAAAAAAGCAGGATTACTGAGTCAGGATTCACATTTACTGACAGTCTGCGATTTTTCGATGTCCTCCAATACCAACAGGCTATGGGTAATTGATACACAGGAAAAGAAAGTTTTGTTTAATTCTTTGGTTGCCCATGGTAAAAATACAGGAGAGGAGTTTGCAACCAATTTTTCAAATAATGAAAGCTCGCTTCAAAGCAGTATGGGATTCTATATTACCGATGCTACCTATAACGGAGATAACGGATATTCTCTAAGGTTGCTTGGGATGGATAAAGGATTTAATGATGCGGCTTACAGAAGAGCGATTGTAATGCACGGAGCAAATTATGTAAGTGAAGAATTTGCAGCAATGCATAAAAGAATCGGGAGAAGCTGGGGATGTCCTGCCATTCCGAAAGACCTTACGGCTCCAATTATTAATACCATAAAAGGAAGAAATTGTCTGTTTATTTATTATCCGGATCAAAATTATCTTTCTTCCTCAGAGTGGTTAAAGTCTTAATAAGAATTGTTATCAATAAGTATAAAGACGATTTGAACATAAACTAAAAAGTCGTATGAAATCTACAGGTGAGTATATTCCTGCTTTCAGGTTATCGAGTAATCCAGATCAGACAAGCAGATTTGAGACAGGTAAAATACCCACTTTGAAGCCCATGAATACCAGGACTTTTTGGATTAGTACGATAACAGAAGAATGGGAAAAACATACGCATCCGGCTCCACGGAGACAGTATGTGATCACATTAAAAGGAAATATTTTATTTAAAGTTAGTGATGGTTCTACATTTCTAATTGAACCGGGAATAATTCTTATAGCAGAGGATACTGATGGAGTTGGACATAGTTGGGAAATAGTGGAAGGAGAAAAATGGGAAAGACTTTATATTCCAATTGAAGAGGGGGAAGATGATTTTTTTATTCCTGAATCAGAATAAAATAGAAAGCAGTCAATTTTGACTGCTTTTTTATTTTTATTAAACTAATTCCTTAGCTAAACTTCTTGAAAATCAAGGTCGCATTGTGTCCACCGAATCCGAAAGCATTACTTAAAGCATACGTAATATCTTTTTCTTTAGCCTCATTAAATACGATATTGACATCTTTAGGGATGGCAGGATCTATCTCGTGAAGATTAATGGTTGGTGGAATGATTCCGTTCTCAATTGCTTTAATTGAAAGTATGGCTTCCGCAGCACCCGCTGCCCCTAATAAGTGCCCTGTCATTGATTTTGTACCACTTATATCAAGTTTTTTACTTCCTTTGAAAAGGCTGTTGATCGCTTTTAATTCAATAAGATCTCCTAAAGGCGTTGAGGTCGCGTGGGGATTGATATAATCAATATCTTCTGCATTAATTCCGGCTTCGTTAAGAGATAACTGCATAGCTTTTATAGCACCTGCTCCTTCAGGATGCGGAGCGGTCATGTGATAAGCATCTGCTGTCATGGCAGCACCTACCAGTTCGGCGTAGATTTTTGCTCCTCTGCTTTTGGCATGTTCATATTCTTCAAGGACCAATGATCCTGCTCCTTCACCGATTACAAAACCATCTCTGTCTACATCATAAGGACGGCTTGCTGTAGCAAAATCGTCGTTTCGCGTAGACATTGCTTTCATGCCGGAGAATCCGCCCACGGAAGCTGGAGTAATACCAGCCTCTGAACCTCCGCTTATGATTACTTTTGCTTTACCCAAACGGATATAATTAAAAGCATCCATTAAAGCTGTATTTCCGGTGGCACACGCGGAAACTGTCGTATAGTTGATTCCCTGCAGTCCGTATTTCATAGAAATCATTCCTGAAGCCATGTTGGCAATGAATTTTGGAACGAAGAACGGATTGAAACGCGGTATGCCCTCACCACCATAATATTCTGCGACTTCATTTTCGAAGGTTAGCATACCTCCCTGTCCTGTTCCCCAGATAACACCTGTATCGAATGGATCCATCGTCTCAAAATCCAATCCTGAATCTTCAATTGCTTCAGCAGAGGCATACATTGCATACTGAGTGAAGAGATCACTTCTTTTTATTTCATTATGGTTCAAATATTTTTTAGGGTCGAAATCTTTTACCTCACAAGCAAAATGAACTTTAAATTTTTCAGCATTAAAATGCTTGATTAAAGCCGTTCCGCTTACTCCATTAATACTGTTTTGCCAGAAATCTGCGACATTGTTTCCCAAGGGTGTAACTGCACCCAGTCCTGTAATGACAACTCTTTTCATACTTAGTTACTGATTTTAAATAAATTGGAGGTTCCTCTAGCAATGAGTCTTGTTTTATCTGCGTTCCATATCTCGCATTGGGCATTTACAAATTGCTTCCCCCTTTTAATGATTTTAGTTTCGGCTACAATATTATCATTTTCTTTCGCAGTTGAAAAATAATCGATGACATTATTTATGGTTGTAATGAAAGAATTTTCATTTAAGGAAAACATCGTAGCACCGATGATGTCATCCACAATAGCCGCGGTTACTCCGCCATGAAGATTACCGATTGGATTCAGCCATTCCGGGCGAACGGTATATTGAAACTCCAGATTTCCTTCCTCTACAGAAATTACAATAGGATTCAGCCATTTCATAAATGGAGAAGGGGACTGATCAAATTCTTTTCCAATAAATTGTCTTAATTGTTCTAATCGATCCATATAATACTTTTACTTTTCTATAATCATGGTGATACCTTGCCCTCTTGCTGCACAAATAGAAATAAAACCTTTCCCGCTTCCTTTTTGGTTTAAAAGCTTAGCCAGTGTAGCGATAATTCTGCCTCCGGTTGCGGCAAACGGGTGAGCAGCTGCAAGGCTTCCGCCTTTTACATTCAGCTTATTTCTGTCTATTTTTCCCAAAGCTTTTTCTAATCCGAATTTTTTGGCGAGGTCATCATTCTCCCAGATCTTAATTGTTGCCAAAACTTGTGCTGCAAAAGCTTCGTGGATTTCGTAATAATCAAAATCTTCAAGGTTCATTCCTGCTTTTTTCAACATTCTGTCTGCGGCAAAAACCGGTGCAAGAAGTAAATTTTGTCTGTTTTCCACATATTCTATTCCTGCTATTTCGGAAAAGGTAATATAGGCCAGGATGGGAAGATTGTTGGCCTTAGCCCATTCCTCACTGGCCAATAAGACAGCAGAGGCCCCATCTGTAAATGGAGTAGAATTTCCTGCAGTGAGTGTTCCGTTTTGTTTATCAAATGCGGGTTTTAACTGAGCCAGTTTTTCAAGGCTGGTATCAAGGCGTAAATTATTATCCTTCTCTAAACCAAATGCGGGTGTGATCATATCATTGAAGAATCCTTCCTCGTAAGCCTTAGCCATATTTTGGTGACTTTTGAAAGCCAGCTGATCCTGGTCTTCACGTGATATCTGATAATATTTTGCGGTAATTTCAGTATGTTCACCCATTACCAATCCTGTTTTAGGTTCCTGTCCCTTGTATGGAATAGGCATCCAGTCTTTCAATGACGGGCTTAAGAGATGTTTCAGCTTTCCAAAAGCTAATTTTTCTTTATTTGCTTTTAAAAGAGCCTTTCTCAATTTGGGGGACGATTCGAAGGGGATATTGCTCATAGCTTCTACTCCGCAGGCGATACCGCTTTCTATTTGTCCAAGGGCGATTTTATTCCCAATATATATAGCTGCTTCGATTCCTGTATCACATGCTTGCTGAAGATCACATGCCGGAGTTGCCGGATCCAGAGATGTATTCATTACTGTTTCTCTGATGAGGTTGCTTTCCGATATGTGCTTAATAACTGCTCCGCCTGCAACTTCACCAAGTAGTTTTCCTGTGAGCTGATAACGGTCAATCAGTCCGTTTAAGGCAGAAAGCAGCAAATCCTGATTCCCTTTATCTGCATAAGCAGTGTTCATTCTGGCAAAAGGAATTCTGTTGTATCCTACGATGGCCACTTTTTTTGTTTCCATATGATAAAAATTTATGATGGAATAATATTGAGTTCCTGGTCTATGATTAAAAGGATCCTGTCTAAAGCAAGGTTCAGATAGGTTTCATTACCTGTTGTTTTGGAAAGAAGTATACCGCCTTCAATAAGCATAATGAATAATGAGGCCATTTCATCTGCATTTACTTTTTCATTGAATTCTCCGCTTTGCTGGCCTTCCTGAATAGCTGCTGAAATTTTTTTGATCCAGGCCTGAAAAGATAGGGTAACCTGATTTTTCAGGATAGGAAAAGTGTCATCAGACTCTGTAGCGGCATTCATCAGCGGGCATCCTCCATTAAGGAAAACATCCTTCCAGCTTTTACGGTAAAAATTGACAATAGCTTTTAATTTATCCACAGCCAGAGGAAAGTCTTCTCCTAGTGATCTGGACATGCTTCTACTCAGAAAAGTTGAGTTATACTTGTAAGCTTCAAGAGCTACTTCATCTTTGTTTTCAAAATTTCCGTAAATACTGCCCTTTGTTAGTCCTGTTGCTTCCGTAATGTCCGAAAGCGTCGTTGAGAGATAGCCTTTCTTATTAAATAAGGGAGCAGTAGTCTCAATAATGAACTGTTTGGTCTTTTCTGCTTTTGACATAATCATGAAATTATATGCAAATATACGAAAATATACCAAATGGTATATTTAGAATAAAAACTAAGTCTGAACTTGAATATTAGTCCAGACTTAAGATATTTTATTTAAAGAGAGCTTCTTTTATTGTGGAAGCTGCCTGGGCAAGAGATTCCTGAATTGCCGGAATATGAGCTATAGGATTTAATAATCCATAATCATGGATAAAACCTTTATACACTGCAAGTGTAGTAGGAACACCGGCTTCATCAAGCTTTCTTCCATACGCTACCCCTTCGTCATGAAGAATATCATTCTCAGCTATCTGGATCAATGCAGGAGGTAATCCTTTTAACTCTTCAAGAGATGCCTTATTTGGAGAAGCATATTTTTCTTTTCTTTTTTCAAGATCTGTAGTATAATTGTCCCACATCCATTTCATTAACGGAGTTGTTAAGAACCTTTCCTGCGCATACTTTTCATAAGATTCTCTTGTGAAATCTGAGTCAGTAACTGGCCATAATAAAACCTGGTATTGAAGTTCCGGTCCTTTTTTATCCTTTGCCATCAGAGCAACTACAGCAGCCATATTTCCACCTACGCTGTTTCCTGCAACAGCCAATTTAGAGCCATCCACTCCGATTTCTTTGCCATTTTCGGAAACCCATTTTGTAGCTGCATAGGCCTGATTGATAGCAGTAGGATACTGAGCTTCCGGAGATGGAGTGTAATCAGGGAATACAGCGACGGCTCCACTTTTTACAACCAAATCTCTTACTAATCTTTTATGAGTAGGGAAATCTCCTAATACCCATCCCCCTCCATGGAAAAACATAAATACAGGAAGGTTATCGTTTGCTCCTTTGGGTTTTACAATATGAATATTTAATGAAATACCGTCCTGGGTAATCTTTTTTTCAAATTCTTCAATATCTGAATAATCAAAGTTTACAGAGGCTTGTGCTCCTACAAGAACCTGTCTTGCATCTTCAGGAGACATTTCTTCAATTGGTTTTCCGCCTCCACTGTTAAGATCCTTAAGAAAAACGCGGATATCTTTTAAAATATGGGGATCATTTTCTGCGGGTTGAACATTGTGTGACATAATGTTGGGTTTTTAAGGTTGGTAATTGGTTATAATAGTAGGTTGATTATGCTAAAGTTGCGTTGAGTGTAATTTCAAAATTGAAAGCGGCACTTACCGGGCATCCTTCTTCAGCAATTTTAGCATATTTTTGAAAGTCTTCTTCTGAAAGTCCTGGAACTTTTGCGGTTAAAGTCAATTCAGATTTAGTAATTTTTCCAATACTTGGATCAAGAGTAATAACAGAGGTTGTTTTAAGTTCCTCAGGGGTAAATCCGGCCTGTGATAATTCAGCGCTTAATTTCATGGTAAAGCATCCTGCATGGGCAGCCGCCAATAATTCCTCAGGATTTGTTCCTACACCATCGGCAAATCTGCTGTTGAAAGAATACTGAGTTTCATTTAATGTGGTGCTTTGAGTTGTTAGGTGTCCGTTTCCTTCTTTGATGTTGCCATTCCAAACGGCTGTTGCGTTACGTTTCATAATGTTTTGTTTTTTAGTTAATATTTAATTTGTTTTTTGACATGACAAAGGTATGTCACATCAAGGTTGGTTTCAATAGATAAAAAGGCTTAAGTATTGTACTTTTTTCCCGAAGAGTAATTTTTCTTAAAATGAGCCGGTGTGCTGCCTACCTTATTGGTGAATAATCTGTTAAAGTACGCGGGGTCCTCATAGCCAAGATCATAAGCTATTTCTTTTACCGGTTTATCCGTATAGAACAATAGTCTTTTTGCCTCCAGCAAAATTCTGTTGATAATGAGTTGATTGGGAGATTCCAGGTTTAGGTTTTTAAACTTGTGGGTCAATGTTTTCGGCGCAATATGCAATAACTCGGCATAGTCGGCCACATTGTGTTTTTGTCTGAAATGAATTTCAAGGTTTCTGCTGAAATCCCTGAATACATCGAGATCATTATTCGGGATGCTTACCCTTTCCGTTTCCAGGTTTTGTTTTTTCCACTTTCTGGTAGAATGAATGATGATCTGTTTCAAATAGGTCCTTATCATTTCTTCGTTAGAGGATTGCTTCCATTCAAGTTCATCCTTTATATTTTTTAGCAAATTTCTGATAATTACTGCCTCCTCTGGATTCAGCTCTACCTTTGGAATTTCAAATATATTATGGAAAAGGATCCCGTCGCAGGCTACTTCCTTATCATGAATCTGAATACAATAGAAATCTCTGTTGTAATGTAATAATATGGATTCATCAGGATTTCCCTTCTTTATATCCAAATATTGATTGGTTAAAAAGAACAGGGTTGGAACTGTAGTTTTGTAATGGTTAAAATCCACACTCAGTTCATATCCCGGAGGAATAAAGAATATTTTGATCTCGGAAGTCAATTTATTTTCCTTTAAAATGCCAAGATTTTCTTCAGAAAAAACATCGAATCCAAATTTTTTATAGGAGTCTTCAAAAATAAAACTTTGTCGCAGCATTGGTATACTTTAAGAATAAAGATACAAAAAAGCTGGGTGCAGATGTATTAAATCCCTGAAACAGATCCTTGATTACAATAAAAGTCACTTTTGAATCTCTCTGTCAATAAAAAAACTTTGATATGATCGGGATTTGTAACCTGTTGCTTTATAGAGTTTTTATGGTTGTAAAATAGTATTGCTTAATGATAAAATAGTATTATCCCGGTCACTCTTCAAAATTTAGATTTGTTAATATGAATTAAATCTTAAATAAATTTTAATTATCTCTTGTTTATAATGAATGATATTTAAGAAAAAGAGATCTGACTTGTTTATATAGAAAAAACCGCAAAAAATATTAAGATGAGAAAACAAAAGGGGCTTGCTTACGTACATATGATTTTAATTTTTATGTGCTTCGGTTTCATATCCTGCCAGGATGATAATGAAGGAACAATTCCAAAGGAAAAAACTCCGATTGAAATTATCAACAGTAAAAAATTTAAGGTAACAGGGTATTTTAATGGATTGACGAGAGGAGGAGTGATACCTGATTACTACAACTTGAGGGATATTCCGGATGGTGTGGATATTGTCAACCTTTTTCATCGTTTTTTGGGCTTAAGTAATTTAAAGAGAGGAGATAGGATTCCCGGAGCTACAGGAGAGGATGCAAAAACATTAACAGAGATCATCAGTGATGTACAATTCCTTAAGAAAAGAGGAACTGTTGTTATTCAGACCCAGTTCGCAAATGAAATCTTCGAAAATTATAAGGATGAACGAAAAACCGTAAAATTTAAAAACATGCCTGAAGATTATGATGCTTACGCAAAAAAGGTCTCAGATTCTTTGACGAAATGGGGGATTGATGGGGTTGATCTGGATCTGGAGCCAGGCTATACGGATGCAGGTTTTAATGCCGGAGATTGGGAACTTTATATTAAGGCCTTTGCTAAATATTTTGGACCGGGATCAAACTCAGGAAAGCTACTCATCATTGATACGAATGTAGGGTTATCAGAATTAGGGGTGTCTAGTGCAACCCTTTCAAAGATCGATCTTATTTATATCCAGGATTATTGGGGAAGTGAAGCATCCAGTGATAATAAAATCGATGGCTACATACAATCCGGTTTTCCAAAGAAGAATATCCTGTTGATTTCTGCTGACTTTGAATCTTCTTATTCTTATAGTAATGATAGCCAGGGACCTTTGAGGCTAAAAAAGTATTACACTTCTACGAAATACCAAGCTAAGGCGGGAGGATATGGTGCTTATGGATTCAATTTTGATAAAAAACAGGACTATAAAATTTATAGAGAAATGATTACCAGCATCAATCAGCTAAACCAGTAAACGTGGAAAGATGAGGTAATAATTAGTTTACCTAGTGATATGGCCGCTTCTAATTATTGGATCCGGCTTTATTTTTCTTATTAGAGATGGATCAAAACAAGTTAAGAAGTGTCAGTCATTATCTTTTACTAAAATAAGTGTACTTTAGTCAATCAAATTATAAAAACAACCGGATGTAAGGTTCCTTATCTTACATTTCTATTATAAATGCCCATAATTCAGTAATTTAACTATTGTAAACACATGAGCGGATTAGAAAATATTTTGAGAGAAATAACTCCGTTATCTCCCGAGGACAGTTTTCTTGTATTTGACCGGATAAAAACCTCATTTGATTTCCCGTATCATTACCACCCGGAAATTGAAATTAACTTTATCTACAAAGGGAAGGGATACCGTCGGATGGTAGGGGACCATACCGGAGAGATCGGAGATATTGAATTGGTGCTGGTTGGCCCTAATCTTCCTCACTGTTGGGCAAATTACCGATGTAAGAACAAAAAAACATATGAAATTGTAGTACAATTTAATCAGGATTTTTTCAACCAATCCCTGATGCAGAAGAATATTCTCAAACCAATCAGCAATCTTATCAAAGAGTCTATAAGAGGCATCCTGTTTTCGAAGGAGACGGCTGAAAAGCTGAAAGAGTCTTTTCTTAATCTTTCGAAGATGAATAGTTTTGAATCTTTTATTGAGATCATGAAAATCCTGAATGAACTGGCAACAGCTGAAAACAAAACATTATTATCCTCTTACAGTATTGAGCTGGAAACATTTGTGGATAGTGATAAAATGAAGATCATCCATGATTTTGTGCATAAGAATTTTGAAAATAAACTTACTCTTGAAGGCGCTGCTTCTTTGGTCAATATGAGCAATGTTACGTTCAACAGGTTCATAAAAAAAAGGACGGGCAAAACTTTTGTGAATTATCTTAATGAGATCAGGATCAGTTATGCCGCACGGTGGCTGATGGAAAAGAATCTTACCATTTCTGAAATTGCATTTGAAGCAGGTTTCAATAATATTGCCAATTTTAATAAGGTTTTTAAATCACTCAAAAAAACAACACCTACAGAATTCAGAGAACAGTTCAAGGGAGTAAAGAAAATAGAATGATATTTTTATTTTAAGAGCATTTTATATTCCCGGGCCCGGATTTTGGGGTTTGGATTTTCTTTTTATGGTCATAAAATGACAGAAATCACGAAAAAAATTATGCATATATCACATTTTGGCTATAAAAAATAGGAAAAAAACATGATTTTATAAATTCTCTAAAATGTTGTAATATATTGTATTTCAGGTCAAAAAAAGGCTAAGAAGAAAAGTGTAGAAAAAATAATATCGTTTTATGACAAAATAGTATTATATCTGATTGTGCACAAAAATTAGATTTGTCAATATGAATTAAATTTTAACGAAACTTTAATTGTTTACTATTTATGATAAATAAATGTTAAGCAAAATAAAGTGGGCTTGCTTTATAAATAAAAACAAGCTATAAAGTATTGATTCTAAATTAAACACTATTTAATCTACCTATGAGAAAAACTGCCGTACCGGTTTTATTAGCTTTTTCTGTGTTTGGATATGCACAAGTAAAAAAGCCTGCCGATTCAACTAAAACAGCCGACATCGAAGAGGTTGTTGTGACGTCTTTGGGGATCAAAAAACAAGCCCGTTCTTTAACTTACTCCAGCCAACAGATTGGAGGAGATGAACTGACGGCGGTAAAGACTCCCAACCTTTTAAACTCAATCAATGGGAAAGTTTCCAATGTGCAGATCAATAGAACCAATGGTGTAGGGAGTTCCGTAAGAGTAGTAATGAGGGGAAACAAATCTGTTTCTAATAGTCAGCCATTGTATGTAATTGATGGAATCCCTATTATCAATGATGCAGGGAAAGCTCCTGAAATCAGCCAGTACTCGAGCATGCCGGATGCAGGAGATGTATTAAGCTCCATCAATCCGGATGATATTGAAAGCATCAACTTCCTTAAAGGAGCTTCAGCTTCAGCTCTTTATGGTTCTGCGGGAGGTAATGGAGCAATACTTATTACGACAAAAAAAGGGAAAGTAGGTAGAAGCTCGATCAGTTATAGCTCTAGTTTCAGTGTAGAAAGAGCATATAGTCTTCCTAAGTTACAGCACAGTTATTTGTCTTATGATCCGTCTGTATCAGGTGATGCTCCGGGGGCTTCTGTGCAGAGTTGGGGAGCAAAAGGGTCTTCAAAGGATTATTTAAAAGATTTTCTACAAAATGGAACAACATGGGTGAATAGCCTTTCTTTTCAATCTGGAAATGAGAAATCAACCAATTATTTTTCGATAGGAAATACAACTAATAAAGGAGTCGTTCCTCTTTCCTATTTTGATCAATACAATGTTTCTTTCAGAAACTCGAGTAAATTTCTCGATGATAAACTAACATTAGATGCTAACTTTATAGGCTCTTTACAGAATAGTATAAACAGACAATCTCCAGGGGTATCTTTCTCTCCTTTAACGAGTTTGTATTGGCTACCAAGAGGAGTAGATTTTGATCAATATGGCCCAGATAACTATTCTTATATTGATAAAAACAGATTACTGCCGGCACAAAACTGGTGGGAGGTAAAACCTGACGGATCCTTTAAAGGAAATCCGGCTACACAGAATCCATATTGGATATTGAACAGGGATAAGGTTACAGTAAATAACAAAAATACCTACAGTGCCGTTGCTTTATCTTATCAGATCAACCCATGGTTAACAGCAAGAGTTCGAGGGAACTATAGTTGGAGTATTTCAGATAGCCAAAGAGGAATTTCAGCGTATTCAGATCCTGCTTTGTTAGCCAATGGTACTAATGGAAGGCTTCTTAGAAATACATATGAAAATTCTTCTACTTATGGAGATGTTTTGTTGGTGGGTAGTCCTAAGTTGAGTGAGGATTTTTCTTTAGACTTTACAGTAGGAGGAAGTATTAATACCTCGAGAAATAAAGTTACTCAAATCGATAATTCCTATTTGGTAACCCCCAACTTATTTTCATTAAATAACCTTTTGTGGCCAGGAAACAGAGCACCTGGTGATGGATATCATTATATTTATTACAATCTCAAAAAACAAGTGCAATCTGTTTTTGCCAGCGCTTCCGTTGGGTACAAAAATATGTTATATGTTGATATGACATTTAGAAATGACTGGGATTCTACTCTGGCCTTAACGGGCAGAAAGGGATTTGATTACGAGTCCATAGGAGCCAATGCCATATTATCCTCAGTCTTTAAGCTTCCTGAGGTTATTAATTTCTGGAAAATAAGAGCTTCTTATGCGACAGTTGGGCTTGGGTTACCGCCAAATATATCGAATGCAATGTTAGAATATAACAAAGGTTATTCTTTTGGGGTAGATGCGGGAACAATTGTATATCCTAAGAGTTCTTTTGTTACAGATCCACGTTATAAGGATTTGTTTCCAAAACCTGAATTGAATAAAACATTTGAGGCGGGTACTGAATTAAGATTACTAAGAAACAGACTTAATTTTGATTTTACGTATTACGACTCTAATGCGACGAATCAATTACTAGAAACACTGATTTCTTCCAATTTAGGGGGTATTCCTACCGGTTCATATTACATTAATGCTGGAAAAATACAAAATACAGGTTTTGAATCTTCATTGTCTTATAAGGTTTTCAATACAGGAAAATTTGACTGGACCACAACATTGAATGGGTCCGTGAACAGAAACAAGATCGTTGAATTGTTTCCTTCAAGCCTGAATATTCCGCAAGATCAACTGTTTTCATTAACAGGTGGTGGAAATTATACAAAAATGAAATTAGGTGGATCGTTTGGTGATATTTATGGAATTAAATACCAAAGAGATGCGCAGGGACGTATTTTGGTGGATAAAGATGGTATTCCATTGGCGACTACAGGGAGCCTTGGATACTTAGGAAATCCGAATCCTAAATTTATTTTAGGTTTCAATAACAGCTTTAATATAGGTAAGTTAGGTATTTCCTTCCTTGTTGATGGAAAATTCGGAGGACAGGTACTATCACTTACTGAAAAAGCAAATGATGTATATGGTGTAAGCAAAGCTTCTGCGGATGCTCGTGATGCTGGTGGGGTATCTATCCCAAATTCTGTGTATGCACCGGGAACGCCTAATGCAGGACAGGCTTATAATGGCAAAACTGATGCAAAAGCTTATTATAAAGCTGTGGGAGGAATTGAAAATAATACAGGGATTGACGAAGCCTATATGTATAGTGCTACCACGGTGCGTTTACGTCAGGCATCGATCTCATATACCTTTGACGTGAATTCAAAATATATGAAAAGTGCAACATTAAGTCTGGTAGGGACTAACCTGTTTTTCTTCTATAAAAAAGCGCCGTTTGATCCTGAACAGGTATCAGGAAATACACCGGGTGGAGTAGGAGTAGATTCATTTGGTTTGCCAATCACCAGATCTATAGGATTATCATTAAAAGCTAACTTCTAATTTTACAATACTAAAATGAAAATCATTAATATAAAAACATGGGTACTAGGTGCAATAGTATTAGCTTCTGCTTCCGGATGTACCAGTGAACTTGATCAATATAATCAGGAAAAGTTAGGAGGCCCTGAAAATTTTTATGCCGATTTTAAACTAGTGGTAGACCCGTTGGTATCTATGCAGAGAGGATTGCAGTCAGATTATCAGCTCTATCCCAATCTAAGTGCAGATATGTTTAGCGGTATGTTCAGTACAGCATCACAGTTTAATGGAGGTAAGAATAATATGACCTATTATATGATGGATGGATGGAACAATAGGATTATTGCCAGACAGCAGGACATTTTTAACTATGCTATCAACATGGATAATGCTGCTAAAAATATATATGCAGGAATAGATTTTACGGGAACACTTGCTGTGAAAAAAATACTAAGAGTTGTTACAGCTGCAAGGGTTTCCGATAACCATGGCCCGGTTGTGTATAGTAAATACGACACACCAAATGCTAATGGAACTACAGATTTTGATTCTCAGCAAAGCGCGTATAATCAATTTATTATTGATCTTACTTCTGCAATAAATGACCTTCAAGCCATACAGAATAGCCCGGCAACAAAAAATGTAGAAGATAAATCAGCATTAAAAAAGGCAGACTTAGTATACCAGGGAAATATGGGTAAATGGGCAAAGCTGGCCAACTCATTGAAGTTGAGGTTAGCAATGCGTATGAGTTATGCAGATCCTGCAAAATCAAAACAATATGCTGAAGAAGCACTTGCGTCACCAGCAGGATTGATCACTGACAATGAAGATAATGCTTTGATCAGTGTGGGTCAATCGGAATTGAGTTTTATCATTTATTCGTGGGGAGACTGTCTTATAGGAGCGCCATTAATGGCTTATATGAACGGATATAACGATCCAAGGCTTCCTGCCTATGCTATTCCGGCAACAGACAGCAATCCACAGATCAATGGTAAATACATAGGAATACGACAAGGTATCGATTTATTGAACGGAAAATCTACGTATGGTGGTTTTTCTCAGCCACAGGCAAAATCAGCAGCCGGAGATTATTTTTCTGCAACAGATGGTAAAATGAAACTGTTTACCGCAGCTGAAACATGGTTCCTTAAAGCGGAGGCTGCATTGAGAGGGTATGCTGGAGCAGGAGCAATCCAGGCAGATTACGAGACAGGTGTTCAACAATCATTTGGAGAGTGGGGAAAAAGTGCAAGTGTTGCTACCTATCTCGCCAATACAACAGCTACAGAAGCTCCCTATGTTGATCCGAAAAATGCGGCGAATAATATTGGGGTAGGACATCCTGAGCTGAGTACCATTACCATTGCATGGAACAATGCAGATTCTAATGAAAGGAAATTGGAAAGAATCATTACTCAAAAATGGCTTGCCCTTTATCCGAACGGACCTGAGGCCTGGGCAGAACAAAGAAGAACCGGTTATCCGATCCTTTTCAAAGTAAGACAAAATGATAGTGGAGGGTTAATCAGTACAGATGCGATGATTCGCCGAATTCCTTTCACGGTAGATACCAAGAATTCTTTATTCAACTATCCTCAGGCATTACAATATTTAGGAGGAGCAGACACTGGAGGAACAAAACTTTGGTGGGATAAGAAGCCATAATTGTAACTCAATAATTAAAATAGCACAGAGGCCGTCTCAAATGAAAAGCATGGATTCATGCTTTTCATTCCGGTGTAAAAATGTACAGTATTTTTTATTTCTCACAATGTTTCGTTTATGCCGGCGTGAAACTTTTGAGATGTCCTCTTTTTACATCTATAATTTAATATGGTAAAAAACACTTCCGGAACCCGTTCTATACAGCCGATATTCTGGATCTCGTCATTATATTTTGCAATGGGAGTACCTTTTGTAACCATTAATGCTGTTTCCGGAATTATGTATAAGGATATGGGTGTTTCGGACTCAAAGATTGCTTTCTGGACAGCTCTCATTTTATTTTCATGGACATTAAAACCATTGTGGAGTCCTTTCCTTGAAATTTATAAGACAAAAAAGTTCTTTGTAGTTTTTACCCAGTTTGCCATAGGAATTCTTTTTGCGCTAATTGCGCTAAGTCTGCCTATGCCAGATTTTTTTAAGTACAGTATTGCCCTCTTTGCTGTAGTCGCCTTTTGCGGAGCAACACATGATATCGCAGCGGACGGAACTTATATTAATTTTCTTACCAATAAAGAACAGGCAAAATATATAGGATGGCAAGGTGCATTTTATAATCTGGCCAAAATTATCAGCAGTGGAGTCCTCGTTTATTTTGCAGGCGTTTTAGAAAAAACCAAAGGCGTTACGCATGCCTGGATGATCATTATGGGAGTATACGCCCTGCTATTTTTTATTCTTGCCGTCTATCATTATTCTGTTTTACCCAACGAAAACAAGCTTGAAAAGCAAAAGAACGGAAAAACAGCCGGCAATGTCCGACAGGAACTTCTGGAAGTCATCACTTCTTTTTTCAAAAAACGAAATATACTCTGGTCGGTATTATTTATTATTTTATATCGTTTTGCAGAGGGATTTGCTATCAAAATTGCGCCCTTATTTTTCAAAGCACCAAGAACCTCCGGAGGCTTGGGGTTATCTACTTCTGATATAGGGCTTATTTACGGAACCTATGGTTCTGCAGCATTTATTTTAGGGTCGGTGCTGGCTGGATACTTTATTTCAGCCCGGGGCCTTAAAAGATCATTGATCTGGTTATGCTGCGCATTTAATATTCCATTTGTTGTGTATGCTTTATTGGCTCACTATCAGCCGGATACATTGCTTCCTGTAAGTGTTGCTGTGGTTGTGGAATACTTTGGTTACGGGTTCGGTTTCGTTGGACTTATGTTGTATATGATGCAGCAGATTGCACCTGGTAAACATAAAACGGCCCATTATGCATTTGCAACAGGGATCATGAATCTTGGAGTTATGATTCCCGGCATGTTCAGTGGAATGATCAGTGACTGGATAGGATACAAAATGTTTTTCGTATGGGTTTTGATCGCTACGATTCCGGCATTTTTGGTCACTTTAGTTGCACCGTTTCCTTATCCGGAAAAACAAAAAGAACAATAATTCTATTATTAAATAATTTTAAATAAAAGTAAAAAATACTTTATGACATCTCAATCAGCAATGATCCCTTGGCAGGATCGTCCGGCAGATCGTCACGATATAATGTGGCGTTTCTCTGAAAATCCAATTATCAACAGATATGCAATACCAACATCGAACAGTATATTCAATAGCGCGGTAGTCCCTTTTGAAGATGG
This sequence comes from Chryseobacterium subflavum, assembly GCF_055762745.1. Classification (NCBI taxonomy): domain Bacteria; kingdom Pseudomonadati; phylum Bacteroidota; class Flavobacteriia; order Flavobacteriales; family Weeksellaceae; genus Chryseobacterium; species Chryseobacterium subflavum. The sequence goes on from NZ_JBVTMR010000002.1 coordinate 603,919, forward strand.
ATTTGCCGGTGTTTTCAGATGTGATAACAAATCTGTACAAATGAATATTTTTGCTGGTTTCAGTAAGGATGGCATCAATTGGGATATCAACCACGATCCAATTGAAATGAAAGCAGGAAATACAGAAATGATCGAATCTGATTATAAATATGATCCGCGTGTCACTTTTATAGAAGATCGTTACTGGATCACATGGTGTAACGGATATAACGGACCTACGATCGGAATTGGGTATACCTTTGATTTTAAAGAATTTTTCCAGTGTGAAAATGCCTTTTTGCCTTTTAACAGAAATGGAGTTCTTTTCCCTGAAAAGATTGATGGAAAATATGCGATGTTGAGCCGTCCCAGTGATAACGGACATACGCCTTTCGGGGATATCTATATCAGCTATAGTCCTGATATGAAATATTGGGGAGAGCATCGTTGCGTAATGAAAGTAGCTCCATTTGAAGAGAGTGCTTGGCAATGTACCAAGATCGGAGGCGGCCCGGTTCCGATAAGAACAGAAGAAGGATGGTTGCTATTTTATCACGGGGTGATCAATACATGTAATGGTTTTCGCTATTCCATGGGATCAGCATTGCTTGACCTTGAAAATCCTTCAAAAGTATTGTACAGAACAAAACCTTATCTATTGGCTCCCGCAGAGCTATATGAGCTTACGGGAGATGTTCCGAATGTGATTTTTCCTTGTGCGGCATTATCAGAAGGAGACAAAGTTACGGTATATTATGGAGCTGCTGATACGGTGGTTTCCATTGCATTCGGATATATTTCAGAAATCATTGATTTCATGAAAAAAAATTCTCTTTAAATTAGATAAGATTAAAACCATAAGGAAAAGCGTCATTTTCTCGCTTTTAAAATAAAATTTTCATTTTTTTGTGTAGTCTTAAAAATGTTCAAGATCTCTCCGTTATGAAAAAGGAACTGTTTATTTATTTTTTTGTTGTCCTGTTTGTTCAATCTGTTAACGCCCAACGTAGAGACGATGCGCTTTCATGGGTAGATCCGTTTATCGGAACCGGAGGGCACGGGCATACGTTTCCGGGAGCTACAACACCTTTCGGGATGATACAGCTGAGTCCGGATCAGAATACCAAAAGTGGTGACTGGGACTGGTGTTCAGGGTATCATTACAGCAGTAAAACGATTATGGGGTTCAGTCATAATCACCTTAGTGGAACAGGCTGGGCCGATCTCGGAGATATCTTAGTGATGCCAACTACCGGAAAAGTAAAAATGGTTCCGGGATCAGAAGAAAATCCTGATAGCGGATACCGTTCCAAATTCAGTCATGAAAGAGAAACTGCTGCTCCAGGGTATTATTCTGTAATGCTTGACAGCTATGGAATAAAAGCTGAACTGACGGCTTCTCCACGGGTAGGGTTTCATAAATATACATTTCCAAAAAGCGAAGAGGCTAATGTAATCATAGATCCTACCAACAAAATCTTCGGAAATATTTATCATACACTGGTAAGAATCCAGGGAAACAATAAGATTTCCGGTTATTGCTATAGTAATGGCTGGGGTGGTAAAAGATTTGCTTATTTTGTAATGGAGTTTTCAAAACCATTTAAATCATACGGAACCTATTCTGAAGGTAAAATAACAGAAAATGAAAGGTTTGCGCTGGCTAAAGATGCAAAGGCTTTTGTAAGATTTTCTACACAGGAAAATGAAAGCATTGAAGTAAAAGTCTCTTTATCCCCGGTAAGTACGGAAGGAGCACAGGAAAATTTTGATGCAGAAGCAAAGAATGTTGATTTTGCTCAAGCTAAAGAAACTGCCCAAAAAACATGGAGAGACCTGATCAACAGATTCCAGATCACAGGCGGAACCGATGACCAGAGAAAAATATTTTATACTGGTGTTTACCATACTTTCATTGCTCCGAATCTTTATATGGATACCAATGGAGATTATGTGGCTGCCCAGGAAAATATGAATACCAAATGGTTCACCAATTATAGCACATATTCTTATTGGGATGGCTTCAGAGCAACACATCCGTTGCTTACCATTATGGATCAGAAACACACCAAAGAATTTGCAAACTCATTGATCAGCAGGTATACAGATCGCAAGGATCACATGCCAATCTGGGAACTTTGTGGATATGACAATTTCTGTATGTTGGGCTACCATAGTGTTTCGGTTATTTGGGATGCTATTTCTAAAGGTGTACCGGGAATTGATCATGAGAAGGCGTTCGCTGCGATGAAAGATGCTTCCTTAACGGATAAAATGAGCAGCAGCGATGGCGGTGGAGGTCTTAACGATTACATTAAATTAGGGTATACTCCTTCAGAAAACGGAGCTTCTGTATCCGCCACCCTGGAATATGCCTATGATGATTGGTGCATCCAGCAATTGGCTGAAAAATTAGGAAAAAAAGAAGATGCAGAAGTATATAAAAAACGCTCAATGAATTTTCTTAATACTTTCAATAAAGAAAATAATCACTTCTGGCCTAAGCAAAAAAACGGACAATTTCTGGCTGATTTCCTTTTAAACGACTGGAAAAAGCTTCAGCCGCACTGGGTATCAGGAAACATCTGGGCATATGATTTCTTTGTTCCTCACCAGATCGATGAAATGATGAATCTTTATGGTGGAAAAAAGGGATTTGAAGAAAAATTAGATAGAACATTTACAGAAACCCTTAAAATGGAAGGGGAACAACATGTTGATATTTCAGGATTTATCGGATCTCTTGGATTTGGAGATGAACCGGGACACCATGTTCCTTATCTTTACAATTATGCAGGAGCTCCCTACAAAACCCAGAAAATGATCAAATTTATCCGTGACAATATGTACGCAGCAAAGCCGGACGGGATTGTAAATAATGAAGATTGCGGACAGATGTCTGCATGGTATATTTTCTCTTCTTTAGGTTTTTATCCCGTTACTCCGGGAAAACCTGTGTATGCGATCGGAGCACCACAATTCCCAAAAGCTTCCTTAAAGCTGGAGAACGGAAAAACATTTACTGTGATTGCAGAGAAAATATCGGATAAAAATATTTACGTTCAGAAAATGTTTTTGAATGGTAAAGAATTTAAAAGCTGGGAATTGAATCACAGTGATATTATGAATGGGGGTGAACTGAAATTTGTGATGGGAAGTAAGCCCGTAAAATAGAATTAATAAACAATAACGAAATATAAGTATCAATGGAAAGGAGAAAATTTATTAAAACAAGTGCACTGGCAGGAGCCGGATTATTATTTGCGCAGAATGCTTTTGCAAAAGGGCTAGGCGTAGAAGAATTCCCTGTTGTCCGTGTTCCTAAAGATAAAAGGCATTTTACCAGTGAAGCGGTAGAAAATGCTATCTCAGCCTTTAAAAAGAAAGTGAAAAATAAAGAATTGACCTGGCTTTTTGAAAACTGCTTTCCCAATACATTAGATACAACGGTTTTCTATACAGAAAACAAGGGAACACCGGATACTTATGTTATCACTGGAGATATAGATGCCATGTGGCTTCGTGACAGTTCTGCACAGGTTTTTCCTTACTTGCAGTTTTCAAAAAAAGATGATAAGCTGCACAAATTGATATCAGGAGTAATCCATAAACAGACCCAGTTTATTCTGAAGGATCCTTATGCGAATGCATTTTATAATGATGATCAAAAGATAAGTAAGTGGAAGGAGTACGATCATACGGATATGAAACCCGGTATACACGAAAGAAAATGGGAAATAGATTCACTCTGCTATCCAATCCGCCTTGCGTATCATTTCTGGAAAACGACCGGAGATACAAAACCTTTTGATAATAACTGGCTGCAAGGAATTAAGCTGACTCTGAAAACTTTTATTGAACAGCAGAGAAAAACAGGTTTAGGACCTTATCAGTTTGAAAGGACAACAGCCTGGGCTACCGATGGAATCCCAATGGGAGGATATGGATATCCTACAAAACCTGTTGGTCTTATCAGCTCCATGTTCCGACCAAGTGATGATGCTACCATTTATGCATTCCTTATACCTTCCAATTTATTTGCTGTGGTAAGTTTACGCCAGGCAGCAGAAATGGTTTCCCAGATCAAAAATGAAAAGGAACTGGCAAAACAATTAACGAGTCTTGCTGATGAGGTAGATGCTGCCATAAAGAAATATGGAATCTATGATCACCCGCAGTATGGAAAAATATATGCTTTTGAAACGAATGGTTTTGGTAGCTATAACCTAATGGATGATGCCAATTGTCCAAGCTTGTTGGGATTGCCTTATCTGGATGCTGTAAAAGCTGATGATCCTGTTTATCTTAATACCCGGAAATATGTATGGTCACAAGATAATCCTTTCTTTTTCAAGGGTAAGCTGGCAGAAGGAATCGGGGGTCCTCATATTGGTTTGGATATGATCTGGCCGATGAGTATCATTATGAAAGCACTAACAACCCAAGATAAAAGCGAGATCCGCTGGTGCATAGACACTTTACAAAAAACGCATGGAGGAACAGGTTTTATGCATGAGTCCTTCCATAAAGATAATGATAAGAAATTTACCAGAGAATGGTTTGCCTGGTCCAATACATTATTCGGAGAATTGTTATGGAAAACCTATAATGAAAATCCGGAACTGCTTGGATAAATTCAAAATTTAATAATCAAATTCAACACAAATAAAAAAAAATTAAAAGATGGAAAATACTAAAATTTTTACCCCCGTAGAGCTTACCTTTTTGAATGATGTTCCAAGAAGCAATAAGGTAAACGTTCCCTACATCGTCGTAGATAACTTTCCGAAGCTTGGGATGCTTTCGGCATTCCGGTTTCTGGAGTGGGTTCACAAGAATCCAAAAGGAGTTATCAGTCTGCCAACAGGAAAGACTCCGGAATATTTTATTTACTGGACAAAGTATATTCTCGATCATTGGGAGGAAGAAAATGTAGTAAGGCTAAGGGAAAAGCATCAGTTGTTATTCGCTGATAAACCATCGCTGGCTGATCTTCATTTTGTCCAAATTGATGAGTTTTATCCCATAAAATCTTCACAAGCTAATAGTTTTTATCATTATGTAAACAAATATTACATTGAAGGGTTTGGGCTTAAAAAAGAAAATGCTTTACTTATTAATTGTGATGAAATCCCTTTGGCGGAAGGTAAAAGTTTTGAAGAAGTTTTCCCGGACAGCAAAGTAAATCTTGAACTAAGATATCGTGAAGCCCTGAACCCTCTTGAAAAATTACAAAAAGAATCTATTTTCCTCATTGATAACTGGTGTTCAGGATATGAACAAAAAATCCGCCAATTGGGAGGGATTGGTTTTTTCCTAGGGGGTATTGGTCCAGACGGACACATTGCTTTTAATATCAAAGGTTCGGATCCTTATTCTACGACAAGGCTGACTTCGACTAATTTTGAGACGCAGGCAGTTGCTGCGGGAGATCTGGGAGGAATTGAAATTTCAAAAGAGCGTCTTGTGATCACCATAGGTCTTGAAACCATTATTTATAACAAAGATGCTGTTGCTATTATTTTTGCAGCAGGTGAAGCGAAGGCTCCTATGATCAAAGATGCAATGGAACTTCCTCCTTCCAATTTATATCCGGCTTCTGTCCTTTCCCAACTTTCTAACGGACGGTTTTATCTTACACAAGGTGCGGCAAGTATGCTGAAAGACTATATTGATAACTATTATCATTCTGGAAGCTGGTCCCAGGAAAAGACCGATAGAGCTGTAATGTCTCTGACCCAAAAGCTGAACAAATATGCAGAACATCTTTCGTTGGATGATCTGAAAGGGGATGATTATACAAAACTAATTCCGGATGTAAGCAATACTACGGTACAGCAAGTTATTGCGTCCATTGAAAATAAAATAAAAACAGGAACAAAACCGCTCAGCAATGAAGTCTTTTATCATACCGGACCCCATCATGATGATATTTCTTTAGGATTATTACCATATATTCATTATCAGTCCCGTAATGAGACCAATTCTTCTCACTATTCAGTTCTTACCTCCGGATTTACTGCTGTTACCAATAAATTTTTAATAAAAATCCTTCGCGATACGCTTTCTTTTATCGGAAGAGAAGAAGTTGAAATGCTCAATTATCCCGATTTTTTTGAAAACGGATATAAAAATAAAAAAGACAAAGATGTATATCATTATCTGATCAATATTGCCTCAGGAAATGAAGAAGAGCGGGCGAGAGCTGTTTCCCATAGAATGGTGAGGAATATTGTTGAACTCTGGAATCTGAAAAGCAAGTCTGGATTACGCGAAAAGATCAGGGAGATCATAGACACGGTTAACTCCAGCTATGACGGACAAAACCCTGAACCGAAAATTCAGATTTTAAAAGGGATGATCCGTGAATATGAGGAAGAGCTTGTATGGGCACATTTTGGGGTGAGAACAAAAAACGTAAGCCATCTGAGGCTCGGCTTTTATACGGGAGCCATTTTTACGGAAAAACCAAAAAGAGAACGGGATGTTCTTCCTATTTTACAACAGTTAAAGGAAATTAACCCTACAGTTATAAGTTTAGCTTTTGACCCTGAAGGAAGCGGCCCTGATACTCATTACAAAGTTTTGCAGGCTATCGCTGAAGCGGTAAGAGAATGGGGCAAAGAAAAAGATCTTTCCGGTCTTAAAATCTGGGGTTACAGAAATGTATGGTATCAGTTTAATGCTGCAGACGTCAGCCATATATTCCCCGTATCACTTAATGCCATGAGCACAATGGATGAGAGCTTTACCAACAGCTATCTGAGCCAGGTAGATGCATCCTTTCCAAGTTACCGTTACAATGGGAAGTTCAGCCATCTGTCAATACAAACCTGGGTAGAACAGCTCAAAGCGGTTCAGCTGGTATTAGGGAAACCATATTTTTATGATAACGAGAGTCCGAGGCTGAGGGCAACCCACGGATTATTATTCTTTAAAGAAATGAATGTAGAAGAATTCCTTCAATCTGCGAGGGAGCTGGAGAAGTCAACGGAAGGAGCCTTCTGACCCATTGTTATACCTCCGGATTTATAAACCAGGTCAAAAACGAAATAATTATACTATGAAAGGAAAATCTATTCTTATTGCATTGGTCTTATTAATAGGGCAGGCAACATCTTTATTACGGGCACAGCTTAATCCTTTGGGGATATGCTATGTGGAGGTTAATAACAGCAATATTCTGAACGCAGGGTCATATACTTTGCAAAACAGTAACAAACAACTTTTTGACGTTGCTATTATCTTCGCGGCCAACATCAATTATGATGTTTCCAAAAGCCGGGCTTATATTTCCAACAATAATAATGTGACAAAAGTATTAAACGATGTCGACACTTATGTAAGGCCTCTACAGCAAAAAGGAATCAAAGTATTATTAGATATCCTGGGGAATCATCAGGGGGCGGGTATCTGTAACTTTCCGACCCGGGAAGCGGCACGTGATTTTGCTTTGCAGATAGCCCACACCGTATATACCTATGGCCTGGATGGAGTTGATCTTGACGACGAATATGCAGATTATGGAAATAACGCTACCGGACAGCCGAATAACAGTTCTTTTGTTATGTTATTACAGGAGTTGAAAGCTGCCATGCCGGATAAATTAATTACATGGTATTACATTGGCCCGGCAACAACAAGGCAAGCTTATAATGGAGATAATGCCGGAAACTATATCAATTACGGATGGAACGCTTATTATGGCACTTATAATGCTCCTTCAATACCTCCTCTTGCCAATTCTAAAATTTCTGCGGCAGCAACCTGGATCCAGAATACTTCTGCTTCTACACTTTCTACTTTAGCAACGAGCACAAAGAATGACGGCTATGGCGTTTTTATGTGGTATGATCTTAAAGGAACCAATGCTGCCAGCTATCTGAGTACGGGATCTAACATTCTCTATAACGAGAACACACAACTTAGTGGCCAGCTGTATACCTGGACACAGGGAGCATCATGTGATCCACCATTAGGACTTGAGGTGACCAATGTTGCAGGAACTTCAGCTAAATTAAACTGGACTTCAAACGGTTCTCAAACCTACAATATAGATTATAAGGCAGCCAATTCAACAACGTGGATTAATTTGGCAACCAATTACTCCGGAAATAATATCAATGTAAACAACCTGGCTTTAAGTACAGATTATGATTGGAGAATTCAGTCCAATTGTTCTTCTACGCTGAAGAGTACATATCTTTTTGCTCCGAGATTTAATTCCGGAAGCGGATGTGAAATTCCGGCAGGCCTTAAGTCGGAAAACTTCCTGGGAACGACAACAAAGCTGTCATGGAATGCCGGAAGTGCAACTTCTTATACCTTACAGTATAAAACAGCTGCCGCTACAACATGGACAACGATTCAGAATATTACAACCAATACATATAATCTGCAAAATTTAACTGAAAATACAAATTACGTTTGGAAAGTACAGGGAGTATGCAGTGCATCTACTGTAAGTGCATATTCTGCAGAGGCTTCATTTAACAGTGGTTTTGCGCCGGTTCAAAGTCCTGGACCAAGATCTCTTTCTTTTAACGGCAGTAGTCATTATCTCAATGCCGGCCAGTTTAATCTAAGTGGGAATGCACTCACTTTTGAAGGATGGGTGAAAGTAAATGCGTTTAAAACTGCTTTCCCTAATATTTCTTCAGTAATTGGGATTGAAGTAGGAGATAATAATTCTGCCATTCTGAGATTTGGGGATGCCGGTCTTACAAACAATAAATTACAATTTATATTAAGTTTCGGCTCATCTCAGATTAAGCTGAACAGCAATACTGGATTGAATACCAACACGTGGTATCATATCGCTGCCACTTATGACGGAACGGCGATGAAAATTTATATTAACGGAACTCTTGATGCAAGTGCTGCAGCCACCGGAAACTTTACAGCCAATGGAATTCTTTATCTGGCAAGAAATTATGATAATTCAAGAACATTGAACGGTTTCCTTGATGAATTCCGGGTGTGGAAAAAAGCATTGACGGCTCAGGAAATTATGAATGACAAATGTAATATAGCTTCTAATAGTGCAGGGCTTGAGGCTAATTGGAAAATGGATGAGGGAAGTGGTAACGGAGCTTTAGACGCGACTTCGAATACACATTTTGCGACTCTTATTAATATGTCAAATGCCAACTGGACAACAGATGTACCTTGCAATATTTCATTATCAACAAAAGACAATGTTCTTGAAAAAGGAAATAATGTCTATCCAAACCCTGTTAAAAAGGGAAATGATATTCATTTTGTAATTAATGATCGTTCTGCTAGTGAAGTATCCCTATATGATCTTTCAGGGAAGTTGATCAAAAAACAGAGTGTAGATAAAGATAAAATAACGATCAATACTCAAGCTTTATCGTCCGGAACATATATTTATAAAGTGGAATCAAAAAATGACCGCATTATATTTTCAGGAAAAATAATAGTGGATTAAGTCTTTAAAAAATTAATAAAATTATACAGTTAGAATTTAAATTTGGAATCTAAGATAGGCAGACAAGTGGCAGGAACATTTAAAAAATGAATTTAGGAATTATTGAATAATAATGATTTTGCTTTCTTGTTTGTCTGTTTTTAGATGATCAGATATATCTACTGGAATTAAAAAATAAGAGAATTATGCAAAATGCATTAGGTATAGACATTGGCGGATCGCATATTACAATGGCTCAGGTAGATCCTGAAAAGCATGAAATTATAGGTTCCACTTATATCAGGGAGCATGTTGACTCATTTGGCGGACGGGAAGATATTTTTTCCGCCTGGGTTTCTGCAATCGGAAAAGCTGTAGTAAATCTGAACAGGGAAGAACTCCTTATAGGCATTGCAATGCCGGGACCTTTTGATTATAAAAACGGAATTTCTCTCATGCAGCAGGGAAAATTTATCGATATCTACCAAATAAATATCAAAGAAGAACTGGCCAGCAGGCTTTCTATATTAAATGAACAGATCCACTTTGTAAATGACGCTGCCGCATTTCTGGAAGGCGAAGTTTTCGGAGGTTGCGTCACTGAATATAACCGTGTATTTGGGATAACGCTGGGAACAGGATTAGGAACAACATTCTACAATGGTGAGACTTCAACAGATGAGGATTTGTGGAATTCTCCTTTTAAAGATTCCTTAGCTGAAGATTATCTTGCCACTCGATGGTTTGTTAAACGATATGCGGAATTAACAGGAAGCGAAATCTCAGGAACCAAAGAATTACTTGATAAGCCTAAAGACATCCAATCCAGGATATTTCAGGAGTATGCAGATTCTTTCTCGGAATTTATTGTCAAATATGTATGGGATTACAGGCCGGAGGTCCTTGTAATAGGAGGAAACATTGCGAAAGCATATCCTTATTTTGAAGAAAGATTTAGTGAGAATTTAGTAAAAAATAATATTAACTTGCCTGTTAAAATTTCGGTTATTTTTGAAGACGCTGCCATCTTAGGTGCTGCAAGCTATGCTTTGAAGAAGACCTTAATCAACTAATAAAATGATATAATGAAGTTTTTATTTTCAACTCTTTTTCTCCTGCTTAATGCGCTGGTTTTTGGTCAGAATCCGTCTCCTGCAGATTATGTAAATCCATTAATGGGAACCCAATCTAAGCCATCATTGTCTAACGGTAATACTTATCCTGCGATAGGGCTTCCATGGGGAATGAATATCTGGACTCCCCAAACAGGTAAAATGGGTGATGGATGGGCTTACACATATGATGCGGATAAGATCAGAGGATTTAAACAAACACATCAGCCCTCTCCATGGATGAATGATTATGGAGCATTTGCAATTATGCCAGGTGTCGGAAAACTCAGGTTTAAAGAAGAAGATCGTGCCAGCTGGTTCAGCCATAAAGCAGAAATTGCAAAACCATATTTTTATAGTGTTTATCTCGCTGATATTAATGTTACTACGGAGTTTACACCCACAGAAAGAGCCGCATTTTTCAAATTTGATTTCCCTAAAACGGATAGTGCTTATGTTGTAATTGACGTGCTGAATAAAGGTTCTTATATCAAAATTCTTCCGAAACAAAGGAAAATCATAGGATACACGACTAAGTATGCCAGAGGAAAATATGAGAGTTTTAAAAACTATTTTATTGTTCAGTTTGATAAAGACTTTGATGTAACGACAACATGGAAAGATGATCGGTTGGTAAATGATCAATTGGAAATTACCAGCGATCACACAGGAGCCATAGTTGGATTTAAGTTAAAAAATAAAGAATCGGTTTATGCAAAGGTAGCTTCATCATTTATCAGTTTCGAACAGGCAGAAATTAACCTTAAAAGGGAAATTGCCGGCCGCAGTTTTGAGCAGGTAAAAGATAATGCGAAAGAGATATGGAACAAGACACTTGGAAAGATTGAAGTAAAGGGAGGAACAGATCAGCAAATGAAAACCTTTTATTCCTCTTTATACAGAACCTTATTTTTCCCACAAAAATTATATGAGATCGATGCTCAGAATAAAGTGAAGCACTGGAGTCCGTACAACAGTAAAATATTGGATGGGAAAATGTTTGCAGGAACCGGTTTTTGGGATACATTTCGTGCATTATACCCATTTCTGAATCTCGTATATCCAAGCATCAACGTAGAGATGCAGGAAGGCCTTGCCAATGCTTACAAAGAAGGAGGTTTTCTGCCAGAGTGGAGCAGTCCCGGCTATTCTGATATTATGATCGGGAACAATTCTGCTTCCGTTGTTGCTGATGCTTACATTAAAGGATTGCGTGGATATGATATTGAAACCTTATGGCAGGCCGTAAAACACGGGGCGAATAATGAAGGTCCTATTGAGGCTGTCGGCCGTAAAGGGGTGGAATATTATAATACCCTGGGATATGTTCCATATGATGTGAAAATTAATGAGAATGCAGCCCGTACTTTAGAATATGCTTACGATGACTTTTCGATTTATCAGTTAGGAAAAGCTTTAGGGAAACCAGCGTCAGAAATTGACATCTACAAAAAAAGAGCCTACAACTATAAGAATATGTTCGATCCTGAAACAGGTCTTATGCGAGGTAAAAATAAAGACGGAAAATTTCAGTCACCTTTTAATCCTTTTAAATGGGGAGATGCCTTTACCGAAGGAAACAGCTGGCATTACACATGGTCGGTTTTCCAGGATATAGATGGTCTTGCAAAGCTGATGGGTGGTAAAAAGAAATTCGAAGCCAAACTGGATGAGGTATTTTCTCTTCCTCCTGTTTTTGATGATAGCTACTATGGAAGTGTGATCCATGAAATAAGGGAAATGCAGATCATGAATATGGGGCAGTATGCCCACGGTAACCAGCCTATACAGCATATGATCTACCTGTATAATTATGCCGGAGCGCCATATAAAACCCAATATTGGGCAAGGCAGGTAATGGATAAACTTTATCAGGCCACACCGGACGGATATTGTGGGGATGAGGATAACGGGCAAACTTCTGCATGGTATGTTTTTTCTGCATTAGGATTTTATCCGGTAACACCCGCTACGGATCAATATGTTTTAGGGGCGCCGTTGTTTAAAGAAGTTACCGTACATCTGGAGAACGGTAAAAATATCGAAATAAAGGCTCCGGAGAATAGCAGTGAGAATCTTTACGTAAAATCTCTGAATGTAAACAATCAGCCTTACTCCAGAAACTGGTTGAGTCACAAAGACCTTCTGCATGGTGCAGTTCTGGATTTCAAGATGAGCAATCAGCCGAATAAAGAAAGAGGATCACAGGAAAAGGACTTTCCTTATTCGATGTCAAAAGAATAAATCATTTTAACAATAAACTTTAATAGCGATAATTATGAGTGCGGAAAAGAAAGAAATATTTGATAAAGTAGAAAAGATGCTAGGAGCTCAGGGCTTTAATCTTGTTGCAAAAGATGATACAAGACCGTGGGGTGGATTTTTTGTGATTGATGAAGCGCAGGCACAGGATTTTGCGAATCAATATTTTGACGGAATAGATGTGGAAAGCCTGAAGATCGGAGGAAAATTAAGCCCGAAAATTCTTCTGGTGGCGCCACAGGCAAGATTGAGCTGGCAGTATCACCACAGGAGAGCAGAAATCTGGCAGGTTGTTGAAGGAACAGTAGGTATAAAAAGAAGTAATACCGATGAAGAAGGTGAACTGCAGGAATACAAGCCAAAGGATCAGGTAAAACTTCAACAGGGAGAAAGACACCGATTGATCGGACTGGATGGCTGGGGTGTTGTAGCCGAGATCTGGCAGCATACGGATGCATCAAATCCATCGGATGAAGATGATATTGTAAGAGTACAGGATGATTTCGGAAGATAATTCCGGTAAGTATAATTGATCTCTGTCCGCCATTTTCCCAGAGAATGGCGGACAGTGTTTTTTAAGATTATTATAATGAAAATAAAGACTATATACTTTTGTATGAGTATGTTGTTCACGATTGTTACGAACGGACAACTACTCTCGTCACCCAATAATCAGTTTAAACTGAACTTTAAAATAGAAGGGGAGGGAACTCCATATTATTCATTAAATTATAAAGATAAAACGGTTTTAAAAGAAAGCCAGTTAGGATTTGTTTTAAAACCCTCTTATTCCTATTTCTCCGATTTTAAAGTAGAGGGGATTGATTACTCATCTTCCAATAAAACCTGGAGGCCGGTTTGGGGACCCAATAAGGAAGTAGCTGATCATTACAATGAAATGCTTGTCCATTTAGTTCAAGATAAAACCGGCTGGAAACTGGATATCAGATTCAGGCTATTTGACGATGGTTTAGGTTTCCGGTATGAGTTTCCTGTCCAAAAGGATTTAAGGCATTTTACCATAAGCAGTGAGAAAACAAGCTTTAATTTAGGAAAAGATTATAAGGCATTTTGGATCCCTGCCGATTATGATACGAATGAGTTTCCGGTTACTACATCAAATCTGTCCGAAATTTCAAAGCTGATCGATGAGGTACGCAAAGAACCTCTGGCAGCAAAAGCACCCAGTGCCAGTCTTGCTGTACAAACACCTTTGATGCTGAAATCAAAAGACGGAATTTATATTAATATTCATGAAGCAGCTCTTATCAATTTTGCTGCAATGACACTCAATCTTGATGAGAAGAATTTTATTCTTTCTTCCAATCTGACACCTGATAAAAACGGAGACAGGGGTTTTGTTCAAACAGGTTCTGTAAGCCCATGGCGAACTTTGATTATCAGCAGTGACGCAAGAGATATTTTGGCTTCCAACCTGATTGTTAATCTTAATGAGCCAAGCAAAATTGAGGATACTTCATGGATCAAGCCGACCAAATACATTGGAGTATGGTGGGAATATTTTATAGGAGGTGGATCTACCTGGGCTTATTCAGACGATCAGGATATCCGGATCGGGCAAACGGATTATAAAACCCTCAAGCCGAATGGCAGACATGGCGCGAATACCAAGCATGTTAAAGAATACATTGATTTTGCTTCAGAAAACGGCTTTGATGCTGTTTTAGTGGAAGGATGGAATGAAGGATGGGAAGATAATCAGGCTTACAGAAAAGAACATATTTATAGCTTTACCAAAGCTTATCCCGATTTTGATGTAAAAGAACTGCAGGCTTATGCCAAAAGCAAAAATGTAAAGATTATCATGCATCACGAAACAACATCATCTGCGGTAGATTATGAAAGACAATTGATGGACGCATTTCAGTTTATGAAAGACAATGGATACGATGCCGTAAAAACCGGATATGTAGGGCCAATTATCCCGCGGAGTGAATATCATGACAGCCAATGGATGGTTAACCATTACAACTACGTTGCTGAAATGGCTGCAAAATATCATATTATGGTAGATTCACATGAAGCAGTGCGGCCAACAGGTCTTTACAGGACTTACCCCAATTGGATTGCTCAGGAATCGGCACGCGGAACAGAATTTGAATCTTTCAATGGCAACCGTCCGGATCATACCACCATATTGCCATTTACAAGGCTAATAGGAGGCCCGATGGACTATACACCAGGGATATTCGAAGGAGATCTTTCGGTTTATGGAACTAATAAAGCGAAGTTGAGTACAACGCTTACCAAGCAATTAGCACTTTATGTTACAATGTACAGCCCGCTTCAGATGGCTGCAGATCTGATTGATAATTACAAAAAATATCCTGATGCTTTTCAGTTTATCAAAGACGTGGCAGTAGATTGGGATTCTTCATATATTCTTGAGGCCGAGCCGGGTGATTATATTACCATTGCAAGGAAAGCTAAAAATAAAGATGAATGGTTTGTAGGAAGTATTACTGATGAAAATCCAAGAGAAGCAACGGTAGATTTGTCATTTCTACCTAAAAACCAAAAATTTGAAGCGGTAATTTATAAAGACGGTAAAAATGCCAGCTGGAAAAACAATCCTAAAAGTTATGAGATCTCCAGACAA
Organism: Chryseobacterium subflavum; assembly: GCF_055762745.1. NCBI lineage: Bacteria > Pseudomonadati > Bacteroidota > Flavobacteriia > Flavobacteriales > Weeksellaceae > Chryseobacterium > Chryseobacterium subflavum. Next base: position 619,322 of record NZ_JBVTMR010000002.1, read on the forward strand.
ATAGTGAGAACCAATACTAAGCTGAAAATCAAAGCGGCTCCCGGTGGGGGATTTGCGATGAGTATAAAGCCGGTAAAATAATAAAGAGTGATTGAAATCCCAAAATTAAGAATTTCAATCACTCTTTTTCTTTTATAGAGAATTATGTATTTCCTCTAAGGTTTTTCCTTTGGTCTCAGGTACTTTTTTCCATACAAACAAGAGTGCTGTGATAGCGATGGCCATGTATAACCAAAATGTAAAAGCATTACCAATAATTCCGACAAGAACCGGAAAAGTTTGGGAAACTAAAAAAACGGCTGACCACAGAAAGAAAGTAGCCACGGACATAGCGGTAGCTCGAGCCTTTGTTGGAAAGATTTCTGCAATAACCACAAATGCAAGAGGACCAAGGGACATGGCAAAACAAGCAATGTATCCAAGGATCGCGATAAGTATCAGATACCCCTTTTGTTCATTAAAAAAGGCAAAACCAATAATAAATAAACAAATAGCCATGCCGGAAATACCAAGAAGCAGTAACTTTTTTCGTCCCCATGTGTCTACATATTTTATGGCTACAAAAGTAAAAAGAACATTGATGATCCCCACGAGAACGGTTTGCATGAATGCAGAGTCTGAGCCGACTCCCGTTGCCTTGAAAATCTCAGGAGCATAATACATAATTGCATTGATGCCGGTAATTTGTGAGAATATAGCAAGGAAGATACCTATAGCCAATGCCCGTTTTAATTTGGGCTCCTTAAGCGCGCTGAAAGAAAGAGATTTTTCCTCTTTTAAAGCCCCCTTGATGGAATCCAGCTCCTGCCGGGCAGTCGTAGGATCATTGATGGTTTTCAGGATTGCTAATGCCTCAGTTTCTCTTTTTTGTCCGGCCAGCCAACGCGGACTCTCAGGAACAGTGAAGAGCAACAGAATAAAGATAACGGCAGGAATAATTCCCGAACCAAACATCCATCGCCATCCTGTCGAAATATTCCAGCTTTCGTTATGAATGCCGGCAATATAGGCATTCACAAAATAGATAACCAGAATACCACTCACGATTCCCAGTTGGAATATGGATATCAGACGTCCTCTTATGGCTGCAGGAGCCATTTCTGAAATATACATCGGCGAGAGCATGGAAGCAATTCCGATACCCATTCCTCCTATTATCCGGAATACTACAAATATCCACAGATTAGGAGCCAGTGATGTTCCTATGGATGAAATAGTAAACAATAAACCCGAAAGCATTAATACTTTTTTACGACCGATACGATCACTTAATGTTCCTGAATACACAGCACCTATGATGCAGCCCAGCAGAGCACATGAAGCTACCCAGCCTGTCATCAGATCGGATAAATGATAATAAGTTCGCATAAAGCCAATTGCTCCGGAGATTACAGCGGTATCATAACCGAATAACAATCCGCCTACTGATGCTACAAGAGTTGCCTTAAGGATTGTAGAATGAAACGTTTGCTGCATAGATGTTTATTTTATAACTTTTTGAGAAATCATCTGAGTACGTATGCTCGCTTTAATAGTCACACATTCTTTTCCTTCACTCTCTCCATATGGGCTTATGGTATACAGTCTTACATGGGCCGGAACGATAAATGTTTCAGCATAATGAATAACATAAGGCTCAAAAAGATGTTCTGGGCTTTCTACAATAATTTCCCTTCCATCAACAAGGTTGAGTACATTTACCACACCTCCGGTATGATGAACTACTTTTTTAGTAAACCAATGTCTTCTTGTTTCAATAAATGATAATGCATCTAAACCTGTACGTTCTTCCCGCCAGCCATCTCCTTCAGCAATAGGTTCTGTAAGGTTTAGTATATTTTCTTTGGTCCATGAAGTTGTTCGATCCCATTGTATAACATTTTTACCATGTGCCAATGATATGGGACGCGGTTTGCCATCCAGTCCCATACGCCCCCAATCCCATAATTTAAAAGTAAAAATATAAGGAGTTGCACTGATTTCCAATACCACAGAATTCGCTCCCGAACAATGTACAGTGCCCGAAGGAATAGATACATGATCATGTTTGCGGACCGGCCATTTTTGTACATACTTCTCTGCGTCAAAAGGAACCTGATCATATTGCGCAGCTTCCAGCTCCTTCATCATAAGCTGAGGGTCAATATTTTCTTTTAACCCCAAATAGACAAAAGCATCTTCTTTAGCATCCAGCATATAGTAACTTTCATCCTGTGTATAGGACATCCCGAACTTTTCTTTGATGTATTCCTTAAGCGGATGTACCTGTAGACTCAGATTACCCCCTTCCATAGTGTCCAGAAAGTCAAAACGGATAGGAAACTCATCCCCGAATCCCTCATATACTTCTTTTCCCAGCAAAGCTTCTGGCTGGAAAAAAACAAGATTGGAAGAAGGTATTTCTACAACCTGGTTTCCGAAACCCAATAAGAGACTATTCTCTTCAGGGACACAATCAAATCCCCAGGCGTAATTCGGAAGACTTCTGTCCAGGTCACATACCTCTTTTAGCCACTGGCCTCCCCATGGGCCGGGATCAAAAAACGGGACAACTCTGAAAGGAGCGCTTAACGTTTGCTGAAATGCATCAAATAAAGAAACAGTACTTATCATTTTAGGTTGATGTGGTATGGTCGTATCCAGAAGAAACTGACACTTATTCAATATTTGTTTCTTATAATGGTCACTAACGCGCCAGTCTACAAAATAAGCATGTTTGTATTGATATGCAAAAGAATCAGTATAGTTGGTTCTGCCCAGATTGCAGGCTGTATCTTTTCGGAAACGCATTTGTATTTCCCATCGAGGCATATCTGCATACATGGAAAGGTCTGCCTCGTCTGCAATTAAAGTGGCACCAGGGCCTATGATCACAGCACAATCCCCGATTTCTGATAGAAGGCTTTTGAGATCTTTAATCTTTTTAAAATCAAAATAATCTTCCAGTTTTAGGGAGGATATATAGCCAAATACAGGATCATCCGTTACATAAGGCTGTATCAATGCTGCAATTTCTTTTTCCGGTTTCATGGCCTGAATGGTATTGATCACCAATTCCGGATTTAGGATCTCTTTCAATGAGCTGATGACCTCTTCCAGATAAACCCCTGGATAGCACTCAATCGCGATAACTCTAGGATTACTTTCTTTTATTTGTTCAGTAATATTCTGCCAACCTGAAAAACAAGAGTGGCCTTTGATTTCAATGACGGGATGTTTATTAAAGTTTGATTTCATCTTGTGCAATGTTTATCAGTCATATTATTTTATTGGTTGTTGATGAGATGGGCTATGCCCAATAGGGCAGCTGTGCCGGAGAATTTTCCTTCAGTAAGATGAACTTTTCCCCAGGGTGTCCATGCGTAAGTTTCAATATAATTCCGTAAATAGGGTATGATAGAAGAACTGCTGGCCATAATCCCGCCGGTAAGCACCAGTATTTCCGGGTCATAAGCATGAATCAGATTAACAGCACATGCAGACCATGCCTGAAGGCTCTGATTCCTGATTTCTAATGCTTTTGTATTTCCTTCTTCAGCCAGAGTAAAGATCATTTCATAATCAACTACCGAAGAAGCTGGCAGATCTTCTGATTTACGCATGTTTGCGAGATTCCATGTTGAAGCTTCCGTTTCTACACAACCTTTATTGCCACAATTACATACATTCCCTTTATAATTGATCACCGAATGTCCTCCAAGAATACCCGCCGTAAAGTGTTTCCCCTTCAATAATTTTCCTTCTATGATAGCCGCACTGCCTATTCCAGTTCCCAGTGTCATGAGAACTGCATTGTCATGATTTTGTGCATTACCATATATCCATTCTCCTACCAACGCACTCCTGGCATCATTCTCTATGAAAAAAGGAAGATTAAACATCTTCTGGCTCCATTCCTCTAAATCGATTTCAGGAGCATCTCCAAATTTCTTATCGATAGAAAGTACTTTTTTCCGGTGGCTGTCTACGATCCCGGGAGAAGCAATACCTAATCCACCCAGATCCGATAAAGAAAGTTGTTGGGGTTTTAATAAATTTTCTACAGCTTCCCGGATATAAGGAAGCCTGGATCTGAGACCATTTGTGGAATAGGCATCAATAGAGGTGGAATCCAGTAAAATGCCATCTTGCACAATGCCGATTTTAATCTTTGTACCTCCCATATCTATGGCAATAACCGGTTTCGACATAACTTTAATTAAGGAATAAGTTTAATTTCAATAACATCCATTCCTGATAAACTAAGTTTTTCGTCAGGTGTTATTGTTTTGCCTGTTTTTACATCAATAAGCTGAGATGGTTTTAGCTTTTCCCAGGCAAATGTTGTTGTCTGTTCCCGCTCGTCTGGATTGTATAGTCTTATAATAAAGCTGTGATCTTCTTGTGGTGTTACACTTGTCACAACAATTTTGTCATTGCCAACTTTGAAAAGACTTCCGCCAACTTTGAATTTTTCATCGACAGAAACGGCAATAAGAGGTTGCGTAAAAGCAGACGCATACTTCTCATTGTCTACTGAATCAAATGATCCATGTGGACGTAGAGCATAGCGGTAATGCACAGGACCTTCCTGATCTGCTTTATAGTTGGTGTGCCAATAGTTGTTCATCGCATAGCTGAACCAATTGGTAGTGCCGGGAGCTCCTTTGTCTTTCCATTTTTTGTGGCTGTTATCAATAACCATTCTTTCGTCGATCATCTCAGTAGCTTCAATAAGGGGTGCTTCTAAAACCATCCATTGCATTCCCTTTTGTCCAAAAGAAGCATCTACCCATCGGCGGCTATACCAATAATCCATGTTGGAACCGGGAAGCTGATCAGTAAGATACCTCATGATACCATAACCTGCATCTACTGTTATATTCTTGAACTCAGCATTGAAGGGAAAACCAAAGTGAACCGATTCTTTGGTACGTATAGGTTTTTTATCCACAATATTTTCCAATCCTACTTCATCACTATCCGCAAACAAAGTAAGAATTCTTTCCAGTTTATTAGCACCTGGTGCTTCTGATATCAGAGAGATTTTGCTCATAACAGGTCCATTCTCTAATACTTTTATCTGCACATTCATGTTGGATTGAGCTTCCTTTGGATCAGAACCAGGAACATACCAATAACTGTTTAACCCTTGGTTGTTAAAAATTCCTACGTAATTAATATTGTTGTTATCGGTAAACTGGGTAATGCTTCCAGTCTTATGATCCCAGGTCACAGCAACCTTTCCATTAGAAATACTATTGTTAGTAACAGAAAAAGGCTTTGCGGAAGATACTTTTGCTTTAATGATAATGTAGTTTGCTGACCCTAGTGGTGGAACATCTTTTGCGATGAATATCATAGTTCCGTCCTGCAGCTTTTGTAAAGGAGCTGTATGACCTGATGCATCCTGGACGGCATTCCCCAATGATGTTCCAGGAATAATTACCGCACCACTTCGTAACCATGATGAGGTGTTGAAAACTGCAATGGTTTTGGATACAGGATTGGTTATAGGCTTTAGTAAATCAGCTTCCAGTTTGTTAGCCAAAGAACTTCCGTCAGTAGAAAACTGCTTTTTTACCTGCCATTGATCTTTAACGAACGGAAGGTCAGGAGCAGTAATACTATTAAAGGCTCCCCAGGTATGCTCATGAAATAAAATGACATTTCTCCATGCTTCATAAAAACTTTGGCTGTTATATTGAGTAGGATTGAGCATTGAGTACAGGGTGGTTAGCTGTTGTAGCTTAAGGCTGCTGTTTCGGTTAATCCCTTCTTCCCTGGCCGTAGACATTGCTCCGTCTTCCCAATGCGGACTGATATCTCCTTTTACTATTGGAAGCTGATCTCCATATTTCTTTTCAAAAACTTCAAACATCTTTTCATTCGTACTGAGAACGATTTTAGGCGAGATATATTTTTTATTCCACTCATCTACAAACTTTGATATTGAAGGATCTATAGGACCATTATCAGAAACAATATTATAACGCCACTGTACCATATCATAAGGATAATTGGTTTTGGTAAGGTCATCAAGATATTCAGCAATCTTTCTTTGCCCGTTTTCAAATACACCACCCGGATGGATGCCGTGCCATGAAGAATAACCTCTTCCGGCTGTCCAGAATAATATTTTTTCTTTACCCGAAGGCGATTGCCACCATACTGGTTTATCTCCCCAGTTTTTTACAAAATTTCCAACCCGGTCTCCAAGATATGGGTTGGTTTTTCCAAGATAATTGGGGCCACTGGAAAAATATTTTACTCCCGATGCAGTAAGTGCAGGAACCAATGACCAGGCAAAGCCGGGAACATCAGACATCATGGCACTGTTGATCTTTAATCCATATTCTTTTTCCAGCTTTTTCCCATATTCCGTGTAATGGTATAATTCTTCGGGCTGGCTAAGTCCCGTTAAAATATTACCATACATTGCTGAAAGACCTATATCTCCTTCTTTTACTGCTTTTACAAATAATTGTTTATCCTGAGGAGTAGCTTTTCGCATAAAGTTTTCTACATCCCATAGTGCTTCGACATTATATTTAAAACGAGCTTCTTCAGGTAAGTTCCGTGTTTTCTCAATCATTTTCAAGGCATCATATATATTTTGAGTATGAATCCTTTCCACTTCAGATTGTAAATGGGAATATCCTACATCCGTATGAGAATGATGTATGAAATATAAGGTGCGGGGAACGATAGCTCCAGCCTCAATAGTTTTACGGAGAAGTTCCTTATTACCGGAGGTAACTGATAACTGAACACTGCCTCCTTCAGGTGCAAGATCTACAGGTAGGTCAAATGTTTTAATACCATCCGGCATAGTAAAGGAGAAGGAATTCTTATTGTTTATTTTAGCCGTAATTTTTTGTTCAGGACCAAAGTGTAATGTAGTAAGGGTAATAAGACGTTTTCCATCTTTTAAAATGAACGGAGTGGAGGAAGCATCCATTTTCTCCTGGAAGGTAAATTTGTATGTCATGAACCAGTCCCTGCTATCCTGAGCTTGTCCTACAAGTTTCAGACGTAAAGGTTTTCCCGGAGTTACTTTATTGGCAGGAACTCTGAGATACGCAATACCATAAGAATCTTTTAAGCCGTCCATTTTAGTCTGGTTGAATACAAATGCAGTACTGTCTGCTGCTTTGGAAATCCAGTCCGGATGCTTATTTCCGGGATAAGTAGTGAGAGTCAGTGCTTTTTGATCGTTGATGTACAAGTCAAAATGGCGAATACCCCCACTGCTTCCCGAAGAATGGGAGACCAGCCAGTTAAAATATACATATTGCTTATTGCCTTTTTGTGGCACAGGAGCAGTTTCCCACTCAATTGCTTTTGCGCCATCCGTTGTGCGCGTAAGCAAAGCTCTCGTTGCATGATCCGGAAATGCAGAGAAATAATCAATATTCTCACCACTTATTTCCTTTTCATAACCGTTGGTAGACTGTATGTTACCAAAATAAGGAACTTTTTTTTGACTATAAACAAAATTGCCTGTCATCAGGAAGGACATCAGCAAAAGAAAATACTTGTACATGGACTTCATTTTTGGTTATATGTTAGAATGTTTGAACATATTAATGTCTAAAAAAATAAAACCTGCTAAGAAGATTTATTAATATCTATCGTATAGGTAAACTTATCAGAACGGTAGTATCCCACATTATATTCTACCGGCTTTCCATTGATATCATACACGAAACGCTCTCGTTTCAGAACCGGAAAAGCAGCCGGTACTTTTAGTTTCTTTCCTATCACGGCACCAGCCTGGCAGGCGCTTATATTTTCACGGGACCGGTGTACTATGACTCCATGATTCTCCTGCAACATGCTATACAATGGCATATCAAAATCATCATTTTTATCAAGGCCTATTCTTGGATGAAAATAGCTTTCAAAATAGACAATCGGATCACCGGAATTTTCTCCTTTTAATTTAGAAAGCTTAAATATTTTTTTATCTGGTGAACTGTTAAAAAAATGGCAGATTTCTTCATTAGGCTGTACTGTTTCTGTTTTTAACAATTGGTTAATTACATGAATACCTTTCTCCTGCATTTCTCTTGTAAAACTATACCAATGATCCAATCCTGTTGTAAGGCTTTTATTTTCAGCCACACGTGTTCCGACCCCTTTTTTCCGTACAATAAGACCTTCATGTTCCAGTTTATTGGTTGCCTGTCGGATGGTGTTCCGGGAAACTCCCCAAAGATTAGCCAGATCAACTTCCTTAGGTAACAGAGCTCCTTTTTTATAAACTTCCATCTTGATAAGTTTACGGAAAAGTTCTTCTACCTGTACATGCAGAGGGAGTTTACTATGATGATCTATCGTGAAATCTTTGGTTGGTATGTTCATACATATTAGAAAGTGTAAATATATAAAATTTTTAATGTAAATAGATTTTTTAAGTATTTTTTTGTTCTTTGTTTGTAAAATGGCAAAATCGGAGATTTGCAAAATTGTCATTTAATGCCTTAGCTCACCTTTGTCAACGGAGAAGGAACCACATTTTAATCTTGAAAAAATGTCCGTACCGATAAAATTTTATTCCAAAATAAAGGCAGCATTTGGATTAATGCTGCCTATTATATTTAAAAACTTATCGGTATTTTTAGAATGTCACATCCAGACCTACATAAAAATTAGCTTTCATAATAGGAGCGTAGAGCATTCCACCATCAAAATAATTCCCGAAAGGATTTTTAAAATCGATGATCGCATTCTTCTGATAGTAAGAGGTTAAGTTTTCGCCTCCAACATAGGCTCTCAGTTTTTTATTGAAATTTCTAGAAATCTGTGCATTCAAAATAGTATAAGATTCGGAATAACCGGGTAATTGAAACTCGGTTGGATTGCCCGATGTGTCCGGTAGTCTTTGCTTTCCAACCCAATTCAGAGTCGTATCAAAACTCCAGAAGCCACCCTTATCACTTTTGTTCGTAGAATAAGCAAGATTTACAAATCCGCGATTTTTAGCCATAAAAGGAATTTCCCTTCTTCCGTCAAGATAATCTGCCTGAACGTCATAATATTTGTAGGCAGCTTTTACTTCAAAGTTTTTAATCGGAATAAAATCCCACTGTATCTGCAAACTATTGGCAAAAGATTTTCCTTCCAAATTATAGAATACAAGCTGCTGTGGAGATCGGTCAAGGTCAACCATCACCTGATTCTGAAAATCTGTTCTGAAAAAGTCGGCAACGATGGAAGATTTTCTTCCGAAAATTTTAAACTCCTGCTGTAAACTTGCTCCATAATTCCATGCAATTTCAGGTTTTAATCCGTAAATATCTCCGCCATTTTGTATAATTTGAATCGTTCTGTTCGATGCAAAGTACTGTTGATTTTCCGCAAAAACCGAAGCCGTTCTAAAACCTCTTCCTGCTGACAACCTTAAAATGGTTTGTGGAGTGAAATCATATTTAAAGTTCATCCTTGGTGTAAACTGTGTTCCAGCCAGGTTGTGGAAGTCTACTCTTGCTCCGGCTACCAAAGTATATTTTAATCCTGTTAAGGTATATTCGGCAAAAGCTCCAGGTACGATTTCATTTCTTTTGTATGGAGTTGTAAGATAGGTTTCATCATAACCGTCATACATAAAACTGGCTCCGGCTTTATATTTGTGATTCGTATTCCCGATAATACTCTCAAAAATTAAATTGGAATAAAAAGTATTCTGTTTACCTGAATAATTTCTCAACCCGAAAAAGCTATCCTGCTGATGGTATACATACTGATTCATCCAGCCTATACTTTGATAAGGTTTACCTTTAAAAACATATCCGGTCTTGTTCCATACCTGAAATCTCGAAATATCAATTCCAACCCCGTACGGGCTTTGCTTATCCTGAGACAGCCTTTTATCAAAATCGGTCTGGCCTGCTGTTCTGTTATCCTTCACGAAATTAATTCCGAAGTGAGATCCAAAACCGGATTTTTCCAGGTCATTATAATTAAGCAAATATGCTGCATTGATTTGTGTCCCTTTCGGACGGTCAAGAAATCCGTCATTATTCATATCCGTATTTCCGAAAGTTCCATTTCCATGTAATAAGAAAGTCTGAGACCATTTCTCATTAATAGGAGATACACTCGTTATATTTGCCTCTGCTCTCCCGTTGAAATCAGAAAAAAGATTGAGTGATGTTTCCGGAGTCTTGGCATTTTTTAGAAGTTCGGTATTGATTTGCCCGGTAATACTTTCATACCCATTGGTTACCGTACTTCCTCCTTTTGTAAGTTGGATGCTTTCGATCCATCTGCCGGGAATAAAATTCAGCCCATAAGCGGAAGCCAAACCTCTGATCTCCGGTAAAAGTTCCTTGGTTAGGCTGGTGTATTTCTGATCAAGACCCAGCATTTTAAGCTGTTTCGTGCCTGTTACAGCATTACTGAAGGAAACATCTACAGTAGCATTTGTTTCAAAACTTTCCGAGAGATTACAACAGGCTGCTTTCAACAATTCCTTTTTGTCAATATTAAAAACTAGGCCTGCTTCGTTTTTGCTTAATGAAGTTGAAGCTTTCGACGCGGATAATTTTACTTCCTCAATCTTTTTTTCATGATGATCGTGGTTCTCGTTTTCCGCAGATACATTATTGTTACCGGACATTGTTTTTTCATCTTCTTCAAAATGAACGTTAGGTCCTTTTTCTCCCAACGCTACAGTTCTGTCGTAAAGGCAACATGAGGGAAGATTGTTATAAACGTTCTCTGTTGAAGTATACTTTTCGTTGTCATGCCCAACATCAGCAATCTTTTTTAAAATTTTATCTGCAGAAGTTTTGTTGCTGTCAAAGTTTAAAACAACAGTTTGTTTCTCAGCGCTCCAATTTGCAGAAGTAGCACCGGCATCTTTTGCTGCTTTTTCAATTCTTGCTTTACATGATGCACAATTTCCTTTGACATAAAATTCATTGTCAGCTTTGGATTTTTGTACTACCGTGCTTGTACTTGCATTGGACGGTTGAAGAGTTCTCTCGTAATGACAGCAGTCAGGAAGACTTTGATACACTTCATCAGTAGCTTTGAATTTCTCATTGTCGTGTCCCGCTTCAGCTACCTTTTTAAGAATGTCATCCGGAGAAACATTTCCTTCTGTTTCTAATGTTAAAGTTTGAGAATCTATAGAATATCTTGCCGCTTTTGCCCCTGCTTTTTTTGCTGAGGTTTCTATTCTTTCTTTACACATTTCACAGTTTCCTTTTACCTGAAACTGGCTTTTAAGATTTTGGGCAAATATAAAGGGTGCAGATAATAAGCATAATCCAAGAATTATCCTGGAAATAAATAATTTCATTTTGTTTAAAATTTAGATTAATTAAAAAATAGTCCATTAGCGCTCTAATGAACCTGCTGTATTTTTAATTAAGCTAGCTTTGGCGGTTCCCAAATCTCTTTTAAACGATCCGAAAGATGAGGATCACAATATTGGAAAAGTAATTTTTTATTGGCTTTATAGTATGATAATTCCAATAGAAAACCTTTGGAAAAAGGAGTTTCTATATATGAAAAACAAGCCACACATGTTGAACAGCAATCATCGTTGCAAGATGATTTTGATTTTTCGTGTTCTTTAGATGATTTTGATTGATGGTTCTTACAGCAGTCGTCTTTTTTAGCGTCCGCCTTACAGCAGGTCTGCTGGGTTGACATCATATAGAAGTTATCTTTAGGAATCAAGAAAATTCCTAAGCAGAAGATAAGGGTTATGATCTGAAATAACTTCACGATGGCAAAATTACAAAAATTATGGTAATGGATCACCTACTTTTACAGAACAATTGTGAAAAGGCTCTCCGTGAGCGGGGTTTAATTTCGGTTTCTCACCAGTTGCCAGACTTTGTTCAGGAGCTGAAACGGGAGTGTTTTGTACAGCATTTTGAACAGGCTGTGGAAGCGGTTTACTATTGAGAGGTTGTCCTACAGGAATATCACAGCGATGTCCCGGTTGTCCGTGAGGTGGATTCATGCCCGGAGCAGTTTTTACCGCCTTTCCTGTTTTATTATCCACCGTAAATTTTCCTGGTTTTAGTGAATTGGGATCGATTTGTATCGTTTGAGATCCATTATTATTTACCACAACATTTTGAGTGGTCTGGGCCTGAGCCGGTTTGCTGTTTAATGGCTGTCCTACAGGGATATCACAACGGTGTCCCGGTTGTCCGTGGGGTGGATTCATTCCCGGAGCGGTAACAGGTGGAGCTGAATTTACAGGTTGCACATTGCTCTTTATGCCTGCCTGATCTAAAATAGAAGCTTTTGGAGTATTATTAACAGCTAATGCAGGCTGCTGAATGGATGCCTCTTCTTTAATGTAAGTTGCTCTTTCATCTTTTTTACAGGAAACAGTAAGCAGAGAAAAAGCAGCAAGACCTAAAAATATATTTTTCATATCCTATCGTATAAAACAAAATTAGCAAAACATTTTCAATTGTTTTGCTAATTTTATATTTATAATCTTCTTTTGGAATTAATTCTTAACTAAAAGTCTGAATCCTTCTCCGTGAACATTGATGATTTCCAGTCCTTCATCATCTTTTAAGAGCTTACGAAGTTTTGCGATATAAACATCCATACTTCTTGCAGTAAAATAGTTTTCCTTTTTCCAGATCTTTCTCAATGCAAGGTCTCTTGGCATAAAATCATTTCTGTGGATACAAAGAAGCTTAAGCAATTCATTTTCCTTCGGAGAAAGTTTGTATTCTTTGTCACCTACTCTTAATTGTCTCAGCATGGAATCAAAGAAAATATTGCTGATCTTAAACTGTTCCTGTTCTTCATTTTCCAGGGTTGAGCTTCTCTGAAGAATTGCCTTAATCTTGTATAAAAGTAATTCCGTATCAAATGGTTTTGTAATATAATCATCTGCCCCCAACTGATATCCTTTCAGGATGTCTTCCCTCATATTTCTTGCTGTAAGGAAAATGATAGGAGTATTTTTATCTATTTTTTTTACATCTTCTGCCAATGAAAACCCGTCTTTCTTAGGCATCATCACGTCGAAAATACAAATGTCAAATTCATTTTCTGTGAATTCTTTGAGCCCCTGCTCTCCATCTGTTGCAAGAGTTACTTCAAAATTATTGATGGTTAAATAATCTTTCAAAACAGCTCCGAAACTCTGATCGTCTTCTACTAATAATATTCTGTTGCTCATAATTTTAAAAATTAAAAATTAATAATAAGAATGAACTTCCTCACTCTCTCTTCTTTTATATTTGTTATTTGGTTTATCTTTTATTGCTTCCTGTCTATTCTTCTATGTCATGGGAAGTTTTATCGTGAACACACTTCCTTCTCCCTTATGTGATTCCACGATAATCTGGCCCTTATGAAGTTCTACAATTTTTTTAACGTACGAAAGCCCTAATCCCTGACCTTTTACATTATGGATATTTCCCGTTTCTTCTCTAAAGAATTTTTCAAAGATTTTAGTTTTATTCTGTGTTTCCATACCCATTCCTTTATCGGAAATTTCAATCACATAGAAGTTGCCTTCATTTTTTGTTTTGATTTTGATATCCGGTGTATCAGGAGAATATTTGTTGGCGTTATCCAGTAAATTCACCAGCATATTGGAAATATGGAACTCATCGATCTTAAAAGTATATCTGTCAGCAGTAAACTCTTCCGTCAGTGAACCGTTTCTCTGTGCTACAATAAGATTAAATGATTCTGTCGTTTTTTTGATCAGTTCTCTTACATTGGTTTCTTTGAGGAACAGATTAACTTCATTTCTTTCAAGCTTCGACATATTAAGGACATTCTCCACCTGTTTTTTCATCCGAAGATTTTCCTGCTTGATCAGGTTGGAATAATATCTTACCTTTTCCGGATTAGTGGCAATTTTGTCATTCGCCAGAGAATCCGTAGCAACGGAAATAGTAGCTAAAGGAGTTTTGAACTCATGCGACATATTATTGATGAAATCCGTTTTTATTTCTGCCAGTTTCTTTTGTCTCATCATATAGTTGATGGAGATGATGTAGATTCCCAATATCGTAAGCAAAGAAAGGAAGGTTCCCAAAAGCATCGGCCAGTTATTCATGGCTAAGGAATATTCTTTTTTAGGGAAAACCAATGCCAGGCTGTATAAAGTACGGTCCTTTTTGTCTGTAAAAAGGGGATAGCTATATGTATTATTATCCTTTTTCTCTTTATATACTTTGTTAAAAACACTTGTGAGTTTATTGTTTTTATCAGTAACCCCGAAACCAAACTTTGCGGTAATGCCTTTCATTTTCAGTTCTTTGGCAAGAACAGAATCCAGAATAGCATCATCCACTCTTTTAGTAATCGGAAGGTTATTTCCATATACTTTGGCAAACTCCTTCATAGAGTAATCTCCGCTTTCTATATCCTGATTAATGTCAGCCGTAAGGAGTTCCCGGTTGGTGGTATCTCTTTTCAGTTTGTAAGCGGCTTCGTCCGTATATAAGGTTGTCAGCTTTAATGAATCTCCTTTCTGAGAAATGGGAAGCTGTGTTTTTTCAATGATATTTTTAGAATAAATAATCTGCCTCTGAGCCCCAGAATCCTCTACCTGCTGGATCGTAGTTAAAGAAGGTTGATTATTATTGGAAATGACATTTTTTCTGAAATTTTTAAAATCTTCATTCAGGTACTTTTCCACTTCAATTTCAGAGATATTTTTTGCTGTATTTTCTAAAGCCGCATAGACTTTATTCGAAAAATCTTGTTCTAAAGCATTATAATATCCTTTCAACCAATAAAATTGGAGTGTAACAAAGACAATCAATGATATTGTCATAAACACTGAAATTATTGGGATGAATTTATTATTCATTAGCTTGTTTTAGGTTGTTCGGAATGATGAATGTTAAAATTAATTGTTTTCAGACTTGATAAACAAAAAACGAGCCAAAAAATTGTATTTTTTTTCTTAAAACCATGTTTTTTAACAATTTTTTTATAAATCAAAAATAACTTGTCTTATGAAAAGCCTCACCTACAAATAAAGAAGTAAGTTTGTTAAAAATAATTACGTATGGAATCAAATATCATTTTTAACAAAGATTTTGACGCAAACAGCATTTATGTAATGATTATTTACAAAGCTGATGTTTCAAAAGTGTGGGATTATTTTACCAAATCCGAATTATTAGACCAATGGTGGGCTCCAAAACCCTGGAAATGTGAAACGGTAAAAATGGATTTTAAAGAGAATGGAATCTGGCATTATGCAATGATAGGTCCCGAAGGGGAAAAAATGTATGGACAGCTTAAATATGGGGAAATTATGGAACACAGAAGCTTCGATGGGATAGATGCTTTTTGTGATGAAAACGGAAATATTAATAATGATTTTCCGCAAGCCCAATGGCTGATCGGATTCACTGGAATTGAAGAGGGAACGAAAGTAACAATCAACATCCATTTCGAATCCCAGGAGGCTTTAAAGAAACATCTTGAAATGGGCTTTGAAGAAGGATTTAAAATGGGCTTGAGTCAACTTCACGAAGTTTTGGCCGTTCATTAATATTGAATGACATATGTTCAACAATTAAGAAATTATATTAAAAACGAAAATATGGCAGTTTAAAATGATTAACTGCCACATTTCAATTTTAAAGAAGCTCCTCATCCTGAAAATATTGGATGATGGCCTTTTTCATTAATAAGGTTTGCTCATTAGCCCTAAGTTCAGGAAGGTCCTCTAATTTGTCAAATTGGGGCCATCCATCTTCATAATGCGTAAACTTATAGTAGCCAAAGGGCTCCAGTAATCTGCAAACTGCAATATGAAGAATATTGAGTTTGTCATCTTTTGAATATTTTTGATGACCACTTCCAAGTTCCTGAAGTCCAATCAGAAACAATAAAGTTTCAATGGGAGGATTTTTTTCAGTCTGAAAGTTATCTTCAAAAAACTGTTCTATTTTTTTCCAGTATTCAGATTCGTTAATCATAATTTATACATTATCTTTTATCAATCATCAACAGGAACGCATATTCTAATGCATCTTCTTTTAATGATTCAAATCTTCCACTTGCTCCTCCATGTCCTGCACTCATATCGGTTTTGAAAAGTAAAAGATTCTGGTCTGTTTTCAGTTCTCTCAGCTTGGCAGTCCATTTTGCAGGTTCCCAATATTGTACCTGGGAATCATGCAGTCCTGTGGTGATGAGCATATTCGGGTAATCTTTAGCTTCTACGTTATCATACGGGGAATATTCCTTCATATAATGATAATATTCTTCATCATTAGGATTTCCCCATTCGTCATATTCTCCCGTGGTCAATGGGATGGTTTCATCCAGCATTGTGGTTACCACATCTACAAAAGGGACTTGCGCAACAATACCGTTAAACAGGTTAGGTTCATAGTTAACTACAGCCCCTACCAATAATCCTCCGGCACTTCCTCCCATTGCATAAAGATGCCTGGATGAAGTGTAATTTTCTTTGATCAGGTATTTTCCGGCATCTATAAAATCAAAGAAGGTATTCTTTTTAAATAACATTTTACCATCTTCATACCATTCTCTTCCCAGGTATTCACCACCGCGGACATGAGCAATTGCATAGATAAAGCCTCTGTCCAAAATAGATAACCTGACATTTGAAAAGCTGGCATCTACGGTATGTCCATAGCTTCCGTATCCATAAAGCAGTAGGGGAGTATTTTCTGATTTTTCTGTGTCTTTATGGTAAACCAGTGAAATAGGAATTTTTGTTTTTCCATCTCTTGAATCCGCCCATATTCTCTCCGAGATATAATTTTCAGGGAAAAATTTGCCTCCTAAAACCTCCTGCTGCTTGAGAAGTACGGTGGTTTTGTTTTTCATGTTGTATTCGTAAGTGGAACTTGGTTGGGTTAAAGATGTATAACCGTATCGTAAAATTTCCGTATCGAACTCCAGATTGATTCCAATATAGGCTGTGTAAGTAGGATCTGAGAAAGGAAGATAATAGGCTTCCTGAGTTTTTTCGTCTATGATTTTTATCTGTAACAAACCTTGCTCTCTTTCTTCAAGGACAAGGTAGTCTTTAAATATTTCGAACCCTTCAAGCAGGACTTCAGCACGGTGGGGAATTACATCTACCCAGTTTTCCATCCCGCAGTTGTCAATTTTAGTTTTTACAAGCTTAAAATTGAACGCATCATCAGCATTGGTGATGATATAGAATTCGTCTTCATAATGCTCAACGGAGTACTCAAGATCATCTATTCTGGGCTGTATAATTTTCCATTCAGCGAAGACATCATCAGATGGAATGAACCGGTGTTCATCAGAGATAGTGCTTGAACTTGCAATGAATATATATTGCAAAGATTTTGTTTTAAAGACATTTACATCAAAGGTATCATCCTTTTCATGGAAGATCAAAACATCTTCCGATGACTCAGTTCCCAGTTGATGTCTGTATACCTGGAACGCACGTAAGCTCTCATCTTTTCTGATGTAGAAAACATGTTGGTTATCATTTCCCCAGACAGCCTTTCCTGTTGTATTTTCTATTTTATCCGAAAGGATTTCTCCTGTTTCCAGATTTTTGAAATTGATGGAATATATTCTTCTTCCGACATTGTCAGATGAAAAAGAGGCGATCTTATTACTCGGGCTTACTGCAACACTTCCAACTTCGAAAAAGCTTTCTCCTTCAGCAAGGATATTTACATCGAGTACAATTTCCTCAGGGTTATCAAGGGTTTTATATTTTCTGCAAAAAATAGGATATTCCTTTCCCTCCTCATAACGAACCATGTACCAGTATTCATTAAAAAAATAAGGAAGTGATTCATCATCTTTTTTATAGCGGGACTTCATCTCCTCATAAAGCTCTTCCTGAAAATCTTCCGTTTCCTTCATCATGAAATCTGCGTAAGCATTTTCCTGTTCGATGTATTCTATGACTTCGGGATTTTCTCTTTCATTGAGCCAGAAATAATTATCAGTTCTTTTGT
Organism: Chryseobacterium subflavum; assembly: GCF_055762745.1. NCBI lineage: Bacteria > Pseudomonadati > Bacteroidota > Flavobacteriia > Flavobacteriales > Weeksellaceae > Chryseobacterium > Chryseobacterium subflavum. Next base: position 637,246 of record NZ_JBVTMR010000002.1, read on the forward strand.
CTCCGTGTATTTCGAGTATTTTTTCTATTTTTTTTGGCTGGGGAGCTTTCATCCGGTAGTTTGATTTTTATAGGTCTGTGAATCATGTGGAATGCCATATCAATTTTTCACTATAGAAATATGAATAAGGCATTTCATTCAATATTAATTCTTGTTCAAATGTAATTAAAAAAAAGCCATCTTTCCTTTAATCGAAAAGACGGCTGTTTTATGTAAAATATTAAAACCTATTTATGAAGGCTTTTAATATATTTTTCAAGTGCCATTGTCATAGATGGTGTTTCCTTGGTAGGAGCCATTACATCTACTCTCAATCCTGCTTCTTCGGCTGCATTTAAAGTCGTGTTTCCAAAAACGGCAATTTTGGTTTCATCTTGTTTAAAATCCTCAAAGTTCATTTGAAGCGACTTAATTCCTTGCGGACTGAAGAATATCAGCATATCATAATCTTTAATGTTGATATCACTCAGATCACTGCATACCGTTCTGTACATGATAGCTCTTGTCCAGTCAATATTTGCCGCATCTAATGTTTTAACGATATCAGGACTTAAAACATCTGAAGAAGGCAATAAATATTTTTCTGTAGGAAACTTTTTGAAAAGAGGCAGCAAGTCTGAGAAGTTTTTCTCCCCAAAGCTGATTTTTCTCTTTCTGTAGACAATGTGCTTTTGAAGGTAGTTCGCAATTGCTTCGGACTGGCAGATATATCTCATGGTATCCGGGACTGCAAAACGCAGTTCCTCTGCTAATCTGAAGTAATGGTCTATAGCATTTTTACTGGTAAAGATGATGCCAGTATATTGCGTAAGATCTATTTTTTGTGTCCTAAGTTCTTTATTGTCAACCCCCTCTACATGGATGAACGGACGGAAATCGATCTTTATTTTTTCCTTCTTCGCTATATCCAAATATGGAGAAGACTCACTAGGCGCTGGTTGAGAAACCAATATAGACTTTATTCTCATCATTGACTTTTATTAAAAAAATAACAATTTCCAAAGCAACAATAATGGTGCGATTTGGAGGGTGCAAATATACAAAAATTTATAATACCATTTTTCAGGTAAGACCTTGTTCTTGTGAAATAAATAGAAAAAAACTTTAAAAATAAACACAAAAGAAAAGAATATCAAATAGTAAGAAAATATTTTATTTCTGTCGACTGGGAAATAATAGTGGGTTATACACAGAATTATTAGTAAAAAAGACAAAATGAAATAAAATTTAGTGGAGGTAAAATAAAAAATAAGCCATTTTTTAGTGTCACCTATACTTTGGTAAAATAAAAATCCTAAAGTTGATTTTATTAAATAAAAAATACTGATTGCAAATAGACAATATCCAAATTTGTTCATCTGATATCCTAAAATCTGTAGGTCGGCAATATATTTAGGAACAATTGGAATGTATTGAGATAGAAGTACAGCCAGGGTGAGGGTGGCCACACAGGAAGTTATTATCCAGCTTGCTAAATTATTACTGGCATCAAAATATTTTTGAAGAAGGAAATCTTTTAGATTGGCTCCTCTTTCTACAATATTCATCATAAAAAGGTACAAAAATATGCAGCCCAGCAATATAAAGATTACCCAATCATTGTTTTCAGGAATCCTTACATGGTTTACGAAGTTTTGTGATAATAGCAATCGATTGTTTTTTGCAAAATTATAGAATATTTTGTATAAAATAAAAAGGTTAAATAAACTATCTTTGCAAACTGAAATGAAAAAACTTGTCATTATTCCAACTTATAACGAAAAGGAAAATATTGAAAATATTATTTCCGCGGTTTTTGCATTGGAAGATGACTTTCATATTCTTGTGGTGGACGACTCTTCACCGGATGGAACAGCCACCATTGTAAAGGAGCTTCAAAGAAGGTTTCCCCATTCTTTACATTTATCCGTAAGGCACGTGAAAGATGGTTTAGGAAAAGCTTACATCCATGGATTTAAATGGGCTCTTCAAAATAATTATGATTATATTTTTGAAATGGATGCCGATTTCTCCCATAATCCGGATGATCTTCCAAGATTGTATGAGGCTTGCTTACAGGCTGATATGGCTATTGGTTCCCGTTATTCCAAAGGAGTAAATGTGGTTAACTGGCCTATGGGCAGGGTTTTGCTATCTTATTTTGCCTCAAAGTATGTGAGGTTCATCCTGGGATTGCCTATTCATGATACAACGGCAGGCTTTGTGTGTTTTTCAAGAAAGGTTCTGGAAAATATAGATCTGGATAATGTAAGATTAAAAGGATATGGTTTTCAGATTGAAATGAAATTCAGAGCATTTAAGAAAGGCTTCAAAATTGTAGAAGTTCCTATTATTTTTACGAACCGTATTTTAGGAGAAAGTAAAATGAATGGCGGAATTATCCATGAAGCGGTTTTTGGGGTTTTAAATTTAAAATGGAAATCATTAATTAACAGATTATGAAAAAATTAATTTTTCTTTTTGTTTTGATGCTTGTATTTTCCTGTAAGAAGTACATTGATAAGCCTAAGAATCTTGTTTCTGAGGGTACAATGTCAGAGATTCTTGCTGATTTGGCAATCAATGATCAGGCTACTTTTATGTTTCAGAATACCAATCTGGAAAGCGGAACCCGCTTTGTTCTTAAAACTCATAATGTAAAGCCGGATGACTTTGTTGCAAGTTTTAAGTATTATGTGGTAGAGCAAAAGATGAGTGGGATTGCTGATGATGCTCAAAAAATATTATTAAAAAAAGATCCGAAAGCAGATCAATATGTCAAAGATAAAATCAAGAAGAATTTAAGTCCTCCTGTTTTATCAAACTAATGTAGAATGTATTCGTTGGAGATCAACCAATGATGATGAATTAATAAAATATACAAATGAAATTTTTTAATATAGAAAAAACCTCTGAAGGGAAAGCTAGGGCAGGTGAACTTATAACCGATCACGGTAAGGTTCAGACGCCTATATTTATGCCCGTAGGAACTGTTGCGAGTGTAAAAACAGTTCACCAGAGAGAATTAAAAGAAGACATTAAGGCGCAGATCATATTAGGGAATACCTACCATCTTTATTTACGTCCGGGAATGGATGTTATGCAGGAAGCCGGAGGATTACATAAATTCATGAACTGGGATCTTCCTATTCTTACGGATTCCGGAGGTTTTCAGGTTTTTTCGCTTTCAGGAAGCCGAAAGATGTCTGAAGAAGGTGTGAAATTCAAGTCGCATATCGATGGAAGTTATCATCTTTTTACTCCGGAGAAATCTATGGAAATCCAAAGACAGATCGGGGCAGATATTTTTATGGCATTTGATGAATGTACTCCTTATCCATGCGAATATAATCAGGCAAAATTATCAATGGAACTTACGCACCGTTGGTTGAAAAGATGTATTGACTGGACTGAAGAAAACCAGGAGCTCTATGGTTATAAACAGAGATTGTTTCCTATTGTTCAGGGTTCTACTTATTCCGATTTGAGAAAGATATCCGCAGAGGTGATTTCTGAGGCCGGTGCTGAAGGAAACGCAATTGGTGGACTTTCTGTAGGAGAACCTGAAGAAGAAATGTACAGAATTACAGATGAGGTAACAGATATTCTTCCTAAAGAAAAGCCAAGGTATCTTATGGGGGTAGGAACTCCCTGGAATATTTTGGAATCTATCGGCTTAGGTATCGATATGATGGATTGCGTAATGCCAACCAGAAACGCCAGAAATGCCATGCTCTTTACTTGGCAAGGGGTTATGAACCTGAAGAATGAGAAGTGGAAACGTGATTTTTCGCCTTTGGATGAGTTTGGGACAAGTTTTGTAGACAAAGAGTATTCAAAAGCATACGTTCGCCATTTATTTGTTTCTAAAGAATATTTAGGCAAGCAGATTGCATCTATCCACAATCTGGCTTTTTATTTGGATTTGGTAAAAGTTGCAAGGGAGCATATTTTGGCAGGTGATTTCTATGAATGGAAACAATCTGTTATTCCTGTTCTCAGACAAAGATTATAAAAGGAAATTATGTTTACAATTATAGACCGGTATATCATCAAAAAATATCTTGGAACTTTTGGTTTCATGCTTATATTATTGTCTATAGTTGTTTTGGTGATCGATGTTCAGCAGAAAATTCCAAGGATAGAAAATGCAACAGCAATTGATGCAAAATTAAATCTATCTTATTTTCTCGTTCATTTTTACCCGTTCTGGATCATTAATTTGGTCATGACATTCTTGTCTATTCTGGTATTTATATCGGTAATTTATTTTACCTCCAGAATGGCAAATAATACAGAAATTGTTGCTGTGATCAGTAGTGGAGCGAGTTTTCATCGCTTTGCAAAGCCCTATTTAATTACTTCTTTGTTTATTGCGTCTATATCTTTGGTTGTCAATCATTTTGTGCTCCCATGGGCAAATATCAAAAAAAATGAGCTGGAAGCTTATACTTATAATGCAGCCAATAAAGAAAAAGTTTTGGGAACAGCACCGGTAACGGCACAGCTCAGCAGAACAGAATATATTTTTATCAACTCCTGGAACAAGAGGGAGCGAAGGGGTTCCGGTTTTATATTCCAGAAATTTGATAACAACAGAAAGATGCTTTATGAACTGAAAGCTTCTGATGTGTATTGGGACCAGGATAAAAAACAATTTGTTCTCAATAATTATACTGAGAAAAATGTTAATAAAGATGATTCTGAAAAGCTGAAAAACGGAACTGAACTAAGGAAAAGCTATGGGCATGCACCTGAAGAACTTTTCCCTAATGAGCTTTTGGGGCAGAATAAAACCACTCCGGAGCTTTTAAAGTTTATCCAAAGGGAGAAAGAAAAAGGAAACAGTAACCTGAATACCCATTTAAATGAGTTGTACCAAAGGACTTCCATGCCTGTTTCTATTGTTATCCTGACATTTCTGGCTCTTTCACTTTCCTCACAAAAGAAGAGGGGAGGTTTGGGAATTAACCTGGCGATAGGTATTTCTCTTGCGTTTATCTTTGTATTCTCATTTGAGGCTTTAAAAGTAGTTTCCGAAAATAAGAGCATGTCTCCGGCTCTGGCCATGTGGTTTCCCAACCTTATTTTCTTTCCGATTGCATTATATCTTTATCTGAAAAGAGCAAATCAGTAAAGAAGTTTAATCTCTTTATGGTAAAAAGAACGAAGGCCTTCTTCCAGTTCAATCCAGATTTCTCCCTTTTCGTCGCAAAACTTTATAATGCCATTTTGTCTCTTTTTATCGATTTCAAAAACAGAGATCTCATCTTTACGGAATAAAAGATCATTGAATCGTTTCAGGATTTCTCCATCAGTCGGAATATTGCTCAGTTTTTCAATCAGGAAATCATGAAGACTTACAGTAAATTCTTCAAGGCGGAATCTCTTACCTGTAAGAACAGAAAGCGAGCTTGCGTTCGAAATTTCATCAAAATTCTCCTGTAGAACATTGAATCCTGCGCCAATGATGAAATAATTTTTTTGATTAATTTTTTTCTTTTCAATCAATATTCCAACTATTTTCTTACTTTTAAGAATAATATCATTAGGCCATTTTATCTTTACATCACATTCAGTCATATTGGCAAGGAAATCCCTGATAATAATTGCGGTATAATAATTGAACATAAAATCCGAAAGCGTGAAATGATGAGTGCTCACAGCTAATGTGTAAGCTACATTCTTTTCAGCAGTGGAAGACCATGTATTTCCATATTGCCCGCGACCTTTGGTTTGATTAAATGTATGTAAAGCAATAAAATCTGAATTTTCGTAAAGTAAAAACTTTGAAATTTCGTCATTAGTAGAAGGGCACTCTTTTAGATAGAACAGTTGGGCCATTTAAGAAAACTTTAAGACTTTAAAAGGGTAAAAGTAAGGTTAAAGTAAAGAAAAAACAATAAATTTGCAGATTATAGTATTTTTTTAATGAATAAGACAGTAGAAAAGCAAGAATTAATAGATAAAATCGTTGAAGCTATCCAGGATGTAAAAGGAGAAGACATTATGATCTTTGATCTTTCCAACATCGAAAACTCAGTAGCAGAAACGTTTGTAATATGCAGTGGAAACTCTAATACACAGGTTTCTGCATTGGCGGGGAGTGTAGAGAAGAAAGTTAGAAACGAACTTCATGACAGACCTTGGCACGTAGAAGGAACGGATAATGCAATGTGGGTTTTGGTAGACTATGTAACAGTGGTCGTTCACATATTCCAAAAGCAGGTGCGTGAGTACTATGATATTGAGGAATTGTGGGGTGATGCGAAAATCACCAAAATTGAAAATGAAATTTAATTTTAAAAAGTATAAATGAACAATAAAGGATTTAACTGGTTTTTTCCAATTGCGATCATAGCTCTTTTGTTATTTTTTGGATCCAACTTTTTAGGAGACAACAGCGCAAAAGCTATTGATGAAGACGGTTTCTTCAGAGAAATGCAATCGGGAAAAGTTCAGAATATTATTATATATAAAGACACTGAAAAGGCTGATGTATTTTTAACTCAGGCTGCTAAAACAGCAATGGTGAATAAAAACACCAAAGAAAACAATCCTTTGTCAGCATTCGATATGGCTCCTAAAGCTGATTACACAGTGAAATACGGAGATCTTCAGCTTTTCCTTCAAAAATTTGATCAGATAAAAGCAGAAAATGCGGCTATTAAAACAACTAAAGATTATGGAGCGGGTAAAAATCCTTTCATGGATATTTTATTCTCTGCATTGATATGGATTGCTATTTTAGGATTATTTTACTTCCTTCTTTTCAGAAAGATGGGTGGAGGTGGAGGTCCTGGAGGACAAATCTTCTCTATCGGTAAATCTAAGGCAAAACTTTTTGACGAAAAAGAAAGAATTCAGGTAACATTTAAAGATGTAGCAGGATTAGAGGGAGCAAAAGAAGAGGTACAAGAAGTTGTAGATTTTCTTAAAAACTCTGAAAAATATACAAAACTGGGTGGTAAAATTCCAAAAGGAGTTCTTTTGGTAGGTCCTCCGGGAACTGGTAAAACATTATTGGCGAAAGCAGTAGCCGGAGAAGCAAAAGTACCTTTCTTTTCGCTTTCGGGTTCAGACTTTGTTGAAATGTTTGTAGGAGTTGGGGCGTCAAGAGTAAGAGACCTTTTTGCTCAGGCGAAAGCTAAATCTCCTGCCATTATCTTTATTGATGAGATCGATGCTATTGGACGTGCGAGAGGAAAAAATAATTTCTCAGGAGGAAATGACGAAAGAGAAAATACCCTCAATCAACTTCTTACAGAAATGGACGGCTTCGGGACTGATACCAATGTTATTGTAATGGCTGCTACCAACAGGGCTGATATTTTAGATAAAGCCTTAATGAGGGCAGGGCGTTTTGACCGTTCAATCTTTGTAGACCTTCCGGAATTACACGAAAGAAGACAGATTTTTGATGTTCACTTAAAGAAAATCAAACTGGATGATAATGTGGACAGAGAGTTTTTAGCAAAACAGACTCCTGGTTTCAGTGGAGCCGATATTGCCAATGTTTGTAACGAGGCAGCACTGATTGCAGCAAGAAATAACCATACTTCGGTAACAAAACAGGATTTCCTTGATGCGGTAGACAGAATTATTGGTGGTCTTGAGAAGAAAAATAAAGCAATAAAACCTTCTGAAAAGAAAAGAGTTGCTTATCATGAAGCCGGTCACGCAACCATTTCATGGTTGGTAGAACACGCTTCTCCACTTTTAAAGGTAACGATCGTTCCAAGAGGACGTTCCCTGGGAGCAGCATGGTATCTTCCGGAAGAAAGGCAGCTTACTACTACTGAGCAGATGCTGGATGAAATGTGTGCAACTCTGGGAGGTAGAGCAGCAGAGCAAGTAATATTCAATAATATTTCTACCGGTGCATTATCTGACCTTGAAACAGTAACGAAAAGAGCTCAGGCTATGGTTACAATCTACGGATTGAGTCCAAATATCGGTAACATTTCGTACTATGATAGCTCAGGACAGTCGGAATACAATTTTGGAAAACCTTACTCTGAGGAAACTGCGAATAAGATTGACGTAGAGATCAAATCGATTATCGAAAATCAATATGCACGTGCAGTACAGATCCTTACAGAAAACAAAGATAAGCTGGATGCGCTGGCTGGTAAGCTTCTGGAAAAAGAGGTAATCTTCCGTGAGGATTTAGAAGAAATATTCGGTAAAAGAGCCTGGGATCCTGAATTGACGGAAAGACCGGTAACGAATACAATTCCTCTAATCAAGGATAAAGAAGAAGAAAGTGAAATTCAGGCTCCGGAAAGCCCGACTCAACTTTAAAATTCTTAAAAAATAAAAGAAATAAAACCTGGTAATTTCAAAATTGCCAGGTTTTTTCATATTTAAACGTACATTTTTGGAATCTATTATAATTTATTTTCTATTTTTGTATAAAGTTGACTAAAAAACATTAAGTTGAGTTTATTTAAAAAAATTGTAAGCAAACTAACTAACCAACCCGAGGAAGATGACAACCAAAGTTTGGAAAAGCTAGGGGATTCGCTGAAAAATGCAGATCTCGATTATAAGTTTGCGCAATTATTTACGCATTCGGGGGGATTTTTTAATTATTGTGCAGATGAAGCGGAGGCTCTACAAACTTTGAATCAAATCATTAAAATAGAGGGCATTCACAATATATTTTGTTGGGATAAGGAACTGCAGAATTTTTTGAATGTTGTAAAAACTCCCTTTACTTCAGAGCTGGAACATTCCAACGATGCTGCATTTATAACCTGTGAATATCTTATTGCTTACGACGGAAGAATTATGCTGTCTCACAATAACATTCTCCATTATCATTCGTCGAGACTACCCAGTAAGATTATTATCATGGCTAACGTATCTCAGATCGTTAATAACCTGAATGATGCCATGGGAAAAATAAAGCGTAATGGGAATATTAAAAACCTGACTTCAATCAGCGGAAGCCAGTCAAAATTAGATACATCCTCTAATTCCAATACAAAACTGTTTTTATTGCTGCTTGAAGATTAAGCATCAATTTCTAAATTATACATTTTGGACAAAAATCTCATTCAAAGAACCATTTCAGGGATTGTGTACGTTGCGGTTATTATCCTTTGTGCAACTCCACTCGGAGCCCAACTGATCAATACCATATCTCCGGACCTCGTTAAACAGCAATACCTGTACTACGGTTTAATAACATTTTTAATGCTGGTGGGTTCATGGGAGTGTGTGAAGATCATGAAGTTTGGAAAAGGATATGAAAAGTGGGTTGTTTTTCCCGTTATTGCGGTTATCTTTTACATGTTTTCCAAAAGATACTTCTATCATGATTTCTTTTTTGATTTCAGGCTAAGCGAAATATTGGCATTATCATTAATAGGGATAGCTGTAGTTACTCTATTTAAGTATCCTACAGAATTATACTACGATAGCGGGAAACTGATTTTTACGGTCATTTATGTTGCACTGCCTTTTAGCTTTGCTCTGGGACTTCCAAAATATTCTAATTTTGATAATTCGTTTTCTTTAGAAGTGTTGTTCCTGTTTATTCTGATCTGGAGCAGTGATACATTTGCCTATCTTACGGGAAAATTTTTTGGAAAACATAAAATGGCACCCAAGATATCTCCTAAAAAAACCTGGGAAGGTTATGCGGGAGGTGTTATTCTCACATTAGTATTGTCTTACTTTATTGAAAAATATCAACACGATCTGCGTGGAAACTGGATCGTTGTAGGTTTTCTCGTCGCTTCATTTGCTCCGCTTGGGGATCTGGTAGAAAGCCAGCTTAAAAGAAGTTTTGGCGTTAAGGACAGCGGAAACATTATTCCGGGGCACGGAGGTGTATTAGATAGACTGGATAGTTTTATAATCTGCGTTCCTGTTGTATATTTGTACTTTATTTTAGAAAAATTTATTTAAACTCATGAAATTACATAGAGAATCGAAAGGAACGATCACTGTAGCAACCATCCTTTTCATCATTATTGGTGTTGCAGCAATTTATTTTCTTAAAATGTGGTCGCTTTTGATCATTATGCCTTTATTGGTTGTGTACAGCCTTATATTTTGGTTTTTCAGAGTTCCCAACCGGGAAATTCTTGATCATAAAGAGAATGTGATTGCACCGGTAGATGGGAAAGTGGTTATGATTAAAGAAGTTGAAGAAACGGAATTTTTGAAAGGGAAGGCAATACAGGTTTCTATCTTCATGTCACCCCTGAATGTGCATATTTGCAGATATCCCGTTTCCGGAGAGGTGATCTATAAAAAATACCATCCTGGAAAATATTTGGTAGCATGGCACGAAAAGTCTTCTACTGAAAATGAAAGAACAACTGTGGCGATAGAAAGTTTAACGAATCACAAAGTTGTTTTCAGGCAGATTGCGGGTTATGTAGCCAGAAGGATTGTTTTCTATTGTAATGAAGGAGATCAGGCAAAAGCAGGGCACGAATTTGGATTTATAAAATTCGGTTCAAGAATGGATGTTTTCTTACCATTGGACACGGAGATTATTTGTAAAATCGGAGATATCACAAAAGGAGGGTTGGATATCATTGCTAAAATGAAAGAGTAATTTCAATCAGAAAAATATAAAAGCAGTTTCAGGAGAAGCTGCTTTTTTTGTTTAAGGTTAAACCTTAATAAATTTTTTCACCTCGTTTACAAGCTCTAAAATAAGCTGTATGGGTAAATCCTTATCCATGTCAATTAAAAGGATTTTAAACTTCTTTCTGCCTTCCTGGAGCAATTCCGGAGCATTCAGTCTGTCTCCATGATAAAAGCTTACATAATGTTTCTTATATTTTTTGCTGTAATACAAATAGCAAAGCATCTTCTTTTTGTATTTAAAAAAGGGCAATCCAAAGCTTAGTGTCTCTGTTATGTTATCCGGATCAGATTCCAGGATCTTTTTCCGCAAAAACAAAAGAGTACTTCTATCAGGTTCTTCAATTCTGTAGAAATACTCTTGTATGGGGTTCATTTTAAATTTAATTTAAAAAGGTTTAATCAAAATTCTGGAGTTCAACCAATTTGTGGTAAACACCTCTTTTCGCGATCAGGTCGTGGTGGCTTCCCTGTTCTACGATATCCCCTTTTTCCATCACTACGATCCAGTCTGCTTTTTGTATTGTCGAAAGCCTGTGGGCAATAACCAAAGAGGTCCTGTTTTCCATCATTTTCTCGAGAGCATCCTGTACAAACTTTTCAGATTCTGTATCTAATGCTGAAGTTGCTTCATCAAGGATCATAATCGGTGGGTTCTTAAGAACTGCTCTTGCAATAGAAACCCTTTGTTTCTGCCCTCCGGATAATTTACCACCATCATCTCCGATATTGGTGTCATAACCTTTTGGAAGCTGTGTAATAAAAGTATCTGCATTGGCCACTTTAGCAGCTGCGATAACCTCTTCTTTGGTAGCATCAGGTTTACCCATTAAGATGTTGTTATAAACAGAATCATTGAAAAGAACGGATTCCTGGGTTACCATTCCTAATAGCTTTCTGTACTCCTGTAGCTTCAGGTGTTTGATATCAACATTGTCAATTAAAATTTCACCTTCGGAAACATCATAGAAACGGGCAAGCAGGTTGGCTATTGTTGTCTTCCCGCTTCCGCTCTGGCCAACTAACGCTACTGTTTTTCCCTTTGGAATCGTTAAATTAAAGTTTTTAAGAATTACATTATCCTTATCATAATAGAATCCGATATTCCTGAATTCAATATTGTTTTCAAGTGTTGTAATAGAAACCGGTGCCGCAATTTCTTCGATTTTAACATCTGCATCCAGAATTTCCAATACCCTTTTCAGAGAAGCTTCTCCCTTCTGAACATTGGAAATCGAAGTAGATAAACTTTTTGCCGGAGGTAAAATCTGGAAAAACATCCCTAAAAATACAAGGAAATCTGCAGGGGAAATACTTTGATCAACGATGATTTGCTTTCCTCCATACCAAGCAATGATCAAAAATGTAATAGAGCCCAGGAATTCACTCATTGGCGAAGCCAATTCTTTTTTTCGTCCTAAACTTATAGAGCTGGAAATCCATTTGTGCATCGATTGCATAAATCGGTTATCCATTATTTTTTCAGCATTAAAGATTTTAATAACCTTTGATGATTTAAGGGTCTCATCCACGATAGAGAATATATTTCCTAATTCATGCTGAGCCTCATGAGAGTCTTTTTTAAGGCTTTTTCCGATTAAAGCGATCATCGTTCCCATTACCGGTAAAATAAGTAGTGAAAAAAGTGTCATTTCAGGGCTTAAAAAGAAAAGGGTGATCAAAGTACTGATCAGCATAAACGGTGCATTGATCAGGTCAATTAAACTACCTAAGATATTACCTTCCACTTCACCGACATCATTGGACATACGGGACATCAGATCACCTTTTCTGCTTTCGGTAAAGAATGACACAGGCAATGAAAGTATTTTGCGGTACATCGCACCACGGAGATCCTTGGTAACTCCCACCCGGTAATTAATTAAAAGAAAAGATCCGAAATAACGGAACGCATTTCTTAAGAGAAACATAAAAGCAGTGACAACGCAAAGCCATGCAAGTACTTTTAGCGAACCATACTCAGTAACAAGGCTTTGTACATAATAATTGGAATAGTCTTTTATGTAGGAAAAGAAATCAATAACATCTCCTGAATACACAGGTGCAGATTCATATTTCTGCGGTTTTATTGTTCCGAAAAGCATTCCCAGGACCGGAAGGATAGTTCCTAAGGAAGCTATCTGAAACACAGAATACAGGATATTGAAAAACAAACTTCCGTATATGTATTTCTGGTGAGGCCGTGCGAATTTTAATATTTTTTTATATTCGTTCATTAATGAAAAATTGGAAAGGCAAAATTAGGTATTTTTAAAAGAGTAGACGATCTTAATTGAATTTTACTTTATCGTTATATTTTGGTGTAAAATTCTTTGGTCCTAATTTCTCAAAAGTTTTCCCAAGGTTATTGATGATTTGGGTCAGGTTATTGAAATCTACAACGGATACATCGTCGCTTTCATTGTGATAATGTGTTGCTTTGGTCATGTCAACTGTAGAGAACGAGTGTGCAATGATTTTCTTTTTAACAAAGCTTACGTTATCGGATCTGTAGAATAACTGTTGTGTGGCATATGGATCAGGATATATTTTCAAGCCGTTTGCTGCATGTTGATTAAACAATTCATCAAGATCAGAAAATTCATCACCTGTCATGAAGAGGGCATTTTTCCCGAATTGTGATTCCGTAGCTACCATTTCAAAATTAAAGAGAGCAGACATGTTATTATAAATAGGATCAAGATCCTTGTTAGTTGAAATCGCCCTTGAACCTAACATTCCTTTCTCTTCTCCGTTAAAAGCAATAAATGCCATTGAAAATTCAGGAGTTTTATTTTTGAAATAATCTGCGATTCCTACAAGAGTGGTAATTCCGCTTGCATCGTCGTCTGCCCCATTGTAGATGTTATCACCACTTTTTTTACTGGTGCCGATATGATCGAAATGTCCTGAAAAGCCTAAATACTTGTCGCTTTTTCCTTTTTTGATACCACAAACGTTATAAGCGGTTTTCCCTTTATAATCAAAAGGGACAAGGTAAGAGTTCCCGGTGCAGTATTCTAAGTTGTTTTCTTTAAAAAGTTTGGCAATATATTGGGCGGCATTGTCGTTTTCCGGGGTCCCAATTTCCCGGCCCTTCATTTCATCAGATGCCAGTGTGGAAAGAACAGTTGTTACTGTACTTTTCTGAACTTCCTGGGCAAAGGTAATTACTGAGAAAAACGAGAATGCGAGATAAGTTAATTTTTTCATTGGAGTCCTGTTATATAAGTATGTGTCGTTGAAACATAGAAAATGTTGCATTGATTTTAAAAAAATATGGAGAGGTAAGAAGGAAATACAGAAATTGAAAACTTAATCTTGGTCTAAAAGAAAAAAACAGCTTCAAAAGAAGCTGTTCTTACTCAAAAAATCGTTGTAAGGTTATCGAAGTCTGTCTACAGATTTTACGAGCCTCTCATCTTTACGGATATATATGTTTGCAATAAACAAACAGATAATCGCGATTAATGGAAAAACAGGCTCAATACCCTTCTCAGGAAATTGAATTCCTCCGGATAAATTTAGTAGCCAATAAGCCAATACACCAATCAACAAAGCGTTTATAATGATGCTGATTGTATTCAGCAAAATTTGTCTTTTTCTGTTTTTAAAGCTGAATACACTTAGTAATCCAACTAAAACAAGTACAATACATGCACTGTCTACTACAGGAATGTTACCAAAAACAGCAACATCTTGTCCTGTGATGAAAAGAAAAACAGCAGCTAAAACTGCCAGAAAAATCCATATAGTTTGTATTCTTTGTAGCATTGAATATTAAATTCTTGGCAAAAATAACATAAATTTTGCACAATTCAAAAATAAGTGTAGATTTGCATTATACAATGTACTTGAAAACAAAAGTCACCGGACTTACTTTTCTTACTCACAATTAATTACATTTTTACATACATATGTTTAACATTGAAACGTTAAGGTCAAAATCCGTAACGGAATTGACTAAAATCTTAAAGGATTTAGGCGTTAAGGTTGCAAGAAACAGCTCTGAAAACGATAAAATTTTTGCTGTTCTTGATTTTCAAGCTTCTAACCCTAAAGTTACAAAAGATTATTTCAACACCACAGAGAACAGTATGAATACTGAAGACAAAACGGTGGAAAAAGAAACTAAAGCTCCTGCCAAGAAAGCCGCCCCAAAGAGGACGGCAAAACCTAAAACGGAGGCAAAGGTTCCAACGCCATCAGAGACAGCAACAAAGGTTGAAGAAAAAACAGAAGAAAAAGAAACTGTCACTGAAACTCCAAAGCAGGAAGAAGTTACTTCAACTACAGAAGAAAATACTGCTTCACAGCAGCCACAAGCAAAGAAAAAAAGGAAAAGAGTTACTCCAAATACCAATACCACTGAAGCTTCTGCTCAGGAAAGGACGGAAGTACAAAAAAACACAGATACTCAGGAATCTGCTCCGGCAGAAGAAAAGCAAAGTAATCCCCAAGCTCAGGCCAGACCTCAGAAAGGCCAGAACCATCCACAAAACGGTGGAAACTCTCACAAAAATCAGAACCAGAACCAAAATAACCATAATCAGAATCAAAACAGACATTCTGATAAGCAGGAAGAGCAACACGAATCTAAAAAAGAATTCCATTTTGATGGAATGGTAAGTATAGAAGGTGTGTTAGAAATTTTACCTGATAATTATGGGTTTTTACGTTCTTCAGATTTTAGTTATATTTCTTCTCCGGATGATGTATATGTATCTACTGCACAGATCAGAAATTTCGGATTAAAAACCGGAGATACAGTAAAAGGTATCGTAAGGCTTCCAAAAGAAGGTGAGAAATACTTTTCCTTATTAAAACCTACGGAGGTGAATGGCCGTGATCTGGCATTTATCAAAGATCGGGTAGCATTTGAATACCTTACACCTCTTTTCCCGGAAGAAAAATTTAACCTTACAGGAAACAATTCAACCATTTCTACGAGAATCGTAGATCTGTTTGCTCCAATCGGAAAGGGGCAAAGAGCAATGATCGTTGCGCAGCCTAAAACAGGTAAGACCATGTTGCTTAAGGACATTGCGAATTCTATCGCAGCTAATCATCCTGAAGTTTATATGATGGTTCTTCTTATCGATGAACGTCCTGAGGAAGTTACAGATATGGAAAGAAGTGTAAATGCAGAGGTAATTGCTTCTACATTTGATGAAGCAGCAGAAAAGCACGTTAAGGTTGCTAATCTTGTATTGGCAAAGGCTCAGAGAATGGTTGAGTGCGGCCATGATGTTGTTATTTTATTAGATTCCATTACCAGATTGGCAAGAGCATACAATACGGTAACGCCGGCTTCTGGAAAGGTTCTTTCCGGAGGGGTTGATGCTAATGCTTTGCATAAGCCGAAGAGATTCTTCGGAGCAGCCAGAAAAATTGAAGGCGGTGGTTCCCTGACAATTATCGCTACAGCATTGATTGACACAGGTTCTAAAATGGACGAGGTTATCTTTGAAGAATTCAAAGGTACAGGTAATATGGAGCTTCAGTTGGATAGAAAAATTGCCAACAGAAGAATTTATCCTGCTATTGACCTTGTTTCTTCCAGTACAAGACGGGACGATCTTCTTCTGGATGAAGTAACTTCTCAGAGAATGTGGATCTTTAGAAAATATCTTTCTGAAATGAATCCTGTGGAAGCCATGGAATTTGTTAATAAAAATATCAAAGGAACTCTTAATAACGAAGAATTCCTGATGTCTATGAATAGATAGATTAATTTAATATTGTTAAATAAAAAGCACAGGTTTTCATAATCTGTGCTTTTTACTTTTAAACAGGATGTGGAATATAATATATCAATGTTAAAGATTTATTAAAATAATACGCTATTTTTGATAATCGGTCAATTATTGGCTAACTTTGAAATATAACATTAAAAAATAAAATTATGTCATTTGAATTACCAAAACTAGGATACGCGTACGATGCATTAGAACCAACTATTGATGCGAAAACAATGGAAATTCACTATACAAAGCATCACCAGGCTTATATAGATAATTTGAATAAAGCAATCGAGGGTACGGACCTGGCTGGAAAAACAATAGAAGAAATCTGCAAAACAGGAACAGATAAGCCTGCAGTAAGAAATAACGGAGGAGGACACTTTAACCATTCTTTATTCTGGGAAATTTTAACTCCGGGAGGAAGCAAAGAACCTGTAGGAAATGTAAAGGCTGCTATTGAAAACTATGGTGGTTTTGATAAATTTAAAACAGATTTCTCTGAGGCTGCTAAAACAAGATTTGGTTCAGGATGGGCATGGCTGATTAAAAATGCAGACGGTTCAGTTTCCGTATCTTCTACTCCTAATCAGGACAATCCATTAATGCCTGTGGCAGATGTTAAGGGAACTCCGGTTTTAGGATTAGACGTTTGGGAACATGCTTATTACCTAAACTATCAAAACAGAAGACCTGACTACGTTACAGCGTTTTTCGATGTAGTAAACTGGGATAAAGTAGAGGAATTATTCAACAAATAGTTTATCGTTTCCAATAAAAATAAAAAAAAGGATCAGAAATTTCTGATCCTTTTTTTATTAATATCTTGTGACATCACTACCGCTCAAACCGTTCATTCGTAAACCGTATTTCCAATTGACGTAAGCGAAAACCTGGTAAAGTTTGTATTCAAACTTTAATCCGTAATTTTCTTTTGGATCATAGCTGATCGACGATTCGATTACATTCCTATATCTTCCTGTATTATAATAGGAATTCCATTCACTGACCAGAATTATATTTCTTGATTTTAAGTAAGACTCTGTGTATTGGTTCATCGGTTTTGCAACCGCATTTAAAAAATAATCATATTGAGTATCCAATACAGTGATATCCCACTCTCCATCGTCATTTTTGGCCGGTTTTATCTCAGATTTCTCTTTGTCCGATTTAGGTTTGTCCTGAGACAAACAGCTAAAAGGCAGACAAAACATGCATACTATTAAAATCAGATTTTTCATACTTATAAAGTTACGCAAAAAGTACTTTAGTTAGGGTTCCTTCTGAAGAATGACAAATGCTGGAAAATGGTCGCTATATCCTCCGGTAAACTGATCCCCATTCCAGGACCTGAAAGGATAACCTTTATAGTTTCCTTCTTTATTGACGAGATATGCGGGAGCATAAATTTCAGCCCTGTAAACAGAGTACTCTTTTGTTACCTGATCGGAAATAAGGTTTTTGGAGACAATGATCTGATCGAATAGGTTAGGTGCATCCTGATACGCCAGAGAAGCAACTCCTTTTTTGTATAGAGGATACATCAGATTCAGATAGGGGGTGTTGTCATTAAGATCTTTTGAATTGCCTACAGCTTTTAAGTGATTCTTTAAACTGGAACTTACCGGGTCGTCATTAAAATCTCCCATTGCAAATAGCTTAGTAGAAGGATCTGCTGCCCGTACACTGTCCATTTGTTGTTTCAGAAGTACTGCTGCGGCATTTCTCTTAGGTAATGAGACCGCTTCTCCTCCTCTTCGGGAAGGCCAGTGATTCATAAAGAAAGCTACTTTTTCATTGTCTAAAAAACCTGTTACCACCAGGATGTCTCTTGTATATTCTCTTTTTCCGGTCTCATTGAAAATTTTTAATTCCTTTTTTAAAGAGTTCGTAACCGTAAATCTTCTCTTCTGATAGATCAATGCAACATCAATTCCCCTGTAATCGTAAGAATTATAATGAATGATCCCATAATCATATTTAGCTAAAGCGGGTTCTTTGATAAGGTCCTGAATTACCTGCCTGTTTTCCACTTCTATAAGACCAACAACTGCGGGAGCTGTTTTTGTATACTGAGACCCAAGCTCAGAAATGACCTTTGCTTCATTGGCAAGTTTGGTTTTATAAACTTTAGTATTATAGTTTTTAGAGCTTTTGGGGGTGAATTCTTCATATCCGCTTTGATATCTCACTGTTTTTTTCCCTTTTAACAAGCCATCACTCCATGTACCATCATACTTTTCAGCCTCCAGGAATCTGATTGAATCTAATGGGATACTCCGATGAAATGCAGGATTGTTTATTGCTTTAGTGCCATCAATATAATCAGCTGAAGGTATAGTATCAAATAAATTTTCCACATTCAAAAAACCTACTGCCGCTACCTTTCTTAGCTGGCCTTGCTGGGCAAAGGTAAACATTGAAAAAAGGAACATAAAAAGGCTTAAATTTTTTCTCATTTTGCGTCAAGATTAATAAGTAGACAATTGATTTATAACTCATTTCATCTTTAAATATAAGTAAATTTAAAATAATTGAACGGAGCGTTTAGCCGGATGCATTACAAAGCCGTAATATTAAGATAACATAATTTTAAAAGTATTTCAGATTATAAAAATTTGTTAAATTTATATTTCCCTACTTTTTTAACGCGTTGAAAACTAAGGGAAAACTATTAAAAATACATTTGCTTATGATTAAAAAATTATCATTAGTCTCTTTGTTTACTTTACTTCCGGCTTCTTATTATTTCGCGCAGACAACTGTGTTTGCTTATTTAAAAGATGCAGATGGAAAACCTATTGAAAGGGCAGAAGTAGATTTAAAAGGGAATGAAAATGATGTTACGGCAGACAAGATTGGCTACTTTCAATTTGTCGATTTGCAGCCCGGACATTACCAGATTGTTATTACAAAATCGAATTACGAAACCAAAGTTATGGAGTTCGATGTGACTCATGATGAAAAGAGGAAAGATTTGGGCATTATTACCCTGTATTCTAATTTAACTAATGTTGATCAGGGATTGGCTATCATAGACAGTGATAATGACGACGACGGTAGCGGCAGCCAGACCTCCACGGTTGGACTTCTTCAATCATCCCAGGATGTATTCAGCAGAATTGCAGCGTTTGATTTAGGTTTTTACTGGTTTCGGCCCAGAGGAATTGACGGACGAATGGGAGAAACTATGTTAAACGGAGTTTCTATGATCAAGTCTGATAACGGAAACGTAGATTTTGGAAATTGGGGAGGACTTAATGAAGTGACGAGATACCCTGAAATTTCTGCGAACCATTCCCCATCAGAATACGCGTTTGGGGGAAATAGTTCGGTCATTTACAAAAGTACCAAGGCTAGTGAATACAGGAAAGGGTTTCAGTTTACGCAATCTCTTACCAATAGAAACTACAGAAACAGGACCTCCCTACGCTATAGCTCCGGGATGAATAAAAACGGGTGGGCATTTACAGTAATGGGAGCAAGGAGATGGGCGGAAGAGGGAATTCAGGAAGGAACATTTTACGATGCATATGGAGCTTATTTGGGTATTGAAAAGAAATTCAATGACAAGCATAGTATGACCTTCAATTTTATTGGAGCTCCTTATAGAAGATCGACAGCAAGCCCAAGTACTCAGGAAGTATATGATTACAGAGGAGTACATTATAATTCCTATTGGGGATATCAGGACGGTAAACAAAGAAGTGAAAGAGTTAGAAAGGGTTTTCAGCCGATATTCCAAATCCAGGATTTTTGGAAAATTGACAAGAAATCAAGTCTCTGGACTTCTGTCTCGTATCAGTTTGGAAAGGATAGAGGCTCGCGCTTAGACTGGCAGAAAGTACAAAATCCGTCACCTACATACTACAGGAATTTGCCAAGTTATTATGATTCCTTAGACCCTAATGCATCGGTCGCTGTAGGACCTGGTGGAACGATGACGACTGCCCAGGACGCATATCAGACATCTCTGGCAGCCTGGACTTCCGGAGATCCGGGAAGTACTCAGCTTAATTGGGATGCTCTTTACAAAAGGAATGGGCAACAGGCGGCAGGAACGTATTACGGGCAGACGGGACGAAGGGCTTTATATTATCTGGTTGATGATGTAAATAATGATAAGATTTTTAATGCAGCAACACACTTTATCCACAATTTTAATGATACAAATAAGTTCCTATTGAATGTATCATATCAAAATTATAAATCAGAACAATATAGGGAAGTCAAGGATCTTTTAGGTGCTGATTTTGTTTTAAACCGGGATCCGTTTGCGGCAACCAATCAACCGGGAAAATCAGGATTGTTTAATGATGGGGAAGAGAATGTAACGAAAAAGGTCGGAGACAGAATGACTTACGATTATATTTTCAGAAGACAGGAAGTTAAGGTGAATCCGGGACTAAAATTTGCAACCGGAAAATTTGATGTATTTGTTTCTGCTCTTGCAGGCTACTCAACATCCAGCAGGGAAGGATTATTCAATCATTATTTGTATAAAGACTCTAAAGGGAAAGGACAGGACTACAATTACTGGAATTATGGACTGAAAGGTCAGGTAGTTTACAAACTGAATGGCAGGAACTTTTTGGTATACAATGGAGCATATTATTCGCAGGCTCCTTATCTGGAAGATCTCTTTATCAATCCCAGAGTAAACGGATCTGTAGCACCTAATATTCAGAATATGGTAATCAGTGCCAATGATATCAGCTATGTTATTTCTTCACCGTTTCTTAAGTTGAGGTTAACGGGATACTTGGTGAACACAAGCAATGAAACCACCGTGCAAAGGTTTTTTGCTGATGGTATTCAGTTAAGTAATTCTGATGACCAGGGAAATGAAACTATTGTACAAAGTGCATTTGTAACGCAGGTAATGACCGACGTTAAAAGAAGAAATATGGGGGCAGAGCTGGGGTTAGACGTAAAGATTATTCCTACATTATCACTACAGGGGTTAGTAAGCCTTGGACAGTTTACCTATGAGAATGATCCTGTTACCTATTTTGCTTCCGACGCTTCAGGTATTTTTTCTAATGGACTTTCTTATATAAATTTAGGAAAGGCTTACATTAAAAATTATCGTCAGGGAGGGACTCCACAGCAGGCTTACTCTTTGGGGTTCAGATATAATTCTCCCAAATACTGGTGGTTCGGTGCCAACTGGAATTATTTTGATGATAATTATTTGGATCCATCCGCTCTGATAAGGACAGAATCATTTGTTCAGAATAATGTTTCTTCAACTCCTTATATTAATCTTAGCGAATCTGAACTGAGAAGAGTGTTGCAACCCAATAAGCTGCCTTCTTCATTTTTTATCAATGCTAATGCAGGAAAATCCTGGGTCATTGGTAAATATTACGTTTTGCTTTCAGCTTCGGTTAATAATATTTTGAACAATAAGAGGTATATCACCGGAGGCTTTGAGCAAACAAGAAATGCCAAATTCCCGGATTTTGTTCAGGATACAGACAGGGAGTTTACTTTATTTGGCCCAAAATACTGGTATACACAGGGAAGATCTTATTTCATTAATCTTCAGCTTAGATTTTAATTTCTATCATCCATTATTAAAAACAACAACAATGAATATAAAAAAATACTTTAGTATAGTAATGGGAGTGGTTTTGGCAGCTTCTGTTACATCTTGCGTGCAAAAAGATGATTGGGAAACTCCACCCGTTAAGTGCACGAATAAATTTCCAGCGGTTACGATGACTATGGCTGATTTTAAAGCCCAGGCTCCGTCGAGTGGTTATATTCTCATCAATACGGACCAGATTTTCGATGGTTATGTGGTATCTTCAGATGAAAACGGCAATTTCTATAAAACGATTTCTTTTCAGGATAAACCTGAAAATCCTACCGTGGGATTACAAATTGAAGTAGATAGAGCAAATAATTATGCTGATTTCCCTGTGGGAGCCCATATCAGAATTAATGCAAAAGGATTAAGACTTGGACTTGACAGAGGAGTTGTGAAGATAGGCTCCGTGGATAATACTTATGCTATAGGAAGAATCCCGGGACCTTTACTGAGCAGATATATGTCTGGGGTATGTAATGGAAACGGACTTGATATTGCTACGTTAAAGCCTCTTGAATTGGCGAATCTGAAGTTGGCCCAGGATGCTAATTATCTGAATATGCTGGTGAAGGTTCCGAATGTTCAGTTTTCTGCTTCTGAGATGGGTAAGAAATACATAGATTATGTAGGTGGTGCAGGAGTAGATACTGATAGAAGTATCGTGGATGTCTTTGGAAATGCAACGAATATTAGAAATTCAGGGTTTTTTACTTCTGGCTCTGCTTTGATTCCTGAAGGAAAAGGGGAACTGACATTTGTAGTAAGCCGCTACAATTCTTCATGGCAAATGCTGATCAGAAGTTTGAACGATGTACAATTTACGGGGAAAAGGTTTTTCTTTGAAGGTTTTGATGGAAGTCTGGATGATAATTGGTTTGCTGTTAGTATCACAGGAGCGCAGGTATGGAACATTCAACAGTTTGGAAATCCAAAACCATGTGTAGTGATGAATGGTTTTTCCGGAGGTAATAATGTTAATGAGGACTGGCTGATTTCTAAACCAATTTCTTTGCAGGGCTTTACTTCGGCAGCTTTATCTTTTGAAACTGACGCAAGATATAATGGTAACCCACTTGAAGTTTTTGTTACTGAAAACTACACCGGAAATCCATCGACAACAAACTGGGTGCCTTTATCTGCAATACTGGATACAAATGCGGCTGCGTTTAATACCTGGACTTATTCCGGAGATATTAATCTTAATGCCTATGTTAATAAGAGTATTTCAATTGCATTTAAATATACCTCCACAACATCGGCAGCTGCCACCTGGGAGTTAGACAATGTTAGAGTAGTGGGTAATTAAAAAACTACAATTTCCATAAAAAAGCCACTACATCTGTAGTGGCTTTCATAATTTAAATTAACTCTTTAAAAAGATACTTCGTTCACTTCTTTCCCTCGTTGGAAATTCATTACTTTCTGACTTCCTTTATACGAGATAGTAACAATGTTACTCTGTTTTGGAAAGGCGCTTAGAAGGATCGTGTTTTTTATTTTCAAGGTATTGATATCTGAAACACCTCCGGTTTCAAAATATACCCATACAGTTTCTCCGCTTACCTGACTTCCTGTAAATGTTATTGTTTTTGGAGAGCCGTTGACGTACACATCAAAATTATTATTGACATATTTTTTTACTTCTGCCTCAAAACCTGCTGTGTTCGGATTTATCTTAATAGCATCGGAAATATGACTCGTATTCATTTTCGTGGTGAACTTCAATGTTTTGCTTCCATCTATATAATCAACCTTAGTCATTGAAGAGAAAAAGTCTACATACATAAAACTCATTAACATAAAACATGTTAAAATTCCTGATATATATAAAAGTTTTTTCATCTTAATTAATAAATTTACAATCATAATTGTTCGTTATAAGTGACAAATAATATGCCAACTAGAAGTTCACGTTTACCGCATACTTGTCGTAAAATGCTTTAATGTGTGCTACAGCCTCATCCGCAGTATCTACCACTCTGTAAAGATCAAGATCGTCTTCAGCAATCATCCCTTCTTTTAGTAAAGTTGCCTTAAACCAATCTAACAGTCCACTCCAAAACTCAGACCCAACCAGAACAATAGGGAACTTTCCGATTTTGTTCGTCTGGATCAGCGTGATAGCTTCAGTAAGTTCATCCAGGGTACCAAATCCTCCTGGCATTACAACAAATCCCTGGGAGTATTTTACAAACATGACCTTCCTTACAAAGAAGTAGTCAAAATTCATCGAATAGGATTTGTTGATATAAGGGTTGAAATGCTGTTCAAAAGGAAGGTCTATATTTAAGCCGATAGATTTACCCTTAGCATTAAAGGCTCCTTTATTTCCTGCTTCCATAATTCCTGGACCTCCTCCTGTAATGATACCAAAACCTATTTTCGTTATTTTTTCTGCAATTTCTACGGCCATTTCGTAGTATTTGCTTTCGGGCTTTAATCTTGCAGACCCGAAAATGGAAACACAAGGGCCTATTTTAGCTAATTTTTCATAACCGTCTACGAATTCAGCCATTACTTTGAAAACCATCCAGCTATCCTTAGTAATGATTTCGTCCCAGGTTTTTTGTCTTAAACTGTTTTGTAGTTTTGTTTCATTAACATCAAATTCCGGATTTATTAAACTTTCGTCTCTGGTACCATCCATTTCCATTGCAAAATTATTTAAAATGTTTTTCGGCTTCTTTTACAGATTCTGGTCTTCCAACATCTATCAGCAGATTATTGTGTACAAATCCATGAATATGTTCGGTTTGCATTAAATCCAGATATTCTTCCATAACAGAAAATTTGCCTGTTCTTTTTATTTTTTCAAAGATAGAAGGGTTAATGCAATGTACACCGCTAAAAGCCAATGCTTTAAATCCTTTATTGAATTCTGCAAGCCTTTGTTCTCCGGTTTGTACGTTTAGCCAGCCTCTTAAAACCATTTCATCATTGAAAAGTAATTTTCTCGAGCTTTCCCTGTCCGAGACGGCTAAAGTAGCAAAATCTTTTATCTTTTTGTGATAACTTACAAGATCATTAATATTAATATCGGTAAGAATATCCGCATTCATGATTAAGAAATCTTCTCCATGATCAAGGAATCTTCTAGCAAAAATTAAACCACCTCCGGTTTCAAGCAATTCTTCACGCTCATCAGATATTTCAATATTGCAATTAAAGTTGTTATTTTCCTTTAAAAAATCAATGATCTGATTTCCAAAATGATGGATATTAATGACAAAATCATTAATTCCAAAACTTTTAAGATATTTGATATTCCGTTCCAGTAGTGGAACTCCATTTACTTTTGCCAAGGCTTTCGGATGATGGTCTGTAAAAGGCTTGAGGCGTGTTCCTTTACCGGCAGCGAAGATTAGAGCTTTCATTTGTTATAATGGGTAGATGATTATTAAAACATACACGGAGTACATTAATTATTTATATAATTGATCGTTTATCAATTATGAATTAAGATGATGTTGCTCATCATGATGTAAGCTTATTTCAGTTCCCTGAGGATATTTTTCTTTGATAAATTCGGCTATTTTTATTGCTGAATATACTGATCTGTGCTGTCCTCCGGTACACCCAAAATTAATTTGCAGATTTTCAAATCCCCGGGAAAGATAATTATCAATATTGATGGATATGATTCCTTTTACCAATTCCAGAAATCGTGGCATCTCGGTTTCATTTTCAAGGAACTCCTGGACTCCTTTGTCGCTTCCTGTCTGACTTTTATATTCCTCAATTCTTCCGGGATTAAGAATTCCTCTGCAATCAAAAGTAAAACCTCCACCATTACCGGTTTCGTCTTTGGGAATTCCTCCTTTCTTGTATGAAAAACTGTGGATGTCTATGTGTAACATAAGTATATATTTTTTATTTACCCTTTAAGATTTAGATGTGTTTTCTTAAGGCTTTACGGGTTTAAAATTGTGTTTATTTTTAAATGTACTTTCTCGTGATCTAATTGTTGTATTAATTTTTTGAGCTCAGGATATTCATTTATACCTTCCCAAGTTTCCGCGAAACGTATCACGTTTTCAATCCCCTGATTGATGCTTGATATAAAATGTGGCTTTCTTTGAATAAGACCTCTAAAACCGTATGCACCAAGAACCTGGAGAAATCTCATCATTTGAATAGGTTTTACCGAGTTTCTTAGTTGATGTTGTGTCTGCTCACTTTCAAATTGCTGAATATAAAATTCTAACATTTCATTTTTGAAATCTTCGGGAAAGTTTGCCTTAGCCTGAAAAAGAAAGGAAATAACATCATAGATAAGAGGGCCTTTCATTGCAGATTGATAATCAATGAAGGAAACATCGTTATTTTCGTTAACCATGATATTTCTTGCCTGAAAATCCCGTATCATTATTCCTTTTGGCTCAAGACTTTCAATAAGAGAGGCTATGGCTTTGAATTCTTTTAGTAGGGTTGACTTATGATATTCCAGCTCCAGGACATCGGCAATGAAATTCTTAAAATAATACAAATCGTGGATGACCGGAAGTTCGTCATAATTCTCATATTCAAATGTTTTGGTAAAATCTATTTCCCCACTTGTCCGTATTTGTAACTGAAAAAGCTTTTCTAAAGTCTGCCTGACCATGGCTTTTACTTTCACGGAAAGACCCTCTTTTGCAATAATTTCGGAGAGGGTGTGTTCTCCTAAAAATTCCTGAACATATGTTTTCCGGTCTTCGGAAATAATAAGAATAGCAGGAGTGTTGAGGTGTAAGTGAGAGAAAATATTTGAATAATAAAAAAAACTTTCATTTTCCTGAATATTTTCATTATAGGTAATAATATACTTTTTGTTATCTGCCTGCGCCAGAAAATTCACTCTCGCGGATCCGCTTTGAGCCAATGTGACGAACTCAGAAGATTTTTTACCTATATGGTTTTCAAAAAATCGTTGTGCGTTTTCAGAAGTCATAATATGGAAACAAATATACTAAATTAGAGTCTAATTTTTATCTTTGTATTATGCTAAAGGATTTTAAGCCGGTTTTAAGTATTCTGTTGAGGTTCATCATCATTTATGTGGTGTTGCTGTTGGCTTATCAGTTTTATCTGAACAGCTACAAGGAAACGGGGCTGGATCCTTTTTCAAGGATGATTGCTGAACAGGTGAGCTATATTCAGAATATTTTGAAATATCCTACACAGCTGTATAATGACGTTGAAAAAGAACAGGTCTGGTTTTATGTAAAGAATGTTTACGTTACACGAATGGTTGAAGGATGTAATGCAATTTCCGTAATAATTCTTTTCGTATCTTTTGTTTTTGCATTCTATAAAGGAGCTAAAACATTTATTTTTGTTTTGATCGGCCTTATGATACTTTATGTGATCAATGTTCTTAGGATCGTAGGAATTAATCTTTTGGTCAGTGATTACAAGCAGTATGAAAAGATGGCCCATGATTTTCTTTTTCCTGCTGTGATCTATGGAACGGTAGTTATCCTGTGGCTTGTTTGGATTAAATTTTTTGCTTTAAAGAATGAAAATACTTAACTGGGTTTTAGTGATACTTGGAGTTGCGGGACTTATGAGTGTACGGGTATTTGAAAATAAGATCTTTTATGATCCTTTTCTTGAGTATTTTCATAAAGCCGATAAGACTATTGCTTTTCCTGCTTTTGATTGGGGAAAGCTGATTCTTGGGCATTTCCTAAGATTTTTTCTGAATTTATTTTTTTCCTGCCTTATTATTCATTTTTTATTTAAAAATAAGACCTGGACCCTACAGGGTGGAGTATTGATTACTATAATTTTTCTTATTACTTTTCCCATCTATCTTTACTGTATTCACGACAGGTTTGAAGTGGGATATCTTTTTTCTTTCTATATGAGAAGGTTTGTGATCCAGCCTTTGATTATACTTCTTGTTGTTCCTATGTTTTATTACAGGCAACAATTATTAAAAAGAGCTTAGATATATCAGTCTATGTTGCAGTATGTTTAACCTCCAGTGTTATATTCTCTGTAGTCCATTCCACTCTTTTTACGAAATCCCTTTCGCGGACTGGGCAATCCATGATCTGGCAGACCGGGCATGAAATCGTTTTGCAGTCATCCATATGAAAATTAAATTCAATGGTACGGTTGATATTTTTTGCCAGGAGGATAATCACATTTTCCATTTCTTTATGGGCGTCACGAAGGCTATAATACCATGGTAGCGTAATATGTGCATCGATATGGAGCGAAGCTCCGAATTGCTGGATTTTCATATTATGTACATCAATCCATTCTGCTTTTCTGTTGTTTTCAAGAACTTGAACAATCTGGATCAGTATCTCGGGATCCTGTTCATCCATAATTCCGCTTAAAGACTTGCGGATGATCTTATATCCTACAAATATAATATAGGCTCCAAATACCAAGGCAACGACAGAATCTAGCCAATAGATCTTTGTAAAGTAAACAACAATTAAACTAAGAACAACTCCAAGAGTGGTAATGGTATCAGATTGGAGGTGTTTTCCTGAAGAGATGAGAACCAATGAGTTATCCGCTTTCCCTTTTTTAATGGAAATATAACCCAGCAGATAATTGACTACTGCAGTGGCAGCAATGATTGCAATTCCCCAGTCCATTTTATTAAGCGTCTTACCGACGATTAAACTATGGGTACCTTCGTAGATGATCATAATACCTGCTATGGCGATTAGCGCTCCCTCTATTCCGGAAGTTACGAATTCAACTTTTCCATGTCCGTAAGGGTGTCCCTCATCTTTAGGTTTTGCGGCTAGATGGAGTGAATAGAGTCCCATAAACGCGCTGATAACGTTCACGACACTTTCCATAGCGTCTGAAAAAACAGCATCGGAATTAGTGAGTTTCCAGGCGATAATTTTACCGATGAACAAAATAACTCCAAAAACGGCAATTAATCTTTGAAAGCCTATCTTATTTTTATTCATATTCTTTAATCTTACTAGTTTGATAAAAAAAAGAATCTCAATTTTGAGACTCTTTTTTATTTTGTTAGTTTAAACTAAGTTTTTTGATACTAGGTATTCTGCAATTTGTACTGCGTTCGTTGCAGCGCCTTTTCTCAGATTATCCGCCACGATCCACAAATTGAGCGTTTTGGGTTGTGACAGATCCCGTCTTATCCTTCCTACAAAGACTTCATCTTTTCCTTCTGAGTCTAGTGGCATCGGATATCGGTTGTTTTTCACATCATCTATTACTATAACTCCCGGGGTTTCAGATAAGATCTTTCTTACTTCATCGAGGTCGAAATCATTTTCAAATTCGATATTCACACTTTCCGAATGTCCGCCCTGAACCGGAACCCTTACTGCCGTTGCCGTTAAATTAAAAGTATCATCCCCTAAGATTTTCTTAGGCTCTTTCATTAATTTAATCTCTTCCTTCGTGTAATCGTCATCACTGAAAACGTCACAGTGTGGTAAAGCATTTTTAAAGATCTGATAAGGATATACCTTTGATACGGAATCATCACCTTTAATTTCAGAATTTAACTGATCTACGGCTGCTTTCCCAGTTCCTGTCACAGACTGATAGGTTGAAACAACCACTCTTTTAAGGTCATATTTCTTATTAAGTGGTCCCAGAACCATAACCAACTGAATGGTAGAGCAGTTCGGGTTAGCAATAATTTTATCTTCGGCCGTTAAAACATTCGAATTGATCTCAGGAACCACCAGTTTTTTGGTAGGATCCATTCTCCACGCAGAAGAATTGTCGATTACAGTAATTCCTGCTTCAGCAAATTTGGGAGCAAATTCCAAAGATGTAGAACCTCCGGCTGAAAAAATAGCAATATCAGGTTTGGCAGCTATAGCGTCATTAATGCTTACAATCGTATACTCTTCCTGTTTATACTTCACCTTCTTACCAATAGATTTTTCCGAAGCTACCGGAATTAATTCTGTGACAGGGAAGTTTCTCTCCTCCAAAACTTTAAGCATAACTTGTCCAACCATTCCTGTTGAACCTACTACAGCTACTTTCATCTTAATGATTACAATGTTTAAGTTAATATATTATGCCCCGAAGACCCTTGTCCACGGGAACGCGAATGCAAATAAGCCAACCGCAATAAGTCCCATGATTACAATTCCTAACGAAATAGTATCATTGGATTTTACTTTTTTATTGATGATCGTCATCAATACGGCTGCAATCAGCATAGAAAATGGATGTTCCACATATTGAAATCTTAGGTCTGCATTTTTCATTACTGCTCCCATATCCAATCCTTTTGTAAAGTTGGTTATCAGCATAATGATTCCAATCAAAAATTGAACGTGGAAGAAGATCATGGTGAAAAGAGTGGTCTTCTTTAAAAATTTGTTCACTTTTCCACTGAAGCCAAACATGGTCCCTAAAAGTGCAATAATAAATAGTGCTACCAAAAGAAGCTCAAGATACCCAAATCCTTTGTGGGCACTAAGTAAAATCTTGTAAAAATCCATATCCTTTTTTTTTCTATTTTTCTAGTAGACAAAGATAACAAAAAATCCCGGCCAAAGCCGGGATTGATATTTATAAAATCTAAATTTATATTATTAGAAGTTGAAAGATAAATTAGCAGACCAAGTTCTTCCGAAACCGAAATAAACTCTGTTCGATGGGTCAAGCCCTTTGTATAAAGTAGCTTGATATGCAGCATATTGCTGAGGCGTTGAGAAATCTCCCTCTCCTTTAGCAAAGATGTTAGTTGCTCCATCTGAAATATAAGTAGTATCTAATAAGTTGTAAACGTTAGCACCTACAGTGAAGTATTGTGACGTGTTATTTAATCTTATTTTATAAGAAAATCCTACATCAAACAGATTAAAATCTGGTAATTTAAGTGATCCTCTTGCCTGGTTTTCAGGTTTGGAGAATGATCCTGGATCAATAGATGAGTAAATTTCACCCACGTATCTCCAAGTACCATAGATACTTAAATCTTTTACAGGTCTTATGGTAGCTCCCAATGAAGCAGTCATCTGAGGAATACTGTTACTGCTACTTCCCCCTACTTTTACACCATCTAGGTAAAGAGTAGTATTGTTAGAAGCGTTTCCAGAAGTTACTACTGGATTGTTGTTATCATCAAATGTAGCCCCACTAGCATTACCTTTATATTTGTAGTCTCCAATAGATAACATTCCTTGGAATTCTAGCATGGGGATTGGCTTATAGGTTGCATCTATTTCAATTCCCATATGTACCTGTGTAATTCCACTGATTTCTGCGTAACCGGTTAATGTTGACGTTCCTGTTGGAGAAGAAGGATCTACTACTTCAAATGTCATTCCTCCTCTTCTGAACCATCTGTCTTTCCACTCAGTTCTGTAAAGGTTAACATTTGCGTTTAATTTAGATGATCTGAATCCATAACCAACTTCAGCTGAGAAGATTTTCTCATTAGTCAAAGTAGGGTTAAGAACCTGAAAGTTACTTGGATATACAGAGTTCATGAAAGGCTGCTTGCTGTAATATCCGATATTAGCAAAAACATTATGGTTATCATTAATATTATAATTTGCCCCCCCTTTAATGTTGTATCCGAAAAGATTCTTGAAACCAGTTTTTGTATTTACTATCTGTCCAGTAACTGCATTAGGTTGTCTGGTTACACCATCTTTTACAAAGTTATCAATTCTTTGATATGCCTGATTTGAAACGGAACCTTGTAAGAATGCTGATAAATTATCCTTAGAATATTCTACTTGAGCGAATCCACTGTACCAAAGTACTTCACCATCATTACTGTAGCCTATTTGATCTCCTATTGGAGCAGTTTTCCCTCCAAACGGATTCCATGAAAGGCTCTTGTAATCATACACTTTATTAACAATGTATGGCGCCACATTTTTGTTTCCGGCTTCTTTATACCCTGCAGCTCCGTAAAGATCTGAAACTACTTGATAATGATAACCATAGTAATATCTGTCGTCTGTACCTACTGAGAAATTCCAGTTATCATTGATTTTATGTTGGAAATTTGCTAAAATCCCATACCAGTTGTGGGAGTTAATACTTGCTCTACGGATTAATGTACTTCCTGCTGGAGTAGCCGGATTATTTAGGTCAACAGCCTGGTTAGCTGCAAAAATAGCATCATAATTGAAATGCCCCATATTGTCATAGTAACCAGTAGCTCCTTTTCCGCCAACTCTACCCAAATCACCAGTTCCACCACCTCTACCATTAGACATATATAGAACAGTACTTAATTTGGATTTTTCATTCATATTCCAATCCCAGTTCAACATCATTACGGGCTTAGCGTAATAATTAGATCTGTTTGCTAAAGCCACTTTATTTCCATTTGCATCGGTATAGTAACCATAATCAGAATTGTATTGTCTGTATGGAGTACCATCTTGGTCCGGATTATATTTTATATAGTTTGCAATAGTAGGAGAGAAGGTTCTCTGATCATGCCACTGTGGAGATGAAGTTATAGTGAATTGGAAGTTATGCTTTTTGTTCGGCTCCCAACCTAATGCGAAATAGTAAGCATAAGCTTCAAAGTCTGTGTTTTCGATATAAGTTCCTCCTGCAGTTCTACTCATTAGAAAAGATGAAGACCATCCTTTATCAAGTTTTCCAGTATTATATGCAAATGATGTTTTTAAGTAGTCATTATTACCAACTCCTAATCTTATCACACCTCCTTTTTTCATGTCCGCAGAACGAGTAATGTAGTTAATAGTTCCCCCTACAGAAGCTATCCCTAATTTAGAAGAACCTAAACCTCTCTGTGCTTGAACAAAACTAGTAACGTCAGCTAAACCTGTCCAGTTAGAGTAGTATACAGTACCTCCTTCCATATCATTTACAGGCATACCGTTTACCATTACTGCGATGTTTCGGGACTCGAAACCTCTCATGGTAATACCTCCGTCACCGTAACCACCTCCGGATTTAGTAGCGTACACTGAAGGTGTAGTGTTTAAAATCTCGGTAAGTTCTTGGTTTCCTAATCTTTCGATAATTTGTGCTGCTTTAATAGTAGATGCAGCAACCGGTGTCTTTCTATCTTTAGCGATATCTGTTACACCTTGTAAAATTACCTCCTCAATGTCTTTAGACCTCTTAATCGTGTCCTGTGTTTCTTGAGCGTAATAAACACTAGCTGTAGACAATGTAATTACTACAGTCAGTATCGATTTGTTGATTAATTTCATAATCGTTAGTAATAGTTAGATTTAAATTTTATGCAAAAGTCGGTATTTAAATTTTAACCAATATTAACCCAATGTTAATTTTTAACGAATATTAAGAATTATTAATTTGTTGATTTATAGTATTTTAGCTTTTTTACTTGTTTTTATGTTAAAAAAATGCATTGCATAATACATAAAAAAGTAATATTATTTTTATTAAAAATACAATGCTATTTCACGGCTTTGAGGCTTAGATCTATGTTTTTAGCCGAGTGTGTAAGGGCTCCTGCAGAAATGTAAGTAACCCCTGTAGAGGCAATATCTTTTAGCTCATCACGGGTAATTCCGCCTGAAGCTTCGGATTCACATTTACCGTTAATCATTTCAACTGCCTGTCTCATTGTTTTGACATCCATATTATCGAGCATGATTCTGTCTACCTTTGCTTTAATAGCTTCTTCAACTTCTTCAAGATTCCTTGTTTCAACCTCTATTTTCAGTTTTTTCTTGTTCTTTTTAATATAATCTTTTGCCATTTTTACCGCATTGGTAATACTGCCATTATAATCAATATGATTATCTTTCAGCATGATCATGTCATAAAGCCCGTATCTGTGGTTGGTTCCGCCTCCTATAGCAACCGCCCATTTTTCACATATCCTGAAATTAGGAGTGGTTTTTCTTGTATCTAATAATTTGGTTTTTGTCCCCACTAATCTTGAATCCCATTCATGTGTAAGAGTTGCTATACCGCTCATCCTTTGCATGCAGTTCAGGATCAGCCTTTCTGTTGAAAGAATTGATTGAGCAGGTCCTGTAACTATGAAGGCAATATCTCCTACTTTGGCTGCCTCACCGTCTTTAATAAAGGTTTCAACTTTTAGGTTTTTATCGAAAGTTGTACAGATAATTTCAGCTAATTCAACTCCTGCAAGGATACAATTTTGCTTAACCAGAAGTTGAGCACTTTGTTTAAGATCTTTTGGAATTGTTGATAAGGTAGAATGATCACCATCCTGGATATCTTCTTCCAGAGCAGATTTTATAAATGTTTTAAGTGCTTTATCTGTTACGTAGTTTGGCTTTTTCATGTTCTTTATACTTGGTTAAGCTAAATCTTTATTATAAAATGCCCCCTTATTTTCAGTCATTTCCATAGATTGGGTAATGATGAGATGAGCAACGGTTGTTAAGTTTCTTAGTTCGGATAATTGAGGGGAAAGAATAGAGTAGCGATAGATTTCATCTACAGCCGCGGCAATTTCATGATGCTTTTGAAGAGCCATTTTTAAACGTCTGTTGCTTCGTACGATACCTACCAGGTCACTCATCATTTCCTGAAGTTGTTTTCTGAGGTAGCTTACGATAACCATTTCATCAATAATTTTCATTCCTTCCTCGTTCCACTCCGGAACAGCTTTTAGATCATCAAAATTAAAGTTGTTATCCTTTAATAGCTCTACGGTCTTCATCGCTGCATTATGCCCAAACACAAGTCCTTCTAGTAAAGAGTTGGAAGCAAGTCTGTTAGCTCCGTGTAAGCCGGAGTTGGTGCATTCGCCCACGGCAAATAAATTTTTGATAGAAGATTGCCCGTCTCTGTCCACTTCAATTCCTCCCATCAGATAATGGCAGGCGGGAACTACAGGAATTAATTGAGTGAAAGGATCAATGGCTTCTTCTTTGCATTTTTTATAAATATTAGGGAAATGGTCTAAAAATTTTTCCTGATTCATTTCCCGGCAATCCAGACCTACATATTCATCTCCGGAAATTTTCATTTCGTTGTCTATAGCTCTTGCTACTATATCTCTGGAGGCAAGTTCCTCACGTTCATCATATTTATGCATGAACTTTTCTCCTCTTTTTGTTCTGAGTTTTGCACCATCACCACGTACTGCCTCTGAAATCAGAAATAACATTCCGTCAATTTTGCTATACAGGGCTGTAGGGTGGAACTGGTAATATTGCATGTTGGAAACATTTCCTTTTGCGCGGGCTACAAATGCAATTCCGTCACCTGTCGCGATAGTGGGATTGGTTGTGTTTTTATAAACATGGCCAGCACCTCCGGTTGCAACGAGTGTTATTTTTGAAGTTATTTTTTTTATGGTTTTGGATTTTTCATCCAAAATATATGCACCATAACAGTGGATGTCTCCTTCATTTAATTCTTTTCCGGGAACATGGTGCTGAGTGATAATGTCAATAACGTAATGGTGATCGAGAATTTCGATGTTTGGACTGTTTTTGACTGTCTGTAAAAGAGCCCTTTCAATCTCAAATCCCGTTATATCCTTATGATGAACAATTCTGTTTTCTGTATGTCCTCCTTCTCTGCCTAATGCAAATTCTCCATTTTTCATGTCGAATTGAGCACCCCATTCTACAATTTCATTAAACCTTGCGGGAGCTTCTTTTACCACCATTTCTACCACATCGCGTTTACTTTCTCCATCTCCGGCACGCATGGTGTCTTCAATGTGTTTTTCGAAATTGTCTTTCTTGAAATCCGTAACGACAGCTAAGCCGCCCTGAGCATATTTTGTATTGCTTTCATCTTCATCAGATTTTGTTACTATTATTATATTGGCATCAGGAAGTTGTTCAGAAACTTTAATTGCATAAGAAAGTCCCGAGATTCCGGAACCAATTATTAATACATCCGCTTTTATCATATGCTTGCTTTAAGACAATGGTCTAATCATTAAATAAATTTAAACAATTTTTCGTTTGGTTTCCGTACTTTTTTCATGTGCTGAAAATGATCCTCTTCAGATCTGTAGCCCATTGCCAGTGTAACCGTTACTTTTTCTGTTTTCGGATCCAGATTTAAAATGTTTTCGATAAGATCTTCGCGAAACCCCTCCATGGGGCAAGTATCTACATTTTCAATAGCGGCAGCATACATTAGGTTGGCTAAGACGATATAGGATTGTTTTTCAGCCCAATTGAAAATTTCGTCGTCCTTTTTTTGAACAATATGCTGGTTAATGCTCTTTTTGAAAGGATCAAGTGTTTCCAGTGGAATATTTCTCACTTCAGAAATGTGGTTAAAATAACCTCTTATATAACTTTCATCAATTGTTTTTTTAGAAACAATTACAATAAGGTGAGAACATGTAGAAATTTGAGATGGATTATAGAAAGCCGGAATAAGCTTTTGTTTCATTTCTTCGCTTTCAACAACTAAGATCTTGTACGGCTGAAGTCCCAAAGAGCTGGCAGACAATTTCCCCGACTCAAGAATGTTATGAAGGGTTTCCTGAGGAATAATCTCTTTGTTGAATTTTTTTACAGAATATCTTCTGCTTAAAGCTTCCAAATAATTCATAAGACAAATTTAAGAATTGAATATGAATAAAATGGAGTTATCAGGAAATATCTGTTTATAAATAATATGAAAAAGGATTGCTTCAAAAAATGAAACAATCCTTTTTTTATGTGAATACGGATATTATTCTCTATTCTTTACCAATATCCATCCGGAATATTTGATAGCGGTATTTTTCTTGTCGTTTTCATTCCATGTTACGGAAAACCAGTAGCTGCCTGTAGAAACTTTTCTGCCAGCTATCGTTCCATCCCATTTGTATTTATTGGATTTATCACCCTGATGGAGTTTCGCCCCGTACCGGTCGAAAATACTGAAAACTAAATTTTGTTTACCGGACAGTGCGGAGTAATCGATAACATCGTTCACTCCGTCGCCGTTTGGAGTGATCACATTGACCAGATTTGGAACGGTAACGGTAATATCTATTGGCTCACAGTCATAGGCGTCTTTTACAAATATATTGGCTTCACCTCGTGGTAAATTAGAAAAGACATTGGAATTTTGCCAGTTGATATTGTCCAACGAGTATTGATAAGGAGGTGTTCCTCCTATTGCATTTACGGTTATGGTATTGCTGGAAATATCAACATTGTTGATGACCGGTTGTTCAGAAGGGTATACGGTTACATTCTGAGTAGCAGTACACTCGCCGGTTTTTAATTTTACCCAGTAAACACCTACTCCCACATCAGTAATGCTCTGGGTTGTTGCTCCGGTACTCCAAAGGTAGGATGCGAAACCCGGACCTGCGTCCAGAGTAGTTTTGTCTTCAATACAGATTATTTTGTCTTTTAAAATCGTCGAAAGAACAGGAGCGATCACCACCAGGGTGACTTTTGCTATCGCATAGCATCCGTTTGAGTTCGTAACTCTGATATATACAACACCATTAGGGGCAATATAATTTGCCGGTGTGGTGATTTCATTGGTTCCGTTCATTGCATCCGTTAGCGATGGATAATATTTTTTAGTTACCCCTAATTGTGTAGTAACCGAAGCGGCCGTCAGGTTGAAAGATGCTGTTGCAGGGCTCGATTCAATAAAACAGGACCTTAGGGTAGCATCATTTACAGTGACAATGGGGGCTACTTTTAAGGCTATTGTTGCATCATTGTTATCGCATAATACCGACGATGGGTCTTTTATAACTACAGAAATATTGGTATCTGTGGTATACTGGAAATTTGTAGGATTTGGAATCGGGGTTCCGCTTCCTGTAATATAGTAAGTAAATGTATAATTGCTAGGAGTTGCTGTAAGTTGAGGATTAAATGTTGTTAAGTCTATATTTGCCATTCCGGCAAGGTCAGGACATATGAATTTTGTTATAGCTGTTTGTAGCAGAGGAATTTTGTCTACATAGACTTTTACGTTTTTTATAGAGTGTCTCGATCTTGCTCCACCTGTAGAAGCTGAAAACCCAAAATAACCTACTGTCATGGCAGCAGCAGCTCCTGAAGGTGCGAAAGATTGATTAACGATTAAGTTTCCGTCAATGGTTATTTTTACGATCCAGTTGGCCGGAGCTGCAGGATCTACTTCTCCGCTTACCTCTACATGTTTGTAGGTTGTACCTTGGAAGGGTTGTGTGGCATTCAGATCAGGAGAGTGAAAAGAGCTTCCGGGAACATTAAAAAACTCAACATTGTTGGTATCTGTAGTATTTGCAACCTGGCCATATGCAACATGTACTTTACTCATTCCGGAGGTTCCGGTTGCATTGTTATATGTGTCAAATCCGGTAATAAAACCGATCGCATTTTGGGATACTCCCAGTCCGGAGCCCAGAATACTTGCAACAGGAGGGTTGGCGAGATACCAAAAGGCAATTCCGTCACCTGTATAAGTCTGATTGGAATCCATTCTGAAATCAAACTCTACTCTCCATTTGTCACAATATTTCAGATTGATGGGTTCGTTTAATCTTATGGAACCTGATCTGTCATTGATATCCGGAGTTAACTGCACAAAATCGGTATTTACAACCGTTGGTGCAACCATTGTCCATCCTGTAGTATTCACAGGGTTTCCTGTTAATTGATAGGTTTGTGAGAAAATCATTACCGGGAAACAGAGCAGAAAAAGGAGAGTATAAAAGGGTATAGTTTTTTTCATTGTTATAAAGGGTATTAGTTTTTTATGGTTTTATAAATCTTCTATTTTTTGGTAAAAAGAATCACTCCGGAAATAGAAGTGATTCTTTATTTTTTTATATGGTTGGTTATTTTTATTAATCTCTGTTTTTTACCAGAATCCAGCCGGAATATTTAATCGCTGTATTCTTTTTATCGTTTTCATTCCATGAAACTGAATACCAGTAGCTGCCCGTAGAGACTTTTCTGCCTGCTATTGTTCCGTCCCATTTATATTTATTGGATTTGTCACCCTGGTGAATCTTAGCTCCATACCGGTCATAAATATTAAAGACAAGGTTTTGTTTGTGAGCTAATGCAGAATAATCTATAACGTCATTTACTCCATCTCCGTTTGGCGTAATCACATTGATTATGTTCGGAACAGTTACGCTAATATCTATAGGCTCACAGTCGTAAGCGTCTTTTACATATATGTGGCTTTCTCCCCTCGGAAGATTAGTGAATACATTAGAATCCTGCCAGTTGATATTGTCTAATGAGTATTGGTATGCTGGTGTTCCGCCAATAACATTGACCGTCATTGTGGTGCCAGATATGTCTACATTAGTAATAACAGGTTGTTCGGAAGGGTGGACAGTCACACTCTGAGTAGTGGTGCATTCACCGGTTTTGAGCTGTACCCAATAGACACCAACACCTACATTTGTGATAGCCTGGGTAGTCGCTCCCGTGCTCCACAGGTAAGAAGCGAAACCTGGGCCGGCATCAAGAGTTGTTTTGTCCTCAATACATATTGTTTTATCTTTTAAAACTGCAGACAGTACAGGTGCTAGTACAACTAATGTAACCTTAGCAACGGAATAACATCCGTTTGCATTATTGGTAACTCTAATATAAGCGACACCGTTAGGGGCGATATAAGCTGCAGGTGTGGTAATTTCATTTGTTCCGTTTAAAGCATCGGTTAATGATGGGTAGTACTTTTTGCTGACGCCAGCTTGTGTCGTTACTGAAGCAGCTGTAAGATTAAATGAAGCTGTTGCCGGACTTGTTTCTATAAAACAGGATCTTAATGTAGCATCATTGACAACCACAACAGGGTTGATGGTGAGTGTAATTTTTGCCACATCTACACAGCCTTGTGGAGTTGTAACTCTTACATATACTGAACCGGCAGGTGATGCATAGGCTGTAGGGTTTACTATTTCGTTAGTTCCCGCATTTAGGTCTGTCAAAGACGGGTAATATTGTTTAGTAACGCCTGGAACAGTAGTAACGGCAGCTGTTGTCAGGTCAAATATTGCGGTTCCTGCATTATTATTGTTGCAGCCTGTTAATGTTACGTCATCCGCAGCAAAAGGAGTAGGATTTAGCTGAATAACCCCATCGCCATTATCACATAAAGTGGAAGAAGGGTCTCTTACTACTACCGTAATTGTTGTGGGTCCGGAATATTGGAAATTTGTAGGATTGGCAATTGGAGTAGAGTTTCCTAAAACATAATAAGTGAAAATATAATTAGCCGGAATATTTACAAATTGCGAATTATATGAGGTTAAATCCACTGTCCCGTTTCCTGTCGCAGGATTAACACAAACAAACGGTGTAACGGTGCTTTGTAAAATGGGAACCTTATCCACAAATATTTTAGCATTTTTTATTGAATGTCTTGCACTGGCTCCCCCTGTGGCTGCTGAAAATCCAAAATATCCTTGAGTCATACCAATTGCTCCTCCTGAGGGGGCAAATGACTGATCCACAATTAAGACTCCGTCAATTCTTACCTTTATAATCCAGCTGGTGGGATTGGCAAGGTCTGTTTCACCATTTACCTCTACATGTTTATAGGTTGAGCCAACAAATGGCTGTGTAGGATTAAGATCCGGGGAATGAAAAGTGCTTCCCGGAGTGTTGTTATATTCAATGTTATTGTTAAGGGAGTTGTTGGTTCCATATAAAATATGAACTTTACTCATTTGTCCTTCTGTAGTATTGTTGAAAATATCAAATCCTACCATTAAGCCCGATGCATTAGCCGGAATTCCAAGGCCGCCTCCTGAAACGAATCCTGTAGGAGGATTAGCTAAATACCAGAAGGTAAATCCATCTCCTCTTCCAAACTGTGCGGTTCCGTTTCCATCAATTCTGAAGTCAAATTCTACTTTCCATTTATCACAATATCTTAAATTAATAGGACTGGCTAATTTTATAGCTCCATATAAGTTTCCCTGATCAGCAGTAAGTTGTATGAAATCAGTATTTACGTTTGCACTTGAAACAAGATCCCATCCCGTAGTATTGACGGGATTTCCTGAAAGTTGATAAGTCTGGGATAGAAGATTTCCGGGTAGATTGGTTAAAAGAACAAAAAGGCAGAAGAGTAAAAGTTTTTTCATTTGGAGTGGGTGAAATAAGGAGTTGTTATTTATTCATTTATTTAATTTCGGATGCTTTCTTTAAAATAGTGATTTGTATTGAAAAGACCACTGCCAATGCTGGAGTGGTCTTTTTTTGTTAGTCCCTATTTTTAACCAATACCCAGCCGTTATAGTTTGTTTGAGTATTGTTTTTGTCATTTTCGTTCCAGGAGATGGTGTACCAATATGTTGCAGTAGGTACTTTTTTACCACTTGCGGTACCATCCCACTTGTAGTTTCTTAATTTGTCAGCTTCGTAAAGCTTATTTCCATATCTGTCGTAAACGATGAATATCAGATTCTTTTTATAGGCTAAA
This sequence comes from Chryseobacterium subflavum, assembly GCF_055762745.1. NCBI lineage: Bacteria > Pseudomonadati > Bacteroidota > Flavobacteriia > Flavobacteriales > Weeksellaceae > Chryseobacterium > Chryseobacterium subflavum. Next base: position 678,472 of record NZ_JBVTMR010000002.1, read on the forward strand.
GCAGAATAGTCAATATAATCGTTTACATTATCCCCATTTGGAGTAATTGCATTAATCAGGTTCGGTACAGTGATTTGTACATCAATAGGATCACAGTTATATGAATCTTTAACAAATATTTTATGCTCTCCTCTGGATAAACCGGAGAATACATTAGAGCTTTGCCATGTTGTACCGTTTAATGAGAACTGATATGGGGGGGTACCTCCATTTACATTAATTGTAATCGTGTTATTGGTAATATCAATGCTTGAAATCACCGGTTGAGGTGCAGCTTGTACTTTTACAATCTGACTGGTGAAGCAACTTCCTGTTTTAAGCAGAACCGAATAGATTCCCACCGGAACATTTTGTATGGATTGAGTGGTTGCACCGGTGCTCCATAGATAACCGTCAAAACCTGGGCCTGCATCTAATGTTGCAGTTTCGTCTATACATATTGTCTGATCTTTAAGAACAGTTGATGGAACAGGAGGTAAAACAACAAGGGTAATTTTCACAATGGTGTAACAATTATTTCCATCAATTACTTTTACATAGACTACAGCATTTGTAGATACATATGCTTGCGGATTTACAATTTCATTCGTTCCGCCCATTGCGTCTGCTAAAGTTGTGTAGTATTTTTTTATTGCTCCGGCCAGTGGTGTTACATTGGCAGTGGTCAGGTTAAATAAAGCGGATGTTGTATTGGTGTCAATGAAACAGGAGCGAATAGTATCATCATTAGCGACTACTTCAGGAAGAAATGCCAGCGTTATCTGAGCTGTTCCTGTACAACCTTGTGGTGTTGTCACTTTTACATATACGACTCCCGGAGCAGATATGTAGTTTGAAAAGTTAGTGATTTCATTGGTTCCTGCGTTGAGATCAGACAGTGTTTTGTAATATTTCTTAACGGCTCCCGGTACTCCCGTTACAGCTGCAGTACTTAGGTTAAATGTTGCTGTCCCGGCTTTATTGTTGTTACAAGCGGAAATAGTTACATTATTTGCTGTAAAAGGCGCCAGAACCAACTGAATCTTTCCGTCGGGATTATCACAAAGGACACCTGCATTGTCTTTAATAACAACAGAGATTGTTGTATTGGTATTGAATTGATAGTTGGTGGGGTTAGCAATAGGCGTTGAACTCCCTATTACATAGTATGTAAATGTGTAATTGGCCGGGGTATTCACAAACTGTGAATTAAAGGTTGTAAGATTGACCGTGCCATTTCCTGTTGAAGGATTCGGGCATAAGGATTGGGTAACTGAGTTCTGTAAAATAGATACTTTGTCTGTATAGATTTTTACATTTTTTATGGAACTCCTCACTGAAGCCGCTCCCGTAGAGGCTGAGAATCCAAAGTATCCCACTCCCATTGAAGCTGCAGCACCTGCAGGTGCAAATGATTGATTAATGACTGATGTTCCGTCAATTTTCAGGTTGATAATCCAATTGGCCGGAGTAGCAGGATCCACCTGTCCGGTTACTTCCACATGTTTGTAAGTAGCTCCCACCAAAGGAATGGTAGACGTAAGATCGGGTGAGTGAAAGGAGCTTCCGACAGTATTGAAATACTCGATATTATTTGTGTCAGTAGTATTTTGAACCACACCATAGGCAAGATGAACTTTATTCATCTGTCCCCCTGTAGTATTATTGTAGAGGTCAAAGCCGATCATAAGGCCGATTGCATTTTGCGGAATTCCCAGACCTGAGCCTAACTGGCTGGTTACTGGAGGATTCTGTAGATACCAAAATGCAAAACCGTCTCCTCTTCCCGACGACGTTCCGTTACCGTCAAGTCTGAAATCAAACTCGATTCTCCATTTATCACAGTACTTCAGGTTGATAGGATCGTTAAGTTTGATTGCTCCTGATTTGTTGGTGAGATCATCAGTCAGCATAACAAAATCTGTGTTAACTACGGCAGAAGGAACAACTGTCCACCCTGTCGTATTCACAGGATTTCCGGTGAGCTGATAGGTTTGGGAAAAAAGATTTCCGGATAAACAGGATAAAAGTATAGTGAAATAAAATAGTAGATTTTTATTCATTAATTAGGATGTTTAAAAATTGGACATGTAAATATATTAAATCCTAAGTAATAAATATGTGTTCAGTGTTAATTTTGCAGAAAATATTAATGATTTTTTAATAAAAGTTAATTTGGATAGTAAAATAACTAAATTATTTAACAGAATAATTGAATTTGATAATGGGGTGCTTTTTGATTCTTATTCGTTAAAATAGAGAATTGTTTTCAATATTCTCAAAATAGGTGTCTATTTCTAAATCAGAAGAAGCTGCAGCTGCAACCGCCAGCTTATCACACAGCTCATTTTCAAAATGACCGGCATGCCCTTTGATCCAATGCATTTTAGGAGTATATTGATTGTAAAGAATAACAAACCTTTTCCAGAGATCGGGATTCTTCACATTTTTCCACCCTCTTTTTATCCATCCGGAAATCCAGTTTTGGTTGATCGCGTCTGCTACATATTTGCTGTCTGTAAAAATATGGATATCGTTTTCTGTTGACTTTAGCTTTTCCAGAGCCGTAATTACTGCCAGAAGCTCCATCCTGTTATTCGTTGTTTTACGGAATCCTTTAGAAAATGTTTTTTGATAATTCTTTTCCGGAACACGCATGAGAATTCCATAACCTCCTTTTCCGGGATTTCCACTGCATGCTCCGTCTGTATAAATCTCAATTCTCAAAATTTCAGAAATTGTCTTTTCTTATCAGTTCAACATCATTAAAAAGGGAAGTCGTCATCATCATCAAAATCATTCATCGAAGATCCTGACAACTGGGAGTTGTCCGGAAGATCAAATGCTGCCCCCGGCTGAATGGTTGTTTTTATCTTATCAAAACCACTAGGTTCATTCGAATTAAAACCTGAGGGATAACCTGGGTTTCCACCCGTTGCTGCTTCGATATCTCCGAATTTTGCAAAATGTTTAAGGAAAGATAATCGTACATCGGCAGTAGCACCGTTCCTGTGTTTTGCAATAATAAGCTCAGCCTGATTTTCAGTCGAAGTTTCCTGGCCTTCTTCATCATTATCCCAAACCGTGATCTTATAATATTCAGGTCTGAAGATGAAAGATACGATATCAGCATCTTGCTCAATCGCTCCCGATTCTCTAAGATCTGAGAGCTGAGGTCTTTTCCCCGGACGTGTTTCCACACTTCTTGAAAGCTGGGAAAGTGCAATAACAGGAACATTGAGTTCTTTTGCAATTGCTTTTAATGAACGCGAGATCATAGAGATTTCCTGTTCACGGTTTCCTGTCCCTTTTCCACCTCCTCCTGCGGTCATAAGCTGAAGGTAGTCGACCATGATAAGCTTTACACCATGCTGCATTACAAGTCTCCGGCATTTTGCCCGGAAATCGAATATAGAAAGTGATGGAGTTTCGTCAATGAAAAGCGGAGCGTTTTCCAGTTCGGATACATTGGAAAACAATCTTTGCCATTCTTCATCATCTAAGGTTCCCTTTCTTAATTTTTCAGAAGAAATTCTGGTTTCAGAAGCAATCATCCTTGTAATAAGCTGAACAGATGCCATCTCGAGAGAGAACAGCACCATTGGGATTTTATATCCTACCGCAATATTTCGAGCCATGGAGAGAAGGAATGCTGTTTTTCCCATCGCAGGACGAGCCGCGATAATAATAAGGTCGGAATTTTGCCAGCCTCCGGTTTCTTTATCCACATCCCTAAATCCTGAGGGTACTCCGGAAAGTCCTTCTTTGTCTTTCAGGGATTTAATTGTATCGATAGCCTGCTTTACTAAAGAATTTGCAGTATCAAAGCCTTTTTTGATGGTCCCGTTGGTGATTTCAAAAAAAGATTGTTCTGCTTTATCCAGCAGCTCAAAAACATCCGTGGATTCTTTATATGAAGAGTCTATAACGTTTGCTGAAACATTAATCAGACTTCTCAAAATATATTTTTCTAGGATAACACGAACGTGATATTCTATGTGAGCTGAGGAGCTTACTCCCATGGTGAGATCAATAATATAATGATCCCCTCCTGCTGAATTTAATTTGTCTTCCTTTTTTAAGTCTTGTATAATAGTCATTAAGTCAACCGGATGGTTGGCTTCATATAATTTCAAAATGGTAGCAAATATCACCTGATGTCTGGGATCATAAAATACCTCCGGGGTAAGAAGGTCGATGGAATGGTCAAGACCTTTTTTATCAATTAAAAAAGTTCCTATAATCAATCTTTCAAAATCCACTGCATTAGGAGGCATTTTTCCATCTGCAATTGACAATTCTTTCGCAAAATTTCCATGCGTAAGAGATGATAATGTTTCTTTCTGCGCCATTGTGCAAAGATAGTTTATTTAAAAAAAAATTAAAAAATAGTAATCAACAAATTATTCTTAAGGGTTATTAAAATACCACCAATAAAAGATAAGCAATGTTAATAAAAAAATCACCTCAATTTTGAGGTGATTTTTTAAATTCTATTTATAATTTCAATTATTCTCTATTTTTTACCAATATCCATCCGCTATAATTCGTTTGAGTATTGTTTTTATCATTTTCATTCCAAGAAATGGTGTACCAATATGTTCCGGTAATCACTTTTTTACCGCCGGTAGTTCCATCCCATTTGTAGCCTCTCAGTTTGTCAGCTTCGTACAATTTATTTCCATATCGGTCATAAACGATGAATACTAAATTTTTCTTGTATCCAAGCTCAGAGTAATCTACGTAATCATTTACATTATCTCCGTTAGGTGTGATGGCATTAATTAAATTAGGAACTGTCACTTGAATATCAATCGGAGTACAATCAAAAGAATCCACTACATATATTTTGTTTTCCCCTCTAGGAAGTCCGGTAAATACGTTAGAATCCTGCCAGTTGGTACCATCCAGTGAATATTTGTATGGTGGTGTTCCTCCTGAAACATTTACAGTAATTGTATTGTTTGTAATGTCTACACTGCTGATCACTGGTTGTTGGGAAGCCTTTACACTTACTTGCTGTACTGTATAGCAAATTCCTGTTTTAAGTTTTACCCAATAACTTCCTATCGCAACGTTTTGGATAGATTGTGTTGTTGCTCCTGTACTCCACTCATATCCGTCAAAACCAGGCCCCGCATCCAATGTTGTAGTATCTTCAGGGCAAATAGTAACGTCTTTTAAAACCGCCGATTTTACCGGAGGAAGAACTTTAAGGGTGATTTTAGCAATAGCATAACACATATTTGCGCTGAATACCCTTACATAAACATTTCCATTGGCAGAAACATAAGCCGTAGGATTAGCAATTGGATTGGTTCCGCTTACTGCATCGGCCATGGTTGCATAAAATTTCTTCGTGATGGGTGTCTGGCTTGATACGTTAGCTGTTGTTAAGTCAAATTTTGCTGTTGTAATATTGGTGTCAATATAGCAGGATTCAATTTCTGCATCATTAACCACTACTACCGGAAAGAATTTCAAGGTGATTGCCGAGTCGTCTGAACAGTTTTCAGGCGTTGTTACTTTTACATATACTGTTTTTTCTCCTGAAACGTAAGCGGCAGGATTCATAATCTGGTTGGTTCCTGCATTTAAATCGTTCAATGTAGGATAATATTTTTTTGTCGCGGTGCCAGAATATGTATTGGCCAACGTCAGGTTGAATGTTCCTGTCCCCGCACCATTATTATTACAAGCATAAATGGTATCGTCACTTGCTACAATATTTCCCTGCCTGAATTTAAATTTCCCTGTCTGGAAACAGCCGTTAATCGGATTGTTAGGGTTATTCGGATCTGTATATTTTAATCGGTAGTAGTAGATCGTTGTAGCATCTACCATCGTAGGGCTTGGTAATGGGTTTGATCCCGTTATCGCATCATTTACATTATCATGATAAGTAACGGTAAAATTTGCATTTCCATTTAGAATCCCTGTTGTTAATGAGTTGAAGTCAAATGAAGTTGGCAAAGCACACTTCAGGATTTCATTTGGAGAATCCGGAGTAGGACCAGGTACCCCAGGTGTAATAAATGGATTCGGTGTTACTGCCGGATCATTAAATGCTGAAGTTAAAGTAGCTGTTCCACCCCATGTCATGGAAAAACCATGTGCTGTGTGTGAGTAATTATCAACAATCAAATAATAAGTTTCTCCGGCAACTACGTCCATATATGCACTCATAGCCTCATCAGTGTTTGTGCCGGTAAGTGTGAGACTTAAACCAGTTGGTCCGTCTGCAGGAGAATAATTACATCTGATTGGTGGGCTTAAAGCGCCACATGTTTGATTAGGACCATAAACACCAAAGTCATAGTCATCAGAATACTGATTAGGAGTAATAAGGAATGTTAAAGTTCCTGAAGTGGCTATGGTAAAAGAATACCAAACACTATAATGCTCGTCAGTGGCCAAACATCCCATTAAGTCTTCCTGAATATTACCATGACCACTAGGGGTGTAGGAAATATCAGAATTTCCACATACGGGAATTGCAGTGATACAGTCCGACTGTGAAAAATATATTTGATAAGTAAATAAAATAAAAAGAAGTAAGAATTTTCTCATTTTAAAATGAATTTAATGTAACAAAAATAGCGAAAATAACAAGATAATTGGATTATAGTTCGCTCGAATTAATAAAAACCGCTTTTTTAAGCGGTTTTTATCAAAAAATATGACTATTCTCTGTTTTTTACCATAATCCAACTGGAGAATTTGATAGGTGTATTTTTCTTATCATTTTCGTTCCATGTCACAGAATACCAGTAAGTTCCTGTTGAAACTTTTTTGCTTCCGTTGGTAGTACCATCCCATTTGTAACCATTCGTTTTGTCAGCCTGGAATATTTTTGCACCGTATCTGTCATAAATACTTAATATCAGGTTTTGCTTTCCTGCCAGTGCAGAATAATCAATCACATCATTCACACCATCATTATTAGGAGTGATCACATTGACTAAATTAGGAACAACCACATTGATGTCAATCGGTTCACAATCATAAGAATCTTTAACATAAATATGATTATCTCCTCTTGGTATATTATTGAATACATTAGAATCTTGCCAGTTGATGTTATCCAATGAATATTTATATGGCGGAGTACCTCCGATTACATTTACAGTAATCGTATTTGTTGCTATATCAACATTGGATATAACAGGTTGCTCAGATGCATAAACTGTTACAGTTTGGTTGGTAGTACATTCCCCGGTTTTCAATTGTACTGAATAAGTACCAACAGTTACATTACTGATGGTTTGTGTCGTAGCACCTGTGCTCCATAAATACCCGTCAAATCCAGGTCCTGCATCTAGTGTAGTTGTATCTTCCATACAGATTATTTTATCTGCAAGGACTGTAGATTTTACTGGAGGTAATACGATCAGATTTACTTTTGCAACAGTATAACAATTATTTGCATTGGTCACTTTGATATAAACCACACCATTCGGTGCAATGTACGGAGATGGCGTAGTGATTTCGTTGGTTCCGTTAACAGCGTCTGTCATGGATGGGTAATACTTTTTAGTAATACCCGGCTGTGTTGTTACTGAAGCAGCTGTAAGATTGAAAGAAGCCGTTGAAGGATTCGATTCAATGAAACAAGATCTAAGGGTAGCCTCATTTACCACGACTACAGGATGGAATGCTAAGGTGATTTTTGCAGTAGTGGTACATCCGAATTGTGAAGTTACCAGAACGAAAACATTACCTCCTGCAGAATTATACTGATATGGATTCGTGATCTCATTGGTTCCTGCATTAAGATCTGTAAGGGTAGGATAGTATTTTTTTGTCACGGTTGGGTCGGCAATTACAGCAGCAGTAGTCAGGTCGAATATAGCAGTACCCGTATTGTTGTTATTACATTCTGTTAATGTGACATCAGTCGCTGTGATAGCTCTTTGTATAAATTTGAATTTACCCGGAATCCTACACCTGTTGATAGCACCTGAAGGGGCATTTGGATCGGAATAACTAATGGCGTAATAATAAATATCAGTAGTGTTGACGGTTATAGGCGTTGTTATCGGATTATTACCTGTAATTGCATCGTTTGCGTTAGTATAATAAGTTACTATGAAGTTTGGGTTATTGTTTATAATTCCTGCAGATAATGAATTAAAATTAAAAACTGCCGGATTTGAACAGATAATAACCTCTCTCGGATCATTAGGTGTTGGCCCTGCGCTTCCTGGCTCCATAAAAGGATAAGGTTGGAAAGCATTGTTGAAAGGGGAAACCAAAGTTGCAGTTCCTCCCCATGTTAATACGAAACCATTTGCAGTGGATAAGAAATTATCAACAACCATATAATAGGTCTGGCCAGCTACAACATTCATGTAAGAACAGAATGGCGGGCCTCCTCCATTTTCTGATGTTCCGGTTGCGGTCATATTTAAACCGGTAGGGCCATCGGCGCCGGAATAGTTACATCTTATGGGAAACCCAAGATTTGCACAAGTAACATTCGGGCCATACACAGCCCAGTCGTAATCGTCAGCGAAAACGTTTGGATCGATATTAAATGTCAATGTTCCTGATGTGGCAACCGTAAAAGTATACCAGATGGAATAATGTTCCATGCTTAGACAGTCTCCCAGTACTTCGTGGATGTCTCCAGGTCCTGTAGGGGTGAAAGAAATAGGTGTGTTTCCGCAAACCTGCACATTTCCACCACAGTCAGAGCTGGATTGGGCAAAACTTATCTGAGATATAATTATCAGAAAAATAAGTAGAACTTTTTTCATTTTGATCAGTTTAAAATTTTAATTCTTATTTATTTGAAATTAACTGTCTGCCCCATGTTGGTGCAGCACTGCCCATAGAAGTTTTACTGTCAAATCCGTTTTTTGCTTTTTGCAGTAGTACATCAGCGTCAGCTTGATTTCCTGATTTTTCTTTTATTCTTGCCTTTAGAATGGCAAGCCTTGGATTGTTTGGAGAGGTAGCCTCAGCTTTTGCGACTGCCTGAGAAACAATTTCCATATCCTTTTGTGTGTCACCTGATGGACTCACCTGCATTTTCTGGAAATATAGCAATCCTAACAGAATATTAGCTTCGGCATTGTCCTGCTGAGCATTAAATGCCCCTTTTGCAAATTTTCTGGCGAGAGCGTTAGCGCCCGGAAGATCTTCATGCATGGTTTGATTTAGCTGAATCTCTGTTTTAAGATACATAGAAACTGCGGCATAATAATAAGCTTGCCATCTGTCATTCTTTTTGTATCCTGTGAATTTGGAAAATTTTTGGAAAAGGTTGTCGTAGTCGGCTTTTGTTTTAGCTGTATTTACTTGTGATATAGATTGTTGGAAGTCTTTTTCTGAGTAGGTTTGGGCGTTTACCCAAAAGCCAGCCAAGAAGAAGCCTGAAATTAGTAGAAATTTTTTCATAAGGGGGGATTTTATACGACAAATATAAAAAATTATTAAATTTTAATTAATGTTTTTAAGTTTTATTTAATATAACGTGGAATATGTGTTTAATATTGCATTTTTCGTAGCTTAGGATTCGTACTTCCGACAAGTAAGGCAATAAGAACCGTCATACTTCCTCCGAATACTACCGAACGGACCACGCCCAGTAGTTTTGCAGATAACCCACTTTCAAATTGTCCCATTTCATTGCTGGACATGATAAAAATTGAATTAACACTGAGTACACGTCCCCTTATATGATCAGGTGTTTTCAATTGTACAATGGTTCCACGAATTACAACGGAAATACCATCCAGCATTCCACTCATCACTAAAAACATAAATGATAACCAGTATATATGAGAGAGTCCGAATCCTATAATACAAAGCCCGAATCCGGTAACCACACCAAGTAATATTTTTCCCTGATTTTTTCTCAGTGGAACAATGGAGAGAATGGTGATGATGCACATGGAGCCAATATCTGAGGCTGCATTAAGAAGCCCGAAACCTTCAGCTCCCACCTTTAATATGTCGGTAGCATAAACCGGGATCATGGCTACGGCACCTCCAAACAGTACGGCGAACATATCCAGACATAATGCTCCTAAGATTTCTTTAGTTTTGAAAATATACGAAATACCTTCCCTCATACTTTCCACAACATTAATATTCCCTTTTTTATATTCAGAAAATTGTTTTTTCAATTGCCAGAAAAATAACGAGGCGATAAAAATGAGCAGGATGATAACCACAAGAGTCCATTTTACGCCAAAAAAACCAATAAGGAAACCTCCTATGGCGTGACCACAAACAGAAGATATTAGAAATGTAGCTTGATTAAGGGTGACAGCATGAGGAAGATTCTCCTTTTTTACAATCTTAGGAATCATCGAGGGAACGATGGGACCAATAAACGCTCTTGCAATTCCCGTAAAAAAAATCACACTATAAATAAAATAGGTGATCTGATGCCCGCTAAAATGCATTTCAACATTGAAAAAAGCTGGAATAAGCAGGAGCCCGATGAGAAAAATATAAGCATAGTTGCAAATGAGCAAGAGTCGCTTTTTTTCATTCATATCAATTACGTGTCCTGCATATAGTGCGCAACTGACAGCCGGAATTACTTCCGAAAGACCAATTAATCCTATTGAGAAAGGATCTTTTGTTAACTGGTACACCCACCACCCCAATAAAGTGGCAAGCATTCTGAAGGCTAAAACAATGAAAAATCTTCCGGTAAGTAGATTTCTGAATTCAATATTTTCTAAGGTTTTTAAGGGAGTAAAGGAAATCATACGCAAAAGTAGCTCTAAATATTTATTTAGAGCTACTGAGAAGTTGATTTTTCAAATGATAAATCAAATGTATTTTGAAAGATAAAATCTATTTAGTCTGCCCTTGAAGCACTCACTACGATGGCCGCAGCCGCGGCTGCACCGATAAGCACTGCTCCTCCTGTTACCCTTGCTCTTGATCTGTCTTTTACGGCAGCAACATTGGATTTTGGAATAATTACTTCTGTACTGTCTTTTTTACCTGCTGTTCCTACGATATTATCACCCTGGATATTACGGAATAACATTTTTTGTTTTTTAGAACCGTCTTTCATAGTGACAATGTATATTCTTCCCGCTTCCAGATTAGAATAATTATTTTTTGAAATATCTTCACTGTACTTTGTAGTAGCACATGAAGAGATTAAAAATAAAGAGGTAAGTAAAGATGATTTTAAAAGTACAGATGCTTTCATTATTTTTATTTAGTTTTTCAAATTTATAATTTTTTTTGAATATTTGTTTTTGGAATTGAAAAAATGTAATTATAATTTGTAAATTTCCAATAAATCAGCAATTTTTCTGTCATTTGCCAATCTTGGTATTTTATTTTGTCCTCCCAGTTTGCCCTGAGATTTTGCATATTCCTGAAATGCATTTTTTTTCAGAAGCGTAATGTGCAGCTTTTGCAAGATGTTTCCTGAAATAAGATCATCATAGTAGGTGTTACGTTTGCGTAGCTGATTATCCAGTTCATCCTTGAAAAGTTGAAGGTTTACAGGTTCTTTTTCGAATTCGATCAACCATTCATGATATGGGAGTCCGTCAATGGGAGTTACCTGCGGAGCCAGATGGAACTCTGTAATCTGAGCGGGAAACTTTTCTAAAGTGGCTTTGATGGCTTCCTCTACTTCGTAAGCTATGACATGTTCTCCAAAAGCGGATGTAAAATGTTTTGTTCGCCCACTTACTAAGATCCGGTGAGGATTTTTGCTGATAAATCGCACAACATCCCCGATAGAGTAAGCCCAAAGTCCGGAATTGGTTGTTAATATCAAAGCATAATCCTTATTTAGTTCAATATCCTTTAGTGTTAATCTTCGGGCATCCGGTTTCCCGTATTCCTCTAACGGAATGAATTCATAAAAAATACCATGATGGGTAAGAAGGAGTAGTCCTTCTTTGGTATAGCTATCCTGAAACGCAAAAAAGCCTTCTGAAGCAGGAAAGGTTTGGATGATATCAACCGGTCCGCCCAGAAGATCCTCCATTTTATCACGATACGGCTCATAGTTTACTCCTCCGGTAACAATAAGCTGAAGATTTGGAAAAAGTTGTTTGATCTTTTTACCATGCTTTTCAGTAAGCTTTTCAAAATACATGATGAGCCATGGCGGAATTCCCGATATCAGGGTCATATTTTCTTTCTCTGTTTCTTCTACAATTTTATCAACCTTGGTTTCCCAATCTTCAATGATATTCGTTTCCCAGCTTGGGAGACGATTTTTTTGCAGATAGTTAGGAATGTGGTGGGCTACAATGCCTGAGAGACGTCCTGTCTTTATTCCGTACACTTCTTCAAGAACAGGGCTTCCCTGCAGGAAAATCATTTTTCCATTGACGAAATCAGCGTTTTTTTTCTGGGAAATATAATGGAATAATGCACTTTGAGCTGCTGCTACCTGAAAGGGCATCCCTTCTTTTGAAATGGGAATGTATTTAGATCCAGAAGTTGTTCCCGAGGTTTTGGCAAAATATTGGGGCGTTTCAGGCCAAAGGATATTTGCTTGTCCTTTTTTTACCCGTTCGACGTAAGGCTTTAAATCTTCATAATCGGATACAGGTACTTTTTTCTGGAAGTCTTGTACAGACTGAATATTTTCGAATTGATGTTCTCTTCCAAAAAGAGTCTTTTTTGCAGTATCAATCAGTGATAAAAGCAATTTTTCCTGATCCTTTTCTGCATTCTTTTTGAATTCTTCGGCTTTTTGGACATGTTTTTTTGCCCAGGCCAGTGCTATATTTTTCTTTAGGAAGCTTAACATGGTTCAAATTTATAAATAACTAAATAATCTGAGAATACTTTTATGGAATATGAAATAAAAAAAACCGATGATAGCCCCATCGGTTCTTCGAAATTTGATTATGAAAATAACAACTATATGTTGAGTTTATTTGTTGGCTTTATACCTTTTATCTGGTGTGCCGTCTTTTTTTAAATGTTTGTTTGCTTTGTATCTTTTATCAGGAGTTCCGTCCTTTTTCATTTTCATTCCATTTGAAGTAGCAGCAGATTTAGTTTCAGTTGCTTTCAATGTTTTTGGCGCTTCCTGAGCTTTCAAAGTTTTCGGAGCCTGCTGAACAGTTTTAGTTGCAGTTGCCGGAGTTGTTTGTTGAGCAGTTGCAAGACCTAATCCTAAGATTAATGACATTGCGGTTAATAATTTTTTCATAGAATTACATTATTTTGGTTTTGTTGAGTAAAGGTATGCAAAAATCGTACAGATAGATCTAGTATATAGAAACTTAACTAAAGTTTATTACAGATTAAAAAAAGATTAAATGATCGCAGATATTAAAAGAAAAAACCTGTTTCTAAAAAGAAACAGGCCTGTTAAAAAAAATAATTATTATCGTGTACAATTGGCTGTCCACGTTTTGCCGTCTTTAAGATAAAGGATCTTTAATTCATTATTATCAATCCTTATATAAGAGGTTGCGCTGGAACCAATCATAACTAAACTATTATCACCTTTTTGCTCAAACTCTATTCCATTAAGGTCGGGAATGCCGTTTGAAAATCGAAAATTATACTTTGTACCGCTGGCGATTTTGGTTACAAATACACTACCGTCATTGGTGCTTGTATTTGTTGAACCACCGTCGTTATAAGATACGCTTCCACGGTATGTGCCTGCGAAGAAATCATTGTTTGCAGGATCATCATCCCTGCTACATGATGCTATAGTGACTGCTGCAAAAAATGTCACCATAAAAATGCCCAGAATTTTAATTGCTTTTTTCATAATACTATTTTTAGTGTTGTTATATTCGTATGAATGAAGTTTTCAAACACTGTGCCATGAAGTAAAATGGTTAGTTTTTTAACTTTTAATTAGAGTTTTTAGTAAAAAGATGCTATTTAGATTATCGATGGTGGATTATTTTGATTTTTGAATAATTTGCTATTTTATTGGGTTGGAAAAAATATAGCTACCTTTGTTCTAAATTAATGAACGGTTTCGGAGAACTTCCGAAATCGATTTTGTCGTTTATACCGTTATTACTTATGCAGTTAAAACCTATTCATGAAAAATTTCTTCCGGATTTACTACAAAAAGAATTTGGCAAAGAAATTTTCACACAACTGGAAGCGAATCAACACATCTCGGTAAAAGGGAATGCAGGATCTTCCACTTCTGTTTTTGTGGCAGAGCTTTTCCTGACCCAAAAGAAGAATATTCTTTACATTATAGATGATAAGGAAGATGCTCTTTATGCTAATACGGAAATGGAGGATCTGTTGGGTAAAGACAAGGTTCTTTATTTTCCTGCCACTCATCTTGAACCCTATCAGGTTGAAAAAACTCAGAATGCAAATCTTGTTTTAAGAACAGAGGTTTTAAATAAAATAAATTCCGGGAAATCTCCAAAAGTAATTGTAGCATATGCCGGAGCTTTATCAGAGAAAGTTCTGAAAAAAGAAGATTTTAAAGCAATTTCACATCATATCAAAGTAGGAGATCAGCTCGATTTTGATTTTGTGGATGAACTGCTTTCCCATTATCAGTTTCAGCAGGCAGATTTTGTATCCGAGCCTGGGGAGTTTTCAGTAAGAGGAGGAATTGTAGATGTTTTTTCTTACTCTAATGAAAAGCCTTATAGAATCACTTTTTTTGGTAACGAGGTAGAAAGCATCAAAACTTTTGACATTGAAACGCAGCTGTCGGTAGATAAGATCAAAGAATTTCAGCTTGTTTCAAATATGAACTTTTCGGTTTCTGGCAGCCGGGTTTCCTTACTTCAGCTTCTGCCGAAAGAGAGTTTTGTGATTTCGAGAAATGGAGTGGTAGGATTGCAAAAAATAAGATCATTCTATGAGAAGTCGTTGGAAAAGTATGAATCTTTAAGTAAAGATATTGCTCACAGGACTCCTGACGAATTGTTCATTTCCGATCAGGAGTTTTTATTTGATTACAAGAAGTTCAAAACAATTGATTTCAGCAGTGTTGCTATTGAAGGGCTTAACACTTATGAGATTAGTATAGAGCAAACTTCCCAGCCTTCTTTTCATAAAAATTTTGAATTATTAATTCAGGATCTGGAAGAGAAGCAGAATGACGGTTTCGATACCTGGATTTCGTTTTCAACAGAAAAACAAAGAGAACGACTGGAGTCAATTTTTGAAGAACTTGAACATCAAATGATCTTCAAAAGCTTTAAATCTGAACTTCATGAAGGTTTTGTTGATAATAACCATAAAATATCTGTGTATACCGATCATCAGATATTTGACCGTTATCAAAGATATAAGGCTAAAAATACTTTTGCTAAATCTGAGCAGCTTACCCTCAAGGATCTTATGTCTCTTAAAGTCGGGGATTATATTGCCCATATCGATCATGGGATCGGTAAATTTATGGGATTGGTAAAAGTTAATAATGATGGGAAAATTCAGGAATGTTTTAAACTTACCTATAAAAATGGAGATTTACTTTACGTAAGTATTCATTCACTTCATAAAATATCAAAATATAACGGGCCTGATGGCAAAGAAGTTGTTCTGAGTAAATTAGGATCTCCGGCATGGAAGTCTTTAAAGCAAAAAACAAAAGCAAAAGTAAAGCAGATCGCTTTTGATCTTATCAAACTTTATGCACAAAGAAAAACCGCTCAAGGTTTTGCTTATACCCCGGATTCTTATTTACAAAATGAATTGGAAGCCAGTTTTATTTATGAAGATACTCCGGATCAGGAAAAAGCAACGATTGATGTGAAGGCGGATATGGAGGCTAGTACTGTGATGGATCGTCTGGTGTGTGGAGATGTAGGTTTTGGCAAAACAGAAGTTGCAATAAGGGCTGCGTTTAAGGCAGCAACAGATGGTAAACAGGTTGCGGTTTTAGTTCCAACGACAATTCTTGCATTTCAGCATTACAGAAGCTTTAAGGAAAGACTGAAAGATTTTCCGGTGAATGTTTCATACATCAATAGATTCAGGTCAGCAAAACAAAAATCGGAAGCTTTAGAAGGATTAAAAAATGGTAAAGTAGATATCATCATAGGAACGCATCAGCTTGCCAGCAATAGTGTTAAGTTTAAAGATTTAGGCTTGTTGATTATTGATGAGGAACATAAGTTCGGAGTTTCCGTAAAAGATAAGCTGAAAACGCTTAAAAGCAATGTGGATACACTTACACTGACGGCGACACCTATTCCGAGAACTTTGCAGTTCTCCTTAATGGCTGCAAGAGATTTATCTGTCATCAAAACACCACCACCTAACAGGCAGCCGGTAGATACTCAGATTATCGGGTTTAATGAAGAGATTCTTCGTGATGCCGTTTCATATGAATTACAAAGAGACGGACAAGTCTATTTTATCAACAACCGGATTGAAAATTTAAAAGATATTGCGGGACTTATCCAGAGATTGGTTCCGGACGCCAGGGTTATTACCGGTCATGGCCAAATGGAAGGGAAGCAGCTGGAGCGGAATGTCCTTGATTTTATGGAGGGCAAATATGATGTACTGGTCTCAACAACTATTGTGGAAAGTGGGGTAGATGTTCCGAATGCCAATACGATATTTATCAATGATGCTCAAAGGTTTGGTATGGCAGATCTCCACCAGATGAGGGGAAGGGTTGGACGAAGTAACAGGAAAGCTTTCTGTTATCTGATCACTCCTCCTTATGATATGATGACTTCTGATGCGAGAAAGAGATTGGAAGCTATTGAACAGTTTTCAGATCTTGGAAGTGGATTCCAGATTGCCATGAAAGATCTGGAAATCCGTGGCGCAGGAGATTTGTTAGGTGCTGAGCAAAGTGGATTTATTAATGAAATGGGATTTGAAACATACCAGAAGCTGATGCAGGAAGCTTTGGAGGAGTTAAAAGATGATGAAGATTTTGAAAACCTGTTTGACAATGAAGAGGACAGGCAGAAACTTTTTAAATCTGTAAAGGAAGTGAATATAGATACCGACCTGGAGCTCATGCTTCCTGATTTCTATATCTCTAATACAGAAGAGAGGTTATTGCTGTATCAGAAGATTGCAGAAATTGATAATGAAAAAGATCTTCAGAAATTTGAATCCGAATTGATAGACCGTTTTGGGCCTTTACCGGAGGAAGCTGTTAATCTTTTAAAAAGTGTGTCTTTAAAATGGCTCGCTGCAGACATTGGATTTGAAAAAATAGTTATGAAGAATGGTGTGTTTTTAGGGTATTTTCCAGGTAATCCACAAGATAAGTTTTATCAGACAGAAAAATTCAGGCACATTATTAATTACCTTACTCAAAATCCTTCGGAGGCTCAATTAAAAGAAAAAATAGGAAAAGAAGGGAATAATTTAATGATGAGAAAAGATAAGGTGAAAAATGTAGATGAAGTAAATATTTTGTTGAGGTCTATATTGCAGCTATAGCCCTGTTTTAAAGATAATTCTACTTTTCGTTACGAAGAATTCTATTAATACATAGGCATATTTCTATGGTATAAATAATTAAACTATAGGGTTTTATATTAAAATTGTGTACCTTTGTGCCGCTTATTATGAAAAAAACTATGTATTACTGCATAGCAGGGCTTTGCTCTGTCTATGCTCACGCGCAGGTGGGAATTGACACTAATTCACCAAATTCGACTCTCGATGTAAACGGGAAAACCACCTTAAGAAAAGAATTAAGAGTGGGAGGTACTCCTACTCAAGTTGGAAATGCCGGACTAAACGGACAAGTTTTAGTTTCGCAGGGAGAAAATCTACCTCCTGTATGGAAATCAATCAACGTATCTTTTATGGAAGAAGGACAGTACAAATTAATTAACTCGTACTTGTCTCTGGATCAAAAAGGAATTACCAGTCTATCTAATGGTGTGGCAGGTGATATGATCTATACCAATGTTGTTGGGGATAATATAACCGATACCAGCAAGGGTAAATGGGTGAAGATTGAAGGCCTTGAAAATAATTTTACAGTTAAAAATCCTAAAAACAGGATTACTTACCAATTCCAGACAGGGATTGAATTGAAAGCTCCCGTGGCTACTACTTCCCAGAATATAAGCTTTACATGCGGAGTATTCAGAGGAGGTAAGCTTGTTGCTGTTCGTCCTGATAAGGTCTCTTCTACAAATAATACAGACAAAGGAGGATTTCAGGATTATATTTTTACACTGAATTACACTGAGCAAAACGTTCCCCTTGGTGCTCAGAAAATTGAAGTGGCTTGTAGAAAAATTGAGTCTTCTGATGTGAACAGCCAATTTTCGATTGGACGTAACATTTCGAATTCCAATACAGTTTCTAATGCCTTTACTTTAGAATCGGATCTAAAGATTGATATTATTGAATACGTAACCTACAAAGCCAACTAATTATGAAAAATATATTATCGCTTCTATTCTTATCAATCGGGCTTTCTGTTTCTGCGCAGATAGGAATAAAAACAGTAACTCCAAGAGCAAAACTTGATGTAAACGGAGATATTAACCTTCGTAATAAACTGGTTGTTTTAAATACAACAGACAATAGCCTCGTCCAGGGGACAAATGGCCAGATATTGGTTTCACAGGGAGAAAATTATCCTCCGATTTGGAAAACACTTAGAATTCCTGAATATGAACCTAATCAGTTTTACCTGATCTTTAATAACTCTTTTTCAGATAGAACAGGTGTTACTTTTACTGGAACTGAGGAATCTTCTACAAGATCTACACGATCTACGAGCTTTGTAAAAGGGAGCGACTTCAGCACTTTTAATAACTTTAAAAAGATCAATGCTTTATCTCAGCCGTTCCAGGTATACAGTACGGATAGTAAAACGTATTTTCAGTTTGAAACTGTAATTCATACGAATTTCCCTGCTAATGGTGCTACAGATACTTCGATTGATTATGCTTGCGGAATCTTTGTAGATAATAAATTGGTGAACCTAAGACAAGGGAATATTAAAGCCAGTACTGCAACAAATACCTTTTTGACACATAATCAAATCGGAATTGCTTCGAACCTTACAAAAGGAACACATACAGTAAGTGTTGCTTGTTCAAGACTACAGTCATACAATACGAGTAATGTTACTTTAGGAATAGGAATCAATGTGGCAACTAATATTGACAGTTTTATTGCACAGTCTTCTCTTAAAGTGGACGTTTACGAAATCCCTCAAGTCTTTAACACCATTTTAAATTAAATCATGAAAAAAATATTTTTAATAACATTATTATTAGGTGTTGGTTTGTCTAAAGCTCAAGTGGGAATCAATACTAAAACACCTGTAAACACATTAGATATTAATGGAGATGTCAATGTAAATAAAGAATTGAGAACAGGAGGGACTAATACCGTAAAAGGGAACGCAGGAAATGCCGGAGAGATTTTTCATAACAATTCCGATATGGTTAGTAACGATTGGAAAAGTATAAAGATTGCAGACGGACAGGGTAGTATGGCTTTGTTTTCCATCAATACGGTTTCTGATAAAGTAGGTGCTACTTTTTCAGGGGCAAACGGTTCTACATCACCTTATGCAGAAAATGCGGCACTGGATGCTACTTGGACAGTTCTGACAGGAGCTGTTGATACTTTTTCTATTACCAATGCAACGAATAAAGTAGTGTTTACTTTTCAGACAACGACACAAAAAACAGCTAATGCAAATTCTTCAATAAGTTATGCTTGCGGAATTTTTGTGAACAATACGCTTAAGGCTGTGAGAACAGACGTTTTGGTTGGAGGTGATGGTACAAATAAGATTTTCAATCTTAATGCTACACTTACTAACCTTACTCCTCAGAATAACTATAGCGTTAAAGCAGCATGTACTAAAAGAAACCTGAACTCCGGAACTTTAGGAACAGGAAAAGCTGTAAATACAACTTATTTAAATGATGATATGGCACAATCAGTACTTACTACTCAGGTACTGCAACCTTACTAATCATTAATTTTATCGATAAAAAAACAAAAAAACTAAAAGCGGGTCTTTTAGTTTTTTTGTTTTATAGCACAACTTACTTATAAGTAAATAGCTCTTCTAAAGATATAGTCTACAGTGAAATATGTTTTTTTGCCCAACTTTTCTCTTCAGAATATCTAAAGTACAAGAAAACCTGCTTATTTGATTGTTAGTTTTCTTATAATATAAATAAATATATGCTTTTTGTTTAAAAAAAAATTATATTTGTGAAAAAATAAATAATCCCCTTGGAAATGAAACAACTTTTCTATTTTATTTTACTGTTTGCTGGTTTTTCTTCCATTCATTCGTGTAAAGATCTTATTGATGAAGACGGAAATCCACTTGTTGATTTACATAACAATACCGGACTGACAGGGCCTAGAGCTTTGTATAGAGAAATTACGGATGCTGATACCATTGCAGAGTATCATTACAGTGGGCTGCTTTTATCCCGTGTGCTTACAGATAGTGCTTCTATTACAGATATTATGTATAGCGGAGATAAGGTAAGCAAGATTGATTTCAGAGGTTTTCTTGATTTAGATAATAATGGAAAATTAGATAAGGATAGTGTTTCGTATTCTCAGATTTTCACTTATGGTGTATCGGGAAAAATAGATAAGGTATCTGAAAGCCGTTCAGTGTTCAGGAGAACACCTCCGGTTATTCCGGGAGATCCTCCAGGTCCTCAAACTCTTTTCAGAAAAACCAAGACTCTTTATAATTTGAAATATGCAGCTTCAACAAGCAAGCTTGACAGTATTATCATGAGATCAGGAGAGGATGTTTCAGGAGTTCCGTTTGTTTACAAAAACTATTCAAGAACTGGGTATACTTATTTAGGGGATAATGTAAGTAAAGTAGTAAGACATTATGGCCCGATGAGTAATGACGTATTTGGCGCACCAACAGGTAAACTGGGTTATGATTATGCGAACTTTGACACTCAGATAAGTGCATATACATTGCTTCCTTTTGCTTATAAAATATCTGTGATCCTTTCTACAGAAATGAATGATAAGAGAAGTTTGATCCTATCTCCAAACAGTCCTAAGAGAATGGCGATAACGGATCTTACGACACCTATTCCTGTTCCGGCAGTGTTCAGTACAGATTATCATTACGATCCGCAGACTTACGTAACAAAAGGGTATGGAATAAATTATATCTACAAGCCTTTATAAAATTTTTTTAACAATAGATCAACTCAATTCTTTAACGGATTGAGTTTTTTTATTTTTTATCCCTTAATTTTGCAAAAAATTTCAAATGAAATATTTAATAGTCGGACTTGGTAACAAGGGTGCGGAATATGAAAATACACGTCATAATATAGGATTCAAGGTTGCAGAAAAAATAGCAGAAAGTCTTGAAACTTCATTTAATACAACCAATTTCGGATGGATGGCAGAAGGGAAATATAAAGGTAGGAAAGTCTTTATTTTAAAACCGGACACTTATATGAATCTTTCTGGTAATGCTGTAAAATACTGGATGCAGAAAGAAAATATCCCTCTGGAAAATATATTAATTATTACGGATGATCTGGTACTTCCTTTCGGGACCTTAAGAATGAAAATGAAAGGATCTGATGCGGGACACAACGGTTTAAAAAATATTAATGAAGTTCTGAAGACACAGAATTACGCACGGCTTCGCTTTGGAATTTCTGCGGACTTTACTGAAGGGAGACAGGTAGATTATGTTTTGGGTACGTGGAATGAAGAGGAAAGAGAAAAATTGCCAGAAAGAATTGAACAATTTTCAAAGGCCTGCCTTTCATTTGTTTTTGCGGGCATTAATAATACAATGTCAGCTTTCAACGGAAAATAAATCAGATTTTACATAAAACAATAAACCTCCGTCAGGAGGTTTTATTATTTAGCAACAACAATATCCTTTACAATTTTCTTTTCAAAAAAATTCCTTTCACTGGTTGTAAAACGGTAATTATGCTCCTGTTCAAAAAACTCTATTGGAGTTGTGGGAGAGTTATCAGGTTTCCATTTAATAATCATTGTGGGTTCCTGAGCGGAGTTGATATCGCTTTCTGAAAACCTGAATATCGTATTTAACAAAGGACTACCGGGATTTTCATTAATATCTGATTTTGCTTTTTTAGGTTGTAACTGGGAAAGGTCTTTTAGTAGTAGTGAAAAAGGTTTACCAATGTATTTTTCTTTGTTTGTTTCAAATTTTTTAAGATAAGCGAGGGTATCTGTAACTTGCTTTTGTGCTTTTAAAGATCCGCTCAATATTACTAAAATTCCAATCAGAATGAAGTTGTCCTGTAGTTTCATAAGTTTGTCTGCAACATTAATTTTTACGCATCAAATGTAAGGAAAAATTGAGCCTTGAAAATTCTTATGCTTGAAATAAAAGAACCACCGGGGTGCGATGGTTCTTTATTGTGAATTTAAAAATTAATTAATCTAAACTATTACATAGTAATATCTGAATACTATAACCAGGTTACAGCACCTGTTTCAACATCGTAGTTCGCTCCAACGATTTTGATTTTACCTTCATTTTCAAGGTTTCTAAGCGTTGAACTTTGTTTACGGATGTCTTCGATAGCATTTTTTACATTCTGATGATTCAGTCTTTCTAATAAAGAACTGTTTTTTGATGAACGTTCTTCATTCTCTTCAATCACTTCATTGATGATCGGATCAAAATGGTTAATCAGGTGGTTCAGGTTATCCATTCCCATTCCTTCGATTTGTGCGGCATCAAGTCCTCCTTTTAAGGCACCACATTTGGTATGCCCTAAAACAACGATAAGTTTGGAACCTGCAACATTACAACCGAACTCCATTGATCCCAGAATATCCTGATTTACAAAGTTACCGGCAATTCTGATGCTGAAAACATCACCCAATCCCTGGTCAAAGATTAGCTCTGCTGAGGTACGGCTGTCTATACAGCTTAAAACAACTGCAAAAGGCCACTGTCCTTCACGGGTAGCATTTACCTGTTCCAAAAGGTCTCTGTTAGCCTTTAAGTTGTTTACAAATCTTTGGTTTCCTTCTTTTAAAAACTCTAAAGCTTTCTCGGGAGTAATCGTTGATTGGGTTTCGTACGTATGTGCTTTCATATAATTTAATGGTTTTTTCAAATTTTAAAGTTAAAAAATAATTGTTGATAAATGAGCTTACATAGCTCTTCTGTGTGTAACCAGTATGTGTGAATCTTCATTTTTTTCGTAATCTCTGTACGAGGTTTTGAAGCCCAGAAGCTCTACCGTTATATCCTCTTCTTTTGCGCGGATGTTGGCAAAATCCTGGATCATTTCTAAAACGTCTGTCGCTATATATGAAGTATCCCTGGCATCGATGGTTACTGCAGAATTAGGTTTTATATTTTTAAGTGTTTTTTTGATGGCTGCTTTGTTTAAAAAAGAAACTTCTTCAGCCAGTTTGATATTGATTTCGTCTGCATCATCCAGATTCTCCCTACTAAGGTAATATGCTCTTTTCATATTTCCCTGGAGGATGTAGAAAATGGAAATGGCAAGACCTATTCCAACTCCTTTTAACAAGTCTGTTGCCACAACAGCTACAACTGTTGCTAAAAAAGGGATAAACTGAAATTTTCCCAAATGCCAGAAATGTTTGAATGTAGCCGGTTTTGCTAATTTATATCCTACTAAAATTAATACGGCGGCTAAAGTTGCCAAGGGTATTAAATTAAGTAGAAATGGTATGGTCAGTACGCATACCAGAAGCAGAACACCGTGAATCATTGCTGAGAGCTTTGATGTTGCCCCTGCATTAGCATTTGCCGAGCTTCTTACAACAACGGAGGTCATAGGTAGTCCGCCGATAAATGAGCTGACAAGGTTTCCGATTCCCTGTGCTTTAAGTTCTAAATTGGTATCTGTTATTCTTCTCTGTCTGTCCAGCCTGTCAGATGCTTCAATACAAAGCAAGGTCTCAATGGAGGCAACAATAGCGATCGTTGCACCCGCGATCCATACTTTGGGATTTGTAAATCCGGTAAAATCCGGTAATAAGATTAAATTTTTAAAATCATCAATGGATTTTGGAACAGGTAATGAAACCAAGTGTTCTGTTTTTATGGCCAGTGGGCTTCCAGTCATTTTAAAAGTTTCATTTAATAGGATTCCTGTAACTACGGCAACCAATGCTCCAGGAAGCATCTTCATTCTCCTAAGTGCGGGAACTTTATCCCAAAGCAGAAGAATACTCACTGATACTACTGTTACAAGAACGGCTCCCGGATGTATGGCCCCGAAAAGCTCGGTAAAGTAATTAAAGTTTAAGCCATTGTCGAAAATAGATTCATGTCCTTCGTAGTCTTTATCGAATCCTAATGCATGGGGAATCTGTTTTAGGATAATAATAATTCCTATTGCCGCAAGCATTCCCTCAATTACATTATTAGGGAAGTAGTTGGAAATACTTCCAGCTCTTGCAAACCCTAAAATCAATTGAATAAATCCTGCAATAATTCCTGCACAAAGAAACAATTCAAAGGCGCCAAGATCTGTAATGGCTGTTAAAACAATTGCTGTTAAACCAGCTGCAGGGCCGGAAACAGAAATGTTTGAATTACTTATTGTTCCTACGACCAGGCCACCTACGATACCGGCGATAATTCCGGATAAAGGAGGTGCACCTGATGCTAAAGCAATTCCTAAACAAAGAGGAAGTGCTACTAAGAATACCACGAGTCCTGAAGGGAAATTTTCCTTGATTCCTCCTATTAATGATGTCTTTTTCATGATGTGAAGCTGTGAGATATAACCAGCATATTTGTCTTTAAATAAGCTAGTTATAAAGATTGAAAATTTAATTTTTAAAGCACGTATGTATTCATTATCAAAAAAGTTGATAAGGAATAGGTATCAAAAAACTCTAACTATAAAAATTAAGCTTCGGGAGGCGGAGAAAATATGGTTAATAAGGGAGACAGGTGAAAATCATCATCCACCAATACAAAAGATCTGTCTTTTACGTCCGGTTCAAAGAACTTGAGATAATCAAATACATCTAATGTTTTAGGAAGTGTTTTTTCGTACACTGTAAAAGAAGTAGGATGGGAGTGTGGTTCTTCTTCATTGACTATTATATTGGTTCTCAGTAAATCCCAGCCCGCTACTGCAGCAATGCTCGGCAAGGCTGTAAAGTTTAGGAAAACCGTCAATACAATAATACTCCAGAATTTCATTTCACTCTTTTTTGGAAAAACTATTTTGTTTTTCTGTTCATGACCCAGTCTGATTCGGTTAGATTATATATTTTCTGGATGTCTTTCAAAACCTTTTCAAAGTCAATGTCCAGATCAATAATTTTTCCGGTTCGAAGGTCGAAAACCCAGCCATGAACTATAGGATACTCTTCTAATATGTATCTCTCCTGAACACAGGCCATTTTGATTACGTTGATACATTGCTCCTGAACATTAAGTTCTACAAGCCTGTCATAACGTTTTCCTTCATCCTGAATTGAATCCAGTTCAGTCTGGTGTAATCTGTAAACATCGCGAATATTTCTAAGCCAGGGATTTAATAATCCTAAATCCTGAGGGGTCATCGCTGCTTTTACTCCACCACAATTATAATGCCCACAAACAATAATGTGTTTTACTTTTAAATGTTCTACCGCATATTGAATAACCGCTGTAGAACTCATATCCAAAGTATTTACAACATTGGCAATGTTTCTGTGGACAAAAACTTCTCCAGGTTTAGCTCCCATTAATTCTTCAGCTGTCGCCCTACTGTCCGAGCACCCTATATATAGGTAGTCCGGATGTTGGGTTTTGGCTAATTCTTCAAAGAAAGCCGGATCCTGTGAAATTTTGGATTCGACCCATTTTTTGTTGTTTTCAAAAATAACTTCGTACGATTGGGACATAAAATAAATTTTTAAGGTTTATAATTATTCATTTCGTTTAAATTATTTTCAAATCCAATAGATCAAATCAATAATTATGCAAAAATATAATTTTTGATGAAAAGTTGATCTCTTTTAACAAAGTTTAATATTAAAATATGCTTAAAATCATACATCTGCTTTAAAATCAGGCATTATATCTTATTTTTAATACTAATTATTGACTTTTTCAAAATTTAAACGGAACAAAAATCTAAATAAAAATACGAACAATTAGACAGAATGTGTGGATTTAAGAATTAAAATATTCTTAAATGCTTAAAACATGCTTTTCAGCAAAGCGGAAATTTTATACTTTGTTATTGATATATCCCTCCGTAGCATCTTCTTTGGGATATATTTTTCCAGGATTACCTACAACTACAGAATTGGAAGGAATATCAAAGTTAACATAGGAGTTGGGTGCAATTAGTACATTGTCTCCAATAGTAATTCCACCTACGATTACAGCGTTAGCGCCTATCCATACTTCATTTCCAATAGCCGGAATTCCTGTGTTTTTCCCCCGGTTTTGCTGGCCAATGGTTACACCTTGGGCAATGTTACAATTAATTCCGATCTTGGTTTTAGGATTAATGACCAAACTTCCCCAATGTCCTAAGTAAAACCCTTCTCCAATTTGGGTTTCCGGATAGATCTGAAACCCATACTTTATCTGGTGGTGCCTTAATACAAATCTCCAGAATGCTCCGGCAAGGGATTTCTTTTTGTAGGATTGGGCTTTTCTAAGTATATAAATAAAATGGAGGTTGGGGTTTACACATTTAGCCCACATCTCAAATTTAGAAAGCCATTTTCCATTTTCGCGGTAGAAGTCTTTTTGGATAGTAGTATATTGATCTGGCATATAAATTATATGTAGGGTTAGAAAGATAAATTTATTTATAACTCATCTAAAATACGGGTTATTTTCTGTACGGAATTTTTAAGGTTAAAAGGCATAAGGTAATTATTCAAAGCCTCTTTATATTGTAGAAAAGTATCTGGATGTAATAAAGCCTGCTTCATTCCGGAGTAGATGCCTTCTTCGGAATTATCTACGATCATACCAAGTTCCCCGTTGTTCAACATTTCCTCTACCCCGGAAACATCTGTAGCAATAATTTTCTTTTTTAAAGTTATGGCCTCAAATAAAACCGTAGGAAAACCTTCATATCTTGAACTTAAAATATAAAAGTCGGCACTTTTGAAGTAGGGATAAGGGTTGTCCGTAAATCCTAGCATGGTTGCCGTTTCATCTATTCCAAGTTCCGATTTCAATTTTTTGATGTTTTCAAAATCATATCCGTCTCCGATAATTAAAATCCTATGTTTTAAGCCTTCATCAATAAGTCTTTGGTGAACTTTTAAAAGTCTGTCAAATCCTTTTTGTGGAAATACGGTTCCCACGGAAACAAAAGTGGGTACAGACGAATCAAAGCTGTAATCATCAATTGATTTTTCTGCTTTTTGTAGAATTTCCTCTGTGTCAAGAGGGTTGTAGATCTTAATAATTTTGTGTTTCTCCGATTCATTTTTTGCTGCCTTATAAAATAGCTGTTCAATCTTTTCAGAAATAACCAGTATTTTATCAAATCCGAAAAATTTACGGATTTCATCATGGGTATATCCTTTGACTTGTGATAAATCATTATGGATCCAGACGATTTTTTTAGATGATTGAAGAGGAGAATTTAGAATTTCATCCCGCATTCCGTGGATAGCGGCAAACTCAATGTCGTATTTTTTATTTTTTAATTTACCATTGTAAAGAAGAGACGGAAATCGGTTTAGTGATTTCTGATAAATAACACGGATTGCTTTTTTAGGAATATCCTGTATACGGTTTGTAGTGATCATTTCACCTTTATTAAGGTAAATGACATTGATCCAATCCGGGACTTCCGGTAAATACTTTCCAGAGTATAAATTTAAGAGTAAATCAATTTCATAGCGATCAGAAGGTAAATTTTTTAGAAAAGTTACAAGTACTTTTTCTGCGCCGCCGTGACGTAGGGAACCAATTCTGATAAGGATCTTTTTCTTAGGCACTATTTCGAAGTTTTGAACTTTTGAGGTAAATTCAATTTCAGCCACTGGTTAAGCTCTTTTCTATTCTTTTCAAGATGGATAGGATAGTCAATCGTGGTTTTTTTTAGAACATCAGCATAATCTTCTATTTCGCAAACATATTTGGCGGGATTTCCTGCGTAGACAGTATGTTCAGGCATTGATTCGGACAAAACTGAATTAGCTCCGAGAACACAATTATCTCCTATCTCAACATTTTGTAATATTACCGAATTGCTACCGATGGCACAGTTTTTCCCAACTTTTATCCATCCGAAATTTCTTACCTCTTCATAGCCTTCCAGCTTCCTGATATTGGCAGTAGCTCCTGAATGAGTTACAAACGTTACCCCAGAGGCAATTCTTGTATCATCTCCAATTTCCACGAGAAATGGTTCGGAGCCAAAGGAAACATTATTTCGTATCACTACATTCTTTCCTAATTTTAGCCCGCTGTTTTTGCATATTTTAAGGTAAACGGAATGTTGGAAATCCTGAGTAAGGGTAGATATTTTATTAATAATCTTATATATCATCATAGTAAAACAAAGTTAGAAATTATTTTATAAATTTGTCCCTCCAAATATATAACACAATGAAGATCGAACATTTTTGCGAACTGCTTCAGCAAGAACTTAACGAAAAAACTACAATAACTGCGGATACGCATTTTAAGGAATTAGAGAGCTATGGATCTCTGTCAGCAGTTTTGGTTATGCAGTTGGTTGAAAATCAATTTGGCGTAAGCCTTAATCCAAGATCTTTCAGAAGTATTAATACTATAAAAGATTTAACGGAAGCCATAGGAAAAGAGAAGTTCGACTAGTCTTTTAAATTCTTTTTCAGAATAACCTTTTTGATACTGGGGTAAACTTTATTTTCCTGAGTGTCTATTTCCATTGTTTCATATTTGGAAAATCCAAATTTAGCATAGTATTGTATAAGATGCGGGCTGCTCTCTAGTACATCTATGTAAAGTTCATCAGTAAGATTTTTCATCTCCGAAATGATGTGCTTTAATAAAAATTCCGCCACCCCTTTTCCTCTGAAGAGATCATCTACAAAAACATATTGGATCAGGTATTTGTTTTCAGAATAACTTTTGGTCTCAGGTAAGTTTTTTGCCTTATGTATGAATGAAGATAAATGATCACCTTTCAGATGAATCGGAAATAATTCACTTTTATTCTGATAGTAATTGACATTGGTAAGGATCAGTGCACAACATCCTGCAGCTATCCTATCCACTTCTGCTATGGTATATGTATTCAGAGATAATTCAGTATCGAAGTTCTCATCATCTAAAAAAAATTGATTAAGATATTCTTTAGTCGTATCAATGTCGCTTCCGAAAATATTGCTGTAAGTATCAGACAGTGATATTGGATGGCTCTCAATGGCTAATATTCCTTTTATGATCAAGGGAATGTCATCTTTTGTGGCTTTTCTGATGCTGATCATAACAAAGTCTTTTTTAATTCGTTTCGGTCTATTTTTCCGGATGTATTGACCGGAAACTTTTCGAGTTTAATGATTTTTGAAGGAATACAATATTCCGGAAGATTATCTTTCAGGTGAGAAAGAATTAAATCTTCATTGATACTTGGCTCATTGATAAACAAGACGAGAATATCATTATTGTTTTTGTCCTTGTGAATAACAGCAACACTGATTGCATTTTCCAGTTTTTCATTTGAAAAATATTCGATTTCTGCTAACTCTACTCTGAAACCATTGATCTTAGCCTGAAAATCGATCCTGTTCAGATAGAAATAATCTCCTTCATTATCTTTTACGCACCAATCCCCTGTCCTGTAGAAAGTTGTATGATCTCTTTGAATAAATGCTTCTTTTGTTTTTTCTTCATTTTTCCAATAAGAATTTGCCAACAATTTTCCGGATAATAAAAGTTCTCCTTCATTCATTTCATTGTCAGAAAAGCTCATTGTAGAGTTGATAACCGATTTTCCGATACTTATGATGCCATTTTTTTCTTTTATCGGGTCTTCCACTTTATAATGAGTGCAGAAAATTGTATTTTCTGTTGGTCCATATACATTGTAGATACTGGCATTGGGTACGAAATCTTTCCACCCGGTAATCTGCTTTGTCAATAATGCCTCACCACAAAATAAATTTAGCCTTAAGCTTTTATTTTTTATTTCGGGATCAAGGTAAGGTATGATCAGATTTAAGATGCTTGGAACCATTAAGGCTATCGTAATTTTATCTGCTTCTAACAGGTCCAGGATCTGCAAAAACTTAGTTTCTTTTTTATGAAGACCAACAACCGTTGCTCCGTTTAACCAGGGAATCAGATAACTCATTACCGAAAGGTCAAATGTAAGCTCAAACATTTGCAGCACACGATCCTCAGAATTTAATTTTCCAAAAGTTGAATGGAAAGCAT
This sequence comes from Chryseobacterium subflavum, assembly GCF_055762745.1. Classification (NCBI taxonomy): domain Bacteria; kingdom Pseudomonadati; phylum Bacteroidota; class Flavobacteriia; order Flavobacteriales; family Weeksellaceae; genus Chryseobacterium; species Chryseobacterium subflavum. The sequence continues at coordinate 708,725 of NZ_JBVTMR010000002.1, forward strand.
CAGAGAAATAGTATAAATTGGAGAACCTGATAGGAACACCTTTTGGCTTTCCTGTACTTCCGGAAGTGAAGAGGATATAGGCGTTATTATCTATGGAAGACTCTTGAGGTAGTGTAGAAAGTACCCCTTCAGCCATCTTTTTTGTGTCAATCAGCTTAGTTTCATAGTTCTCTGTTATTTCAGCTGATGTAAGGATTGCTTCTATATCCGCTTGCTGAATAACATTCATATTCTTGCTGAAAGGAAATTCTGGATGTATGGGAACGTATGTTTTTCCTGCAAACCAAACTGCAAGAATTGAAGCATACATGTATACATCATCAGTGAGATAGATTCCTACGTTTTGAGAATTTATGGTTTGTAGCTGATATCTTATTTGATGGGTCAGATTTAAGACTTCCTCATAGGTGTATTCTTTATCCTCTATGCTTAAGCAAACTTGTTTGTTGTTGAGGAGAAAAGATTGGTATAAATTTTCAATAAAGGAATTCATCTTTTGCAACTTGTGTTATGATATACTTAAGAGTTATTGGTTTTTAATTTTACTTTGATATAGATTCTCGATAATATTTTCCACACTTTTGAAAATCTTTTCATTATCAAAGCGCTTTTCAATATCCTTCAGGTTGTCCTGTATATGTTGGACAAGCTCTTTGTTGGTTAAAAATTCCCTGATACCGTTGTACAGACCTTCCTGGGAATAATCTGTCAGGTAACCGGATTCTTTATGGGTAATCATTTCAGGAATTCCCCCCACGTTGGTTGCTAGTATGGGTTTCTGGAGAATCAGGGTTTCCGCAATAATTAATGGCCATCCTTCGCTTTCCGACGGCATGATATAAAAATCTGCATTGGAAACGTATGGGTATGGATTCATTTGGGTACCTAATAGCTTGAAAGAATTTTTTACATTTAATTCCTCAATCCTTTTGGAAAGAAGTTCATAATCCTCTCCATCACCAATAACAACAATACGATGATCAAACCCGTCATCAATTAGTTTTTTGTGAGTCTCCAATAATGTTCTGTATCCTTTTCTATAGTGCAGTCTGCCCACTGATACAAAAGTAGGGAGCTCTTCAAATTCAGGAATGAATGCTTTTGCTTTTGCTTTTAGCTCTTTTATGGGGATAGCATTCAGAACAACTTCGCCCGGAGGCAACTTAAGGTCCGGAAATTTTTCAGTCAATATATCTTTACATTGCTGTGAACCATAAATGATATAATCAAACTGTTGCATGTTTTTAAAGATTTCCTCACGGTAAGGAGCAAAGCCTTCCAATGAAAGATCTGAATGAAGCCATGCAATCTTTTTAGATTCTTTATTTGTGGAGTTTAGAACGGCTTTATAAATGCCGTATGTAGTTGCAATCTCTACATCATATTGATCTTTTAAAATCCCATCCGTAAGCCTGGGATTTTTGTCGATCTTATTAAGTCTAAATTTTCTTCTAGCCAGTTGAATTTTTTGAATAATCGGATTTTTTGAGAAATCTTCTTTCCCTTCCGCGATGTAAACTTTTCTAATGTTGTCAGGAAACTCATTCCGTAACTCTCCCTGATTAAGGCTTAAGCATATTGTGAGCTCAAATTTATCCTTGTTCAGGTTGTTGAGCATACTTAATACTACTTTTTCCACACCGCCAATCTCCATAGAGCGATGTCTGAAAAGAACTTTTATTTTTTTATTATGCTCCATTATTCTGAACTTTTGTATAGATAATTTTTTCTATGAAGTGTGTTTAGTTTCAAGTATATTAATTTTTCTGCAAAAATGTTAATATTTTAATCTTTAATCTGTGTGCCATTTTGGTTTGATAATCAAGTAAACTGAAAACCTCTTCAGCATTTTGATAAACCTGGGGAACAGCTCGCCCATTTATAGATATAATATTTCTTCTTTTGAATGTATTAAAAATAACTTTTGCAAATGAGTCTTTAGCCTTTCCTTTTGATGTTGCCTGAGATACCCCATTAGGATGAAGTCTGTATTTATATAGATCCTTGGCAATAAAGTATGCGTCACCAAAGTCTAATATTTTTAAATATAGGTCCTGATCAACGGCACTCTTTAATGTAGAATCAATACCTTCAGTTTTTAAATATATTTCTCGTCTGAATGCTACAAAATGAGCAATCTGGATTGGATAATTAAAAAAATAAGGATCATTATTTAGGATCTGTTTTGCAGATTTAAAAGGATAAAGAATATTTAAGTTCTGATCACATGATAAAAATCTGGAATAGGTAAGGACTACATTTTTTTTCTGTTTGAAAACTTCTATTGACTCTTCGATAGCTGTCGGAAAAATGGCATCATCGGGATCCACAAATCCACAGATCTCACCAGTGGCAAGTTCGGCGCATTTTCGTTTGGTATAGCCTACTCCCTTATTGGTCTCATTTTCAAAAAACAAAAACCTACTGTCATCGGATATCAGGGATTTTATCATTTCTTTCTCGGTATCATCAGAACAATCATCCACTATGATAGCTTCCCAGTTCGTATAGGTTTGTTGTTGAAGACTTTCATAGCAATCTTTAAAGTAATTACCATTGTTATAATGTGCTATAAGAACTGAAAATTTCATTTTTTTATGATTTGAAAATTAATTCCTGCTTATTAAGGACTGTTGTATTAGCAGGAATATCTTTATATATGGTGCAGCCTGCTCCTATTATACAGTTATCGCCGATATTTACACCTTTTAATATAGTAACATTGCTTCCTAACCAACAGTTTTTCCCAATTTTTATAGGAGCTTTTGTAAACTCATTATGGAAAATTTTGAATTCCGGTATACTTTGGTGTGCATGGTTATGGTCATATAATTTTACATTTTCACCAAACAAAGTATTTTCACCGATAGAGATGTGGTCTAAACAATTGATAGAGCAAAAATTATTCATAAAAACATTATCCCCAATTTCAAGGATTCCTTCATCCTTAACTAAAATATGAATGTAATTTCTGAAATTAATATTTTTACCAAAAATTGCTTTTCCAATGTTTTTATAGATGATAAAGTGATTAGAAATCCCCAGTTTTATACTTCCTAAAATTACTTTGGGATGTTTGTGAAGGATAGTAATTTGTTTTTTTCTTTGAAGAGTTTCAAAAAATCGGGAAAGCATTCTTTTATCTTTGTTTATTTTTTTATAAAATTATTGGCAGATCTTTTGCAAGTACCTTACACTAATTTTTATCATTTGAGTACTAAAATTGATTTTAGTTTAAACAAATGTAACTAAAAAAAAATATATTTTTGTGTAAAGTAACACGATGGGAGAATTAAAAAGAGTTTTTACAACATTTGTAGCCTATCTTAAAAGGCCGGATCTCTATCCTGAACTGGGTAGGAAAATTTTAAAAAATACAGTTAACCGAAATAATGCGTTTAAAGGAAAGGAAAAAACAAATTTTTGGGCAAGATCAAAAGCAATTTCCCAGAGAGATGCTATAACAAAGCTTTTTGGCATAAATACATTTTCATTTGAATCCAGTTATCGTGAAATTTTAGATTATGCTGTGCAACGAGAGAAGGAGTGTCCAATAAAAATGGGAGGACCTGGAGCCTTAGAACTTATTTATTATGCATGTGAATTTTCGCAGGCGAAAAATGTAGTAGAAACAGGAGTAGCCTATGGATGGTCCTCATTGGCATCATTGCTTTCTCTGGAAAAAAGAAATGGAACCTTGTACAGTTCCGATATGCCTTACCTGGGACAAAATGGAGATCAATATGTTGGATATGTAGTTCCTGAAAATCTTAAAAGAAACTGGAAACTATTCCGTTTTGCAGATAAAGAATCTTTGCCGAAAATTTTTGTTGAGAATAAAATTTTTGATGTTATTCATTACGATTCAGACAAGAGTTATAACGGGATGTCATGGGCTTATAATGAGCTCTATTCCCATTTAAGGAGTGGAGGAGTGTTTATTAGTGATGATATCGGTGATAATTCAGCCTATCAGGATTTCTGTGAAAAAAATAATATTGAAACGACCATTATTGAAATGGATAATAAGTTTGTAGGAATTTTTATCAAGTAAATTATATCAGAACAATAGTATAGATTATTTTCTTATAGTAATGAAATTTTGATATATTAAAAAGATACTAAAGTAAATACTTTCTAAAGTTAATATTATACAATCCAGATTTAATGCTTCGGAAATCTGTAAACAAATATTTTGTGATCATCCCCCATTTTCTGGGAACAGAAGCTTCTGCAATCTGGTAACTTCGGAGAGTCCTTTCAATATGTTTCTTTATATCATTTGAAATCAAATTTTCATGCTGTGCCCAATTATTGACTTCTCTCCAGAGCATAATTCTGGTGGATGAAGGTTTTATTTTACCAACGTCTACCTGTGTAATTCTGTTATTTTCATGAACTCCTCTTACTGCAACTGCAGTATTCAATAGCCCAGAATAAAGGCGGAGATAGAACGATAGTCTGAAGATGAATTCAGTATCCTGATGAAGTCTTAATTGAGTTTTGAATAATTGTCCTACTTTTGATAAAGCACTTTTCCTTATTGTTAATCCATCCAGACTAAAAAGACCAAAACTTCCTTTCATATTAAGAAGGCCGGGAAATACATCTTGGGGATTATGTCTTTTATAAACAGTGGTCAGGCGGTCTTCAAAAACCTTATAGTATTGTTCCCTAGCTTTTTCTGAATAATAGTGTACACCAATTGCTCCATATACCCCCTCAACATCAGGATTTTGAAAAAGCTCTTTTTCTGCATCAAAACGATTGGGTAAGTAATAATCGTCTGCATCTAAAAAGGCGATAAAATCACCTGTGGCATTTTGGATTCCCAGGTTTCTAGATGCTCCGGCACCATGATTTTGTTTATCAGGGTGCTGATATAATTTTACTCTGTCATGCTCTTCCACCAGTCTTTGACAAACGACCAATGCATTATCCGGAGATTTATCTTCCACAAGAATTACTTCAAATACTTCTTCAAACTGAAGAGCTGATTGCACAGCTTGAGAGATGTAATTCTCTGCATTGTAAACAGGTATAATGACAGATATTTTCATTATGATCAATTAATTTAAACAGGCAAACGATATAATATTATACAAGATTACGAAATTAATGAATATCTGAAGTTAATATTATATAATCCAGACTTTATACTTTCATAATCTGTCACTAAATATTTGATTATCATACCCCATTTTTTTAGTTTAGGGGCATTAGCAATTTCAAAACTGCGCTGCATTCTCTTGATATGAATTTTAATATCATCAGATATGGTTGCTTCATCTTTTGCCCACTTATAAGTTTCATTCCAGAGGATAGTCCTTGAAATTGCAGGCTTGGTTTTATTGGAATCTACTTTAGTAATTCTGTTACTTTCGTGTACTCCTCTCATTGCTATTGCCTGTTCAATAATTCCAGGATATAGTTCAAGATAATAAGACAAACGAAATAAGAATTCCGTGTCTTCGTGAAGCTTCATCGGTTTAAATAATGGATTTAGTTTTCTTATCATCGAAGCTTTTCTGATGGTCAGCCCATCCAAACTGAAGAGTCCAAAACTTCCAAGTTTATGAATTAATCCGGGAAAAACATCTTTTGGGCTATGTTTTTTATATACGGTGGTAAGTGAGTCTTTGAAAAGCTTATAATACTGTTCTTTTGCTTTTTCCGAATAATAATGAACGCCGATTGCACCATAAACTCCTTCTACTTCAGGATTTATAAAAAGCTTTTTTTCCGCTTCAAAACGATTGGGGAGATAATAATCATCAGCATCTAAAAAGGCGATAAAGTCTCCAGTAGATTTTTCTATCCCAAGATTTCTACTGGGGCCGGCTCCATGGTTTTTTTTATCCGGATGTTGGTATAATTTAACTTTATCATGCTTTGAGATTAATTCCTTACAAACTTCTAAAGAAGAATCCGGTGATGCATCTTCTACTAAAATCACCTCGAATACTTCATCATGCACTATTGCTGACTCCACTGCCTGAGAAACATACTTTTCAGCGTTATATACAGGAATAATTACTGAGATTTTCATTTCATCTATTTTTGATAGTTAAATCGATATTGTGTTTTTAATATATTGGGGTTTTTAATTGCTTCAATAAAGATATTATAATATTTTATGAGTCCTGTTTTTTGAGATAAATCAAAGGACTTATACTTTAAATAAATTTTTTCTTTGGATTCAGAGGAAATATTTTGTTGCTCAGCCCAATCATATAATGATTTCCAGAAAAGAAGTTGCCTTTGATTGTATTGAGGAGAATATTTAATAATTTTAGTGATTCTGTTGTCATCATGTATGCCTCGAATGGCGACAGGTTTATCTATAATCCCGGACTTTAAGTAACAATGATAAGTCAGTTTAATTATAAAATCCGAATCCTGGTGAACCCTTAGAAGTTCATTGAACCTGAGGTTATGTGTATCGATAGGATGTCTTCTTATAGTGAGTGCATTTAAGTGAAAAAACGTACCGAAAGTTTTAGGTGTTAATCCAAGAAGTCCTTTAAAAACCTCCATGCCTTCTGCGGGATAATTTACTGTGGTAAGAAAGGTATCATTAAACTTAGACTGAAATTCCTGTCTCCCCTTTTCGGTTAGATATTCTATACCAATAGCACCAAAGATCCCCTCTATTTTAGGATCTTTAAATATTTCTTTTTCGGCATCGAAACGATTGGGTAAATAATAATCGTCTGCATCTAAAAATGAGATAAAGTCTCCTGTGGATTTTTGCATCCCGAGATTTCTCGAGGCAGCAGCGCCATGATTTTCTTTATCAGGATGTTGAAGAAGGATGATTTTGTTGTTTTCACTAGCTAATTTTTTACAGATTTGCAGTGAATTGTCAATTGATTTGTCTTCGACTAAAATAACTTCTTTTACTTCTTCAAATTGTAATGCTGACTGAACTGATTTTTCTAAAAACTCAGCTGCATTATATACAGGAATAATTACTGAGATTTCAAGCATCATAATATAGATTTATTGTTATAAGCCCATAAAGCAAGCTGTAATAAATTCCAATGTTTATGATCGTTATTCAGAAATTTTTGAGCATTATCAAAATCAATATAGTCAAAGATTTTCTGATTAGGATCTTTGAGCAGGTCGTTGGAAAGGTTAATGAGTGACTCTTCTTCAAACCATGCCTTAATGCTCATTCCAAATCCTTGCTTATGCCGTTTTCTTATAGTCTCAGTCCAATACGACCCCATAGCTTCACGGAGTATGATTTTATCGTCATCACCTTTTAATTTCAATTGTTCCGGAAGTTGGATGCAAAATTCAGCAAAATCCATATCGAGAAAAGGGGTTCTAACTTCCAGCGAATTAGCCATTGCCATCCTATCGGATTTCATCATCATATTGCCAGGTACATAATTTTCAAGATCTACCCTCATAATATCATTCAGAGAATCAGGGTCAGGAATAAAACTATAAGACTGATGATAATCTGTTGAGATTCCCAAAAGCTTTTGTTCATTTTTATTAAATGCATTTCTCACAGAATTCTGATGAAAATCCAAAACAGAAGAATATTGCAGATTCTTTTGGGTAACAAAAGAAGTCTTTCTAAAATTCTGATAAAGCTTTAATCCAAATTTTGCGATGATGTTTTTATAGCTAAAATGATTTCTTAGTTGATCTTCAACTTTATAAAAATGGTATCCCCCGAATAATTCATCACCAACATCTCCTGATAGAACAACGGTGAGATTCTTTCTTGCGTTCTTACAGATTTCATAATGTGGGAGATAAGAAATATCAGCAAAGGGCTCATCCAGAAAGGGCGAAACTTTTAAAAGTGACGCTGCTATATCCTGTTTTTTTTCATGAACTTCAATGTGATTGGTGTTGTACTTTTCAGCAATCTCTTTTGCGTATTTCAGCTCGCTATCTTTATGATCATAGCCAAAACTAATAGTAGTTTGTTTAGGTAAAAACTCATTAACTAATGCAACAATAGAGGAAGAGTCGAGTCCTCCACTTAGAAAGCTTCCCACTTCCACATCTGCTATGAGCTGTTTTTTAACCGCATTTTTTAAAAGGTATAAAAATTCTTCTTTAGCATCAGATAAGCTTATAACTCTGTCTTTCGCAGGTAAATTATAATAGCGTGAAACTTCAATTTTTCCATCCTTCCAGATGAGTTGATGGGCTGGAGGAAGTGCAAAGATATTAGCATATATACTTTGATATGTGTTTACATATCCATTCTGGAGATAGTGTCCTAATGCATCAGGATTTACCTTAGATTGTATAAGTCCGGAAGCAAGGATTGCTTTGATTTCTGAGGCAAAAATAAATTCATTGTTATGTCCAATAGCATAAAAGAAAGGTTTTTCTCCAAAACGATCACGGGCGCAAAACAACTGTTGCTTTTGTTCATCCCAAATAGCAAATGCAAACATCCCGGGAAGATCATGAATGAGGTTTTCCTGCTTCCTTTGATACATGGCTAAAATCACCTCCGTATCGGAACTTCCATGGTATGGATACTCGGCATACCTTTTTTTGATGTCAAGATAACCGTAAATTTCACCATTCAGAACGATGCATTCGTTTTTTGTGTTGGAGTACATGGGTTGTATTCCATTTTCAGATAAATCGATGATTGATAATCTGCGATGTCCCAAAGCAATATGATCATAAAATTCATAATGGGAAGAATCCGGGCCACGATGTGCAATTGCATCAGTCATTTTTTGGATTTCTTCTGTATAATTTCTGGCATTATTGCTGATAATTCCTGCTATTCCACACATTTGTTTTGTTTTTTCATCACCATTTTGTTAAAAAAAATTCCATCTCTTGGGACTAATTTACGAAAGATTGAGAAAAGAAGGACCTTCCTGTTTTACCTTATTTCGAATATCAATAAGTGTTTTTTCCTCTTGGGATATTTTTTTATATCGGTGAGATAATTTTTTATATTCGGTTCTGTTCCCTAGTAAAAGGTTTTTGAAAATACTCTGTTTCAGTGATTTTTTCTCCAGTTGTAGAGCGTTAGGTAAGTTTGGATTTATAATATTTGTTTCAATACGCAGATCTTTATACTTATTGTAATCAATCTTATTCAGTAACTGTACTCCATCATGCACTGCCTTACTAGAGGGCACGAGGATGATCTTTTTTTTATGAAAATGAACCCGATTTACATATTCATTATCTTCGCCATAGTGGAAAAAATAAGGATTAAATCCGCCAACTGTTTCTATCGTTTGCTTCGGTAGAAGCCAATGTGCTGCGTTAATAAAATTGATTTCGTAGAAAGGTTTTATTGTTTGAAAATAAAGATCAGAGATTAATCTCGTCTTATCACAGTTCTGAGCTATATATTTATCTAAAAAAATATCCAGGTATTTTTCTGATCCGTCTACCTGCATTGGGCTTATAATTCCAATGTCGTTTTGATCGGGGTGGGTATTGTAGACTTGCAGGAGGTTCTTTATACTATCCGGATATAACCATGCATCCTGATTCATTAAATAAAAGAAATCTGCACCATCCTTATATGCTTTCTCAATTCCGATGTTATTAGCTTTTCCAAATCCTAAGTTTTCTGGGGACTGAATAAATTGTATTTCAGGAAATTTTTCTTTTATATATTCCTGTGTGCCATCAGTAGATCCATTATCAATAACAATGCACTGTACAGGTACAGAAGATTCTCTTAGACTTGTAAAGCATCTTTCTGCCCATTTCATGGCATTGTAGGTAACAATAATAAAATAAATCTTAGGTATCACTATTTTTTATTTTTAAATATACTTTTGAGCTAAATTATTTAAATAGACATCAGGTTTTACTCCTGAGAAAAAAGCATCCGTATTTTGGTCAAAAGTTACTTTATAAAAATCTCCTTCTTCGACCTCATCATAGTAAGCTTCCTGTTGTATCTGATCCTGAATAGCATTGACAATCTCTCTTAAGTTATAATAATAAGGAAATGCAAAATTGATTGTTTCGTTTTTTACAGATCTGCATGTAGTATCAAGAAAGCCTGAAATATCATCAATATCTAATAACAATCTTCTGGCATTACGGTGAACTGTAAATCTACTGTTATCTTTAATTTTTGTTTTGAGAAAGTTGAAAAGAGTATTGGGATTACCTCCTTTTCCTACAATGTTTCCAATTCTTAAGATAAGATAATTATTAGATTTATTCTTAATGTAATTTTCCATTTCAAGCTTATGTAATACATAATTGCTTTTCTGCTTTGATTGATCATGTACACTTAGAGTGGAAAAATATACCAATTTCTTTTCTTTATTATTTACAAGGGCGTTGCTTAAAAGATCAAATTCTCTTTTAAATTCGGTTTCTTTAGTTTCAAGGGAATTTGAAACACCAGAAGCAAAATAAAGAACATCTTCAGTATCAATATTTTTTAATGAATTAGCAATAAGCCCGTTTCCTATAATCATATTTTGTGTTTATTAATCTATACAAAACTATTGTTTTGTTTTTTTATCTGATATTTTTGTTTAATTGTTCTTCTGCTCCATTTAATGGTATGGTATAATTTGGTCGGAGTAAAGGAAAATTTAGACAAAACATTATAAAAAAAATAACCAATGCTCGCCTTAAAAAAATCGATTTTGCTTATCATATTTGAATAAGACATAAGGGTATAATAAAAATAGCTCTTAAGTTTTAATTGGCTATAATCTGAGTTATATTTTTTTATAAAGGGAATAATAGCAAAATCTTTTTTCATGACTTCTGAAGTTACATTTTTTGAAATACTGGCTCCAAATTGTCTGTAGGTACTCATTTGTTCCGGAAATATTTTTACTTTACCATAGCAACCTGCCAATAAATATAAACATCTGTCTGCGGAAATAATATCCGTTGGAAAGTCATCCTTTAATATCGATTTTCTAAAAAAAAAGGTGGATGTCTGACATATTTTCAGATCGGTTAAATCATCTTTTAACAATTCATCTCCCGGATGATCAGTAAAGCTATGGCTTGGGGTTGGAGTATCTTCATAAACAACCTTGGAATCTGCTCCTACAGCTGAAAAATCGGGATGAGATTCCAAAAAATCAAATTGCTTTTGAATTTTTGAATGGTCAATCCACAGATCATCTCCATCTAGAATAGCAATATATTTTCCTGAAGCTTTTGAAAAAGAAAATAGAGTATTTTTAACATAACCTAAATTGGGTATGTTTTTAAAATATTTGATTCTGTTACCTTTGGGGTGTGTGGTAATAAGTTGATTAATAATATCTTCTGTGTTGTCGGGAGAATTGTCATTGCATACAATAATTTCATAGGAACCGGAAAATTCCTGGGAAAAAATACTTTCCAGACATTCTTTGATATACTTTTCATGTTTATATGTAGTGATGCAAATACTGATATCCATAATGAGTTAGATTGTAAACAGGTCTGACAATTTCAAGTCTAAATATTTATGACGAATACATTTCGCTATATATATCTTCTTGTCAAGAAAGTTCATTGTTTTCAAATAAGAATTCCTATTTTTAATAAAGGCAGAATATATTTCTGTTTTTTGAGGATCCTCTTTAGGATTTATTTCCTGAAGCCTTTCAATAGATTTTAAATATGGCCATACATAATTTTTAAAATACTGTTGGTGTCTCGAAAGACTGGAGGGTGCCTCAGATTTCTCAGAATTATATCTGAGCCCATATACCTGACCAGGATGAAGTCTGTAGGAAGAAAGGGCTTTTGGAATGAATCCCAATTTATTTTTAATACTCAGTATTTGTACAATAAAATAATCATGAGCCATTGGAAAATCTTTGATATTGTATTTTTCAAGTGCATTTTTTCTTATGGCAAGTGCACAACCCAGAATAAAACTACCTTTACTTACTAATGAAACAAAAAGCTTATGCTCCCGAATGTCATTAATAATATTTTCGTGTGTTATATTTTTCCAATTAAGATATGATGGCTGAACACTATTTTCATCGATTAGTTTTAAATCATGAAATACTCCATCGGAATCAGGGTTTTTCTGGAAGAAAAGAATCGTCTCCTCTATCTTGTTCTTTTCCCATACATCGTCTTGATCACTAATAATTATGATTTCATTATTGCATAAATAGATCGCTTTTTCAAAATTTCTTATAAATCCTAAATTGGTTTCGTTTGTAAATACTTTGATAATCTCAGGATACTTTTTCTCATAAGTGCTTAAAATTTCAATTGTTCGGTCAGTAGAACCGTCATCGCAGATGATCAGCTCATCAGGAATCAAAGTCTGATGTAAAATGCTATCTAGCTGAGTGGACAAATATTTTTCACCATTGTATGTACACAGTGCTACTGATACCTTCATAATTTGAAAAATTTAAAAACTTTACTTACTAAAACATACCTTTTACTGTTTAAAATAGCTTTTAGGTGTTTGTTTTCGGAGGTTAACTTTTCATTAGCTTCAAATAAATTTTCAAAACTTCCTAGCTCCTTCGTGAAAAACTCTATATGTTTTCTATAGATTATATTGTGAGTATACAATTTCTTTGAATTACCATTTGCCGACATTTCTTTTATCATAGATATTTCTTTAATTCTATAATAAAACCCTACTTCTTTAATTTTGAAAACATCACCTTTTTCCTTCAAAAGAGAAATCCAGAAATCCCAGTCCTCCCATCCGTAAATAAGGTTAGTATCATAGCCTCCTGCCATCATCCAGTCCTCTCTTTTAAAGAAAGCAGAACAAAAAATCATGTTTTTTACGGCAAGCATCTTTCTGCTATAGGCCGGTAGTTCCCAACTTCCATTTTCTGAACCAAATTTTTCTGCTTCACAATAGATAATTGTATATCCTTTATTAAATTCTTTTGCAGCTAAATCAAGGTACCGGCTGCTTATTTTATCATCGGCATCCAATGGTAATATCCATGTTCCTTTTGAGATTTCTATACCCGCATTCCTGGCTGAAGATAATCCTCCGTTTTCTTTATAAATATACTGAAAACGAGGGTCTTTCTCAATCCATTTTTTTGCTATCTCTTCTGTGTTATCCGGAGAACCGTCATTTACAATAATACATTCCCAGTTCTCATAATTTTGATCAAGAACTGTTTCTAAGCATTCATCAAGAAATTGAGCCTGATTGTAGCATGGAACGATTATGGAAATTTCTGGATTCATTTTTTTTAAATGATTTTATTTAAAAGTTTAAATAATGGAACCGGTAGCTTATAATGCATGGCAGTATATAATCGTTTTACTTTAAAAGGATAATTTTTGTAGGCTTTGAGATATTGCAAAGGTAATTTTTCACCCGATATATAATGTTTCTGTGTTATTCCGTTTATTTTATCTTTTATATCACCATTTTTATCAAACATCATCTGAAGAATCAAGGTTTCCATCTCTATTCTTTCTTTTTTAGCAGAAGAAAGATTATTATCATGAATTCTGTAATAAGCTAGTTTTTGAGGAATGTAAGCTATGTAATAAAGAGCGTTTATCTTTAGCCATCTAAAATAATCCTCCACTAAAAAATCTGATTTATATTCTCCTGTATCTACAAGGGCTTTTTTTCGCATGAGAACTGTTAGGGCAGCAATTCTGTTGCTCTTAATTAATTGTTTCCTAAAAAGGTCTTTATCAATATTTCCCAGCGAGTTATAATCTGCGATATCCGGAATGCTGTTTGAATTTTCATCTACTCCATATGTGTCTGTGAATACCATTCCGAACCCATCACCTAGTCTTTCCAGTTCTGCTACACATTTTTCTATCGCTTCAGGATGGAGAAAATCATCGGCTGCAATTATTTTTATGTATTCTCCTTCTACAAGATTCATACAATTGTTCAGCATAGTTGAAAGGCCAGTATTTTTTTTCTGAAAATTGGTTTTGGCTGAATAGTTATTTTTTTTAAGCCAATTTTCATATACAGAAACTGAATCATCCGGTGAAAAATCGTCTGCAAGAATCAATTCTATGTATGGATAGGTCTGTGATTTAATACTATCCAGACATTCGTTAATATACTTTTCATGATTATAGCTACTAACTATAATACTTACTAACCCTTTTTTTTCCAAAATAATTATTCTAATTGTTCCTTTGCCCCTTCAATACCTAACAAACTCTGTACCTTTTCTCCGTGAGCATCTAAGGAATAAATAAGTTCTCTTTGATCTTTCTTTACCAGATAGATTTCAGATGGGACTATATTCGCATTGTCGATTTTCTTTGGAATCACTAGCTCTAACGTGTAGCCAGCAATAAATTTTTCGTTGAGGAAATCCGGTTTTATGTGAATTGTCGGATTAAGTGAGTCTACCGACACCCTGTTCAATTTAGTTGCTACTAACTTGGATGTTAATGGACTTAAACCAATGCGGAAAAGTTTACGTTGTTTAATATACTGAAATCCATTTTCTTCAAGGGTTACCGGATTATGATAAACCATTTTTTCGAGATGCTTAAGAAGTCCTTTGGAATTATAGATTGTTCCATCAACAGAAAAAGGATAAGACCAGTGATGAATAGCCGTATCGGTATAATAATCCCATTGATAATAGTTGTTCTTTTTCTCAAGATATGATGGTTGTCCTTCCAAATTTTCACCAACGTACAATCTGTAAGAAGCATTTTCAGGATTGGCTCTTATGATGTCAAACACTTCTTTCGGAATTGTAATATCATCATAAAAAACTCCATCATCTGTGTTGAACATTAGGAATTCACAATTGCTGTTGCGAATGATTTTTTGAAGTAATCCTTTGAAATTATCTCCGTTTTTATTAAATAAATTTTTTTTCTTGAAGAATTCCCAATCTTTTTTTGAATTAAGTGATTTGAAATAAGATAAATCGAAAATAACACTCTTTCTTTCAATAAAATTTACACGCTGTTCTGCATATTTTTTCTTAAGAAGCTCATATCCTTCCTTATGAGGTCCACTCGTATGATATAAAACAACGATTTTTGAATCTGTTTTAAAATGTTTTAAAGTAGATTGTAATAAGTAATCTAACTGAATCGCACGATTGTAAGAAAATATTATATTGAGAACCATTAGAATGCATTTAAGGTTTGTATAACTTTTAAAATTTCCCCATCTGTCATTACTGGGGAAATTGGTAAACTTAAAACCTCATTATGAATCTTTTCGGTAACAGGCAGACTAAGTTCCTTCCATTCTGAGTATGCTTCCTGATGATGAGGTGGAATGGGATAATGTATGAGGGTTTGGATTCCATTTTCTTCAAGATACTTTTGCAGCTTATCCCTATCTTCTGTTCTGATTACAAAAAGGTGATATACATGGCTGTTTTCTTCTAATTTATGTTGAGGGAGAATAATCTTTGGATTTATAATTTCCTTAAGGTATCTATCTGCAATTTTTTTTCGTTCGTAATTTTCTGCGTCTAAATATTTTAATTTTACAGATAACACAGCAGCCTGAATTTCGTCTAAACGCGAATTGTAACCACGATATTGGTTAACGTATTTTTTTTGAGAACCGTAATTTGCCAAAGTTCTCACACAAGTCGCCAATTCATTGTCTTTACAAGTGACAGCGCCGGCATCTCCTATAGCTCCAAGGTTTTTCCCTGGATAAAAGCTGAATCCTGCAGCATCTCCTAAACTTCCTGATTTTTTGTTTTTCCACAATGCTCCAATTGTTTGAGCATTATCTTCAATTATTTTTAGATTATATTTTTCTGAAATTTGTTGTATTTTCTCTGAAAATACAATACTCCCATATAAATGAACAAGTAGAATTGCTCTGGTCCGTGAAGTAATTTTTTCTTCTATTTTAGAAGTGTCAATGTTGTAAGTATTAAGATCTGGTTCTACTAAAACCGGAACTAATTTATTATCTGTGATGGCAAGGATAGAAGCAATATAGGTATTGGCGGGAACAAGAATCTCATCTCCTTCAGTCATAATACCAAGCTCAATATAAGCTCTGAAAATTAACCTTAATGCATCTAACCCATTTGCCACGCCAATGGCATGAGGAACATCGCAATATTGAGCAAGCTCTGTTTCAAATGTTTTTATTCTATCACCCAATAAATACCATCCGGAACGGAAAGTACTTAAGATGGCATCTTCAATTTCTTGTTGATGGGTAAGATTTATTTTCTGTAAATCAAGAAATTTAATCATGAGTATTTTTCTTTAAAAATTTTGCTGGATTTCCAACCCAGATTTCATTGGCAGGAATGTTTTTGGTAACAACACTCCCTGCTCCGATAAGCGAATTTTCTCCAATTGTCACACCTGCCAGTATGGTTGCGTTTGCACCAATAGATGCTCCTTTTTTTATCAATGTATGTTCCAGTTTAAAGTGCTTATTTTTGGATTTTGGAAACAGGTCATTCGTGAAAGTTGCATTAGGGCCAATAAAAACATCATCTTCTATTGTAATTCCATCCCAGATCTGAACACCGGGCTTTATTGTTACATTATTCCCTATAATTACCTTATTTTCTATAAATACCTGACAATTGATATTACAGTTACTTCCAATTTCTGCGTCTTTAAGAATGACGCAGAATTGCCATATGTAGGTTCCTTCACCTATGTTTTGAGATTGTACATCAGCCAGAGAGTGAATCATTTTTTATAATTTTTAAATTCCTCAAAATCTCTGAAATAATCTTTCTCATCATAAAGTTCAGATGCTAAACACAGGAGTACAGCATTGTGGCTAAACTTGATGTCTCTCCAAATTAGTTTAGGAATATAGAGGCCTTTCGAAGGTGAATCTAAAATGAAAGTTTCTCTATTTCCCTGAAGATCAAGCGTGTTAAATTCTATAATACCAGAGGTTGCAAATATCACTTGTTGAAGTTCTTTATGTGCATGACCTCCTCTTATAACATCCTGAGGAGTATAATAAGTCCAGTAAACTCTCTTTATTTCAAAAGGAGTGTCTTTTTGTGTTTCTGCAACAGTAATATATCCCAAATCCTGGGAGCCAATTTTAGAAAAATTTATGATATGTGGGATATCCATCGAATGAATATAATTAGTTAGTAATAAATTATTTCAAGTAAATGTATAAATTTTATATAACAAAGGATGTAATGGACTTTAATAATATGTTATCCAGATATCCATTATTTTTACATTTTCTCATAATTTACATTATGTGTGATTTTTGGAAATAAAACTCCTGGAGATTTAATTATTTCCCCGAATTGATTTTGCATTCCATTTACTTCAAAACCAAAAATTTGTGTTCTGAATGCTATGTCTGATCTATTAACACCCCAGAAAAAATCAAAATAATAGGAATCCTCATTAAGGGTATATGGAGGTATTTCAAATGTAACAGTATAATCTCCTTTTTGAGATTCTCTGTTAGTACTTAACATCAGTCCAGTACTCATTACTGTAAGATCGTGGCTATTTTTAAGAAGAAAGGAAAGATCAATATCGACATTCGCCATCTTTGACATAAAAGAAACAGTTACAAGGATACCCGACTTTATATTAATCATATCTCCATTAATTGGTTCGGTTTTGAAGGATTTAATTAAAATCTTTTCATTTTCAAGTTTTATAGGATCATCCAAATAATTGTAGAAAAATTTGGCTTCATTATTTTTTTGATATTCTATAATACATTTATTAATATCCCCTTGATTAATTAATAAGCCTTTATCTAATAATAATGCAGTGTTACAAAGCTCTTTAATAGCAGTAATATTATGACTTACAAAAAGTACAGTTCTTCCTTCTCCTTTGGTGACATCACCCATTTTCCCCAGGCATTTTTTTTGAAATTCTGCATCTCCAACAGCCAAAACTTCATCTACAATAAGAATTTCCGATTCTAAATGGGCAGCCACAGCAAATGCCAGACGTACATACATACCTGATGAATATCTTTTTACCGGAGTATCTATATACCTTTCTACGCCAGAAAAATCAACGATCTCATCAAACTTTCTTGTGATTTCCTTTCGGGTCATACCCAAAATTGCCCCATTTAAAAATACATTTTCCCTGCCTGTCATTTCCGGATGGAAGCCAGTTCCAACCTCAAGCAAAGAAGCTATTCTTCCTTGGGTGTAGATTTTTCCCGTTGTGGGTTTGGTAACTTTACTTAAAAGTTTTAATAGTGTTGATTTTCCTGCACCATTTCTGCCAATAATTCCTAAAGCATCCCCTTGCTTTGTTTCGAAATTAATATCTCTAAGTGACCAAACATATTCGGAATCTCCTTTTGAAGTTCTATCATTAGCTTCTCCAATTTTCAAATAAGGATCTTCTTTACCTCTTAACCTGTACCAGAATCTATTAAGGTCATGAGAAAGTGTGCCTGTTCCAACTTGTCCTAAACGATATTGTTTTGATATATTTTCTGCTTTTAAAGCGAGCATATTTTTTTAGTTTAATAATTATACAGTATCCATAAATGTTTTTTCAACCTTATTGAAAACAACAACTCCTATCCCCAAAAGAATAAGGATGATTATAGTACTTATTCCAAGCATCAATGGTGAAAAATCTCCAACACCTAACCATCCATACTTAAAACATTCAAAAATACCGGTTAATGGGTTGTAATAGGCTAACTTTTTAAAATATCCGGGTAGCGATGATACAGGATAGATAACCGGAGTTGCATACATGTATAAGCTTACACCAAAGCCCAATAGCATGTTAAGGTCTTTGTATTTTGTTGTAAGAGAAGAAAAGATCATACCAACACCTAATGCGAAAAGGGCCATAAGAACGACCAAAAGCGGAGTAGCCAAGATCCATATGTTAAAATGAATATCTCCTTTAGCGAGATAGTATCCCCAAACAATGATGAACAAAAAGAATTGAACACCAAGACGCATTAAATTTGAAATTACAATTGAAATAGGGGTGACAAGTCTCGGGAAATATACCTTTCCGAAGATAGCCGCATTTCCTGCAAATGTATTTGAAGTACCAAGTAGTGCACCTGAAAAATAGTTCCAAAGAGTAACCCCAGCTAGATAAAATAGCAATGGTGGTGCACCGTCTGTAGGTAAGTTAGCAAGTTTCCCAAAAACAATCAGATACGTAATTGTGGTGAAAATCGGATTAATAAAAAACCATATAGGTCCCAGAATCGTTTGTTTGAAACTGGATATAAAATCCCTTTTCACAAACATATAAATAAGATCTTTATATCTCCATACTTCTTTGAGCCTTAAGTCAAATAAAGTATGGTTGGCCTCAATGGTTTCTGTCCACTTTTGTTGTGGTTCATTCATTTGTGTTAAGTTTATGCAAATTTATAATAATTAATTTTCTCATAGTTCTATATATTATGAATTGTTATTCATGTAAAAACTAAAAATAATAACTAATATATTGATATTTATTATTATAAACAAAAGCTGTAATCATTGAAGATAACAGCTTTATAAATTCCTGATTTAAGATTATTTGTTTACGAGTTGCGTAAGGTATTTGCCATATCCGCTTTTTCCGTACTTTAAAGCTGTCTGTAATAACTTTTCCTCGTTAATAAATTTATTTCTAAATGCAATTTCTTCAATACATCCGATTTTAAATCCTTGTCTCTTTTCAATAACACTTACAAACTCTGAAGCATCATGAAGAGAATCAAAAGTTCCGGTGTCAAGCCACGCTGTCCCTCTGTCCAAAACCCCAACTTCCAGCTTGCCTTTTTTAAGATAAACATTATTTACATCTGTAATTTCAAGCTCACCTCGTGCAGAAGGTTGTATGTTTTTTGCAATTTCAACAACTTCATTGTCATAAAAATATAAACCGGGAACTGCATAATTGGATTTTGGATGTGTAGGTTTTTCTTCTATAGAAACAGCTTTAAAATCATCGTCAAACTCTACAACTCCATATCTTTCGGGGTCGGAAACGTGATAGGCAAAGACAACTCCGCCATCAGGATTTGTTTTGTTTTTTAAAAGGGTTCCCATTTCAGATCCATAAA
Source organism: Chryseobacterium subflavum (assembly GCF_055762745.1). NCBI lineage: Bacteria > Pseudomonadati > Bacteroidota > Flavobacteriia > Flavobacteriales > Weeksellaceae > Chryseobacterium > Chryseobacterium subflavum. The sequence goes on from NZ_JBVTMR010000002.1 coordinate 728,673, forward strand.
AAATATTATCTCCCAATACTAGTGCTGCCGGATCATTCCCAATGAAAGAATCTCCAAGAATAAAAGCCTGAGCAAGACCATCCGGGCTTGGCTGCACCACATATTGAATATTGCAACCTATCTGAGATCCATCTCCTAGTAGTTTAACGAAACCTTCCTGGTCATGAGGGGTTGTTATAATTAGTATATCCCTTATTCCCGCTAATAATAATGTAGATAAAGGATAGTATATCATTGGTTTGTCATAAACAGGCATTAACTGTTTACTTACTGCAATGGTAAGAGGGTAAAGTCTAGTACCGGAACCACCGGCTAAAATTATTCCTTTCATGTATTTGTTTTTTTATTTTTTCAATTATGTTCTATTGGAACATTGCATTTGGTGAAATGATTATTTTTTGATGGTTTAGTTGTATTGTTTTTCGTAGTATTTTTGATAATCTCCCGAGGTTACGTTTTCTAACCACTCTTTGTTTTCAAGATACCAGTCAATTGTTTTTGATAATCCCTGCTCAAATGTCACTGATGGTTTCCATCCCAGGTTTTTATTCAGCTTTGATGCATCAATAGCATAACGCTTATCATGGCCTGGTCTGTCTTTTACAAAAGTGATTAATTTTTCAGAGTAACCAGATGGTTTTCCAAGTTTTGCATCCATTTGCTTGATTAATTCTTTTACCAGATCAATATTTTGCCATTCATTAAATCCTCCGATATTATAAGTTTCACCTGTCTTGGCTTCATTAAATATCTGATGAATTGCTTTTGCATGATCAATAACAAATAACCAGTCGCGGGTATATTTACCATCGCCATAAATAGGTAACGGTCTTTCATTAATAATATTGGAAATGCAAAGAGGAATCAACTTTTCCGGGAAGTGATTGGGACCATAATTGTTTGAACAGTTGGATACGATAAAAGGCATTCCGTAGGTATTTCCATAAGCTCTTACTAAATGATCAGAAGCTGCTTTAGAAGCGGAATAAGGAGATTGTGGATCGTAAGATGTTGTTTCCAGGAAGAAACCAGTTTCTCCTAAACTGCCGTATACTTCATCCGTGGAAACATGATAGAATAAATTCTTTCTGATTTCATCTGGAAATCTTCCATGGGTATGTTCGGGATTAAGCGTCCAGAATTCTTTACACAAGTTAAGAAGATTGGCAGTACCATTTACATTCGTATTAATAAAAGCCATGGGGTCAGTAATACTTCTGTCTACATGACTTTCTGCAGCTAAATGTATAACAGCATCAGGGTTATATTTTTCAAAAATTATTCTTAATTCTTCCGGTTTTGTTATGTCTGCTTTTTCAAAAACGTAATTGGGTTCGTTTTCGATATCTTTTAAATTTTCTAAATTTCCAGCATAAGTAAGGGCGTCCAGATTGATTATCGTGGTGTTAGGGTTATTCTTGACAAATTCTCTAACAACGTGGGAGCCAATAAAACCTGCTCCTCCCGTAATAATTATATTTTTCATTTTAATATTTTGAAACAGTTAAGATTAAAGTTACTAAGGTATTAATATAAATTCTATACCTGCTATTATAAATATAGGGTATTGAATTTTTTATACAGAAAATAAACGGTACTTTGTTTTTGTTATTGAGCTTATGGATTCGGGATAGTTTGTCTTCCAATACTTTTATAATAGAATCCATGTTGTTTGGGAACCTCCAAAGGATACATATTTCTTCCGTCAAATATAACTTTATTGTTCATTTTTTCGACCATCAGATCAAAATTAGGATTTTTGAATTCCGGCCATTCCGTAGCAATAAATAATGCGTCAGCTCCTTCTAAAGCATCGTACATCGTTTTTGCATATTGGATCTGGTCTCCAATAATCTGACGAACATTGTTTTCCGCGACTAGATCATACGCGGTTATTTTAGCTCCTTTTTTCAACAAAAGATTAATGTTGTCCAAAGAGGAAGCTTCACGTATGTCATCGGTATTTGCCTTAAAAGCTAGTCCCCAAATTGCAATCTTTTTTCCATTAAGATCTCCTCCGAAATATTTTTCAATATCAGAAACCAGAATAACTTTTTGAGTTGTATTTACATTTTCTGTAGCTTCTAAAATCTGGAAATTAAAATCTTCCTGCTTCCCAGATTTAATTAATGCCTTCACATCTTTAGGGAAACAACTTCCCCCATACCCAATTCCGGGAAACAAAAAGCGGTGACCAATTCTGTCATCACTTCCCATTCCCAGTCTTACTTTGTCAACATCAGCGCCTACTTTTTCACAATAATTGGCAATCTCATTCATGAATGTAATTTTCACCGCTAAAAATGAGTTTGATGCATATTTGGTAAGTTCAGACGATTTTTCATCCATGAATATAATAGGAATTCCTGTATTGGTAAAAGGCTGATATATCTTGGACATGATATTTTTAGCTCTCTCTGAACTTGATCCGACAACAACTCTTGCAGGGTTCATAGAGTCCTCTACAGCAAAGCCTTCCCTTAAAAATTCCGGATTGGAAACAACATCAAAAGGAATGTTTGTTTTTGAAGAAATAACTTCTCTTACTTTTTCTGCCGTTCCCACGGGAACTGTACTTTTGTTAACAATGACCTTATATTCAGTCATCAGTTCGCCAATACTATTGGCAACACTCAACACATAAGAAAGATCAGCAGATCCGTCTTCCCCGGGAGGAGTAGGTAAAGCAAGGTATACGACTTCGCTTTTATCTAATGCTTCTTTTAAATTGGTGGTGAAAAATAACCTTTGAGACTGAATGTTTCTATGGAACATCTCTTCAAGGTTCGGCTCATATATGGGAACAATGCCGTTTTTCATGCCTTCAACTTTTTTTTCATCAATGTCAACACAGTATACTGAATTGCCAAGTTCTGCAAGGGTAGTTCCGGTAACTAATCCTACATAACCTGTTCCTACAATTGTTATATTCAAAATGTTTGTTTTTAAAATTCATCACAAAAATAATAAAAATACTGTCAACCCCTCTTTAAATTTAATGTTAATACATTGTCGGGTTATTTATCTGATAATAAGATGATTTTGCTTTTTTAGAAAAAAAATCTTATATTTGCATTGGATTTACGGAAAAAAATGGGAAGGCTTCGGAAGAAAGCCTTTTTTCGTACTGTAAATCAAGCATAAAATTATGGAGTTTAGAAAGAAAATTGAAGAATTATTAAATGAATTCCTTGAAACCAGAAAAGATTTATTTCTTATTGATCTGAAGTTTTCTGCAGGGGATGATATTACAGTGATTTTAGATGGTGATAATGGAGTTTCTTTGCAGGATTGTCTTGATGCAAGCCGGGCAATAGAGTTCAATATGGATCGTGAAGAACATGATTTTAGTCTTCAGGTTATGTCTGCGGGACTAAGCGAACCATTATCTACTCCCAGACAGTTTAACAAAAATATAGGAAGAGAAATTGAAATTGTTCTTGAGGATTCTTCTAAAATAGAAGGTGAATTGTCAAAAGTGGATGAAGAAAAAATCACACTTATTTTACGATACCGAAAACCAAAAGATATTGGAAAGGGTAAAGTAGATGTGGAGGAGGAAAAGGAAATTCCTTACTCTGAGATAAAAAAAGCATTAGTAGTAATTAAATTTTAAAAAGAAAAAAGAATAAATGGATAATATAGCGTTGATTGAATCCTTTGGTGATTTTAAAGACGAAAAAGGGATCAGTAAAATTGATCTTATGGCAATTATTGAAGATTCACTGAAAACTCTTTTGAGAAAAAGGTTTGATTCAGATGATCATTTTGATGTGATTGTAAACCCTGATAAGGGGGATTTTCAGATATTTTTAAATAAAACAATCGTAGAGGATGAGATGTCGGAAGACGATGATTTGGAAATTGAAATTTCTGAAGCTAAAAAAATCGATCCGACTTTTGAAGTAGGGGAAGACTTTACAATGGAGATTCCTGTTGCACAGCTGGGAAGAAGAAATATATTAACTTTGAAGCAGATTCTCGCTACAAAACTTCAGGAGCATAATAATGCAATGTTGTATGAGCAGTTCAGAGACAGAATTGGAGAGATTGTTGTTGGAGAAATTCATCATATTCGTCACAAACATGTAATTTTGTTAGATGATGAGGGTAATGAATTTATTTTACCAAAAGAAAACCAGATTCCTTCTGACTTCTTTAAAAAAGGAGAGAACATCAGAGCTATCGTAGAGTCAGTTGATTTTAAAGGTTCAAAGCCACAAATTATTATTTCCAGAACTGCACCTAAGTTCCTTGAGAAATTATTGGAGCTGGAGATTCCTGAGATTCAGGATGGAACGATTATGCTTAAAAAAGTGGTAAGAATTCCTGGTGAAAAGGCTAAAATTGCCGTAGATGCTTATGATGATAGAATTGATCCGGTTGGTGCTTGTGTGGGTGTAAAGGGATCCAGGATTCATGGGGTTGTAAGAGAGTTGAAAAATGAAAATATAGATGTTATTCAGTGGTCTAAAAATCCTGAAATTTTAGTTAAGAGAGCGTTAGGTAACGTTACAATTAACAAAATAGACATCAATGAGAACAGTAGCTATGCGTTAGTTTATACACCTGTAGAAGAAATTTCTAAAGTAATTGGAAAGCAAGGTCAAAATATCAGACTGGCTTCTTGGTTGACAGGGTATGAAATAGATGTTTATAGAGAGTCTAGCGAGGATGACGATGTTGATTTGAGAGAATTTAATGACGATATCGAGCAGTGGATTTTGGATGAATTTAAGAAAGTAGGTCTTACTACTGCGAAATCAGTATTGGATAAGGATACTGAAAGTCTTTTAAATATGGTTGACCTTGAAGAAGAAACCATCGAAGATGTAAAGCGCATTCTGAGAGAAGAATTTGAAGATTAAGATTTTAAATAAATTTTAATAAAAAGTAAAAAAGAAATACTTTAATTTTAGAAATTAAAAAAACAGTAAATAATATAAATGCCAAAAATAAGATTAAATAAAGCGGTTAAGGAATTCAACATTTCGATGTCCAGATTAGTAGAGTTTTTACAGTCAAAGGATTTCGAGGTTGAAAACAATCCTAACGCTCAATTAGAAGAAGCGGCATATTCTGCATTGGAGGCTGAGTTTGCCAAGGATGGCGAACAACGTAAAGCTTCCCATGAGGTGGTGATCATTAAAGTTCCGGAAGAAAAACTGGAAATAGAAGAAAAGAAAACCCCTGAAGTAATAAGAGCTAAAGCTAATAAACCAGAAACTAAAATTTTAGGTAAAATAGATTTGGATTCTAAGAAACCTGAGGCTGAAGAGATTTCTGAGGCTCCGGTTGTTCCTGTAACTCCTCCGGTTGAGAAGAAGGAAGAGATAGTGTCAGAACCGGAACCTGAAACTAAAGCAGCTACAGAGAAACAGGAATTTAAAGTTCTGGATAAAATTGACTTGTCACAAATAGAGTCAAGAAACAGACCAGTTAAAAAAGATAAACCAAAAGTGGAGGAGAAAAAAGCTGAAGAAAAACCAATTGAAGTTGTGAAAGAAACTCCAAAACCAGTTGTTGAAACTGAGGCCAAACCAATTGATGCTGTGAAGGAAGAATCTGTAAAAGATGACGAGCAATCTCAGGAGCCTCAGAAAATTGAAACCGTTTATCAAAAATTAGACGGACCTAAGATTGTTGGTGAAAAAATTGATTTAACGCAATTTGCTCCTAAGCCTAACTCAGGTGCGAAGAAGAAAAGAAAAAGGATTGAAAAACCTGGAGGACCTAATCAACAGAATACAGGGAACAATCAACAGGCTGGAGGAAACAATCAGCAAGGGGGGCAAGGAAACCGTCCGCAAGGGGGTAATCAAGGCAACCGCCCACAAGGTCAGGGTGGCCAAGGTAATCGCCCGCAAGGTCAAGGTGGTCCTGGTGGAAACCGTCCGTACAATAATAACAATCAAGGAAACCGTCCACAAGGTCAGGGTGGTGGATTCAAGAAAGGGGGTCAGAATAATAGACCGGGGCAAAGAACAATGCCTGTGGAGCTAACTGATGAGCAAGTAAAGAATCAGATTAAAGAAACCCTTGAGAAGTTAACTAATAAAGGAGGTAAATCTAAATCTGCTAAGCATAGAAAAGATAAGAGAACTTATCGTAGAGAGCAGGATGAACGTCAGCAAGAGATTGATGCACAGGATAGAACATTAAAAGTTACTGAATTTATTACAGTAGGGGAACTTGCCAGTTTGATGAACGTTTCTCCAACAGAAGTTATTTCCGCATGTTTCTCTCTAGGTGTTATGGTAACTATGAACCAGAGACTTGAAGCTGATACCTTATTATTGGTAGCTGATGAATTTGGTTATAAAATTGAGTTTTCGGATGCTGATCTTGAAGAAGCAGAATCTGAAGAAGATATGGATGCAGAGGAGGATCTTTCTCCAAGAGCACCAATTGTAACCGTAATGGGACACGTTGACCACGGTAAAACATCCTTACTTGATTACATCAGAAAAACCAATGTTATCGCTGGTGAATCAGGAGGTATTACACAGCACATTGGAGCATATAATGTGAAGTTAGAAAACGGGCAGAGGATTACCTTCCTGGATACTCCTGGTCACGAAGCCTTTACGGCTATGAGAGCAAGGGGTGCTCAGATTACCGATATTGCTATTATTGTAATTGCAGCCGATGATGATGTAATGCCTCAGACTAAAGAGGCGATCTCTCACGCGCAGGCAGCAGGTGTACCAATGATTATCGCTTTGAATAAAGTTGATAAGCCGGGTGCAAATCCTGATAATATCCGTCAGCAATTATCTGGTATGAATATTTTGGTTGAAGAATGGGGTGGTAATGTTCAGGCGCAGGAAATTTCTGCGAAGTTTGGTAATAATATTGATCTTTTATTGGAGAAAGTGTTGCTTCAGGCAGAAATGCTTGAACTGAAAGCTAATCCGAATAGAAATGCTCAGGGAGTTGTAATTGAAGCTTCTTTAGATAAAGGAAGAGGATACGTAGCTACGATGCTGGTGCAAACCGGAACTTTAAGAGTTGGTGATTATGTACTTGCAGGGAAAAACCATGGTAAAGTGAAAGCAATGCTTGATGAACGTGGTAGAAACCTTAAAGAGGCAGGGCCATCAATCCCGGTTACTATTTTAGGTCTGGATGGTGCTCCAACAGCAGGGGATAAATTTAAAGTCTATGCTGATGAGAGTGAGGCAAAAACTATTGCCAATAAGAGAGAGCAGCTTCAAAGAGAGCTTTCTATCAGAACTAAGAAACATACAACGCTTGAAGAACTTGGAAGAAGAATTGCTCTAGGTGAGTTCAAGGAGTTGAATATAATCCTGAAAGGTGACGTGGATGGTTCTGTTGAAGCGTTATCAGATCAATTGCAAAGGTTGTCAACGGAAGAGATCAGTGTTAATATCTTACATAAGGGAGTTGGTCAGATTACAGAATCTGATGTTAACTTAGCTACAGCTTCGGATGCTATTATCATTGGATTTAATGTTAGGGCTGGTGGTAATGCTAAAGAATTAGCAGATAAGGAAGAAATTGAGATCAGAACTTATTCTGTAATTTATGCAGCTATTGATGAGGTAAAAGAGGCAATGGAAGGTATGCTTTCTCCTGAAATTAAAGAACAGGTAATTGGTAATGTGGAAATCAGAGAAGTATTTAAAATTTCGAAGGTGGGAACAATTGCCGGATGTATGGTTCTTTCAGGGAAGGTTACAAGAAGTGCTAAGGTAAGAGTTCTAAGAGACGGTATCGTTAAATTTGACGGGGAACTGGAGAGTTTAAAGCGTTTTAAAGATGATGTGAAAGAAGTAACCAAAGGTTACGAATGTGGATTGAATTTAAAAGGTTATAACGATATTGAAATCGGCGATATTCTTGAAGTATATGAAGAAGTTGCAGTGAAGAAGAAATTGAAATAATTTATTAATTATCTAAATATTTGAAAACCACTTTTTTATAAAAGTGGTTTTTTTTGTTTAAAAACATAATTTATATTGATTCTAAATTGTTTTTTTAACATTTTATTATATTATTATTATTTAAGTTAAATAGTTATAATAATGTTTTTTTTATTTAATATTTATATGTTTTTATTATAAATAATTATTCAATTTAATGTGATTTTTGAATTAAAGTTAAATTTGTTTTATATTATTAATTTAATGTATTTGTAAATATTAGTATTAATTAACATATTTGTCTTGTATATATTAAAATATGTTAATATGAATGTTAAATTACGGGTGGTGAGTGCTGGCGCGTTGTTTTTTATATGTGGCCTATATAATGCACAAACTGTTAAAAAAAATGATACAATCAAATCAAAAGATATTGAGGAGGTTGTAGTTTTAGGGTACAATAGAACTTTAACTAAGCCTAAGGATGTCAGTGCGAATACTACTGTAAATGCGGAGGTTTTAGAGAACAGACCAAATGTTAGTTTTCTAAACTCATTACAAGGTTCTGCTCCTGGTGTTACTATTGCGTCTAATTCGGGTTCTCCTGGTTCTGCAAAAATTGATCTGGTTATTAGAGGGATTTCATCACTTTCGGCAGATACAGAGCCATTAGTGATTATTGATGGGGTTCCTACTGGGGCTAATCAGTTTAGGAATTTAAATTCGGAGGATATAGAATCTATCTCAATTTTGAGAGATGCGGCAGCGACTTCAATTTATGGAAATAGGGGAGCAAATGGAGTATTGTTGATTAGAACTAAAGGAGGTAAGTTTAACTCAAAATTGAGATTAAGCTATAGTACTATGACTGGGGTTAGTGTTATGCCTAAAAACAAATACAATATGGCAAATGCTCAGCAGTTACTTAGGATTCAAAAAAATAATAATCAAACAAGTCTTACAGGGGGAAAGCTTACTGATGAAGAAATTGCAAACTATCCAATTAATACAAATTGGGAAAAAACTTTCTTTAAGGCAGATGTAACCCAGCAACATAATGTTTCTGCAACTTTTGGTGGTGAAAATACATCGGTATATTCATCATTAGGATATTTGGAGCAAGGAGGTTTGGTTCCGAATACTAATTTTAAGAGATTTACATTTAGAAATAATATCACAGGTAGATCAGCTGATAAGAGGTTTAATTATACTGCTATAGTTGGTTTGGGGTATTCTGCTAGAAAACAGCTGAATCAAGAAAGTAATTCGGGTATAAATGGAAATTATGTTCAAAATCCATTAATAGGATCTTTTCTGGCTTTGCCTTATATTGCTTCTGGGCAATATGCTAATGGTCGCGATTTATTTAATGCAATTGGGACTAATTCCGGAGCGGAGGGTAATTTTGCTTACATTCTTGAGGATGTACTTAGGGGTGATCAGTCCGTATTTGGGCGTTTCAATGAAACTTCTATTTTCACTAATGTAACTACATCCTACAAACTTACAGATGACTTTACGCTTAATAATAGAACGGGGGTAGATGTTAAAATAGGGAATTCAATGGCAGGAAGAAATCCTAATGGGTATCTTTCGTTGGTGGTTGCTGCAACAAATGGGACAGAGTACGGAGGTAGTGAGACTATTGGTAACTCCAGAGAGCTGAACTTTACTACAGTTTCTAGCGTTAATTATAATAAAGTATTAGGAGATCATACTATTGGAGTAGGAGCATATTTAGAGTATAATAAGGTTCATTTCTATTCAAGTAGTCAAACTCAAAATGGTTTAGATCCAAGATCATTTGCGATTGGGTCAGGTGTCGGGTATATTGCTTTCGATCCTGTGAGAAATATTTATCTACCATCGGTTTCGGCATTTAAGGCTACTGCTGGTTCCCTTTCTTATTTTGCAACGGCAGATTACGATTATAAAGATAAATATGGTTTTAGTGGAACATTAAGACGGGATGGTAGTTATAGATTTGCTCCTGGTAATAAATGGGGAACGTTTTGGTCTGTCGGAGGACGTTGGAATATTGATAAAGAAAACTTTATGCAGGGATCAATATTCGATATGTTGAAGTTGAGAGCTTCTTATGGTACCCAAGGGAATGCTAACGTAATTGCGGCTGGAGATGATACGAATCCTATGCTTTTAGGAACTGGTATTACAAGGGATTTGAATGTGGTTGGAAATGGGTATTCCAACACTTCAGGTTATTTTGTTAGTAATATAGCAAATCCTACACTTCGATGGGAAGAGGTTAAACAAACAAACTTCGGGTTGGATTTTAAATTGTTTAAGAATAGGCTGGAAGGTAATTTTGATGTCTACAGAAAAGATACCGATATGCTTTATTATAATATTCCTTCATCAGCAATTACCAGTCAATATACTTATAGAGGTAATTATGGAGCTTTAAAAAATGAAGGTTTTGAAGCGGTGCTGAGATATAATATTTTTAACAAATCAGATTATAAGTTAACAATATTTGCTAACGGTTCATATAATAAAAATACTATTAAAAAACTGTCAATTCCAGTAAGTACAGGATCTTTACTTTTAGTAGAAGGAGGTAGCATCAATGAATGGAATCTAGTGCCTTATTTAGGGGTGAATCCTAATAATGGAAATGAGTTATATTTGGATTCAAACGGAAATGTATCAGAACAAGCATTAGATAAAGACAGAAGAAAAACGGGGAAAAACTATTTTCCAAAGTACACGGGAGGTTTTGGCTTTAATAGTGAATATAAAGGGTTTTTCTTAGATGCATTATTCTCATTCCAAGCTAAGTTCTGGAGATCAGACAATCAGTTGGCATGGGCATTAAATCCATCATATATGCGTGCTGGAAATAATGTTTCTGCTGATTTGCTTAATGCGTGGACCCCTACTAACACTAATACAGATATTCCTTCGTTAAATGCGCCCATGTCTAGCATTACTGATAGACTTCTGTATGATGCATCCTTCCTGAGGATGAAGAATGTAACTCTAGGGTACAATGTGCCTAAAAAATTCTTTAATGAAAAATCTATACTGAAGGCTGCTAGAATCTTTATTCAAGGTGAAAATATTTTTACCTGGACAAAATGGAGAGGGTATGACCCTGAGGGATTGGGTACATTTCCTTTAAGTGTTTATCCAAACCCAAGAACGTTCTCAATTGGAGCTAATTTAGATTTTTAGTAATTATTAATTATTCAATATGAAAAGTATTTTTAAAACAACAATATTATCCTTAGCTGTTATTGTAAGTGTATCTTCTTGTAATGATGCATTGGATATCACGCAGGCGGGAGAACTGAATGGTGAGTCGACATTCACTAATACAAACGATTTAGATAAATACCTTAATGGTGCTGTATATACTAGTTTAGATATTACCAATAATTTATTTTTATCTGCTCAAATAACTGATGAGTTGGGGATGGGGCCTCAGAATTCTGAGTTGGCACTTAGTGCTCATCAATTTTACCTTGATATTACTAATGGGCCTACTTCTGGTATCTGGCTCGGGAATTATACAACAATAAATAGGGCTAACAGGCTTTTGGTAGGAGCCAAGGGTATAGTGCCGGCAGAGTCTGAACGAGCTAGATATAATAATGTGGTTTCGCAGACCAGACTAATAAGAGCATTTTCTTATTTTACTCTTTTGTCCTATTTTTCTACAGACATGAAAGATCCTAATGCTTTAGGGGTTATGCTAATAGAAGATGTCCCTGAGTTGACAGAAACTAAACCAAGGGTTGCGAATTCTCAAATTTTTGCATTAATTGATGCGGATGTCGCCTTTGCAGAAAGTAATTTGACAACCAGTGGTGATTATTACAGGATTACGAAAAATTTTTTAAATGCCTTTAAAGCAAGGTATTATTTATACAGAGGTATGTATCCTCAAGCTAAAGCTGCGGCACAGGCGGTGTTAAATACTTCTGGTTTATCACTTACGGTGGCAAGTCCTCCTAATCCAGGTAATTTGGCTCAAAATAATCAGGCTCATAAAGATCTGAATGCATATACTTCCAAGAATCCATACGTTAAAATGTGGAATAATACAGATACTGGTAATCCGAGAGAATTAATATTTTCTTTAAACAGGCCGCAACTTCAAAGCTGGGGAAATATTGTAACTCTGTTTGCAACCAATGCGTCGCAGGCTAATGGATCTATTTTGTATGATATGGGTAGAAAAACTTTTAACCTGTATGCTAGTACTCCTGGAGATATTAGGAGGTTTGCCTATATTGATCCTACTGCTGTAATTAATTCCAATTACGCGACTATAGATAATTACAGAGCTCTGGATGTGCTTGTGATAGATAAATATCCTGGCAGAGCAACTTTGGCGCCTGATCCAATTCCTACAGACCCTACACGAGAAAAGGTTTTAAGTCAGAATGTATTAAGAAACGATATTCCAATTTTCAGGTTATCTGAGATGTATTTTATTTTAGCTGAATGCGCTGTTGAAGAAGGTAGTTTCACTACGGCTGCAACACTTATAAAGAATGTTAGGGATGCGCGTAACTACCTGGGTCCTGTGGATTTACCGGTATATTCAAGTAAACAGCAGGCATATGTTGATATCCTTTTGGAGAGAAGGAAAGAGCTCTATTTGGAAGGGCATAGATATTTAGACTTAAAGAGATTGGGGGCAATTGCTGGAGTGGCTATTGATAGGGATCCCACAGACGATGTGAAAACGATCCCGGTGACTATACCAATTAATGATTATCGTATGAGGTCGCTGCCTATTCCAAGAGCTGAGCTGCAAGGAAATCCAACAATTCAACAGAATCCTGGGTATTAATTAAAAAAAACTTAGAAATGAAAACAATAAAGTATATATATCTATTTCTTGTTTGTCTTGTTATGTCATGTACAAATGATGAAATTCATTACGAAGGTGAGCCATATTTACATTTTGTAACAGCAGGTTCGGATCAGTTAATAGAACAGGGTAGTGGACATAAAGATGTTGAAGTTAAATATGGAACAATTTCGCAGGTATCTGGAGATAAGGAGGTGAAATTAGTTTTAGATCCAAGTTCAACTGCAAAAGAAGGAGTTGATTTCCAACTTGTGAAAGGTACTGATAATCCTTCTGGTAAGGTTAATGGAGTTTTCGTTGTGCGATTGTTGGAAAGCGGAGCGACCAGTGTGGCTAAAAAAGCTGTTTTTAAATTACAATCGAATTCTATTCAGAATGCTATTATAGATTATCAAACATATACAATGAGTATGTCATTGAAATGCTCGGCTACGTTGATGAATGGTAATTTTAAAAATACAGAGGCTTTTTGGAATACTCCAAATGGAAATTATGATATTGTTCAATCGTCAACGACGAATCAATTGAAGGTAAAGGACTTTTTAGACGTAGGTATAGATTTGGTGTTAAATTATAATCCGGATACATATGTAGTTACTATTCCGGATCAATATACGGGATCAAACTATAGTGCTGCTCCATATGCCGGAGCTCCTATTTGGGTTAAGCAATCTACTGATGCTTCACAAGTTTCATCATTTAATCCGTGTACAAAGACTTTAACTGTGTATGGGAATTATTACCTTAAAGGTACTACGGCGGCTTACGGAAACAAAAAAGAAGCGTTTGTAGGAAATTAACAACCTCAATAAAAAAAGAAAATATTTAAAATGAAAAAGACGGGAATTATATTGTCATTTTTAGGCTTTAGCTTCTGTTTTGGGCAAAGTGCTGTGCTTTACAATCTTAATAACAATAGATTGTTGTCTAATTCGGTTAATAAAATTGGCGTTGGAGAAAGTGCCGATAATGATAATTATGATGGGTCTCCTTTTTTAGAAAAAGAGTTTTTGCCATCAATGATTAAAGGAGAGAGTGGAGCTTTTCTTTTAAGATATAATATCTATAATGATGAAATTATCTTAAAGAATGATGATAAATATTATAAAATTCCAAAAGAAGAGGCTGATTATTTTAAAATCAATAATGAATATGTTGTGAGATTGATTAATGGGAAATATTATATTGATTCCTCTTCGGATAAAAATAATTATGTAATTGTTCGAAAAGAGAATATAACCTTTACGCCAGGAAAAGTTGCGGAGAATACCTATGATCAAGCTAGGCCCCCGAAGTTTTCAAGAACTAAACCAGATTATTTTTTGTTTGATATGGCTAAAAAGGTAATTACTCCATTGAAAAAAGATGAAATTAAAGCATTATTTCCTAATAAATCCGAGGAATTAGATCAAAATTTTAAAAAAAATAAATTCAAAAATATTGATGATCTTAATAGTTTATTAAGCATTATTGCTGGTTAAATTAAGCATACAAATAAATTCAGAAGAGCCTATTGAAAAATAGGCTCCTTTGGAATTTATAACCGTCTGATAATTTATAATAATTCTAAATAATATTTTTAAGGATGATAAATGTTTGTTAAAGATATTTTGAACTGTGGAAAATTTGTTTTATTGAAATGTTAAATGTTATTTTTTGTTAAATTTTAATGTACGAAGTAAAATATTAATTTTTATATATCGTATTTATCATAATTATCGCCAAATTAAAAAGTTGCCAGTATTAATATTTATTAACATATTTGCTCTCTTAAATATATTAAAATTTGTTAATATGAATGTGAAATTACGTGTATTAAGTGCTGGCGCATTGTTTTTTTTAGGGCATACAGCTTTTGCACAGAAAACAAAAAAAGATTCTGTTACTAAAGAGCAGCAGATCGAAGAAGTTGTTGTTGTTGCTTATGGTACTCAGAAAAAGCAGAGTATTACAGGGTCAATTACGACAATTAATGCAAAACAGTTAGAGGATGCTCAGGCATCAAATGCTGTTCAATCTTTAACCGGAAAGGTTGGTGGGGTACAAATCTCCGCTAATTCGGGACAACCAGGAGATCCTCCGCAGGTTAGATTTAGAGGTATTGGATCTCTTTCTTCTTCAAATAATCCTTTGTATGTTGTCGATGGGGTGCCTTTTAATGGTAATATTAATGCGATTTCAAATCAGGATATTGAAACCATTTCATTTTTAAAAGATGCATCAGCAAACGCATTATATGGTAGCCGAGGTGCAAATGGGGTTATCCTTATTACAACAAAGAAAGCTAAAAAAGGTAGGTTCTCAGTTACTTTTGACACTAAGTTCGGGGTGAACTCACGAGCCGTTAAAGAATATGATATCATTACTGATCCGGGAGAATATTATGAAGTTTTCTATAATAGATTGGTAACTGATGGTGTTTATAAAGGAATGTCGATGGGTAATGCCGTGACAAATGCAATAAACACAATGATCCCTGATTATTTGGTTTATAATAATTATAATGTCGCTGATAATCAGATTATAGACCCTGCGACAGGGAAAATTAATAAAAATGCAAAATTGTTGTATCATGATGATTGGAACAAAAATCTATTTAAAGATAGAGTTCGTCAAGAATATAACATTAATATAGCTAATTCTTCTGATAAAAATGATACTTACTTGTCTTTTGGTTATCTTAATGATGAAGGGTATGTTATAAATTCTGGATTTGATAGGTATACAGCTAGATTAAATAATGAATTAAGACTTACTTCTGATATTAAAGTTGGTGTTAATTTAAACTATGCTAGAACTGAACAAAATGCACCTATCCAAGGTGCTTCATCTAGCCAGTATAGTAACCTTTTCAGTTGGGCAAGGAATATTGCTCCAATTTATCCGATATGGGCAAGAAATACAAATGGAGGTTTTATACTTGATTCTAACGGTCAAAGAGTATATGACTTTGGAACTCTTACTGGACCAATGGGATTAGCCCGCCCTTATGGTGGAACTTTAAATCCATATGGAACTACTTTATTAGATATTAAAAGAAATTCGGAGGATAATTTAAGTGGTAGAGCTTATGCTTCTGTGAATTTCCTTAAAGATTTCAACTTCACATATAATTTAGGGTATGATTTATTAAGTGGCTATTACACTAATTATTCTAATAACATTGGTGGTGATGCTGCAGGGTATGGAGGTACTATTACTAATGCAACAACAAATGATTATACTGTGACCAATCAGCAATTATTAAATTGGAATAAAACATTTGGAAAACATAGTATAAGTGCAATGGTTGGTCATGAAACTTCCGATTTTACCAGCAAGATGATAGCGGGAGTTAAAAATAATATTGCAATTCCAGATCTTCCAATATTAAGTAATGGAACTAAATATTCCGCATTAAATGGGTTTAACGATTTATATAAAGTAGAAGGTTATCTTTCAAGAGTTAACTATAACTATGATAATAAATACTTTGTAAATGCAAGTTTTAGAAGAGATGGTTCTTCTGTGTTTGCTCCAGAAAACAGATGGGGTAACTTTTTCGGACTTGGAGCAGCATGGGTTGCTACTAATGAGAATTTCTTGAAAGGAAATAAAGTGGTAACAAATTTAAAGCTTAAAGCAAGTTACGGGGAGCAAGGAAACGATAATATCTTGTATGCTGGGAATGTAAACCTTAATAATAGAACATATTTCGGATATGGAAGAAATTATTATGCTTATGAATCTCAATATGAAGTTGTTCCAGATTCTCAAGGAAATGCAACAATTGTGCAAGTTTACGAAGGAAATAGAGATATTAAGTGGGAGGTTTCAAGAAACCTTAATGCTGGCTTTGAATTAAGTCTTTTCAACAGGATTAATATTGATGCTCAATATTTTGAAAGAGGGGTGAAGGATATGATTTATAACAAACCATTACCATCTTCTACTGGGACAAGATTTATTTCAACGAATGTTGGAGATATGAAAAATAGAGGAGTTGAAGTTTCAATAGATGCAAGTATTATTAATAATCAGGATTTTACTTGGAATTTATTTGCTAACGCAACTCACTATAAAAATGAGATTACATTCTTACCTGCAAGTTTTGTATCAGGTATTTTCAAATTTGATAAAGGATCTTCAGCGTATACTTATTACCTAAGACAATTTGCCGGAGTTGATAAGGAAAATGGTGATGCTTTATGGTATATGGATGATGCTTCTGGAAATAAGGTGACTACTAATGATTATACGAAAGCAAAATTATATTTGAGTGATAAAACTCTAAATCCTAAAGCATACGGTGGTTTCGGAACTAATGTGAGCTATAAAGGGGTAAGCCTTGCAGTTAATTTTGCTTTCCAATTTGGTGGTTATATGTATGATAATGTTTACCAAGGAATGCTTCCTTCAGGACCAGATAATATTGGACAAAATTATCATAAGGATGTTTATAACACTTGGACACCTACCAATACTGATGCACCACTTCCAGCATTAGACTTATCAAGACCGAACCAAATGGCTGCTTCTGATTTATTCTTAATCAAATCTGATTATATCAGTTTACAAGATGCCTCTATTAGTTATGATTTTGATAAAAGTATTTTGCCTCAAGGTCTTTCTGGACTTAGATTTGGTCTTTATGGAACAAACCTTGCAATGTGGAGTAAAAGAAAGGGAATGGATCCTAGATTGGCTAGTATAGGTGCTTCTGCTAACAATGGCCTTTCTTTGAATAATTATGGAGTTGTTAGAACAATCTCTTTAGGTTTAACAGTTAAATTTTAATTAAAATGAAAAAAATAGCAATATATTCACTATTAGTATCTTCTTTATTTGTTACAAGTTGTAGTGATGACTATTTGGATACAAAACCTCAATCAACTATTAATGAAGAGCAGTTAGCAACTTCCCCTGCAGGTCTTCAAGCGCTATTGGATGGTATATATACAGGATTTAGAACCTTTGGTAATACTAATGGCGGAAATCACGAAGATTATGGTCATAAATCCATTCTTGCAGGTTTGGATATGATGTCAAATGATAATGTCATGACTAAATCTAGCTGGTATTCTAGCTGGTATAATTATACGGGAATTATTCAAACAAATAGTAGATCTCTTCTTCCTTGGAATACTTATTATCTTCAAATTAAATCTACAAATACAATTATTAATACAATTACTAAAGTAGGAGTAAATGATCAAAATAAATCTGTTTTAGGACAGGCGTATGCATTAAGAGCGCTCTCTTATTTTATGTTAGCAAGAATATATGGGCCTACTTATGTTGGACATACTTCAGACTTATGTGTTCCTATATATACTACTGTTGGATTTGAAGGGAAATCAAGATCTTCAGTTGGTGAGGTTTATTCTTTAATAGAGAGTGATCTTTTGAAATCAGTTGATTTGCTTACGGGTTACACAAGACCAAATAGAGAAAAAGTAGATAAATCTGTAGCTCAAGGCTTCCTAGCTCAAGTATCCCTTGAAATGGGTAAATATTCTCAAGCTGCACAAAATGCTAATGCTGCTAAACAGGGTTACGCTTTAGGGACAGAAGCTGATTGGCGTAATGGTTTCTATGATCTAACAAAAACAACTGATGCTATGTGGGGAGCTGTTATTACTGGTGATAATACTTCTTTCGTAGCAAGTTTCTTTGCACACTTTGATAATACTAATAACAGTGGATATGCAGGAGGGCTTGGAATTTATAAATTAATCGATAAAAGATTATATGATAATATCTCAGCTACTGATTATAGGAAAAAAGCTTTTGTAGCACCTGGAGGAAATCCTAGTTATCCTGCGTTACCTGCTTATGCAAATCTTAAATTTATTGATCCTACCGTTACTGATGGGGATTATATTTACTTAAGAGCTTCTGAAATGTATTATATTGAAGCAGAAGCGCTTGCTAGATCTGGAAATGAGCCTCAAGCTAAGGCTGTACTTGCCCAAATTACACAAGCTAGAGATGCTTCTTATACAACATCTACTAATACTGGTGCAGCATTAATAACTGAGATTACGACTCAAAAAAGAATTGAGATGTGGGGTGAAGGTTGTGCTTGGTTTGATATGAAGCGATTAGGTGTTGGATTAAATAGAGTATATACAGGGACTAATCATCCAACATTTGGACAACTTACCTATCCTGCTAATTCTAACAAATTTTTATGGCAAATTCCGCAGGCAGAAATAGATACTAACCCAAATATTGTTCAAAATCCTAATTAACATCAAATTTTTATATAAGAGAAAATCTTAAATAATAATTATTAAATTTGTACTTCATAAAATCTTATGAAGTACATTTTTTTTTGTTTATTGATCTGCTCTTTTTTTTTGAGAGCACAAACGGTAAAACCATCCTCAACTGAAAAGACCAATCCAGTCAAAGACAAGGATACTTTAGTTATTGACTCTGGAAAGAAGGATTCTTTAAAAATATTCAAACCTACCATCAATGATTATCTTTATCAGACTCAATTTTCTGAAAAGAAAATATTTGATACGGTGATGACTTACGAAAAAACATACGTCTTTTCACAATATAACAATAAAGATAACTTTGGGAGAGTTCAATTTCCTAATGTGGGAGCTGGATTTAATCCTCTTTCTTATGAGGTAAATGCAGAGCAGGATCTTTCACTGTTGCCTTCCAATAAATCTTATGGAATTATTGGGATTAATGACGTGAAATATTATGACGTAAAAACTCCAACAGCAACTTTTGTTTATCATAATTCTATAAAGAACGGAGCGGTTTTAAGATCTACCTACACCCAAAATATTGGGAAACGATTTAATTTTGCTTTGGAATATATGGGACTGCGATCACAAGGTCTTTACAGGAACTCATTGGCAGCTAATAATAATACACTATTCTCTGGACACTATCTAAGTAAGAGCGGAAATTATGAATTATTTGCTCATTACCTGCATCAAAATGTTAATAATCAGGAAAACGGAGGAATTGTGGCTGATGATCTGTTCCAGAGTGGGAACAGTGATTTCAGAAACAGAATCAATGCAGAAGTGAATCTTGCATCTTCAAGTTCGCAATTTGGATACAGAAGATATTATTTAAGCCATCAGTTTACTCCTTTTAACGCTGAAAAATTTCCTTTTAGGATCAGGCATACCATTTTTAACCAAGGGAATAAATATTATTACTCTCAAAATGCTTTAGAAGGGTATTGGTACGATACACCCGCCGAAATCGTTAATGGTTTTCCTCTTTCAACAAAGAAATATTCCAATAATCTAAGCAATACTGTTAGTCTGGTTTGGGATAATGAAAAGTTCAAACTGGATGCAGGAGTGCGTTATCAAATGATAAAGTTTGGAGCAACGCAAGTTACTCTGCCTACATTACAGATTCCAAATGAGATTAAAGAGAATAGAATTGGAGCAGTAGGAAACTTACAGATAAAGCTTTTAGATAAAATCCAGCTTAATT
This sequence comes from Chryseobacterium subflavum, assembly GCF_055762745.1. Lineage (NCBI taxonomy): Bacteria > Pseudomonadati > Bacteroidota > Flavobacteriia > Flavobacteriales > Weeksellaceae > Chryseobacterium > Chryseobacterium subflavum. The sequence goes on from NZ_JBVTMR010000002.1 coordinate 748,860, forward strand.
CATTTGCGGAATTTTCTAATGGAAGTCAGTTCGGAACTTATGTAAAAACTACTAACAACATTAAATTTGAACCGATCAAAGATTACTTTGTAAATGCTAAAGTAAATTTCCAGAGTGCTTATCCTTCTTTTAATTATCTTTTGAATACTTCTGTTTATAATAATTTTAATTATTACCTTCAGAATGTTAAAAACCAATCGATAACTGAGATTGGTGGGAATATTAATTTAAAATGGTTTAAAACAGAATTGTTTGTTAATTATTTCAGAATAGACAATTTTACTTATCTCGATGCGGCATCAATGCCTAAACAAAGTCAAGGGTCGCTGAATATTTCTCAGATCGGAGGAGATGCTACATTCAGTTTTGGTAAATATCATTTAAATACAAGAGTGCAGTTTCAGAACGCGCTAACAAATAAAGATTTGTATCCGATGCCTGGATTTATAGGCCGTGCTAATTTCTTTTATCAGACCAAAGCGTTTAAAAATGCTGCAGAAATCCAAGCTGGACTGAAAGTTTACTATTTCTCAAAGTTTGCTTCAAGAGAATATTTTCCGATACTTAACGAATACATTTTACCAAGAGCGGATTCATTTTCAATCGGGGGACAGCCTATTGCCGATGTTTATATCAATATGAAAGTTAAAAAAATGTTCTTCTTTATTGAAGGGCAACAGATAGGTACACTTATCTCATCTAATAAAGCCTATGCATTTCCACATTATCCGGTTTATGATTTTAGACTGAACCTTGGAATTGTTTGGTATTTGTTCAACTAAAATCATGACACCAGTTGAAAACAATCAGTAAAATATCATTTAATGATATAGAAAATATACCTCAGTTAATAAAAGATTTTTTAAATCATAAAATTGAGGGTTTTGAAGAAAATACATTTTCATTAGACCATTTTAGAAAAAAAATTCATCTAAAACAAGAATCTTTTACTTCAGAACAGAGAGTGGTATTATCCACCGCTCTTGAACAACAGTTATCCGGACTCATACTTTCTAAAAAGCAAAGGGAAAATTTAAACAACATAAAGCTTCCTGATACTTTTACTATAACAACAGGTCATCAACTAAACCTTTTTTCGGGGCCTGTTTTTTTTGTGTATAAAATTTTACAAACTATTAAGACTTGTTCTTATTTAAAATTTAATTTTCCGGACTTTAATTTTGTTCCTGTATATTGGATGGCTTCTGAAGATCACGATTTTGCTGAGATCAATCACTTCAAAACCGAGAATAATTATTACGAAATTAATGAAAAGTCTGGTGGACCTGTCGGGAGAATTCAGATAAGCGATACATTTTTCATTTCTGAGTTTGAAAAGGAATTTAAGGATTCTGTTTTTGGGACAGAGCTTATTTTAATGCTTAAAGAAGCTTACAAAGTCGGGAATACTCTTACAGAAGCTATAAAGACATTAGTGAACAGACTTTTTTCAGAGTTTGGTTTGTTAATCATTGATGGGGATTCAGGCATATTGAAAAATCAGGTCAAAGAAATTTTCCGGGAAGAGTTAATTCATTCTGCATTATATCATGCTTCTAAAGAAAAAGTGAAATTTCTCACAGATAAATATGGAAAGGTTCAGGTGAATCCCAGGGAAATTAATTTGTTTTACCTTTCTGACACGAGAGATCGGATAGAATTGGTAGGAGATCATTATAGTGTGGTGGATACTCCCATCCGGTTTACAAAGGAAGAGATCTTAAATGAGTTGGATAAAGCCCCGGAAAGATTTAGCCCTAATGCATTAATGCGTCCGGTTTATCAGGAAAAAGTATTGCCTAATTTAGCCTATATCGGGGGTAATGCAGAAATTATGTATTGGCTTGAGTTAAAAGACTATTTTACTAAAATAGATATCCCTTTTCCTGTTTTGATTCCCCGAAACTCAATGTTGTTCTTACAGGAGAAAGTATTAAAAAAAATAGATAAGCTTGATCTGAAAGTTGATGATTTCTTTCAGAATTTTGCAGCTATTACGAACAACAGGATCTTAGATAATAGTAGTATTCTCAGGTTACTTGAAGAAAAAGAATCTCTTTTGATCAATAGCTTTTCTGAATTACGGTCTATCGCCGAAACTACCGAGAAATCTTTTGGAAATATGGTTAAGGCGGAAGAAATTAGACAGCTCAAATCTTACAAAAGGATGAAAAAGCGACTTCTTCATGCAGAAAAGATAAAACAAAGTGAATTGCTTGAAAGGTTGGAAAATTTATTTTTAAACGTACATCCTTCTAAAACATGGCAGGAAAGGGTTTATAATTTTAGTGTATTTTTCGCTGATTATGGATATTCATGGCTTGAAACTTGTTTAGAAGAAATGGTGGTTCAAGAATCAAAATTAATAATTGTTGCCATTTAATTTTAAAGGAGTATTTTTGTAAATTATAATTATCTACTATGATAAAAAGGTTTTTTATTCTATCCAGTTTATGTATGGTTTTGGGCGTTTCCGCTCAACAATCACATACCGTAGTTAAAGGAGACAATCCTTATAATATTGCCAAGAAGTATGGTATAACGGTGGATGAACTGCTGAAACTAAATCCAAAATTTAAAGATGGAAAGTTGACAGTCGGTGATGTGCTTACAGTTAAATCTGATAAAAGCACTTCTGCTCCTGTTACAAAAAGTGCTGTCATTGAAAAAGCTAAACCCAATGCTCAGCTTGGTAAAATTGTATTACAGCCGAAACAAACCATCTATGGAATTACAAAGCAATACCGTATTTCTGAAACTGACTTGAGAAAGCTGAATCCTGAATTGGATTCTCATATGAAGATCGGTGATGAGATTACATTACCTTTTGAAAGCATAAAAAAATATGGAGGCAACCAACAACCTGTTGTAGCTTCAAAAACTGTAGGAGCAACTGCTAATAATACTCCATCAACTGCCGTGGCAACGGATGAGGATAGCTATACAATTCAATCAAAAGATAATTATTACAGAATTACAAAACAATTTGGAGTTAGCCAGCAAGAGCTGTATGCTTTAAATCCTGGATTGGAAGAAAAAGGATTAAAACCAGGAGAGGTTATCCATGTTAAAAAATCAAATAGCAATGTTGCTAATGTGATTACGGAGCCTGTTAACCCTAAAACTAAAATTGATTCAGGCAACGAAAAGTCATCTGCTAATACTTCCTCTAACGTGAATGCGGAGGCAGGAGATGAATATGTTACTTACACTGTTCAGCAAGGGGATACTGTTTTCTCTATTGTGAATAAATATGGTATTTCCATTGACGAATTAATCGCTTTAAACCCGGATTTGACCCACGGACTAAAGACCGGAATGGTTTTGAAAATTAAGAAGCTTGATCCTGCATACATTAAGAAAAGCGGAGATGCTTTAAGTGTTGTTTTGATGCTTCCTTTCGGCTATAGTACAAATGAAACTCAATATAGGGGAATGGCAATGGATTTTCTTACAGGAGCTAAATTAGCCATTGAAAGAAATGCAAGAAACGGTCAGAAACTGGATATTAAAGTAGTTGATTCCGGTAATGAAGCTTCATTTAGGAATTCATTGACTCAAATCAATCCTAATAATACAGATTTAATTATAGGCCCATTCTTTAAATCGAATGTCATTGATGTTTTAGATTTTACTAAAAGCCAGAAAATTCCAATTGTAGCGCCGTTTGCAAATTCTCCGGAATTGTATAACTACAGTAATCTGGTTATTATTGAAACGAATGATCAAACCTATGCGGATAAAATTGTAGATGAAGTAAAAACTGTATACTCGGATCAAAAAATTTATATAGTTGCAGACAGCAAAAAGGAAAATGCAAATTATATTAAAGCTGGTCTCGAAAAGGCAGTGAAAAATCCAAATGTAACAATTGTAAGTTCTCCTGCAGAAATTAAGGCAGACCAGAATATGATGACGGGACAATCTGCTCCTGTAATAGCTATTTTAGCGAGTGATAACGATAGTACGGGGGAGGCTTTTTCAAATAGAGTTATTGCCCTGACAAAAGAAGTACAGGGAATAAAAGCTTTTAGCATGTATTATGCTCCAAGTTTTGAGAAAAAGGTAGACGACCTTAGTCAGGCGAGTCTGGTTTATTTAATGGACAGAAAAATCAATACGGACGGAAGTTTTGAAAAAGAGATTTTGGCAGCCTATAAAGGTAAATATTGCAAGACTCCTCCCAAATATGCAATTATTGGTTTTGATGTTGTCAATGACATGTTAACCAGAGAGAATAAAAAAGGAGAAATTTTTAAACAAATGAATAAAGTTCAAACTCAGCTTGCAACCAAGTTTGAATTTGTAAAGTCCAAAGCTAATGGAGCTTATGTGAATACTGGTTATCGTGTAATCCGATTAGTTCCTTAGTGAAGTACATTGGATGAAAGAAAATCTTCACATTATGTTTATATTTGCATAATATTTTAAATTATTAGATGAAAGCACTTGTATTTCCTGGGCAGGGTTCTCAGTTTGTTGGGATGGGAAAAGAACTATATGATTCTCGAAAAGACATAAAGGACTTGATGGAATCTGCCAATGAAATTTTAGGTTTCGATATTTTATCCCTTATGTTTAATGGGACAGAAGAAGATCTAAAGAAAACCGAGGTTACTCAGCCTTCTATTTTTATACATTCTGTAGCTGCTTTAAAAGCTGTAAATGGACTTGGTGCTGAAATGGTAGCCGGTCACTCTTTAGGAGAATTTTCAGCATTGGTCGCTAATGGAGTTCTGTCTTTTGATGACGGTCTCAAATTAGTTTCTGAGCGAGCAAAAGCAATGCAGGAAGCTTGTGATATTAATCCAAGCTCAATGGCTGCAATTTTAGGATTGGAAGATGCTAAAGTTGAAGAAATTTGTGCACAGATCAATGGGATTGTTGTTCCTGCAAATTATAATTGTCCTGGGCAACTTGTAATTTCAGGAGAAACTGCTGCCGTAGAAGAAGCTTGTATTAAATTGAAAGAAGCGGGAGCGAAGAGAGCATTATTGCTACCTGTTAATGGGGCTTTTCATTCTCCATTGATGCAACCTGCACAAGAAAGATTGGCCGCTGCTATTGAACAAACTAAGTTCAGAAAAGCAACGATTCCAGTTTATCAGAATATTACCACGACTGCAGTTACAAATCCTGACGAAATTAAGAAAAACCTAATTGCTCAGTTAACAGGTCCTGTAAAATGGACACAATCTGTTCAGAATATGATTAAAGACGGAGCATCTAACTTTGTAGAAGTTGGACCAGGAAAAACTTTACAGGGATTGATCAAGAAAATTGATAGTTCTGTAGACGTTGCTTCGGCAATCTAAAAAATAAACAAATGGGCGAAATATTTTCACCGGGAAAGCTCATGCTTACTTCAGAATATTTTGCTATAGATGGAGCTCTTGTCCTAGCGGTACCAACCAGGCTGGGACAAGAGTTTTTCTTTGAAGAAACGGAAGATGGGAAATCATTGGTTTTTTGGGAAGCTTACCATCAAAATAAACTATGGCTGAAAGTGGTCATTGATTATTCCTCTTGGAAAATCCTTGAGACAAATATAGCTCCCAGTGCCCAATTTCTTATAAAAACGTTGAAAAACGTCCAAAAGCTTTCTACTCGTAAATTCCAGAATGCAGATTCATACTTTTTAAAAACAAATCTACAGTTCCCTTCCGATTTTGGATTGGGAAGCAGTTCAACATTAATGAACAACCTTTCTGTGTGGGCTGATACAGATCCTTTCATGCTAAATAGTCTAAGTTTGGGTGGAAGTGGTTATGATATTGCTGTCGCAAAGGAAAAATCAGCAGTTTTGTATCAGAATAAACCGGTAATACAATATAAAAGAGTAACCTTTGATCCTATCTTTAAGGACGACTTGATTTTTATCCATTTAAATCAAAAACAAGACAGCAGGGAAGCAATCGATCTGTATAAGTCTAAAATAAAATCCCGGAAACTGATCGAAGTATTTTCTGCCCTTACCAATGAAATTCTATTATGTAATGAATTAAATGATTTTTGTCATTTAATGACTGTTCATGAAAGAAAAATTTCTGATTTTCTGAATATTCCTACCGTTAAAGACAAATTCTTCTCCGACTGTCCGGTTTTTGTGAAAAGTTTGGGTGCCTGGGGGGGAGATTTTGTAATGAGTGCCAAATTTAGGGGCTTTGAGGACTATTTTCGGGGAAAAGGTTTTGCGACTATTTTTGAATGGACTGATATAATTGCTTGATATTTAATAATTTGCCGTTCTGTTTTTTTCTTTGTCATTCTGACTTATATCATTATATTTAACCACCTGTAACACTAAATTAATATTTAATTTTGTTGGACTAAAAAAAGAAATAGAAAATATAAGTAAAATGAAACACGCTAAAATCATCCAGGATTTGCAAAAATTAGGGATTAAGGGAGACTACGAAATAATATATAATCCCTCATATGAGGAATTATTTCAAGCAGAAGTTTCTCCTGAAAATCAGGGTTTTGAGAGAGCTGAACTTACGGAATCTGGTGCAGTATCAGTAAAAACAGGAATTTTTACTGGCCGTTCTCCAAAAGACAGATACATTGTTCAGGATGATGTTACAAGAGACACAATTTTCTGGGATGGCAAAGTGAACTTGCCTACAACAGCAGAAATCTTCAAGTCTTGTAAAGAATTAGTGCTAGACCAACTTTCTTCTTCTAAGAAAATTTATGTAGTGGATGCATTTTGTGGAACAAATGCTGACACAAGACTTAAAGTGAGATTCATCGTAGAAGTTGCATGGCAGGCGCATTTCGTTACTAATATGTTCATCCGTCCATCTCATTATGAGCTGGAAAACTTTGGAGAACCTGATTTCACTGTTGTGAACGGTTCTAAAACAACGAATCCGAATTGGGAAGCTCAGGGACTAAATTCCGAGAATTTTGTAATGTTCAACCTTACGGAAAAATTACAGATCATTGGAGGAACCTGGTATGGAGGAGAAATGAAAAAAGGAATGTTCGCAATGATGAACTACTACCTTCCGCTAAAAGGAATGGCATCTATGCACTGTTCTGCAAACGTAGGAGAAGAAGGAGATGTTGCTTTGTTCTTCGGCCTTTCCGGAACAGGTAAAACAACTTTATCCGCTGATCCTAAAAGATATCTTATTGGTGACGATGAACACGGTTGGGATAACAATGGAGTTTTCAACTATGAGGGAGGTTGCTATGCAAAAGTAATTGACTTATCGGAAGAAAAAGAACCGGACATTTTCAGAGCAATTAAAAGAGATGCTCTTCTTGAAAATGTTGTTGTAAATAATGGTGTTTCTGATTATACTGATAATTCAATCACTGAAAACACGAGAGTTTCTTATCCGATTTACCATATTAACAAAATTGTACTGCCTTCTAAAGCTGGGCATGCTAAGAAGATTGTTTATCTTTCAGCTGATGCATTCGGAGTATTACCTCCGGTTTCAATTTTAGATGAAAATCAGGCTCAATACCACTTTTTATGTGGATATACTTCTAAATTAGCAGGAACTGAAAGAGGAATTACTTCTCCAGAACCTTCATTCTCTCCGGCTTTTGGTGAGGCATTTCTTACGTTACATCCTACCATGTACTCTAAAACCTTGATTGGTAAAATGAAAGAACATGGAGCAAAAGCTTATTTGGTAAATACAGGATGGAACGGTACAGGAAAAAGAATCTCATTAAAAGATACAAGAGCCATTATTGATGCAATAATTGATGGATCTATTGAGAACGCTCCTAAGGCACAAGTACCTATTATGAACTTGGAAATTCCTACTTCTTTACCCAATGTTTCAGAAGGCATTCTGGATCCAAGACATACATACAGTGATGCTTCAGAGTGGGAAGAGAAGGCTAAAGACTTAGCATCAAGATATATTAAGAATTTTGAACAGTATTGTAACACTGAAGAGGGGAAAAAGCTGGTTGCTTCCGGACCTCAATTACAAGAACAAACAATATAAAAAAAGAAAAGCCTCATCATTGATGAGGCTTTTTTATGTATTAAAACATCCTAAAAGCTTAATAAAGCCAGTCTGTATCCTTTCATTCCAAAGCCGGATAATACAGCATCTGTGTGAGCCGCTGTTACTGACTTTTGCCGGAATTCTTCTCTTTTATAAATATTGCTGATATGTACTTCAATCTTAGGTTTCTGTATATTCTTTAAACAGTCGGCTATCGCATAAGAGTAATGAGTAAAAGCCCCCGGATTGATAATAACAGCATCAAAATCATCTTCCTGAAGTCTGTTAATTAATTCTCCTTCAATATTCGATTGATAATAGTTCAGTTCGTAAGAAAGGAATTCATCTTTTAGTTTTTCCAAATATTCATCCATTGAAATTATTCCATAAATTTCAGGTTCTCTTGTACCCAACAGATTTAGATTCGGTCCGTTTATGATTAAAATTTTCATAACATAAAATTAAAAAGTTTTTTTCGATTAGTGCGGATATTTTACGGGTTTTATTTGAAGAAGATGTTTTACATTATTTTTAATGATATTTCTCATGTTTAAAAATTTAACATTTTCTCTAATGGTTTATTAACAGGTGTTTTAAGTGAAAATTAAGTTAATTTTTGAGAATTTAAAATAAAAAATAAATTAGTCTACTTGTTTTATAGACTAATTGTTTTTAGATTTGCATCCATATTTCGATCGGCTTATAAAGAAAGATGGAGGGAACTGACCCTACGAAGTCTTAACAACCTGCATGATGCAAGGTGTTACATTCAGCCTTTTAAGGAAAAATAAGCATTTGGTTAAATCAATTTCTTGATGCCCTTTGCTGTGTTTTCCGCAAAGGGTATTTTTTTAATATTTAACAAATAAAATTGATTATGGTTAGTAAAAATTTATTCAAAGCTGGTGTTTGGATTTCACCCGGTGCTTTGTTTTTCTTAGGCATTATTAGTGTTAATGGGCAGGAGATAAAGCAGAAGAAAGATACGCTTAGGGAAAAAGATATTGATGAAGTCGTTGTAGTAGCTTACGGTAAAGCGAAAAAGACGAGTTACACAGGTTCTGTAGCGACGATCTCCAGCGAAAAGATTAATAATCGGCCGGTAACCAATATTACAAAAGCTTTGGAAGGGCAGGTAGCGGGATTGCAGGCAGTAAGTGCTTCAGGCCAACCGGGTGCTACGGCAACAATCCGTATCAGGGGGATCGGATCTATTAGTGCCTCAAGTAATCCTTTATTCGTGGTGGATGGAATTCCTTTTGATGGAAATATCAATTCTATCAGCCCAAATGATATAGAATCAATTAGTGTTTTGAAAGATGCTACGGCAAGCTCTCTGTATGGATCAAGAGGTGCTAACGGAGTGATTATTGTGACTACAAAGTCAGGGAAAAAAGGAGAATCACGAATCAATTTTAATATCAGTCAGGGATTTTCCAGCAGGGCTGTAAAGGACTATGAACAGGTTACCACGGACCAGTATTTTCAATTATATTGGGAAGCAATGAGAAATGGTTATAAATCAGCACAGGTTTCAGCACAACAGGCAGCACAAATGGCCACAGATAATCTTGTGAATAACCTGGGCATCAATCCATATGGTTCTAACTATGCAAAACCGGTAGGGACAGATGGAAAACTGCTGCCTGGAGCAAGGCCTTTATGGAATGATGACTGGAGGGATATACTACAAAGAGTGGCCTCAAGAAACCAGGTTGATCTTGATTTTAGTGGCGGAAATGAAAAAGGAAACTACTTTTTCTCATTGGGATATCTTGATGATAAGGGTATTGCCATAGGATCCGGATTTACAAAATACAGTACGAGATTGAAGATTAATAATGAAGTGAAAAAATGGTTAACAGTTGGAGCAAACCTTAGCTATACCAATAGTCTTCAGGAGGCACCACCATCTTCCGATTCAAGAACTGATAATATTATTAATGCATCCAGAGTAATTCCTTCTTTTTATCCATACTATGAAAGAAATCCTGACGGAAGCTATAAGCTTGATGCTAACGGAAATACAATTTACGACTTCGGAAAGTACAGGCCGACAAGTGCTTTGCAAAATCAAAATGCAGCAGCAACTTTGCCATTAGACAAAAATGAAAACAGGGAAGATAACTTTTCAGGAAAAGGGTATTTGGATTTTACCTTCTTACCGGAATTAAAATTTAAATCCAGTTTTTCAATTGACTTGGTAAATTATAATGGCCATTATTATTCAAATCCGTTACTTGGGGAAGGTAGTGAAATCGGAGGTTCAGTGACCAAGACAAATTCACGGACATTATCTTATACAACCAGTAATATCTTGACCTATGACAAAAAATTCAATCAGCATCATTTCAATATTCTAGCCGGACAGGAGTTTTATCATTATGAGTATCAGACGATATCCGGAAGCCGAAGTCAGTTTTCTTTACCTTATTATTATGAACCGGATGCAGCGGCATTATTAGGAGGTTTTAGTGGTAATAGTGATAAATTAGGTTTACTGAGTTTTTTAGGTAAAGCAGAGTATGATTTCAATAACACTTATTTTATTTCCGGATCTGTAAGATCAGACGGATCTTCCCGTTTTTCACCTCAAAATAGATGGGGAACTTTCTGGTCAGTAGGAGGTTCATGGAAGGCGTCTAATGAGCAATTCATTAAAAATCTAAATTTCTTTAACCAGCTAACCCTTCGTGCGAGTTACGGAGGACAGGGAAATGATAAGTTGAGTACTTATTATGCTTACCAGAGTCTTTACGCATTTTACAATAATCTGGGAGAAGGAGGAACAGTTGCTAGCAGGCTTCCCACTCCTGATCTTAAGTGGGAAACCAATCTTAACTTGAATGTGGGGCTGGAATTTGCTATTCTTAAAAACAGGGTTAAGGGTAATGTGGAATATTTCCAGCGTCAAAGTAAAGATCTTTTATTTGACAGGCCTTTGGCTCCGTCTCTTGGTTTTAGTGGCTATTCTGCGAATATTGGAGAACTGAAAAATACAGGCTTTGAATTTTCATTATTCACAACTCCTGTTAAAACGGACGATTTTCAATGGGATGTGGATGTTAATGTAACAACCCTAAAAAACAGAATTACGAAACTTCCTAAAGGTCCAATTGTAACAGGAACTAAATTATTGCAGGTTGGCGGTTCTGTTTATGATTTCTTTATTCCGGAATGGGTTGGAGTTGATCCAAGTAACGGTGCTCCGCTATGGAAATATGTTTATCAGGATGCCAATGGGAATACAGTAGAAGGAACAACTTCCGAATATGCAAAGGCGACAAAAACATTACAGGGTTCTTCTTTGCCTAAATTTTCCGGTGGAATCACTACAAATATTACATATAAGGATTTTGATTTATCCGCGCTGCTAACTTTTAGTGTTGGAGGAAAAATTCTTGATACAGATTACACCATGTTAATGTCAAATGGAAGCAATGCTGGAAGGGCATGGAGTGCAGAGATGTTAAACAGATGGACGCCTGAAAATCCCAATACGGATGTTCCGGCTTTAAGTACAACGACAAATAACTGGACTTCAACGTCCTCAAGGTTTTTATACTCGGGGACTTATGCCAGATTGAAAAATGTGAGTATCGGATATACGTTACCTTCAGATTATTTCGGAAGACTGGGACTGAAAAAGTTCAGAATTTATCTTCAGGCTGAAAACCTTTTAACTTTCTACAAGCACAAAGGAATGGATCCCGAGCAAGCTATAGATGGTACCACTTATTACAGATATCCGGCAATGAGAACAATAACATTCGGTCTTCAGGCTACACTTTAAGTTTATATTAAAACAATCAAAACAATGAAAAAAATAAAATATATATCATTTATACTTATAGCAGCTTTCTCTTCTACTGCATGTACTAATGATTTGGAAACAGCTCCTACTAATCAGGCTAATGAAGCCGAGATATTCAAGACAGCTGAAAGTGCTGAAACGGTGATTAATGGGACATGGGCAAAATTCAATGATGACGGGCCTACCTATGCTAACATTGGCTATTCAACAGTATTACGGGCCAGCGATGCTATGGGAAGTGATGTCGCTGTCCTTACTAATAAATATGGCTTTGCATCGGCTTACGCTTTTACCGATTTAGTGAATAGTACCGGAAGCCGTTCTCAATTTGTATGGAGTTTATTATATTCTGCAATCAATAACATGAATAATGTGATTAGTCGTATTGATGGAGTAGAAGGAAGTCAGTCTAAAAAGGATCAGGTTAAGGGCCAGGCAAAAGCTTTACGTGCTTTTTGTTACTTGAATTTAGCCAGCTTTTATCAGTTTAGCTATTTAAAAGACAAAAACGCTTTGGTGGCTCCAATTTATACAGAACCTACATCCATAAATTCTGTAGGAAAAAAGAGAGCTAGCCTTGAAGAAATTTATACTTTGATTAAAAACGACCTATCAGAAGCAGGACTTTTATTAGCAAATTATACAAGAAATAATAAGGATAAAATTGATAAGTCTGTAGTATATGGATTATTGGCCAGGACTTACTTAAATACGGGTGAGTGGACTAAGGCTACTGCTGCTGCTCAAATTGCAAAAGCTAGTTTTCCGTTGATGGCTCCCGAAAAGTATAAGGACGGGTTTAATGATATTACCAATGGGGAATGGATCTGGGGACATGGTCAGACGCAGGAACAATCAGGAGAAAGTTATGCATTCCACTACTTAGATGTTTCTTCATCAGGAAGTTACTACTACAGTTTTATGGCAGATCCATATTTTAAAGATTTATTTGACACCCATGATATCCGGTATCAATTATTTCAATGGGATGGGCTTCCTGGAAGAGAAGGACTTTTAAGATATGCTAAATTTAAATTTAAAGCTAATCTCATTGCTGATATTGTGTTTATGAGATCAGCTGAAATGTATTTAATTGAAGCTGAGGCAGAAGCCAGAAATGGGAATGTGACCAATGCTGTGGCAGTTTTGAATCAACTGAAATCAGCGAGACAGGCTAATCTGTACAGTGGATCTTTAGCCCAGAATGATGTGATCAAAGAAGTCCTGATCGAAAGAAGAAAGGAATTGTTTGGAGAAGGATTTTCATTGTCTGATATCATAAGAACTCAGGGAACTGTAGTAAGAAAACCTTTTACTGATTCCAATGGTCAGCCAATTAAAGTACAAGTAACAACTCCGGATGGAACTGTAAAAACAGTGAATGGAAGAGGACATTCTGTATTTTCTTTTCCTGATCAATCTGCCTTTGCGCCGAACAGCAAGTATTATTTGTTTACGATTCCGCAGAAAGAGGTGGAGAATAACCCGAATTTGTAAATAAGAATAATAATTAAATTATGTCATTTAAGATATGATATATAAAATGTGAATTCTTATTGATAAAATAAATTCCGTCTCAAAAATTGAGACGGAATTTTTAATAATGATTAAACTTTAAATCTTATTTATAAATAGCGAATACTATAATATTAGTTAATATCAATACAATAAAACTAATCCATAATATTTTATAATATGATTTATTTCTAAAGATTAATAAAATAATGATTTGAACAAAAGCGACTAAAATGAAGTCGGTCAACATTAGGATTGGAATAGTTTTAAAAAGATCGTCATTCCACCTATTGGTAAATCTGCTTATATGTAAATCTTTTGAATACAATAAGTCTACCATAAAACCTGCAATTTCGTCTTCTTTTTTCCATTCAACTAACCTAAATATAATAAAACCTAAAAATAATTGAGGTATAATTAAAAAATAAATTAATTTATTTTTTAGGAGAGTAAGTTGTGGCTGTTCCATCTTTGTTAAATACAATTTTCATATTATTATTAAGGTAGAAATCAGTTAAGATTTGAGATTTTGCTATAGATTTTACACCCAAAACTTTAATTCTATAAACATCTTCTATTTTACTTCGGAATGTGATTTTTGTTTTATTAATTACAATTTTTGCATTTGATTCTAAAGCTAATCTTCCTGTCGTAATGCCTCCTGTTCGTTCTACAGTAAAATCTGTTGCACTAACTTTTGTTATACTAACAATATAATCTCCAATATCTTCATTAATAAAACTTAGTTCAGATCCTGATATTTTTTGACCCACTTTTAGCTTACTAAGCTTATTTTCTAATTTACTCTCTAGTGTGCCTTGCTGTGGTTTATCAGTTTTAGGCTGTGTTTTCTGAACGGGACTATCCATTTCATGCAAACCGTGGTTCAGTCCAGCAACAATCCCACCAATAACTGCGCCTTGCCAGAAGTTACCTCCAGTAAGTTCTGCACCAATGCCCCCTGATATAGCACCAAAGGCAATTTGCCCAAGTAGTTTATTCGCAGCATCGTTAGCTATTGCACCAAAAGCCGAGGCTCCTAAACTACCTAATGCTCCAGATAACAGTGCTTGATGGAAAGAACCTCCTTGCATTAAAGATAAAGCGCCTTGAGCGATACCATGGGCTGCAGCTTGTACAAATACTGTTCCCACAGTTCCTAAGCTTTTAGCAAAAGCTGTTGCAACTTGTACACCTTCCTTGGCGACCGAGAATATGCTTCCTACTCCAAATGTGACGGCACCTGATATGGCACCAAATACCGTGGATTTAAATAATCCCAGGAGAGAAAGCTTCTGTCCTGTAATAATTGCACTTACAACATAACTTGCAGCACCAATGATTGCTCCGATTACTACTGCTGCTAATAAAGCAGATTCTATACCGAAAATATATTCTCCACTTGGATCATTAAACAAGAGTGGATTGTTCATTACATACCCGTATTTATTGTAATTCTGAGTATTGTAAGGATCCTGGATATTTTCATCAGCATTTAAGAACCTTCTGAGTAAAGGATCATACAGTCTTCCGTTCATGTGGATGATTCCCACTTCTGCAAAATGTTCATGGCTGGTGTATCCTCTTTCAATAAGTAGCGCAGTATTATCAATAATATTTTTATCGGTAGTAATAACTCCGTTTCCTATCTGAAGATGGGTGAAATTACCCCATGCGTCGAAGTGTCTTTGTTCAAGCTTGTTTCCTGTTTCATCACTAATTGCCAGAATACTTCCGAGATAATCCTTGTGCAAAAATTTATACGAACCATTAGTCTCGTTATAATCTTTGAGGAAAATGATGTTACTTTCATAAGGTGTTCCTCCAATGTAAAGAACATGCTTTTCTTTACCTGTAGTATTGTCAACCACTACTTCAAAGCTTCCATCCCCATTATAGAATTTAGTAAACTTCCCGTCTCCATCAGCTGCAAAATTACCCCCATAAGTAACCCTTTGTCTCATACTCGTCAGTCCATATTGGAAGGCTACATCTCCTTTTTGTCCATCAATGAATACGGGATCATTGTTCTCGTTATAAACAATACTCTGGATCAGATCATTGTTATAATTCTGTGTTCCTGCTGCATTCAAGGTCATTCCTGTAGGCTGGTACACCTTAGCTGCGTTATTAAACTTAATGGTTCCCACCTGGTCGTTTTCCAGAATCCTTCCTTTTTCATCATAGATATTACGATTGTTTGAAGGTTTAATGCCTGTTACAGGATTGGTCCAGTTGATCAGTCTGTTGTTGTCATCATAGTCAAATGACTCGACAATATTAAAATCCCCTCCTGTTGTCCTGCTTTTCAATTCATTTTTAATGGCATCAAATGAATAAGAAAGTTGTAATATACCAGGTTTGACCTGTGAAGAGTGATTTGCGTTAGTTAAGAATCCATTTGCATCATAGGTATTATTTATCTCTGCAGCTCCCAGTTTTGATTTTAAAATCTGGCTTTTAGCATTGGTTTGCTCTAAAGCCCATAGCACTTTTCCAGAGGTTTTGTCTTTTATCTGATATAGCTCACCATTCCAGTTGCTGTACACATTTTCAATATCAACCTTGGTAAGGACTCCTGAAGAATAAAGACTCTTTTCATAGGAAATGACTCTTGCCTTATCATCATAGGTGACTCCTTTTTGCATGTAATATTTGCCGTTACTATTTTCAGAAGTAGATAACAGTCTTCCCTGAGGATCATATGATAGGTTCGTGCTATACGCTTTTCCTTTGGAAGTTCCTGTTTTTGAAATAACCCTTCCTTTATTATCGTATACATAAGAAATCATCTTATTGGTCGTAGCACCTGCATCTACTGTTGAAATTTCTTTCTGACTAATAAGCTGTCCAAAATTATTGTAAATGTATTCCTTAGTTCCTTTGGGGCTTGTGATTTTTTTAACCTGATCAAAACCGTCATACTCATACTTGTAAACTCCATTAGATGGATCATTAAACTCTGTTTTTCTTCCCCAAACATCATATTTCGACGTTACGATATTGGTTCCATATTGAGCTGTAAGTTGTTTCCCTATAGAATTGTAGGTGAAGTTAATAGTCCCTCCTTTGTCTGTTGTAGAGATTACATTTCCTAAAGCATCTACCGTTTTGGTTGTTGTTCTTCCATAGCCGTTAAGCTCTTTTAAGGTGGTAACAGTTCCTGAAACAAAAGTTTCCGTTTGTTTACCGTTAAAGAAAGAGGCTGTAACTTTAGCCGGGAATACCGTATCATCATAAGTGAATGTATTCCACTGAACATTTGCAGGTAATTCTTCTGTTGCCTGATCAAAATAAGGCTCGGATTCTTTTGTTTTCCTACCTAATGCATCAAACATACGGTAAACTGCCACAAATTTACCCTGCTCAAAACCTTTAGTTTGAGTTTTATATTCCTGGCCTAATTTATTAGTATATTTTCTGGAAATGTTTCCATCAGGTTCATATTCAATAACTATGGTATTGTCCTGGTTATCTTTTGTATACTGATAGGTGGTAATCCCTTCTAAATTTGTTTTAGAAGTTTCAATTTTGCCCCAGAAATCATACGTATTAGTAAGTGTATTTCCCAGAGGATCAGTTTGTGTCAAAATTTGACCCCAATTATTATAGGTAATGTTGGTTTCTAATCCAAGGTTGTCTGTTTTCTTTGTAACGAACCTCCCCTTATCATCATAAATGCTTGTATTAATTCTGACTTGTGAGTCACTTCCGGCTGTAACTTTCTTCTCAATAATGTTACCAAATCCATCATATTTATAATCTTCGGTAAGATTGTCTGAGAAGTTATTGGAGAAGTTATTCCCAGAAACATTAATAATTGTTTTGGGAAGATTATTTTGGTATAAATAGTATTGGCTTACCTTATCGGTTGTATTGTAAGCCGTATGCTGTATAGTTTTTGCATCTAGGTGACCAATGAAATAATCTTTTCCAATCCCTGATGGGTTATTGGCATAAATAATGTCGGTCGTAGTTACTGAAAAATTACCGTTAACATTAGAAGTAGTTTTTGACGGCAGGTAATAGCTATTGTAAACAGTTGTTCCTGTTGTCGTAACGTTCGTCAAAAAATCTTTAGCTAAAGTAGAGGTAGTGACAGTAGCTGTTACTACTTTAGGCTTGTCAGCATCGGAAACAGTTGTAACTACTTGCCCGTTGAGAAGTTTGTCTTCCTTATAAATTGTCGATTTATAGCTCAATAACTGAGTATTATTCTCAGAGATATCTGCCGGGAATATCAGGCTTTCATTATCAGTTCTGATGGACCATTCTTTTACCGGAACTCCGTCCAATAAAGGGTCTATTTGTTTACCCGACCAAATTTTTGCATTTTCAAATCCAGCAGCGTATAAAGAGGAGCGGGCAGTTTGACGGAAGCCAATCACCCCTTTTCCTGTAAAGTGACTTAAAAAACCTCTGTATCTGAAATCCTGAATCAGAGTACCGGCTGGCGTATACTGTTTAATCTGTGATACAGCAGCGGATAATGGTGCTTGCTCCAATTCAAAATAAGGATAAAGTTCTTTTTGTACGGGCTGATAAAAATTAGCATCTGTTTTTGAGTTAAGTTCTTTGTAGCTAATCTCTGTGGTGATTCCTCCTTGCTTGATATTCTTAGCTCTTGCCAAAGCGGGCACATAAGGATATCCGTACTGAATCACATAGTTGTAACCGCACCCGATAACTCCAGAACAATCATCTGGTTTTCCTAAAAGGATAACCTGTTGGTTGTCTTTATTAATGGTCAAATTACTAAAAGGAATTACCTTTTCGTTAAAAGACTTTAACCAGTTTCTTGTTTTGTAGAAGTTGATACCACTATTAGTTTGGATCGAAACTGTGTTTTCAGTATTATAAGGTTGTGGAATGCTTGCTCCCAGAATAGTAATAGGAGGATTGTAAACAATACTTTTATCATTGGCTCCGGATACTTTGTTAACAGAGTAAACTGTAACATTGGTATTAGTCCATTCCTTGTCATGGTGAGCATTCCATGTATGGTCAGTAATTAAAACATTTGAAACAATAATTTCAGATTTTCCATCGCCATCCAAATCTGCTGTATTATACTGGAAATATCTGCTCATACCATACGCACATCCACTTTCAAAGAAGGTATTATGAACACCTTGTGTTAAGGTTTCGGTTCCTGAAGAGTAGAAAATAAAGTTATTGATGTAGAACTGATTCAGCTTTTTCCCATCAGATAAAAATAAATTCCAGTTATAAGATTTATTCCCTTGAGGAACTAAGACATCAATTTTGCTGTCGCCATTAAAGTCACCGTATAGTGCACCATTGAAGAATCCTCCCAGCGCTTGTCCTGTGAAGTTTCCTACATTGGATAATACAAAGTTTCCTGCAGATATTTTATTGATATTAAATACTTTGGTCATAGTACCATTGGAGCTATTGAGCCAGATAATATCCTGGATTCCATCTCCGTTAAAATCTGCAAACTGGATTTTCTTTGCAGCTCCAGTTCCTTCGTCATATTTGTAAATGCTTTCGGCAACCGGAAGGTTTTCACTTAGATCAAATAATATGGATGAGTAAAAACTTGTTAAAGTACTTCCTGGAATAATGTTTACCTCTCCATTGTCGATCGGAGGTACTCCATATTCTTCAGTATTGGATGAGTTAACTGAAGGCTCGATATAAGGGAGTGTAGGAGGGGGAGTTTCATCCAGGGTAATAGGTTCTTGAACTGACTTGCCAATAGGTTCCGGATCAAACCCTCCATTAATACATGTTCTCGTTCTTCTGAAATTAAAAAGAAGTTCCGTAATTCCATCACCATCATAGTCATAACTTGTTAAATCCGATAAGCTTACGACTGAATAGTTACAGCCCGTCATAGGAAGGTCGTCATCTCCGGGATCACCAATAGCATACTGATCATACGTAATTAGTTTCGAATATTCCAGCTTGAATCTGAAATCTGAAATATCTACAGAGTATACCAATAATTCATAATTGGGTTTTTTAGGATCTCCTGTAGCAACGGTATGAGGAATAACGATTCCTGCTTTGTTTTTTACGTATCCGTCTTTTTTGAAAGTCACAGATGTCGCCTTACCAAATTCAGCAGCTGTAAATCGATTAAGTTCATACTGTAACGGCATAACCGGAACATCTTTGTACACAGAACTCTTAAAGTTCAGAACACCTACCTGTGTGGAACCTGCAGTCCCTGGAGTGGGAACATATTCCAGATAGTCTGTGATGCCATTCATATCAAAATCACCATACTTTTTGGTATTGGTAGTCGTGATATTATTTTCTTTGGTTGTTTCCTCTCCCGACGTCTGAGCAGGCTCATATTCTATGGCTATGGGATTGGCTGCTTCATTATTACTATTATATTCAGTGATCTTATTAACAAACTGATAACTCGTACCATTATCCGTATACTCTAAAGCATATCTTCTAAACTGACCGCCGTTAGTGGAAACAACCACCTCATTTAATAATTTGTCCTGATTGTAATAAAATCCCTGATGATAGGAAATCTCCTTAAAAGTCCTATCCAGGTTATAATTGAACGAAATTTCATTGAAATGTGGTTTATTCAGGGTTTCATTCCCACCCCATTTTATTTTCTTTATCCGGGTAACATCCCCGCCTGGAACTGGTTGAGAAGTAAGATATTGGTTCTTCTCATATTCATAGGTGATGTAATTCCCCTGGGCATCCATCCATTTTACAAGATTGTATCCCGTAGACGTTCTGGCTGCACTATAGTGCTCCGGATCGCTGTATTCAGTATCTCCATACCATGCCTGCGAGCCGTCATCAAAAGTAACATGGAACAACATGGGTCCTTGAACTCCATTTTTTGTTCCTAATGATTTGATTTTGATATTGGAGTATTTCTCAGTAACATATTCAGCTCCATCTTTTCCATATTCTCCGGATTTAAGAATGAGCCTCTGTCCGTTAAAGCTATAATTATCTGAATAATCAAGTTGTACCGATTTGGTTATTCCGTCTTTTTCAATATTCTTACTTATTCTAGATACTGCTGTTATTCCTGAAATATCCCAACCATAACCCGCAATTCCATTGACAGAACCACTTGTATATGTCAGGTTGATCTGAGGTGCTACACTTTTTATTCCCGGAGGTAAAGCTATTGGTAAGCTAAATTGCAGTTGTCCGGTTCCGGAAACCTCTATATTTCCTTTGGTATCATGGAAACTCTGGCCTACCGGTGCGGATGTCCCTGTTGGATTACCGGCTCCCGCGCCGGAATCTGTAGGTCCCCCACCTGGGTTTTCAGTAGAAGGCCCGATCTTTGCCACAAAAGGATTTGAAGTGCCGGAGGAGGCCTTAAACCCTTGAGCCAAGACCACGGTTTGCGGATCCTGTACTGTTCTTGAAGTACTTTCCTGCTGATAGAGTATGGTCTGGGAATAGCCCAACACCGAAAAGAGGGAAAGTACCAATGATGAAAGAATCTTCATATTCTTGGTTGTTAGTAAATTGTTATGATTAAAAGTTTATCGTTTTGTAATATTTCTGCTGAAGACCCTGCCGTCTTTTAATGTAAAGTGTAAAACATATACACCCCATTCGTAATTGGACATATTGATCTTTAGCTGCTTATTTAATCCCGGAGTATTCTGTTGCTGGAATTTCCAGTGAACCGTACTGTGCTGGTAAAGAGAAACGGATTCTATGAGTCCGTCTACTTCATCGGTCCAGTCTATAGTAAGGAAATCATTCACAGGAACAGGATACAGCCTGATCTGTTTCCAGAATGCTTTTTCATCCAGAACCGGTTGTTGCTTGATCTCAGCGATGGTCTTTACCTCTTCAGCTTTAGGTTTTTCTTCGGTCTTAGCCAAATTTTTTAAGTCTTCAGGTGCTTTTTTACCACTCACATCTGTCCCTCTGTATCTTTGGTTTCCGGCTTCGTCATACTTGAAGTAGACTTCGGTTTGTGAGAATCCGAAAACACCAATCAACAAAGAAAATAAGGAAAGTAATTTTCTTTTCATAGTTTACTTATTTTGTTTTTTCTGAAAGAAGCAACAACAATTGTTTTTCAAGCTTTTCAATCTTATCGGATTGTTGTTTCAACGTTTTATTTTGCTCAATAGAATACAATGTTAATTCTTCAATTTTTTCAAGCAGCTTAGCATCCATTTCTCCCAGGTTGATTCCATTTTTTTCTACTTCTCCGGCAGAAGGGATGTTTGGTAAATGTCCTTTTTCTGAAATATGCTTTTCAACATCTTCCAATGATCTCAATTTGTAATCCTTTTTAAATACATAATCAGCCCATCCGTTGGTTGCGGGATTTTCCACTTTTATTTGTTCAGCCTTTATTCCTTTTCTTACATAAAAGATGAAATTAGGGTCATTATCATACTGATCAGTTCCTACAGTTACTTTTCCGGTATTGAAAACCACAAGACTGCTTGGGTGTACTGAATCTGTAAATTTTATCCTGGTGATTCCGGATGAATTAGGAGTTGAAGTATCAGAGTTAGGATCAACTGCATTGTCATTAGGCATATGGAATTCCAGATTATGACTTCCCAAAGTTCTGATCACTGCATCTGATGCAACAGACCAACGTGAAGCACAGCCGTTACAAAGAACTGTTGCAAGCTCTAACTTGGCTCCGTTAACGGTTCCTGCAGCCGCAGAGTTTCCGATAGCAATACCATTGGCATAAGGTCCGTTAAATACCTTAAGTCTTTCCATGTTATTTGTTTTGATAACAAGTTCCTGGTCATCAATGGTGCCTATGAAATTAGACGGGGGAGTGGTTCCTGAGTTTCCTGTAAGATTCCAGGATTGGGCAAAAGCCATAGAGGATACGGCTAACAATAGCGGTACAAGTGTCGTTTTCATGAATTGTTAATTTTTGTTAAATTTTAAAACGCGAATATAATTTATATTTATTAAAACTTTATTGATTTAATATTTTTTTTAATATATTAAATATTAAGAATTATTTTCCTGGTCAAAGATGTAATCATTTGAATAATTGTACAAATAAATACTATATAGATTCATAAATTTATATAGTATTATGATGGTCTGTTAAAAATATGCTAATGGAGTATGTTTAATTTTATTTAATATTTTTTTAATAAAAAAATTCTACCTTTGTCCAGATGAACTTCTTAAGATTGATTTTAGCGCTTTATTTTGCGGCATTATCCATAATGCCATGTGAAGATGTGCATAAACAATCGGGTTCTTCGAAAGTTGACTTTTCATTAAGCGTTGAACAGTCTCATTCAAAGGATCAGGGAGATATCTGTTCTCCTTTATGTGTTTGCAATTGTTGTCAGATAACGGTTGCGGCTTTTAAAATGGAACCTCAGATAAATATTCCAAGACAAGAACAGGCTTACTTTTCCAAAAAGATTCTTTTCCACAAAAATAACTTTGCCTATCAGGTTTACGAAAATATCTGGCAGCCTCCTAAAATTTAATTTTATTGATTTGGGGAAAGCACAGCTTTCCAACCTTACGTGAAACTTTGCAATTCTATTGCATGGATCTTCATGATATTTTTGCACTTGACATTTTAAAATGTCTGTGCATATAATTTCAATAAAATAAATCTTTTTTGTGTTAGATAAAATTATAAAATTCAGTATTAAGAATAAGTTCATTATTGGTTTAATGACTTTACTGTGGATTATCTGGGGAGTCTGGAGTGCTACCAGATTACCCATTGATGCGGTACCTGATATTACGAACAATCAGGTTCAAATTATTACGGTATGTCCTACATTAGCGGGACAGGAGGTAGAGCAATTGGTTACTTTTCCAATTGAACAGAGTATAGCAAATGTTCCAGGCATTGAAGATATGAGAAGCGTATCAAGGTTTGGACTTTCTGTGATTACAGTTGTTTTTAAAGAAGATGTTGATGTTTATTTTGCGCGACAGCTTATTAGTGAGCAACTTAAACAAGCCGTTGAAGAAATTCCCAAAGGAGTGGGCGTTCCGGAACTTGCTCCGGTAAGTACGGGATTAGGAGAAATATATCAATATATTCTGCATCCGAAAAAAGGAAGCGAAAAAAAATACAGTGCTAAAGATCTTCGGACCATGCAGGACTGGATTGTTCGAAGACAGCTTAATGGAACTCCTGGTGTTGCAGAAATCAACAGTTTTGGAGGTGAGTTGAAACAATATGAAGTTGGTATTAATCCCAATAGACTAAAAGCGATGGGAGTAAGTATTTCCGATATTTTTACTGCTTTAGAAAAAAATAATCAGAATACCGGAGGTGCTTACATTGACAAAAAACCGAATGCCTATTTTATCCGCGGGGTCGGAATGGTCACTTCGTTAGAAGATATTCGGAACATAGCAGTGAAAAATGAAACAGGAAGTATTCCTATATACATAAAAGATGTCGCAGATGTTCGTTTTGGAAGTGCGGTGCGATATGGAGCGATGACCTATAACGGAAAAGTAGATGCCGTGGGTGGAGTCGTAATGATGCTGAAAGGAGCGAATAGTAATGAGGTGGTGAACAATGTGAAAGCTAAAATCCCTACTATTCAAAAATCTCTTCCTGACGACGTAGTCATTGAGCCTTTCATTGATAGGACTGATCTCGTGGGAAGAGCAATGAAAACAGTGGAGAAAAATCTGGTAGAGGGTGCATTAATTGTAATTTTCGTACTTGTTGTTTTTCTTGGAAATCTTCGTGCCGGGCTTATTGTTGCGTCAGCAATTCCTCTATCCTTATTATTTGCTTTAGGAATGATGAATGTGTTTGGGGTGAGTGCCAACCTGATGAGTCTGGGGGCAATTGATTTTGGACTTATTGTAGATGGAGCCGTTATTATTGTAGAGGCAACATTGCATTTATTACATAATAAAAACAGCGGGAAGCTTACGCAGATCCAGATGGATAAGGAAGTAGGAAGGGCAGCGTCCAAAATGATGAATAGTGCCATTTTTGGACAAATCATTATTCTGATCGTTTATATTCCAATACTTTCTTTAGCTGGAGTAGAAGGTAAAATGTTTACCCCAATGGCAAAAACAGTAGGATTTGCAATTATTGGAGCTACCATTTTATCCATTACTTATATTCCAATGGTAAGCTCGTTGTTCCTTTCTAAAAATGTTAGTCATAAAAAGACACTCAGTGACAAAATTATGGACTTTCTTCAAGGTATTTATCAGCCTTTGTTGCAAAAAGCCATTCGATTGAAGCTCGTAATTGTCACTATAACGATTTCTATTTTTGTGATTTCAATTTTCATATTCAAAAATATGGGTGGGGAGTTTATCCCGCAATTGCAGGAAGGAGATTATGCATTTCAATGTATCCTACCTCAGCAAAGTTCATTAAGTCAAAGTTTGGAAACATCCATGCAGGCATCAAGGATCATCAAGTCATTTGATGAGGTAAAAATGGTTGTAGGAAAAACCGGATCAGCCGAAGTACCTACTGACCCGATGCCACCAGAGGCTTCAGATATCATTGTGGTGCTAAAACCACAGAGCGAGTGGAAAACAAAAAAATCATATGCGGAACTGGGAGATGAGATCAGTAAAAAACTGGAAGCGATTCCCGGGGTATATTTTGAAAGAAACCAGCCGATCCAAATGCGTTTTAATGAATTGATGACGGGAATTAGACAGGACGTAGCCGTTAAAATTTTCGGGGAGAATCTGGATTCCCTGGCCATTTATGCAGAGAAAGTTGGAAAGGCGATACAATCGGTAAACGGAGCTAATGCTCCTCAAATTGAAAAAGTGGGTGGACTTCCACAAATCAATGTTACTTATGACAGAACAAGAATGGCTAATTACGGAATCAATATTGAAGATGTAAATAACGCCTTAAGTACCGCGTTTGCAGGAAAAAGTACCGGTCAGGTTTTTGAGAATGAGCGACGTTTTGATCTGGTTGTTCGCTTGGATAGTCTTAATAGGACTAATATTGATGATGTTGATAACCTGATGATCAATACTAAAACAGGAGCACAGATCCCGCTTTCACAGGTCGCAGATGTCAAATACAAAATGGGTCCCGCACAGATCAGCCGCGAACAGGCAAAACGTAGAATTGTTGTAGGCTTTAATGTTAAAGGACGTGATGTACAGAGTGTGGTTCAGGATATTCAGAAGAAGCTTGACAAAGACGTTAAGCTACCTGCAGGATATTATTATACTTACGGTGGACAATTTGAAAACCTTCAGGAGGCTAGCCAGCGTCTTATGATTGCGGTACCTATATCGCTGTTGTTGATATTTTTATTATTGTATTTCACTTTCAACTCTTTAAAACAGGCAGCATTGATTTTTACAGCCATTCCAATGAGTGCTATTGGTGGGATCTTTGCCCTTCTTGTAAGAGGGATGCCTTTTAGTATCAGTGCCGGAATTGGATTTATTGCCTTATTCGGAGTAGCGGTTCTTAATGGAATTGTATTGATAGGAACCTTCAATGAATTAGAAAAAGAAGGCGAAAAAGATATCTTTAAAAGAGTGATGGAGGGGACTAAAACAAGGCTTCGACCAGTATTAATGACTGCAACGGTAGCATCGTTAGGATTTTTACCCATGGCAATTTCCACGGGCGCAGGAGCTGAGGTTCAGAAACCATTGGCAACCGTTGTAATCGGTGGATTAATCAGTGCTACTTTTCTTACTTTATTTGTGTTACCAATGCTGTATATTATTTTCAATACAAAACTTCGAATTAAGAAGGTGAAAATGAAACCATTTACACCGGTGATTATTCTTGGATTTATAATGTTGGGTCAATTCGCCAGCGCTCAATCCAGAACATTGACTGTAGAACAGGCAGTAGAACAGGCCGTGGCGAACAACCCCGGACTGAAATCCAAAGACCTGGGCATTGAGGCTGCAAGGGCTTTAAAACCTACGGCTAAAGAATTGCCAAAAATGAATTTTAATGCACAGCTCGGGCAGTATAATAGTCCTACTTTTGACCAATCTTTTGCAATTTCACAAAGTATTCCTTTTCCTACCATATTCAAGGCCAGAAAAGAATTAATTGCGGAAACTATAAAAGGTAAACAGATAGAGAAGGAAATTTCTATGAATGAGCTTGTTAAACAGGTTCGCTCCTATTATTATCAGATTGAATATCTGCAATATAATAAAGCGCAATTAAAGAATCTGGACAGCCTGTATCGCGATTTCATTCGTATAGCCACCGTAAGGTTCAAGGCTGGGGACATAAAAAAGATTGAGATCAGTACTGCTGAAACCCAACAAGGAGAAATCAACCTTTTGCTCAATCAAAATCAGGTATTTTTAAATAACGCATATAAAAATTTAAAGACACTTTTAAATATTTCTGATGACATTGAGGTTCCGTTTAACGGAAATTATGAGCCACTTAAATCCGGAAATATTCTGGACAGCAAAGAGGTTGATAATAACCCTACAATTAAAGCATTTTATCAGGAAATGGAAATTGCTGAAAAAAACAAAAATGTAGAAAAAGCACAGGGACTTCCGGAATTCAGTTTAGGATATACCAACCAGTCTTTAACAGGATCTTATCCAGTAAACGGACGGGAAGTATTTTATAACTCAGGCAACCGGTTTAGCTTTGTAAATGTAGGAATAGCAATTCCTCTAACTTTCGGAGCGACAAAGGCGAGAATAAAATCTTTGGAATTTCAGAAGCAGGTTGCGGAAACCAATGCTATGTATCAGAAGAATCAGCTTTCCACTCAATTGCAAAATGCATTAACCCAATATCAACAGGATACGCAGCAATATAATTACTATGTGGGGCAAGCGATTCCTAATGCTGAGAAAATTGTAAAAGCTGCTCAGTTAGGATATAGAACAGGTGAAATTACTTATGTAGAGTATCTTTTCGCCTTGCAGACTGCGACAAATATTCAATTAAAATACCTGGAATCCATCCAGCAGGTGAACCAATCTGTTGTAACGATTAATTCAATAATTAATAAATAAAATGAGAAAAAAACACATCATCATATATTGTATTGCTCTTTCTTTGTTAACTGTAAGTTGTAGTAAAAAGGAAGAGGTGGCGGAAAATCCTGCGGGAAAAGCAGAGCAAAAAATTGAGAAACCCGCAGAAGCTTCCGAGACTATTGCTTCATTAACGGAAGAACAAATAAAAGCTGTTGGAATTACAATGGGAACCATTGAAATGAAGGAGTTAACTTCTACCGTTAAAGCCAATGGTACCTTGGATGTACCTAATAACAGTAAAGCCACCATTACCTCTTTATATGGAGGAATTATTAAAACGCTTACTGTTCAGGTAGGTAGTGTGGTGAGAAAAGGACAGGTGATCGCAACAATTGCCAATCCTGAATTTATAAGACTTCAGGAAGAATACCTGACTGTGAATAGTAGAATTACATTTGCGGAACAGGAGTACAGAAGACAAAGAGAGCTTTTTGATAATGATGCAGGAGCCAAGAAAAACCTGCAGAGTTCCGATGCAGAATTAAAAACCCTCAGAACGAGGAAGGCCTCTTTGTTGAGGCAACTTCAGATGATGGGAATAAGCCCCGGTGCTGTTAACAATGCAAATATGAGATCAGGTTTGGTAATAACATCACCTATCAATGGAACTGTGAGTAGTATTTCTGCACAAATAGGGAGCTATGTTGATGTTTCATCTCCGGTGGCTGAAGTTATTGATAATGAATCCATTCACTTGGATTTACAGATATACGAAAAAGATCTTCCGAAAATGAAAGTTGGGCAAATTGTTCATTTTAATCTAACCAACAACCCAGAGACAGAGTATGATGCCAAAGTATTCAGCATAGGTTCATCTTTTGAGAATGCGAGTAAGACCATTTCTGTACACTGTAATGTAATCGGGAATAAGGAAGGATTAATTGATGGAATGAGCATTACCGGAGTTGTAAGTCTCGAAAAAACAACCACACCGGCTGTTCCTAATGATGCAATTGTAGAAGCAGATGGCAAGTCTTATATTTTTGTTCAAACGGATAAAAAGCCTGCTGAAAATCATGATGAAGAAAAACCTAAGAAAGAAATGCCTAAAGAAAATGTGAAAATGATCAATTTTGAGAAGATTGAAGTGGTAAAAGGTTCTTCTGATATGGGTTATACAGCAATAACTCCGGTAACAGAAATTGCCCCTGATTCTAAAATAGTAGTGAAAAGTACATTTTTTGTAAATGCGAAGCTCACCAATGCTGGCGAGCAGGATTAATTAAAAGCCTTCCGACAAAAAAACACAATAATATTATTTCACAAGATGGCTTTAAAAGAAGAACTTGAAAAACAAGGGAATTGGCTTTTCAAATATAGAAGCACATTACCGATAGGTATTTTATTTATCGGTTTTGTGGTTTCTGTTCAAATGAATTTAAAAGAAGAAACAACGAGCTGCGAAATTCTATACGAATTTGCCTGCCTTTTAATAAGTGCTGTAGGTTTAGGGATTAGAGTTTATACAGTGGGATATACACCTAAAAATACCTCGGGAAGGAATACCTCAGAAGGTCAGGTAGCTGATACACTTAATACAACAGGGATATACAGTGTAGTAAGAAATCCTTTATATCTTGGGAACTTTTTTATGTGGCTGGGACTTGCCTTATTTACAGAAAATTTATGGTTTGTCGTTGCCTTCATTCTTTTTTACTGGATTTATTATGAGCGGATTATTTATGCAGAGGAACAATTTTTAGAAAGAAAATTTGGAGAAAAATATAGAAGCTGGGCATCCAAAGTACCGGTTTTTATTCCTAACTTAGGATTGTTTAGGAAAAACGAACTCTCATTTAGTCTAAAAAAGGTGTTGAAGAAAGAAAAGAATGGGCTTTTTGCTATGTTTTTGATCTTTACGCTGTTCGATATTACAGGAGAATGGATTAGAGATCATTCTGATCATAATTTGTTGTTCATTTCTGGTACGATCATTACAATGATGATGTACTTTGTACTTAAAGTATTAAAAATGAAAACGAAACTTTTAGAAAACAACAGATCTTAAAGGGTTAGAACTTAATTTAAAAAAATAATTATGTTATTAAACAAAAGATTATCCATTTGGTATTTCATTAATGAAATAAAATCTCAGATTCTTTTCATTTGCATATTTGCTTTTTGTATAGGGCTTTTAGATTTACTTCCCGGATTTAGAAAAATATCACTTCCTCTGAATATTCCTGCATTAGTGGGAACGGCCGTTTCTCTGTTATTGGCTTTCCGTACTTCACAATCTTACGAAAGATGGTGGGAGGCAAGAATTGTCTGGGGAGCCATTGTAAACGATTCCCGGACTTTGATCAGATTAGCGATTCAGTTTTTACCTGAAAAACAAGCACAGGAATTCGCGGAAAGACAGATCATCTGGACTTTTGCGTTAGGGGAATCGCTTAGAAAGCTGCCCTTTTCTGTAAAGGTACAGGAATATCTTACTGCTCATCAAATTGATGCTTTAAATGTTCCGAATGCATTACTCGATGAACATTCCAGGCAGGTAAGAAAAGCTTTTTCTTCAGGGGAAATCTCAGAATTTCAACAATTACAACTTAATGATGCCATTACAAAGCTTTGTGATAGCATGGGAAAATGTGAGCGATTAAAGAATACGGTTTTCCCCCGGTCATATAGTATTTTGGTCCATGTGTTAATCTATGTATTTGCTGCTATTTTACCATTTGGATTGGATGATAATCAATTGATAATCGAAGTATTGGTCACTATTTTAGTTCCTACAATGTTTATCGCTATAGAAAGAACATCAATCATCATGCAGGATCCTTTTGAAAATACCCCTGTTGATACCCCAATGACTTCTTTAGCACAGACAATAGAAATTAACCTGAGACAGATGGTCGGGGAAAAGAATGTTCCTATGAAGAAAGAAAATCCTTTGTACTACGAAATGTAACCCAACTTATTTTTGAAATGATGAACGAAAAAAACACACAAACAGTTTCCGCAGCCAGTAAACATAAAAAGAATCTTCTTATTGTATTATCGTTTAGTGGAGCATATCTTATTGCGGAGGTTATTGGAGGAATTCTTACCAATAGTCTTGCGTTGCTTGCAGATGCCGCTCACATGCTTACAGATGTGGTAGGATTGTTACTGGCTTTTATTGCAATAAAAATCGGAGAACGGAAAGCGGACTCCAAAAAGACTTTTGGATATTACCGTACAGAAATATTGGCAGCGGTGATCAATGCCGTGGTACTGCTGGGAATCTCCGTGTATGTTTTATTTGAAGCTTATCAGAGATTTAAAAGCCCTCCAGAAGTGCAGAGTAAATCAATGTTGATTGTTGCAGGAATAGGACTTTTAGTAAACATTGCAGGAATGTTGATCCTTAGAAAAGATTCCGAAGCGAGTCTTAATATGAAAGGTGCGTATTTTGAAGTTCTTTCGGATATGCTTACTTCTGTAGGAGTTATGATTGCAGGTGTAATTATGCTTACAACCAACTGGTACTATGCCGACCCATTGATCTCGGCAGCAATTGGCTTACTGATCTTTCCCAGAACCTGGCGACTTCTTAAGGAAGCTGTTAATGTATTACTGGAGAGTACTCCCAAAGATGTAGACATTGATCTGTTACGTAAATCACTGGAACAGGTTCCTGGTGTAAAAAGCGTGCATGATCTCCATGTGTGGTCCCTTACTTCCGGCGTAAATGCAATGAGTTCTCATATTGTTAAAGATGATACAATTACTCAAAATCAGCTGCTGGAAAAACTGACCGAAGAAACAACATCCAGATTTACCATCAGCCATACTACTTTTCAGATTGAGGAAGAAAGTTATCAGGAAGATGTTACCCATTATTAATAAAAAATATCAGAAATGAAAAAAGATATAGAAGATAAGCTTATAGACAAAAATACGAAGCCAACAAGTATGCGTATCCTGGTATATGATTTTTTGAGCTCTCAGGAAGCCGCTTTGTCATTGTCTGAAATTGAAAGTCATTTTGATAATGCAGACCGAACAACTATTTACAGGACCTTAAAAACTTTTGAAGAGAAAGGAATTGTTCACGGGATACAGGAAAATACAACTACCAAGTATAAGCTTTGCGATGATGATTGTGACGAGAAAACACATAAAGACTGGCATCTTCATTTTTACTGTAAAATTTGTAAGCAAACCACCTGTAAAGAAGATATTTCATTTCCAGATAATATCCAAACTAATTTCCGGATTGATGAAATAAGGCTTTTTGCTAAAGGGATTTGCGAAGATTGTTTGGAAAGTTTGCAATAGTATTGCACTTGTTTTAAAATTAATTTTGTTGAAAATTATAAGTTATGGAAGAATGCTGTAATACAAAACCTCAAAAAAAAGAGCACAATCATTTTGAAGGAGATGGCCATGATCACGGTCACTCTCATGATACCTCAGATAAAACGACTTTCCAGTTGTTTTTACCTGCAGTAATCTCTTTTGTTTTATTAATGATCGGTGTCTCTTTAGACAATTATATAAAAACAGAATGGTTTACCGGTTGGGTTCGGATCGTTTGGTACTCAGCGGCCTATATTCCTGTTGGACTTCCAGTATTAAGAGAGGCTTATGAAAGCATCATTAAAGGAGATGTGTTTTCAGAATTCTTCTTAATGGGGATTGCAACAATTGGGGCATTTGTTATTGCCCAATATCCTGAAGGAGTAGCAGTGATGCTTTTTTATGCCGTTGGAGAAGTATTTCAAACTTTGGCCGTTACAAGGGCGAAAAGCAATATCAAATCATTATTAGATCAGCGTCCGGATGAGGTAACTGTTTTAAAAGGTGGGCAACCCCAAATAGTGAAAGCAGAGACTGTAGGTATAGGAGAAATTATTCAATTGAAATCCGGAGAGAAATTAGGGCTGGATGGAGAGTTGCTTTCAGAAACTGCTTCATTTAATACAGCTGCACTTACAGGGGAAAGTAAGCCGGATACCAAAACCAAAGGTGATGCAGTGCTTGCGGGAATGATCAATTTAAATACTGTTAGCCAGGTTAAAGTTACCACTGCATATCAGGATAGTAAACTGAGTAAGATCCTGGAGCTGGTTCAAAATGCTACAGCGCAAAAAGCTCCAACCGAATTATTCATTAGAAAATTTGCGAAAGTTTATACTCCGATTGTTGTTCTGCTTGCTATAGCAATTGCATTATTACCTTATTTCTTTGTAGCGGACTATCAATTTAAAGATTGGTTGTACAGAGCTTTAGTATTCCTTGTGATTTCTTGTCCATGTGCATTGGTGATCTCAATTCCTTTGGGATATTTCGGAGGAATTGGAGCGGGAAGCAGAAATGGAATTCTGTTCAAAGGAAGTAACTTCTTAGATGCACTTGCTAAAATCCAGAATGTTGTAATGGATAAGACCGGAACAATGACAGAAGGTGTTTTCAAAGTTCAGGAAGTGGACTTCAAGCCTGAGTTTGATAAAAATGAAATATTGAAACTGGTAAACCTTTTAGAAAGCCAGAGTACGCACCCTGTAGCAACAGCTATTCATGAGTATGTAGGAGAAATAGATCATTCCATTCCTATGGAAAACGTAGAGGAAATTGCAGGGCACGGGCTGAAAGCAACAATTAATGGAAAAGATTTATTGGTTGGGAATTTCAAAATGATGGATAGATTCAATATTCAGTATGATATCAACCCGGATAATATTGTGTATACATTAATTGCGGTCGCTTATGATAATAAGTTTGTAGGATATCTTACTATTGCAGATACCATTAAAAACGATGCACAATTAACGATCAATAAATTAAAAGTATTAAATATAAAATCAACCATGCTGAGTGGCGATAAAAGCTCAGTTGTAAAATATGTAGCGGATACTTTGGGAATTCAGAACGCTTATGGGGATTTACTTCCAGAGGATAAGGTGAATAAAGTAAAAGCTATCAAAGCTAAAAATGAGACGGTTGCTTTTGTGGGTGATGGAGTGAATGATGCTCCGGTTGTAGCTTTGAGTGATGTAGGAATTGCAATGGGTGGACTGGGAAGTGATGCAACGATTGAAACAGCTGACGTTGTAATACAGGATGACATGCCAAGTAAAATTCCTATGGCCATTAATATAGGTAGGAAGACCAAACAGATTGTATGGCAAAACATTACCCTGGCATTTGTGGTAAAAGGAATTGTTTTGATCCTTGGTGCAGGAGGTTTGGCGACCATGTGGGAAGCGGTTTTTGCAGATGTCGGAGTTTCACTGATTGCAATCCTGAATGCCGTAAGGATTCAAAGGATGAAATTTCAATCATAAACCATAATTAAACTTAATTATAAGAAGCCTTGCTGGATCTCAGTGAGGCTTCTGTCTGAAAAATATCGATGACTTTCATCATAAATTATACTTAAAAAGAATTTGAGTAGTATATTTGTGGAATAGAATTGATCATTGAAACTTTTCATATCCATATTCATTATTTTTACCATAGCAATACGTCCTGTATTGCCATTAGTGAACTATGCGGTTAACTATGATTATATTGTAAAAAATCTCTGTGAAAACAGAGATAAACCGCAATCTACATGTAAGGGTAAATGTTATGTAGAAAAAGAACTCGCTAAAACAGAAAAGCAATCGGGGCCACAAACGATAAAAATTTCTGTTATTGATGTATTTCTTTCCAATGATATTCTTTCATTTGCTGATGCCAAAGGATTTGAAATCTTGCAAAAAGTTGCTAATCCAGGCTATATCAAATCGCATTCTTCAGATTATTTTTCCAGGATATTCCATCCTCCTTTAGTATAATAACTAATTTACTAGTCGAATACCTAATCTTTATTAGCTATTTATTATGTGATTAGTTTTAATCACATCTCTGAATTAATCCATTATTATAAATTTCATTTCAATCCAATGAAACATATATTCATTTTGACAGCTTTGCTGCTGTCAGTATCATTTATTTCCTGTGCCCAGGAAACACCTAAAGTAAAGCATAGTAAAAGTATGATGACTCCAAAGGAGAACCTTAAGGTAAAAGTAGTCAACGCTGAAGATCCTGTATGTCATATGAAAACGGCAGATTATTTAAAATTTACAGCAACATATAAGAACAAGGTGTACGGTTTTTGCAGTGCTTCCTGTAAGGACGAATTCAACAAAAATCCTGAAAAATATGTCCAAAAATAAAAAAATAGCCCAAAGCTCAAAAAGCAGGATCGTTATTCCCATTGCAATTATTGCAGTTATTTTCCTGGGAGTAGGTTTCGGTATGAGCTATTTTAAAAAAAACCTTTATACTGTAATGAAGGTTCCTGATTTTGAGCTTACCGATCAGAATAATAAAAAGATTACCAATAGAGATATGCTGGGCAAAGTATATCTGGTGGAATTCTTCTTTAGTAAATGTCCCACCATCTGTCCTGTAATGAACAGCAATATGAAAGTGATCGAAGAGGAGATTAACAATCCTGAGTTTGGGATTATTTCCATAAGCATAGATCCGTTGAACGATACTCCGGAAACGTTGAAACAACATGCCAATAGAATCGGAGCAAAATCTCCCAACTGGCATTTTTTAACCGGAGACCGGACGTACATTGGAAACCTTGCGGATCAGTTCAATATCTATGTTGGGGATAAAGAAGATGAGGGAGAGAGTCTTAATCACAGCGGGATGATTGCGCTTGTTGATCAGGAAGGAAATATCCGGTGCAGATATAATAAAGACAATATGCCTATCCTTTACTATTCAGGATTAAACTATAAGGATCCTGAAGGAAAAGAAACACAGCTTACCGGCAAATATCATCCGGACAGGGAAAGGCTGATTGAAGATATTAAGAAGTTATTAAATTAAAAGTTGGATGTCAGGAAGTATATTGATTGTGAATAAAGGTCTTTGACCCTTGTCTTCCATCATCAAACTTACTCTTTAAAAAAATGTTAAACCATAAATACAAAACATTATGAAGATTATGAAAATAGCTGCCTTAGGTGCAGTTTTGGCGGCGCAATTTGCTTTTGCGCAATTCAAGCAAACTCCTTTATCATACGCTTACAATGCGTTGGAAGGTTCAATAGATGCACAAACGATGGAAATCCATTATACAAAGCATGCTGCGGGGTATGTAAGTAATTTAAACAAGGCAATTGCTGGAACACCCCAGGAAAAAGAGACTTTATTCCAGATCCTTTCTAAAGTTTCAACTCTTAGTCCAACGATCAGAAACAACGCCGGAGGACATTTTAACCATGAACTTTTCTGGACCATGTTAACGCCTGAGAAAAATACTCAACCTTCTGCGAAATTACTAAAAGCAATTACAGAAACTTTTGGAAGTCTTGATGCCTTTAAAGAGAAAATGAGCAAGGCAGGAGCTGATCGTTTTGGTTCCGGCTGGGCATGGCTTTCTGTGGATAAGAACGGGAAGTTGTTTGTTTCTTCAACACCTAATCAGGATAATCCTTTAATGGATGTTGTAGAAGAAAAAGGAACTCCAATTCTTGGAATTGATGTTTGGGAGCATGCTTATTATTTAAAATATCAGAATAAGAGAGCTGACTATCTTACCGCGATCTGGAATGTATTAAACTGGAAAGAGGTAAGTAAGAGATATGAAAACGCACTGAGCAAAAAATAGATCATGAATTATATTTGCAGCATATTCCTTACCTTCTATATCGTGGTCAGACCTCTGATCCCCATCATGGAATATGCTGTAAATTATGATTATATTGCTGAGGTTCTTTGTGTTAACAAAAACAAACCAGAGCTGAATTGTAATGGTAAATGTTATTTGAGTAAAGAACTCGCTAAAACCAATGATACAGAAACAGCCCCTTTGAGTAAGGGAAAAACTTCCGGACAAAAAATTCTTGATATCTACATCCTTCCGGAAATTACAGAAATAAAAAACACAGGTCTAACATACGATCACAATTTTACTTTTATTTATCAAAAGAATTACTCTTTTCTTTTCCTGAAACATATTTTCAGGCCGCCGGTTTTTTAAGGTTGTTTATACATTTTATCTCCAATTGTTAAAGCTCACGTACTGCGAAAATTACAGATTTTCCACACTCATGTGTTCTTCATAATTGTTTCATGATTCACTTTATAATTCTAAAGTGCTAAAACTTTTATGCTTATTGGGATTGAGAAAATGAATGTTTTCAACATTCGATGCTTATTTCTATTCAAACAAATACAACTTAAAAAAAATCAACAATGAAAATTTATAAATTTTTATCTCTATTGTTTATTGGCCTTATATTACTTAGTGCTTCATCATGTCAAAGTAATGACGATAGGGATAATTCACAGGATACTACACCGGGAAACCTACAGATAAAGTTTGAAAACGGATTCAATAACCTTGGCGGTATTGTTTTGAATCAGACAACCCAAACTTCTTCAAGCGGACAAAAACACCAGTTTTCTACTTTAAAATATATTATAAGTAATATCAGCCTGATTGATGAATCCGGAAAAGAATTTAAATACAATGAAAATAATCCTGATAAAGGAGCCTTTATCATAGACCAGGCAGATGCCGTAGCAGGAATCGTTTATGTAAACCTTACCGGAATTCCTAAAAACAATTATAAAAAAGTGAAGTTCGGTCTGGGAATCAGCCAGAATGCTTATCTCCTGGGAATGGACGGGCAGGCAGAGTTTTGGAATAAAGCTAAAACAAAGGGGATGTCCTGGTCCTGGGCTGCGGGCTATGTTTTTGTAAAGCTGGAAGGGAAATACGGAAGTACTGCTGCAGAGAAGGAGTTTATGAATCATACGGGAAATATGGGAAATGTAGCGGCTAATAATACTCCTGATTTATACCGGGAAATTACTTTAGACCTCCCAACAACGGCGAGAGTGACCGGAAAAATAAGACCGTCGATTCATATTCTGGCCGATCTTAATCAGTATCTGAGTGGTGACACAAAACTTACCCTGAATACATCTAACGATATGATGATGGGATCGAGTCCGCATTTGGTAAGTGTAACCAACAACCTTACTAAAATGTTTACCGTAAACCACGTTCATAATGATGAAGATTAAAAATATTCTGAAGGCAGGATTGATTATTGTTACATTTTTTAATATCATATCGTGCTCAGATGAGGTTATTGAGCCATTGGAAAAGGATGAGGCTTATAACTTACAGTTTCCAGCTTATTTTCCTGAAATGACGTTTGATAAAACTGGGAATCCGGTCACCAAAAATGGAGTAGAGCTGGGAAGGAAATTATTCTACGAAGGAAGGCTTTCCCGAAATAATACCATTTCGTGCGGATTCTGCCATATACAGGAAAATGCTTTTACGCACCATGGGCATAATGTGAGCCATGGGGTGGATGACAGGATCGGAATACGCAATGCCCCTCCCATCCAGAATATGGCATTCTTAAAGCGATATATGTGGGATGGGGTAATTCATAACCTTAATGAGCAACCCATTATTCCTATTACCGACGCAAACGAAATGGATAGTTCAATGCCTGAAGTGATTGCTAAATTAAATGCCGACAGTAAGTATAGAAATCTTTTCAAAGCCGCTTATGGTGATGAATATATTACAGGGGAAAGGGTTTTGAAGGCTTTGTCACAGTTCATGGTAACGATGATTTCTGGTAATTCTAAGTATGACCAGTATAAGCATGGAAAAGCAACTTTTACTACAACGGAAATGAAGGGAATGGCACTATTCCAGCAGAAATGTTCCTCATGCCATAGCGGAGAATTGTTTACGGATGAAAGTTTCCGCAATACAGGAATGTATTACAATAGTCAGTTTAAGGATGCCGGGCGTTACAGGGTAACATTGGATCAGGTAGATTGGATGAAATTCCGGGTACCCAGCTTAAGGAATGTGGAATATACAGCACCTTATATGCATGACGGGAGATTCTATACCCTGGATGCTGTTCTTAATTTTTACTCGGATAATGTAGAGGACAATCCTAACCTTGATCCGCTGCTTAAACAAAACGGACATATCGGACTCACGATGAACAATGCGGAGAAGCAGTCCATTATTGCTTTCCTGAAAACTCTATCTGATAAAGACTTTGTTACCAACCCAAAATTCTCAGAATAAATTTTAATCAAACATGAAAAACATTTTTTTAATAGTATTGGGTTTATTTTTATGCCAAATAGCCTATGCAGAACCCATAAGAGACAGTTTGTATATTCCTGAAAATAGCTTTAACCCCAGCAAATTTTTTGATGATGATTGTGATGCTTGTGGCTGTGCTGCAGGAAATGGATCATCAGGATTTGAGTCTTTGCTTAATCCTCAATTTATAGGAATAAAATATTTTGCACAGCATTATAAAGCCAAAGAAAACCTTTTTGTGAATGATCTCACCCAGGATCAGTACTTCAATACCATCCAGTTATGGGGAAAAGTTCCCATTACGAAAAAGCTGAGTGCTTACGTGAGTCTCCCTTTTCAGTTTCATGAAAAAAAAACAATGCAGGGAGACATCAGAATTAATGGAATAGGGGATCTGAATGTAATGGGTATTTATCAGCTGATCAATTCTAAAGATGCATCTCACCAATTAAATGGAGGATTAGGAATAAAAGTTCCGTTAGGAAGATTTGATGAAAAAGGAATTACGGGAGTGAATCCGAGTTTCCAATTGGGAACAGGAAGCTGGGATTATCAGATGGTTGTGAATTATAAATACCAAAAGAACAAAGTTGCGGTAATTGTTAATACGGATTATACTGTTAAAGGTGAAAATAAGAAGTATTATCAGTTTGGAAACCAATGGAACTATGCAGCTACCGGATTTTATCAGCTTTATGCGGACAAAAAAATGATCTTTTCCGGGAAAGCCGGATTACAGGGAGAAGTATATGATAGGAATAAGCAATTTGATGAAGCCTTACCGGATACTGCCGGAAGTGCTTTATATGGAAAATTAGGCTTTGAACTTTCCTATAGTAAATGGAGCCTGGGTAGTGAACTGATGCTTCCTGCCTATTCAAACCTAGCGGGTGGAAACATTGAAGCTAAATCCAGATTCAGTGTGTTTATTAACTTTGGGATATAAAAATCAAATGAACATTCCGTTACTCATGTAACGGAATGTTTGTTTTTATTCTGTTGAAAATCATTTTATTAAGTATAATATTGTTTCTAAGAAGAATTTTCTATCTTTGCCGGAATCTGGTGAGCTGTAAAAGGCTTTTAAAAGGGAATCCGGTGTAAATCCGGAACAGACCCGCTGCTGTAAACTCTAAACCAAAATTTTTGATGTATATATCCACTGTTTTTAATGGGAAGGATTTCAAAAATGGAGTAAGTCAGAAGACCTGCCAGAAGATTTAAGTTTGATGCTTTCGTGGAATAAAGCTAAGGACAACAATGCTTCTGTGCAGCTATGGCTGTACAATGTTATTGCTGCTTTCTTATATCCATTAGTGTCAAGATTATTCTCAATGAGCTAATGGAACCGAAATTTACTTTTACAACTAAAAAAATAATTATCACAATCCTTGTGCTAATTAACCAGCTTTATTTTTCTCAGTCAAGAGATAGTATAAAGGAAAAAGGGATCCTTCCGGTTACCATTTATAAAAAAGATTTTAAAGAAATTCTTCCCGCTCAAACTCTTTCAGGAGAACAGCTGGAAAGGTTGAACAGCCAGTCCGTAGCCGATGCATTACGCTATTTTTCGGGAGTACAGATCAAGGATTACGGTGGAATTGGCGGATTGAAAACGGTTAATATCCGAAGCATGGGTAGCCAGCATGTCGGTGTTTTCTATGATGGGATTCAATTGGGAAACGCACAAAACGGGGTCATCGATCTGGGAAAGTTTTCGCTGGATGATATCGGAGAAATTTCATTATACAACGGACAGAAAAGTGAGATCTTTCAGCCTGCAAAAGATTTTGGATCTTCCGGCTCAATTTATCTCCAACCCAAGACTCCTTATTTTTCCGGAAATAAAAAAACGAATCTTGTACTTAGAATAAAAAACAGTTCAATCGATCTTTTCAACCCGTCATTTCGATTGGAGCAAAAGCTTTCAGATAAAATTTCCGCAAGTTTCAGCTCCGAATTTATACAGAGTGACGGACAATATAAATACAAATACCAGAAAAAACACCCCGATGGTACTATAGCCAATGATACAATTGCAACAAGATATGATTCTTATATTACTGCCAAAAGATTTGAGACCAGCCTGCAGGGAAATCTGAATAATGGAGACTGGAATGTCCGGGGCTACGGATATATTTCAGATCGTGGGATTCCCTCAGCAATTGTGAATAATGGTTTTGATCCGAAAGGACAAAAATTACTTGATAGAAATTATTTTGTTCAGGCTCACCTAAGGAAAAAAATATTTCCAAAATTTGAGACTCAGCTCAAAGCTAAATTTGCCTACGACTATACCCGGTATAT
Organism: Chryseobacterium subflavum; assembly: GCF_055762745.1. Taxonomy (NCBI): domain Bacteria; kingdom Pseudomonadati; phylum Bacteroidota; class Flavobacteriia; order Flavobacteriales; family Weeksellaceae; genus Chryseobacterium; species Chryseobacterium subflavum. The sequence continues at coordinate 789,544 of NZ_JBVTMR010000002.1, forward strand.
GGATACGGTAAATGTAGCTGAAACGGCTTTAAAAACGGATAATACATATATCCAGAGAGAATTATATTTATCATCTTCCAATATTTACTCAATTACACCAAACTGGGATGTTAGTGCTAATGTTGATTTCCAGTATAATAATCTGGATTCCGATCTTAAGCTTTTCTCATTTCCCACGCGTTATACCTCATTGGTTGCTTTTGCAACCACTTACCAATGGAACCGGTTTAAGTTTCTTGGAAGTGTTTTAGGCACTTTTATTCGGGAGAATGTTGAACGTAATTCCAAGTCGCCGGATAAGAGTGAATGGACACCCTCTGCATTTTTGAGTTACCAGCCACTGGCCTTTAAGAATTTAACAGTGAGAGCATTTTATAAAAGGATTTTTAGAATGCCGACTTTCAATGACCTGTACTATACCATGATCGGGAATGTTTTTCTTAAACCTGAATTTACCAATCAATATGACGTAGGTTTTACTTATCAGAAGACTTATAACCATCAGGTTCTGAAAAGTATTTACTTCAAGGCAGACGGGTATTATAACAAAGTGGAAAATAAGATCATTGCAGTGCCCACAACCAATCTTTTCAGATGGATGATGACGAATCTTGGAGATGTTCATATCATAGGATCAGATGTGAATATACAGGCTGAGCTGGACCTTGGGAAAGTAATATTGAAACCATTGTTGAGCTATACCTACCAAAGTGCACGCGATTTTACTGAAAAAGGGGAGTCATATTATGGAGATCAGATTCCTTATGTGCCATGGCATTCAGGAACTTTTACTTTGATGGCTGATTATAAGGAGTGGAGCTTTAATTATAGCTTTATGTATACGGGGAAACGTTATGATGCACAACAAAACAATATTGAATATAATCTCATCAGACCCTGGTATACACACGATTTATCGATTCAGAAAAGGTTTAACTGGTATTCTCACCAGCTCAAGGTAAGCTTTGAGGTCAATAATACTTTGAATCAGCACTATGATGTGGTAAGGAACTATCCAATGCCAGGAAGAAATTTTAAACTTATTGTAAGCTATACATTATGAAAAAAATAAGCTATTACGTGTTCTTATTTATTGCGTTTTCATTACTGTCATGCAGAACAGATGAATACACTCCGAAAGAAGAAGTTGAGACGGGTCTTACACAACCGGAAAATACTGCAATCAAAGGTTTTTATGTTTTGAATGAAGGAAATATGGGGAGCAATAAATGCACACTTGATTTTTTTGATTATACAACAGGAAACTACAGAAGGAATATTTATGCAGAAATTAATCCCAATGTTGTCAAAGAATTAGGCGATGTGGGAAATGATATTCAGATTTACGGAGGTAAATTGTATGTTGTGGTGAATGTATCCAATAAAATCGAGGTGCTGGATGCAAAAACAGCAAAGCGAATCAAAACAATCCAGTTACAAAACTGCAGGTACATTAAATTCAAAGATGGAAAAGCCTATGCCAGCAGTTACGCTGGGCCGGTTGATATTAATCCTAATTCTCCTAAAGGAAAAGTTGTGGAGATTGATACGACTTCCCTTGCTATTCAAAGACAAGTTACCGTAGGATATCAGCCTGAAGAAATTGAGATTGTGGGAAACCAGCTTTTTGTAGCTAATTCAGGAGGGTATATGGTTCCAAATTATGATAAAACTGTTTCTGTGATCGATCTCAATACATTTACAGAAAGTAAAAAAATAAATGTTGCAATCAACCTTCACCGCCTTAAAAAGGATAATTACGGGGATTTGTATGTAAGCTCAAGAGGAGATTATTACAATGTACCATCAAGTTTATTTCTCGTTGATGCAGCAACCGGAACTGTGAAAAAAGATTTTCATCTCGCAGTGAGTGAAATGACCATTGTGAATGATAAGCTTTATTACTATGGAAATGAATTCAATTATAATACCCATTCTTATACTAAAACTTTTGGAATTATTGATGTAAAGACCGAACAGGTGATTTCTGATAAAATTATCGATCAGGAATATGCAGATGCAATCAAGGCTCCTTATGGAATTGCTGTAAATCCCATTACTGAGGATATTTATATTACCGATGCGAGGAATTATGTATCCACGGGATTTGTCTATTGCTTTAATAAAAATGGTCATTTTAAATGGAAAACGGAAGGAGGGAATATTCCGGCTCACTTTACCTTTTTATATAAATAACTGAATCTTAGATATGGACAGAAAAATTTTAAAAATAATACCTGCTGTACTGGTTATATTTCTTTTAACCGGAATATCAGGATGTAAAAGTGACAGAGATGAAGAGTCTTCATTTAAGGGATTGGAAGAGTCTTACACGATCAATCGTTTTAAGGTACTGAATATTCCCGCAAATGTTCCTGGTAAACTCACCTGGAGTATTAAAGATTCCATTATTTCTGAAGGATCTGAACTCGATTTTATCAGCCCTTACGCGAAGACATATCCACTGACACTGAAAATAGAACAAAATGGAAATGTGAAAACATATCAATCTACCATTATTGTAAATAAGGAGCCGGGTTCCTACAGTAAATATATTGCCAGTGTACTGGATTTCCGCCCTGCAATAGGACAGTTTACCAATGAAATTCCTGAATATCTTGCTGGAAATACAGCCAATACTATGTTGCAAAAAGCCAGGGAATCTTTAATCGGCTCAAATTCCACAATGATCAGTTTAGGAGGATTCGGGGGCTATGTTGTTTTTGGGTTTGATCATACGATTCCAAATATGAACGGCCGGGATTTTAAGATTCTTGGAAATGCTTTCTGGGGAAATAATGCTAACGATCCACGTTCGGGTTCTTGTGAGCCGGGAATTATTATGGTGGCTTATGACAGAAATAAAAACGGGAAACCTGATGATAATGAATGGTACGAAATTGCTGGAAGCGAATATTTTAAAAATACAACCGTAAAGAATTACAGCATCACTTATTTCAAACCCAATGAAACTAAACTTCCTGTTCCCGGAAGTGAGCCATGGCAAACTGATATCGAATATATTAAATGGCAGGATAACCAGGGAAATACCGGATTTAAAACCAAAAACGGGTTCCATGACCACAGCTATTTCCCTTTATGGATTTCTGATGCTTCTTACAGCTTGTCAGGAACTAGATTACAAAACAATTTTTACGATCAGAGTGGAAATGGGTCTTATTGGATTGGTAAATCATATGACTTTGGATACGCGGATAACGCTCCGAATAATGATGAGGCATCCAATATTGATATTTCCTGGGCTGTAGATAAGAGCGGAAAATATGTAAAGCTTCCGGGGATCGATTTTGTAAAAGTGCATACGGGAATCAATCAGGAAGCAGGCTGGCTGGGAGAAGTGTCTACGGAAGTAGCAGGAGCGTACGATTTATACATAAAATAAAATTCAACAATAAATTTATTTAAAAATGAAAAAGATCTATCTTTTAACATTACTGTTATTCTTTGCATTTTTCACGAATGCACAGATCACAGTTCAGGGCGTGCCCCGAAATGACATCAAACAAAATTCAGTACATAAAAATGGGCTGAAAACAACAACTACCGTAACCAGTTTTTCTGATATTCAGTACTGGGTGGGGACGGGTTCTAAAAAGGCGGCTTTTGTTGTCCAATGGAATGATGGAAAAAATCCTGATGCTTTAGTTTGGGGATTTAAGTGGGATGGAAATGCTACAGGAGAGGATATGCTAAAGGCCATTGCTAAAGCGGACCACCGTTTTTATTCTTTGCTGTATCAGGGAACTACTTTCGGAACAGCGATCGGAGGACTTGGTTTTGATCTGAACGGACAAGGGACCAATGGATTATACAAGAATAACAATGTAACATATCCATTGTATCCTTTAAATGGTATCGTCAATACGACAGCATATGATTTTGATGATTATACAGCGATAGATGCGGCTAATGATCACTGGAAGTCTGGCTGGACTACCGGATACTGGTCTTATTGGGTGAAGAATCCTACAGATACCGATTTTGGATATTCTAGTTTAGGTGCCAGCAGCCGTACTTTAGAAAACGGAGCATGGGATCTTTGGAATTTTTATCCGGGAATGGTTGATCAGCCGATTTCTACAACATTAACATCAGTATCCGCTTATGCTTCACCGGCAACTTTTACAGATGGCTATTTTATGGTAAATGAAGATTGGTATGGGCATACCAATGGCTCTGTTAATTTTGTAAATAATAATGGACAGATCAACTATAGAATATATAGTGACAAAAATAATAATGAAGCATTCGGAGCTACTACACAGTATGGAACGATCTATGGTGATAAGTTTTACTTTATTTCGAAACAGGCTGCTGATGGAGGTGATACACAATATACACCTGGAGGGAGACTTGTTGTAGCGAATGCCACTACCATGCAAAAGATCGCTGGATTTAATACTATTGGAGGAGGAGACGGAAGGTTTTTCCTGGGTGTCAATGAACATAAGGGATATATTGGGACCACTACCGGAATCTTTTTATTTGATATTGATAATTTGCAGGTTGGAACTTTAGTGCCCGAAACTAATGGTAAAGGCCAGATTGGGAATATGATTCGTACATCGCAATATGTATTTGCTGTGACACAAAACGGGGGGATTCTTGTGATCAATCCGAATACCAACGCTGTTGTTCAGACTATTGCAGGTGCATTTTATTCAATTGTGCAGGCTAAAGATGGAAGTGTTTGGGCGATTAAGCAACAGAAATTGGTGAATATCCATCCTACTACTTTTGTAACAACAGATTATGCTATTCCTACCACTAAATACATTGGAGACTGGGGAGCATGGTATGCCGGAAGATTGACGTATAGTACCAAACAAAATGCGCTGTACTGGATCAACTCAATTAATGCATTCTCTTCGGGTAGCCAGATTGTGAAATTTGATGTTACCAATAAAACATTTAACGAAAGCTTTGCAGCAATTCCAGGACAAACGGGAACTTACAAGCAGATTCCTTATGGAGCTGCTTTGCGTGTAAATCCTGTTACGGATGAATTGATTTTGAATACAACAGAAAGTGGTTATGGAGCACACTATCAGAAAAACTGGGTACATACATTCAGTAGTACAGGAGCTCTTACCAATACTAAAATATTAAATGATTATTATTGGTTTCCTGCGGTTACCGTGTTCCCGGATACTATTGCTCCAGTTGTACAAAGTACATTCCCATCACAAACTACAGTGAACAGTACGACTACCATCGACCTTAAAACAGTGGTTTCTGATGCTGATAACCTTTCGTTAGCTATTGTAAAAACTGTAAAGTCCAATAGTAATTCAGGAGTTGTAAATGCTGTGATTAATACAAATGATGAGTTGGTATTAACACCACAAAATACGGGAACTTCTACAGTTGTTATAAGCTTTAATTCAAATGGAAAGCTTGTGGAAAAATCACTTGTAGTAAATGCTAATTTGTCTACATTAGGAACAGCAGACGTTAGAAAGCTTGAATTGGGAATTTATCCTAATCCTGCGACAGATGTTCTTAATATTAAAACTCAAGATAAAGTATTGAATGCGGTGGTATATGATGCTTCCGGAAAAATTATTCCTACTCAGTTCAGTAATGGACAAATCAATGTAAGCACTCTTACTAAGGGGATCTATATTCTAAAGGTGGTTACTGACAAGGCAGTTTATCAACAAAAATTTATTAAGAATTAAATTCTTAAAGAATAGTTTATACATTAAACCCTCTATCATGTGATAGAGGGTTTTTTATATAGATTAAGGGCTTTTGTAAGATACCATGAAACAGATTATATATCCGTTTTTTAACTGATTACCCGAACGCTTACTCTAGCAGAGTTGAAAATATTCAGCGACAGAATGATCATTATTATTCTAAATTGATTACAAATAAATACGGCAGGCTTTTAGCCTGCCGTATTTTTCACATGTTGTTATTACATGTTTTTTTATTTAATCATGATTTTACGAGAGTATATTTTTCCTTCTTTTGTTGTAAGGGTCATAATATAAACTCCTTCCGGTAGTGTAGATTCAAACGTTTTTGATTTTAGTTTTGAACGATACACTTCTTTTCCTGATGTATTGATTAATGCAACGTCAGATCCTTCGAAAGGTACATTTCCATCAAGGGTAACCTGACCATTCTTGCTGTATGCCATTAAACTGATGTGTGGATCTTTGTACTGATAAGCGTAATAAATACGGAAACCTCCATTAAGGTTAAGCAATCCTGAGTTAAGGCTTATTTTCACACGGTCGAAAGGTTTGTTCATAGTAAGTTCAAGAGCTCCTCTACTTGCATCTGTACCGCCCAACTTAAGCACATCATCAAAGATGTTCATATAATCATTATTGGAAACATCGCCAAGAAATGTCTCTACAGATAATCCACCTATTAATTGTGCAGTAAGAATAGATTGATCTGTACCAACACCAATGACAAGTTTATTCGTATCAGCAATGATATTGGACGTAGGGAAAATCAGAGTCTGTTCTGTTCTTCCTAATAATCCAATAGGAACAAGTAGGGTAGAGTAGTCGTTTTCGTTACTGCCTACTGCGTTTTCTGGATTTTGTACAAAACAAGCAACACAGATACCATATGCCCGGTTTGTTTGACTGCTTGCGTACACTTTGTTAAGTTGTGCAAAAGACATTGTGTTCATTAGGAACAATAGTAAAGAAGCCAAGACTACTTTTTTCGTCATGCTTTGGCCTGCGAATAGATTTGTTTTCATATGTTAGAAATTAGTTTTTAGAATTTTAAAATTACAAAAAAAAAGGTTACGATAATGTATTTATTTCATATTTATGTGATTTAATAATGATTTTTAATTTTTCCTTAACCTAAGCAAGTCGTTGAAAATGAAGTAATCCCTTATCTATAAAGGGATGTCAAATATTGTATTATGTATTTTAATTCTACCTATAGTGGAAAAAATTCATTAAGAATTAACGATGGCTTAATGTATAATCTATTGAAAATGAGACTAAAATAATCCCCCTTTACCATGTATAAAGGGGGATTACATTTACCAAATTTATAATTATAATCAGTGTTTTTTTGTTCCTTTTATATTAGGCAAAAATGCGGTAATAATACCCATAAGAGGTAAAAAAGCACATATTTTAAATACATATTCTATGCTGGTGTCATCTGCTACCGCCCCCAGAACAGCAGATCCTATACCTCCCATTCCAAACATGAATCCGAAAAACAACCCGGCTACTAATCCGATTTTATCCGGCATAAGATCGGTAGCGTAAACCAGAATAGCAGAGAAAGCGGATGCAATGATCAATCCGATAAGAATTGCAAAAATAACTGTCCACATCAAAGAAAGATAAGGAAGACAAAGCGTGAAAGGAGCAGCACCCAAGATAGAAATCCAGATTATTTTCTTTCTGCCGTATTTATCACCCAGTTTGCCACCAAGGATCGTTCCTACTGCAACTGCTGCAAGGAACATGAACAAATACAACTGGGAATCCTTTACTGAAATATGAAACTTATCAATAAGGAAAAATGTGAAGTAATTGGTCATTGATGCCAGATAGATGTATTTAGAAAATACAAGGGCTAAAAGGATAGTAATTGAGAATATTACTTTTTTTCTTGAAAGATCTATGTGTACGACCATATCTGAATGTTTTACTGTCTTTCTTATGGATAGCCTTTCAGCATACCAGTTTCCAATTCTCCATAAAACAATAATACCAATGAAAGCAGCTATAGCAAATAGTCCCACATAACCCTGGCCTAAGGGAAGGACTATAAGTGCAACTAATAAGGGACCGATTGCACTTCCCGAGTTTCCTCCCACCTGAAATATAGACTGGGCCAGCCCTTTCTGGCCACCGGAAGCCAGTTGGGCAACCCGTGAAGCCTCAGGATGAAAAACGGAAGATCCCATTCCGATGAGTGCAACTGAAATGAGAATAACATAGTACTCATGTGCTGCCGCAAGGAGTAATAATCCTGCCATGGAAAGCGCCATACCTATAGCCAGTGACCTTGGATTAGGTTTTTTGTCTGTGTATATACCAACAAAGGGCTGTAGAATAGATGCGGTAAGCTGGAACACCAGGGTAATAATACCAATCTGGGAAAATGACAGCTTAAACTCTCCCTTTAGAATGGGATACAAGGAAGGAATTGTAGATTGGATCAGGTCATTTAAAAAATGAGAAAAGCTGATCATAAAGAGAATGGGATAAACAATCTTATGGGTGTCAATTGTTTTTGTCTGTACAGTGTCCATAGAATAATAGTTTTAATTCATCTTGTCATCTGATGAATTTTAAGTTGTTAATAGAAAATCTTTTTTTATAATAGTTTGTGAATTATTTTTTCAGCAACAAGAGCCGCATTAGCCGCATCTCTGTTCTTAATATATTCATAGAGTTCCGCATGCAATTTCTGTGAAATCCTGAATGCTTCAGTATTGTTTTTATGGCTGCTTTCAAAGACTCTGAGGACTTGTCTGCTGGCTATTTTATAAATTTCTTTCAGGAGTTTATTTCCACACGCTTCCGCTATGGATAAATGGAAATTGATATCAGCCTGGTAACATTCCAGTGCCATATTTTCTTCCGCAAACTTATTTCTCAGATCCAGATATTCTTTTATGGTTTTCAGTTGGGCTTCCGTATGATTGAGAGCTGCTTTTGCAGCAACTTTTGACTCCAGCAGAGATCGTACTTCTTCTACTTCTTCAATTTCTGCATTGCTCATCTGGGTTTCCAGAGATTCCTGGACATTTTTTGAAACCACAAATGTACCTACACCTTGCTGTACACTTAATACACCTTTAATGGATAGTATTTTAATAGCCTCGCGAATACTCGAGCGTCCCACACCATATACTTTCATCAGTTCCGGCTCCGTAGGTAGCTGATCACCGATTGAATAAGTCTCATTGAGTATTCCTTCGGTGAGTCTTTCTGCAACTTCCTGAGCTAATGTCTTTTTTTTGATCTGTGTCATATACATCTTATCATCTGATGACTGCAAAGGTAGGACTTATAGTATATATTGCAAAGAGATATATAAATAAATTTTTAAAAATCTCGTCTTTATGAATGAGAGGGACTATAAAACAAAAAGCTGCAAACATTGTTTGCAGCTTTTGTAGCCCGTAGGGGAATCGAACCCCTCTTACCAGAATGAAAATCTGAGGTCCTAACCGATAGACGAACGGGCCATCTACCATTACACTAAGATATCTTAATGTGTTAGATTTTTTGTTTTTATAAGTTTACAACTCTTATTAGTAGCCCGTAGGGGAATCGAACCCCTCTTACCAGAATGAAAATCTGAGGTCCTAACCGATAGACGAACGGGCCAACTATCCGTATTACGCTAATTTATTAACGTGCTTAGTTAATTTACTTTTCAAGTTAGCAGCCTTGTTTTTGTGGATAATATTTTTCTTAGCTAATTTATCCAACAAAGAGATAACCTTTGGCAATTGCTCTGCAGCAGCAGCTTTGTCTTCTTCATTTCTCAAAACCTTCATTGCTGTTCTAGCAGTTTTGTGGTAGTATCTGTTACGAACTTTTCTAACTTCGTTTTGTCTAATTCTCTTTAATGCTGATTTATGATTTGCCATATCGTTCAAATGTGAGTGCAAAAGTAAAAACTTTTTTTTTATCTGCCAAATTTATTTTTAAATAATTTCAATTTTCTTCAGATAAATATTTTCTCAGTTTGTCTATTGCTTGTTCTATTTTAAAATTTTCTTGTTCCTTATCTATTTTCTTGATAATATTTCCCAACATTATCATTGCGTTGTTCCATTCTCCAGTAGTATTGGTGAAAGTTAGTCCATCTATAGTTACTTCAAAGGCTACCCTCTCTCCATACCTGTAAAGTCTGAAACTTATCTTGTCATCTCTGCCTATTATCCCATCTTCATTAACTTTCAAGTCGTAACTTTTTGGGTTAGAGTGGATCTTCTTAAAAAGCAATGTTGCTTCTTGAATTTTTAAATCCGGCATGATATCAAATTTGGTAGCCTATAGGGGAATCGAACCCCTGTTGCAAGAATGAAAATCTTGAGTCCTAACCACTAGACGAATAGGCCAAATTTTGAGGTTGCAAAAGTAATAATTAACTTCTTAACTTCAAAATTATTTTTTACACTATCTGTAAACTTTTTGTATGATAGTATTCTTAATGCCCTTTGTCTCAAGCTCTTTCTGGATTTTCACAGCATCTTCCAATGTGTATACTTTTCCATAAGTGTAGTAGAAAACTCCACTTTCTTTATTCCTTTCCACGTCTTTCAGGGTCTGGAGAATAAATGAGTTACCATTTAATTTATCTCCTACATATACCTCTATCGTATAGTATCCGGTACTTAGTTTTTGGTTAGGCATAAATCCTACGGCAAATGCATTTTTGAATCCGGCATCTTTGGCTGTTCTAAGGTTAATATCTTTTACGGAAGCCATATTCGTTACTCCATAATAATATTTGTACAGTCCGTTTTCTTTGATAGGAAGAATGTAATTCAATCCTTTAAGAGCTGGATCTCCATCATTGTATTTAGTAGGGGAGCTCATTAGCAGTATCCTGAAATCATTTTTTAATGCAACTTCTACAGGTTTTTCTGGTTCAGGCTTTTTGGTTGCGATCATAGAAGGACCTCCTGACTTTCTGTCAATTGCTTTTTTATAATCGATAATCGCCTGATAGATACTTTCTGCAATCTCTTCCTGTCCTCTGTCCGAGGCTAAATAGTGACTTTCTTCTGCATGATTGATAAATCCGGTCTCAATAAGTACGGAAGGCATTGCATTCATACGAAGAACGTGCAGGTTCTTTTGGAAAACACCTCTTGAAAATCTTTTGTCTTTATTTACAAAGTTATCTTCTACCAATCCACCGAATAATAAGCTAGATTCCAGGTATTTGCTTTGCTGAAGCTTTAATGCAATCAGAGATTCCGGAGAGCTGGCATCATAGGAACCAAAGGTCTGTCTGTCTTTTTCATCAAGAAAGATCACATCATTTTCCCTTTTGGCAACTTCCAGGTTGGTGTCATTTTGGTCAGGCCCCTGTACATAGGTTTCTGTTCCGTAAGCTGAAGATCTTTGTGCCGAGTTACAGTGTACCGAGATAAAAAGGTCGGCTTTGCTTCTGTTCGCGAGATTGGTTCTGTCGGAAAGAGAAGGATATTCGTCAAATTTGCGGGTATAGATTACTTTAAAGTCTTTATTTTTTTCAAGCATCCTTCCTAATTTTAGGACAACTGAAAGGGTTACATCTTTTTCAGCAAGAAGTCCAATATCACTATAAGTCCTCTTCGCCCCTGAATCACTCCCTCCATGTCCTGCATCTAAAACGATCGTAAATTTTTTTTGTGAAAAAATAAATTGGCTCAAAAGAATGAGGATAAATGATAAAATTATTTTAAATTTTTGTTTGTACATCTTACAGTTTTAAAAATTATATTAATTTTGAGCCTTAATTACATACAATAAAATTGGCCAAAACCGTCCTCAAAAATATATTACAAATTTTAATTATCCTAATTTTTAACAATTTTTTAGCACAGAAAACTCCTGAAAAATTGCCTAAAAATACGGTAATTAATGATACTATTTCCAAAAAGGATACCATTGTTGCAAAGAAGGAATCATTAGATGATGTTCTTATGACAAAAGCAGATAATATCCGGAGAGATTTCCCTAAAAAAATGATATACCTGAACCAAAAAGCTCAGGTAAAATATCAGGATATGCAGATTGATGCGGATTATATTTCTATTGATGAGCAGAAGAATCTGATCTATGCCCGTGGAAAGCAGGATTCTTTAGGAAAGAAGATTATAGAACCTGTACTTACTACCCAGGCCGGGAAAAAGTATGAAACGGATCAGTTCAATTATAATTATAAGACAAGACAGGCGATTGCCTATAACGCACGAACAGAAGAGAGTGAAGGGGTAATCATTGCCAATAAAACGAAAAAGTATAATGATTCCGTTTTTGCAATGAGACACGCATTATATACTACAGATGAGTATTTCCTGAAGAAAAAAGATACAGCTGCAGATTACCATTTGCTCGCTTCCAATATCAAACTGGTAAAAACCAAAGAAAAATCCCAGATTATTACAGGACCGATACAAATGTATATAGAGCAGGTGCCTACACCTCTAATTATGCCTTTTGCTATTTTACCGTTTTCCAGTAAAAGGTCTGCAGGTATCCTGATCCCCAGTTTCGGGGAAAGACAGGATGTAGGGTTTTTCCTGAATGGCATCGGATATTATCAGCCCATTGGAGACCATTTTGATATGAAAGTCCTTGCTGACATTTATACGAAAGGAAGCTGGAACGTGAGACCGGAAATGAACTATGTAAAGAAATATAGGTATTCGGGGAATTTCACCGCTGATATAGGAACGACCATCAGAGGAATTAAAGGATTGGATGATTATTCAAGAAGCAGTACATACAGGATTGCCTGGAGGCATACGCAGGATACAAAAGCAAATCCGTTTCTTACATTTTCTGCATCGGTAGATATCGTAAGTAATAAATTCTATAATAATACCATCAACAATAACTATATATTCAATCAGAACGTATTGAATACCCAGCAGAACTCGACCGTTACAGTGACTAAAAGGTTCTTAAAACTTCCTGCTACTGTTACGGCAACGGCATCGTATTCACAGAACTTTGCTACCGGATTGGCAGATCTTCGTTTGCCGCAAATGAACGTTGCAATCAATCAATTTTATTTATTTAAATCAAAAACAGGAGTAAGACAAGGTCTTCTGGAAAATATTACGGTAAATACCGGATTAAATTTAACAAACTTTGTGACAACAAACGAAGGGGAGCTATTTACTAAGGCTATGTGGGATAAGCTTCAAACAGGTCTTACGAATAATATTACTTTAGGGACGAATACCACCGTTGCTAAATATTTTACCTTCAGTTTAGGAACTACAATTAATAATGCCCTGACAACAAAGACCCTTACCAGATATTATGATCCTTTAAGCAACAATTCTAATAAAGTGGTAGACCAGGTGAATAAGCAGATTGCAGGATATTCTTATTTTTCAAGTACAGCGAGTTTACAGACTACATTATACGGAATGCTTAATTTCAAAAAAGGATCTGCAATAGAAGCCATCAGGCATATGATGACCCCAAGTATCGGATTCACTTATTCTCCTGACTTCGGAAAACCTGGATTCGGGTACTATAAGAATTATTATGATGCCAACGGGGCTTTAACTCCTTATTCTATTTTTGACGGTGGGATTGTAGGATCGCCTACAAGTGGTATGCAAGGATCATTAGGTTTTAATATAGGGAATAACATTGAAATGAAGGTAAAGTCTAAGAAAGACTCTACAGGAGTGAAGAAAATAAAAATCTTCGAATCATTAAATCTTTCCGGAAGTTATAATTTTGCTGCTAAAGACCATCCATGGTCAATTTTCTCAATTAACGGACAATCTTCATTTTTTGAGAATAAATTAAGTGTTAATACCAGCCTGTCATTAGATCCATATAAAATTCTTTTTGTTCCGGGATCAGATACTGGTATCAGGACTGAACGTTTTGGGGGATTTAGTGTACAGGGGTTCAATATTCAGGTGTCATATCCTTTAAGCAGTGAGATCTTTGGAGCTAAAACAGATTATGCTAAAAAATACCAGTCTAAAGGAGAAATAAGAAATGAAAATTATTATTTCGATGATGATCATTATGCTCATTTTGATCAGGCATGGACTTTGAATGTTAATGCAAACTACGCTTATTCCAAAAACTTATCCAGATTTGGGACGAAAATTGCTTCAGTAGGATTGGATGGAAGTATTAAGCTTACTCCTTATTGGAACATTAACGGGAGTACACACTACGATATGATCACCAAACAGTTGGCATATACAAGGATAGGGTTCTCCAGGGATCAGCGAAGTTTTACGATTAATTTTAACTGGGTTCCTTTCGGACAATATAAGGTATATGACTTTTTTATAGGGATAAAAGCTAATATTTTGAGTGATGCACTTAAATATAAGGATAGAAGTTTTACCCAACCGAATGCACCTTTCTAATATAAGGTGGAGTTTTGAGAATAAATTTTATATTTGCACCCAAAATAAATTTTGCTGAATCCATTAAAGTCCCGGAAGAGGGATAAAGCAAATGGTGATAGTATAGATAAAAAAATAAATATCCACATATGAAACAAATAATCAACACAGTTAATGCTCCTGCAGCAATCGGACCTTACTCACAAGCAAATATGGCTAACGGAGTTTTATATATTTCAGGTCAGATTCCTGTAGATCCTGCAACAGGTAAATTGGTAGAAGGAATTGAGAAAGAAACTCATCAGGTAATGAAAAACCTTGAGGCAATTCTTACTGAAGCTGGGATGACTTTTAAAAACGTTGTAAAAGCGACAATATTTCTTAAGAGTATGGATGATTTTGCTGTGATGAATGATATTTATGCATCTTATCTGGATGCAGAAAGCTATCCGGCTCGTGAAACGGTACAGGTTTCTTGCCTGCCTAAGAATGTTGATATTGAAATTTCGATGATTGCACATCAGGATTAATGAGCTTTATAAGAAATACATTTGCGGTGTTGGTAGGTCTTGGTATTGCAGGGCTTATTATTACTCTTGGTATAAGAGCTTTTCCGCAGTGGATTACTTTTGATGCTTTTGCTCCTTTTGAACACTGGCAGAGATTTCTGTACAGCATGAGAAATGACGGAGCCTTTTTTGGATTTCTGTTGTTTATTTCCGGTTTAGGAACAACAATAGGAGGTGTGGCAACCGCGATTATTGTAAAATATGCTAAAGTAGCCTATGCTATTCTCATTGGTTTTATCATGCTGTTCATAGCAATGCTGGATGTTATTATATTTCCTTACCATCCTACATTTTATAAAATTTCCATATTTCTTACCTTTTTCCCTTTCTCCTGGATCGGAGGTAAGATTGTAGAAGTTATTTATGAGAGGAATAAGAAAAAGAGGATTGCTGATAAAATGAATAAAACAAAATAAAAAAAACGCTGCATTTGCAGCGTTTTTTTATTTATAGTTTCTTTATTGATTAAGGCATTTTGAAACCTTTTGTATAGATTCTTCCATATTCATCCACAAACTTCACCTGAACATTTCCCTGATACTTGTCAAGGATCTTTTCAACATCTTTTTGTGAGTTTACAGGCTTACCGTTGATCTCTATAATGATATAGTTATCTACAACTCCTATTTTAGCCATTTCGCTTCCTTCTGATACGTTTTTAGCGATAACACCACTGTTTAGTCCGTAGCTGGTTTTAAAGGAGTCACTTAATGGCTCAAATTCAGATCCTATTTTTTCTGTAACGCTAAGGTCAGCCTTAGTTCTCGTAGAAGTTCCTCCTTTCTGGTCTTTTAAAGTAACCGTAGTCACATTTTCTTTACCGTTTCTCAGATAAGTAACCTGAACTTTATCACCAGGACGTTTGCTTCCTACCGCCATAGAAAGATCTGCAAAGTCTGTAATTAATGTTCCGTCTATTTTAGTGATGATATCTCCGTTTTTGATTCCTGCATTTTCAGCACCACTGTTGTCCGTAACTTCTGTAACATAAACTCCGGAACCTACTTTAACGTTGGCTTTTTTCTGCTTGTTGTACATAGCAACCTGCTGATCATCTGAAAGGTCTAAAGAAGCAACTCCTAAGAATCCTCTCTGTACAATTCCAAACTTTTTAATGTCTTCAACAATTTTTCTTGCCAGGTTAGAAGGGATTGCAAATCCATATCCCTGATAATAACCTGTGGTAGATTGAATGGCCGAATTGATCCCGATCAGGTCGCCATTGGCATTTACAAGTGCTCCTCCTGAATTTCCAGGGTTAATGGCAGCATCTGTCTGGATAAAACTTTCAATCGGATTACTTGCTTTTCCTTGTGATCCAAGAATGCCGATTCCTCTTCCTTTTGCAGAAATAATACCGGCAGTTACCGTAGAGTTCAACCCAAGCGGATTACCTACAGCAAGAACCCATTGCCCTACTTCAATGTTGTCTGAATTAGCAAAATTCAAATAGGGTAGTCCCTTTTCTTCTATCTTTAATAAGGAAATATCCGTATTAGGATCGGTTCCTACTAATGTAGCGATATATGACTTTTTATTGCTTAAAACAACTTCCAATTTATTGGCACCTGCTACAACATGGTTGTTTGAAATGATATACCCGTCCGGAGAAATGATAACTCCTGAACCCATCCCTGAAGGCATGTTGTCCGGAATCTGTTGTTGTTTCTGTCTTTGTTGTCCGCCTCTTCCTCCAAAAGGATCTCCGAAGAAGAAATCAAATAAATCCTGCTCCGACGCTCTGCTTGAAGTCCTGGTCTGGTAATTTTTAATGGTAACTACAGCAGGAACTGTTGTTTTTGCGGCTTTTACAAAATCATCTCCTGTAGCTGCCGTATTCATTCCAGCGAAAGAAGTATTGGCAGATTTAGTAAAATAAGATTGGTCTCCGTTGTTGGCATTGTGACCGAAATATTGTATCGTGCCAACGGTAGTAGCTCCTGAGATAACTCCTACTACAGCAAATGGTAATAGTTTTTTTAAAGTACTCTTCATTGTATATCTTCTTTTATTTTTTATTAATTAATTCTAGTTTTACAGTAAACAAATTTAATGCTAAATAGGTGTGCAATTAGTGTAATGTGTTTCAACTTTAACTAAAATTTAACAGGAATACGGTATTTTTATGGTATTACTGATAATTGATGAAATCTCAATTAACGAAACTTAAAAATTTATTAAAGACAATATGACATATAGATGGTTGTATTGTCACAAAGGTTAAATTATCTGTATTTTCATACAACAAATTACCATATTTATTAATCTTTTTCTTCAGCACCATTAAAGATAGTGTTTTAAACCGAGAATAGGGCTAATAGAAAAAATGATTATCTTTGCAAAAATTTTTCTCACTTAAAACGTTTATAGCATGCAACTGTACAACACCTTAAGCGCAGAAGAAAGAGCTCAACTTATTGATGAAGCCGGTAAAGAACGTCTTACATTGTCTTTCTATGCGTATGCCAAAATTGAAGATCCCAAAAAATTTCGCGACGAATTATTTATAGCCTGGAATGCACTTGATGCTTTAGGGCGTATCTATGTTGCTCACGAAGGAATCAATGCTCAGATGAGCGTTCCTGCAGATCAGTTTGAGGCTTTCCGCGATACACTGGAGGTGTATGAATTTATGAAAGGAATTCGTTTGAACGTAGCTGTTGAGCAAGACAATCATTCTTTTTTAAAATTAACAATAAAGGTCAGACATAAAATCGTTGCCGATGGATTAAATGATGATACTTTTGACGTTACCAATAAAGGGGTTCACTTAAAAGCTCAGGAATTTAATAATATGCTTGAGGATCCTAACACCATTGTGGTTGATTTTAGGAACCATTATGAAAGTGAAGTCGGTCATTTTGAAGGGGCTATTACACCTGATGTGGAAAACTTCAGAGAAAGCTTACCGATTATCAATGAGCAATTACAGGATTTTAAAGAAGACAAAAACCTGTTGATGTATTGTACCGGCGGGATCCGTTGTGAAAAAGCCAGTGCTTATTTTAAACATCAGGGCTTTAAAAACGTGTTCCAGCTAGAAGGTGGAATTATTGAATATACCCGCCAGATAAAAGAAGAAGGGATTCAAAGTAAATTCATAGGTAAGAACTTTGTATTTGACCACCGTTTAGGGGAAAGAATTACAGATGATATCATTTCACAGTGCCACCAATGTGGAAAGCCTTGTGACAATCATACCAATTGTTCCAATGATGCGTGTCATCTACTCTTTATCCAATGTGATGAATGTAAAGCGGCAATGGAAAACTGCTGCTCTACAGAGTGTTTGGATATCATACATTTGCCAATGGAAGAACAGGTGAAATTAAGGAAAGGATTACAGGTAGGAAACAAAGTTTTCAGAAAAGGTAAATCCGATGCTTTGAAATTTAAGAATTCCGGTGATTTACCTGCTAAACCTTTAGCAAAAGCCGAAACCAAAGATATCCAAAAAAAAATAGCGGTTAAAAAAGTATTGATTGGGAAAGCAGAACATTATTATTCAAAATCAAAGATCGGACAATTCCTGATTGAAAATAAAGAACTTACCGTGGGTGACAAAGTATTGATTTCAGGACCCACAACAGGTGAAAAGGAATTGACGATTACTGAGATTTATGTGAATGGAAGCTCAAATGAAACGGCAAAAAAAGGAGATCAGATTACTTTTGAAATTCCTTTTAGAATTCGTTTGTCAGATAAATTATATAAGATCGGACAACCTTCGGAAGGTGTATAATAAGAATAGAAGTACAAATGCTGAAGTCCGAACTTAGAAAAGAATATATGCAAAAAAGAAAAACCTTGTCATCTGATGAGGTTTTCTTGTTATCTGAAGCGATTTTCAAAAATTTTGTTAATTTTTTTAAGCCATTCCCAGGTCAGAAGGTGCATATTTTTCTTCCTATTGCAAAGTTTAATGAGATCAATACTCAGATTTTTGTTGAGTATTTCTTAAACAATGGCATTCGTGTTTTCGTCCCGAAAGTTGTTGATCAGAAGCTTATTTCAATTGAAATATGTAAAGACTCCCTGTTTGAAACCAGTTCCTGGGGGATTTCAGAGCCTGTTTCCAATCAGGATTCCGGCATAAAGGAATTTGACCTTGTGATAACCCCTGTTCTCTACTGCGATGGTTTAGGAAATAGGGTAGGATATGGAAAAGGTTTTTATGACAGCTTTTTTCAGGAACTTTACGGAAAACCAAAAAAAATCGGGGTGAATTACTTCAATCCCGATGAGATTATAGATGATATCTGGGAAAATGATATTCCTTTAGATTATTTGGTTACTCCTACTGAGGTACTGTCTTTCTTTACAGGAGAGGAATAGAATTTTAAAAAGTAAAATTTGAATTCTTTTTTGAATTTTATTGGTTTTGACATAAGGGTGTATTGAGCGTTTTTCTCAAAAGTTCCAAGTGATCTGTTCTTATCGTCGAAATACTCTACATTGAATTTTGCATAATCCAAAGTGTCTTTTTTATAAAAGTCCTTATGTACTTCCAGGTTATTTACTTTCACGGACTTCACCTTTAAGCTGTCTAGTTCCCTGAAAAGATTTTTGAACGTAAGGCTGTCCGGTTTGTGAAAATAGCTTTCCATCTGGGAGTAAATTACCGTATCAATTTCCGTATTTCTTTTTCCTGACAGGTATAATGTAGATAAGTCTAAAAGCTCCTGCACCTTCTGCTTGGTGATAGAATTAATAGCCTGCATACTGTCCATCTGAACTGCCGGATAGGTTTTTGTATTATTGCTGTTCCTCAATTTATCCAGATCACTTACCTCGCTTTTCTTATTGTTACAGGAAATAAAAGCTGTTATCAGTAATAAGGCAATTAAAAATTTATTTATTCTTTTCATCAGTATTTGCAATTTTAAATTTAATAGATATTATTTTTCCCTTATCATCCTTTTTCATTTCAATCACCTTTAGATTTTTCAGGGATGTTGTAGGAGTCGTCACGAGGGTAATATATTTTTGTTTGTCTAAAGTTTCTATACCATACGTATCGTTATCATATACCTGATAAATTACGGCACTGTTGCTGATTAAATTTTCTAACTGTTTTCTTTTTTGTTTGATCAGGGCAAATTGTTCTTCCGGATTTCCTCCCTTTACATCCTTAATAGAGAAGTAATAAGCCGCCATTTTATAATCATCCGGCTTCATTTCGATCATTTCCTCCTCAGGGGCGTTTTCCAGGCTTCTGTTAACAGTTAGAGGTTCGTAGAAAGGTGCTGTGATCTGCATTTTCAGAATTTTATCCTTAGTAGAGTACCTGAAACATTCTCCCGGGTTAATTTTAAACAGGATTGGGGATTCGTTTTCTTTAAATACTTTTATTTCTAAGGTATTGATTACCGCAACCCCTCTGTCTGCATCTGTGAAACAATATTTATACTCTTTGGAGAAAATTTCATCCTTAAAGCCTAAAACTCCGGTAATGATAATTAAAATAGAGGTTATCATGGCCCAGGCATTCTTTTTCATGAACTTTTTTTCCGGTTCAGGGGAAACTGTATCGGATAAAGTGTTGAAATTTTGATTTTGGTTAACTGTTTGATTTTCAGTATTTGATTTTTGTAAATCAACATTTTCTAGCCCTTTTATAGGCGTTTTTTGTGGTTGATCATCATTTTTTGGAGTTGAAGGTAGCTGATTGATCGTTTCTTCCAATTCCTGCAGTTCTTCATCGCTGAGATCTTTCTCATCCTGTAATAATTCTCCTGCAAAAAGATGTTGCTTTTTAAACTCGTACCATGAGTCGTATCCCGCATAAATACTCAATAAATTGAGCATGTCTATCCTAGGCAATTTTGTTACCGGTGAGTTCTTGAAATAGGTGTAAAATGATTTTTCGCTGATGTTTCCCTTCGCCTTTTTCCGAAGATCCTCCTGAAAATAGATAATATCAATCCCTTTCCATTTAGAAATATCATCATAGGAAGGAGTGTATTCTTCTAAATATTGAGCCTGTACATCCCTTTTCAGCTGCTCAAAGTGTAATAGATCTAAATCTGTCAAGTTTATATAAAGTGATTAAGTTATTGATTATCAGTTGTACTTATTTGTAAAATTGTTTTACAAAGGTATTACAATTATTTTTCATAGACAAACTTTCTATCTGCTCTACCTTTGTCTTGTTCAAATAACAGAACGAAAGAAAATTTTATAAAACAATATTAACAAAATTAAATTTAATTTATTATGAAAAAGTCGTTATTCGTAGCTGCTATCGCTGCAATCTCTCTAGTTGCTTGTAAAAAAACTGAAGCTACTTCTACTGAAGGTGCTGCTGATTCTGCTGCTGTTGCTGCTACTGATTCTGCTGCTGTTGTAGCTGATTCTGCTGCTCAAGTTGTTGATTCTGCTGCTACTGCTACTGTAGACGCTGCTAAAGGTGCTGCTGCTGCAACTACTGCTGCTGCTGCTGACGCTGCTAAAGGTGCTGCTGCTGGAGCTGCTGATGCTGCTAAAGGAGCTGCTGATGCTGCTAAAGATGCAACTAAAGAAGCTGCTAAAGAAGTTAAAGACGCTGCTAAGAAATAATTCTAGTATGTTACTAAATAAAAGAACCGTTTCGCTCAGCGAAGCGGTTTTTTTTATTATATATATTATCTTCCTTATTCCTTTTTCTGTCTCAGGGATTCGTAACACGTAATGGCTACGGCATTACTAAGATTTAAAGAATCTATACTTCCTGCCATAGGAATTAATGTATTTTCCCCTTTTCCAATCCAGAAATCACTTAAACCCGAATGCTCGGTTCCGAATAAGATTGCAGACTTTTGGGTCAGATCCCTTTTGTAGAGATCTTCAGAGTCTTTGTCCATAATGGTTGTATAAATACCGAACTGATTCTTTTTCAGAAAATCAAGGGTTTCTTCATTCCCGGCCTGGAATACTTCCATTCCGAAAAGACATCCGACACTTGATCGGATCACGTTAGGATTATAGAAATCAGCTTTTGCATCTGTAATAATCAGTGCATCTATTCCAAAGGCCTCGCAACTTCTTAAAATAGCACCAAGGTTTCCTGGTTTTTCAATTCCTTCAACAATAATTACAGTTGCATCCTTTTTAGGTTTAAAAGAGGAAAGGTCAGCTTCTTTGGCTTTATAAATTCCAATGATCCCTTCCGAAGTGCCTCTATATGCAATTTTTTCATATACTTTTTCACTGACATAAAATACCTTCCCAAGAGGGGTTTCTCCTTTGAAAATTTTTTCGCAGATATAAAATTCGACCGGTTCAAAATCAAATTTCTGAGCCCTTTCATTTTCCTGTTGGCCTTCTACTACAAAGATTTTAGATTTTTTACGAAATCTGTTATCTGTAAGAAGCTTAGTAATATTCTTGATTTTATCGTTTTGAAAACTTTCTATTAACATGCTGCAAAATTATGGAAATTATTGATCGGTTTTTGTTTCCTAAGAACTGAAAAAAGATGAGAAAGAGAAATATTAAAATTTAGTAGCTGTATTTAGAAAAGCTTACCATGTTTTCCTTTATTAGATGAGTTTAAAAGAATACTGCTTCCAACTACCATACACAAACAGCTGGTAACCCACAGGTAATATCCTGCACCAAAAGAAATGATGGCAGACTCGTTACCTGCTTCATCAATAATTATCGTTTTTGATGAAAAATAAAATAATGACAGACAGAAAGCGATCAGACTGGAAATAACAGATACTTTAACCTGTTTTAAAAGTAGGGCAAGCCAGGAAATGAATAATAAAGGATTGGCTAGCCAGGCAATGTTATTTTCTAGCTCAAGCCATCCTAAAAGAAAGCAGTTAGAAGCATCGGTTTCACGCCCTTGCGTGTAAACAGCTACTTGTGTTAAAGAAATCAAGAATATAACAAGGCTTATTGCAAAAATAATTTGTGTTTTTTTCATTTGATCATTATTCTATGCTGGTTATATTTTCACTATTATCAATAAGGCTTTGAGGAAGCTCTTTTTTATTTTTTATTCCCAGGGATTTAAGTTTTTGTGTTTGGATAATCAGGTTGTCATTTCCGGTAGATAACTGTTTATAAGCATCATTAAAAACATTTTTGGCCTGATCTAGATTTTTACCTACTTTTTCAAGGTTTTCTACAAAACCTACAAACTTATCATATAATCTGGCCCCCCGGTCTGCAATCTCCATAGAATTTCTGTTCTGATATTCTCGTTTCCAGAGATCTGCAATGAGTTTTAAGGAAGTAATCAGGTTGCTTGGATTTAAAAGCAGGATCCTTTTGTCATAAGCAAAATTCCATAAATTCTGATCGGCCTGCATTGCTGCAATATAGGCCGGTTCACTTGGAATGAACATCATCACAAAATCTAAAGATTTGCCATAATCATCATAAGCCTTCTGGCTTAATTGAGAGATATGATTTTTTACGGACGATAGATGCTGATTTAATTTGATGGCGTAGATTTCAGGATCGGTTTCGTCTACTAATTCTGTAAAGGCAGTGAGGGAAACCTTGGAGTCCACAATAACATTTCTTTCATCAGGATACTTTACTACCGCATCCGGGCGCATTTTTTTTCCTGAAAACTCTGAAAATAACGCCTTATTATCCTCATCACGCAGCTCATGTTCTAGAAAATATTCCCTTCCTTTAACCAGTCCTGATTTTTCAAGAATGCTTTCAAGAATCATTTCTCCCCAGTTTCCCTGTGTTTTACTTTCTCCTTTTAAGGCCCGGGTCAGTTTTTTTGCATCTTCGGAAATCTGCTGATTGAGCTCCGCCAGTTCTTTTACTTTTTCAGCCAGCGAAAAACGCTCCTTATTTTCTTTTTCATAAGCTTCATTTACCCTGTTTTTCAAATCAGTGATCTTTTCCTGAAAAGGCTCAAGAATAGTTTTAAGGTTATTTTGATTCAGAGTAGTAAATTTTTCAGCTTTTTCCTCGAGGATTTTATTGGCTAAATTTTCAAACTGAACCTTTGAATCTTCCTGGATCTTAATAATTTCTTCTTTCTGGGTTTGAAGTGATTTCTGTAAATTTTCATTCACTGCCGAAAGTTCAGAGTTACGCGCATATAAATGCTGCTTTTCCGTAAGAAGGCTTTCAAGCTGCGAGGCTTGTTTGGAAATAATTTGTTTCTGTTCCTGAAACTGACTATTTAAAGATGAATATTCCGCGGAAATTTTTGCATATTCATTTTTAAGATCATTGAGAAGATCTGATTGTTGCTGATTCTGATCTTTTTCATGATTGATGTCCTGATATAATTCCTGGATTTTTTGATTGATATTTTCCAGATCAGAATTCTTTCTTATATATAAATTGTTTACCTCGTCATAAGAAGCCCTTGAAACCATTGAAGATTTCAGCATAAAATATAAAATAACGGCACCTAATAAGGCACCGGTTATAAAACCTACGATTAAATATGTCATCTCCATTCTTCAAAATTATGAAAAAACGCTGGAAGCTGGAAGTGAGATCAGGAACCTGTTGTTTTCCGTTAAATAGTTTAAGTTTTTTAAATAGATAAAAATAAAATACTTAGTGACTTTTTGTAAGATTTCAATTGCTCCCAGCTTTCTTTCCACAATCTCCTTTCTGAATAAGAATACTTATATTTATAGGAAATTTAAGTGTTTATGAACATTTTGTTAGTAGAGGATGATGAGCGAATCAGTAAATTTCTTGTCAAAGGCTTGGGCGAGGCCGGATATCAAATGGTTCTCGCAGATTCCGGAGAGAAAGCCCGTGATCTAATCAGTACCTATGACTTTGATATTATTCTCATGGATATTATGTTGCCAGGGCTGGATGGAATGCAGCTGACGCAGATCATCCGCTTCAAAAAAAATTATACTCCGATTCTGGTTCTTAGCGCTTTGAATAGTCCTGATGATAAAATAAAAATGCTTGATCTGGGAGCCGATGATTATTTATCAAAGCCATTCCATTTTGAAGAATTGATTTCGAGAATCAAAGCATTGACCAGAAGAAATAAATTAAGCTATCAGGAAGGATCGCAGCTTTTACGTTGTGGTAACCTTACAATTGATACAGATCTCCACAAAGTGGTTCAGGATAATAAAGAAATTGAACTTTCCCCTACAGAATATAAACTTTTGACTTTCCTTTTAGAAAATAAAAACAAAGTTCTGAGCAGGACTCAGATCTTACATAATGTATGGGGAATTGATTTTGACAGTACGACGAATGTTGTTGATGTGTACATTTCTTATGTGCGGAATAAAATTGATGAAACGGATCAAAAGATTATCCACACAATTAAAGGAACAGGATATCTGATTAAAGATTAAAGATGACGTTAAGAAACAGGTTTACCATAATTTCGAGTCTTTCATTCGGTATTGTTACCATCATCGCTTTTGCGGTGGTGTTTTTTGCTTATTATGACAGTACCAGAATCTCTTATTTTGAAAGATTAAGAAATACGGCCCTTATTTCTGCCATTTATTATCTGGAAAAAGATGAATTGCCAAAAAGCAGGCATGCCCAGATAAAAACGGAATACAATCATTTGATAGAGAATAAAAAAGTAGCCGTTTACAATAAATACAATGAAGTTACTTTTGGGCAGAACCTGAATGATAAGAATATCAAAGCACTTCATCTGAAGTCTGCAAGAAATAATAAGATGGTACAGTTTATGGCCGGGAATAATTTTTATTACGGCATATTCTATCCGGATAATCAGGGTGACTTTGTCGTTTTTGTCAAAGCCCCGAATGATTCTTTTAAATCACAAATGGTAAGGCTTTCCATAATTATGCTGGCAGTACTGATTTTAGGATTACTTGTTATTTATTTCCTGAGCAGGTATCTTTCCAAAATCGTGTATAAACCTCTATCCAATGTTGTGGATAGGATCAATAATGTAGATTATACCAATATTTCCAGCGCAATTACATCTACCCATACTCATGATGAAATAGATGACCTGATCAAGTCCTATAATAAATTGTTTGGAAGAATTTCTGAAAGTATTTTGCTTCAGCAGAATTTTATCAACTATGTGTCTCATGAATTTAAAACACCATTAGCCGCTATCTCGGGCAATCTTGAGGTTTTTGCTCAAAAGGACCGGACGCCTGAAGAATACCGTAAAGTGGTGAAAGAATCATTGGATAATGTATATGAAATTGAAAGTATCCTTAATAACCTGCTGTTGATGTCAGGTCTTACGAAGCTTGAAAATTCTCACCAGCAGGTAAGAATTGACGAGCTGATCTGGAAGATATATGAAAAGCTAAATCCTAAAGCCCAGGAAAATAACTCTTCTATTAAAATCAATCTTCTGGTAAACACTCCTGATTTACTGGAATTTCCGGGTAATGAAACTTTGCTTTATCTGGCATTGTACAATATTGTTGAAAATGCTATTAAATATTCCGGGCATCATTCTGTAGAGATTGTGTTGTCTGAAGAACAGGATAGACATTTATTGATTGAAGTTAAGGACCAGGGCAGAGGTATTTCGGAGGATGATCTTCAAAAGATCACGGAAACTTTTTATCGCGGAAAAAATGTAGATAATATAAAAGGAAGTGGCATTGGCCTATCCTTATCTAAAAGCATATTCGATCATCATCATATTCAGATGAAAATTAATTCTGTTGTGGGCTCAGGAACCCAGGTATCGCTCATATTTCCGGTTACAAAATAGTTTTCTAATCGAATTCTAATTTTGGACTAACCGAATCTTAATGGTATTTGGAATTGGCTTTAATGTTTACAAAATAGCTTTGTGGTCTTAAACAGAAGACCTTGAAGAAAATCATTTTTACACTATTCTATATTCATTTTTTCGGGTTCTTTTCGGCACAAATTGCGGACACGTTGCAGATTGGAAGAAAAGAAGCGGAAACATTATTTCTTGCGAATAACCTTGATATTATTGCGCAAAAACTGGAAATTTCCCAGGCGGAAGCCCGTGTCGTTCAGGCGAAATTCTGGCCTAATCCTAAGCTGACTGTCAATGAAGTTAATCTTTGGCGTACTTACGATATCGAACAGCAGCCAGCTTTAATAGGGAATTGGGGAAAGAATACCCAATTCTCTGCTGAGATAGAGCAGGTAATCCAGACTGCAAGAAAAAGGAGGAAAAATATAGAACTACAGAAAATTGAAGTAGATGGAGAAAAGTATGAATTGCAGGAAGTATTGCGTGAGCTGAAAAAGTTATTACGAAATACTCTGACAGAGGTTATCTACAATCAGGAACAGCAGAAACTGTATCGCGGTCAGATTTCCTCTATAGAAAAACTAACAAAATCCTATCAGAATCAGTTAAACCTTGGAAACATAAGCAAATCCGAATATGTGAGGCTGAAGGCCCAGGAAATTGAATTCAAAAAGAAATTAATTTCATTACAACAGGAAATTGCGGAACAACAGGTCGAGTTAAAAGCTTTACTCATTCTTCCGGCTACATCTTATCTTGTTATTACAGATCATTTGTCAATTCCTGAAAAGGAGCTTTCTGAGTTGGAATTATCCAACTGGCTGAATATTGCCAAAGAAAATCGTCCGGACATCCGGATTACAAAAAATAAAGAGAAATACGCACAAAAAAATCTTGAATTACAACGAGCTCTCAGAACTCCTGACATAGCGCTCTCCGTGGGATATGACCGGGGTGGAAATATCATGAAGGATTTTGTAGGGTTGGGTATTTCATTTGATCTTCCGGTTTTCGACAGAAATAAAGGAAATATCCAGGAGGCTAAACTGGAGGTTACCAAATCCAATTTTGAGACCCGCAAAAACATCCTTAAATCGGAAAATGAAATCGTTTCCGTATTTCAGAATTATACCCGAACGCAAAAGATTTCTGAGGAACTTGATGGACCGTATGAAAGTACTTTGGATGGTTTATTGGCCAGTCATGAGAAAAACTTCAGATTGAGAAATATCAGCATGCTGGAATATATGGATTTCCTGGAAACCTACATCGGAAATAAAATGATCATACTCGATACGAAAAAAGAACTTAATCAATATTATGAAAACCTACAGTACGTTGTAGGGCAAGACTTATAAATATGAAAATGAATAGCACAAAATATATGGCAGCTGGCTATTTTTTAGCACTTGTTGTCCTGACCGGTTGCACAGAGAAAAAGCTCAATGAAAATACCGGATCCAAAAACTACTGCATTAGCAAAGAGCTAAAAAAAGATCTTAAGCTGGCAAAAGTAGAAATGCGCTCTGTGGAAGAAAGTATTACTCTTACCGGAGAAGTTGAAAGCAATTCTGATAAAACAGTTCCTTTTGTAAGTTTAGTGGATGGAGTGGTTACGGATACTTATTTTTCCCTGGGTGATTATGTAAAAAAAGGACAAGTCCTTGCCAGTATAAAAAGTGTATCCCTAAACGAAATGCAGGATGATACCCAAACTTTACAGGCTCAGTTGGCTGTTGCTAAAAGAAAGCTCTCTTCTGTGGAGGCAATGTATAAAGATGATATTGCCTCACAAAAAGATTTGCAGGAAGCAAGGTCTGAAGTTCAGATCATACAGTCCAATATTTCCAAAACCAAAAAGAATATGCAGCTGTATTCTGCAGGCAGTACAAATATGCAGGTTAAAGCTCCTGCAGATGGTTACGTAATTGCTAAAAATATTTCTACCGGTATGCCTGTAACTGCCGGAGGTGAACAGCTTTTTACCATTTCTAATCTTGATAAGGTGTGGGTAATGGCTAATGTGTATGCTACCAATATGAGACATGTGTACGTGAATCAGCCTGTAGTAGTAAAAACGCTTGCCTATCCGGATGATAGTTTTTCCGGAAAGATTAATGTCATCTCCCAGGTTTTTAATGAAAATGAAAGAGTGTTGAAAGCTAAAATTATTATGGACAATAATAATATGAAACTTAGACCGGGAATGTCTGCAGATATTGTTTTACCTATTAATGCACAAAACAGAACAGCATTGGCAATTCCTGCCAAAGCTCTGATCTTTGATAATAACCAAAGTTATGTTGTGGTCTATAAAAAAGATTGTGCCATAGAAATGAGAGCTGTTACCGAAGTGGCATCCAACAGTCAGTACATTTATGTAGAAGGAGACCTTAAAGAAGGGGAGATGGTTATTGCTTCCAATGGATTGCTTATCTACGAAAACATGAAAAATCAATCCAATAATTCTACGAAGTAATGCGAAAATTTGTACAAAGTATAGTTTCTTTCTCGTTAAAAAATTCTTTGATTGTACTTCTGGGTACTCTGCTTTTGCTTGCTGGTGGAATTTATTCTTACATGCATACTCCAATAGAAGCGTTTCCGGATGTTACAAACACCAGGGTGAGGGTAATTACACAATGGCCGGGACGAAGTGCTGAAGAGATAGAAAAATTTGTCACGCTTCCAATTTCAAAAGAAATGAGCACAATACCGAATAAAACCTCAGTACGGTCTATTTCTTTATTTGGTTTATCTGTGGTGACGGTTATTTTTGATGATCATGTGGATGATTTTTATGCCCAGCAATATGCTTCGAACCGATTGGGGAATGTTGAACTTCCTAATGGAGCAAATTACAGTATAGAACCACCTTCAGGTGCTACCGGAGAAATTTACAGATACATCATTAAAAGTAAATTGCCTATTAAAGAGGTTACCTCTATTCAGGATTGGGTGATTGAAAGAGAGCTTCGTGCGGTCCCGGGGGTTGCGGATGTTGTAAGTTTCGGGGGAGAAGAAAAGATTTATGAAATAAAGATCAATCCAACTGAATTACATAATTATGATCTTTCGCCATTGGATGTTTATGAAGCTGTTTCCAAAAGTAATATTAATGTAGGGGGAGATGTGGTTTCAAAAGGAGATCAGGCATATGTGGTTCGTGGTATAGGGCTTCTGGAAAGTAAAGAAGATATTGAAAACATACAAATTGAGGTTAAAGGATCCACCCCGATTCTGGTGAAGCATGTGGCCGAAGTAAAAGTTTCTGCCAAGCCAAGGTTAGGGCAGGTGGGGTACAATAAAGAAAATGATGTTGTAGAAGGAATTGTGATCATGCTTCGTGGGGAGAATCCGAGTGAGGTGATTGGACGTCTTAAAGAAAGAATCGGTGAATTGAACGGAGGAGAATTGCCAGGCGATGTAAAGATCGTTCCTATCATCGATCGTACAGAACTTGTAAATACCACTGTGCATACCGTATCCAAAAATTTGGTGGAAGGGGTGATTCTGGTATCTATTATTGTATTTATATTTTTATACAATTGGCGAACAACATTTATTGTGGCGTCGGTTATTCCTTTGGCATTTTTATTTGCGATCATTATGCTGAGGATCCAGGGATTGCCGGCTAATCTTATTTCAATGGGAGCCCTTGACTTTGGTCTGCTTCTGGAGGGTACACTCGTTATTGTAGAGCATGTTTTTGTAGCTCTCGAACAAAAGGCCAAAAAGGTAGGCTTACGGCGATTCAATAAAATGTCGAAACTGGGCATTATCAAGAAAAGTGCGGGAAGTGTTGCAGGGTATATTTTCTTTGCCCTTTTAATTCTTATTGTAGCGTTAATGCCTATTTTCTCCTTCCAGAAAGTAGAAGGCAAAATGTTTTCTCCATTGGCATTTACCCTAGGGTATGCTTTGCTGGGGTCTTTGATTCTGAGTTTAACTTATGTTCCTGCAATGTGTAAACTTTTGCTCACGAAGGATATAGAAGAAAAGGAGAATTTTATTTCGAAATTTTTCAGGGTGAACATTTATAAGCTTTACGCGTTAAGCGCACGCTACAAAAAAACTTTTATTATAGGATTTGGGGTTCTTTTGGTTATTTGTGGATGGAGGTTTTCCAATTATGGATCGGAATTTTTACCAAAGCTTAATGAAGGGGCAATTTATGTTCGTGCCACCCTTCCCAATAGTGTAAATCTCGATGAATCCGTGAGGCTTACTAAAGAAATGAAACAATTACTTTCCAGATATGATGAAGTGGAATTTGTAATGACGCAAACCGGTCGTCCGAATGACGGAACAGACCCGACGGGGTTTTTTAATATTGAATTTAATATTCAGTTGAAACCTGAAAATGAATGGAAGAAAAAGATTTCCAAAGAAGAACTTCTGGAGGAAATGAGGGTTTCGCTGGAAAAATATCCCGGCATTAATTTTGGGTTCAGCCAGCCTATTCAGGATAATGTGGAAGAATATGTGGCAGGGGTAAAGGCTCCTCTGGTGATCAAGATTTTTGGTAATGACCTTTTCCAGCTTGAAAACTATGCCAATCAGGTTGCGAATTCCATTAGAACCGTACCCGGAATTTCCGATGTGAATGTTTTTAAAAATATAGGCTTACCGGAATTAAGGATCCAGCTTCATGATTCCAAAATGGCAAAATACGGTGTCTCAACTGCTGATGCACAGGCGGTGATTGAAATGACTATCGGAGGGCAGGCAGCAACAAAATTCTATGAAGATGAAAGGATGTTTGACGTGATGCTAAGATTTGAAAAACAATATCGTGATAATCCGGAGAAAATAGGAAATATTCTGATTCCGACACAGGATAATAAGAAGGTGCCGTTGAAGGAAATTGCAACGATTGACTACCATACCGGGCCATCCTTTATTTATCGCGAAGGTAATAGCCGATATATTGGTGTCGGATTTAATATTGAGGGACGAGATCTTGGAAGTACGATTAAAGATGCAAAAGCAAAAGTAGCAAAAGATGTACATATTCCTAAAAACCATAAAATGACCTGGGCAGGGGAATTCGAAAGTAAAGAGAGGGCTGCCAAACAGTTGGCAATGGTTGTTCCGATTTCGCTCTTGCTTATCCTGATGTTGCTTTACTTTAACTTCGGTAACATTAAAGATACACTGATTTCATCTGTAACATTGGCTTTTGCATTTATTGGCGGGTTTTTATCACTTTGGTTTACCGGAACTATTTTTGGAATTTCAGCGGGAATAGGGTTTATTATCCTGTTTGGTGTTGCAACAATTGACGGAATTGTATTAATAGGGGTTATGAAAGAAAATCTTCAGAATAAAATGTCCCTGAAAGAAGCAATCAGCCAGGGAGTTCAAAGCAGAATCAGACCGGTGATAATGATTGCCTTGATGGGATCAATGGGGCTTTTTCCCGCAGCAATGTCCAATGGAATGGGGTCTGAGATTCAAAAGCCTTTAGCCATTATGATCGTGGGAGGATTGATTATATGCATGATATTGTCTTTTACCGTATTGCCTGTTATTTTCTATTATGCATATCAGAAAAAATACAAAGCAACATTATAATTCTTTCAATTTTATTACATGTTAGTTTTGTTTGCCGGAATGTGAGGATTCCGGCATTTTTTTGATTTATGAATAAAAAAAGTGAGCCGGAAAGCTCACTTTGTATATTGTCTTTGGTCAGATTATGGCGTGATGATAATCGGATCCGGGAACGGCTCAAGAACCAATGGCTTGCACATTGCGGCCGGTTCGCATCTTCCACCCATACATATAAAATTAGTCATCGTGGTAGAGCCGTCAGGACATCTGATCAAGGCCTCACCAGGGCATCCTCCCGGGCATTGTGCCGGATACAATGTTCCTCCCATTACATCTTTTAATTCTGTTCTTGAAAGTTTTTTTGAATTAGATTTTTTCATGGTTTAATTTTTTTTGTTTAGTGATTTTTTATTACTTTTTTATAATTAAGTAAATAAGAATGAGTTAGATACACTAAAGTAGTAAATTATTCCATGAGAATAGAACTATCTGAAAATAATTTTATTCTATTTGCGTTTTTCTTTGGCTTCGAGATTCGGTAGATCTTTTTTATATTGTTCCGGGTCCCACTTCATATTCCAATGGGTTACATATTCTGCTAATGGAGGAAGTCCAACTTCTGCCCGTCTTTTATCTACATGGTCAGGATCTTCTAAAGGTGATACATAAAATGCGTGAGTTTCAGGATCTTGTCCAATCTGGCTTCCATAAATTTGCTTTTTACCTTGTCTTAAAGCAATTCTATCCTCTAAAAGAGCTAAGCTACCGCTTTGGGCTTTTCCATTTTTTACAGCTTCCCTCATCATGGGCAAATATTTTACCTGCGTCTCCAAATCAGCATGTTGTATAACAAGAAATAAGGTAGTGTTTCCTTGGTTACCTACTACATCAGGGCCTAACCAACCATATTTATCAAGAATAGCTTTTACTTCTATTAAATTTAAAGAATCCTTTTTAATTATAGTTCTCCAATGCTCTTGCATTTCCTTTGAATCCCGGCCGTATTTTTTTTCAATTTCTCCAATCTCGCGTCTACCGTTTTGATCTTCATTATAAATGCTTCCAAGCTTTTCAACCAGAGGTTTATTCAATTTGGCATCTGCTTTCTCCTTGTTGAGTTTAATTTTTTCAAGCAATGGCTTCCATCGAACATCTGCATGCAAAGAGTTCAGATCCGTATCTCCTGTTATATGGTTATAATTACTAAATTGAGTAGCAATTTTTTCCAGCTGAGAAAATGCGCTATCCGTTACGGATGCCATTGCCCATGAGCATGCTGCATTATATCTGTCATTAAGAGAGGCTTTCCACCCATTAGACCTAAATGCTTCGGAATAATTATTAGCAGAGTTTTTAAAATCCTTGGCTTTATAAAATCCTTCGGCCTTTTTTACTTTCTCCGTATATTCTTTTGGAGTATTTTGCCCGAAGAGTAGTTTTGCTGATACTAAAAATATCAAAACAAATAGTCTTATTTTCATTGTTGTTATTTTGTTATGGGTGAAGATATAATTATTATTTTAATTGGAAATAAATAATATAAAACAAAAGCAATTAAGGACAGTTGTAACAAATACAGCCAGATTGTCTCTTGTTTTTCAGGTAATTTATCCTGTTTAATTAAATATATAAAGAGGATAAAAGCCTGTTTATGGATTTTCCTTAGTGATCTCTTGGTGATGCTTTACATACAGAGGCAAGGCAGCTGATCCATACCAGGGAAGAAGTTCATAGCTGAAGACTCCGGCCTTTACTGCAGGGTCTGTTTTTACCCATTGTTCGGCTTCTTCTTTAGACTTGGTATTGAAAATAAACATTCCACGATAATTTTCCTTATTCTTTTCTAAAAAAGGTCCGGCTACTATAATCTTTCCCTCGTCAGCTAATTTTCCAATATTAGTCATATGTCCTTTCATTATCTCACTCATTTTAGCTTTGTCTTCAATCTTTGCGGGTCCTGTTGTAAGCATAACAATAGTATAAGCCTTCATTCCATATTGATCTGCTCCCAGCGAAGTAGCCAGTTCCTGGTTGAATTTCGGTTTTACCTCTTTTTTCTCTTGAGCGACAGATAAAGTTGCTATCAGGAAACTAAGAGAAAAATAAATTTTAAATTTCATGATACAGTGGTTATTTAGTTATAAGTCTGAGATCTGACATCTAGCATCTACTTAATCTTTTATTCTAAGAAACTCTTTTGCTAATTCGATCATTTTTGGATCACCTGTATATTTTCCATGTTCATCAGATAATTTTACAGTTGGGATCCATTCTTTATTTGGAGCCTGTACACCAATTAATTTCATAACTATATTCATCGGTTTCAAACCGACATCATTGGTAAGATTGGTTCCGATTCCGAATGAAACACCGATTTTACCTTTACAGTATTTAGTGATTTCTTCTACTTTTTCAAGATTCAATGCATCAGAGAAAATGATGTATTTAAAGAGTGGATTGATTCCATTGTTCTTGTAATGAGCGATCGTCTTATCAGCAAATTCCAGTGCATCACCACTATCATGGCGTACTCCGTCAAACAACTTTGCAAACTTTTTATCAAACTGCTGGAAAAACACATCAGTGGTATATGTGTCTGAAAGAGCAACCCCAAGGTCACCTCTGTACACATCTACCCAATGTTCCAAGGCCAGTTCGTTGGCCATTTTGAAGCCATATTCGGCCGCATGAAACATGAACCATTCATGTGCATGGGTTCCGATAGGCTTTACCCCATATTTCATGGCGAAATGAACATTTGAACTTCCTATGAAAGTGGAGTCTTTTTTTTGGGTCAGTGCTTCCATCACCAGGTTCTGAACTTTGTAAGAATGTCTTCTTCTGGTTCCGAATTCTGCGAAAGTAACACCAAGCCTTCCTAATGAATCTGCTTTTTCTATGGTTCTATGCATAACGATTTCATTGGAATCCCTTTCCATATGGTTCATTTCGTAATGCAGCTCGCTGATCAGTGCTAATAAAGGAACTTCCCACAAGATAGTTCTGTACCAAAGCCCCTCAACAGTTACCGAAAGATCACCGGCATCCTGATGGATCTTTACTTCGGAAGGATCATAATGATACCCTTCCAAAAAATCAAGGTAGGGAAGGTCGATGTAAGGGCAGGTTCTCGCCATAAACTTTTTCTCATCTTTGGTGAGCTTAAGTTCGGCCATTTTGTTTACAGCTTCTCTTAGGGCAATATCAAAACCTTCCGGAAACTGATGTTTTCCTCTGTTGATAAATTCATATTTAACGATGGAGCTTGGAAATAATTTGACCACGGCATTCTGCATGGTTATTTTATAGAAATCATTATCTAGAATGGAATTCAATCGTACGTCGTGCATATTGTGTAATTTTAACGCAAATTTAATAATTAAAAATAAAAATCGTCTAAATGTAAGACGATTTTTTTTATATATCGATGATCTTTGTGGGTTATTTACCCAGATAAGAGTTATACATCCATACTTCTTTTTCCTGCTCCGTAATATAGTCGCTCATTTGTGAATTTGTTCCCTCATCTCCTGCTTTCTCGGTAATATCAAGAAGCTCTCTCTGAAGATCCAAAACTACTTTGAAAGAATTTAAAATGATTTCTACACTTTTCGTTCCGTCACTTACTTCCTTACTTTCTTTAATTGTAGATATTTTTAAATAGTCTGAATAATTATGTCCGGGAGTTGCTCCTAAGGTCAGGATTCTTTCAGCAATTTCGTCGATCTTTAATACAAGGCTATTATATAATTCTTCAAATTTCGGATGTAGTGTGAAAAACTGGTCACCTTTGATGTTCCAGTGAGAACCTCTTGTGTTTTGATAGAATACTGAATAATTGGCTAATAGTACATTAAGCTTTTCCGAAATGTTTTTACAATCGGTTTCTTTAAGACCGATAATACTGGCATTTTTCATACGTTTATTTTTTTATGCTATAAATGCAGTAAATATTGTGCCGAAATAGTGGGTTCCTGATTGATGATACTTATCTTTGGTATTCTTATAATTTATCATAAAATGTCGTCATCGCGAAATATAGGTTTGCAGAGTTTCTTTTTATCTCTTTTTGTATTTTTTGGTATCTGTATATTTTATTATATAGTTAGTATTTCAAAAACAGATGGACAATATGTATATCCTCTTGACGACGCTTATATTCATCTCGCTATCGCTAAGAATTTTGCTTTACATGATGTATGGGGGATTACAAGGTATGGGTTTTCCTCTACCTCTTCCTCTCCCTTGTTTACTTTTATGATCAGTTTTTTAATCCAGGTATTCGGTAATCATGATCAGATCCCTCTGTATTTTAATATAACCTTCGCGTTAGGAATTCTTTATTTCCTTTCCATGTATTATGGAGAAACTTTCAGGAATGTAAGAAATACTGTTTTAGCAACGTTGGTTACTTTGTTTTTTGCTGTTTTGCATTTGCAGGTACTCTCCGGTATGGAACATGTTTTTCAGGTATTTCTTTTTATCGTCAATATGTATTCCTTCAGCAATTGGAATAAGAGCAGGATGGCAGTTCCGGCATTTTATCTTTCCCTTATATTGATGGGGCTGGTCCGCTT
This sequence comes from Chryseobacterium subflavum, assembly GCF_055762745.1. Taxonomy (NCBI): domain Bacteria; kingdom Pseudomonadati; phylum Bacteroidota; class Flavobacteriia; order Flavobacteriales; family Weeksellaceae; genus Chryseobacterium; species Chryseobacterium subflavum. Next base: position 826,009 of record NZ_JBVTMR010000002.1, read on the forward strand.
CGAAAGTATGTTTTATTTTGTGATCCTCGCTGGTGTTCTTATTACGGTTAAAAAATGGAAAAATGCCTTAGGTGTTTTAATTGCAGGTTTTGTCCCTGTATTATTATTCTGTTATTTCAATTATCAGCAGGATGGTTATTTTTTTCCCAATTCAGTTGTGGTAAAAGGAACTCAATTGACTTTAGGACCTGAAATGTTTGTGCGGCTTAAAACGATCTTTCTTGATCATTTATTCCTTAATAAAAGCTTTTATAAAATAGGTATTTTTCCAATTTTAATAAGTATTGTTTTCATATGCAGAGATACTATCAGGAATAAGTCTTTAAAAGAAATCATTATAAAGAACTTTTTCCTAATTGTTTTTTCCCTCTTAATGATTTGCCATACCATGTTTGCTGATCTTAAAGGGATGTTCAGGTACGAAGCCTATATATTGACAGGGTTTTGTATGGCAATTATTCCCAGAATATCTGCTCTGTTTTCTGACTATAAAAGTTACATCAAAGGAGAAAAACTTATTACTATCCTGGTAATTATGAATATCCTGCTTCTTTTTTATAAAAGTTGGTTCGCAGATCGTATTCTTGAGAATGGCGGAAAAAATATTTATGAACAACAAATACAATCCGCAAGATTTTTACATACCTATTATAATACATCTAAAGTGGTAGCGAATGATATTGGTGCTATAAGTTACTATACAGATATCCATTTGCTGGATATTGTGGGGCTTGGATCTGTAGAAATGATTCCTTTTACCGCTGATAAAAGAAATTTAAATGAGGAATTTGAGAATTTTCTAATTCAATATACTGCTAATAACAAATATGAAATCGCAGTAATATATGATGAATGGTTTCAGGGGCATATTCCACGAAATTGGAAAAAAATTGCCGTTTTGAAGATTAAAAATATGATTGCTGTATCAAAAGATGAGGTTTCCATTTATGCGCTTGAACAAACTAACCAGGAGATATTAAGAAGAAATATCCGGGATTTTAAGTGGAATAAGAACGTTGAAGTTCGTATTGTGGACTAGTAGATGAAGAAAGCTTTTTATTAATTTCAGTTTCGTGATTTCTATTACATACTGTTGTTATGATTAATTTTAAAAATGTATAACAATTAATTAATGTTACTCGATGATGTATTTTCCTAATTTTAGAACCAAAATTCTACAAATTATGAAAAAGACTATTTTACTTTTAGCATTCCTTCTTTTTATTTTTTCATGTTCAGATAGAGATAAAGACGGACAGGCGCCTACTGAAAAAAAATACGAAACCAAGAATGTTGTTTTATTGGTTGTAGATGGTCCCCGTATTTCTGAGACCTGGGAAGAATCAACAAAAAAGAATATTCCTAATAGAGTGAGCCTTTTGAGTCAAGGAGTATTTATCAGTAATTTTAAAAACAATGGAACTACAAGCACCAACCCCGGGCATAGCGCCATGTGTTCTGGAGTATATGAAAATATTAAGAATGATGGGACAGAATTACCAGGCTTTCCGTCTGTAATGCAGCAATGGCTTAAATTCACAGGAGCAGATAAAACAAAAGCATGGGTTATTGCCTCTAAAGATAAACTGGAAGTTTTGAACGATTGTAAATTGGCAGATTGGAAAGGCAAATTCCAGCCAAGTGTAGATTGCGGAGTGAGCGGAAATGGATCTGGATATAGAGCGGATGCCGTTACGATGGCCAATACAAAAGAGATCATGAAAAAGTATAATCCTAATATGATTGTTATCAATCTTAAAGACGTAGATTCATATGGACATGATAATAAATATAATGAATACATTCAGGCAATAAAAACTACGGATGCTTCTATTAAGGATATTTGGAATTATATTCAGTCTCTGCCCGCTTATAAAGATAAGACCACACTAATTGTTTCTAATGATCATGGAAGACATCTGGACAGCAAAGGTGGATTTAGAAATCATGGTGATGATTGTGAAGGATGTAGACATATTGAGTTCTTTGCTCTTGGGCCGGATTTTAAAAAGAATACTACGATTAGTACCGGAAATTATGAACAGATTGATATAGCAAGTACTATTGCCGAACTTTTAGGAGTTCCTTTACAGTACGCTAAAGGAAAAGTAATCAAAGAAGTATTCAAATAAATATTTTAGTTTCAAGTATATAAAAAATATATAACTACTTGTCAATTAAAAAAATATTACTATTTTTGCAGCTTAAAATAAAAAGCAATTAAATGCCTACTATTCAACAATTAGTAAGAAAAGGAAGAGCCACGCTTGCCAAGAAGAGCAAATCGGCTGCCCTTGATTCTTGTCCACAAAGACGAGGTGTATGTACGAGAGTATATACTACCACTCCTAAGAAACCTAACTCTGCACTTAGAAAAGTAGCAAGGGTAAGACTTTCAAACGGTAAAGAAGTCAACGCCTACATCCCGGGCGAAGGACATAATCTTCAAGAGCACTCGATAGTATTGGTAAGAGGCGGAAGGGTGAAAGACCTACCGGGAGTACGTTACCACATCGTAAGAGGTGCATTAGACACTGCAGGTGTAAATGGAAGAACACAGAGAAGATCTAAGTACGGAGCTAAGAGACCTAAACCAGGTCAGGCAGCTGCTGCACCAGCTAAAGGAAAGAAAAAATAATCATTAAATAAGGTACAAAACAATGAGAAAGACAAAAGCGAAAAAAAGACCGTTGTTACCAGATCCAAAATTTAATGATCAATTGGTAACTAGATTTGTAAATAACCTAATGCTAGACGGTAAAAAGTCTATCGCATTCAAAATTTTCTATGATGCATTAGACGTTGTAGAAACTAAAAAAGGAGAAACTGAAAAGACTTCTCTTGAGATCTGGAAAGATGCCCTTACTAACGTAATGCCTCACGTAGAAGTACGTTCAAGAAGAGTAGGTGGTGCTAACTTCCAAATCCCAATGCCAATCAGAGCTGATAGAAAAATTTCTATGGCGATGAAATGGTTAATTAAATATTCTAAAGCTAGAAATGATAAGTCTATGGCTTTGAAATTAGCTAACGAAATTGTTGCTGCTTCTAGAGAAGAAGGTGCTGCTTATAAAAAGAAAAGTGACACTCATAAAATGGCGGAAGCTAACAAAGCTTTCTCACACTTTAAATTCTAATCTGAAATGGGAAGAGATCTTAAATTTACAAGAAATATTGGTATCGCTGCTCACATTGATGCAGGTAAGACTACCACTACAGAAAGGATTTTATTCTATACTGGTGTAAACCACAAAATTGGAGAGGTTCACGATGGTGCTTCTACAATGGACTGGATGGAGCAGGAAGCAGAAAGAGGTATTACCATTACTTCTGCTGCAACTACTTGTTCTTGGAACTTTCCAACAGATCAAGGAAAACCTGTAGCCGACACTAAACCTTACCACTTCAACATCATCGATACACCGGGACACGTTGACTTCACAGTAGAAGTAAACAGATCTTTGAGAGTATTGGATGGTTTGGTATTCTTATTCTCTGCTGTAGATGGAGTAGAGCCTCAGTCTGAAACAAACTGGAGACTTGCTGACAACTACAAAGTTGCTAGAATGGGATTCGTAAACAAAATGGACAGACAAGGTGCTGACTTCCTTAACGTTGTAAAACAAGTTAAAGAAATGTTAGGATCTAATGCAGTTCCAATCGTTTTACCAATCGGTGCTGAAGAAGACTTTAAAGGTGTTGTAGACTTAATTAAAAACAGAGCTATCATCTGGGATGAAGCAGGACAAGGAGCTACTTTTGAAGTAGTGCCAATTCCTGAAGACATGAAAGCTGAGGTTCACGAATATAGAGAGAAATTAGTTGAAGCTGTAGCTGACTATGATGAGACTTTGATGGAGAAATTCTTCGAAGATCCGGATTCAATCTCTGAAGAAGAAATCAACGAAGCTCTTAGAAAAGCTACTATTGATTTATCTATTATCCCAATGACTTGTGGTTCTTCATTCAAAAATAAAGGAGTACAGTTCATGTTGGATGCAGTATGTAAATACTTGCCTTCTCCATTGGATAAAGATGATATCAAAGGTACTGATCCAAGAACAGACGCTGAAATTACAAGAAAACCAGACGTAAATGAGCCTTTCGCGGCTTTAGCATTTAAGATTGCTACTGACCCATTCGTGGGAAGATTAGCATTCTTCAGAGCATACTCTGGAAGATTAGATGCAGGTTCTTATATCCTGAACACTCGTTCTGGAGATAAAGAAAGAATCTCAAGAATCTATCAGATGCACGCTAACAAGCAAAATCCTGTAGAATATATTGAAGCAGGAGATATTGGTGCAGCAGTAGGATTCAAATCTATCAAAACTGGTGATACGATGTGTGATGAGAAAAACCCAATCGTTCTTGAATCGATGGTTTTCCCTGATCCGGTAATCGGTATCGCTGTTGAGCCTAAAACTAAAGCGGACCAGGATAAAATGGGTAACGCATTAGCAAAATTGGCTGAAGAAGATCCAACGTTTACTGTTAGAACTGACGAAGCTTCTGGACAAACGATTATCTCTGGTATGGGTGAGCTTCACTTGGATATCATTGTAGATCGTATGAAGAGAGAGTTCAAAGTTGAAGTAAACCAAGGACAACCTCAGGTAGAGTACAAAGAAAACTTAACAAAAGTTGCCAGCCATAGAGAAGTTTACAAAAAACAATCAGGTGGTAAAGGTAAATTTGCTGATATTGTATTTGAACTAGGACCTGCTGACGAAGGTAAAGTTGGTTTAGAATTCATCAATGAGATCAAAGGTGGTAACGTTCCTAGAGAATTCGTTCCTGCAATTGAAAAAGGATTTAAAGCTGCAATGAAGAACGGTCCATTGGCTGGTTTCGAAGTTGAAGGTATTAAAGTTACTCTTAAAGATGGATCTTTCCACGCGGTGGATTCTGATGCTCTTTCTTTCGAATTAGCTGCTAAATTAGGATTTAAGGAAGCTGGTAAAGCTGCTAAGCCGGTAATTATGGAGCCTATTATGAAACTGGAAGTTGTAACTCCGGAAGAATATATGGGTAACATTATTGGTGACCTTAACAAGAGAAGAGGTACGATCAGTGGTCAGGAAGAAAAGAACGGTGCTGTTGTTATCAAAGGTTCTGTTCCACTTTCTGAAATGTTTGGATATGTAACAACTCTAAGAACACTTTCATCAGGAAGAGCTACATCTTCTATGGAATTAGAGAAATACGCTCAGACTCCACAAAACGTTGCTGAAGAAATCATTGCTAAAGCAAAAGGTTAATTTTTAAATTAAAGAAATGTCACAAAGAATCAGAATAAAACTAAAATCTTACGATTACAACTTGGTAGACAAGTCTGCTGAGAAAATCGTAAAAACGGTAAAGGCTACCGGGGCTGTTGTAAACGGACCTATTCCATTACCAACTAACAAGAGAATCTTCACGGTGTTGAGATCTCCACACGTTAACAAAAAAGCAAGAGAGCAGTTCCAATTATCAGCTCACAAGAGATTGATGGATATCTACTCTTCTTCTTCTAAAACTGTTGATGCTCTAATGAAATTAGAGTTACCAAGCGGTGTTGACGTAGAAATTAAAGTGTGATAATTGCATACTTTGCAATGATTATAGAATCCGCCCCTGTAAAAGGGGCGGATTTTTTTATGTATCAATAAGAAAGATTTCAATGGTATTTGGATGAGGAACCGTAAGAAGTAGAGGAGTCTGTTGAGAACGATTGACCTTTTTTTTATTTGGTAAATATTGAACTTTATGTTTGTAGAATTTTTTGCGAATTAAACTGAGAGGTAATAAAATTACAAAGAGTAATTCTTTGCAATGACATATATCACCAGTATTAATTTATTTAGAATTAATAAAAATAATATTTTTGCAAAAAATAAGAGATGAAAAGAACAGTATCTTTTTCTTTAGTAGTGTTAGGGATTGGTTTTGTCAGTGGACAAAAAGTAAATGATAGCATTAGAAAAGAAAACACAATCGAAGAAGTAGAATTATTCGGAGAAAGAAAAAAACAACCGGAAGGCTTAGAAGTCATAACAAGATTACCCTTAAAAACGAGGGATCAGATCCAAAGTATTTCTGTTATATCTTATAAAGTGATAGAAAACCTGGGAGGGCTTACGGTGACGGATGTTGCAAAGAATATACCGGGGGTAACCCAGTTTGGAAGTTATGGGGGAACGAGAGAAAGTATGTCAATTAGAGGATACAGAGGAGTTCCTGTTTTAAAGAATGGTGTTCAGATGGATTCAGATTTCAGGACCGGAGCAATGCTTACGGATATGCAGGGAGTAGAGAGTATTCAGGTGATCAAAGGCTCAGCAGCAGTTACTCATGGAATTGGCGATGGGTTAGGTTCCGCAGGAGGTGTGATCAATGTGGTTACTAAAGTTCCTAAATTTATTGATGAAACAAATATAGGGTTTAGGTATGGTAGCTGGGATTTTTACAGACCAACAATAGATTTTCAAAGGGTATTGGATTCTGATGGTAGGATTGCCGTAAGATTAAATGCAGCATATCAGGATAATAATAGTTTCAGAAGATTTATTCATACGGATCGGATCTATGTAAATCCATCCATAGCTATTCGACCTGATGATAAAACGGAAATCGTGGTAGAAATGGATTATATGTATAACAATACTACGCCGGATAGAGGGACCGTAAATCTTGCAAAAGGTGATGTTGAAGCTATATACAGAATGCCGGGTAGAAAATTTCTTGGGTTTTCTACAGATAATGCAAAGATGGAAACATTCAACTTTTCTACAACGGCTACTAGAAAACTGACCAACAAATTGAAAGTAAGAGCTGCATTAATGAGCTCTTCTTATCAGTCGGACATTGTAGGTGCAGCTTTATCTCCTGTCGATTCAAAGAACCCAAATGAAATAAGAGATAGAAGTTTAACGAAATCAGGAAGAGAGGATCTAAACAAGGTTTTTCAGTTTGATTTTATCGGATCTGATGTAATGACAGGATTTATGAAACATACTTTCCAGGTAGGTTTTGATTGGAAAGAATCGAATGTTACAACGACCTCTTATCAGAGTAAAGATGTTGACCGGATCAATGTTCTTAATGAAATTAATAATATTCTTCCCGCTTCTATTGATGTCAACAATTTTGAACTGGCAAAGAAAGATGCTATCATCAATACTGTTACTCCGACATTAGGATTAATGGCCCAGGATGTTATCACATTCAATAAATACATCAAAGCTCATTTAGGTATTCGTTATAGCCGATTAAATGGATCGGATAAAAATCCGGGCTATGCATGGAATCCATCATTAGGGTTAATGATTTCGCCTGTCGAAAATATGAATATTTTTGGTTCATATACTAGTACAACTTCTTTAAGAACTGCAAATAATGTACTGATCGGAGGTGGGACAGTAGGAGCATCCACAACCAAACAATGGGAAGCAGGGATCAAATCCGACTGGCTTAGTGAAAGGTTAAGGTTCAATGTTACATTGTTCAATATTAATACAGACAACCTCTCATATGAAATTTTAACTGATGGAAACAGAACTGGGACCTATGCATTGGCAGGAGAGCTAAAAAGAAAAGGAATCGAAGTTGAATTAATAGGTAAAATCCTTCCTAATCTTCAGGTTATGACGGGTTGGGCTTATGTAGATGCACAATACAGGGACAGCCCTTCATTTGTGAATGGTTCTGCCCCTATTAATACTCCAAAGAATTCGGCCAACGCATGGTTGAATTATAAATTTAATACCGGAGCCCTGGAAGGTCTTGACGTGGGCGCTGGGATTTATTACGTTGGTACAAGACCTGTAGATGATTATAAACAAAAATATTCTAATGCTGCAAATGGTCATATCAATGGGACTCAGCTTGGTGAAAAGCCTTTTAATATGCCTCAGTATACAACAGTTGATGCGCAGATAGGATATTCATTTAAAAGAGGATTGGGATTAAGAGTCTTTCTCAATAATATTTTTGATACTGTAGGCTACAATTCGTATTTCAGAGGTGGATATATTGATCAGATCCAACCCCGGAATTTTGCAGTGCAAGTAAATTATAAATTCTAATTGATCTGTGGAACTTTAGACACATCACTATGTTTATTGTTTTAAGTTTTTTTGCTTAAAAAATAATATTATTTAATACATTTATTATTTAAAACAATAATCACTATGAGTCATAAGGATAATAATTTTTTTGAAAAGTTTTCAGATTGGGCAACCAAATTTACAGGAAGTTCCCATGCTTTTATTGGAGCTACTGCTATTGTTGTAATCTGGGCTCTTTCCGGACCTGTATTTCATTATTCTGAAACCTGGCAGCTGGTGATCAATACAGGAACAACGATTATTACTTTTTTGATGGTATTTCTTATTCAGAAATCCCAGAATAAAGATTCTAAAGCTATACAGATTAAACTAAATGAGCTGATCGCAGCCCATGAAAAAGCGAGTAACCGGATTGTAGATATAGAAGACTTATCCGAAAAAGAATTGGATCAGCTGCATACCTATTATGAGAAATTAGCTGACTTTGCTCAAGATGATGTGGATATCCATACTTCTCATTCTATTGATGCGGCTAAAAGAAATCAAAGCTACAAGCATGATCTGTTTAAAAAGAAACATGAGGAATGGTTGGAAAAACAAAAAAAGGAATCATAGTGATTCCTTTTTTTATTTCAGACCGAAAGCGATTGTTCTATTTCATGAAGTAACTAAAATAAGAACAGCTTCCCATTAGATTTTTGGTAGTTTCCGTATCAGAATACTGGGTTTTTAATAAAGCAAAATAGGTTCGGAACTTTTCATTCTTTATATTGTCCAGTTGCTTTTGATAGGCATCGCTTTTCTCAGAATATTGAGGATCGGAGTAGCTTATCTTTGATGGATTTTTTGCTTCGTATTGATAGTATTTTCCTTGCTCTGCACTAGCCATCTGGAATAAGATTCTCGCTTTTTCTTCCTTATTCACTGAAAGGGCCAGTGCTTTTTTATAATAATTGATAGCCAGATCAAAATTATCCGGTTCAATGTAAGATCTGTCAAGGAAATTTTTATAATAATATTGATATGGTGTTTTCTTATCTGTATTCCAGAAATCATATTTGCCACCATTACTATTATTTACATCCATTACGAACAGCTGTCGGTAATAACCAAGAATAGAAGTATTATACAATAAATTACCAATAAGCTGGCTCGCTTTAGCAGCTTTTTCATCTTTTCCGTTACCAATTTTCTTAAGCTCTATAGCAGCATCTGCTAATTCAAGCTTATTCATCATGGTCTTTATGAAAGGAAATTGAGTGTAGTCTTCGTTTTCCATGCTGGTGGCTGCATCACTTTCGAAGCTTTCCCATACATTATGGCCAAAAACATAATCCGGGATATTTCTGAAACCATTGTATTCGTCTTTAGCATATTGATGAGGAACTTTTGGTTGTTCACTGGAAACCCAGTCATAATTGATCCTAGGAATTCCTACAAAGTCCTGCGCTTTCTGATAATATGATTTTGCTTTTTCAAAATCGGCAACTCTCATCGCCCGGTCGCCATAAATTACACTGAAGAATGCCTCAATATTTCCTACATCGTCCATATTTTTGGCAATGATCTGCTGCTCGAATTGATTTTTATTAGGCTTCCTGTAAAAGTCCTCTACACTTTTAACCAAACTTGAATTAGGATTATATTGGAGATCAGAAAGCTTATTGCTCATTAGGAATGATTTCCCATCCTCTCCCTGAAGGAAATATCGGTTAGCTAAAACGTCCTTAAGGAATGATGCAGTAGATGGAACAGGACCGTAATAATTGTCATAATCAGAATTTGTACTGTCTGACTTCACTTCTTTTTCGATGAAATATTCCGGATAATCTTTCATTAGATGATCTTCGTAATCGGAAGTAATCTTCGGTTGGGAAACAATATCATTTAAGACCTTCATCCTTTTGATCTCTTCAAGATATTCAGGATTGGTTGTTTTAATATCTTCCAGAATTTCAGTACTTGCTTTGTAGTCTTTTTTTAAGAATTTAAGGTATGCATCTGCAATCTGCCAATATTCATCCTTAGATTTCTCTTTGGTTTTTGAGGTAAATTTTTCAAGATCATTAAGATAATCTATCTGCTTGCTATCTCCATACCAAAAACTTTGATTTTTTGTGTGGAAAGGAATTCGATTAGGATTATCTAATAGCTCATCATCACTTTGATCTGCTTTTCCGTCAGCTGTCTTATCCGATTTAGACCCTCCGAACAGGTTTTTAAAGAACCGGATAATCTTCTGCCAGAATGAAAGTTTTTTTTCTTTTACTTCCGGAGATTCTTTTTTCTGAGAATCAGCAGATGTACTTGAGTTTTCTTTTTGAACGGTTGCGTTATCTGTGTCGTCAGAATAATAATAAGTAGGAAGATAAGCTCTTTCCAGTTCATTGATACTTCTTACCGCCATTACTTTCAGAATTTCCGAATTAGGATCAATATCGTACATCTTCTCCATTATAGGAATAGGATTGGTGAAATCTTCATATCCCAAAAGAAAATAAGCCATATTCTTTTCATTCGGAGTACCTGCTCTTTTTAAAATGTTATTAAAAGATGCGGTATCAGAAAGTTTCATAGAAACAAAAGCAGACTCTTTACGGCTATCACTATTCATGAAAACCTGAAAGAAGTTCCAGTTGGCATCACTGTTCATCTTCATACCTCTTTGTGCGCCGGCTAATTGGTCAAGAGCCATAAAGTAAGGAACTCCTTTTAACTTGATCGGCTCAATATAGGTTCTGAAAGCCTGAAGTGCAGCGTCATAATTTCTGGTATAATGATTGAAACGGACCAGTTGGTAACCGTATCGCTGTTTTATCTCAGGATTTTTTGCAGCATTATATAAAGAAGTTAATGCTGAAATAGTTTTGTTATAATCAAGGTTGGTTGCATTTTTATCACTTTGAGGGCCGTTGTAAAAATAAGAATCAGGATTTTCAATAAAATTGATCCTCATATAAGGCTCAAGATATTTAGCTTCAATTAAGTAATCAATTCCTTCGCGATATTTCTGATAGAAACCTGTTCCCAGTTTTTTCAATAGTTGATTACCCGGATTTCCTTTTTTGAGCTCATTAAGCTCATTAAGGCTTATATTATTTACCAGATAATTGGTTTCCTGATAGCTCAGCTGATTGCCAAAGAATTTCCTCCATGTCCCAATATTTTCATCCGGAATCTGACCTGGTTTAAAGTCAGTATAAAATCTTGTTGAATAACTGTGCAGAAATGGCAGATATGATTTATCCTTGATAATACTTTGGGTAAAAAGATTAAAATACTCATAATCCGGATCTGACCAGGCGCAAGCTTCTGATTTTGTATAAAAAAGTGAAAAGACTGCAATTGTGAGAATATACTTTTTCATGGGTATGTAGTATTTTTTGCGTTGTGTTTTATTGTATTCTATGATGTTAAAAATCACTCTGGAATTTAGACATCAGTTTGAAATTTTGGTTCACAACAAATTTAGTATCTAATTGATAATAAACGATATTAAACAACGGTATTTTTTTATCTAAAAAAGCAATGACATCTCTGAGCTGGTCGTTTGTAATTTCCTCAACTTTTATGGTAAATCCTTTATTCAGGTAATTTCCAAAGTAAAATCCATCTTTTTGAATTTCAATTTCATGATCTGAAATCTTTTTAAAATTAGGATTTTTCAGGTCATTTTGTGATAAAGCATTGATGAGCTTGTGTCTTCCTAAATGATTGGTAACAATTCCCCACGAGTAAATAGGTAAAGCCACTTCAATTTCCTTGATTGGATAATCTTCCAATTTTGAAAGATAGCTTTTAAGGATATTAACATCCAGAATTGAATTCTTATCAGATGTTTCCAAAGGAGAAGAGGTGGAGTAGCACATCAGGAATACTTTTTTTACAGGAGGGATTCCCATTATTGCTTTATCTTTTACCTGATGAAGCCGAAGCGTACAGTCAATGTCTTTCCCGGAAATTTTGTGAAGTTCTTTTAAAAACGCGAAATAATCGTCACGTGTTCCGGCTGTCCAGTCACAATCAATCTGAATTTCATGATTGGTCTTCAGCTTATATTCTTTACTCTTTTTGTCAATTAAATGATGTATGCTTTCTGCAAGGAAGTGTATTTCCTCCCCTGAAATATTAACAAAAGTCTGGTTGGTGATAAATACGGTAGGGACAATTTGTTTGTCTGTCTCGAAACTTTCGTCTTTGGTGATGACGGCTAAAGGCTGAAATCTGCCGTTTACTTTATTGATGTCAAAGAACCTTGTGTAAAGAATAGGGACGGTTGTTTTATCTAATGCTTTTTTCTCTTCATTGTCTAAAGACAATTTTGTTTTCCAGTAATAAAACGTGTACGGATGTTTCTCTCTTTCGCTGCATGAAACAAGCAAAATAAGAATGACTAAAAACTTAATTATTTTCATTATTGGTAAAAAGCGCTTTCACAGGTACAACTTTCTTTATCACTTTCCATCGCAGAACAGCAATCCTCAGATTTCTGAATATTTCCCTTTTCATCAGTAAGGTATATTTTTTCTTTATCAAACTTTACATAAAAAGTTTCATTGTACTTTTTGAACTGGACCTTCATAACCTGAGGGGTGTATTTCCCTGCATTTATTTCTTCACTGGTTTCTTCTCCGCTAGCCTGATTTACCTGTACATAGCCAAAATAAACATCGCCGTTCTTTTTTACATCAAGATAATAGGCTGGTGTGCCGGTTCCGCTGTATCCTTCTATTATATTGAAAGATCTTTTTCCAGTAAACGGAACTTTAGATTGTGAAAAGGAAAGGGTTGCGATGCAGAGGATAAGCACGCAGAATATCTTTTTCATTTTTTTGATCAAATGTAAAAAGATTTATGCAAGAATTACACCGTAAAAACACGGTATTTACTTTGTCTTAAGGATGTCAATGACATATGTAAAAAAGCCCATTCCGGTCAAAACCGGAATAGACCTCTTATAATGTTGATTTTTTTAAAATACGGTCGCTGCCAGCTGAATCCTTGCATATTTATTCGATGGATTCCACATGGCCATCATTGATACGGGAAGGGTATAATGTTCCGTTATCTTTAAAGCTTTGCTGGCTTTGATACCTACATTTACGATATCAAAACTGTTTTTTCCATTACCATATAAAAATGTGCTGTCATTGATGGCAAAGCCTCCACCAACAAATGCATCCAGATTTACTTTTTGATGGGCAATAACAGGATAGCTTACCTGAACATACGTGGAATATTTATTCTTTTTATAGCTCCCGTCCGGTTTCAAAACAACTTCTCCCGCGTTAGCACCTCCATAAAGCATGATGTCTGCTTCAATGTTTAAAGGGAACGAAGGACCGAAGGTGTAATTTGTTCTCAGATCAATAATATGGGCGGTTCTTCTGTTTGAATAATTAAAGATATCATCCGAAGCTACTGTAGTATTGATGTTTCTGGAGTTAAATAAGTCCCATAACCCAATATAAAGCCGTCCGTCAGAATACTGAACATAATAATTGATCTCTTTATAATGGGTGCCATCCTTGTCGTCGGTTAAAGCAGAAGCTCCCCATATTCCCACTTTCCATTTTTTTTCTTTATCCAAAGCGTAAGAAAGGTTTCCCATTACCACGGGCTTATCTGTAATGATCAAGCCTCTCCACAAGTGGTTATTCTGGATATTAGCAGTGAAATCCAGGCGACCGTCATCCTTGACTTCTGTGTCATCCTGGGCAAAGAGACTCCCTGTACCTAAAATAATCAGGCATATAAAAAGTAGTTTTTTCATACTGTAAACTTTCTTTGATTAACTTAAAGCGAGATGCAATAAAGCCGCAAGGGTTGCTCCTAGCACTGGTCCTGCAATAGGAATCCATGCATATCCCCAATCACTGCTTCCTTTTACCGGAAGAATAGCGTGCATGATCCTTGGTCCAAGGTCACGGGCAGGATTAATGGCATAACCTGTAGTTCCTCCTAATGATAAGCCAATAGCCCAAACAAGTAAGGTAACAGGTAGAGCACCAACAGTCCCCAGTCCGATCTTAGCGGTCGGATCATTACCCAAAGTGAGGCTTGGATCGGCAAAATGGAAGATCACAAAAACAAGCACAAACGTTCCTATAATTTCACTGATAAGATTCGAAACCGGCTTTCTTATTGCCGGACCTGTGCTGAAACATGCTAATTTTGCCCCTTCATCTTCGGTAATTGCAAAGTGATCCTTATTAAATAACCAGACAAGAAAAGCACCTAACATGGCGCCAATCATTTCTCCGGCGATATATGTGGGAACCAGATCCCATGAAAATTTTCCCGCGATAGCCAGGCCTAACGTTACGGCAGGGTTCAGATGAGCGCCACTCACTGGCCCTGCAACCGTTACCCCAACGAAAACTGCAAGTGCCCAGGCTGTGGTAATTACAATCCAACCGGAATTGTTTCCTTTTGTATCCTTTAAAACAACGTTGGCCACTACACCGTTTCCGAGTAGGATCATAAGCATTGTTCCGATAATTTCTGCTATAAATGGAGTCATAGTTTATTTTTATTTAGTGGAAATTAATCTTCAATCCAATCTTGGGAACGCTTTACTGCTTTGTGCCAGAAGTGGATCATCTTGTCGGCTTTTTCTTTCTCAAGCTGAGGGTGGAAATCTTTATCCACGATCCATTGAGATTGAATTTCGTCAATATTTTTCCAATAACCTACAGCAAGTCCGGCAAGATAGGCAGCACCCAGGGCTGTTGTTTCTAAAGTTCTTGGGCGTGTAATCTTGAAACCGAATAGATCAGACTGGATTTGCATTAATAAGTCACTATTGGAAGCACCACCATCAACTCTTAGCTCTAAACTACCAGTTCCGGAATCTGCCTCCATCGCTTTTACAATATCATATACCTGGAATGCTATACCTTCTAGAGTAGCTCTGGCAATATGTCCGTTAGTGGTTCCTCTTGTCACTCCAACAATAGTTCCCCTTGCATACTGATCCCAATATGGAGCTCCCAGACCTGTAAGTGCCGGTACAAAATAAACCCCTCCATTATCTTCGACGGTTTTGGCCAGACTGTTAATTTCGTCAGCTGAGTTAATTAATTTGAGCCCGTCTCTTACCCATTGAATTGCAGCCCCTCCCACAAAAACACTGCCTTCCAGTGCATAATTAACTTCTCCGTTTATCTTCCATGCAACGGTTGTCAGCAAGTTGTTCTTAGAGTGAACGGCCTCTTTCCCTGTGTTCATCAAAAGAAAGCATCCTGTACCGTATGTATTTTTTACCATTCCCGGTGTTGTACACATTTGTCCGAACAAAGCTGCCTGCTGGTCTCCGGCAATACCTGCAATTGGGATTTTTGTTGAGAATAAAGTGGTAGCGGTTTCTCCATAAACTTCACTGCTTTGTTTCACTTCAGGAAGGATCGCTTTTGGAATATTAAATAACTTTAAAAGATCTTCATCCCATTCCAAAGATTGGATGTTTAGGAGCATTGTTCTGCTTGCGTTCGAAACATCTGTGATAAACATTTTTCCACGAGTTAGCTTCCATACCAGCCATGTATCAACAGTTCCAAAACACAATTTTCCTGCTTCTGCCTGCTCTCTTGCTCCATCTACATTATCAAGGATCCACTTTACTTTGGTTGCTGAAAAATAAGCATCAAGAACCAAACCTGTTTTTTCTTTGATCATGTCTGTATACCCTTGTTCTTTTAGCGAGTCACAGTATTTTGATGTTCTCCTGTCCTGCCATACGATAGCATTATAAACGGGTTCACCTGTTTCTCTGTCCCAAACGATCGTTGTTTCGCGCTGGTTTGTAATCCCTATCGCTGCAACCTCAAGCCCTGAGATACCTGCTTTAGCGATAACTTCTGCTGCTACCGATACCTGGGAAGACCAGATTTCATTAGGGTCATGCTCTACCCAACCCGGGGTAGGAAATATCTGTTCAAAACTTTTCTGAGAAACAAATTCTATTTCTCCGCTGTGATTGAATAAAATGGCTCTTGACGAAGTTGTGCCTTGGTCCAGAGCGAGAATTAACTTTTCACTCATGTTGTGACGTTGATTTAGGTTAAATGGATCTTGGCGAATAAGGAGTTAACAGGTATCCCTTTGCCAATTCGATAAATTCTCTTTCCTGCTCATTAGCCCATTCCTCTGAATGTCCGTTTTCTTTTGCGATAATAGAAGCAATCTTATGTGCACTGTCGATTGCTGCTCTTGCATCTAAAAATAAAAGACGGACTCTTCGGGCCAGGATGTCCTCAATGGTTTCTGCCATTTCCTGACGGATTGCCCAAATTGCTTCAGCAACTGTGAATGGATGATCAGGATGTATTTTTTCTGAAAATTCAGGATTGCTCTGCTGTAGTTTTTTGATTTCCGGAATGTCTGATCCGTAAACATACAAATGATTGCTTCTGTCTACCGTTTCAGGTTTTACATTTCCATGAATCGAAAGATGTTCTGTTTTGGATGTAGTTGTTCCCAGATGGTGAACTTTCATCGCTTCATCGATAGTATCTTCTGCCATTTTTCGATAGGTGGTCCATTTTCCTCCGATGATGGAAACCAATCCTGTATCGGATGTTACTACTTTATGGCTTCTCGAAACTTCTTTTGTGCTTTTGCTTCCATCCTTTGGTGCGGCAAGCGGCCGAAGTCCTGCAAAAACAGATTTTACATCTTCCCGAGTAGGTTTTTTTGCTAAATATTGTCTTGCTGTGTTTAAAACAAACTTAATTTCTTCTTCCAATGCTCGTGGCTCAAAACTTTCACTTTCCAACAATGTATCGGTTGTTCCTACAAGCGCTCTGTCGTGCCATGGAACGACAAACAAGACTCTTCCGTCAGAAGTTTTCGGAATCATAATGGCGTCGTCACTTTTCAAGAAGGATTTATCCAGTACCAAATGAATACCCTGGCTTGGAACAACGAATTTTCCATGTTTCGGGTTGTTCATATTCAGAATATCATTCGTGAAAACTCCTGTCGCATTGATGACTACTTTTGCGTGGATTTCAAATTGCTGCTTGGTAAACTGATCTTCAGCGATTACACCGATTACTTTATTGGAACTGTTTTTTATCAGGTTAATTACTTTAACATAATTAACTGCTGTGCCTCCTTTTTCAATAATGGTCTGGGTTAAATTAACCGCCAATCTCGCGTCATCAAACTGCCCGTCCTGATATACAACCCCGCTTGCCAGATTTTTCTGTTCAATCGTCGGAAGTTTTTCAACTGTTTTTGATTTGCTGATATATTTTGTTTTACCTAAGCTTAATTTCCCTGCCAGAAAATCGTAAATCGAAAGTCCTATTTTGTAATAAATTCCTCCCCACCATGTATAATTAGGAATAATAAATGATTGATTTTTTACCACATGGGCTGCATTTTTTGCCAATAATCCCCTTTCCTTCAATGCCTCTTTTACCAAACCGATATCTCCCTGTGCCAAATATCTTACGCCGCCGTGTACCAGCTTTGTACTTCTGCTGGAAGTAGCTTTCGCGAAATCGTGAGATTCCAGCAGTAATGTTTTAAACCCTCTGCTTACTGCGTCCAATGCCGAACCTAAACCGCTTGCTCCTCCACCAATGACTAAAAAGTCCCATTCTTTTACGGTGGTTAATTTGCTGAGTTCTTCATTTCGTTTCATAATGTTTCGTTAAGTTTCGAATTCAAAGCTAGTAATTAAAAATGAAAGTAAAAAGAAAATAAATGAAATTTTATGTTCTTGGAAAAAAACAATAACTTTGGGGAAAGAAAAAGAATGGAAAAATTAATACCAAGGCATACTGAGATACTGCAGGAGCTGGAAAAGAAAGATTATGTTCTCGTGCAGGAATTATGCGAAAAGTATAATGTTTCTTCCGTTACCATTCGAAAGGATCTGAACTATTTAGAAAGCTTGGGTCTTCTTTTTCGAAATCATGGAGGTGCAAGCAAGCATGTGAGGTATGCGTACGAAAAGAACGTAGATGAAAAGGAGAATATTAATGTAGAGGCTAAGCAGAATATTGCCAAGGCGGCAGTGAAACTTATAGAAGAAAACGATTGTATTATTCTGGCTTCAGGAACTACAATGCATTATCTGGCAAGGATGCTGGTGAATTTCGGTCGTCTTACTGTGCTTACGTCATCGCTGAGAGTGGCACTGGAGTTATGTAATAATCCTAATATAAATATTATACAATTGGGGGGTGAGGTTCGTAAAAGTTCTACATCGATCGTGGGTTCTATATCCGAAACAATTCTTGCTCAGTTTTCATGCAATAAATTATTCCTGGGGGTAGACGGCATTGATATGGATTTTGGAATCAGTACTTCCAATGCAGCTGAAGCACACCTCAATCAATTAATGATAGAATGTTCCGATAAAGTGATGATATTGGCGGACTCATCCAAACTAAACAAAAAAGGCTTCGGTAAGATTTCTTCTTTAGATAAAATAGATTATCTGATTACCGATGATGGCATACTGGAAGAGGATAAAAAGAGGCTCGAAGAAATAGGTCTGAGTGTTATCACGAAGTAGTCATGCTATGTTCTATGCTCTGGTTAGATTCGGGCTTGAAAAGTAATTTATTTTGTAAACGACTAAAAATCAAAATATTTTGCTGTAAAAATTTGTCAATCTAAAAATTATCCATAAATTTGCACACTCATTTTAGGGGAAAAGTATGCCCATCTCAAACGTGGAAATTACTTTAGCTTGCTGAAAATGAGGATAAATAAAGGATAAATTTTATTATAACATAAACAATGTCAGGTATTATTGGTAAAAAAATCGGTATGACGTCTTTGTTTAACGAAGAAGGAAAAAACATTCCTTGTACAGTTATTCAAGCTGGTCCGTGCTCGGTTTTACAGGTCAGAACCATTGAAAAGGACGGATACAAGTCAGTTCAATTAGGTTTCGATGACAAGAGTGAAAAGAACGTTGGTAAAGCGTTAGCTGGCCATTTTAAAAAGGCTGGTTCTGCTCCTAAAGCTAAATTGGTAGAATTCTACAGAGAATTCGTTGATGAAGTAAAAGTAGGAGAAGAAGTAAAAGTTGATTTATTCGCTGAAGGTGAATATGTTGACGTAACAGGTACTTCTAAAGGTAAAGGTTTCCAAGGTGTTGTTAAAAGACACGGATTTGGAGGTGTAATGCAAGCTACTCATGGTCAGCACAACAGACTTAGAGCTCCAGGTTCTATCGGTGCTGGATCGGATCCTTCGAGAGTATTCAAAGGAATGAGAATGGCGGGTAGAATGGGAGGTAAGCAGGTAACTGTTCAAAACCTTCAAGTATTAAAAGTGGATCAAGAACAAAATCTTTTAGTAGTAAAAGGTGCTGTTCCGGGAGCTAAAAATTCTTATGTAATTATCAGAAAATGGAACTAGTAGTATTAAATACATCAGGAAAAGAGACCGGAAGAAAAGTAACTCTAGACGAAACAGTATTCGGAATTGAGCCAAATCAGCACGCGGTTTACTTAGAAGTTAAGCAATATCTTGCCGCTCAGAGACAAGGTACTCATAAATCAAAAGAAAGAAGCGAAATTACGGCTTCTACTAAAAAGCTTAAGAAGCAAAAAGGATCTGGATCTGCTAGATATGGTGATATTAAATCTCCAACATTCAGAGGTGGAGGTAGAGTATTCGGACCAAAACCGAGAGACTACAGATTCAAATTGAACAAAGCTCTTAAGAGATTAGCAAAAAAATCTGTTTTATCTCAGAAATTGAGAGATAACAGTATTAAAGTATTAGAGGCTTTCAATTTCGAAACTCCTAAAACTAAAGAGTTTATCAACATCAATAACGCTTTAGGATTCGAAGGTAAAAAATCTCTTTACATCTTAGATGAAGCAAACAAAAATGTTTATTTATCTTCAAGAAACCTACCTAAGACTAAAGTTCTTGCTTATAACGAAATTAGTTCTTATGACCTAATCAATGCAGGTGAGATCGTATTCTTAGAAGGTGCTATCGAGAAATTCCAAGAAAATTTAAAGAAATAAGTCATGTCTATTATTATTAAACCAGTTATTTCAGAAAAGGCTAATTACCTTACAGATTTAAGAGGTTCTTATTCTTTCTTAGTGGATACTAAGGCGAATAAAATCCAGATCAAAAAAGCTGTTGAAGCAGCTTACGGTGTAAAAGTAGCAGACGTTAACACAATGATTTATGCTCCGAAGGTTTCTTCGAAATACACTAAAAAAGGTCTTCAAGTAGGAAAGACAAACAAATTGAAAAAAGCGGTAATCAAACTTGCTGAAGGTGAGGTTATCGATATTTTTGCTGTAAATTAATTATTAATTATAAATAATAGTAATGTCTGTTAGAAAATTAAAACCTATCACCCCGGGACAGAGATTCAGAATTGTAAATAATTTTGAGGAAATTACTACCAACAAACCAGAGAAATCTCTAACAGTTGGTATTAAAAAGTCAGGTGGACGTAACCAAACAGGTAAAATGACCATGCGTTACACCGGAGGTGGACACAAAAAGAAATACAGAATTATCGACTTCAAAAGAAACAAACATGATGTTGAAGCAACGGTAAAATCTGTAGAATACGATCCAAACAGAACTGCATTTATCGCTTTATTAGAGTACGCAGATGGAGAGAAGAGATATATCATCGCTCCAAACGGTATTAAAGTTGATCAAAAGGTGATTGCAGGAGAAAGCGTAGAGCCAAATATCGGTAACGCAATGAAATTGAAAAATATTCCATTAGGTACTGTTATTTCTTGTGTTGAAATGAAGCCTGGACAAGGTGCTATTTTAGCAAGAAGTGCTGGTTCTTCAGCTCAATTAACTTCAAGAGACGGAAAATATGCAATCATCAAATTGCCTTCAGGAGAATCTAGAATGATCCTTACTGAATGTTATGCAATGATTGGATCTGTTTCTAACTCTGATCACCAATTAACAGTATCAGGAAAAGCTGGTAGAAGCAGATGGTTAGGTAGAAGACCAAGAACAAGAGCGGTTGTAATGAACCCGGTAGATCACCCAATGGGTGGTGGTGAAGGACGTTCTTCAGGAGGTCACCCAAGATCTAGAAACGGTAAACCGGCTAAAGGTTACAAAACTAGAAAGAAAAACAAAGTGTCTAACCGTTACATCGTATCTAAAAGAAAATAATTATGGCAAGATCACTTAAAAAAGGACCGTTCATTCATCATACTTTAGATAAGAAGGTTCAGGCAAATATAGAGTCTGGTAAGAAGACAGTTATCAAAACTTGGTCTAGAGCATCGATGATCTCTCCGGACTTCGTAGGACAAACTATTGCTGTACATAACGGGAAATCTTTTATCCCTGTATATGTTACAGAAAACATGGTTGGTCACAAGTTAGGCGAATTTTCTCCAACAAGATCTTTCAGAGGTCATGGTGGTAACAAAAACAAAGGAAGCAGATAATCATGGGATCAAGAAAACAAGATAGTTCAATCGCAAGAAAAGAAGCTAACAAAGACGTTGTAAAGGCTTCATTAAACAATTGCCCGTCTTCTCCAAGAAAAATGAGATTAGTTGCTGATATCATCAGAGGAGAGCAGGTAGATAAAGCTCTTTATATCCTTAAATATTCTAAAAAAGAAGCATCTAACAAGTTAGAGAAATTACTTCTTTCTGCTATGGCAAACTGGCAGACGAAAAACGAAGGTTCGGATATAGAAGAAGCTAACCTTATCATTAAAGAAATATTCGTGGATAGTGCAAGACAATTGAAGAGACTAAGACCAGCTCCACAAGGTAGAGGTCATAGAATCAGAAAAAGATCTAACCACGTTACACTAATCTTAGGTAATAAAGAAAATTAATCAAGGTATGGGACAGAAGACAAATCCAATTGGTAACAGATTAGGTATCATCAGAGGATGGGATTCTAACTGGTTTGGTGGAAACGATTATGGAGACAGAATCGCTGAAGACTACAAAATCAGAAGATACCTTGAAGCTAGATTATCTAAAGGTGGAATTTCAAAAATCTTTATTGAAAGAACATTAAAATTAGTTACAGTTACTATTACTACTGCTAGACCGGGACTTATCATCGGGAAAGGAGGTCAGGAAGTTGATAAATTGAAAGAAGAGTTGAAGAAATTGACTGGTAAGGATATTCAGATCAACATTTTCGAAATCAAAAGACCTGAGCTTGATGCAGTATTAGTTGCTGATAGCATTGCTAAGCAAATTGAAAACAGAATTTCTTACAGAAGAGCTGTTAAAATGGCTATTGCAAGCACAATGAGAATGGGTGCAGAAGGTATCAAAGTTCAGATCTCTGGTAGATTGAACGGAGCTGAAATGGCAAGAAGCGAATCTTTCAAAGACGGAAGAATTCCTTTATCTACTTTCAGAGCTGATATCGATTACCACATTGCAGAGGCTCATACTACTTATGGTAGACTTGGGGTTAAAGTTTGGATTATGAAAGGTGAAGTTTATGGTAAAAGAGAACTTTCTCCTTTAGTAGGACAACAGAAAAAAGGACCTTCAGGAGGAGGAAACAGAGGAGACAGAGATAACAGAAGACCTTCAAGAGATAAAAAAAATAATTAATAAAATTTTAGAGGATAGTTTTTAAATGACCGTTACTTTTTTAAAATCTAAATTCTAAAATCTAAAATTTAAGAAATTATGTTACAACCAAAAAGAACCAAATTCCGTAGAGTTCATAAGATGAAGATGAAGGGGATTGCTCAGAGAGGTAATCAACTTGCTTACGGAACTTTCGGAATCAAAGCTACAGAAGGAGCTTGGATCACTGCAAGACAGATTGAAGCTGCGCGTATCGCTGCGACAAGATATATGAAGAGAGAAGGTCAACTATGGATCAAAATTTTCCCGGATAAGCCAATTACTAAAAAACCAGCTGAAGTAAGGATGGGTAAAGGTAAAGGTGCTGTGGAATATTGGGTAGCTGTAGTAAAACCAGGTAAAATTATGTTTGAAGTTGGTGGTGTACCTTACGAAATCGCTAAGGAAGCTTTAAGACTTGCTGCTCAGAAATTACCGGTAGTGACCAAATTTGTAGTTGCGAACGATTTTGTTAAACCTCTATAATCTTTGAATACAATGAAAAAAGCTGAAATTAAAAATCTAAGCGCAGAAGATATTCAAGCTAAATTGACTGAAGCTAAAGCTGAGTTCTCTAAAATGAAATTAGCTCACAAAATCAGTCCTCTTGAAAATCCAATTCAAATCAGAGATTTGAGAAAGACAATCGCAAGACTAAATACAGAGTTAACCACTAAACAACAATAAGATTTTCATACATTATGGAAAGAAACTTAAGAAAAGAAAGAATCGGAATAGTTTCCAGCAATAAAATGGAAAAGACCATTGTTGTAAGTGAGACTACTAGAGTGAAACACCCGATGTACGGTAAATTCGTATTAAAAACGAAAAAATATACTGCACACGACGAAAACAACGAATGCACAGAAGGAGATACAGTTCTTATCCAAGAAACTAGACCAATGAGCAAGAGTAAAAGATGGAGATTAGTAAGAATCATTGAAAAAGCTAAGTAATGTTACAAACAGAATCAAGATTAAAAGTTGCTGATAACACAGGTGCTAAAGAAGTATTGGTTATCAGAGTTCTGGGAGGAACCAGAAGAAGATATGCTTCAGTTGGTGATAAAATCGTAGTTACGATCAAAGATTCTACACCATCAGGAAATGCTAAAAAAGGTCAGGTATCTAAAGCTGTAGTAGTAAGAACTAAAAAAGCAGTTAGAAGAAAAGATGGATCATACATCAAATTCGAAGATAACGCTTGTGTATTACTAAACGCAGCAGGAGAAATGAGAGGAACACGTGTTTTCGGACCTGTGGCTCGTGAGTTGAGAGACAAAGAATATATGAAAATCATTTCATTAGCTCCTGAAGTACTTTAATTTTTAAAATTTTTAAAAGAAAATGTCAAAGTTAAAAATAAAAAGAGGAGATAACGTAATCATTACTACTGGTAAGAAAGATATCAAAGGTAAGACTGGTGAAGTTATTGAAGTGATCAAAAAAGAAGGTAGAGACCCTAGAGTAATTGTTGCAGGACTTAACATCATTAAGAAACACGTTAAGCCTTCAGCTTCAAATCCTCAAGGAGGAATCGTTGAAAGAGAAGCTTCTATTCATATCTCAAATGTAGCTTTAGTTGGTAAAGACGGTAAAGCTGTAAAAGTAGGTTACAAAACTGAAGGAGATAAGAAGGTAAGAATCAACAAAAAAACGGGTGAAACTTTATAATTTTAAATAACACATGGAATATATAGCAAGACCCAAGAAAGCATATAAAGAAACAATTGTTCCTGCAATGATGGAAGAATTTGGGTACAAATCTGTAATGCAGGTGCCTAAATTGGAAAAAATCATCTTATCTCAAGGATTAGGTGATGCTACTGCAGACAAAAAGATCATTGATTATGCTGTAGAAGAACTTACAAACATTACTGGTCAAAAGGCCGTAGGTACTATCTCTAAGAAAGACGAAGCTGCTTTCAAATTGAGAAAAGGAATGCCTGTAGGAGCTAAAGTTACTTTAAGAGCGAATAAAATGTATGAGTTCTTAGACAGACTTACTTCTTCTGCTTTACCACGTATTAGAGATTTTTCTGGTATCAAAGCTGATGGTTTCGATGGTAGAGGTAATTATAACTTAGGTATTACTGAGCAAATTATCTTCCCTGAGATCGTAATCGACAAAGTGAAAAAAATCCAAGGGATGGACATCACTTTCGTTACAACTGCGAAAACAGATAAAGAAGCGAAAGCATTATTAACTCACTTCGGTTTACCATTTAAAAAGAACTAAGAAATGGCTAAAGAATCAATGAAAGCGCGTGAGCGCAAAAGAGAAGCACTAGTTGCTAAATACGCTGACAAAAGAAAAGCTTTAAAAGAAGCTGGTGATTATGAAGCACTTCAGAAATTACCTAAAAATGCTTCTCCTGTAAGATTACACAACAGATGTAAACTAACAGGTAGACCAAGAGGATACATGAGAACGTTCGGAATTTCCAGAGTAACTTTCAGAGAAATGGCAAACAACGGTCTTATCCCAGGAGTTAAAAAGGCTAGTTGGTAATCATTAATCAATAATCGGGACAATTAAGTTGTCTGGATACTAAAGAAAAAAATATCAGACCTAAGATTTCTGAAGTCTGATATTTTACTCTTCAAGTCCTTTCAATACTGATTGTTCTTCAACCAATAATTTAAAATAGAAAAATGGTAACAGATCCAATTTCAGATTTCCTAACCAGAGTAAGGAACGCACAAAGCGCAGGCCACAAAGTGGTGGAAATTCCTGCATCGAAAATCAAAAAGGAGATTACGAAAATCTTATTTGATCAAGGGTATATCTTAAACTTCAAGTTTGAAGATAACGCTGTTCAAGGGACTATCAAAATCGCTTTAAAGTATGACAAGCAAACTAACAAACCAGCTATTAAATCTATCCAGAGAGCTTCAAGACCAGGTTTGAGACAGTACAAAGGTTCTGCTGAACTTCCAAGAGTATTGAACGGTTTGGGTGTAGCTATTATCTCTACTTCAAGAGGAGTAATGACAGATAAGAAAGCTAGAGAAGAGAAAGTAGGCGGTGAAGTAATCTGCTATGTTTATTAATTTTTAATCAAAGGAAAATGTCAAGAATTGGTAAAGCAATTATAACAATTCCTGCTGGAGTTACCATCACTGAAAATAACAGTGTAGTAACTGTAAAAGGTCCTAAAGGAGAACTTACTCAGGAACTTACAGAAGGAATTACTTTAGAACAAAAAGATGGAGAACTGAATGTAAACAGACCATCTGATTCTAAACAACACAGAGCGCTTCACGGTTTATACAGAGCGTTAATCAACAACATGATTGTTGGTGTATCTGCAGGTTTCGAAAAGAAACTAGAACTTGTAGGGGTAGGATATAGAGCATCTCACTCAGGTCAAAAACTTGAGTTGGCTTTAGGATTCTCTCACGGTATTACATTAGAGCTTCCTAGCGAAGTTAAAATTGATACATTGACTGAAAAAGGTAAAAACCCAATTATTACTTTAACGTCTTTCGACAAGCAACTTCTTGGAATGGTGGCTGCGAAGATCCGTTCATTCAGAAAACCTGAACCATACAAAGGAAAAGGTGTAAGATTCGTAGGTGAAAATGTTAGACGTAAAGCTGGTAAATCTGCTTAATAAATTATAAGAAAATGGCATTAAGTAAATTAGAAAAAAGAATAAGAATCAAAAGAAGAGTAAGAGGAAAAATCTCTGGATCTTCTGAATTGCCAAGATTATCGGTATATAAGAGTAATAAGGAAATTTACGCTCAGTTAATCGACGATAAAGATGGTAAAACTTTAGTAGCTGCTTCTTCAAGAGAGAAAGGAGTAGACGCTAATGGAACTAAAATTGAAGTTTCTGCTGCTGTTGGTAAAGCTATCGCTGCTAAAGCTATCGCTGCAGGAATTGAAAATATTGTGTTTGATAGAAACGGTTTCGTATACCATGGAAGAGTGAAAGCTCTAGCTGATGGTGCGAGAGAAGGTGGACTTAAATTCTAATCATTAAATTTCGGAAAATATGTTAGGACTAGATAATATAGAAAGAGTAAAACCGGGAGGATTAGAATTAAAAGATCGTCTCGTAGCTGTAAACAGAGTAACAAAAGTAACTAAAGGGGGTAGAGCTTTCGGCTTTTCTGCTATTGTAGTTGTTGGAAATGAAGATGGAATTATTGGTTACGGTTTAGGAAAATCTAAGGAAGTTGCTTCTGCAATTGCTAAAGCAGTTGAAGATGCTAAGAAAAACCTTGTGAAAGTTCCTGTAATGAACCACACTATTCCTCACCAAACTACTGCTAGATACGGTGGTGCAGATATCTTCTTAAGACCTGCTTCTCACGGTACAGGACTTATCGCCGGTGGTGCGGTAAGAGCGGTATTGGAATCTGCTGGTATTCACGATATCCTTTCAAAATCTAAAGGATCTTCTAACCCTCACAACGTGGTGAAAGCTACTTTCAAAGCATTGTTAGACATCAGAAGACCTGAGGAAATTGCAAGAATGAGAGGAGTTTCTTTAACTAAAGTGTTTAACGGTTAATATAAAAACAATGGCAACAATTAAAGTAAAGCAAGTAAGAAGCGCTATTGGAAGAACGAAAACCCAAAAGAGAACGCTTGAAGCATTAGGATTTAAGAAACTTCACCAAGTTGTAGAGCACGAAGCTACGCCTTCTATTTTAGGAATGATAGCTGCAGTTAGTCATTTACTTGAAGTTCAAAAATAATTTTAAAAAGAAATTAAAATGAATTTAAACAACATAAAACCTGCTGCAGGTTCTACTTTTAATTCAAAAAGAATTGGTAGAGGACAAGGTAGTGGAAAAGGAGGTACTTCTACAAAAGGACACAAAGGTCAGAAATCTAGAGCTGGTTATTCTCAGAAGATCGGTTTCGAAGGTGGACAGATGCCTTTACAGAGAAGATTACCAAAATTTGGTTTCAAAAATGTAAACAGAAAAGAATATAGAGCTATTAACCTGGACTCTATCCAAACTTTAATAGAAAATAAATCTATCACTGGAGATATTACTAAAGAAGTTTTGGTAGCAAACGGTTTAGCTACTAAAAACGAAATAGTGAAAATTATGGGTAGAGGAGAATTGAAATCTGCGGTTTCAATCTCTGCTGACAAATTCACTAAATCTGCTGAAGAGCTTATTGCTAAGGCAGGTGGAAAAGCAATTACATTATAATAGTAACTAATGAAAGAATTTATACAAACCCTCAAAAATATTTGGAGCCTAAAGGAATTAAGAGATAAAATTCTTTTTACGTTAGGTATTATCCTTGTGTATAGATTCGCATCTTATATCTCTCTACCTGCAATTAACCTTGCACAAGTAGGAGATCTCTTAGAGCATTATAAAAGTCAAGGCGGTAACAAGCAAGGAGCAGGTCTCCTTGGCTTGCTTTCGTCGTTTACAGGGGGGGCTTTCAGCCACGCTTCTGTTAT
Source organism: Chryseobacterium subflavum (assembly GCF_055762745.1). Classification (NCBI taxonomy): domain Bacteria; kingdom Pseudomonadati; phylum Bacteroidota; class Flavobacteriia; order Flavobacteriales; family Weeksellaceae; genus Chryseobacterium; species Chryseobacterium subflavum. Next base: position 854,085 of record NZ_JBVTMR010000002.1, read on the forward strand.
GGCACTTGGTATAATGCCTTATATTTCAGCTTCTATTATTGTTCAGTTGATGGGGATGGCTATTCCTTATCTTCAGAAACTTCAGAAAGATGGAGAGTCAGGTAGAAATACATTGAATCAAATTACAAGATGGTTAACAATCGGTGTGTGTTTAGTACAAGCACCTTCTTATTTAACTTCTATTACTCAATTATTTTTACCATATGCTCAGTTCCAGTCTGCATACTATGTAGAGCCAAATTCTATCATGTTCTGGTTACCAAGTATTGTTATTTTGGTTGCCGGTTCAGTATTTGCAATGTGGCTAGGTGAGAAAATTACCGATAAAGGAATAGGAAATGGTATTTCTATACTTATTATGGTAGGTATCTTATCTAGACTTCCAGAAGCATTTGTTCAGGAAATGGCCGTGCAGAACGGAAAAGGAGGGATGGGATCTATTATGATCCTTATTGAGGTGATATTCTGGATGTTGGTTGTTCTTTTAGCAGTAGTGTTATCTGTTGCTGTGAGAAAGATTCCAATTCAATATGTAAGCAGAGCACAAGCAAGAGGAGGTGTAAATAAAAATCTTATGCAGGGAGCAAGACAGTGGATCCCATTGAAAGTTAACGCTGCCGGAGTTATGCCAATTATCTTTGCTCAGGCATTGATGTTTGTTCCAGGTTTATTAACTAAATTTGATGAATCCAATACTTTTCTTGCAGGTTTCAAGAATGTTTTTAGCTGGCAGTACAATGTATTGTTTGCATTACTGATTATAATCTTTTCATTTTTCTATACTGCAATTACAATTCCGGTGAACCAAATGGCCGATGATTTAAAGAGAAACGGAGGTTTGGTACCGAAAGTAAGACCAGGAAAAGAGACGGCTGATTATTTAGATGATATTTTATCTAAAATTACCTTGCCAGGTGCAATATTTTTATCTATCTTTGCAATCCTTCCGGCAATTGTACACGGAAGCTTAGTTCAGACAGATGCGTTCGCCCTATTTTTCGGGGGAACGTCACTATTGATTATGGTTGGAGTTATTTTAGATACTGTTCAACAGATTAATACATATCTGCTGAACCATCATTATGATGGCTTAATGCAGTCTAAATTATCAAGAACGACTGGATATTAATTTATGGCGAAACAAAAACATATTGAACAAGACGGCGTAATAACGGAAGCACTTTCGAACGCTCAGTTCCGTGTAGAGCTAGAAAATGGGCATATACTTATAGCTCATATTTCTGGTAAAATGAGAATGCATTATATTAAACTTTTACCTGGAGATAAGGTAAAACTAGAAATGTCTCCCTATGATTTGACAAAAGGGAGAATTACTTTTAGATATTAAACAAACGCCAAATGGAGTCTTCGGGTTTCCATTTGGCTATTGTTAAAAAATAAATACTATCAAATGAAAGTTAGAGCATCAATTAAGAAAAGAAGCGCTGATTGCAAAATTGTACGCAGAAAAGGTGTACTTTTTGTGATCAACAAGAAGAACCCAAAATTTAAACAAAGACAAGGCTAATATTAAATTATGGCGAGAATTGCAGGTATTGATTTACCAAAAAACAAAAGAGGCGTTATCGGTTTAACTTATATTTATGGGGTGGGAAGAAGTACTTCTTCTGAAATCCTTAAAGCTGCCGGTATCAGCGAAGACAAGAAAGTCAACGAATGGAATGACGATGAATTGGCTGCAATTAGAACTTATATCTCTGAAAACATTAAAGTAGAAGGAGAATTACGTTCTGAAGTGCAATTGAACATCAAGAGATTGATGGACATAGGATGCCAACGAGGAATACGTCACAGACTAGGACTACCTTTAAGAGGCCAGAGAACGAAAAACAACTCTAGAACCCGTAAAGGAAAGAGAAAAACTGTTGCTAACAAGAAAAAAGCTAGTAAATAATCGTTAGGAATTATGGCAAAACAAACTAAAGTAGTTAAGAAAAGAAAAGTAAAAGTTGAAGCTATTGGTGAAGCGCATATTCAGGCTTCTTTCAATAACATCATCATTTCTTTAACAAATAAAAGCGGAGAAGTTATCTCTTGGGCATCTGCCGGTAAAATGGGATTCAGAGGTTCTAAAAAGAATACTCCATTTGCTGCTCAAATGGCAGCAGAAAATTGCTCTAATGTTGCTCATGAAGCTGGATTAAGAAGAGTAAAGGTGTTTGTGAAAGGTCCTGGGGCAGGTAGAGAATCTGCAATCAGAACTATTCACAATTCAGGAATTGAAGTTAGCGAAATCATTGATGTGACTCCAATGCCGCACAATGGATGTAGACCACCAAAAAGAAGAAGAGTTTAATTTTTAGAATTTACCCATTATGGCAAGATATATTGGACCTAAAACTAAGATTGCTAGAAAGTTTGGTGCTGCAATCTACGGAGATGATAAAAACTTCGAGAAAAGAAAAAACCAACCGCCAGGACAACACGGTCCTAACAAAAGAAGAGGTGCTAAGAAATCAGAATATGCAGTTCAGTTAGCTGAAAAACAAAAAGCTAAATATACTTATGGTATTTTAGAAAGACAGTTTGCAAACTTATTCGATAAAGCACACAGAAGTAAAGGTGTAACAGGTGAAGTTCTATTACAACTTTGCGAATCTAGATTGGATAACGTAGTATACAGATTAGGTTTTGCTAAAACCAGAGCTGGTGCTAGACAATTGGTTTCTCACAGACACATCACTGTGAATGGAGAACTGGTAAATATTCCATCTTATTTGCTTAAAGCTGGTGATGTAATTGCAGTAAGAGAAAAGTCTAAGTCTCTTGAAGTAGTTACTGATGCATTAGCTTATAAAGCAAACTATGAGTGGTTACAATTCAACGATGAGAAGAAAGAAGGTACTTTCGTATCTGCGCCTGAAAGAATCCAGATTCCGGAGGAGATCAAGGAACAGCTTATCGTCGAACTTTACTCTAAATAATTTTTTAATCAAATTTTTGCTCAACCCAATAATATGGCAATTTTACAATTCATAAAACCCGATAAAGTAATTTTACTTAACTCTGATGAATTTAAAGGTCAATTTGAATTCAGACCTTTAGAACCAGGTTTCGGGCTTACAATAGGTAATGCTTTGAGAAGAGTGTTGCTTTCTTCTCTGGAAGGATATGCTATTTCATCTATCAAAATAGAAGGTGTAGAGCACGAATTTTCAACTATTCCAGGAGTAATCGAAGATGTTACCGAAATTATTCTTAACCTTAAGCAGGTAAGATTAAAATCTATAGCGGAAAACCAGTCCAACGAGCAGGTTGTTGCTAAGGTTTCTGGTCAAACGATTATTACTGCTGGAGATTTAGGTAAATCAATCAACGGATTTGAGATCTTGAATCCTGAGTTGGTGATTTGCAACCTGAACAGTGATGTAACTTTCGAAATTACTTTCAATATAGAAAAGGGTAGAGGGTATGTTCCTTCTGAACAAAATAAGTCAAACAATGCACCTGTAGGTACTATTGCTATTGACTCTATTTTCACTCCAATTAAGAAAGTGCAGTACAGTATTGAAAATTATCGTGTAGAGCAAAAAACAGACTACGAAAAACTTGTATTAGATATAGAAACTGATGGTTCCATCAGTCCTCAAAATGCTTTGACAGAAGCTTCTAAGATATTAATTTATCACTTCATGTTGTTCTCTGATGAGAGAATCACGCTTGAAACAGAAGCTGTAAAAGCATCTATCCAATATGACGAAGAAACTCTTCACACAAGACAACTTCTTAAATCTAAACTAGCAGATATGGATCTTTCAGTAAGAGCTCTGAACTGTTTGAAGGCTGCAGAAGTTGAAACGTTAGGAGAATTAGTTTCTTACAGTAAGTCTGATTTGATGAAATTCAGAAATTTTGGTAAAAAATCTTTGACAGAACTAGAAGAATTAGTGCATTCAAAAGGTCTTAACTTCGGTTTCGACGTTGCAAAATATAAGTTAGACGCTGATAAATAATTAATAATGAGACACGGTAAAAAATTCAATCACTTAGGAAGGACAGCTTCTCACAGAAGTGCGTTACTTTCTAATATGGCTTGTTCTCTAATTGAGCATAAAAGAATCAACACTACTGTAGCTAAAGCTAAAGCTTTAAGAGTATATGTTGAGCCCCTATTAACAAAAGCAAAAGAAGATACTACACATAATAGAAGAACTGTATTTTCATATCTTCAAAATAAAGAAGCTGTTACTGAATTGTTCAGAACTGTAGCACCTAAAATCGCTGAAAGAAATGGCGGTTATACAAGAATCATCAAGACTGGTTTCAGACAAGGTGATGCTGCTGATATGGCTCTTATCGAGTTAGTAGACTTCAATGAGCTTTACAATCCTAATGCTGAAGAGAAAAAAGCTACAAGAAGAAGCAGAAGATCTACAACTGCTAAAAAGGCAGAAACTGTAGTTGCTGATGCTCCTGTAGTAGAAGAAAAAGTTGAAGAGCCTAAGGCTGAAGCAGCTGATTCTACAGAGGAAAAGACTGAAGAATAATATTCATTCAGATATAAATAAAAACCGTTCAGGACTCTGAACGGTTTTTTTATTTTTATATTTTGGTTCTTACTAATTCGATCACATTGTTTCCTTGCTCAAGGTGCAGGCTATCTCCTTTTACCCTTGCAGTCATGTCATCTTTTTTATAGACTGTTTCCCCATCTTTAGTTTCTTCTTTAGGAAGGGTAAACGTCTTTTTGTTACTGGTTATTGCTACTGTACTCTCTTTTGGATCATTTTTGAAAACTACTTTTACCAAGGATCCATCGGTTGCCTTATATACAAAATCTGTTTTTTCAATTCTTTTACCGTTTACGTCTATAATGGATGAACTTGCCGAAGCTGAATCTATCTTTCCATTTTGATCAGATACTGCTGATACTGAACTATCAGTTTTAATGATGTTTTTATTGCCATCGGTTGATTTTTTACAGCCTACTACTGCTAAAAGAAATATAGTGTTGAGTAAAATGATCGTTTTTTTCATGATTGATAAAGTTTAATATGAAGTCTTTAATTTTATTCTTTATTTTTACAAAAATCATGCCTTGCCCTATGAAATCTCACTATAAATATTTTCTTCTGATCATTCTGATTATGTCCTTTAATTCAATGTTTTCTCAAATAAAAAGAGATCAATTTGAAATTAAAGACGGTCATTTTTTATTGAATGAAAAAGAGTTTATTATCCATTCGGGTGAACTTCATTATCCTAGAGTGCCATCAGAGTACTGGAAACACCGTCTTCAGATGATGAAAGCAATGGGGCTAAACACGGTTACTACCTATGTATTTTGGAATTATCATGAAGAAGGTCCTGGAAAGTGGAATTTCTCCGGAGAAAAGGATCTGAAAAAATTTATAAAAACAGCACAGGAAGTTGGATTGTACGTGATTATTCGTCCTGGACCTTACGTGTGTGCAGAATGGGAATTTGGAGGATATCCATGGTGGTTGCAAAAGGATAAAAATTTAGAAATAAGGACCTATAACCAGCCCTTTTTGAAAGAGTGCGAAAAATATATTAATCAGCTGGCAAAGCAGATCATTCCTTTGCAGATCAATAATGGCGGACCTGTTATAATGGTTCAGGCAGAAAATGAGTTTGGCTCCTATGTTGCCCAAAGAAAAGATATACCATTGGAGCAGCACCGAAGATACAGCCATGAAATTAAAAATATGTTGGTTAAATCGGGCATTTCTGTCCCATTCTTTACCTCGGACGGAAGCTCCCTTTTTGAGGGCGGAGCGATAGAAGGTGCATTACCGACGGCCAACGGGGAAGATAATATTGAGACCCTTAAAGAGAAAGTGAATGCATATAACGGAAATAAAGGACCGTATATGGTAGCTGAATATTATCCGGGATGGCTTGACCACTGGGCCGAACCTTTTGTGAAAGTTCCTGTAGAAGATGTAGTAAAGCAAACTGAGTTATACATCAAGAATGGGGTGTCATTTAATTATTATATGATTCATGGAGGAACCAATTTCGGATTTACGAGTGGTGCTAATTATGATAAGAACCACGACATTCAACCGGATATTACAAGCTATGATTATGACGCTCCGATAAGCGAAGCAGGATGGGAAACTCCAAAATATACAGCACTACGTACTATATTTCAAAAACTGAATCCAAAAAAGCTTCCTGAAGTGCCTGCCCGGAAAAAGGTTATTACATTCTCACATGCAAAATTTTCTAAAACTCTTTCTATTTTTGATTTAATAGAGGGACAGAAATTTGTATCAGCAGAAAGACCCTATACATTTGAAGAACTGAATCAAGGTAACGGCTACGTTCTTTACCGGATAAAATTTGATAAAGATCATAAAGGGAAACTTGAAATAAAAGGGTTGAGAGATTATGCAAATATTTATATTGATAAGATTTGGAAAGGTGAATTGAACAGATACTATAAAAAATATGATCTTGATATCTCAATCAAGGCCGGGGAGACTTTGGATATCCTTGTTGAAAATATGGGACGGATCAATTACGGAGCTGAAATTGTACATAACCTTAAGGGAATTATAAGTCCTGTTGAAATCAATGGAGATCCTGTTAAAGGTCTATGGAAAATGTATTCGCTTCCTTTTGATAAGATACCTGAACTAAAAAATAAGTCGAAAGATATTCCTGAAAGGAGCCCTGTAATAAAAGAAGCAAAATTTCAACTCAAAGAAAAAGGAGATACTTTTCTTGATATGAGAAATTTCGGAAAAGGAATTGTGTTTGTGAATGGAAAAAATGTAGGGAGATACTGGAGCAAGGTAGGTCCCCAGCTTACATTGTATGTTCCTGGTGTATGGTTGAAAAAAGGAGAAAATACTATTCAGGTTTTTGAGCAGATTAATGATAAAAACATATCAGAAATTAACAGTGTAAGTACACCAGTTCTAGATGAATTGATTAAATAATCAAAAAAATATTATTTTAAATTAAGTGATATGATATCAGTCGTTAACTGAAAGAAATTGATTAACTTTAAAAGAAGAAAAACTAAATAAACCAACTCAAATTTAAAGATTACACAAAAGTGTAATTGATTCTGCTTTGTTTTCTGTAGATTTTTGTCTCAAATAAGTAAAGGACATGAGTATTTCAATAGCCATAGTAGAAGATGAAAAAAACTACAACAATGCGTTGAAGAAGGTCATCAATTATCAGGCTGATATGAAAGTCATTGCCCAGTTCTTTGACGGCAACGATGCACTGCATAATTTACCTCTTATTTCTCCGGACGTTGTGATGATGGATATCCAGCTTCAGGATATGCTTGGAATTGAAATCATTGAAAAAGTACGGAAAGATATGCCCGATACCCAGTTTATCATGTGTACAAGCTTCGAAGATGATGAAAAGATCTTTAATTCTCTAAAAGCAGGTGCAATGGGATATCTCATCAAAGGAGAAAGCATGGACAAAATTCTCGCCTCTATTCGTGATGTATACAATGGAGGTGCACCGATGAGCTTTTCTATAGCACGAAGGGTGCTAAATCATTTTGAAAAAAAGACAACCGATGTAAAAGAATTTGATGAATTGACGCATCGGGAAAAAGAAATTCTTGGACTACTTTCACAAGGCTTGTTGTATAAAGAAATTGCAGACCAAAAATGCATAAGCATGGATACGGTAAAAAAGCATGTTGGAAATATCTATCGAAAATTGCATGTAAGCAATAAAGTAGAAGCTATCAATAAATTTAACCACTTTAAAAACTAAAAAACCATGAGAAACTTAGAGAATGAAAGCACAGATTGTGCTGAAAAAAAATTGGACTTAATAAGGGATATTTTACAATTAGATTGCGAGGTAATCAATGATTATTCTACACTGAGTCCACTTGTGAACTTGAAACTTTCAGCAGAACAAACCGGATGTATGAACGAGGGAGCAAATAGAATACTGAAGGAAACTCTTGAAGACTTTAAAATTGAAACCGGATCTTTCAAAAACCTTCCCATAAAATATAAATATATACACTTTATTTTTGTGGATAAAACCTCTTTGATGAGATTCCCCACTATTCAACCGGGAAGTCATAAGCATAATTTATACTATATAATTGTTGTGTGTGATCATGAAGACCTGAATGTTTTTGATTTCATCACTTACGATGCTTATTTAGTAGATAGTGCCGGAATGGCTAAAACAATAGAACTGCCAAAGGAAATTTATGCTGAAATGAGAAAAGAGTTTTTGGGAGGAGTTGGAAAGGCTATTAGAGAAAACTCTACTTACAATGCAATTACAGAATATATATCTTTTTCTAATGTTATGTTTGAAACCTTTAGAAATGATTTGTCCGGAAACTTTAAGGAGGTGAATGTGAGGTTAATTGCAATACATAAAAATTGTGATATTAACAGTCAAAATGTTGCAGTATCAAGAGTTTTAAATGATAATAAAAAACAAAGCAGATTATCATTAGCATTTCAAAAGGAAGATCAAGGATTCTATGATATAGGTAATATGCAACCGTAATGTACTCTGATTTCCAATTAGCATATTTGATTATTCTTTTTCTTGTTGCTTCTTTTTCGTTGATCCTATGTATAAGGAATGGAAAGAAGCAACAGGAATTTTTGTGTCTCTACCTCGGATTGACTTTTATTCTTGAATTTTTAATGTACATTGTCCAGATATATTTTAAGACCACCGCGAACTTTGGTTTCTTATACAATGCTTATATTCTATTTTGTACATTATTTTTCCTCATTTATTTTAATCGGGGACAGGATATCGTCCTGGTTAAAATCAATAATGTAATTTTCTTTCTTTTTCTCATTATCTATCTTGGTTTCATTTTAAAAAATTATAAAGAAGTCAATCAGACTATAGGTATAGCTTTTTCGTTAGTATACATACTCTACAGTCTGATTTGGTTCTATGGAAAATTAAAGCGTCCAAATACCAAGAGCATCATGCAGGATCCAAAGTTCTGGATTTCCTGTGGTTTATTATTTTGGGGAGTATTTTTTGTTTTAAGAATTATACCGCGGTACGTTTTTGATAAAATTGATGATAAAGTATTAATTGCGTCACAGTCATTTTTTTTCATTGTTAATATCATTTTTTATTTCCTTTTTTTAATTTCTTTATCCAAATACACAAAAAAACATAATGACTTCTCTTAATGAACTAAAATTAACCTATGCAATCATTACAGTTGTTATGCTGTTCTTTGTGGTATTTATCATCTTTGTAGTATTAATGTACAATAGGAAGCAGCTTTTGTTTGTAAAAGAAAAACAACTTAAAGAAGCAGAATACCAAAATCAATTGTTACAAAAAGAGCTCGAAAAACAAAAACTGATTGAGCAGGAGCGGGAACGGATCTCACATGATATGCACGATGATCTGGGAGCGGGAATTTCAGCTCTTAAACTTCAGGCAGAATTTTTAAAACAAAAAGCAGAGAATAGTGATCTAACAAATGATATTGACGAGCTGCTAAAAACATCTGAAGAAATGAATATTTCGATGAGGGAAATGCTTTGGAATTTGAATACAGGAAACGATACGATTGGAAGCTTTACAAGTTACTCAAAAATGTATACTGAAAGCTTCCTGAAAAAAACATCCATCAATTTTATTGTGACAGATCGGGGGATCATTCAGAATATGCCGGTTTCCGCTGAAATTAGAAGAAATATGTTTTTGTGCTTAAAAGAATCATTGAATAATGCCTATAAACATAGCAAGGCAAATAAAATATCAATTTCGTTTTCACAAAGGGATCGTGAATTTAGTATGGAGATTTCGGATGATGGAATAGGGATGATTGAAGGAAAAAATGAAGGGAATGGTCTTCGAAATATGAAACGCAGGATGAAGGAACTAAATGGAGAATTTGAAATTGTTTCCAAAGAAGATGGAACTGCTGTGATTTTTACAATAGAGATCTAACCATCATGCGAATTACATAATCACCCTTTTGTGTAATTGACTTTAATCTCTTTTAGTGAGAAATTTGATAGAGTAAAATTCACCATCATGAAAACTACAATTAACAACAGTTTTGAAGATTTCAAACAGACACTAAGCAACAACAATAAACTACAGCAGGAATTTAGGGATAATCCTATTCAGGCTGTCAATAGTATTGAAGTAAAAAATCCCAAAGAAACCGATACCTGGATATATAGAATTATCGTCCTGATGTTTGGGCTTGCGATTATTGGTATCATAACAGGATTGATTATATTATCCTTGCACAAGGAAATTACTTTAAACGAGCAGTTAATTACCATTTTTACTGCTATTTCATCAGGAGCGATTGGAGCCCTGGCAGGACTTTTAGCTCCTTCACCTAACAAATAACCTAAAAAACTATAATCATGACTAAAATTATCACAAACTACCTCTTAGATTGGAACATTAAATCCAGAAGCGGAAAGATCATCTTAAAGTTTAAAGATGCAGGATCTGAAGAAATCATGGAGGATTTAGATTACGAAACTTTCAGTGCATTAGCACATGTACTTGGAAAAGGCAAAGCCAAATATGACCCAACTGATAACTCAATTTATAATGTAATGTGATGAAAAATATATTTTTAACATTGGGAACAGTTCTTTTGTTCACTTCTTGCAGTAACCTGCATAAGGCAACATTGGAAGAACTGAAAAGTACAACCTCAAACTATCAGATGTCGTATGATGCCATGCGAAGAGGAGCCATAGTAAGCATTAGACCAGATGGAAAAATCAACAAAATATTATCGGAGGTGCAACCAGATGCTGCCATTGCCAGAACCACAGATATAACAAGTACGCTCATGGGTAAGCTGAAGTCGGGGGATAGTGTTTCTGCTGAACAAATGACTAAAATTACAGAAAGCCTTTCCAGACTTGGTGAAAGGACTGCTCCGGTTAATATGCTTAGAGATGCATTATACAGATTGGAAGAACACTGTATTAATTTTGAAGAGCAATGCAAAGGAGAGCTCTATTGGACTAGTTTTAATAATATTGTTAATAATATCACTGAACTTCAGGGCAAAATTTCAGAAACGGCAAAAGAGGAAGCTAATAAAGCAAAAGCCCAGGCTGAAGAAGAAAAAGCTAAAACTTTAAGAACATTAACGCCGGAAGAACGAAAAAAATATGATTTGACACCGTGAAATAACCAACAAAAATCAGTTGCTATGTCATGCATTTTTAAATTCTCCAAATTACCCTGAAAATTTTGGAGAATTTTATGTTTTTATTACCAAATATTAAAGTCCAGTTTTTTCATACCACTGTTTTTTTCATTAAATTTGTAACTCAAGTATATTAATTAATAATAAACAACTGGAAGCATTTTGCAGATAGTATAAACAGAAAAATTATGAGTTACATTTCTTACATTGAAGCGAGACAAATTTTGGATTCAAGAGGGAATCCTACAATAGAAGTTGATGTATTCACGGAGAATGGTGCAATGGGGCGTGCTGCGGTACCTTCAGGAGCTTCTACGGGAGAGCATGAAGCCGTTGAATTACGTGACGGAGGTTCAGAATATTTGGGGAAAGGTGTCCTTAAAGCCGTTGAGAATGTAAGAGAAGTTATTGCTCCAGAATTAGTAGGGCTTCCGGTTTATGACCAAAACCTTTTAGATCAGATCATGATCGACCTTGATGGGACTAAGAATAAAGGAAATCTTGGAGCAAATGCTATTCTTGGAGTTTCATTAGCAGCAGCAAAAGCAGCAGCAACAGAGTTAAGAATGCCATTATATAAATATGTAGGAGGAGTAAATGCAAATACACTTCCTGTACCTATGATGAACGTAATCAATGGAGGATCACACTCAGATGCGCCAATTGCTTTCCAGGAATTTATGATCATGCCTGTAAAAGCAGATTCATTTTCCCATGCATTGAGAAAGGGGACTGAAATTTTCCACAGCTTAAAATCTATTCTTCATTCAAGAGGTTTATCTACAGCGGTGGGTGACGAAGGAGGTTTTGCTCCAACGTTTACAGGAACGGAAGATGCTTTGGATACATTACTTCAGGCTATTGAGAAAGCAGGTTACAAACCTGGAGATGATATTATGCTGGCGCTGGACTGTGCTGCATCAGAATTCTATAAAGATGGAATTTACGATTACAGAAAATTCCAGACGGCTGACGCTGCTCAGTTCACAAGCAGTGAGCAGGTTTCTTATCTTGCTGAATTAGCAGCTAAATACCCTATTATCTCTATCGAGGATGGTATGCAGGAAAATGACTGGGAAGGTTGGAAAATGTTAACGGATAAAATCGGAGACAGAGTTCAGCTTGTAGGAGATGACTTATTCGTAACCAATGTTGAGAGACTTGCAAGAGGTGTTAAAGAAGGTATTGCCAATTCAATCCTTGTAAAAGTAAACCAGATAGGTTCTCTATCTGAAACGATGGCTGCTGTACAAATGGCTCAGCACAACAAATTTACTTCAGTAATGTCTCACAGATCAGGAGAAACAGAAGATTCTACTATTGCTGATTTAGCAGTAGCTATGAACTGCGGGCAGATCAAAACAGGATCAGCTTCAAGATCAGACAGAATGGCTAAATACAACCAGTTATTGAGAATAGAAGAAGCTCTTGGAGAAACAGCTATTTTCCCAGGATTGGAAGCATTTAAAATTAAAAGATAATTGAAAATATAAATAACGGCGAACGATAATTTGTTTGCTGTTTTTTTATGGAATTTTAGTAAATTTAAAAAAAATAAATAAATAATGTCAGACAACAAAGTTATATTGAATTACGACGGTAATTCATATGAATATCCTATCGTGGATAGTACTATCGGAGACAGAGGGATAGATATTTCAAAACTAAGAGACCAGACGGGTCTTATTACCCTGGATTTAGGGTATAAAAACACCGGAGCTACCATTAGTGATATTACTTACTTGGACGGAGATAAAGGAGAATTATTCTACAGAGGTTATCCAATCGAGCAGATTGCTGAAAAATCTAACTTTACGGAGGTAATGTATCTTTTATTACACGGTGAATTACCTACTCAGGATCAGTACAGTTCTTTCGAAAACAATATCAAAAAATATAACTTCATCGCAGACGAAATGAAAAAGATCATTGATGTTTTTCCTCGTTCTGCTCACCCTATGGGAGTATTATCTTCCCTGACTTCTGCATTAACCGCTTTTAATCCAAAAGCTGTTAACGTAAATTCTAAAGAAGAAATGGACCATGCTGCTGAATTGATGATTGCTAAATTCTCTCATCTTTGTGCATGGACTTACAGAAAAACTCAAGGTTTACCATTAAACCATGGAGATAACAATCTTAACTATGTTGAGAATTTCTATAAAATGGCTTTCAGATTACCAAATGCTGATTTCGAAATCGATCCGGTAGTTGTAGGTGCATTGGATAAGTTATTAATTCTTCACGCTGACCACGAGCAAAACTGTTCTACATCTACTGTAAGAATGGTAGGTTCTGCTCATACAGGTCTTTTTGCTTCTATCTCTGCTGGGGTATCTGCACTTTGGGGGCCTCTTCACGGTGGCGCTAACCAGGCAGTAATTGAAATGCTTGAATTAATTGAAAAAGATGGAGGAGATGTTTCTAAATATGTTGCAAAAGCAAAAGATAAGAACGATAACTTCCGTTTGATGGGATTCGGACACAGAGTTTACAAAAACTTCGACCCAAGAGCTAAAATCATTAAGAAAGCTGCTGATGATATTCTTAGTGCATTAGGAATCCAGGATAAAGCTCTAGATATTGCAATGCAATTAGAAAGAGTAGCTCTTGAGGATGAATACTTCATTGAAAGAAAATTATATCCAAACGTAGATTTCTATTCAGGAATTATTTACAGAGCGTTAGGAATTCCTACAGAAATGTTCACTGTAATGTTTGCATTAGGAAGACTTCCGGGATGGATTTCTCAGTGGAAAGAAATGAGATTAAAAGGAGATCCTATCGGAAGACCAAGACAGGTATATCAAGGAGCTCAGCAAAGAGACTATATCGATATGGTAAACAGATAATATCTGCTTCAACAATAAAAAAATCCCAAAGTGAGCTTTGGGATTTTTTGTTTCTTATCATATTCTTTGTAGGGTGTAGGAGGAAGAATTATAATAAAAAAATGATGGGATTTTAAAAATCGGATGTTGAAATTTCTTATTTTTACTTGGTGTAAAAAACTAATATACAATGACTTTCGGGCAACAATTGTTATTCTTCTTTAGTGCTGTAGGAGCTTTTAACGGGCTTTTGCTTGGGATTTACCTTTTGTTTGTTAAAAAGCTGAAGTACCTTCCTGATTTCTTTCTAGGCCTGATTTTATTAACTTTAAGCATAAGAGTCGGCATATCTGTATGCATCTATTTTTATCCGGACTTACCCAGGATTATTCCTCATCTTGGATTGTCTGCATTGTTTTTTACCGGACCTGCGATATATTATTATATCCGATCATCTTTTTTAAAAGAACAGTTTATCCTTAAAAATTGCAGAAAGTCATTTGGTATCTTGACATTAATTTTGGGTACTGTAGGTCTTTTATACCTTTTTTTTCCGGTAACGTGGGATAGTTATTTCGGTACTTTTATTTATTCAGTATGGACAATATTTGTATTCATGTCGGTGTATGAGTATTATAACAGGACTATAAAACAATCACAAAAGCCGGATAAATTCATACTACCGGTTCTTATTAGTAATCTGATTATATTCTTAACATATCAGCTTATTTCTACAGGCTGGGTTCAGATCTATTGTGCAGGTGGGAGTTTAGTGTTTTCATTTGTTCTGTATGCGAATTTTCTCATTTTGTTTAATAAAAAGTACCATACTACCGAAATAAAGGAGCCTGGCAGGTATTCTAATAAGAAAATATCGAACGAGCAGGTAGACAGCTTTGTTTCAAAACTCGAGAAATTAATGGAAGTCGAAGAACTGCACAAAAATCCTAATTTGAAATTAAATGATCTGGCAATAAAAATGGGGATATCCTCTCACCAGCTTTCTCAGTTGCTTAATGATAATCTGGGAAAAAGTTTTTCAACTTACATTAATGAGTACAGGATTCACGAAGCCTGTGTGATCATTGAAAACGGTTCATTTCTAAAAATTGAAGAAATCGGATACGAAGTAGGATTTAATTCTAAATCGACATTCTTTTCGACATTCAAGAAAATAAAAAATACTACACCTCTTTTATACAGACATTCGCAAACGCCATCTGTAAGCGAACTTCAGAGTTCAAATTTATAATTTCGTACTTCGGAATTTAAACTTTAAAACCTCCTTTGTATTTCCGAATCCTACTTTTGGTTTCATAAAATTTAAAATTTATGAACCTAAGATTGTGGACGCTGATCATGGTATTGTTTCTGTCATATTTTGCTAAAGCCCAAAAGAATATTCAAGGGAAAATTGTGGATTCTGAGACAAAGGCTAACCTTTCGGACGTTAATCTTTCATTTTTCAATGGACTCACTTCCCAACTTATTGAGAAAAAAACGACAGATTCTCTAGGCCGTTTTAGTTTTAAAGGTTTCCCGGAAGGACTTTATGTAATAGTAGAAAAAAGAGGATATCAAACAAAACGGTTGGATACATTCAGGGAAATTTCTGTCATTGAAATGATTCCATCCGGAAAAACTATTGAAGAAATTGTCTTACAATCACCAACCCGTAATGTAAAATTGAATGATGGAAATACGGTAATGAATATAGCCGGGAATAAGGATTTTAAAACGGCAACTCACATGCTGGATGTACTGAGGAAAACACCTGGAGTGACGGTGGATCAGGAAGACGGGATATTTATCGGTGGAAGAATAGCTCCTGCAATTTTCATTGATGGAAAGCCTGTAGTGATGAGTATTCAGGAAACTCGAGCTTATCTGCGGTCCTTATCTCCTGAAATGGTTGAATCTATTGAAATAAATACCAATCCGTCATCTAAGTATGATGCTGAGTTCAAAGGTATCATTGATATCAGACTTAAAAGAAATGCGAATCTGGGCTGGAAAGGAAATTATAATGGAAATATTTCAGTTAATAAGTTCAATTACCGGGAAAACTCTTTGACGTTATCTTATAACACTGAAAAGATAGCATATCAAATGCAGGTGGGTTATAATGAGGGAGTTTCAACTTATCGTTACAATGCGCTGCAACGACTTGCTAACACAAATGTTATGAGAACTGAAACCTATCAAAAAGATGCGGGGAAGGTAACCTCTGTTCTTACTGGCATTGATTACCGGATAAATAGTAAGAATCGACTACGGTTTACACTGAGAGGGAATTTTAGAAATAATAACAGGACACGAACAGGATCATTGTATACTACCAATGAAGATGAAACGCAGTTAATTTTTAATACTGAAAGCAATAATCCCACAGAATACGGTCAGGAGAATTATGGAATATCGACAGATTATTCATGGAGGGGCAAAAACTTTGAAGTGAATTTCTTAGGAAATTATCTACTGGTTAACAACAAGCAAAAAGATGATTTTATTAATAAGAAGCGACCTGATTATGCGTTATTATCATATTGGAAATCCGATTTATCAAATAGGATAAAAATTTATACTGCTCAACTTGATGTTCGTCAAAAAGTGAAAAATACTAATTTTGAAGCCGGAATAAAATATGGCAATACAGAAACCAGCAACAACATCAGGTATGATACATTGGCGTTAAATAATCAGTTTGTTCCGGATCCTACGCGTAGTAATATGTTTTCATACAAGGAAGAGGTATTTGCAGGATATGTAGCTTTCAGCCGGAAACTTAACAAACTTCAAATCAATGGGGGAATAAGATTTGAAAACACAAAAAGTATTTCCGATGCAATCAGTTCCGATTCTGTGGTAGCAAGAAATTATGTTGAGTGGTTGCCATCCTTTGGAATAAATTACGCCTTTAACAAATCTAATGAGATTTCTGTTTCATACAGCAGGAAAATTACACGACCGATTTTTTCACAGCTCAATCCTTTTAGGTTTTACTTCAGCCCATTGAACTATTGGATTGGAAATCCTTATTTGCAACCTTCATTTACCAGTCAGATCAAGGCAACTTATCGTTATAAAAATTGGGTGACAGATTTAACGATAGGAAAAGAAACGGATGTTATGGTCCGATATCCGAGATATGATCCCAAAACAAATGTTTTAGAATATTTAGGGACGAACTTACCTTATCGGAATTTTGCTATTCTGGAAATGAGCTTTCCTATAAAAATTACAAAGTGGTGGAATATCAATACGCAGATTACAGGATATTATAATTACGAATTCCGGCCTTATTTTAATGAGGTGTTTGCTTTTTCAATTTACAATTATGAGCTGAGATTTAATCAGGTATTTTCACTACCTAAGGGCTACACTGTAAATCTTTTTACAAACTATGAATCTAAAACGGGAAATAGCCTGTATATCATTAAGCCCATGTATACGGTCGATCTTTCAATACAAAAAACATGGTTTGACAATAAGCTGAATACAAAGATCAGTTATAATAATATGTTTGACTCATATGATCAACGTCTGGTATTCAGGCATAAGCAAATCATAGATAACCAATTTACCCATTGGTGGGACAGCCGGAGATTTCTGGTTGCGGTAAGTTACAATTTCGGAAGCTCAAAATATCAGGGAAAGGAAATACAGAAAACTGACGAGGAGAATAGATCAAGATAAAATAAAACCTGCTACAAGAAATAGCAGGTTTTTGTTTTTTTTAATTATGGACATACACAATTACCACATGTCCAGATTCTGCAGCTTCCGTCATCATTCCATTCACAGCAGTATCTCGGCTTCGTTGGGCCAGCACCTCCAATAATTGATTTCTGTTGATCTCTTCCTAATTTTTGTGCATTTTTTAGCACTGAAATGTTCTTGTTCATGATTTTGATTTTTTGATGTTGATGATTTAGTTTTAATTTTACATAAAATTATATCACTAATATAGGAGTTTTATTTGTAATATTTACTATTATTTTTCAACAAATGTAGATGATAAACAGTTGTTTATAGATTTTTTTAAAGTTTAACGGGTCTCAGAAATGAATGAGTAGCATTATTCTATTGTAACCAAGAATAAATTCTTAGAGAAACTAATTCAAAAGTTTTCCAGCTAGGGACCTTTACTTATATTTGTACATTGCATAAATCTTTATGAAACTAAATATTAAAAACGAAACGGGGAGGTTAAAATCAGTTGTTCTGGGCCAACCTAATTCTCTGGGACCGGTTCCCACCCTTGAGGAAAGCTATGATGCCAAGTCATACTACTCAATCGAACACAACATATATCCTAAAGAATCGGATATTATTGATGAAATGAATGCTTTTGAAGCAGTACTGAAAAAATACGATGTGGAAGTTTTGCGTCCGAGCATTATCAAAGATTACAATCAGGTTTTTGCAAGAGATGTTGCTTTTGTAATTGATGATAAGATGATTATTTCCAATGTAATTGCTGACAGGGCAGATGAGCAGGAAGCTTACAAAAAAGTTTTTGAGAAAGTGGCCTGGAGAAAAATTATTAATCTCCCGGAAACGGCTCATATTGAAGGTGGAGATGTTATTGTCTGGGATGATTTCCTGTTCATAGGAACTTGCTTTAGCGAAGATTACAGAAATTACAAAACAGCGAGAACCAACGAATACGCCATAGAGATCCTAAAAGAATACTTTCCTAAAAAGAGGATCATAGACCTGGAATTAAAAAAGAATGATAAAATTCCTTTCGAGGGTATCCTTCATCTGGATTGTACATTTAATCCTGTTGGAAAAGATAAATGCCTTATCTATAAGAATGGTTTTGTGGACGAAAGCGATTATCGTTTGATTGTTGATATTTTCGGGGAGGAAAATTGTTTCCATTTGACAGATGAAGAGATGTTTGAAATGTTTCCCAATATCTTTTCTATATCTCCTGAAATAGTGGTTTCAGATCAAACATTTACAAGAATGAACAACCATCTGAGAAATGAATGGGGAATGACCGTAGAAGAGATTCCATACCGTGAAATTTCCAAAATGGGCGGACTTTTACGCTGCTCTACAATGCCATTAGTGAGAGAATAATAAAGTAAGAGTGTGAGAGAGTAAAGAGTTTTAATAGCCCAATCTTTCAATTTTTAAATTAAAAAACAATGCAAACTACAGATACAGTATTAATGATTGAACCGATTGCTTTCGGTTATAATGCGGAGACCGCAGAAAATAATTACTTTCAGGTTGAACAGAAAGATTCGGATGTTCAGGCTAAAGCATTAGGAGAATTCAATATTTTTGTTGAGAAACTAAGGAATAAAGGAATCAATGTAATCACAATCAAAGATACATTGGATCCTCATACTCCGGATTCTATTTTTCCGAATAACTGGGTAAGCTTCCATAATGATGGTAAAGTAGTTTTATACCCTATGTTTGCTTCAAACAGAAGAGTTGAAAGAAGAGAAGATATCCTGGAAACAATAAAAAGTAAAGGTTTTGAAATAACGGAAGTAGATGATTGGTCACTTCCTGAAATCCAGGGACACTTTTTAGAGGGAACCGGAAGCATGATCTTTGACCATGACAATAAAATCGCTTATGGTTCTGTTTCTTTAAGATTGGATGAAAAATTATTCAGAGATTTTTGCGAAAAATATGGTTTCGAGCCTATTGTTTTTCATTCTTTTCAGACCGTAGGTTCAGAGAGACTTCCTATTTACCATACCAATGTTATGATGTGTGTAGCTGACAAATTTGTTGTCATTTGCCTGGACTGTATAGATAGCGAGCTTGAAAGAAGCAAGGTTATTGAAACCATCAAAAATTCAGGAAAAGAAATTATTGAGATTTCAGAAGAACAGATGCAGCAATTTGCGGGGAATATGCTTCAGGTCCAGAATAAGGAGGGTCAGAAATTTCTAGTAATGAGCCAGACTGCATATGAATCTTTAACATCAGATCAAGTATCAGCCATTGAAAAATATTGTGAAATTATCTATTCAGATCTAAATACAATAGAAGTAAATGGTGGTGGAAGTGCACGTTGTATGCTGGCGGAAGTTTTTTTACCCAAAAAAACAATATAAAATAAACCAAAAAATATTACATATTATCTTCCGGCCTGATTTCTATGCCGGAAGATTTTATTTAAAAATGAGTAGACTTGAAGATATTGATACTTTTAATTTATAAGTAAACCGAAAAAAGTTAAGTAAATTTGGATCTTACATAAAAATTATGAAGATGCAGAAGTACTTTTTTATGATGCTTGTTTTGTTGGGAACAAGTTTGAAAGCCCAGCAAAAAACATTTTGTAATCCCATTAATATTGACTACGGATATACGCCCTTTGAATCTTTTTCTCAACAGGGAAAACACCGGGCGACTGCTGATCCTGTTATCGTAAACTTTAAAAACAAACTTTTTTTGTTTTCCACAAACCAGGAAGGTTATTGGTATAGTGATGATATGCTTGACTGGAAATTTGTACAAAGAAAATTTTTACGGGATAAGAAATATATTCATGATCTAAATGCACCTGCAGTTTGGGCCATGAAAGATACTTTATATGTTTTCGGCTCGACCTGGGAACAGGACTTTCCGATCTGGAAAAGTACAAATCCTACGAAAGATGATTGGGAAATTGCTGTAGATACTTTAAAAGTCGGAGCCTGGGATCCTGCCTTTCATTATGACGAAGACAAAAATAAACTCTACCTGTATTGGGGTTCAAGTAATGAATGGCCCTTGCTTGGAACAGAAGTAAAAGTAAAGACATTACAATCTGAAGGGTTTGTAAAACCTATATTGAGATTAAAGCCGGAGGATCATGGCTGGGAACGTTTTGGAGAATATAATGATAACGTATTTTTACAACCTTTTGTTGAGGGTGCATGGATGACGAAACATAATAACAAATATTATATGCAGTACGGAGCTCCCGCTACTGAATTCAGTGGATATTCTGATGGAGTGTATGTGAGTAAAAACCCTTTAGAAGGTTTCGAATATCAACAGCATAATCCCTTTTCATACAAACCAGGTGGTTTTGCCAGAGGTGCCGGACATGGAGCAACCTTCGAAGACAATTATAAAAACTGGTGGCATGTTTCAACAATTTTTATTTCCACAAAAAATAATTTTGAGAGAAGACTGGGGATCTGGCCTGCAGGTTTCGATAAAGATGATGTAATGTATTGTAATACATCCTATGGAGATTACCCTACTTATCTTCCACAATATGCTCAGGGAAAAGATTTCTCCAAAGATCTTTTTGCAGGTTGGATGCTGTTGAATTATAATAAGCCTGTCCAGGTTTCTTCGACCTTAGGAGGATATCATTCAAACTACGCTGTTGATGAAGATATAAAGACCTATTGGAGTGCTAAAACAGGTAATTCTGGTGAGTGGTTTCAGACGGATCTTGGCGAAGTTTCCACGATCAATGCAATTCAGATCAATTATGCTGATCAGGACGTGGAATTCTTAGGGAAGACTTTAGGGAAAATGCATCAATACAAAATCTATGGATCCAATGATGGGAAAAAATGGACTGTTATTGTGGATAAAAGTAAAAACACAAAGGATGTTCCTCACGATTATGTGGAGCTGGAAAAACCGGCAAAAGCAAGATTCCTTAAAATGGAAAACCTTAAAATGCCTACCGGAAAATTTGCATTAAGTGGTTTCAGGGTATTTGGAAAAGGAGCGGGACAAAAACCTCCAAAAGTTCAGAACTTTGTTCCTTTGCGTGCTGATGCAAAGAAATATGGAGAAAGAAGAAGTATCTGGATGAAATGGCAGCAAAACCAGGATGCCGATGGGTATGTAATATATTGGGGTAAGTCGCCGGATAAATTATACGGAAGCATCATGGTATATGGAAAGAATGAGTATTTCTTTACTGGAGCAGACAGAACGGATGCGTATTATTTTCAGATAGAAGCTTTCAACGCTAATGGAATCTCAGAAAGAACAGAAGTAATGAAATCAGAATAAAAAATAAGCGCTTTGGATTTTTCAAAGCGCTTATTTTTTATCAGCTTGCTTTAAAAATTGATCAATCTTTGTAATAAGAAAAGTACTGTTATATTCTTTATCCCAATCAAGGTGTCCGCCATTAAATTCAAAAGATTCGTGAAAAATATTATTCTTATTTAAAACAGAATCAAGAATTTTTTTTTGAGATACGGGGATAACCTGATCATTCTTTCCGTAATAAGATAAAGTAGGAGCTGAGGTTCTTGTAATCCAGTTAACGGGGCTCGCAAACTGTACTGTTGAGATACCAGAAGGGATCACTTTTGTATCAATCAGATGCTTTTCAACAAATGAGTAATCAAAATACCCTTTAAAACCTGCATCTGCCAGGTCTGTAGGGCCTACAATGTTAATAACTGCTTTTATCCTCTTGTTTTTATTAAATTTATAAGCATATATCATTGATAAATGAGCTCCTGCACTATTTCCAAGAAGAATAAAACGTGGTTTGTATTTAAGTGTTTTTTCCAAATGGGATAAAACACGATCAATATCATTGGTTTGATTCGGAATTCCAAACTGTGAAACTGAAGCTAATCTGTAGTTCATATTAACGAAAATGGAATTCTGGAACTTTTGCATCAGGGATAGAGTAAAGAATGTTAATTGAGATTTATTTCCACTACGCCAGCCTCCACCATGTATAATTAAAAAGACATCAGTTTTTGAATTGTAATGAGGTGGGAAATATAAATCCATTTTTTGGTCCGGACTCTCACCGTAGGAAATATTTTCCTCACTTTTAAAACATATCTTATTACCAAGACTGACTGTCTTCTTTTTGCAACTTATGCTACACAGGATTAATAATAAACTACAAAAGGATATCAGATTTTTCATATGCTCTAAGATAAAAAACTCACTGAGAAATCAGTGAGTTTGGCAAAAATAATTGATATGAAGAATGAATGTTTTTATCGGGTTCTGTTTTTAATATCATCTGAGGCGCTTTCAATATCCCTTACCTTTTTTATTTTTTGATTTCCGAAATTGTAAGTGATGCTTAAAGTCATTCCTCTTCTGTACTGATCGTTTCTGATGTAATTGTAATTTCCGTTTGGCTGATAATCTTCTATTTCTACGATATTGGTTCTTAGAACATCATTCACATTAAGAGCAAAGGTCCAGTCGTTCCAGTTTTTCTTTATACTTAAATCAAGACTCATCAGGTTTTTCAGCATTCCAAGCTCTATTTGTTGTTTGTCAATAAAGAAATAATTAACTCCTAAAAACCAGGTTTTTTTCTTATCTAGACGAATGGTGTTATTACTCGTGATTACAATGCTTGTCGATTTTACAGTATTAGTATAAACCAATGGCTTTCCGTCCTTATCAACAAAAGTGTCTCCTGTAGTTGGATCTTCAGCCAAAGAACCATTGTTGATATTGTGCTGAACACCGGTATTAAAATTCAGGGTCAAGTATTGTTTAAAGAAATTTTTCTGAATTCCTACCATGGCAGACATTTCCTGCTTGTCTCCAAAATTTGTTCTGATGTAACGCAGTACATTTTGAGTGCCTATTTTTCCATCCGCAGATTTTATAAAGCCTTGTAAAGGAACCTGTGTGATCTGATCTTTAAAATAAGAGTGGTTTAAAATCAGGAAATAAGAGTTTTTATACATGTAGGTCAATTCCTGATTGTATGTTGATGAAGCTTTTACAAAGGGATTGTTTTGTGTGTAGTTAAACTCTGTAATGTAATTTCTTATCGGGTTTAATTCCCAGAAGCTTGGTCTTCTCATTCTGCTTGAAAATGAATAGGAAATATTATTCTTATCATTGATAGCATAATTGAAGCTGAGGTACGGCAGGAAATTATTATAATTTCTCTCAATTCTCTGATGTTTTTGGCTTTCAATTATATTGGTAGGACTATCCGCTGTTCCCAGGCTGTTTGTAATTTCATATCGGGCACCCACCTTTCCTGAAAATTTATCTGAAAACTTTTTTTCAAGAGTGAGATACACTCCATAGATATTTTCATCATATATAAAATGGTTGAAATCCGGTGCTGGCTGTGGATTATTGTTATAATTACCATCCTTATCTATAAACTGATATGTAAAGTTCTTTGTATCATTATCAGTTTTGGTTTTATTGAAATTTCCACCTAAAGAGAGGGTAAAGTCATTCTTAAATTTCTGAATATAATCTACTGTACCTGAAAAATTCTTAATGACCTGCGGAGTATTTTGTGTGATTGTTTTTCCTGGTCTGGAATAACCGTTACCATTTTCATCCGGAATCATGGTGTTATTTTTTGAAAACTGAAACCTTTTGTAAATAAGATATGCAGCATTTGCATTAAATTTACTTCCAAGGGAGTCCAGTTTTAGCTCATAGTTTAAATTCACAGAGTTATTGTAGTTTCTGGAATCTTCTCTGTTTTTAGTCCATGTATGCGTTGTTTCTACCACACCCAACGAGTTTGGCTGCGTTAAGGTATTAAATAAATCGATCGTGGAGTTGTAACTTCTGTTAGCCCAGGAATTCCATGATAATGCCAGATTACTTTTTTCGGTCAGTTGATAATCAATATTCAGATAGCCACCAATATTTTTATTTGGATCATCAATATCTCCTACCGATTCATTTTTTAGCTGATCTGTACCATTTCGCAGAATATAAGATTGAGGTTGAATATTTTCTCCCCCGTTGAGATTAGCACTGATTCCTAATTTATCTTTTCTGTAATTAGCAGAAAAACTGGCTGAGCTTGCATTGTATTTATTTTGGCTATTGGACATTCTCATATTCCCATTCAATCCGTCGCTCATTTTTTTCTTTAAAACGATATTGATGATTCCATCAGAAGACTCTACCTGGTATTCACTTCCGGGAACCGTAATGACTTCAATTTTCTGGATATTTTCTGCAGGAGTATTTTTAAGGAACTGCACCAGAGACTCAGAGTCCATATTGGTTTTTCGTCCGTTGATATAGATCAGTACATTATTCTTTCCTGCTATTTTTAATGTTTTATCATCTGTAGTTGATAGCAGTGGTGTTTGCTTCAAAAGATCAAATGTTGTATTTCCTTTAGCAACTGGTGAAGCAGCTACATCATATACAAAGCGGTCGCTCTGCTTTTTAAAAATCTGTTTTGTTAGAGTAACTCCTTCGATATTTTTGGTTTTTACCGAATCTGATTTTTTTTCCTGGGCGAGTGCTAATCCGCTGAAAAATAAGGCTGCGATGAGTAGTGGCGTTTTCATGAAATTTATTTTTTTGTGCAGCTTTGGACTCTTATGTATTTGATCTAAAGCTGTAATAGGTTAGTTAATTAAGTTCTCGATTTTACAGCATCATTTGCTGATTTTATTTCCCTTGCTTTTTGCAGTTTCTGGTTTCCGAAGTTATAAGTGACCCCGATATTCAATATTCTTGGATAACCAAAATTGGTCACATTATTATAGCTGCCATTAGGCTGGACACCATTGATTTTATTGAAGTTTTGGTTAAACACATCATATAATTCTGCTACAAAAGTCCAGTTACCCATGATCTTTTTGACACTCAGGTCAAGACTCTGTCTGATACCCATTTCTCCGATTTCCATTTTACTTTTGCTTGCAAAGAAATAATTGATTCCCAGGAACCAGTCTTTTTTGGCAGATAAGCGGATGGTATTATTAAACTGTGCTGAAAAATTGAAATTTTTCACATCAACGATATACGGGGCAAGAACTTCTGTTTGTCCTGGTATTTGAACAGATGTCGGATCTTCACTTACTGTCCCTGAATACATTACATAAGCTAAATTAACTGAGTAATTGGTTGTCCAGATTTCTTTGATCCATGATTTATTCATTCCCAGAGTAAGACCCAGCTGTTTGTTATTACCATAATTCGTTCTGATATATCTTAGAAATTTAGTCGTAACCATTTTAGGATTTCCATTTTCATCCAGAATGATCTGACCATTTTTGTCCTTTTCCGGTTTGGTGACTGTTCCTTGTAATGGCACCTGATTAGAAGCATCCTCTACATAGTTAAAGCTTAAATTTGCGTAAAATGCATTCTTAAACATATAGTTAATTTCCTGATTGTAATGTTTAGAAGCTAATACAAAAGGATTATTCTGAGTATAATTATCCGGTGTAAAGTAAGTTCTTGATGGATTCAGTTCCCAGAATCTTGGTCTTCTGATCCGGCTTGAGAAAGTGTAGCTTATGTTATTATCTTCATTAATTGCATAGTTGATATTAACATACGGCAACAGGTTGTTATAATTTCTGTCGAAGCTGGTTTTTCCCAGAATCTCTCCGCTGCTTTTAGTCATTTCATAACGGGTTCCTATTTTACCGGACAATTTTTCGTTTAATTTCCTTTCATAAGTGATGTATGCTC
Source organism: Chryseobacterium subflavum (assembly GCF_055762745.1). NCBI lineage: Bacteria > Pseudomonadati > Bacteroidota > Flavobacteriia > Flavobacteriales > Weeksellaceae > Chryseobacterium > Chryseobacterium subflavum. The sequence continues at coordinate 880,476 of NZ_JBVTMR010000002.1, forward strand.
CTAAGATGTTTTCCTTATAAATAAAATAATTTGTTTGATCGTAGTCATTTACAAAACCATTAGCAGTATAAATATCCTGTCTTGTATCGTTATCTGTTTTCGTATTGTTATAGCTTACTCCCATCAACCATGAATCTCCAGATTTTGTTTTTTTAAGGTAGTCGATATTAGCAGCATAATTATTGATGATTTGGGGAACCCATTGTTTAAACGCTCCATATTTGTTATCCTTGTCAGTTACAAATGGAAAGGTTTCGTTAATACTGTATTTATCCCTGTTGAACCACAAATATGAAATATTGGAAGTTAGTTTACTACCTAATGTATCCGTTTTTATTTCATAATTTAAATTGAAAGAATGGTTTCTTCTTTGTGCGTCTTCATCATTTACGGTTCTGTTTTTTAAAACTCCGTTCTGAATATTTGTGATATCTAAGATTGAGTTAAAGCTCTTATTATACCTCATATTATAAGTGAAGCTGAGGTTCTGTTTTTTATCGATTTCATAATCAATATTTACGCTTCCTCCAAAATTTTTGTTTGGATCATCATTAAATCCAAAAGATTCATTTTTAAATGTGGAATCTCCGTTTGACAACCTGTATTTTTCTCTTTCTGTCCAGCTTCCTGTATTGAAATTGGTGTTTACAGCAAATTTATTCTGTCTGAAATTAAAAGAAACTCCGGCTGAAGGATTGTTATAATAACTTTGTTCATTTTGCATTTTCAAAGTTCCATTATAACCATTATTCCTCTTCTTTTTCATCACAATATTGATAACTCCCTCGTTGGATTCAACCTGAAATTCACTGCCAGGGACTGTAATTACCTCAATTTTCTGAATATCCTCTGAAGGCGTATTTTTTAGCATTTCAATTAATGATTCAGAATCCATGTTGGTCTTTTTATTATTGATGTAGATAACAACCTCTGACTTTCCCATAATTTTTAACGATTTTCCGTCAATGCTGGAAATCATAGGAGTTTGTTTTAGCAGATTGAAAGAGTTTGTTCCTTTCGCAATAGGGGATGATGCAACATCATAAATAAAACGGTCGCTTTGTTTTCTGAAGACCTGTTTCTTTAAAGTTATACCCTCTATATTTTTAGTTTTTAAAGTATCAGATTTTTGTTGGGCAAAAATAAATCCGCTGAAAAATAAAGCTGAAATGAGAAGTGGCGTTTTCATGATTTTATTTTTAGTTTGTTAATAGCTTGTATTTGTTATTATTTAACATTACAAAGATATATAATAAATTTAGTATTATGCAATACAAAGTACTTAAAATGTTTTTGACTTATTATTAACTTATTGATTTTCAGGATGTAAATTTTAAATTAAAAATTTTACAGATTAAGATGTTTCAATTATTTAGACAACTTAAGTTCTAAAGTTGTTACATCATAATCGGCAATTAGGAAAAATTAACATAAAAGAGACTTAAAAAAGTTTCTGTCTCAGTTATATTTCGATGTTGATTATTACTCAATTAAAAGTGATGTGATAGATATGTATAGGAATGCAATGTAGATAAATAAAAAAAGGACTTATCAGTCCTTTTTAATATATTGTATATTCAGTGGAGAACCGATTTATTCTCTGTCGAAACGGGCTAATTTTTTATCTACCCATATTGTGGCAAATGGGAAAAATGCCGAGAGTAGGGCAAAAACAAAATCTTCGTCATCCCATTTGAATATTTTTCTCACCGGAATACAAAGTAAAAGATATACAGTAAAAAAAAGACCATGAATGTTTCCGATGACAATAATAAAAATTGTGGGAAGCAATCCTTCGTCATCATATCTCTTCCAGATCATGGCAACCCCATAAAGTAAAAAACAGGAAACTGCTTCAGCTACACAGATTTGCTTGAACCATTTAATGATTTTTTCCTGGGGATATTTTGAGAAAAATTTTTCGATGAAATTCATTTCGATTACTTATAATAAATTTTAAAAGAATATTTAATACCATTATACAGAATGGCTCGTTTTGAGAGGACAAATTTACTAGATTTTATAAAACTCTTAATCTTTTTTTCAAAGTAAGGAATAAACTGCTTATTGTATCGATTTATTATATGATGATCAAAGCTTTCCACTTTTAAAGTATCGTCATTCTCATCTACATATAACATAACTTTAGTAAAAGATTGATTCTTTTGTGAAGAATCTATGTATCCTTTTGGATACATGAAATTTTTGAAAAAAAGGTATTGAGTAAAATATCAGCTAATTTAGGATCTCCTTTATAGATCCAATTTAAATTATCATTATATTCAAAAATTATAGAAGGATTTTTATTCACATGATCTAAAAGTGATTGTTTTACAATGTCCTCGATAAGATCTTTACCAAATTTTTTTTCTGTAAAGTAATTCATATATCGATGATAACATAAATTACTGGTGTAATGTGCTGGTATGTCGCTTCCCATAAAAGCTCCTCCCCAAATAATATTGTGCTTTTTTAAAGCTTGTTCGATCTCTTTCTTTGCTGGAAAATCATCTCCACCTGGTGCGATAAGGTATGTAAAATATTTATTTTCAATCTTTGAATCTTCAACTGCTTTAATTGAATCATTACTACATTGTTCATTATAATATTTTTGCCTTTCTTGAAATCTTTTTATGTATTCTATCTCTTTTTCCTTTCGTAAAGAATCTGCTATTTTAGTAGATGTATCTTGACCAAATAAAAAGGCTTGAGTGAGAAAAATGAAAAAAAAGATATAAAATTTCATATTTGTTACTTATAAAAACTACTACCATCCAAATATTCAAAAACCTCAGGAGGGAGCATAGGACGCACATTTTTACCTTCCTTGATCATATGGCGAATTTCGGTTGCAGAAATTTCAATGACAGGGGCTTTGATAAAAGAAATATTTTCGTGTTGTACATACTCAGAATCTTTTTTCTCGCCTTCAAAAATTCGTGGATAAACAATAATATGGTGATTCTTTAATAAAGTTTCGGAATTTTTCCATTTATGCAGGCCCTCCAAATTGTCCTCTCCCATAATCAAGCTGAATGAATGATTAGGGTATTTTTCATTGAGATACGTCAGAGTGTCAATAGTATAACTTGGCCTGGGTAAAGAAAACTCCACATTGGAAGCCCTCATGTTCGGGTAATTTTTAATAGCTGCCTGTACCATATCCAGTCGATTATGATCTTTAAGCAATGATTTTTTATCCTTAAAAGGGTTTTGAGGACTTACAACAAACCATAATTCTTCCATATTTGAATTTTCCAGAATATAATTCGCAAGAATAAGATGTCCAATATGTATAGGATTGAAAGATCCGAAGAATAAACCGATTTTTTTCATTTTCATTTGCAGGTGTATATGAGATGCAAAGTATAGCGTTAAAGTTGTATTTTATCCTTAGTCCCTAAACTTCACATCCTTTATATTCAGGTAGTGTGTTACATTTCCTTTCCAGTGATTTTCTTCCAGAGTAAATGCGAGATCGAAATGCTTATTTCTGAAGTCTTCAGAGAATTGCCCTAATTTAAAACCAACGCATTCTATATTTCTACCGGTGGATTCCTGCTTAATATAAAATTTCACGTGGTTATTATCTTTCCCCATTGTTTTTATATAACCGGATAATTTCTGGTTCCTTAAAGTGAGGATGGGTTTCATATTATGTGGACCAAAGGGTGCAAGTTTTCTATGGAAATTTATAAACTCGCGGTTGATATCATCAATTTCTATTTCAGAATCTATAATGATCGATGATTCTTTCTGGTGTTCCTGAATCTTTTCAGCGACCACCTTTTCGAATTTTTCCTTAAATGCCTCGAATTTAGATTTTTCCATTGAAAGTCCCGCTGCAGCATGATGTCCTCCAAATTTCAAAAAGTACTCTGAGCACATATCCAACGCCTCATGAACATCGAAATCAGAAACTGATCTTGCGGAAGCAACCATTTCTCCGTTGTTACCATCTGTAAAAACCAAAGTGGGTTTGTAATAAGTCTCAATGAGTCTGGATGCTACGATTCCGATAACACCTTTATTCCACTCAGGGTGGTAAACAATCGTTGTCAGATTGGTTTCCTGTTGCGATTCAATGATTTGATTAAGTGCCGAAAGCGTCGAGTTCATATCGAGTTCCCGTCTTTCATCATTAAGTCCCATAATGTCACTTACAATCTGATGCGCATGTTTCAGATTATCTGAAACCATAAGTTCTACAGCTGCTTTTCCATGAGAAATTCTACCGGCAGCATTGATCTTTGGAGCAATTTCAAAAACAATGTTTGAAATTTCAAAATGAGAAAGTTTATCTTCGGGAATTAAGAGTCTTAATCCTAAATTTCTTGTTTTTCGAAGGGTTTTTAAACCCATTTTGGCCAGAACCCTGTTTTCTCCGGTCATTGAGACAATATCTGCAGCAATAGAAATTGCAAGCAAATCGGTTAATTCAAACAGCTCCGAATCCGGTATTTTGTAGATTGTATTTAGACCCTGGCATAATTTAAAGCCAACTCCGCACCCTGAAAGCTCTTTGAAAGGATATCTGCAATCACTTCTTTTAGGATCTAATACGGCAACTGCATTAGGAATTTCTTCTCCTGGTAAGTGGTGGTCACAAATAATAAAATCAACGCCTAAATTCTGCGCATAATTAATCATATCAATTGCTTTGATCCCACAATCCAGAGCTATAATCAAAGAAAATCCATTCTCCTTTGCAAAATCTATCCCTTCTGTTGAAATACCGTATCCCTCAGAGTTTCTGTCCGGAATATAATAATCAAGATATTTTTTCTGAACTATTTTGCTGAGGTATAAATACATCAGCGCAACAGCAGTTGTTCCATCTACATCATAATCTCCATAAACCAATATTTTTTCACCATTCTCAATAGCTGTTGCAATACGCTCTACAGCCTTTTGCATATCAGCCATTAAAAACGGACTATGTATATCAGTGAGATTGGGCTTAAAAAATTCTCTTGCCTTTTGATAATTGTCAATTCCTCTAAGAACGAGAAGTTTAGATTCAAAAGTTCCGAAACCAAGTGACGAACTTAATCTGTCTACAACTTCCTCATCGGGTTCAGGTCTGTAAATCCATTTTTGACTCATTTCACAAAAATAGGGAAAATATATTTTAAAAAGGAATGATGAACTGTTAATATAATAATATAAAACAAAGATTTTAAGTGACGTTAAAGACCTTTCAATTCTGATTTGTTATTAATATTTATCGAGTCGCTTTTTAGATGTTCAATAGGTTATTTGGAAAAGTTTTAGAGAAAAGTTAACATTTTTTTTGATTTTGTAAATCCAAAGATAATTGATTGTCGTAAATGATATTAAATAACTAAACACTTTAAAAATTAATATTATGAAAAAGACGATTAATGTTTCTAGCCAGGGAGCCACACTGGATACCGGTAGAAGAAATTTCTTAAAACTCGGCGGCATTGGACTTGCCATGGCAGGTCTTGCATTAGTAGGCTGTGATGATAATGATGATTTTCAAATGACAGACGACCAGGTATTCGACCTTGGTAAAGGCGATGTCGGGGTATTGAATTATGCTTATGCTCTTGAGCAGCTCGAAGCAGATTTCTATACTAAAGTTGTTAACAGTTTTTATTCAGGTATTTCAACCATTGAAAAAGAATTATTTACTGACCTCTATCATCACGAATTAATCCATCGGGATTTCTTTAAAGCTGCAATATCAGGAGTTACTGCTAATGTACTGCCAAAGCTTGAATTTCAATATCCGGGTGTGAATTTTAATAACAGAAGTTCAGTATTAGCTACTGCTAAGGCTTTGGAAGATACAGGTGTTGCTGCGTATAATGCAGCAGGAAAGTATATTACGGATCCTAATTATTTAGTAATTGCAGGGAAAATAGTTTCTGTGGAAGCAAGACATGCTTCTGCGATCAGAAATCTTATCAATCCCGGATCTGCTGATTTTTCAGGGGATGATGTGATTGATGCCAATGGATTGGATGTGGCAAAAGAGCCAAAAGATGTTGTAATGGCTGCAGGAGGATTTATAAAGACACCTTTTACCTGGAAAGAAAGAGGCATTAACTAAATTATTTACTTTTAAAAACGTACTATTATGAACATTCTTAAATTACTAGATAGATTTTCTGATGATAAATTCTTTACAACAGAAGCATCAAGATTAGAGACCATTACAAATCTTTCAGCATTTGGAAAAAAAGCAGCTATTGCTTCTGTTCCTCTGGGCTTAGGAGTCGCAATGTCAACTCCGGCGAAAGCTGAAAACCGAAATACAACACCAGTTACAGGAAGCTTTTTAAAGAGTGCTTTAACCGATGCGTTACAACTTGCCCTGACGCTGGAATACTTAGAAAATGAATATTACAGTATTGGACTATCTACAGCAAGTTTAATTCCTAATGCTGACCGTACCGTTTTTATGCAAATTTCTAAACATGAGTCTGCACATGTTGGTTTCTTGAAAAGTACATTGACCTCTTTGGGAGTTACACCCGCATCGAAACCTACTTTTGACTTTACGGCGGGAGGTAATTTTACTCCGTTTACAGATTATAATCAGTTTCTTGTTCTGGCGCAAGCCTTTGAAGATACGGGCGTTAGAGCCTATAAGGGACAGGCAGGAAATGTAATGTCTAATAAAGTAGTATTACAAGCTGCTTTACAAATTCACTCTGTAGAAGCCAGACATGCTTCGCAAGTAAGAAGAATGAGAGGAAATAAAGGGTGGATTGAACTGGCCAACGGAGGAAACATGCCGTCTGCAACAAACCCTGTGTACGCGGGTGAGGATAATACAAATCAAGCCGGATACAATACTTCAACTGCATTTGGAGCTGCAGCAGGTTCTGCTGCTTACGATGAAATTTTAAGTGGTAGTGATGCAACAGCAATTGCATCTTTATTTATTGTGTAGGTGATTTCTTAATATTAGGTGTGGATCCTTTTCTGAAATTTTTCAGAAAAGGATTTTTTTGTTGAAAAAAATCATATATTCGCCGGCCAAAAGGAAAATAAAATTAATATGAAAAGAATTGTTTTAAGCGTATGCTTACTGGGAGCTGTTCACGCATTTCAGGGACAAAAAATTAGTTTAGGAAAAATTACAGAGGTTGCTTCTAAAGGAGCGAAGGCGCTCACTTTTACCAATGAAGATGCTGTAAAGTTATCTAAAGAATCTGTAGAATGGATGGATAAAAATAATCCTGTAGCCGGCCCTAAAGACCCATACACCATCAGACTGAATAAACTTTTCGGTAAACATAAATCACAAGATGGTCTTAATCTTAATTACAAAGTGTATAAAGTAAAAGACATTAATGCTTTTGCCTGTGCAGACGGAAGCGTTCGCGTGTTTTCCTCATTAATGGATATAATGACAGATGATGAACTGCTGGCGGTAATCGGACATGAAATCGGTCATGTTAAAAATCACGATACTAAAGACGCTATTAAATCGGCTTATTTAAAGGCTGCGGCATTAGATGCTGCATCTTCAGCATCCTCTGCGGTAGCTACATTAAATGACAGCCAGATAGGGAAGATGGCTAATGCATTTATGGATGCTTCACACAGTAAAAAACAGGAATCTGAAGCAGATGTATACTCATACGATTTTATGAAAACGAATAAGTATAATGTCGTAGCAGAATATACAGCATTTAAAAAGTTGGCTTTGCTTTCCGAAGGAAGTACACAATCCGGTTTTCAAAAAATGTTTAATTCCCATCCAGATAGTGAAAAGCGCGCTCAGAATATTAAGAAAAGAGCAGAAAAGGATGGTCTATGGAAAGATCCTGGAACTGTCACGTTACCAACAACTAAACTTACTAAATAGTAAATACCTGAAAATAAAAAATCCTCAATTTATTTGAGGACTTTTTATTTATTTTCAATTTGCCTTGATCAATTAAGAATACATTTTTTCTCTTAATTCTTTTACTTTTTTATCCGCAAGATAATCATCATAACTCATCTCTCTATCGATAATTCCGTTAGGAGTTAATTCAATGATTCTGTTACAGACTGTTTGAAGCATTTCGTGGTCATGAGACGCCAGTAAAAGATTTCCTTTGAAATTAGATAAAGAGTTGTTCAATGTTGTAATACTTTCCAGATCTAAGTGGTTGGTAGGTTCATCTAACAATAGAATATTGGCTTTCTGAAGCATCATTCTACTAAACATACATCTCATTTTCTCACCTCCTGAAAGCACTTTACAAGATTTCAAAGCTTCGTCACCGGAGAATAGCATTCTTCCAAGGAATCCTCTTACAAATTCCTCATGGCGTTCCTCATCATTTTTAGTGAACTGTCTTAACCAGTCAACTAAGTTGATGTCTTCCTGGAAAAAGTCAGTATTATCGAGAGGCATATAAGATTGAGAAGTAGTAATTCCCCAATTGAATGTTCCTTTGTCTGGTTGTGATTCCCCAGCCAATACCTGGAAAAACTCAGTTATAGCCAATGAATTTTTTGAAAGAACTGCAACTTTATCTCCTTTTTTAAGGTTTAAGTTAATATCAGAAAAAAGAAGTTCTCCATCTTTAGATTTTTCAAGACTTTTTACTTCAAGAATCTGATCTCCTGCTTCTCTTTCCATTTCAAAAATAATCGCAGGATATCTTCTGGAAGAAGGTTTGATATCATCAATATTCAGTTTGTCAATCATTTTCTTTCTTGCTGTAGCTTGTTTTGCTTTTGCTACGTTTGAACTGAATCTTGCGATGAAATCCTGAAGTTCCTTCTTCTTTTCCTCTGCTTTTTTATTTGCCTGAGCTCTCTGTCTTGTTGCCAACTGAGACGCCTGATACCAGAAAGAATAGTTACCGGTATAAAGATTAAGTTTTGCATAGTCTAAATCTCCGATGTGCGTACATACGGTGTCTAAGAAGTGACGGTCGTGAGAAACAACAATAACGGTGTTTTCATAATCAGCCAGGAAATTTTCAAGCCATGCGATAGTGTCGATGTCAAGGTCATTGGTAGGCTCATCGAGAATTAAAACATCAGGATTTCCAAATAATGCCTGAGCTAAAAGAACTTTTACTTTGTCTTTGTTTTCTAGTTCACTCATCATCTGCCAATGCATATCATCCTTGATTCCTACGTTAGAAAGCATTGTTTGCGCATCAGATTCTGAATTCCATCCTCCCATTTCATCATAGATAACACCAAGCTCTCCAGCTTTGATACCATCTTCATCAGAGAAATCTTCTTTTGCGTATAACGCATCCATTTCCGCTTTTATCTCGAATAACTTTTTGTTACCTCTTAATACTGTTTCAAGGACATTATATTGGTCGTATGCAAAGTGATCCTGCTCTAAAACAGACATTCTTTTTCCAGGCTCTAATGATACACTTCCTGTGGTTGGGTCTTGTTTTCCGGTTAGTATTTTAAGGAATGTTGATTTTCCTGCACCATTAGCTCCGATAATCCCATAACAATTTCCTTTAGTAAACATAATGTTTACCTCGTCAAAAAGAACTCTTTTCCCGAATTGTAAAGATAAGTTAGATACTGTTAACATATAGTTTTGTAAATTTGGCGCAAAAATACGAAAAGAATTTGGGTAATTTATAATAATGTAATAGTCAAGTTTTTAAATGAAAGGTATTTTTGTATATTTCATAAAGAAATTTTAATATAATGAAGATCGAGAAAACAGTTAACATATTAAACAGAAGAGCCCGTTTTGAATACGAAATCATTGAAGAAATTGAAGCTGGAATGGTTTTAACAGGCACAGAAATAAAATCTTTACGTTCTTCAAAAGCATCCATTGCAGAATCCTTCTGTCAGTTTATTGATGGGGAGTTGTACATCATTAACATGATGATTGATGAATACAAATTAGGCACTTTTTACAATCATAAAACAAAAAGGGAACGGAAATTGCTCTTGCACAAAAAAGAATTACAAAAATTCGAGAAAAAGTTAAAAGATGCAGGGAACACAATTATACCTTTGAAGTTATATATTACGGATAAGGGAAAAGCTAAGGTCTTAATAGCCCTTGCAAGAGGGAAAAAGCTTTTTGATAAAAGGGAAGCGATAAAAGATAGAGAAAATAAACGAACCCTGGATAGAATATTAAAGAAAAGTTAAAAATCATTCAAAAAACTTTGTATATAAAGAAAAATTATATTTATTTTGCAATATCAATTATTTAATCATTTAATTCTATGAAAAATCTAAAATTAGGAATTTCAGCATTGGCACTTACTGTTGCTTCTACTGTATTCGCACAGACTACCAACAATCCGTGGATGATCGGAGTTGGTGCTCATGCGGAAAATCATACAGCTCAGAGAAACAACTTCAGTAATACTTTTGCTGCAAGAAATTTAACAAAGACTTTGTTCAATATGAACAACTTCTCTATTACGCCTCCATTATCTAAACTTACTGTAGCAAGAAATATCGGTAAAGGTTTAGTAATCGACTGGCAGACTTCAGTAGGGAACGTTGACAATAAGAGATTCAACAGCGGGAAAGAATTTTTCCTAATGACTGGTCTTGGTTTCCAAGCTAAGGCAGCGGGTCTTTTATGGAACGAGGAGTCTTGGTTTGATCCATACTTAAGAGTAGGTGCGAACTATTTAAGACATGATTATACTGCATTAACTTTCCCAAGAACTGACGCTAACGGTTATGTTATCAGTAACGGGGATAACGGTAATGAAAATGGTAAAGCTAACTTCTTTACAGTTTCTACTGGTGCAGGTATCAACTTCTGGGTAACTAAAAACTTCGGTTTAGGTGTTCAAGGAGATTATGTTTCAACTCCAGGTGATAAATCTACAGTTGCAAACTTCTGGCAAGCTTCTGCATCTTTGAACTTTAGATTTGGTAACAGAGATAGAGATAAAGATGGTATCTTAGATAAAGACGATCTTTGTCCTGATACTCCAGGTTTACCAGAATTCCAAGGATGTCCTGATACTGACGGTGATGGAGTTCCAGATAAAGACGATCAATGTCCAGATGTAGCAGGACCAGTTGAAAACAACGGTTGTCCTTGGCCAGATACAGATGGTGACGGTGTTATCGACAAAGATGATGCTTGTCCTACAGTAGCAGGTCCAGCTGAAAACAACGGTTGTCCTTGGCCAGATACAGATGGTGACGGTATCCTTGATAAAGATGATGCTTGTCCTACAGTTCCTGGATTACCAGAATACAACGGATGTCCTAAGCCTAAAAAACAAACTGCAACTGAAGTAGAAAACGAATTCAGAAATGTTTATTTCGATTTCAACAAGTCTTCAATCAAAGCTGAGTCTAAGCCAGCGTTAGATAGAGCAGCTGATATCATTAAGAAAGATGGAGGTCACTATCTATTAGAAGGAAGAACAGATGCTAAAGGTTCTGAAGTTTACAACTTGAAATTATCTAGAGAAAGAGCTGCTTCTGTAGTTGCTGCTTTAGATGCAAGAGGAGTAGATGCTAACGCACTTAAATCTGTAGGTGTTGGTAAAGCTAAAGCTACAGTTCCTGCAACAGCTTCTGATGCTGAAAGACAAGCTGATAGAAAAGTAGTTGTAACTGCTATCGAAGATGATGCTCAATGGAATTCAATCGCTAAGAAAGATTACGCTGATGCACCTGCTAAGAAAGCAGTAGCTAAGAAAAAATCTACAGCTAAGAAAAAAGCTCCAGCTAAAAAAGCTGCTGCTAAAAAGAAAAAATAATTAATTTTTCTAAATAATTAATACCTCCAAATTTTTTGGAGGTATTTTTTTTTCGTTGACTTTTAAGTAATTTTGTTCAAAATTTAAAAATAAAAATGGGAAGAGCGTTTGAATATAGAAAAGCTTCGAAAATGGCGCGTTGGGATAAAATGGCCAAGACTTTCTCTAAAATTGGTAAAGATATAGCGTTAGCAGTAAAAGCAGGTGGAGCAGACCCGGAATCAAATCCGGCGTTAAGAAGATGCATCCAGAATGCCAAAGGTGCAAATATGCCGAAAGATAACGTAGAAAGAGCAATCAAAAAAGCAAGTGGAGCTGATGCTGAAAACTATGAAGAGGTAACATACGAAGGGTATGGACAAGGAGGAGTTGCTTTCTTTGTAGAATGTACTACAAATAATACGACAAGAACGGTAGCGAATGTAAGAGCTGTCTTTAATAAATTTGATGGTAACCTGGGGAAAAACGGGGAACTTGCCTTTATCTTCGATAGAAAAGGGATCTTTTACATCGATCCAAGCCAGGTAAAAATGGATTGGGATGAATTTGAAATGGAGATGATTGATGGTGGTGCAGAAGATATTGATAAAGATGATGAAGAAATAATGATTACTACTGCATTTGAAGATTTCGGTTCTTTATCTCATAAATTAGATGAACTAAAAATTGAAGTTAAAAGTGCAGAGCTTCAAAGAATTCCAAACAATACAAAAGAAGTTACTGAAGAGCAGTTTAAAGCCAATATGAAAATGCTTGATCGCTTTGAGGAAGATGATGATGTACAAAATGTTTATCATAACATGGAAATTACAGAGGAGCTCATGAACTCTTTGTAAAAAAATAATATAACATTCATATACAGTTAACTTTCAATTAGTTTCTTTGCATAAAACTATGAAAAGAAACGTTGAATTAGTTGTTATTTCGGATGTGCATTTGGGAACTTATGGATGTAAGGCTAAAGAATTGTTAAGATATCTGAATTCTATTCAACCGAAAATTCTGGTTTTGAATGGTGATATCATTGACATCTGGCAATTCAAAAAGTCTTACTTCCCTAAACCTCATTTGAAGGTAATTAAAAAGATTCTCTCATTTGCAACAAAAAATACCAAGGTATATTACATTACCGGAAATCATGACGAGATGTTCCGAAAGTTTACCGATTTCGAATTAGGTAAACTTAAAGTCTGCAACAAAATCTGTCTTGATATTGATAAAAAGAAAACATGGATCTTTCATGGTGATGTATTTGATGCATCTGTTCAACATTCTAAATGGATCGCAAAACTAGGCGGAAAAGGATATGATTTGCTAATCATGATCAATAACGTCGTTAATTGGATCCTGGAAAAAATGGGTAGGGAAAAATACTCATTCTCCAAAAAAATCAAAAATAACGTAAAAAAGGCGGTAAAGTATATTGGTGACTTTGAACTTACGGCTTCTGAACTTGCAATAGATAATCATTACGACTTTGTCATATGTGGTCACATCCATCAGCCTCAAATTCGTAAGGTTAACAATAAAAAAGGCGCTTGCACTTATCTTAATTCCGGAGACTGGATAGAGAACTTATCAGCTTTGGAGTATCATGATAAAGAATGGAAGATCTTTTACTATGATGAGCATAAACACTTGCTGCAGGACGATGAAACAGATGAAATTCAGGATCTTGATACCAACGAACTTCTTAAAATTGTAACTAACTTTTCTGAATGAAAATCTTATATGCGTTTCAAGGCACAGGTAACGGACATGTTGCAAGGGCTCAGGAGATCATTCCTATATTAAAAAAATATGCTTCGGTTGATACTTTAATCAGTGGTCATCAATCGCAATTAAAGGCTGATTTTGACATTAACTTTCAATATAAAGGGATTTCCTTACTCTATAACAAAACAGGTGGTTTATCCTATCGAAAAACATTTACTGAAAATAAATTTATTGAGGCGGCAAAAACAATCAATGATCTGGAACTAAAGCAGTACGATCTCATCATTAATGACTATGAACCGTTAACGGGGTGGGCAAGCAAGCTAAAGAATCTTCCGATGATTGAGCTTAGTCATCAGGCTTCGATGAGTTTTGCTGAAACTCCAAAACCTAAAAAAAGAGATTTCCTGGGTGAACTTATCTTGAAGTATTATGTACCCAGTGAAAGAAGGATTGGTTTTCATTTTGAAAATTATCATCCACAAATAAAGAAGCCGGTCATAAGACATAAAATACGAAATCTTAATCCTGATAAAAAAGGATACTACCTGGTTTATTTACCAAGCTTTTCTGATGAAAATATTATTAAAGTATTAAAACAAATTCCTGTGCAGTGGAAGGTTTTTTCCAAGTACAGCAAAGTGAGACTTAAAATAAAAAATGTTGAAATATTCCCCATCGATGAAAAGGAATACCTGACCTGTTTTGAAAATTGTGATGGTATTTTATGTAATGCAGGTTTTGAAGCTCCGGCTGAAGCTCTCTTTATGGATAAAAAGTTGTTTGTTATTCCAATTCATAATCAATATGAGCAGGAGTGCAATGCCTGTGCTCTGGATACGATGGGAATTCCCAATTCTAAAGTATTAAAGCTTGGGGAAATAATGGAATGGGTAGCTTCAGATCATCACATTAAAGTAGATTACCCTGATGATATTGAACAAATACTGTTAAACGAGGTTTTAATTCTTTAAAAAAATATCATCTACATCATTCATTCTCATCATTACTGATCTGGCATAAGAACAATGAGGATACACTTTCCAATTGTTTTCTCTTGCGAATCTGATGGCCTCTTCTACGAGATATTTTCCCATTCCTCTGCCTTCAAATTCAGGATGCACTAAAACGAAGGATATAATGAATTTGTTTTCTTCCGGGAAGATGGTATAGGTCAGTCTGCCAATTTCTGTAAGTTCATTGTTTAGTGTAAGTACTCCTCCGTTTCCGGATTTATTGTTTTCAAATTTCATAATTAAAAGCTTAGTATTGTATCACGTGCAAAAACTGCACCGACTTGGATTCGAGTGTAATCTATGGACAAAGATAATTCCAAACAGAAATTCTAATTATCTTTTCCTGTATAATAGTTATAATCTTTGATGATAATATTGATAAACTGTCTTTCCGTCATTTTTACGGGATCAACTTCCAGTTTCAAAATATTCTTGATCTTGTCGGAAAGCTTACTGATGATTTGCCGGTCATCTACTCTTAGGGCCTTTGTGTAATTATCTTTAATAATTCTCATATCATTATCACTTAATGCAATAACCTGAGGGAATGAAGGAACATAATCCTCCTGTATGTTTTCCAGGATAGTATGAGAAATATTAATGCTATTTTTTAATGAAATAACAGCTGTGCCTGATGCGATATCCCCGAGGCGCTGATTATTTTTAGAAACAATCATGGAAATTAATCCGATAACACCCGCAAAAGATGTGTCTATTATCCTGAATACCCAACGGATCAGATAATCTCCAAAACCAGCCTGGTATCCGTCGATTTTTACCACACGGATTTTCATTACTTTTTTTCCGGGAGTCTGCCCTTCCATTAAGCTTTCCAAAACCAAAGGATAGATGTAAATGGGAAATGTGATGGCAATATAAATAGCCATCTGAGACCATTGATCCAGGCCATTTAATAAATATCCCAAATCAAGAAAATTGAAAAATACATAGAAAGTAACGACTGCATAAGCGACTTTGATCAGGAGATCTATAATAAATGCAAGCATTCTTTCTCCAACACTGGCAATGTTGAAATTAATATTTACATTTTGTGAGGTATTAATCGCAATTTGAGACATAATTTTTATTATTTTAGCCTTTAGATTATGAGAGAAGTTTATTTCATAAAACAAAATAAAGAAAAATGGTTGGGAATTGAACAGGTTATTCAAGGGAAAATAAAAAAAAATCCGGATGACCTGTCATCGTTGTATATCAACCTCATTAATGATCTTTCTTTTGCTCAGACTTATTATCCTAAAAGTAATACTACGGTTTATTTAAATCATCTTTCTTCACAGATATTCCAAAAAATTTACAAAACAAAAAGGGTAGAGGAAAACAGAGTCCTTTATTTCTTCAAAACAGAGGTTCCTTTGTTAGTGTATCAATACAAAAGATATTTGCTCTACGCGTTTTTGTTTTTTGCATTGTTTACTTCAATAGGAGTCCTTTCAGCAATTTATGATAAGGATTTTGTAAATATAATTCTGGGTGAAAGTTATGTGAATGAAACAATAGAGAATATTAAGAAAGGAAATGCGGTTGGTGTCTATCAAAGTGGTTCTACATGGGGAAGTACCATTGGGATTATCTTTAATAACATTGGGGTAGGTGCTAAATTGTATATTTACGGAGTTTTTGGAGGAGTCGGTACACTGTATGCATTACTTTCAAATAGTGTGATGCTCGGATCCTTCCAGTACTTCTTTTATGACTATGGGGCACTTAAGGAGAGTGCAAGAGGAATATGGTTACACGGTGTTTTTGAAATTTTCGCAATGGTTGTTGAAGCTATGTGCGGATTAATTCTCGGGGCATCAATTTTATTTCCAAGAACCCTGTCGAGATTCAACTCATTTAAAAATGGATTTAAAGATTCCTTCAAAATATTTTTAAGTACAATTCCTTTTACCATTTGTGCGGGAATTATTGAAGGCTATGTTACAAGGCATGCTTTAAAAATGCCATTAGCTTTAAATTTAATTATTATCCTAGGTTCGCTAACGGTTATCGGATATTATTATTTTATTTATCCATCCGTTGTCAATAAAAAAATTAAAAACACAGATGATGCAGCTATATAAAAAAAGAGATTTCGGGACCTTTATCAGTGATAGTTTTAATTTTTTCAAATTATATGGAAAGAATTATTTCAAAAACTATATTTTGCTAAATGGTTTGTTGCTGATTTTAATGACTACCATTTTTGTTTTTGGATACAGGGAACTGTTTTCCCAGATATTCGGGTCAAATATGAATGGTAACAGTTACTATTTTCAGCAATATTTTGAAGATAATGCAGGGATGTTAATTGTTGTTTGCTTGCTTACGTTTCTGCTTTTTTTTATCCTGGTGATTGTCAATTATCTTTATCCTGTTTTTTATCTGAAAAGACTTTCAAAGGGCGAAGAAAAAATAAGGACAGATGATATTCTCAGCGATTTTAAAAATAACGCAGGAAGAATAGGTACACTTTGCCTGGGAATGGTATTTATTGTAACTCCCCTGGCTTTGATTATGATCGGCATCTCATACGCATTGATACTAATTATCATCGGATTATTTATTATGTTACTGGTGTATCCGACATTGTTTAATGTTGTTACATTTTTGATGTATGATTATTTTAATAGTGGCCGCGGTTTTTTTGAGAGTTTAAGTTATTCGATAAGATCACAATTTTCTTATACCAACGGAAGGGAAAAGTCTCCTTACTGGAAGTATTGGGGAGCTACAACGATCATTTTTCTTATCATGTATACCATAACCACCATTTTCACATTTATTCCCATGATATTTTTCTACAGTTCAATTCTTACTTCAGCTCCTGATGGAAATTTTGAACAAAACCCCTTTCAGGGAGCTATGGGAGTGCTGTTTTTTGTGATTTATGGGATTTCCATGCTGCTTTCATTTTTTCTTTCAAATATTATGTATATCAATTCTGGATTGATGTATTACGATAGCAGGACAGACCTGCATCAGAAGGTGGAACTTGCAGAAATAGAAACCATCGGTAATAATGAATAAAATTATTTTTTTCTTACTGATCTTTTTCTCAACAGGATTCGTGTATGCTCAGGATGACATTGAATTGCCACCGGAAGCATATGTTGAAGATTCTTTGAGTACAGGGCATTATAAAAATATGTACCGTGCAGATTCGGTATTGATGGAGCACCCTGTTTCTGAAAACACGATTTATCCTAAAAAATTCAGGGAAAATCTTAAGTCAAGATACAAAGGAAATGAATTTGATTACACAACAATAAAACCCAGGGAATCTTTCTGGCAAAAACTGCAACGGAAAATAGCAAGAATTCTTGAGGGCATTTTCGGTGAGGATACCTTTGGAACCTCTGCAAAGGTTACCACTATTGTGATGCGTTTATTTGCCATTGTACTTATAGGTTTTCTTCTATATTTTATTGTCAGGTATCTCATAAGTAAAGATGGCAATTTCTTCTTTGGGAAAAAGAATAAAAAAGTAAATATCAATGAAGAAGAATTGCATGAAAATATCCATGAAATCAATTTTCCTGAGAGCATTGCAAAATTTGAAGTAACAGGAGATTACCGTTCCGCAGTACGTTATCAGTTTTTGTACGTTCTTAAAAAGTTGAGCGATAAAAAGCTTATCATCTGGAATCCTGAAAAGACAAATAAAGATTATGCGGCAGAGCTTAAAGCAGAATACCTGAAAAAAGAATTTTCAAACCTTTCTTATATATTTGATTATGTATGGTATGGTGAATTTAGCATTACCGAACAGGATTATTTAAAATTTAAAAATCAATATCAGACATTTAAGCCATAATAAAATCTTTAAAAATGAATAAAACTTTCAAAATATATGCTGTAATTTTCATCATTATCATGGTGATTCTGGCATTGCTTGAAGTTAATAAAAAGGAAGTTACAGACTGGCGAAAGAACTTTGATCCAAATGAAAAATCACCTTTTGGGTTATTTGTATTTAACAAAGAGTCTAAAGATCTTTTTAAAAATCAGCTTAAGAAAATAGCTGAAACACCATATGAATATTATAATGAGAATAAAAAGCAGTCTCACAATATTTTAATAATAGAAAAAGAAATTGACAGGGAATCCTGGCGCAGTATCTTGAATGAAGTCTCCAAAGGATCGGATGCTATGTTGATTGCAGGCAGGATACCAAAAGAAATTTCTGATAGTATAGGCTTTTATGCTTCTCAAATCTCTTTTGAAGATCAGAATGTGTTAAAGCTTACAGATAAGAAATATCAGAATGATTTTATTAACTTAGATAAATTTCCGTCTGGAAGAGGATTTTCTTATGTTAAACCCAGTGTTGAAATACTAGGAAAGACTGTTGAAAAGAATAACACGGATCAGGCAAATTTTATAAAAGTAAAGTTGGGAAAGGGAAATATTTTCGTTCATAGTGAGCCACTTTTTCTCACCAACTATTATCTTCTGAAACCTGGAAATATAAAATATGCACAGGATGTTTTTTCGTATCTTAACGATAAAGAAACCGTTTGGTTTGTGGAAGCTGCAGATGCCAAGGCTTCTTCCCGCTTTTTTATGAGATTTATTCTGTCAAAACCAGCGCTGAAATATGCATGGTGGGTATTTTTAGGAGGGATGATCTTATTTATTTTTTTCAATGCAAAAAGGAAACAGAGAATTGTTCCTGTAATAGAACCTCTGAAAAATACTTCTGTGGAATTTGTGAAAAGTATCGGAAATCTTTATCTGCAGGAAGGTGATTTTCATGATATGATGGCTAAAAAAGCCCAATATTTCCTGAATAAAGTTAGAATGGATCTTCTTATCGATACCCAGAATCTCGATAATGAGTTTGCAAAGAAACTGCAATTGAAAACAGGGAAAAATATAGAGGTAATTACCGAAGCTATTGCTCTTATCCGGAAAGCTCAGGATCCTTATGCTAGTGTAATGAAAGAAGATCTCACCAGAATGAATAAGATCCTGGATGAAATAATACGATAATAATATAACGATGTAGTAACTGTGGTTACGGATACATTGACAAATGATAAATTAAAATTGTATGGAAAACCTTGAGAACGAAAATGTAGAAAATAAAAGTTCTATAAATCTTGATAAAGAAGAAAACGATTTTCAATCGAGAATCGATATGATTGAACTCCGTGTGAGTTTAGAAAAAGTAAAAGCCGAAATAAGTAAGGTGATTGTGGGGCAGGAGAGTATGATAGAACATCTTTTGGCAGCGCTCCTTTCAAATGGACATGTTCTCATTGAGGGAGTTCCAGGAGTTGCAAAAACCATTACGGCAAAGTTGCTGGCAAAAACTATTGATGTAAATTTCAGCAGAATACAATTTACCCCTGATCTCATGCCTTCGGATATTTTAGGGACTTCAGTATTCAGCGTGAAAAATTCGGAGTTTGAGTTTAAAAAAGGACCTATTTTCTCCAATTTTATTTTAATTGATGAGATCAACAGGTCTCCGGCAAAAACACAAGCTGCTTTGTTTGAAGTAATGGAAGAAAGGCAGATTACAATGGACGGTATCCGATATACGATGGAGGAGCCGTTTTTAGTCGTTGCTACACAAAATCCGATTGAGCACGAAGGAACATACAGGCTTCCGGAAGCACAGTTAGACCGGTTTTTGTTTAAAATAAATGTTGGGTATCCTAATCTTGAACAGGAAGTTCTGATTATTAAGAATCAACATGAAAGCAGGACCGAAGATAAAACAGAAGCAGTAGGACGTGTTATCACTGCGCAGCAATTAAAAAACTATCAGCAGTTGGTGAAAGAGATCATTGTAGAAGCACAGCTGATGGAGTATATTGCTAAAATCATTGTAAATACAAGAGAAAATCAGTTTTTATATTTAGGAGCCTCACCAAGGGCAAGTTTAGCCTTACTTACGGCATCTAAAGCCTTTGCGGCTTTAAGGGGGCGGGATTTTGTAACTCCGGAAGATATCAAAGAAGCCAGTTATGCAGTGTTGAGACACAGAGTAATTGTTTCGCCGGAAAGAGAAATGGAAGGATTAAGTGCTGACGAAATTATCAGACAGATTCTGGAGGGAATAGAAATTCCAAGATAAATAATAAGTGATATTATAAAATTTCAAAATGTTGAAGAGAGTAATAGATTCCTTGTAGTGGATTTATAAGGCTGCTATAAAATCTGTTATCCACAACCTGAAAAATGAGAAACTTATACATTAATAATCGCTTTTTCTTTACGCTCATTGGAGTGGGGATACTTTATGTTCTGGCTTTTTTCTTTCCAATTTTTATTTATGTAGCTCATATTGTGCTCTTGCTTTGCTTTTTGGCTGCAATGGTAGATTATCTTTTACTTTTTAATCAAAAAGAAGGTGTTTTAGCACAAAGGATCTTACCTGAAAAGTTATCAAATGGTGATGAGAATCCAATAAAAATTGATATTAAAAATAATTATGGTTTTAAGATCAATACTAAAATCATTGATGAAATTCCGTTTCAGTTTCAGAAAAGGGATTTTTTAATTCGAAAAGAAATTGATCCCGGCAGAAATGCATTCTTTCAATATATTCTTGAGCCTAAAGAAAGAGGTGAATATAATTTTGGTAGCTTAAATGTTTATACTTCTTCTCCGATAGGTTTTGTTTCGAAAAGATATAGATTCCAGAAAAATGCAAATTTAGCGGCATATCCTTCTTTTGTTCATTTACGGAAATATGAATTAATGGCTCTTCAAAGTGAATTCTTATTGGGGGGTATCAAAAAAATCAGAAAGCTCGGCCATACCATGGAGTTTGAGCAGATCAAGGATTATGTTCCCGGGGATGATATCAGGACAATCAATTGGAAGGCTACATCAAAGACCAATCGTTTGATGGTTAATCAGTTTCAGGATGAAAAATCTCAAAGGATTTTCATGCTGATTGATACTGGACGAACCATGAAAATGCCATTTAAAGAGTTAAGTCTTCTTGATTATTCTATCAATGCGACAATGGCCCTGTCTCATATTATATTAAAAAAAGGAGATCGGGCAGGGATGATGACATTCTCTAAAAAAACTGAAAACAAGATAGCTGCAGAAAACAAATCCGGTCAGCTAAAGAAAATTTCGGAATCACTTTATAATATAAAAACCAATTTTTTTGAAAGTGATTTTAATCGCCTTTATCAGGATGTAAAATATTCAATCAACCAAAGAAGCCTGATTTTACTTTTTACAAATTTTGAAACGCTGGATGGTTTGAACAGGCAGTTAAAGTACTTGCGTGGCATTGCAAAAAATCATTTGTTGGTCGTTGTATTTTTTAAGAATTCGGAACTCCAGACTTTAATTCATAAGAATCCGGAGAGTATGCAGGAGATTTATGATGAAGTTATTGCTGAAAAATTTGAATTTGAAAAGAAACTGATCATTCAGGAACTACGGAAATATGGGATTTATACAGTATATACACTTCCTGAAAATTTAAATATCGATGTTATCAATAAATATCTGGAGATAAAAGCCAGAGGAATTTTATAATTTTGCCTATGAGAATAATAACTGTTATCTGTCTTTTGGCATTTCTGATAAATTGCCAGGAGAAGCGAGAAAAACTTAAGAGAGAAGGTAAACCCGATATCATGTATTTTAAAAATGCTGATGAGGAAATGAATAGTGCTGTAAAAAACGCGAAAGAAACTTTACCCGAATTTCAAAACGCGATACAAAGTAAAAACCCTGATTATTCCAATTTTACATTAAAACAGCAGTTTGACACATCTGATGGAGGTGGAGAACATATCTGGATCGGAGATATTCAGTTTAAGGATGGGAAATACTATGGGATTGTTCAAAATGAGCCGTTTGATAAAAAAATATTGGTCAAGTTAGGAGATTCGGTTGAAGTTCCCATTGAAAGAATTAGTGATTGGAAATATAATGACAAGAATATTGTAAAAGGGGCTTACACAATAAAGGTTGTAAGAAAATATATGAGTCCTGAAGAAAAAAAAGAAATGGATGCAGAAGGATTAATTTACGAATAAAGAAAAATATTAATTAGAATGAAAATTACATTAAACAGAATAAACGACGACTTTTTATTTGAGTGTACTAATTCTCAAGGAAATTCAATCCTTTTGGATAATACATCACAACCCGGAGCTAAAGGAGTTTCTCCCATGGAAAGTGTTTTAATGGCAGTTGCAGGATGTAGTGGAATAGACGTCGTGTCCATATTAAAAAAACAAAGACAGGATATCACTGGTTTTAAAGCAGAAGTAGAAGGAGAGAGAGTACCTGTCGATGATGCTAAGCCTTTTAAATCAATTAAAGTTCAGTTTTTTTTGGAAGGTAACATCGACCCCACTAAGGCTTTGAAAGCAGCGCAGTTATCATTTGATAAATACTGTTCTGTTTCTAAAACTTTGGAGCCTAATGTAGAAATCGGTTATGATGTATTTGTAAATGGGGAAAAAATTTAAGGATGTTATAAACAAAATAAAAAAGCCGGATTGTTAAAATCCGGCTTTATGCTTATTATGTGTTGTTGAGGGTATTTTCTTTCTTTAAGATTTAAACATTGAGTTTCATTTTCTTAAAGGTTAACGATGTAAATATATGAAATATTTATCAATAATCTATTATAATTATTATTTTTGTTATTTATTTTAGCTTATGGCTAAAACTAAGGCATCAATGATGTTCAATACTAAAGGTTAATTAATTGATAAAAAAAATGTACCACTTAAGAAAGTGGTACATTTTTATTCTATCTCGGTTTCATCAATTTAGCGACCGTTGCCGTCCATCCTGTTTGATGTGAGGCGCCAACTCCACGTCCGTTATCTCCGTGAAAATATTCATAAAAGGTGATATAATCTTTGAAATGCTCATTGTAATTAAACTTATTGTTTCCCCCATTAAAAGCTCTTTGTCCATTTTCATCTTTAAGGAATATAGAACATAGCCTGTTACTGATATTTTGTGCTACTTCATCCAGATTCCTTTTATCTCCGCTTCCTGTCGGTAATTCCACTTTCAGGCTGTTTCCATAATAGAAATGAAAACGCTGCAGACTTTCGACAATCAAAAAGTTAATAGGGAACCAGATCGGGCCTCTCCAGTTACTATTTCCTCCAAACATTCTGCTGTCACTTTCCGCAGGGGTATAATAAACCACATTTTCTGTCCCATGAACAGAGAAAATAAAAGGATTTTCTTCATATACTTTAGACATGGCCCTGATACCATAAGAACTTAAAAATTCTTTTTCATCCAGCATTCTTGTCAAGACTTTTGTTAGTCTGTTTTTACGAAGGATACTCATTAAATGTTTTCTGCCGTGACCTTCTTCATCCCAATGGGAAACCAGTTTCGTAAGTTCCGGCTTATTTTTCAGCACCCATTCCATTCTTATTTTAAAGTTGGGCATTTTTTCCAATAATCCGTGATCAATAATCTCCACAGCAAATAAAGGAATAAGCCCGACAATACTTCTTAAACGAAGCGTAACACTTTCGCCGTTCCCAAGTTGTAGTACATCATAGAAAAAACCATCTTCTTCATTCCAAAGGCCTTCTTTTCCATCACCCATGTTTTCCATCGCTTCCGCGATGTAAAGATAATGCTCAAAAAACTTAATGGCCATGTCTTCATATACCTGATAGTATTGGGCAAGTTCCATTGCAATTCTCATCATATTCAATGCATACATTGCCATCCAGCTTGTACCGTCTGCCTGTTCAAGATGCTCACCGTCTTTAAGTTCCATATTACGATCGAAAGCTCCGATATTATCAAGACCTAGAAAACCGCCGCCGAAAATATTTTTACCGTTTTTATCCTTACGGTTTACCCACCAGGTAAAGTTCAAAAGTAATTTTTGAAAAACCTTTTCCAGAAACAGGAGATCCGGTTTTCCATTGGTCTTTTCATCAATCTTAAATACCCTGAAACAAGACCAAGCATGGACAGGTGGATTTACATCACTTAAGTTCCATTCATACGCCGGAAGTTGTCCATTAGGATGCATATACCACTCTTTGGTTAACAAGAGAAGTTGGTTTTTTGCAAACTGGGCATCAATTAATGCATAGGGAACGCAGTGAAAAGCGAGATCCCAAGTAGCATACCATGGGTATTCCCATTTGTCCGGCATTGAAATAATGTCCTTATTGTGCATGTGGTTCCACTCTGTATTTCTTACATAATGATTGAAATCCCTCGGTGCATCAAAATTAGGATCTCCCTTAAGCCATTTCCCAACATTATAATGATAAAATTGTTTGTTCCATAATAGCCCTGCGAACGCCTGACGTTGAACATTTCTTTCATCATCATTCGTTACATCGTGCTGAACTTCTTCATAGAATTCGTTGGCCTCAGCAATCCGGGTGTTGAAAATCTCATCAAAATGATGAAATGGTTCATCGGTGTCGTTTGGCGCCAACCTGAAATCAAAGGTTTTTGATTGTCCCCCACCAATAATTTCTTCAATCACAAAAGCGGCTTTTGAACCTCTTTTTTCCGGATTAACGGTATTGGAGTTATGAATAATGTGATCGTTTATACCATCCTTGAAATAGGTGTTATCTGTTAAAGGAGCTCCGTATAATTTAGGTGTATTGGTTTCATTATCACAAAAGAGACTTTTGGCACCGGTATTTCTTGAATAGAATTTTTTGATGGAAATACTATCATGGTTAATATCAATACAACCGTTGTATGAGGCGTTTAGCTGACCTTTATAAGTATTATATCCCCATTTCCAGTTGTTACGGAACCAGGCTGTTGGAGCAACAACAATAGGTGCGTCGTTTTGGCTCCTGTTACAAACTGTGATACGGACTAAAAAATCTTCAGCATCTGCTTTACAGTATTCGATGAAAATATCAAAATATTCATCATTATCAAAGATTCCGGTATCAAAGATTTCAAATTCAGCTTCCTTTTTGCTTCGTCTGCCGTTTTCAGATAGCAGGTGATCATAAGGAAATTCATGGATCGGATATTTATACACCATCTTCATATAACTATGGGTAGGCGTGTTGTCCAGATAGTAAAAGATCTCTTTGATATCTTCACCATGATTGCCCTGGGGATTACTCAATCCGAAAAAACGTTCTTTGATCATTTTGTCCTTTTTGTTCCAAAATGAAAGAGCGAAACAAAAAAGCTGTTTGGTGTCCGATATTCCGGCAATCCCTTCTTCACCCCAACGGTAGGCATAACTTTCAGCTTTATCATGATTGGTGAAATTCCACGCATTGCCATTGGGACTATAATCCTCACGAACATTACCCCATTGTCTGTTGCTTACATAAGGCCCCCAGTTTTTCCATTTTATATCCTGTAATCTTTGTTTTTCTGCAGTCATAGTTCATCATTTTTCACTACGAAGGTAATTTTTTTGAAAAATAATTCCAATTTTTTCTATCTGAATAATTCTTAATACATCCTTGTAACTATAATGATTACAGGGATTTTCAGAATAAATTATTTTTTTCATGAAAAAATTAAATAAAATGTTATATCTTTGCACCATTCGATCATTCAAATATTGAAAATGTTATCAAGAAAGGTTGAGGGATTAGACCCGATGAAACCTTAGCAACCCTTTGCGCAAGCGAAGAAGGTGCTACGTTCTACCAAATTATTTTTTGGACAGATAACTTACTGAGTTTTTCAGCCATTTCCTGTGGCATTTTCAATTGTATTATAAATAATGTATAATAGAATTGAAAACAGAACTAAAACATATTAATCTTTCGTATCAAACTAATTCCGGAAAGGAATGCAATATCCCGTTGAGCTATCAGACCTTCGGGAAAGAGCTGTTTTCAGCACCTGTTATTTTAATCAACCATGCTTTAACGGGAAATTCCAATGTATCGGGAACAAATGGCTGGTGGAAGCAATTAGTAGGAGATGGCCAGGTGGTTGATACCAATGTCTATACGGTTTTGTGTTTCAATATTCCCGGAAATGGTTACGATGATTTTTTAATTGAAGAATATGAAGAGTTTACTCCTTCGGATATTGCAGGCATATTTTTAAAAGGGCTAGAATTACTTAACATTAAAAGTCTATATGCGATTATCGGAGGTTCTCTTGGTGGAGGAATAGGATGGGAAATGCTGGTTAAACGCCCGGAACTTGCAGAAGTATTTATTCCCATTGCCTGTGATTTCAGAACTCATGATTGGCTGCATGCGCAATGTATGGTTCAGAAATTTTTATTAAATGGAAATGACGCTCCGTTACAAAAGGCAAGAATCCATGCAATGCTATGTTATAGAACCCCACAATCTTTAAACGACAGATTTCAAAATAAATACAATACCGCAAAAAATAAGCTTGAATCGGAAGATTGGCTTGAATATCACGGAAAAGCTCTTAATGAAAGATTTAGTTTAAAATCTTATCAACTGATGAATCATTTGCTGATGAACATTAATGCCGAGGAAGAAAGGCTGGAGAATGTACAGGCACGAATGCACTTGATCTCCGTTGATACAGATTTGTTCTTTCCTGCTTCCGAAATCCGGATGTGTTTTGAAAAACTGAAAGGTAAAAAAAAGGATGTTTCTTATCACGAGATCACCTCAGTTCACGGGCATGATGCCTTCCTAATGGAATACAAACAATTAAATAATATCATTAAAACCATTTTATTACAGAAAGAAACTGAACAATTACAAGAAACCTGTAATAAAGCTAAACAATAAAGAATGAACAGATGAAAAATGTTAACGAAATAAAATTTTTAAAGAACAGATCAATCATCAAATTTGAAGGAGAAGATTTCTTAGGGGAAATCGGTATTGACGGTAGAATTTTTAAAGCACTTACTTTAGCCAGGATTAGTGTAGGAGTGATCTCACAACAGGCTATAGAAAACGGAATATCAATTTTGGTTCACGAAAACGATTCTGAAAATGCGGTTAATTGTCTGATTGAGGAATTTGAAGCGGAAAGGAAATCAGGAGCAGTATCTCAGATTTATAGTATTAATAACGTTTCAGTTCTGGGGTTTGTAGCTGAAGATTTTAATAAAATACTGGCGGAACTGGCAAGAAATAATGTTTTTCCTTTGCTTCTGAATCAGATAGCAAGTGAAAAAAGAGTAAATATTGTAGTTACCTCTTCTCAGGATGAGAAAACTAAGAATATCATTGAATCTGAAATATCCAAAAAACCTAAAACCGTTCATCTTGCAATCATTGGACATGGGAATGTGGGTAAAACTCTGATTGACCAGGTATTGGAATCTTCCGAAGAAATTAAGAGACGGAAAAAAATAGATCTTAAAGTAGTGGCTGTTGCTAATTCAAGAAAAATAGCATTCAATAAAAAAGGTTTTGGTCATAATTGGAATGATGAGGTTTTAGTTGCTGAAAACCCTTCCAATGTTGATGAACTGATCAGTTTCTCCAGAGAGAATCAGCTGGAGAATCTTATTGTGGTTGATAATACGGCGAGTAAGGATTTTGTTAAGAATTATCATGCTTTAGCTGAGAACGGATTTGATCTTGTATCTTCCAACAAGATTTTCAATACCCTTCCAATAGAAGAATATCGTAAACTAAGATATACGTTGAATAAAAATAACAGGCGATACCTTTACGAAACCAATGTGGGAGCAGGTTTGCCTTTGATCGATACCATTAAACTATTGCACCTGTCGGGGGAAAATATTACAAGAATTAAAGGCGTGTTTTCAGGTTCTTTAAGTTATATCTTCAATAATTTTTCAGTTAGAGATGAGAAATTTTCAACCATTATAGGAGAAGCAATGGAGAAAGGATTTACTGAACCGGATCCTCGTGAGGACCTTTCAGGAAATGATGTTGCAAGAAAGCTTTTGATTCTGGCGAGAGAGTTGGATCTGATTAATGAATTCAATGATATTAATATTCAGAATCTAATTCCTGAAAACCTTCTTTCTATTGACAAAAATGAATTCATTTCCAGATTGGGAGAATTGGACGAGGAATACCAGAAAATTAAACAAAATCAGGAGGCAGATCATGTTCTACGATATGTAGGCGATCTACATGGCGATCTTCAAAAAGAAAAAGGAGAACTTGATGTAAAATTAATTTCTGTGCCGGCTACTTCCGCATTAGGGCAATTAAAAGGATCAGATTCCATTTTTGAAATCTATACGGAGAGCTATGGTGAAAACCCTATTGTAATTATGGGAGCCGGTGCGGGAGCACAGGTAACCGCGAGAGGTGTTTTTGGTGATATTTTAAGAGTAAGTGAAACAAAATAAATCAATGTACGAATGTAACGATATAACAGTGTGCCGATAAAAATGGCTCAGATCAGATTCGATCGATTCATTGGTAAACTGTTGCATTGATACATGATATTAAAATTAAAACTATATGGAAAATTTTGAAACGTTTGCAATAAGGACGCAGACTGAACGAACTCAGTTTGATGAACATTCTACTCCGCTCTATCTTACATCCAGCTTTATTTTTCAGGATGCAGAGGATATGAGGGCGAGCTTTGCAGAAGAAAAATCAAAAAATTTATACAGCAGATTCTCCAATCCAAACGTTACTGAATTCACCGATAAAATTGTGAAAATGGAGGGTGCGGAAGCGGGATATGCTTTTGCTACCGGAATGGCAGCAATTTATTCAACATTTGCAACTTTGCTTGATGCCGGAGATCATATTGTAAGCTGCCAGTCTGTTTTTGGATCTACACACACACTTTTTACAAAGTATTTCCCAAAATGGAATATTGAGACTACCTATTTTAAGGCAGAAGATGCAGAAAATGTTGAAAAGCTTATCAAACCTAATACAAAAATTTTATATCTGGAAACCCCGACTAATCCGGCAATTGAGATTCTGGATCTTGAGTTTTTCGGGAAAATTGCAAAAAAACATAATCTTATCTTCATTGTAGATAATTGTTTTGCCACCCCTTATCTTCAACAACCTATCAGGTACGGAGCTGATATTGTGGTTCATTCGGCAACAAAATTAATTGACGGACAAGGAAGGGTTCTTGGTGGAGTTGCGGTAGGAAAAGAAGACCTTATCCGGGAAATCTATCTTTTTGCAAGAAATACAGGTCCGGCCATGTCTCCTTTTAATGCATGGGTTTTGTCTAAAAGTCTTGAAACTTTAGCCATCAGAGTTGAAAAGCATTGTGAAAATGCATTGAAAGTCGCTGAATTTTTAGAAAGCCACCCTAATGTTGAATTAGTAAAATATCCTTTTTTACCTTCACATCCAAGCTATGAAGTAGCAAAAAAACAGATGAAATTAGGAGGGAATATTGTCGCTTTTGAAATCAAAGGAGGAATTGAAGGAGGTCGAAAGTTTTTAGATAAAATAAAGATGTGTTCACTTTCAGCAAATCTTGGTGATACCAGAACAATTGTTACACATCCTGCTTCTACTACACATTCCAAATTAACTGATGAGGAAAGGAACGAAGTGGGAATCACTGCCGGCCTTGTACGTTGTTCTGTAGGTTTGGAAAACGTGGAAGATGTTATTGCTGATTTAAAACAGGCATTGGATTAACTCAATTGAAATGGGCTTTAGCCCATTTATGAAAAAAATATTAACGGCTTTAGCCACAATCTACAAAATGAAAAGTTCAGAACAATTATATAAGGCACTCTCCGAAAGAATTTTAGTTCTTGATGGGGCGATGGGAACGATGCTTCAACGATACAAATTTGAAGAAGAAGACTATCGTGGTGAGCGTTTCAAAGATTATCCGCATCTGGTTAAAGGAAATAACGACCTACTTTCCCTCACACAGCCTCATGCTATTGAAGAAGTTCATAGAAAATATCTGGAAGCGGGAGCTGATATTATCGAAACCAACACATTCTCGGGAACTACAATTGCAATGGCAGATTATCATATGGAAGACCTGGTTTATGAGCTGAATTATGAATCTGCAAAAATAGCCAGAAAAGTATGTGATGAATTCACGGCTAAGAACCCGGATAAGCCTAGGTTTGTAGCAGGATCTATTGGTCCTACGAACAGAACGGCAAGTCTGAGCCCTGATGTAAATGATCCGGGATATCGTGCCATTACATTTGATGAACTGAGAATTGCTTATAAACAGCAGTCCGAAGCTCTTTTGGATGGGGGTTCCGATATCTTGCTGGTAGAAACAATCTTTGACACCTTAAATGCTAAAGCAGCTTTATTTGCCATTGATGAAATTCAGGATGAAAGAGGAATAAAAATTCCGATAATGGTTTCAGGAACTATTACCGATGCTTCGGGAAGAACTTTGAGTGGTCAGACGGCAGAAGCATTTTTAATTTCGGTTTCACATCTGAATCTTTTGAGTGTCGGATTTAATTGCGCGCTGGGAGCTAATCAGCTGACACCTTATCTGGAAACATTGGCTCATAATTCGGATTTTTATGTCTCAGCATATCCCAATGCGGGATTACCGAATGCTTTCGGTAAATATGATGAGACACCCGAGTTTATGGCAGAACAGATACAAGAATATGTGGAAAAAGGTCTGATCAATATTATTGGAGGATGTTGTGGTACAACCCCTGAACATATCAGGGCTATAGCAGGCTTAGTGAATAAGTATGAGCCAAGAAAATTGAGGAAATTTGCATGATTTGATAGATTTTTTTCATTGAATCAATTGTAAGATAACGGTTTAGTATTATTATTTTTAAGTTAAACTAAAACTAATCATATGGAAAAGCCGAGTTACTTAAAGAGTGCAGAAGACACAAAAATCTTTAATGAATTAAGAAAAAAGGTGAACCAGAGAGTCGAAAACATAGAGGAAAACAGAGATATCTACATTCAGATTAAAGCTGTTTTATTGCCCCTTATTTATATTGGGCTATATGTTTTTGCGTTGATTAATGTTGAGAAATCTTTGCTTTATATTTTGAGTTTTGTGTTAATGGGAATTATGTTGGTGTTGATCTATCTGAATTTAATTCATGAAGCGGCTCACAATAATATATTCAAAAACAAAAGATTAAATAGCTGGGTACTGCAAATTTTTGATTTTGTGGGAGCCAATTCTTATATCTGGAAGAAAAGGCATATTGCAAGCCATCATGCATATCCGAATGTAGACGGATGGGATACTGATATAGAGCAGAGTGGTTTACTGCTGATTGTTCCATGGATCCGGGCAAAAGGAGTGCAGAAATACCAGCATCTGTTTTTCTTTCTGGTGTATCCTTTATATTTATTCAACTGGATGTTTATCAGGGATTTCAGGGATTTCTTTGATAAGGAAAGGGTTATTTTAAAAACCCAGGGCGCCATTCCAGTTGTTGAGAAAGTAAAGATGGTTGTTTATAAACTCTTTTATTTCTTTTATCAGATTGTTGTTCCTGTTGTATTCTTTAAAGTTTCGATTGGATTGGCGATAGGAGCCTGGTTTTTACAGGTCATTACAGCAAGCATTTTTGCTTTGTTTGTTTTATTGCCATTACATCCGCTTCCCGATAATGCTTTTCCAAAATTAGATGAGAAAAACTCACTTCCATACAGCTGGATTCGGCATCAGTTGGAAGTAACCAATGATTTAACCAATAATAATTGGATGATCAGAAATGTATTGGGGAATTTCAATTTTCATGTGGCTCACCACCTCTTTCCAAATTATAGCTATATGTACTATAACGAGATAACAGAAGAAATAGAAGAGTTTGCTAGAGAACATGGTTTAGTATACAAAAGATTTCCAATTTTTACCGCTTTAGGCAAACATGTGGAGTTGCTGAGGCAAAATGCAAATAATGCATATTACATTTTAGAAGAATAAAAAATTGATGAAATATTTAAGATTATCGGGCCTTGAGCCTCTTATCATAACACCGGAAAGTAATTTCATCAACGTTGGTGAAAGGACTAATGTTGCCGGTTCTAAAAAGTTTTTAAGATTAATCAAGGAAGAAAAATTTCCTGAAGCATTAGATATTGCAAGACATCAGGTGGAAGGGGGAGCGCAGATCCTCGATGTTAATTTTGACGACGGACTGATTGATGGAAAAACATCAATGGTTAAATTCCTGAATCTGATTGCTTCCGAACCTGATATCGCGAGAATTCCCATTATGGTGGATTCTTCCAAATGGGAGATCCTGGAAGCAGGACTACAGGTTGTTCAAGGAAAATGTGTGGTGAATTCTATCAGTTTAAAAGGAGGGGAAGAAGAATTCATCAGACAGGCAAAAGCAATAAAAAGATATGGTGCTGCTGTTATTGTGATGGCTTTTGATGAAGAAGGACAGGCAGATACCTTAGACAGAAGAATAGAAATTTCAAAGCGGTCATATGATATTTTAGTTAATCAGATTGATTTTCCCGCTGAGGATATTATTTTCGATTTAAATATCTTCCCTGTTGCAACAGGAATGGATGAGCATAGAAGAAATGCCTTGGATTTTATCGATGCAACGCGATGGGTAAGACAAAACCTTCCCTATGCCTCTGTAAGTGGTGGAGTTAGTAACGTTTCATTTTCCTTTCGGGGGAATGATACGGTAAGAGAAGCGATGCACTCGGTTTTTCTTTATCATGCGATTCAGGCAGGAATGAATATGGGGATTGTGAACCCTGCGATGCTTGAGGTATATGATGAAATCAATAAAGAATTACTGGAGCTTGTAGAAGATGTTATTCTAGATAAAAGGGAAGATGCTACTGAACGGCTTCTGGATTATTCTGAAAAGCATAAATCTGTAAAAAAAGAGAAAACGGAAGATCTGGAATGGAGAACAAAACCTCTTCAGGACAGAATTACCCATGCTTTGGTAAAGGGAATAGATCGTTTTATAGAAGAAGATGTAGAAGAAGCAAGAAAAGAAGCAGAAAAACCATTGCATGTTATTGAGGTCAACCTGATGACGGGAATGGGTGTTGTAGGAGATTTATTCGGAAGCGGAAAGATGTTTCTTCCGCAGGTAGTAAAATCTGCACGGGTAATGAAAAAGGCAGTTGCCTATCTTCAGCCTTTCATCGAAGCGGAAAAAGATGGTTCAAGACCTGCGAATGGTAAAATACTTATGGCTACCGTAAAAGGAGACGTTCACGATATCGGAAAAAATATTGTTAGTGTTGTTTTGGGTTGTAATAATTATGAAATCGTAGACCTTGGAGTAATGGTTCCGGCTGAGAAAATTATTCAGACGGCAATTGAAGAAAACGTGGATGTTATAGGACTGAGCGGCTTAATTACACCAAGCCTTGATGAAATGGTGTATATTGCTGCTGAGCTGGAAAGACAAAATTTGGATTTTCCATTACTAATAGGAGGAGCTACCACATCAAAAGCGCACACAGCCGTAAAAATAGATCTGAAGTATAAAAACGCTGTTGTACATGTAAACGACGCTTCCCGGGCGGTAAATGTGGTAAGTTCTTTATTGGGAGACCGGAATAAGGAGTATGTGGATGACTTAAAAAGTGAATATTCGGATTTCCGTGAAAAGTTCCTGAACAGACAGATCGATAAAGATTACGTCTCTATTGAAGAAGCCAGAAGAAATCATTTTAAAATAGACTGGGAAAGCGAACAAATCTTTACACCCAACAATATCGGTGTACAAATCTTTCAGGATCAGGATCTGAATGAATTGGTTCCGTTTATTGACTGGTCACCTTTCTTCAGGAGCTGGGATCTTCATGGGAAATACCCGAACATATTAGAGGATGAGGTAGTAGGGGCTCAGGCAAAAGAGCTATTTAAAGATGCTCAGGTGATCCTGAAAAAAATTCTTGATGAGAAGCTTCTTACTGCAAAGGCCATATTTGGAGTTTTTAAAGCCAATGCTAATGAAACGGATGATATTATCATCTTTGATGAAAATGATCAGGAACAGACAAGGTTTTTGACTTTAAGACAGCAGGTTCAAAAGTCCAAAGGCAAAGAGTATCTCGCATTAAGTGATTTTATCGCTCCCCAAAGTTCAGGAAAGACAGATTATATGGGAGCTTTCTGTGTAACAACAGGTTTTGGAACAGATGAGCTTTCTGCAGAATATGAAAAGGCGAATGATGATTACAATTCCATTATGGTAAAGGCCTTGGCAGACAGATTCGCTGAAGCATATGCCGAATTTTTACATAAAAAAATAAGAACAGAATATTGGGGGTATGCAAAACAGGAAGAGCTAAGCAATGAGGAACTTATTGCCGAAAAATATAAAGGAATACGTCCTGCTCCCGGATATCCTGCTTGCCCTGACCATCTGGAAAAGAAAACCATTTGGGATCTTTTAAAAGTAGAAGAAAATATAGGCGTTTATCTTACCGAAAGTTTAGCAATGTTCCCTACAGCGTCAGTTTCCGGATATTATTTTGGCAGCCCTCATGCAAAATATTTCGGGTTGGGGAAAATCACAGAAGATCAATTAAAAGACTACGCCGCACGAAGGGGGTGTAGCATTCAGGAAGCCAAAAAATGGCTGTCACCTAATTTAGCAGATTAAAACAAGCATGAAGATTACTGAACATATAAAAAAAGCAAATGGAAAGACTTTATTCTCTTTAGAAGTGGTTCCGCCACAAAAGGGAATTGGTATTGAGGACCTTTACAGGAATATAGATCCTTTAATGGAATTCAAACCGCCTTTTATTGATGTTACAACTTCCAGGGAAGAATATATTTATCTTGATAAAGGAAATGGTCTGATGGAACGCAGAATTACAAGAATGCGCCCCGGAACCTTGGGGATATGTTCTGCTATTCAGCATAAATATAATGTAGATACCGTTCCCCATTTATTATGTGGAGGCTTTACAAAAGAAGAAACAGAGTACCTTTTGGTAGATTGTATGTATCTCGGGATTGAGAATATTATGGCACTGAGAGGAGATGCGATGAAAGGGCATCAGTATTTTGAAGCAACACCAGGCGGACATGAAAGTGCGATGGATCTTGTATATCAAATTAATGATCTCGGACGTGGAAAATACCTTCATAATGAAGATGAGGTTGGTGACGAACTGAATAAATTCTGCATTGGAGTTGCAGGATATCCCGAAAAGCATATTGAAGCCCCTTCAATGAACTATGACCTTAAATGGCTAAAACAAAAGGTAGATGCGGGTGCAGATTACATCGTCACGCAAATGTTTTTTGATAATAAAAAATACATTGAGTTTGTTCACAAAGCAAGGGAAATGGGAATTACGGTTCCTATTATTCCGGGAATCAAACCTATTGCAACCAAAAAGCATTTAAAATTATTACCACAAGTATTTAAAATCGATTTGCCCGAAGAATTGATCAGTGAAGTTGAAAATGCCAGAAACAATGAAGCTGTAAAGCAAATTGGGGTAGAGTGGGCAATCAATCAGTGCCGGGAACTTCTGGATTTTGGAGTGCCTGTTTTACATTTTTATTCTATGGGTAAAAGTGATAACATAAAGAAAGTCGCAGGGGAATTATTTTAATGAAGGAGTATTAATGAAAGGAATCCCTGTTGTTCTATCAACAGGGATTTTTTTATAAAATAGGATAATCCGAATTATTGCGGGTAATGAATGTTTATAGAATTTATCTTCTTTTCATTTAAATTGAAATAATATATATTATTTGTATTGTCGTTCTGTTGATAAAAAATTACGTCATTTACACTTCTTATAATATTATAATGGTAACCTGTAGATGGCAAAACAGGAAATTCTTTTTTAGCTTTTAAGTCTAACATTACTAATTGATATGATGATGCACATAGTACATTATTATTTGTCAGTAATACAGGGTTAGAATACATTGTAGAATTTTCGTAATGTGTCGTTTGTAATCATAATTTTATTAAGTGTTTTTGGATTCGTTATGTTATGGTCTGGATTAAAGAAAAACAAACCACTTTCATCTGGGGATCCTCGCATAGAAATTACTAAGCTATCTTTTCCTAAATTTAAAATCTCCTGCATATAATATGAGTTTAAATTTGAAATTTTTTTTGATTTTAAATTATTTATGTCTAATTCATAAATGTCATAATTATGATAAGCATTTGGTACAGTTGGAGAATACGATTGAAAAGTTTTCGCTTGCAGATAAAATATTTTATTGGATTGTGAAAATATATAATCGGAAATAAATCCATCACCAACTTTAATTTCTTAGTTATTTTATGACTAAGGAGATCGTAAAAGTGAAATTCGGGACGTAATTTATTTTTAGGATAATATAAAGCAATTATAGTTTTACCATTATCAGAATATTTTGGGTTAATATAATTTCCGGGACCTTTGAAAATATTGTATGTTATTCTATTATTGGTATTAATAAGCTTAGCATATACAGAATATAGTGAATCCTCTTTGTAAGAGAAAATTATAGTCTTAATATCAGGTGAAACATCAAATCCATTCAAATATGATTTCTTTTTATTTTGATTACAAGAATATAACAAAATTAATAAAAATATATAGGGTAGTCTACTCATCTTATGCTTCGAGGTATTTGGTTAATTATAATATAAGGGTATTGTTATCCGAAATTATTCAAATAATTCATTGTCATTCTTGTAGCGGAAGAATAATATCTCAATCCACCACCTATCCAATCTCCATTTACAGAAGACCCTGCATTATTTATAGCATAGCTTAAGCATAAGTGTTTCCCGAGTTACTTATCAGAGCAGCATAAGTGTTGTGGATGATAATGACTGTGTTATAAAAACTAGCTCCTCGCAAAGGCAAGGAGCTAGTTTTTTCATTCCGGATCAAACCATTTCTGCCTTTTTGCTACTTCTATCATGTGAGCGATTGTTATTGAAGGTTTAGAAATGGTATTAGTCTTAATTCCTATTTTTATTAAAAATTTCTCTATCAGAAAATTATTGTAAAAATACTTATTTACATTAAACTCATTACTGTTTTTAATATTGAAATCTTTAAAAAAAGATTCAAATAGACATTCCATATCCATAAAATCTTCATTTTTATCATTAATAATTGTTTTATATTTCAGTTCTTCATTATAATACCCACGTTTTTGAAAATAATCTACTACAATATCAGTTGTATCCATTTAATTATTTGTTTATATTATTATAGATTAATCCTCCTCCTATACTGAATCTTCCTGCACCGAACCAAACAGCATTTCGACCATAAAAACTAGCCCAATTCCTTGTCAGCCCGGCTTTAACTCCAGTGAAATATGGAAGTTTTTTTATTAATCCACCCAATAAATTTATCTTTTTATAACCATAAATTTTAGAGTAGTGAAGAGAAGACTCTAAGACGGTTTTACTAGCCTTACCTAGAACAGGAATACCTAATTTAGCTTTACTGAGATTAGTTACTCCCATTTTGATTAAACCCAATCCAGCTTTCACTTCTCCTGTACCAATAAACATAGATGTTACATCCCAGCCAGCATCATAGGAGGCTCCTCCGGTTCCAATAGTTCTTATTCTGTATCCATAGCCTTCTACGCTTGAACTAACTTCTCCACCCTGGAATGTACCTATTTTTACCGATGTAGAAGATATTACATTTCCATTATCATCATACATGTAATCTGTAGTATTCCCTCCATCATTATTGATTTTTTTACCAGCTTTATCGTAACCATTATAGGGTGCGTCTCTCAAATGCGCCACATGATTTAATCCTGTAACTATACCCCCAATCAAAGCTCCTTGCCAGAAGTTTCCTCTTGTGAGTTCTGATCCAATCCCTCCTGCTAAGGCTCCAAAAGCAATCGTACCCACGGTACTGTTATTATCCACCACACAAAAGATTCGTGCGGTATCGGGTGTAAGGGTTTTATCTTTATCCAGGGTTATTATCTAACCTCTTTTTTCTTCAACCATACAAAAGGATTGACTTCGTTGATTTTCATTTCGTGCGGTAATGAGGAGTTATTTTTTAGTATACAAATTCTACCATATTAGATTTATATATTTTGGATTTTATTTTTAACTGAACTTGCATCTTATATTTTTTTCCTCTTTCTAAAGAATAAAACGCATACCAACAGTCAAACATTCTACAAGGATAATCTTGAAATAATTCCTTTGCATTTCTGTAAACTAAAAATTTATACTTTAATTTTTTAATTTTTCCCTTATGAATAAATATTTTCTCATTTTTTCTTTTTTCAATATTTTCTAACTCTTTTTTATAAAATGAGGGTGGTTCGTCGGGATGTGGTAAAATGTATGCATTTTGCATTGGAACTACGGTAGCCCCATCAAAAACAAATAAATATAAATTATTTTCATACATAGGGTATATCTCCGTTTCATTCATAGCTCCATTAATACTCGTAGATGTTAAATCTGTATTTAAATTTAGCTTTTCATTAGAAATTATGCCAACATTCAAATTATTATTTTGTTTTTGCAAGTTAATACTTACTTGTTGAGCATAGCTACAACAGAAAGCCAAAAGAAAAATAATATATTTCATTACCAATTATTTTTTACTTTATAATAATTATACCATTGTTTAGATAATGCTGAGGGAGCAAATGTTATCTCCCATTGATATGCTCTAAACTCCAGCGCTTCTCTATAATAAATATTTGCAGGCTTTTGATCATTCTTGTAAAACTTCAAATAACTATTAAATATTGATTTTGCGGTTTCATTAATAAAATCTATTGAATGAACTAGCTCATGGCCAACAGTCTGATAAAGTTTGAAATATGAGAATGTTTTTGACTTATTTAAAATGATATTTCCTGTTTTATCATTTGTTTCTCCTAATCTATTAGATTGATTCGTTTTCCCATATCCGATAGGAACATTTCCGGATTTTTTATGCATAGAAGATAATGTGTCTGTACTAAGAACCATATCAAGGCTTTCCTGCGTGTTAGGTGCTGTTGCATTTACGTCCTTTACTCCGACTGCATGTAGTTCCTTTTCAGCAATGGATTTAGTTCCAATCCTATGCATCGCATGATTCAATCCAGCAACAATACCACCTATAACGGCTCCTTGCCAGAAGTTTCCTCCTGTGAGTTCTGATCCAATCCCTCCTGCTAAGGCTCCAAAAGCAATCGTACCCACGGCACTATTGGCAGCATCGCCTACAAGTTTCTGTTATTACCCACTACACGAAAGATTCTTGCGGTAGTGGGGTGTAAGAGTTTTATCTTTATCTAGGGTTATTATCTAACCTCTTTTTTCTTTAACCATACAAAAGAATTGACTTCGTTGATTTTCATTTCGTTCGGTAATGAGGAGTTATTTTTTAATATACAAATTCTACCATATTAGATTTATATATTTTAGATTTTATTTTTAACTGAACTTGCATTTTATACTTTTTTCCTCTTTCTAAAGAATAAAACTCATACCAACAATTTAATAATGTACATGGATAATCTTTGAAAAGAGATTCCATATCAGCATAGACCCGAAATGGAAATTCCAATAAAACGCCTTTAGATTTAGAAAT
Source organism: Chryseobacterium subflavum (assembly GCF_055762745.1). Classification (NCBI taxonomy): domain Bacteria; kingdom Pseudomonadati; phylum Bacteroidota; class Flavobacteriia; order Flavobacteriales; family Weeksellaceae; genus Chryseobacterium; species Chryseobacterium subflavum. The sequence goes on from NZ_JBVTMR010000002.1 coordinate 920,307, forward strand.
ATTTATATTGATTTGACTTAGGTCTAAACGTGCCTTTTCAAGTATTTCTTTTTCTTTCCAATACGCTTCAGATTGTTCAATAGATTCAAATCTAATATTTCCTATTTTATTAGCAATTCCGCTTTCAATGAAATTATTTTTTTCATCATATAAAAACAATGTTAATTTTTTCTCCCTTATCCCTGATTTTTTGACCTGATAAAATGTATTATTGGCATATTCTATATCCTTCCTGATTTCAAGATTATTGCCTGATTTCAGAGTAATATTTATGTATTGCAAATTATCACTCAATTTTAGATCAATATTTTGAGGAAAAAGAAATTCATAAAATAATGTAGTAATTAAAAAAACTATTCTTTTCATAATCCTAATAATGATTTATATTTGTTGTATTGTTGTGATGACCACCAATCTTTTGCATAGCGCATTTCCCAACCATATGCCCGATATTCTTTCCAATTGTTATACCTTTCCATTGAACGTTCTGGATTGTTCGAAAAACGTTTCATATAAATACCATACTGTCTTACAGCTGCTCCTGAAATAAAATCAATAGCATGAGTAAGTTCATGTCCAACGGTTTGATAAAGTTTGAAGTATGAAAATGTCGAATTTTTATTTAAAACAATACTTACAGCTCTTCTTGAACTTGCATTTGGTGTTGTTTCAGCTTCATTGCCAAGATCCGTAGTCCCATATCCGATAGGAACATTTCCGGATTTTTTATGCATAGAAGATAATGTGTCTGTACTAAGAACCGTATCAAGGCTTTCCTGCGTGTTAGGTGCTGTTGCATTTACGTCCTTTACTCCGACTGCATTTAGTTCCTTTTCAGCAATGGATTTAGTTCCAATCCTATGCATCGCATGATTCAATCCAGCAACAATACCACCTATAACGGCTCCTTGCCAGAAGTTTCCTCCTGTGAGTTCTGATCCAATCCCTCCTGCTAAGGCTCCAAAAGCAATCGTACCCACGGTACTGTTGGCAGCATCGCCTACAAGTTTCTGAAAACCTGCTGCCCCTAAACTTCCCAGAGCTCCTGAAGCAAAAGCCTGAAGAAACCCACTGCCATTATTCTGCACCATTCCCAATACTCCTTGTGAGAGGCCATGAGCCCCGGCTTGTAATACTGCATTACCAAAGGTTTTCGCGGCGGCGGAAAAAATAGTTCCTATCCCAAAGGTAGCAGCACCCCCGACCGCGCCAAAGAACATCGATTTTAAGGCTCCCCCAAAACTCCATTTATCTATATTTCCTGTGAGTCCCAGTGTCAATGTATAAGATACCAGCCCTACAGCAGCTCCTATAAATACAGCTTTCCATATTGCAAACATTGAAATCCCTAATAATGTGACCAATTCTTCTCCACTGGGATCATTAAACATTAAAGGATTATTCAATACATATCCATACTTATTATAATTCTGGGTGTTGGTGGGGTCCTGTATATTCTCGTCCGCATTTAAAAATCTTCTTAATAGAGGATCATACAACCTTCCGTTCATATGAATGATTCCTACTTCTGTAAAATGCTCATGGCTGGTGTAGCCTCTTTCAATTAAGAGTGATGAATTACGAATTACATTTTGATCGGTAATAATAGCTCCATTCCCAATTTTAAGATGGGTAAAGTTACCCCATGCGTCAAAATGTCTTTGTTCCAGTTTATTTCCTGCCTCATCGCTAATCGCCAGAATACTTCCGATATAATCTTTGTGCAAAAATTTATAAGATCCACTGCTCTCTGTATAGTCTTTCAAATATACAATTTTAGAATCATAAGGTGTTCCTCCAATATACAGGATGTGCTTTTCCTTTCCAGTGGTATTATCTTTGATCACCTCATAGCTTCCATCTTCACTATAGAATTTTGTAAACTTTCCTTCTCCATCATTGCTAAAGTTACCTCCATAACTCACCCTTTGCCTCATGCTGGTTAAACCATATTGGAAAGCCACATCTCCTTTTTCTCCATCAATGAATACCGGATCATTGTTTTCGTTATAAGAAATACTCTGGATTAAGTCATTGTTATAGTTTTGT
>NZ_JBVTMR010000003.1:0-417577 GCF_055762745.1 Chryseobacterium subflavum
TCAATTATTTTGTTTTGGGTTTGTACTCGTTGATTCAATAGTACCAATAAATCGGCAATTTTATTTTGTTCAGGAATTTGTGGAAAAAATAGTTCTACCGAATTCAACGTTTCCTGCCCAACATTATATCTTGTACTACCACCTGACTTAGAGGTTATACTATTTCTGGACGAGTTGGTTTTTAACAGGTTATTAAAAAAAATAGGATTATAATCACCGATCTTTTTTCCTCTAATTACAAATCCCCCAAATGTCGCTGTTTTATCAATATCTAAATATACATTTGCTGTCCCAACTTCTTCTCTAGTTTCCGAACTTCTTTGAAAGAGGATATCTCCATACTCCACTAGGTACTTCTCATGCGTTGTATTGTCAATATCAACTGACCCCATAATATTATCGTATGTAAGAAACTCATTATTAAGTATATCAGAAACATTAACAAATTTCACACCCTTGCCATATTTTTCCTTTGAAGCATTTATTCCGTTTTTAAATTGTAAAATATCGCCCAACTTCTTAGTTTCCCACTCCCCTTCAAATCCTGGAAATCTCAAATTTGGAACATTTCCTATCTTTAATTTCTTTTCTTCGGTCTTTATCATTTAATTGTCTTTATTATAAACATTAAGGATTGTAAAAATTAAAGAGTAAGTCCCAATTCCTGTAAATATCCCTCGATTTCTTTATCCAACTCTGCACGTTGTGCTTCCAAAGACTTTATTTCCTGCATTACAGATTTTATATCGATTTCTTCTTCTTCCTCAAAAGTATCTACATAACGTGGAATGTTCAGGTTAAAATCATTCTCTTTGATCTCATCTAAATTCGCCACATATGCAAATTTGTCTTCCACTACTCCAGTTAGAGCCAATTCATCATGGAATCTCGTAAACACATCAGAAATATGGGCAATATGATCGGAACCAAGAACATTCTGATTTTTACCTGGCACAAATGCCTTACTTGCGTCAATGAACAGCACTTTTTCCCTATTCAACTTCTGTTTATTGAAAATAATGATTGCAGCAGGGATACTGGTACCAAAAAATAAATTGGATGGTAAACCGATAACCGCCTCAATCAAATCTTCCTCCAAGATCTTAGTTCTGATCTTTCCTTCCGCTGCTCCTCTGAAAAGAACACCATGCGGAACCACTACGCCAGCTTTTCCTGAGATGTTTAATGACTCTAGCATATGCGAAATGAATGCCCAGTCCCCTTTCGACTTAGGCGGTAAACCTCTCCAAAAACGGTTATATACATCAGTCGACAGTTCCTCTGCTCCCCACTTGTCCAAAGAAAAGGGAGGATTGGCAACAACGGTATCAAAAAGCATTAAGTTATCGCCTTCTTTGTGTTTTGGATTTCTCAATGTATCGCCCCAACGGATAATCGCACTGTCATAACCATGGAGATACATATTCATTACAGCAAGCGCCCAGGTACTACCGTTTGCTTCCTGGCCATACAGGGAAAAATTGTTGTCACCTACTTCGCGTCCCGCCTTGATCAGAAGAGAACCAGAACCACAGGTAGGGTCATAAATACGTGAACCAGGCTTGGATTTGGTCAATTTTGCCAATAAAGTCGATACTTCAGAAGGCGTAAAGAATTCTCCGGCCTTCTTTCCTGAATCTGAGGCAAAATTTGCAATAAGAAACTCATAAGCACCGCCTATCACATCACTGTTTTCCAAATTTGATGAAGAAAGATTAAGCTTATAAAAATCATTTAATAAAGTACGCAGTCTTGTAACCTTGCCTCTTTCGTCCCCGAGATTGGAACTGTTAAAGTCAATACTCCTAAAAATATTCGAACCATCATTACCTCCAAGCTTTTCTCTGTTTGCATCTTCCAATTCTGCCAATGCATGATTTATCATTTCCCCGATTTTTGGGTTGTTCCTATTATCATATAAAAAATAGAAGCTCGATTCATCAGGTACGATAAAGCGTTCTCGCTGGAGCGCTCTCTTTATACGCTCTTCATTGCCCTCATATTTTTTTGCGTACTCTTCCTTTTTCTCATTGTAGACATCAGTTACATATTTTAAAAATAAAATTGTAAGAATATAGTCCTTGTATTGGGACGGATCAATTGTGCCACGAAAAGTATCACAGGCATTCCATACGGTATTATTGATATCTCTTTGACTTACTTTAGAACTCATTTTTTAATTTTTTATAGGTTACTTTATTGATAAAATCCTCCTTAAGAACAATCAGCTCTTTCTGAATGGCGATTTGCTGTTTTTTCAAGGAGTCTAGTGATATGATTTGATTTTGGGTATGCAAATTAGGTATAATAACTTCCAGTTCACCTAATTCCTGTTTTGTTATAGAAGGCATGGTCTGCGTGACCATCTTTGAATCGAAGACTTTCAGGGTTTCGGGATGACTCAGGTACCAGACCAAAAATTCCGGCAGAACATCATCACGCTGTAAAGTCAATACCAAAAAAGAGGCGCTGGCTATCGTATGAGAATACTCATTGTCAAATAGCGCAGCAAAAAAGCGTCTGCCTTTCGAATTAAACAAGATCTCGTCCTTCACAAGGAAATTTTTTTCTATCGAAGGTTTGAACAGTACGTTCGGCTCAAGGTTTGGTCTTAAAACTCCCTGATCATTATAATCCGAAGTACCGATCATCCTAACAAAAGCATCGGTTAATTTCTCTTCATCATTATTCACAGTTTTTGGAACTACCATTCCAGACCTGATGCTAACAATTTCTGACAATTTAAATTTATTGTTCATTTTATATTTTTTTTAACAGGTTCTCCATCCCGAAAGGATAGAGAACCTGAAAATTTTATTATCAAATATTATGGGGATATTCAGGACCCAACCAGGTCTTATACACCACATATTTTTCGTAGTAATAAACCCACTCGGATATCCAAGGTATCACCTCGACCAAATCAAGATAAGCTCGACCTTTTAAATCCATTATAGGATGATAAAGACATAACGAACCGTCACCATTAAAATGTGTGTCGGCACACTTTCTTAATTTTTTGGTCTCAACCCTCACGCGTTCAAACCTACCAGGGAAAAACGGAGAATACAATATAGTAAAATGATATGTTTTACCATTTTCTTCCAAAGTACCCCTTCCTTCCAGTACCCTACCCTTCAGCTCAAAAGTGAGCCAGTCAAAAGCTGCTTCACAAGCTAGTTTGGTTTTGAACAGAAAGCCAACCCAGTATTTCCGGGCTTTTTCACTATCACTCAGCATAAAATCCATGACTCCCATTTTTAACACCTGATGACACATTGATTTTACCCGAAGAGTTCGTATATGCAGTTCCCGACAATAACGCCGCTAATCTTGAATTTCCAGCAACACGTTCTTCAAGCTGAACAATAGTCTGTATATTCTCCTTATAAAAACCGGCCCCAAATAAGTCGGTATAATTACTCTCAGTTGTAGAGTAATTGATGAACGCATTCAACTTTTTCTCAAAACTCTCCACAAAATTAACAAAACTGCTGTAATGTCTATCCTTCCATGAGTCAGTAAAATTTTCTCTCTTACTTTTGTCCTCATGATTGTCAACCGGATTGTATACTGTAAATTCTATCCCATGGTATTTATAGTCATCAGCCAGCTTTTTCATCTGAACCATTGCATTTCTCAGCGAATCCTGTATGGAAAGATTACCTTGGTGACATTGAGCCAAAAGTGTTGTCAATACTATACTTGAGATAGCTGGACTGGTATATTTATCTTTATTAAGATAAAACAAATCTCTATATCTTTTGACAATCTGTACAGTACGCTGTAAAGGAGTCTTAAAATAAAGATGGGTAGGCAAATCCTCCGTTTCGATTTTAGCCTCCAAAAGGAGGCCATATCTTTCCTGGAGTAAAAAACTCCCGTTATTTCTTTCAGAGATTTCCTTAAACCACTCAGCATAACCCTTTGGGTCTGTTCTTGACCAAAATTTTCTATATTCATTTTCCGCAATCATCAACCGGGTATTATTGCTGGCTATTATGCATCCCGGCAGAACATCCATATGAAAGTCACTGTTATAGTTTATCCTTACACAACGGTTTTTTTTCTGTAAAAGTGCACGATAGGTTCCATGATTACTCAATACACGATAAAGCTCATCGTAAATTTCCGAAGGACTGTGATTATGGTAAGAATCCTCGATATGAAGGACAATATCCAAATCAAACTCCTTTCCAGAAAGAGGTTTTATCGTTGTGCCTATCAGTAATGAACCTTGAGCATATACACTGATTGTATAGCCCTTAAAAAAATTCTCGTCTCTAGAGAGAACGTCATTAACAGCCTTATACGCAGATTCCATCTGATTTTTGCGTGTTTCATCCAGCTCCAGGTTTGAAGCAATAATTGCTAGAAGTTCATCCTTTTTGAACTCCTGCTCTGTATATTTATGTAAGTTATTTTTCATTGATTAAGTATTTTGTATGTTCTCCAATTCTAGCAATCTGCTCTTCATTTTCCATCACTAGTAATCTTTCGATTTCAGTGACATCAACCAGCATGTACTCGTCGCCCTCATTTCTAGCTCTGTCTAGAAGCTGCTTCAGCGCCTGCTCCTGCTCTGCTGTTGGATGAAATTCCACGATGTCATAGATTAGCACCTCGTAGCATTGATGAAATGTACTGTAGTTAAAGACTTTCATGACCTTAGAAACCTTTTCAAGGGTTTTCTTACGAAAGATTTCAGCATCCAGAATACCTGTCTCAATAAGTTCCTCCTCAAACTCCCGCTCAAAAGTGTATTCTCTGCCTACAGCATATTCAAACCATTTGATAACATTCAACGTATATTTTCCCTGTACGCGGAATCTCAGGTCATTCAGACTGACATCGTCAGTTTTTATTCCTCTATTGGAGGAATCTTCCTTATAGCCCCACTCTCTAAATTCAGAGAAACCGTTTACTTTTTTGTACACCCCACCGACGGGCTGTAACTGGTTCTTAATCCTATGACCACGAACCAGAAGAAATTTTGAAGTTCCAGGAATTTTAATTCTGATTAGATAACTGATTGAAAAACGGACATCCTGATTTCTGATTTTGCTAAAATTGGATATTACATAGGTATATAATTGGTTTAGGTTATCAAGCAACGATTCTGTTGCTTTTTTAACAATAACCTTTCCCGCAGCCATACCTAAAGCTGCCAAAACTGTTTTTACTGCCATTAGCTTATGTTTTAATATTAAAAAAAATGCTTAATGGAGTGCCATAATCAACAAAAACTTGCATATCAACAAAAATATACATAGCTTTGCAATGGAATTAATGACTACTTTACTCCAAATCATACTGAGGTGACCAACCTCGTGTTTGTATTGTAAGCTCAATACGGGATTTGTAAGTCAATATTAAAAATTTATAAAAACCATCTCTACGCCAGTAGATTTGGTTTTTCTATTTTATAATCACATTACAAAGATATAAATTTATTATTTAAAAACAAATAAAAACACCAGTACACGGATTACTAAAAATACAACAATCTGATTTACAGATCACTGTATTGAAAAATAATTTTATAATTTTTGTTTTGGAATTCCACAACTATCAATCAGTAGCTTCTCCCATGGTACTTAGCATTCTAAACGCCTGACCAAGTGCCGATTGATGTAATTGTCATCCAGATTGAGTATTGGAATAATCTTGTAAAATAAATTTTTATCAGCACCTGCTCTTTTGTTATTTAATTTACTAAGCACAAATCTTTCTATCCATGTCCTCAGTAATACTACAGTTACAATACTGGCGATTTCAAACACAATTTTATAAAAAATAATAGAAGATTTCTGTACGGGTGCTAACGATGGCGACAGTGAAGTTACATATTACAGCGATAGCGGTCAATTGATTTCCATTGACGGTACTAGATTGGACTGAAGCACATTAATACTAATATTGTAAAATACTGTCATGATATTAATTTTATCATAATTTATTTCTTTTTATAAAACTTAGTATACGGAATTATTACTGCTAAACAGCTTCGTTAATCTGTACATGCTTATTAAGCCAAAGCTCAAATTTAATGAGATCTGCACGGCCTAGGGTTGTATATGATAACCATTCATGATTTAAATTTTCGAAAGCTACATCAGCTTCAGGAATAATTTCCTGCAAATATTCACTCAGTTCATCCAGCGCAGATTCGCGCGTATCAAAAACCATCAGCATCAAAAGGATGTCAGCAACTTTATCATCAGCTATTTCCTTATCAAGATTATATTTTGACCTGGTTTTCCTCACTGTTTCAAAAATAAGTGTACTTCTCAAAGTATGTGATATAAAAGCCAGCCAATTTGAAAAAATCACCTTATTTTCCTGTTGTTTGAGGTTACTTAAAATTCGTAAAATAAGTACAGCAGCGTCATGCATCATAATTGGCATAAAGGTAGCTGTAACAGCAAATGCGCCAGCCTGCATAAAAGCATCTGATAAGAATTTCACGTAACCATAATTTGGCATTGTACTGCAGGCAGAAATAAATACCAAAGGAGCGCTAATACCCCGCGCGATAATCTCTTCTCCGGTTAACCTTACGTTGTTTTTGTTATCAATTACAAGGAAGCTTGACAGATCTTTATCGTCAAAATCACCGTGGCAATCAAATATTAAAAAATGAGGTTTTAAGGTCTTTACTGCATCCTCGATGTCATCAACGGTTTTGCAGAAAATACTTTTAAACCCTAACTCCTTTTGCATAGCTGCAATTCCGCCAAAATAGTGGTGCATATCCTGATCCTCTTCACTTGCGCAGTGAATAATTAATGTATGTTCTAAAATATCTGATCCTACCGCAAATGTCAATCGCTGATTGTGTACATAGTTATTGACAAGGCTACTAAAATTAAATTCAGGTATCCGGCAAATATCGTGGGTCAGGCAAATGGGATATCTATCTAAACGCAACCACTCCATTGGCAGATCGGATATAAAAACAATTTGTCCATTTCTTTGCTCCAAATACTCTTTTAATTGTGGGACAACCATCTTTTTCCGCATCAATTCGCCTATTGTTTCAATTTTTTTTATAGCATGTTTTCTGGTTGTAAAAGCATTTTCAAAATGTGACAGGTCCATATTTAGAGATTTACCCACGATAGGCATCCTGAAAATCGGCGAATACGTTAACTGCCCGTGAAGGTAACCTGCGTAATCGAGCATATTCAATCTATTTGTCAGAAAACTGAACGCCTGCCCGATCAGCTCATGTCCCAAGATCTTTTGAGTGTCTTCTTCAATTTCAAATGTATAATCAAGATTCTGTTCGGTCTGTGAAACCTTGAATAACGCCTTTTGCCTCCTGGTTTCAAATGGTTTTGCCCTTAGCCTTCTAAAGCGTGGAAAATGAAAAGGTGCAATAATAATCATTGGCGGATATGTGGGTTCTATCAGTGCAGCAGGTTCACCTATGCGCACAACTTGAGACAATCCATCAATTACCGTAGCCTGCCCCAACTGAATGGTCGCCCTCTTTTTATTGAACATTGGCATGTCTTCCTGTTTAGGCCACTGATGTTTCTTTGCCCAATCGTTAGCTAATATCTGGTTTAACAGAAAATAATTGGAATGGCTGTACATTGTTGGATGAAATGGGTTTAACTCGTCGGCATTTGGGTTGGTCTGAAAATTAAAACTGTCGATTTGAAAACCATAATCTTCCTGCAGTACGATGTTAATCTGTGCTAAGTCCCTTTTGATAAGTTTTATTAGACCATGCACATCCGCAAAGAAATTATTTTCATCATAAAAGGCAGCATTTTCTTCTCCAGGATCATTGATCATCATATAATAACCAAAGGTCATATCACTAACCAGCTGCGCAATCTCCTTATGGTTGGAGATATTGCTATCGATTAAAAATACCTTCACCAAGTCTCTATTAAAAAATCCTGAGTATTCCTTGAAGAAAGCACTGTTCAATATCATTTCAGCATTAAACAGTTCTGCGTGCAGTAGGTATAAATTTAGGCCCTGATTACTCCCCGACCGGTAACACCAGTGATAAAATCCGGCAGGGTCCGCCAATTGCATAAGATCTTTGGGAAACTCCCTCAATATATTTAAAACAACCCTGTGGAAGTCACTGTACTCATTTGGATTTCCGCCACTGAAAACGGTATACTGTATCTGAGTGGGGGAAACAATTGACTTTGCTAAATTAAAATGCATCATAAATTAAGTTTGGCCGCGTCAATATATAAAATATTATGACAGGTAAAAAATCAGGAGTCTGAAGATTTCACCCTTTCCGGGAGCATAGGACACTGATTCCTAAAAGTTAACCGATCACCATCATTTGACTTTATTGTCACTTCATTGTACAAATATGCAATTTCATTTGCAAGAAAGAGGAGCGCGCATTCCGTTTTTCTTTTCTCCGCTCAAAAGCATTGTTAAGAGACAGGTATTCTAAACACCCTTATCCACAGGACGAGCCCAGTCTGCACGGCACTGCTAATGGCCCGTGCGTTCAGCCCGGTCATGCTGTCCGCTATATCTTTTTTCAGAAAAAGGATGCCGCTTCCATCACTCTCGCAAAATCATTTTTTTAAAATTCCTATTTCCAGATAAGCTATAACATCTTTCCCAAGCTTGGCAAAGCACATTTCCTCCACTGCAAAACCTTTGCAGAAAAGAGCTTTTATGCCTTCCCAAACATAGCAAATAGGAAGCTTTCCGCCTCATTTCAGCAGCATTCACCTTCCTATTCCCTATGAAATAACACTGCTTTTTAGGTTTATTTTTTTTTTTATTGAAAATAAAATTGGGGAATCACTTTTTATCAAAAAAAAAGTCGAAAAAGACATTCAAAAGTACATAGGGCAGCCAACCCTCAGCCCGCAAAAGACTACGGCATAAACACATGCCGTCGCACTCACCCATCCTTTATTCCGTTTCCTTTTGCCTTACCTCAATTCCCCTATGTACGGATTGACTTTCTTTTTTTTCCTGTTTTTTCTTTTGAAAAAAATGATCTGGGCCGAGGCTCTGCAGGACTGAAAGGAAAGCAAACGTAACAGGATTGTATAACAACTTAAAAACAAAACTTATGAACATTTCAGGAAGGCTGGCACAAGATGCAACGGTCAGCAAAACAACATCAGGTAAGGAAGTGGTAAACTTCAGTGTAGCGGTAAATGACGGCTACAAAAACAAACAGGGGGAATGGGTGGACAACACCGCATTTATTGAATGTGCCTACTGGAGAAGCGTAAAGCCAGTCTCATGGCTAAAACAGGGGCTATATGTCGAACTGACGGGACAGATCAGCACAATGGCGTGGACTGGAAAAGACGGCAACCCAAAAGCAGGGCTGAACTTCACAACCTCCAATATCAAACCCGCTTGGGGAACAGCATCGGAAAAAGATTCCGTACAGGCTAGTAAAAAACAGGAACCTGTTAACACTGCAAAAGAGGACGAAAAAGACGACCTCCCATTCTAGGCAGGACAGTACAAAATCCAAAACATTTAACCCTTTAAAATAGAAATCATGGGACACAATCTAAATTTCAACAATAGAACAGGTAGATATTCATTTTTCAGCGTAAAAGAAAAGGCTTGGCACGGACTGGGACAGATCGTTCAGGAATACCCAACAAGTGCCGAAGCAATCAGACACGCAGGATTGGACTACGAAGTAGAAAAAAGTCCTTTGTTCACCAAAGGATCAGGAATCGTGCAAATTTCGGACGGTATTGTCATTCAGGACACTGAAATCGAAGTACCTAACTATTTTGCCAATATCCGCACAGATAACAATACCGTACTTGGTGTAGTTGGCAGGGACTACCACATCGTGCAGAATAAAGATGCCTTTACATTTTTTGATTCTATTGTAGGCGGTGGCAGTGGTATTCTGTACGAGACTGCAGGGGCACTCGGTCAGGGCGAACGCATATTTATCACAGCCAAACTTCCAAATTATATCCGTATAGGCAATTCGGATGATGTGATTGAAAAATACATCTTCCTGACCACAAGCCATGACGGAAGCGGAAGCATTACAGCTGCCTTCACCCCTATCCGAATCGTATGTCAAAACACCCTGAACGCATCCCTGCGAAATATGAGCAACGTTATACGCATCAAACATACCGCAGGAGCAAAACAACGCCTTAACGATGCCCATAAAGTGATGGAACTGGCAAATACCATGACTATGCAAATGGACGGGATTTTCAATCGCTGGGCTACCTTAAAGATTAAGGACAACGAAGTCAAAAAGCTGATACAGCTTGCCTTATGCCCAAATAAGGAATCGTATAACCTCCTTAAAAAAGGTGCGGACGATGAACTGTCAACGATGTTCAAAAATACCGTGAACGATGCCTTTGCTTATGCGATGATGAACGACACACAGCAACTGGAAACGACCAAAGGAACACTATTCGGGGCTTACAATGCCGTTACTGGCTACTTTCAGAATGTTCGCAATTACAAGGATGGCGAAGCGAAGTTACAGAGCATTGTACTCGGTGGTACTGCACAACTCAAATCACAGAAGGCGTTTGACCTATGTACATCTTTCGAGAAAATCGGAACAGACATTTTCCAACTGAATTAAGCACAGCCCAAAAGGTGGCAGGACTGTAAAAACTGCCACTTTTTAAAAATCAAAAGATCATGAAATCATTACAAGAAATGAACAATACCGAAAGGGCATTTGCCGTTGCCAGGCTCTTTCCTGATCAGCTCGGAACGTTGACTGACTTTATAAAAACCGAAATAGTACACTTACGTGAGAAAGAGCAGGATATTAGAAAAACATGGCCACCAAACTGCATTGTAACAGCCGATTATTGGTATAGGCTTGTACAAAATGCCGAGGATACACTTGAAAAATTCGGTGTTCTACTGTATCGCAATCCGAGAATTTTTGCAGATCAGTTTTTCTATCAGGACAACAGTGTTTTCGGTATTCACTGCCTGATAAGATTGGCAGGTTCAGAAGCCATTCCCGCCATGTTGAGACTGGCAATTGAACTCTATTTCGGGGACGATAAGGTCGTCACCATTGATTTTAAGAAAAACAACCCAAAAATTTAAAAAGATGAAAACCTTAGATCACATGAACAACCTTGACAGAGCCTATCTGCTCGCAAGACTGTTTCCCGAAGAACTCAAAGCACTGACCGAATTCATAAAAAAAGAAGCCGAATTATGGGTAAAACATAGATTGGAAATCGAAAAAAAGTGGACGAAAAAATATATAGATGTAAATATATGGTTTGACTACATAGCCAACTTTGAGCGCAGATACCTCAAAAACGGTACAAGGTTGTACAGAAATAAAAAGACCTTCAGAGATCAGTTGTTTGACGGTTACGATGCCCTTTTCTCCATGCATGCAACGATACATTATGCCGAGCAAAAAGAATGTAGCCGAGAATTGAAATACGCCATTTATATGCTGTTCGGTAATAGAAAAATTGTAGACATAAACTTAAATCCTTAGTCATGAAAAAATCAGATAAAATAACTGATATCATCCTAATCAAGACATTTAGCGAAGTAGGTCGCAACAACTATGAAGTAGCCATTATCCCCCTTTTGGGGGGATTGGCTAAAAAAGTCCCTCGAAACAACCGATCTGCTCGAAATTATAAATGTAGAATCCTTTTTGGGTTATATAGCACGAAAAGAACACGGTATTTCCTTCCCGCTGTGCAGGACAGCAAAAGACCCATTCTACGAACAGTGGCTCGGTGAAAAAGAACTGGCTTTTTTAGATGCCAAAGCTGAGGAAATCGAGCAATTATCCAGGCACTTTGACTGCATAAAAAGCGATTCCTGATAGTTCATCCCTCTGGAATGGCAAATTACAAAGCTTTTGAGGATGTCAAATTCAGAACTGTTGATTTTGACCTCACATTGATACAGGAAATTTTAACCTCTAAAAATTAAAAAAATGACACGATCAAACTTATATATCACCTTATCAAGCGGACAGCATACCGGCGGTAGTTGAAAAAACTGTCGCCGGCCAAAAACCTACTGCTTTTGGCGCGAAAATCGGCTGCAACGGCCGTCAGCTTCTACTCTATCCCCGCTTCGACAGCCGTTGCTGGTTATTTCTGGGATACGCAGTATCCCAGTTAGCTTCACAGCTATGTTTTTTAATAATATTAATCTTGAGACTCGCCTGAATCGTTATTGTCCCCTCGGTTTTCCAGTGGTGTAACATCGTTTAAAATGTTAGGAATTCCCTGTTCCTTGTATTCGGAGTAGACACTCATCTGAATAACTTCTCTTGAATCTTTCCAAAGTATCACACTTAAAAAAGCTAACGCCATCTGAACTTTAAGGTCTTGATCGCCTGCTTCATTATCTACACTCCACCGTTCTTTAGTGGAACGGTTTTCCTCTTTGTTGATATCAATGACCGAAGCATAAATTTTTAAATTTTCATTAATTGGCACAAGCTGTAATTCATCAATTTCATTCTGCTGCAATACCCTATGTTCTATAGCGGGTAAATCTTCTTTTCGGATAATAAAAAACAGATCTTGGGCATCAAACTCTGTTGCTGGGATAGGTATGACCAGATTTTTAAATGCACTACCATCAATAATCTGCTGAATCTGGTATTGTAGGTTAACCCCAACAATTACCACCCCAGACTGTTCATTTATTAATTTTGTTAATCCTGCAATCAGATCTTCTGGTTTAAGCAAATACCTTTTGGTTCTTGCAATTGCAAAAGAGTTCGGTATATACTTTCTTATACTTTCTCTTACTAAGGCTGAGGCTAAAATTGTATCGGAGTTCATATGAGGAATATCGCCTTGGGTAAATGCAGATTTGGAAATCAACATCGTACTGCCGGAAACCGTTAGTTTTATTTTCGCTTTTTTGTGCTCTTCATCTTCAGAAATAAAGATTGGATTATACTCGTCAAAAGCCTTTTGCAGAATAGCACTGGAGCGTTCATAAAAAAGTTGGATCATCTCCGGCGAAAGCTCTGCCTGAAGTTTCTGCTGGCCAATTTTCTCCTTTATATCTTGTCTCAACTTTGCTAGAAATTGCCGCAATTCTTTGTCTTTTGCCTCGTCTAACTCATAATTCAAAGTTCTAAGAAGCTGAAAATTCTGCAAAACGTCATTTAAGCATTTCTCAAAGAAAGTCAACCGATCGAGCCAGTTACCTAGCTCAATTATTTCATCGGGAAGGTTGGGGGCTACTATAGACTCCCGATAACGCTGAGATTGACCTAAGAAAAATTGCCTGATGAATAAGATTGTGATATAACAGCATATCCAATAACTCACCTGTCTTCTATTACCGAGATTGTCGAGCTCGGGGTAGTAATATTTAAAGTCAATAGGTGCACCTATATTTTTGAATTCATTCCCAAAATATTCAAACCACTGAAATATATCAGTCATTGTTCTTGGTAATAAAACATATCTCGGTGGTTGTGCTTGCGTGTATTCTAAAAAATACTTCAACACTTCATATTTGCTGCGATAAAACATAAGCCCCCCTAGCGCATAATGAAATTCAAGAAACCGCTTGCGTTCCAGATCTCTTCGGTTAATTTCGTCCGAATTGCTGATCACTCCACCAGACTCAAAGTTTGCGATTACTAATCTTAATCGGTGATCATAATACTGATGTGAATGAGCCCAGAACATTTTGACCAACCGTGGAAAATCACATATCGTATAAATATTCCACCAAAGTGTTCTATACGTTTCATCGGATATGATGATCTCTTCAAAATCTTCTCCCAGCAACCAAACACCGCTGACAGCTCTATGTTCAATGCCCCGGAGTTTTCTATTTTGAACTACCGTCGCTTCTTCATTAATCTTGTTGACCATAAAATACAGATCAACCGGATATATTAAAGCTTCATTTTTCGGATGGTTCCTTCTGATATTTGCAAATGTTTTGTAATAAAACTGGAGCAGCGTTTCCTGCAAGTGCTCGTCCTGCTTTTCTACGGCATAATAAGTGAGTTCGTTGATGGCTTTTAGATAATATTGTCGCTTTTCATCATTTTCAGGAAGCTGATCATTTTTTCTGATAATGTGACTTAATAGCGATGTTGATTTTCCATTAAAAAGGCTGACTTTTTCTAACCATTTAAAGAACTTGACAGTTAACACTATGGTAAATGCAAATACAACAAAATTTGCTGAATTATTAATAATCAAGTTATCCCAGCCGAAAAGCGGTTCTACTTTAAAAATTATAAACAAAAATGAAAAAAGAGTTGAAAACAAAATCAGTTTAAAGGTCGAAATTTTGTATACCTTATTTCCAATAGTAACATTAAAAGGCTTTTGAGGATCTTCATAGTTGAATAAAGTTAAAAGATACTCGGATTGATATTTGTCGCCGATGTTTGATGTCTTATCAACAATTATGGGGTATGCAATACCCAGGATTGCAATATCTATTGCTACGCATATTTCTACAATATTATCAATAGTTATCATAATTTACTTAGTTTAATTCAGAAGTTTTTTTGGTTAATATATGAAGGTGTTACAGCAATACTTTAAAGTTAACGATATTACGACAATTTAGGCGTAGTAGCTTCTTCAAGATCAGAAATTATCCCAGAATTTACAATTAATCAAAATCAATACTTAAAAGGATTACCAATGATTTTAAACGTGATCATTTCTGTTTGAGCTCTGTAAACTATGAGCGTTTTCACCAACCTTTTTCTATCCTGTAAACATAGACTTTTATAGGTTCCCCTTTTTCGTCTGTTCCTACATATTCAAAAAGTTCAAAATGACGGGGCATAGGTTCCTTCACAACGCGCCCAGTCCATGTGATAGTGCATTGATCTTTCATAAGAGGCTAAATATATTATATATAATAAAAAGAAAATTACGGAAATCCGTAAGGTGCTTTGCGAATTTTATTCATTTATAGATATAGAAGCACCACCCATTTCAGATTTGACTTTGTGTAGATATTGTGTGAAATTCATACCATTTATCTGCAGGAATACTTTTGAAAAATTAGTCCTTGATGAAATTCCACACATTTTTGCGAGTGTCTCACTGGTATACTTATGGTATTCCCGATCGGTGTCAAGTTTCTCAGTAATATAGGAAATCCGCAACTCGCAGAGATATAGATGAAAATTTGTTCCCCTGTGTGCCTGAATAATTTCGGATAGATAATTGTGGTTTACGCCAAAACTTTTGGCCATTGATTTAAGCTTAATATGCTCATTAAGATATTCATGATTTGCTTCAAATTCACTCAGTTTCTTAAGAACATCCTCAACAATGCCATTACCTATATCAGTTTTCCTGTATGTTCGTATCCTGAACGCTCCTTCCCCTTCCATATTTAAGGTGCCACCTGCAAGGTTAATCCCTAAAATGCTATTACGACCAGTAACCGTCTTTCTGGATCTCAGCCTTAAAAGCAGATAAAATGCTCCAAAGGAAAAAATAAATAATATGATCATGTAAACAGTTCCTCTAATCCAGGATATCCGCTGCAATTTATCCTTCTCCTGCAAAAGTTTATCAGCATCATATTCCTGATGGATTTTTGAAGACAGGTAAACGAAATCTTCTTCAAGAATTTTATCGACCTTTAGAAGCTGTCTGCTATAGTATAATGATTTTGTATTATCTTTTTTATCTGCATAATAATTTATCAGATCGACATATATATGCCGTACTTCCGGAAGAACAAAATTATGCTTTACGAAAATTGAATCTATCTTTTCAAAATCCCTGATCGCTTCTCCGGTATTTCCCTGCTCCCACTTGGCTCTGCCCAGGTAGGAGTACGATACGGTCAACCACGCGAAGTCATTGACCTGGATCAGCTCTGATAATGAATTGTTCAACATTTTGACCGCACTGCTATAATGCTTGTTGCGGAATTCCCGGATACCCTCTTCTGTCAGGAAATAACTTTGCTCCTGCCTGTAATCCCCATTTTTCGATGATCCGGCGAGACCTACCGCTATCAGCGAATCAGCCCTTTTATAATCATCCAGTTTGCGGTAACAGACGGCCATTTGGTGGATCGTATTCAAGTACCCTCTTTGATTCCCATACATCAAATTTGGGTGCTGATACTTCTTGATCTCACCCTCAAAAAATGCCCTGCCCTCCTCAAAATTATTAAGAGCTTCCCTATAATAACCGATATAGCTTTTAACAACTCCTATGTGATAATTCAGTTTGTTTCTGTAATATGGATCTTTATTGCTTTTATTCTTCTCAAAAGCTTTTAAATATTCATTTAGGGCTAGCTTATATTTTTTGAGATAGAAGTAATAAACCACTCCTTTGCTCATATACGCACTGCTCAGCAAGCTATCGTTCTTAATTGCTTTTGCGACATAAATCGCACTGTCCGCATATTTCAGTTTAACCTGCGGTTCAGCCGAGTAATAGCGGGCATCCTTATAACCAAGAAACAGCTGCTTCTGATTATTTTCAAGTTTTGCCTTGCAGATAAGCTTCCCTACTAGCGGAAGTGCAGCTACATCATTTTCTGGAAGGTTCTCATATTGACGCTGGATGAGATAAAAATCGCTCAGCTTTTGTTGCTGGGCAAACAGCAATTCGCACATAAAAACTAATATGATTGATAAAAAATGAATTTGTAGGCGCTTCATGACTAAGTGTTAATCTAAAATTAAGAAAATTTCTCATACACCACGCAACCTAAATTCTTGGCTAAGTGAAAAAGTATTTTACAAAAAAACACACTGCATATCAGTATATTATAAAACACACCGTTAAAATACAGGGTGTGAATTTGCTTTCTAATACATGTGAATGATTTCTAATACACTTTAAAAATGCTCCCGATTCAACATTTTTTCGCAAAATATTAGGTGACTTTTTCTCAATTATATACATCTGCTGTAGGAGCAATGTATTGGTGTGCATTTGATAACTGAGACCACAAGTTGTTTTAACCTACCCAAAAGACTGATAATTTGGACCACAGAATTCAACCCCGTCTCGGCCGAGATAATCTAACTAAATTTTACAATGAAAAAAACAACTGTTATCTCAATATCGATAATTCTCTTCACCCTTTGCGCACTACAATCTTGCAGACAGGATGAAATGCAAATAGTACCAGAAGGAAACAGGCTGGCTGAAAAAGAAAATCAGCAAAAGCTCTATTTAAAAACAGAGAATGACACTTTGCAAACGACATCAAATTTAAGTTTTGACGTGGACGGAAATGAGATCAAAGATCCACCCCAAAAAGACAAGGATCAATGGAAACATTAACCTGTGAAATTTTTCTAATACAGCGTGCATTTGGATTCTCAGACAACAAGTTCTTGCATTTCAGCCAAAGGGCATTCTAAATTTGATGAAATAGAAATTTTGAAAATAAATTTTTAAATCCTAGAAATGCAAGCTACCAATTAAGACATTTATAACAACCACCAAATAACCATATCATGAGAATCAAGAACATCGTAACTGAATTGACAATATTTATACTACTCCTTATATGGGCATATACTTTCGCAAGCAAAATTTTCGATTTTGAAACTTTTTGCAGACAGATACAAGGTGCTTACCTCCTATCTGCAGGTGGGAAGACCTTGCCATATGTCTTACAAATCGTACATATTGGAATTGTTGTACTACTCATCAATAAGAAATGGAGAGGAATTGGACTGATGACCTCATCAACAGTATTGTTGCTCTATACAGGCTATCTTATTTATATACTGCATTTTGCACCGAGTATTCCGTGCTCTTGTATAGCGATGATAAGAGGTATGAAGTGGCAAGATCAGTTATATTTTAATTTTATTGCACTTGCAATCAACAGTATTGGTCTGTTCACTTTTTTAACGCTAAAGCGTGCCCCACACGACAGTGTTCAGACCAGTTATAACTAACCAAACAGGAGAAGCCGAAAACCTGAACAAAGAGTAGGCAAAAAACTAACTAAAGTTTAGCTTTTTGATTTATAAAAGCACCAACATCATGAAACAGTTACGAATTACATTAGGAATTGCAGCAATTGCAATCGGAAGTTTCGCAGCTTTCTCTTTTGCTCCGGCAAGTAGCAGTGCAAAAGTAGCTTTACAAGAATTTTACGTGAACCCTGATAATTCACGAGGACCACAGGTGACAGGTGAAAATAAATGTCCAGATGATAATCCAAATATTCTGTGTTCACAAGAGTACAATACAACAACTAATTTACCAACTGGAAATGCCAGCAAGATGCATTATGGTGAAATATCAGAATAAAAAAAGGCTGTCCAAAATGGACAGCCTTTTTTTATTCTTAAAAATCTTACAATAGATTATTAATAAATGCTATAAATGCATTCTTTCTTAACCTAGGTTCAGGAGGCACTGCGACTATATTTCCCTCTTTATCTACAACTATCAATCTAGGATATGCATAAATATTTAGATATTTCATCATAGGATGTTCTTTACTTTTGGCATTTGTATATAATTGTAGCGAATTTGAACTTGAATATTTTCCAATTCCTTCTAACCACAACTCTCTATTGTCAATACCTATTGAAATAAATTGAATATTTTGCCCCTTAATTTCATTTTCTATTTGTTCAAGTACAGGAACCATCAATTTGCATCCTCCGCATCCGTTATACCAAAAATCTATTACAAGGACTTTTCCTTTGAACTCAGTTAAATTGTGAAACTTCCCCATTGAATCTGGCAGAGAAAAATTATAAAATGGTTTTCCAACACTAAGTTTTCGTTCCATATCATTATATAATTCAACCACTGTATTATAATTAGGATTATTAAAATCAGACTCATTACAATAGTATCCATAAAGCTTTACAGTCGTCGAATCGAAACCGCTTCTTATAGAAGATATCAAATGTCTCGACAATAAATAATCTCTAATTTCTGGATAGTTTTTTAGTCGCTTCACCAAAATTTCTGCATATTGAATCCTATTCTTTTTCTCAAAATCATCTGCGCCCACTGTGGCGGGGTTTTTAAACTCACTTAAAATCAAATACGAACCGATCGTACCACCATACCGCACTACATCTTTCTTATAAAATACATCCATTCTTTTTTTACGTATAATATATTTATCAAATAAAAATCGAAGTGAATCACTTTCGCTCCTTTTACTCGATCTCATAAGGGCCGTCATTACACTTCCATATATTTGTGCCTTGATTATATTCTTAATATTAATATGAACAGTTTTATCTTCTTTCAGGGTCGAATTTATAACACTTAATTTTTTATCTGTTGATTCATACATATAACTTATGCTCTGTTTTGCATAATCAGGATCTTTGGCATACAACTTAAGACACCTACCCATTGCTTTTTTGTATAAATTTATTTTCTTGCTTCCTTTCCCGCTGATGTTGACTTTCATGATTCCCCATCCAAAAAAGTCAGCTTCTTTTATGGAAGGAATATCAAATGTAATGTTATCATTGGGCTCTATTAAAACATAATAATCACCTGGCATAGTCGCATATTTGTTATTAATTCTAAGACACATGAAGCTCGGGTATTTTATATCAAATGAAAATTGACATTTTCCATTGTTGATAAGAGCAGTATCTGCATAATATTGTAAACCTAAATTTAACATCGGATCCGTTATGCCAATAGTCACCTGGAGTGCTATTGTGTCTATCTGAGGCATATTAACAGATATTCTTGTGTTACCTTTTGCTATGCATGAAAGGCAATATAAAATGGACACAAGGGTTAATAATATATTTTTCATGTAATTAATCATTTTGTGTAATACCATTAAAATTGATAATAAATTGAGGGATTGGTAGGATATACCTCGGATCACCCGCAGGCAAAGAATAAATCTGGTCACCAATTTTCCGAGTTAATGTTTTAGCATATCTGGGATCACGATTTAGTCGTTTTAAATCTTGCCAGCGAAGACATCTGGTTAGTAGCTCTTTTCTTCGTTCGCTTAAAATAATGTCCAATATTTGATCAGCAGTTCCTACATCATATGGTATAAATTTGCCACTCTTAAACCTTTTTATTAATAACGAATTCAATTGCTCAATTGCCCCATTTAAATCACCAAGCCGTACCCTTGATTCTGCACCAATTAATAAAACTTCTGGAGTTGAGGTTCCTGAAAACATCGCTGCTCTGTAATGCCCTTTAAAGCTATATTTCCCGTCCGATTCCTTCTTAAAAAATAGAACTTTGCGCAGGTCGTTTTCCTTATAGCTATCATACAAATCTTGATTTATCCGCCCTACCGTTGCGTAGTTTACAGACATACGAGGACTTAATGGAATATGCATTTCTTTACTTTGAATACTCAAAGGGCGAGATGCTGTGGAGTTTAAGTTATTATAATCTTCAATAAAGTTATGGTATAGATAACTTGAATCAGCAGCATTTTTTGCTCCCTGAAAATTATCCATGTATAACAATGTCCTAGCCAGTAATGCATACGCTCCACCTTTCGCTATATGGGTTTGTGAAATCTTTTCAATGGGTAAAATTGATGCAGCCATTGTCAGATCCTGAACTATTCTTTGATATGTTTCTTCCAAAGTAGATCTATAAATCCGTTCATCCAAATCGTCTGTAAGTTTCAAAGGTATCCCCAGTTCACTATTAGCATTTGCAACTTCATAATATTTGCAAAAGGTCATTGCAAGATTTAAAAATTGTCTTGAACGATGGTAAAGAGCTGTTCCTTTTATGCGATCGTAAAAAAGCTTGTTGTTTTCACTACGCTCTATTTTATTAAGTCCATTCAGTACG
This sequence comes from Chryseobacterium subflavum, assembly GCF_055762745.1. Classification (NCBI taxonomy): domain Bacteria; kingdom Pseudomonadati; phylum Bacteroidota; class Flavobacteriia; order Flavobacteriales; family Weeksellaceae; genus Chryseobacterium; species Chryseobacterium subflavum. Next base: position 20,760 of record NZ_JBVTMR010000003.1, read on the forward strand.
ACATTACAAACTTGTATTTGACTATACGCGACATTCCATTCATTTTGAATACCCGTCAATTCTTCATATATAGTAACGTTCCAAGTAGCTAAATTACGCTGAAAAGCCAGTGGTAAAGCATTAAATTGATCTACAGTATACTCTGCTTCGTCAGATGACATTTCTGTAGAACCACGTCCATCCTGTTCAAAAGTTGAAACGTTCAATAATAGATCAAGATCGTTGAGCGTAGTAGGAACAATAAGTTTTATATCTTGTTTCTTTTCAAGCCATTCCTTGGAACAGGAACTAAAGAGAATAAAAACCACTCCCAGATAGATAGTGTATATTTTTTTCATAATTACAGTCCTTAAAGTGAACAGTTAAGTCCGAGTGAAAAATTCCTAACGGGTTTAAAATTTGGAAAGTCCGGATCTAAATCAGCCTTTGTTGATTTCCACAAAATCCCCAAGTTGCTTGCTACAGCAAAGACTTTTAAATTCTTAATACCAATGTTTTTTAATCCACGATTTTTAAAATCATATGAAAGAACAACATCATGTAACCTTATATGGTCGCCTTTGTCAATTAAAGTCTCCGAATTTAGATAGTATTGATCGGCAAGATTATTAGCCGGATATAGCATAGCAGGTACATTTGTTAATAATTCGTCCCCTGGCTTTTGCCATCTGCTGTAATAGTCTCCATGACCATAATATCTACTGTAGAGTCCTGAATATGAAATGCTATTCCGTCTAAAATAATAACCGAATCGATAAGTAATATTAAATGACAATTCTAGTCCGGAATAATTGAAAGTATTTCTTAACGCCCCAAAATGGGTAGGCAATGCAGCACCATGATAAACAAGATTATTTTCCGGATCTTCTCCTAAATACTGCGTAATTAGTGAGTACTCTGAAGATGGTTGGTTCTCTAGGTATCCTCTTGCCTGACCGTTCTCAGGATCTAACCCTGCCCAAGGATATGAATAAACCCCGAACAATGATCTACCGACAACTGGGGAATATGATGAGGCATTTCTATAAATACTGTTATCTGTGATGAAGTTATATATCGTAGTTGATTTTTGGTACTTCGTTACTTTATCTTTTGCCAAAGAAAAAAGAGCAACAGTTTTCCATACAAAATTTTTAGATTGTAGATTTATAGAATTAATTTGAATATCAAGACCTCTTCCCTTCATATCTGCAAGATTACCTCTAAAAGAGGTAAACCCCGTTGTAGGATCAATTGGTCCATTCCCGATCAGATCTGTTCCCTTTCGCCCAAAGTATTCGATACTACCTGAAATTCGGTTATCTTTTGCTACAAAATCTACACCTACATTCCACATCGCATTTTTCTCCCATCTCAAATTTTTGTTAGGGGGATTTAGCAAATAGGCCGCTGGCATCTGATTTATACTATTAGTGGTCAGCATAGCTGTTGTATAAGCGGTGATACTACGGTCCAAATTACCACTGTAACCGAAAGTAGACCTCAGACTTAAAGTAGGTAACCAATCCAAATGATAGAATTTCTCTTTACCCATGTTCCATTTTCCACCTAAAGACCAAAGGGGTACTGATTTTTGATTTGTATTTACACCAAAAAGATTAGATTGATCAATACGTGCACTAGCTGAAAAAACGTAGCGCAGATCATAATTGTATGCACCGTTAAAATAATAGGATCGCATCCTGTCTACTGTTTCAGTATAATCATTATTATTTGGAATTGATGCCTGCCCGCCATTTCCATATAAATCAAACTGCGAGAGGTAATCAACATTAATACTTGACCCAACGTTTGGATCGAAACCATATAGTCGGCTTGAATTTCCCTTAACTTTTGCTTCTCTAGCTTCAAATCCGGCAATTGCGTTAAGTTGATGTTTACCCCATTTATGATCAAAATTTAGTTGGAATCTACCATTTAGGGAACTAAGTTCAGTGTGCGTGTTATCCAACATTCCACCTAAAGGAATATTTCTGGATACTGTACCATTATTAACAGAGGTATAGAGGTTGATCAAGTTTCGCATAAAGTAACTTTCCTGATCATAATAATTTCGTACATTACCTATTTGATTTTCATACTGAAACCTTACCTCTGCAGATAAAAATGGAGTGATGATGTATTTAAGGGCTGTATTTATACGAATTTCAGATTGTTTCGTCTTATAGTCCTGATAATTTCGTTCGTTCAATGGTACAAGATCCCAGTTCAATAATCCCTCCGAAAATGCTTTTTGTTTCAGCGCGTTGCTAAAGTCTTTTATAACGGCCGCAGGATTACCATTTTCATCTACAAGCCGTGCATATGGGTACATCAACTGTGACCCCATATTGCTAAGCATAGAGAGAACATTTGATGTAGATTGGTTATTTTGATTGTAGGAAATCCCTGCTGAAATCTCAAGATTTTGAATTGGCCGAAAAAGCTGATTACTATTTAAAGTTATTCTGTTAAATCCACTTCCTTTTTCTGAGTTTTGGTTTTTGTCGAATCCCGCTGAAAAGTAATAAGTATACTTGTTTGTTCCGCCATTAAAGTTTAAAGCGTACTGCTGCTTAACACTGGGCTGATATAAATATTTACTGATATCTCGGCGAAGATTATTACTCCGCAAAGCATCAATCTGTGTATTTGCTTGCTGCTCTGTTAATTTACCGTTTTTCTGGTCGTTGAGGATGTTGACAACAGGTGAATATGGACTATTACCTGCGGTATTGCCTATCACGCCATCGTAAAACCCTTTGTCAAAAAGCATTTTTTCAATATCGATAAAGTCAGTCGGTTTGATCTGAGGAATATAGTTCAGGTCAGGCTTCTGCCCTATCGTAACATTAGAGGTAAATCCAATATTCATCGGCTGGTCAGCTCGTCCTTTTTTAGTTTTTATGACGATCACACCATTACCAGCACGAACTCCCCAGATGGAAGCTGCTGCCGCATCCTTCAAAATATCAATATCCTCAACGTCGTTCGGATTGATATTGTTGATATCACCTTCGTACGGAAAATTGTCAACAACAATCAATGGCTGATCATTCCCAAAGATCGTAGCCTGTCCCCTGATCGTTAATTTTGGAGAACCTGAACGCTCATCAAATAAAATGGAAGGCGCAATACCCTTCAGTCTGCTGATAACATCCGTAGAAACCTGACGGTTAAAAGTAGCATTGTCAACCTTGGAAAATGATCCCGTAGCCCGCTCCTTGGGAATGCTCTGGTAACCACTGGCAACAACGGAAACTTCCTCTATCCTGTTAGGATTTGCATACAGGACAATATTGGAGGCATTCTTTGAGGTTGTCTCAGTCTGTACGTAACCTAAATAGGATATGGTGATGGTGTCGTTCTGATAGTCATCGGGAAGCTCAAAAAAACCATTGCTATCGGAACTTGTGACAAAATTAGTGCCCTTGACCATTATGGTCGCACCCATTAACGGATTACCGTTCTGATCCACAATCCTGCCTTTTAGGGTCTTCCGGTTGGATTCTGTCTTTGGTTCTTTCTTTGTATCCTTTGGGGATGTCCTATTGTTATTTCTTTTTTCTTTTAGAATAATAATGCCGTCAGCAATTTCATAAGAAATAGGCTGGTCGGCAAACATCTTGTTCAATAGCTCACCTATGCTCGCATTTTTAAGGTTCACCGTGATCAGGTTTGCCTTTTGGAGCAGATCCTCATTATAGGCAAAATCAAGTTTTGTCTGTTTTCTGATCTCCGCGATAGCCTTGGGAAGTGTTGCTTTCTGTAAATTCAGGCTAATCTGCTGAGCCTTTGTTGCGGAAAAGCTCAGTGCCAGTAGAAAGAATAAAACACTCTTTTTACTGAATTGCAGGCACTTCCTTTCGTGGAAACATTTAGCCGAGGGTGGCGGAACATATTCCCATTTGGAAACATCATGATAATTCATACATTTGTAGTTAGGGTTAAAAATTTAATTTTCTTTGCTGGAAATCTAAGATGTAGACCCAATGGCCGGAGTGTTCGAGACTCCGGCTTTTCTTATTGAGCCAACATATGAAACAACTTTATATACTATCTGATAATCTGGAGTCTCCTTTCATTTGTAACTTGAAACTGCAAGTCCGTAATCGTCTCTAGCGTGTACAGCACAGAAGAAAGCTTCTTCTGTCTACTTATGGCACCGTTAACCCTGATATTGGGAACATTTTTAAAATCAACATCCACATCATACCAGCGTTCCAGTTGCCGTAGAACCTCCTTCAGAGGAGTTGCGGTAAACCTGAAATCACTTTCGGTCCATGCAGTAAATGATTCAGTATCGACGTCCTCGACGAAGAAGATGGACGACAAAGAATATAATATTCCTTGCTGACCCGGTCTTAATTTTACAGGTGTCTCATTTTGTGTGTTGCTCAGTTCAACACTACCACTGACCAGCGTCGTTTGGATTTTGGGTTCATTGTCATAGGAGTTGATATTGAACTTTGTCCCAAGCACCTTCACCTTTTGCCCTCTGGAAGAAACAATAAAAGGTTTTGACTTATTATGTGCCACCTCAAAATACCCTTCTCCAATTAGCTCAACCTGCCTTTCATTTCCTGTGAACTGTGTAGGGAATTTTAAGGAAGATTCCGCATTCAGCCATACCTTTGTTCCATCTGGAAGTGTTGTCTTATACTGTCCTTTTCTGGGTGTGGAAAGTATGGCCATTTTATTCATATTTTCTGAAATTGCCTTATCTCCCAGATAGAAAGTTCCATCCCTATCCGTTTTTAGTTCCTTTCCATCAAGCGATAGTGTCTTACCATCTGCAAAGCTCAGAGTAGCCTGATCCCTTCCTGGATCAATGTCGGCCGTGGCCACATGAACCGTTTCATCAATGAGATCTCTGGACTGATGATACCTGTAAAGAATTAGAGTAAGCGAGAAGAACAACAATATCGCTGCAGCGGAAGTCCAAATAACAACACGTTTATAATTGGATTGACGTTTCTTCAAGAGGCCATGTAATTTTTGAAGTTCTGAGGAAGTCGTAGCCTCTGCAGCATCCATTTTTAGAAGTTCCCGAGCAACATGCTCCTTGTCTTTTAATTGCTCAAAGAAAGCACGGTTCGCACTGCTCTCGTTGAGCCAGATCTCAATAGTCTTCTCTTCAAGGACAGTCATATCCTCTCCTCTGACAAACTTCGTCAGAAGCGTAACGATCTTTAATTCTTCAAGGATTCTGCGCTCTTCCATTGGTCTCATTTTAAATAGAAACCCGAAATGATATTGCGTTGTCTCAAAAAAATTAAAAAATTATGAATAAATCATTAAAAGTGCGATTCCAGCACCTGATAGGGATTTTTTTAAAAGTGAAAGTGCTCTAGATTTTTGGGTATTGATCGTACTGACAGGAATACCGAGCTCCTCAGATATTTCTTTTGGCGTGTCACCGCTGACGAGCCTGCCCATGATAAGCCGGTATGGTTCAGGCAACAGATCAATCGCTCTGTAAAGCTCTTCATATACTTCGGTCTGAACAATACTGTCCAGTACATTTTCTTCAAACTCATCAAAGTTCTTGGAGTACAGATCAAACCGCTTTTGTTTTACCTTCTTCTTTTCAATAGCTTTGAGACAGCTGTTCCGAACAGATATGTAAAGGAAAGCCTTAATATTTGACAGGGTTTCAAATCCTTCCCTCCTGTCATATAATTTTAGAAATATGTCCAGTACGATATCCTTGGAAATTTCCATTCCGATATTCAGAAGTAACCGATCTGCGAAATATACCAATGAAGAGTGAAACATGGTGAAAATCCGGTCGAAAGCAAGTTTATCACCGCTTTGAAACTGGGAAAGCAGTGCCCTTTCGTCGATCACATTCCGGAATGTCATAATAGGGCAATTGGTAAATGATAAAGTAAAGTTAGAAAATATTTAGATATTTCAGAAATGAATAATACGATGTCAACTTTCGATCTTTGATGTTTTCCATATATTTACAGATCATTTAAAAAGACCAATATTTAATGCTAGATCTATTTGAAAAATTATCCGGCGTAAAACAAGGTAAAAAAAAAGCTATACAGGAACTGGATAGCGATACTAAAGCTCACATTTTTGCAACTATCGATGCTTTTATTAAAGCTGCTAAACTTAAAAATATTGCAGCGCTATAAAACACAAAACACCCACCGCAAAGCGGTGGGTGTTTTATTATCTGCCACACGAAAGAATTCGTGCAATAGCGAGGGTTCTTTTTTTATAAAATACTTATAATATATTGTTCCATTCTAACTAGTTTTTGTTTTTTTCATTACTTCAGATAGGGTATTCAAATAATCTGAAAATACTGTTACAGTAGTAATATCCTCATATTCAACATATGCTTGATCCATTAATTTACATTCAGTATCAAAAAAATCAACATCGATAGAATCTTCATAAACCTCTATAATTTTACCTATATAAACTACATCTTCCTCACTAAGTGATAGCTCGCATAGTATGTCTAAGGATTGTATAATTGTAAATAATTCTTCAAAATTACTAATTTTACTATCCTTAAATGTTTTTTTTGGCAGTTCTTCAAAATAAATTTGAAGCTTTTCCACCATAACCTTGTTCTTAAAGTTATTTGTTTCTACGGTTATATTTTCAATCTTTTCGGTATTGATGAATTTTATTCCGTCTAAGACGTAGTCCACAGGATTAAAAATTATAGCTGTTATATTTTTTCCTTCTTTAAAACTATTACCGATAATATTTTCTTTTCGATTCTTTAAAAAATATTCTTCCATATTATTTATTTATATCGTCTTCTGTTTCTATCTCCCTTTTCTCCCCCCTGATCTCTATTTTTTCTTGCCTGACCATTTTGATGTTTTTGTTTAGTAGAGCCCCTAGCTCCACTTGTGTGTTCTGCAGATTGGTTATAGTCGTTGTCGCCATCATTTCCTTGAGAAGATCCGGAAGAACTATCAGACGGACTCTTCTTACTTCATAATCCCTATATCAGGGGGTGTTCAGACAGTGAGTCAATATCTGTTGTAATTCTTGGTCTTTATTGACATAATAATCGCTTACTTCTAGTACTGCATTTGTGCTTAAATTATAGACACATACAGGAATATAATTTGGTTGAGCAGATGTTTCAAAAGTCTTAAAATAGTCCGCACTTTCCTGGAAAGTTGAAAACTCTTTTGACTCACAATACTGTATCTCGTGATTGTATGCAATGGTTACATAGTTCTTTTTCATTGTACATTCCTTTACCTAGAATAACGAAAGGTAAACGACAAAAGTTTTAAAAATTCGCAGCTTTTAATTTTTAAACACTGATGTGACTAGCATCTACATGTTTTCCGAAGAATATTTTTGCTTTGCTTTCAAAATCCCTAGGATCGTCTGTGGTATAGAAGGCCAACTGGCTGTTTTGTGAACAGCATGTTTCTATTTCAGCATGACGGTGAAGATATTCCTGTAGACTTTTCGCAACGATAGGCCCTTGGGAGATAATATTGACATTTTTTGGGACGTATTTTTCGATTACAGGTAATAATAAGGGGTAATGCGTACATGCCAATACAATGGTATCTATTTGATCGGATTTCTGTAACAGTTCATGGATATCTTTTTGGACAAAATAATGTGCCCCTTCTGTATTGATCTCATTATTTTCAACCAGAGGAACCCAAAAAGGACAGTCATGTTGAAAAACCTCAATTTCCGGATTAAATTTATGTATCTCGATCTTATAGGATTCAGATTTTACCGTTCCTGTCGTTGCGAGGATACCGATCTTGTTTGTTTTTGTATAATTGTGGATGATTTCAGTTGTTGGTCTAATGACCCCAAGTACTTTTTTTCCTGGAGGAAGATCGTTTTGCTGAATCGTTCTCAATGCCTTTGCCGAAGCCGTGTTACAGGCTAATATAACGAGATTGCAGCCTAAATCAAACAATTTAAACACACATTGCTTGGTATAATTATATACGGCCTCAAATGACCGTGTGCCATAAGGAACACGCGCATTATCGCCTAAGTAGATATAATCATATTGAGGAAGGAGCTGCTGAATTTCCTTAAATACAGAAAGGCCGCCATAGCCGGAGTCGAAAATTCCAATAGGACACCCTATGGCGATAATAGCTTTATACCTCAAATCATAACTGTTACTATCCAAATAAGGTATTATACCCTCGATATATTTCTTTGCTCCAGACAGGCCCAACAGATGAATTACATTGGATTTTTTTGTAGAATTGTTTTCACTCGTAAGTTTTCCACTTAAAAATATCAAACCAGCGTCTCCTCTTTTTAAGAAACCTTTTCCCAGAATTCTTTTTAGATATTTATTTTGGCTGTCTTGGAATAACTGATAATGTTTTTCCATTCTTTCATGGGAGGTATCTAACAATAGTTGGTTTAGAAAGTCATTATGTACTTTGAAACTATCGGTTTCATTTGCTTTTTGATAGTTCAAATCTATTTTATCATTCATTTTGTTATGTTAAGAAGTAATAATTCAAGTGCTTCAGAATAATTAGAGTCGATTGCTAAGGCTTTATCACAATATTCCAGCGCTGAATCGTCTGCATTCGCATCAAAATATGCACTTGCTAAAAGCGCCAAATATTTTTTTACATGAGCAAATTCATTATTTAAAAGATGCAGATTTGTGATAGCTTTTTCTACCTTACCAAACATCTTTTGGTGGTTTTACAATTGGTAAATTATATTCTTTAATCGGATAAAAATACTTTCTTAAATCTCCTTTTCCAATTAATTCTAAATGGTTTAAATCTTTTATTTTATACATTACGCCCTTTCCTATGGAAGTTCTGTGAGTATGTGGCCCCAAAGGTAAAGGACTTTACCTACCTTATCCAAAAACTGCCTTTTGATTTCTTCGAGTTCATTAATCCCCATAAAAACCTGCATTGGAACTTCAGCCATCTTGGGGGAGAAGCATTTCCCAATACTCGATGAACTGACGCAAAGTTTCTTAGACATTTTGGATAGTCATTTTATAAAGTATAGTAAGAAAATTTACACAGAAGTGTTTTAAAAATCTCTGATACAGAGGTTAAAAATTTTTCTGCTTCCATATCCAGTTGATATTTAAATGCTACTCGGATTCTTTACCAACAGAGTCAGGATAAAGTTCATAAATACTCTGATTATCCAAAACATCCAAATAGGAATTGAGCTTAGCTTCCAATAGTTCTAAATGGTTTTCAGCATCTCATTCCAAATGGTGTGATATGGTTAATGTGACTACATTATCTTTTGTACTTATAAAATCTATTACACTACTATTTTCTACTGACATAAATATTATTTTGGTTTATCCTCTTTTGGTCTTACGACGTTAATCGTTGTTGGTGGTATAACAGTTCCACAAGGAATCCCAGGCTTTCCTTTTCCAACAACTGTTCCTCCACTATTTTGTATAATTGGGAAGCCTGCCGCCTGCTATTCCTATTTTTTTTATGATGTATTGCAGCTGTGTGGTACATTAATTTCAAAATTATTTACAAACAATTAACCGCTTTTGCTTTTGTTACAGTTATCTCTGAATATCGATGAGTAGGATTCATTGTTTCACTATATTGAATTCAAGACTTACCATTTTGGTAAGTCTTGAAGTTATCCTTGACTAATACAAAGCAAGAACTTTTTTAAGATACTCCTCAACAATACTCTTATTGTCTGCAAATGTATATGGTGTATATGATTTTCTTAACGGATCATAAAGTGTTATTTCAGAAGACTCAACTCTAAATAAGTATAAGTACATCGGCTTTTTAGTAATTAATTTCTGTTTTAGAAATAGAGACATTATTTGCGTGTTCTAATCAATATACAATGAATCTATTTGTATTGGATCTTGTATTTCATAGTTATAGTTGGATCGAATAATGACCTATATGACTAGGATAGTATTTACTTTTCTTTTTCTTGAACCAACGTAAAAATATATTAAGGTCATGCTCTCCACCAGTACTGAGCACCAATATAGGGTGGCTATTCTCAACTATTAAAAAAGGTTTTCATTTTCGTAAATGGATTGTTATTATTCGTTTTCAGGAATATTCCGCTTTTCTATATTTTTAACCTTACCATTTTTAATATATATATTTACATAATAAGGCTCACCAATATTAGGGAAATAGGTTTCGCTTCTGAAGTATTCATGATTATTGTACATTTCTAGTTTTTCATTTTCAAAATACTTGTTGTAAATATTTTTTTCAATTAAAAGAGGTTTATTTCCAACCATTTTTAAATAATATTTATCCTTTTCATACAATGGTAGTCCGTATGCAATCCCAACTAAAGTGTCTTTTTTTACAATTTCAGTATAAAGATATAAAACATTTTTATTTCTGATTCTTGAAGTTTTAACCAACATTTCCTTAGCCTCATTTGTTATGGCTTCACTAATATTACTTTCTTTTTTACAAGAGAAAATCAATAAAAATAAAAGAATAAAAAAACACTTATTTATTAACCTCATATTTTGAAGAATCATAGATTACGGTTTCATTTGAATGTGGTACAACGATTTTAAAGAAATCAGGCGTTCTACTATTATAGAAATCATTTTCAAATAGTATTTTATTCCCCCTATCACCCTCTAAAGGTGATCCATGCCCGTTAAATCCGGATGGCACCAAAGTTCCGCCAGGATGTAAATGAGTATATTCTGTCATTTTCATGTTTTTGTTATTTAATATTGTATATGCTAAATAGCCTCCAACTCCTTCCTGCGCTTTTTTATATTCAGTAGAAAGTGTAAAAATCTCTTTACCTCCCTCTTTAACATTTTTATATCCTGCTAAACTAAATTCATTAATACTATTATCTTTGATAAATTTAAATAATCTTTTCATTGAAGTTTTATCACTAGAAATATAAACCGTTGCATCTGTAATTCTTGAATTGTCGCCTTCTCGAACAGTAGCTTTTCCATCTATTTTATTATCAATAATACCTTTATTAATCGTTATATGCTTTTTCTTATCAACATTACCATTTTTATCAATTGCAAAAATTGTATCGGTACTGTTTTTTTCACTCCCATCATTTTTATCTACTCTTTCCACTCTTCCATTTTGAAGAAGTTTATAATCGGTGAAGGGGGCTCTTCCATCAGGATCAATGAAACGAATAGGATTATTAAAAGCATAGTTATACGGACTATGACGGCGCATTTGCTCGGCTAACGGATCCAGAACACCCCATCTTCCTAAATCAGCCATGTACATCCTGGCTCCATAGTCGTACATACCTGTTTCCTGCAACTCCTTGCCGTTGTACTTGTAATTTTTATAACTGCCCGGTGCGAAGAACGAGTTTCCTGTTTTCAGGTGATTCATCCCAAAGGGATAGTAGTCATTGGCATCAGTAATTTCAAGAGCTCCTGCGCTGTTTTTCCCAAAACTTAGCCGAACATTACCCAAATGATCTTTGTACTGGTAAATATACTGATCTTTTGCATAATCAAAATATCCTTCTGAGGTTGGAAAAAATTGAAGATCCGGATTCTTTTCCCTGGGAAGTTCTGCAGGAGGTAAAAGTCCCTGATCGAAAGAATAAGCCTCTGTTTCAAGTGCCTTCGCCGTTTCTGATGTAGCTGAATAAGATGCTGAGCTTCCGCCTCCTGGAGTTATAAACTCTTTTTTAGTATACTGAAATCCATCCAGATAGTCCGTTGTATATTTTGTAGTGGTTGGCCCAGCTACTCCATCAATCACCGTATTATTAATCTTACGGAGTTTTGTGCCCTCTGCGTCGTATAGGGTATTGATTGTAGCTTTTTCATTGCCCGATGGAATATTGACGGTTACAGCATTTGGAAGTTCCAAGTAATTATACAATATAGTATTAATCCCCTTATCCAAAATATTCTTCATGCTTCCGTTTGCGGTATAGTTTATTGCTTGACCTCCACCTTCATATCCCGAAGGATTCTGAGAGATGTCATCTATCTTGGTTACCTGGTTTCCAGTATATGTATATACCAGGTTGTCAATCAATAAAGGAACGGTCTCTCCGCTTTTTTGTGCCGATGTACGATAAAGGTTGGTAATATTTCCATTGATGTCGTAATCTACGGATTCGGTATGCTCCTTACTGTTCGGATTGTTAGGGTTCTGATAATATCCTGCGATAAGTCTGTTTAATTTATCATATACATATCCATAGCGTTTAGGCGTTAGAGAGGGGAAACTTCCTATCGACTCAACAGTCCTCCAATCTACTTCCGCAATATTCCCGTTATATTTTGCTTCTACATTTTTTCCGGCAAATAAAGTAGTGTCAGGATTGGTTATTCCCTGCTTCTGATTGTACTTGATTTTGTAGGTAAACAGCTTTCCGCCCATATTGGCAACGCTCATCTGATTTTTATTGATATCAGTCATCCACCCACGGATATTATAAGTATAATCCATGCTCTGAATACCGTTACCAACAGTTTTATTGGCTAATTGGGAAAGCTCATTATAAGTGTTTTCTACAAGAAGTTCTTCACTAAGATTGTCCACCTGATGAAAATGCTGCTTTAATCTGTTTTGGCTATCATACACAAAACGTTCTTTCAGCATAACACCAGTTTCTCCAGCAGTTTTCTGATGCAGGGTAATCGATCTTTTTACTACTCCCGAAAAATCAAGTTCAAGCTGTGTATCTGTATACCCTCCAAGATGATTCTGGGTTAATGTCCCAATCTGCCTTGCTTTGGTATCGTAATACGTAAAGTTCTTTGTCCACTTATCATCTTCAATGTTCTTCACAAATGATGCCATATGAAGCCCCTTTGTGGTTCGGACATCAGAAGGGTTATCATATAATACATCTTGAGAGAAGGTATTGGTAAAAGCTGGCATTCCGGCAGGATAAGTATCATAATAATTAATGCTCATTACCTTAATTCCGGTGTTCGGATAACTGGAAGCAGAATTATCATAATAAACCTGCATTCCGCTTACATCTGTAAAACCAACCGCTGATGTTCTCTTTACGCTATTTCTAGCGAGTGCATCTGCACGGTTTTGCTCAATCTCTCTTCCCGCAGGTCCGTTCGCTTGATCGGATGTGTAGATACCCGTATATGCAGGCCTGCCAGAATCATCATACTTAGTGAAAAGCCATTGTTTTGCTGCTCCCATTACAGCGTCCTGGGACATAATCATACGGTCTGCCTTGTCATAGATAAAATACTCCCAGCCCTTATGGGGTACTTTTTTCAGTGCAAGTCTACCTTTTGGATCATAACGATACATGTAGCACATCATGGTAAGTATGTTATTGGGAATAACAGTTCCAGGTGGTAAAGCATTAATGGCATTAACTCCCATCGGAGTAATAACAAATGCCAATTGATCAAAATCATTATAGACATAATAAGTATCGGCATTTTCTGTGGCACTCAGTACTTTTCTCACCAAAAGGACTTGACCCTCTCCATTTTTAAATTCAATGGTCTGATTACCATCCTCATCAATAATAGTATTCTTATATAACTGGTTGGCTGGAAAATCTGCTATTGTTGGATTAATTGCCGAGGAGGTGGTATTATTTGACCATGCAGCTTTGGCAACGAATTTCTTCACTTCGCCTACCGCATTAGTTTCATACTTAAAATTCACAGGTTTATTTGCCCAGTCATTGCCAACCTGGATCTGCTGTTGAAGCCTGTCAAGGGGTGATTTTTCTAAAATCTTTTCCGAATAGATCTTGTCTCCACCATACACCGCATTTGCATTTCCAAGAGGATCCTGAATGATCTTTCCATTCTGGGTATTGGGTTGCGGCACAGGTAAATAATCTTTGACCTGTCTTCCAAAGGCGTCATACTCTATGGATATAGCTACATCACGTTCTAATGGAGATGCCTTGATATTGACCATCTGTTTAGCCCGACCTAAACCGTCAAAATACTGTACACTTTGAAGCTGTTTGGCATTCGCATCACTTTGGGTTTTAGGTTCAAGATACGTTCGGGTATAAATATAGTTTTCATTCGTTACACCTGCAAGCCCCGAAGGGAGCTGTACCTGTGCCTGTAAGGTACCTATTAACAAAAGGGTACCTATTGGAAGTATATTTTTTTTCATCAATATTAATTCTTATAGTTGTATTTCAGCTCCTTTAACAGCTTTCCATTGTCATCAACAACTTTTTCAAGTCTCCCTACAACATCATAGATGTAGTTCTCCCGGATCCCTGAAGGGCCAGTAATGCTTTTAACTCCGATCAATGGATCATAGGTGTAAGTGGTTATTCGGAAATCTTTGAATTCAGGCTTTGCCCTAAAGCTATTGAGTGCTGAAACAAGTACGTTCTCACTGTCATTATCAACGTCCAGATCAGATTTTTTAACAATATCCAATAACAGATAGGCATTATTATCATTGGGGGCCAACCCAAAAGCCTGCATAATCTGGGCGTAGGTAGCCCCTTCAATCATAGCAATAGGCTGTGTCGCTTTATATCCCCAAAGAATTACTTTTGAAATATTATCTTGAGATGTGATCTGGAGCTGATTTCCTTTGGAGTCATATCGATCAATGGTAACATTTTTATAAGAATCATTGGCATTGCTCAATAAATATGTCGATATGGAGGTGGGAAGCAGGTTAGTCGCATCTTCAAACTTTTTTTCTACTTTTTGAATTAGTTTATTGTTTTTGGTTACCCTATGCTCAACAGCTTCACTGATGATATTGGCATTGACCAATTTTTGGATCTGTTTTTCCGAAGGATAAATATGCTTTTCTTCTTTACTGACATTATCTGGATAGACCGTATTTGCTGTACTTAAAAAGCCATCAGGACTGTAATTGAAGCTTTCAGTAGTCGTTATCCCCTGTCCATTAAAATATTCTGTTCTTAATTTATTCTTTAAAAAATAAAACTCATTATAATACTGGTTGATATGGAAGCGAAATGACTGTATCCTTGTATTTTCAACGGTAAAAGCATCCAGAGATGACACACCAATACCGTAAACCGTTTTCATATTAAATCCAGCCGGATTTCTTTCATAGGTATTGATTGTTTCACTAAGGACATTTCCATTTACATCCTTTACTTTTTCACTCAGTAATAATCCTTTGTTAGCACTGTTTGTAAAATTGATGGTAGGATAATTATCATCGACCGAGAAGGATTTTGTATACCAATCAGAACCATTAATATAAGCAGGATCAGGTTTAAAACCTTCTATGGTACTGGCTTCTACCCACTCACGGTTAATCATATCATCATAAACGATATTGGCAGAAGAGGTAAAATTATATTCCACTTCCCCTTTTCCGGGAGTTGTTACCTTAACTTTTGAATAGCGCACGGGATCTTCCCATTTGATATATTTCGGACTGGAATAGATCATATTATATCGGCTTCGCATCCCATTGTCTTCATCGACTTCAATGGTTTGATGATCATATAATTTACCTGCTCCATAACTGTCATTGATATAAGTATTGGAAAGGTGCGGTGGTAGATCACCGCTGGATTCTCCATTATCAAGTTGATAGCTATATGATACTATCTGTGGGTTAGGGTCGTTCTCAGCAACCTTTCTCGTAATGTTTTTAATTCTTAATCCAGCCGTTGGCCTGCGCAGATAAACACCATTGACCGGGATGGTACGAAAATCATTGATTTCATATCCATATTCAATAATTCCTTTGGTAGGATATGTGATTTTGGTTAATATATTCGCTTGTGCCCTAGTTTGGTCTGGGGACCTGTCAGCACCGACATATGCAATGTCCGGGACAGTTGGGATTAAAGAATTTACTGTATTATTGTTATAATATCCCCAAAAGTCCTGAGTGAATGAATTCCTGGGTGGAAGGTTCTGGGTGGTATTATAGTCAAAGCTTGTTTTGATATCGTTACTTCCATCCGCCGAAATCGATTGTTTAACAGCATTCAGTTTTAATCTCTTACAACCATACGTTGTACAAGTACTCTGAAAATAAGATTGATCAAAGGCAAACTTTTCTATCTGCTTGCCGTTATAATCATACTTCTCAATAGCGGATAAACTTTTTCGGTGATTCGAACCATTTTGGGACTGATCGATATCTTCCCTATCCAATCCTTCATATTTAAAGAGGATCCTGTTATTGTCAGAGGTAGTAATTGATGAAATTCGCTTAGGTGACCTGATCCTGTATTTTGGATTTCTGTCCAACTCCCTCTGCTGAAATCCGGGATCCCCCGAACCCACAAAATAGCTCGGCGGAGTTGCAGTATATCCTGCCGCCGGTTGGCCTGGCTTAAAGACCTCTTTGATGGAAGACCTTTCATCATAGATGAGATCAGGGGCACTTGTATACGCATAGGAAATGCTTTCTCCATTAACACCTTCCACTTTGGTCAAATGCCATTTGGATGTATACTCACTGGCATCAATAGCTTCATTGGTATTGGGAGTGTGGCCCATCCAATCATCAAAATAGGGTAAAGTCAAAGCTTCGGTGTACATAACCTCTGTATACTCCGGGGAATTTGAGAAATAATACTTAACTCCTTCGGGGGTAGTAATGATCCATTGATTACCCGGAGTTCCAAATGGAGACTCTATTTTTAGCCCCGGAACATAGGGAATCGTTGTCGGAACCCTGTCTCCATCAAAAACAAACTTTCCAGAATATTTTCCGAATTTGAAATAGAACTCATCAGGCTCTCCATCAACATTCAGTAACTGCCATCCCATTCCCGCTATGGCAGCCAGATCCGCAACTGTACTCCCTGACCCCAAATCACCGTTTCCACCATATACTGATTGGGCCAGAAGGGAACGGAAATTCTTTTTATAATGATCGATTTTAACATCACTGACAAATTCCTGAATGGTGCCACCTAATGATTTAGCCTGATACGGCTGTCCGGGGAAGAGGAATGTACCATTAAATGGTGTATCCATCACTTTTGAGTTCCAATTACCAAAATCTAACCATCCATTGATCGATTTTTGTCCATTAACAAAGTGGGTAGGTGAGTTCGCCCATTGTCCTACCACTGCATCTGTATAAATTTGTGATTCATCAGCAAATCCATTGACTTTTCTTGAAATATATCCACCCGCCTCAAGTTCCCAACCAAGACCAACATCAGAAGAAATATCATTAACTTTTACTCCGGCTCCTTTTGAATAGGTTAAACTGATAGCATCACTTAAAGTCCGGGCTGAAATACTGGTAACAGAAACTTTGGGTGTAATCAGTCCTGTACTCAGATCCACATTATCCCCCGCAACCGTTAAACTGCTTAATTTACTGACTTCAGGCACAGGTATGTTTTTAGTGGCAAAATCTCTCCAATACACCTGACCGTAAGCCAGGTTTGAAACAAGGGTTATAAGGATCGCAACCTTTATTTTTTCTCTCTTCATTATTTATTTCTTGATTAATTTTGCGTTTGCTGTTTTGTTATTGTCAGTTTTTATCGTTACCAAGTAAGCACCCTGTACAAGAGCCTGCGTACTCAACTTGGTAATATTATTCTTTGTCTTTGAACTCTGAACCTGTCTTCCGCTCATATCATACAGTATAATATCAGCTTCTTTAAAATCGAAACCGATTTCTACATAAGCATAGTCAGAAACTGGATTAGGATAAATTTTGATATCCTGTTTTTTGATAAGCTGATTAACCTGTTTGTCACCTAGCTTTATGACCTTCCAGTTCTCTTTGCCTAGTTCATCAGCACTGGTTCCGGCAAGGATGATCGAACCATCCTTGTTCAACGTTAGATCAGAAAGTCTTTCCTCCCGTCTTTTAGATTCACCCTTTATATACTTACGCCACTGCTCATTTCCTGCTTCATCCAGGTATAGCATCCAGAACGTTTCATCATTTTCTTCAATTCTTCCTTCCGCCTGGGTATAACCACCCAATAATATTCCTTTAGAATTTTTGTCATCAGCAGAATGAATAACATTCATTCCCGTTAAAATATCCCTGTTTTTGAAATTATAGGATTTCTGCCATTGTTCATCTCCTCTTTCATTCAATGAAATCAGCCAAAGGTCTGTACCTTCCTGGGTACCTACCGATTTATTTCCAGATATTTCAGATCTGGATTCTCCACCAATGATAAAGCCATTAGAAGTCAAAGCCAGCGTTCTGATCTGATCATCGCCTTTTCCGCCAAAGTTCTTTTCCCATTCTACTTTTCCATTTTTATCCAGTTTTACGATCCAGTAGTCACCTTCGCCAAAATTGTTACTTTGTTTTTGTACAGTTGTCAGTTGTCGGTTGTCAGATGTATTCTGAGGACATTGTGTACCTTGTACAACTGAGCTCCTTGAATAAATTCCCAGTAGCGCTCCGCCGTCTTTCGTGGGTATCATTTTTTCTACTTCATCCAAACCTCTTCCTCCCAGAATAAGCTGAGACAATTCTTTTCCGTCTTTATCGAGTCTGGTGATCCAGACATCTTTTGAACCATAACCTTTGGATGAATTCTGTATATTTCCGGCCACAAAAAATCCTAAGTCTGTGGTTTGAATCACTGCTTTAGCTTCTTCATCTGAGGAAGTTCCCAAAGTTTTTTGCCACAGTTCATCACCAAATTCATTCAGCCTGATCAACCAGATATCTGATCCCCCTTTGGAATCGTCTTTTTTAT
Organism: Chryseobacterium subflavum; assembly: GCF_055762745.1. Classification (NCBI taxonomy): domain Bacteria; kingdom Pseudomonadati; phylum Bacteroidota; class Flavobacteriia; order Flavobacteriales; family Weeksellaceae; genus Chryseobacterium; species Chryseobacterium subflavum. The sequence goes on from NZ_JBVTMR010000003.1 coordinate 39,366, forward strand.
CCAATCCTTTTCCGGAATATGAAGTACCGGAAACCAGAAATCCGCCATCCTGGGTGGTCACAGTTCCTGATAAATAATCATGATTTTGCCCGGTAAAATACTTCTCCCAGACCTGTTCACCTTGCTGATTGAGCTTAATTAAGTGAAAATCGTAACCGTTATTTTGTTTAACTTCTGTTTTAGATACCTGAATAGCACTTCCTGCAATCAGATATTGCCCCTCAATGGTTGTTGTGATCTGACTGAGAAAATCCTGTGTGGAGGATTTGATGTCTTTCTGCCAAAGGACTTCTTGGGCAGAAAATTTTGTTATGGCACATAAAGTAAAAATGCTGAGTAGATATTTCCTCATAGGTTTGTATTTGAACGCGCAAATTTACTCAGAGGCATTATCAAAGACTTTATACTAATTATTTCATCGGTTACCTATATCATAACTACAATTAAAATAGTATATCGAAGTACTAGTGAAACCCACGGTACTTTTTCCCTGAATTACACTTAGGCAAGCTCATTTTCATATTTGATAAAGAACCTTAAATTCACTTACTACACTATATCACTCGTTATAAAATTATCAAACGATGAAATAAAAAGATTAAGAAAATAGAAGCAAAGGCTTAAAAGAAAATACAGAATATCTAGCACTCTATTAGCAACACATTAGATTTTCTGAATCAAATAAGAAATTTATTAAGTAAATAGACATATTATGAAAAATAATATAGTAAGAAGATATTATAATCCATAATTATATTAATGTGAAAACATGAAGTATATTTGTAATCTCCCCTAAAAATAGCTACGATTATTAATGTAGTTTTATAAATTAGGGACAATGAAAAAAAGCAAATTCAGCTGCATATTTGAGAGACAATCGCGTCAAAATCACCATCATTTAATTCAATTGTCTCTTTATAAAGACACCGTCTCATAAAGTGTTTAAATTATAAAAATGCGGAGTTCGAAAGGACTTCGCATTTTTATAAGAGTATGATTGACAAGGAGTCACTATTAAACGACAAGGAGTTCTTAAAGAGTTTTAAGGACGGGTTAGAGCTGCAATCATTTTTCCGGGAATTACAGGCACGTGCAGTATCGCAGATGCTTGAAGGAGAAATGGACAGCCATAAGATCATGGCGGGAGAACTGGGACGAACTAACCGTCTTTTACGACTTCCCACTTGAGATCCGACGAATTATCTATACGACCAATATCATCGAAAACATGAATGGGAAAATCCGCAAATACACAAAGAATAAACTGTAATCTTGCTTGTTTTCCAGATCTTCCAATTTTACTGGCCGTTTTTACTTCTTCAACAGCATTTAAAGCGGGAGCTTTAGCTCCTTATGCTGTCAATGCCCCCCCTCAGGCCCGCCTAAAGCAGCAAGTACAATTGTGGCCAGATCAAAAGCACCATTGATTGCCTTTTCTTTAAAGCTTTCCTTAGGTACACGAGTAACAGGCGTCAAATAACCACTATCCACTTCAACTTTTGTATTTTTATCATTCCCAATTGCTCCATGCTGAATTTTCATCTTTTTCCATAGTCCCTCCTCAATACCCAACTTCAAAATAGGTTCTAATGAACTATCGATTCCAAGCAACGTTGCTATTGGGATAACTCTTAAATTATCTTTGTCAACATCGTCCACATTTTGAGTAAAGCCTTCCCACTCATTATCTTCCCATCTTGTTATCTCACTTATCTTTTTTAAGAGGTTCATGTTGTTATATTCTGCTGCTGTCATGGAATGAGCCGCATCGGTAATCATCCGCCCATCGTTATCATAGGTAAAAGCACCTCCTCCATTAAGCCCGGAAGGATTAGGAGTGGAATCATTTGCAAATGTCAAAAGATTTCCGTCATAGATATATGCAATATCATCAATTTTAGCTCCCGTGTTGGTATCCAAATCTCCAAAGCGGATCAATTTTGTGATGTTCTCATTAATATCATATTCTGCGCTCTCTCCGGGGAGAAAGGGAGTCCAGTCGAACACCTAATACCGCTTCTAACATTTTTAGAAAACTTTAAAATATAAATGGAATATATTTAAATGTACTTTTAGTAAGAATAAATTACCTATTATCACTTTACGTGATACTAGTAAATTTTTCCTGTAAAATAATTTTGAAATTAGTTGGTACATTTAAGTATATTGTTGTTAGAATTTAATTGATTTAGACAATTTAAAAATATTTTTTAGGAATTTCTGTTTATTATTCACTTATCATCAACCTTTCATTTTTCTAAACTGCAATCGATATTCCTTAGGAGTTATTCCGGCAACTTTTTTGAACAGCTGCGTAAAATGAGACGGTGTATGAAAATTCAGTTCGTAGGCGATCTCTGCAATATCTTTACTGGATTGAAGAAGAGCTTTACTATAATTTACATCAATTTCGTTGATCCATTGTTTTGGAGACTTTTGGGTAACATTTTTCACACATTTATTTAGGTAATTTTCCGTTACAGACAGCTTATTGGAATAGAAGACAACACGTTTTTCACAGACATGGTATTTGAATAATAGATCCCTGAACTGAAGTGATAATTCCATAGGACGAGTCGCAGATTTGTGATGTGAATCTGAATCTGTATTTAACATTTTAACTAAAATCAGATGAAGCATGGTAACCACTACATTATTGACGTTCAGTTTATTCAGCCATAATTCCTGCTCCAATATAGGAAGAAGCTGAGTAATTGTGCCATAAGTCAGGCTATCCAGTTTCAGGAAAGGAGTCATGAAAAAAATACTGGTTTTGTGCTTGGGAAGTTCCTGTTCAGATAAAATATTATTTTCATATGCCAAAAAGTACCCTTCAATATCATCTGAAAGTTCCAGAGTTGCCGTGATTGTTCCCTGTTTAATGAAAATCACCCCTCCTTTTTCGGCATAGTATTCTTCATTTTCCAGATATTGTTTGATATATCCGCTGGTGATGAAAATAATAAAGTTAAAGGTCGTACGATATGGAATCACAGGCATCAGAATTCCTTTAAGATAGTTCTCCAACCGATACAATTGAATATCTGCATTGTTAGCCAATATTTTTTCCGTGATATTGGGAAGGAACAGTTTTTTATACTGAAAATTGGACAATACTTCCATATCAGATCTTATAATTATTAAAGTTAGATAAAAAATAGATTAAATTGATGCATCTTTTGAAATCCTCTGAAGTTTTTACAGTCAATCTATATATTAAAATTTATAATACATTCCTACTCTTATTCCAAACGGAACTCCCGGTGTGTAAGTAAGATCTGTAATAGGTTCTGCCTCACCTTTCAACTGGGTTTCTGTGGCAAATTGTGCTTCGTTCCATTTTACATTAAAAAGATTATTAAGCTGAATATTTGCACCCCACTTCTGACGATTGTAAGACAGTATTACATCATTGACAAAATAGGCTTTGGTTGTAATGCTATCATCCTCAACCGCAGGTCTTTCTCCCAGATAACGATATTGCAAGCCAAGAGAAAAACCATGATAGAAATCCCAGTTTACCGAACCGGTACTCGTCACAATCGGTGCTAACGGAACATAATCCTCTCCTTTTTCTTCTTCGATGAATCTTGCGTGAGAATAATTAACATCCGCATTTAAATAGAAGTTTTCCAACGGCTGGAAACGAATTCCTAAATCTGCTCCGAAACGTCTTGATTTCCCGGAAGGTTCTACCACCGCATCGTCTCCCACATATACGAATTCCTGTTGCAGATACATATACCAAACTGTCGGTGTGATAATCAAAGATTTGAAAGGATGTAATCTCACTCCAACATCCCCTCCTATAGAATATGGAAGCGTATTTTCATTTTTATTGGTGATTGCAACTCTCATATCATTGGAATGAAAGCCCATTCCAGTTTTCAAAAACCACATTACGTTATCATTCTGGGCAAAAGAGAAATTCAGTTTAGGACTGATTCTTGTTGCTTCTTTTAATTGTCCTGAAGGCAGATTATCGGGATTCAGTAAATCGTGCATGTTGAAAATAAATTGATCTACCCTTACTGCCGGATTAATCGTCCATTTTCCTGTTTTCCAAACCAGTCCTGAATATGCATGAAGATTGGTTTCGGTTCCGTTAACATCAGACACTTTATCGAGCAATACATCCCTGTGATAGACATGGTTCAGCTGCAAAGTTCCGATATCATCGTTTCTCAACCCTACTCCTGAAATCCAGTCTAAAGAACCATTTTTCAGGGAAAAATTCTTCGTATATTTTATTTCAGCACCATAGATATTTCGACCGTCCGTTTGCTGAATTTCGTCGCCGTGGTCTTTATCTTTTAAATAAAAAGTAAAATCAGAATACAGGTTGAAGTCATATTTCGAATAAAAAGCCATTGCATCGATCTGTTCGGAAGATGAAATAATATGCTTAAAATTCATCTGAAGATTCGTTCTGGAAGTTTTTCCGCCTTCTGTCGGGTCTATGCTTCCCCAACGGTTGATAATTCCTTCATCTACTGCACGTTCAGGAATTTGTCCTGAGGCATTCCAAGCAGAACTGAAGGTTGAGAACTGAATATTAAAATAGTCGTTGTCCGTAATCCACTGATTGTACTTTCCGAAAATATTAACACGGTTAAAGTTCTGTTTCACATCAAACGGCCCATCCGTATAATTATATTCCGCAGCCAGATATGCATTTTTTCTTCCCGAATTATCATTCAGAATATTGAACATCCCCAATATCCTTTTTGAATTAAAAGAACCTCCTTCCAGCTTTACCATACTGTTATTCAGACGGTCGTAGGTTTTGAAATCCACATAACCTGCCGTATTGAAATCTCCGCGATCCATGTAATAAGCACCTTTTCCAAAATCGATATTATTTACCGTTTCAGGAATCACAAAATGCAAATCGGAATATCCCTGTCCATGAGCATGAGAAACCACATTTACGGGCATTCCGTCAACATTCACACTTACATCCGTTCCGTGGTCTGCATCGAAACCTCTTAACAAAAGCTGCTCGGCTTTTCCTCCTCCAGCATGCTGTGCGATAAACAATCCTGGAACTTTTCTCAATAAATCCTGTGCGGAATTTACCGGAAATTTATTCAAATCAACTTTTGTAATTGCCGTTAAAAATGAATGATGATTAATTGCCACTTCTGCGATCTGCTGCGGTTTATGTTGTAACAGGACAAGATTATTTTTATCTTCTGCGCTGTTTACTATTAATTTTACTTCATCATATCCGTTGTGACTGATGCTTAGAGTATCTGGATAAGCTTTTATTCCTACCACAAAAGAACCGTCTTCCCCGGAATGTGTATGGTCTTCCCCATGATTGTACTTTATCAAAACATCCCGGACAGGATATTTTTCATCTACATCTTTTACAGTCATTTTTTTCTCTGCAACCACTTCCTGCGCCTGTACCAATCCTACGATTGCTAAGGCAAGGAAAGCCTCCATAATCTTCGTTCTCTTCATTATTTTTTTAATTTATGCACTTTTTCTTTTTTCAGTAAAAGTGTATTAATATTTTTAAAATATTATTTTATTTATTTTTAACAAGAAACTTTTTCAAAAGCAATGTTATCCACGTTCCGGCAACGAATGGAAATGTAAATACTCCGCCAACACCACTCAATAAATTATTATCTATTAAAAAATCATCTATTGCAACTGTAAGGAAAACGGCAATCAATACCCACAATCCGTCTGTTTTTTTCGCCCCGGAAAATACAATGGCAGAAAGTACCGCATTAAAACCGAATAATCCCATGTGAACTTCCTGAATCGGTTCTCCGTTCCATTGAGATAAACCTGCCCCTAAAATAGATGCCACAAGCCCGTACAATGCCGCTATCGGCGAACTGATAAATACGGCTAAAAAGAAAATCAATCCGGATAAAACACCTCCTTGGAAAATCACTTCTCCAAACCCTTTAGTACACGTAAGAAAATCATCGTATTGTGTAGAAGTCACTTCGGCACTGATAAGATCTGATGGTAAAATATGGGTAAAATGATGAAGTAAAAACACCAATGCCCAGGTAATAACAATAAAAGGGAAAGTAAATACAGGGATTTTCTTCTGAATGAAGAAATGCTGAATAATACTCGCCAATGCTCCTCCCATGATAATCAACACCCAAATAAGCAATGTCGCCTGAAATATGAACGCTAAGGCAACGCCCACCAAAGCCGCACTGAAACCGTATAATCCCGCATCGATTTCGGATTTGTCATATTTCAGTTTCATTGCAGTAAAAGTTCCTGCCGCTGTTGCCATAATAACGGCTACCCCACACTGCCAACTTCCCATAAAAATCCCGATGATAAATAAAAGTCCCGTCCATCGGTTTTCCTGAAGCATGATTTGCCCGACTCCTTTTAAAATGTTGTCGATAAAAGGTATTTTTTGAAAAAATTTATCCATAGTTTTTTTGTTATATTTAAGTGAGATGTAAAAAGTGAGAAGTGAAATGTATAATGTAACAAAGATGAATCTATTGCAATTGTTAAATTGTTATATTGTTACATTATTAATTACCAGCCAAGGAATACCATCCCGATACCGCAGACAGTAACAACAGCTCCGCTTACCATTCCCATATACCGCTCCAGCTTTTCTGTATTGAATAATGTTGAATATCCGTAGCGTCCCAAAAGCACCATTCCGAGCATGGTTAAAACCGTAGTTACAGTAAATGAAGTCACCAAAACAGCAATTTCTGACATAGAATGCTTTACTCCTGAATAAAACAACAACGGAATCAACGGTTCACTCGGTCCCATTACAAAGATCATGAAGAGTACAAGCGGTGTTACTTTTATTCTTTTTTGAGGCATTACGACTTCACTGTGATTATGTTCATACACGTACACATCATCACCCATCACATCAAAATGTTTATGAGGTTTGTTTCGAACCGCCTGAGTGATTCCGTAAATCAAATAAACACCTCCGAAAATCAACAATGCCCAGCCTGAAAAATTCCCTCTCAAATCCTGAAACCACGAAATTTTATTCAATTGCCAGCCGAGAAAAACTCCAATAAAGCCGAGAATTAAAGAGCTTAATACATGTCCTAATCCGCAAACAATCGTTAAAACCGCCGTTTTCATACCGCTCCATTTTTTTGATTTTGAAATCACAATGAAGGGCAAATAATGATCGGGGCCCGAAGCAGTATGTATAAAGCTTATTGAAACTGCACTCAGTAAAAGCGCCCAAACTGTACTATCCATTCTAATTGTTTTTATCTAAATCCCAAAGGATATCCTGAATATGCAGAAAAAAATTATACATCACTTCGCCTCCGTGTCCTAAAGCACGCACCACAAATCCGTTATTTTCCATTGCTGAAACGCCAATTTCCATTTCTCCTTTGAATCCTTCTGCGGACTCAATGATCGCTTCAATCAAATGGTCTTTATTTACCTCATGTTTGGTACTATAAAAAATCAAGGTTCCCTGATGCGTGTATTGTTCGAGGTTTCCGATACTGTTAATCGGGATTAAATCCGGCTGAATCAATACATTATCTTTGATGATCAATTTATTTTCATGGTAAATTTCCATCAGGTTCTGGAAACGTTTTAATTTAAAAACTTCTCCATAATGCTTTCTCCCACACGTGATAATTTCACTGATAATCAACTGGCTATCTTTCCCTATATTGATTTTCGACTGACTTTTAAAGTTGGAATCTTCATGCGGAACCACAGGATGCGGAACGTATGCAAAGGAGGTATTATCTTCCATTTCCACATTAAGCTCCTGAACGGCTTTGTCTTTCATATTAAAAAGCCTTTGGTACGACTGCGACTGCAACTGTAATGAAGCTCCTTTTTCAAGACTCACATCAAGCTGATAATGGTCTCCGTCCAGGATTCCGGGCGAAGAGCTCATCACCATCTGATACAATTTATTATCGTCTTTACGCTGCCCCACAGAAACTACACGGAACGGAAGCGAAACGTAAAGGTCTTTTACATAAGATTTTCCATCCTTGAATCCTGCAATTATATTTAAACGGCTATTCATTTATCTTACCAAATTCGGTTCTTCAATTTCTTCTAAAAGGGCATATTTTTTAATCCAGCCGATTACTTTATCCAGACCTTCGTCGGTTTTCAGATTGGTAAATACGAAAGGATTTCCGTTCCTCATTCTTCTTGCATCTCTTTCCATCACTTCAAGACTCGCTCCCACGTGTGGTGCAAGGTCAATTTTATTGATGATTAATAAATCGGAACGGGTAATACCAGGACCTCCTTTTCTCGGGATTTTTTCTCCTTCGGCAACGTCAATAATGAAAATCGTAACGTCTGCAAGATCCGGACTGAAAGTCGCCGAAAGGTTGTCGCCTCCACTTTCGATCAGAACCAATTCAATATCAGGAAAACGTGCTGCCAGTTCATCTACTGCTTCAAGATTCATACTCGCGTCTTCACGGATGGCTGTGTGAGGGCATCCTCCTGTTTCCACCCCGATGATTCTGTCGTGAGGAAGAAGGCTGTTTTTTGCCATAAATTCCGCATCTTCCTTGGTATAAATATCATTGGTAATTACTCCCAAATCGTAAATTCCGAATAATTTTCTGCTTAATCTTTCCAATAATGCAGTTTTCCCTGAACCTACCGGTCCTGCTACTCCTACTTTTATGTATTTTCTATTTTCCATTTTGTTTAAATTTTACTTTGTTTGGTTTTGTAAGGAACTGTATGCATTGGTTTTAAAACCACACCGTCAAAAATTCAGAGAACTTTTGTCTCCCTTTCTTTGGAAGGAATTCCTCATGTTGCTTTATTTCTTTTTACTTTTTATTATTTACTGTTCATTTTTAAGACATATACAGCCTCGAGTACAATCTTTCATGCTGCATACATTTGATATCAAATGATGTATTGCATAGTCCCACCATATCTCTATCCAGTTCTATGGTTTCCTGAGCTGTTTTTTCCATGACGGGATACAGTGCGAATAATATATCCTGTCCGTCCAGCTGTCCCAGCGGAACCAGTTTCACCGCGTTGGTAATCATTCCTGCAATTGAAGTATAATAAAATCCTAGCAAGGCTTCGTACATCGGAATATTCATTAAAGCGGCATACATTCCGAAAACAATACAGTAATGCGAATTGGCTTCACGCTGCTGAACTGCTTTTTCATACGTTTCCACCAGAGAAAAGCTTTCTCTTCTTTTGAAAATTTTAATTAATCTTAATCCTAATTTCTGACTTGCCTGTCGGATTTCTTTCGGGCATTTTAGAGAATTGCATTCGTTATCAAGATTTAATAACAATTCTAAGTCTCCACTTTGGGCTGCTTCGTATGCCAGTTTTACAAAAGCTCCGTCGTTGTACTTCAGGTTAAACTGAAGCATATTTTCAACAAATTCCTTTGCAGTCACTCTGTCATGAACGATTCTTTGCTGAACGAATGTTTCCAAACCGCTGGAATGCGTGTAACCGCCAATAGGCAACGTAGGGTCTGAAAGATGCAGCAATCCTGATAAAAAGTTTAAATTCAAATTATTCATCTTTCGGAGCTGCCATTTTTAATATTTTAGTAAAAATTGTAGAGCCTAAACTTCCGTGTCCGTGAGGTTCTACATTGGATTTCAACAGATTCAAAAGCTTTACGGATTGTTTTTCCGGTTTGAAACCACTTGCTTCAAGCCATCTGAACATCGGCATTTCAAACGGAAGCAATACTTTATCTTTCTGAATAAAAAGCGGAATGTGCTTGTTCCCGATTTCATAGCAAACTGTCCCCATTTCCTGCAAAGAAGCCGGTGACATCACGATAGCTTCAGTTTCCAAAACATTGACTGCAATTACCTTTTCTTCATTTTCAAAAAGAATATCGCCTTCACGCAAACGTTGTCCTTCTCTCAGAAATTTGATGGCAATATCCACACCTTGTCTGGTTTTTTTACGCTGAATTCTTTTGGTCGTTTCAAACCATTCCAGATCCAGGTAATCTACCGGTTTTGAGGTAGGGTTTTGGATAAGATTGCCTATTGTTTCGTTAATTATCATTGTTTATCGGATTTTTTTCTAAAATCAAAGTTTTTGGAGATTCCTACCCCGAATGTTGAACCGCTGATTCCGGCTACATAAGTTTTCGTCCAGCCTTCCTGTTTTATTTTGGTCTGCAGCATCGAAAGTTCTGCAAATTTGAATTTCAAAGCCCAACCTCCTCCTAACAAGATCCCAATCAAAGGATAGGCACGAAGGTGGAATCCGTTAAAATTTTCCATAGGTCCGGCTGTCGGCATTTGTTGCTGTCCCCATACATAATGGGCATCTACCTGACCAATCAGGACAAAATATTTTCCGAGCATTACAGACGGGCTATACCATAATCCGGCTTCATTTTGCTTATATATAACATTCTTATCAACAGTATTTTGAGAGTAAGCATAATTTACCCCAATCAGGTCATTGTTATTGATAAAATACCCTACTCCGATCGGCGCACTCGAAACGGAACTGCTGCTGCTCGACGGAGTGGTTACTTTTGAGTAATCCAATGAACCATAAACCATCATTTGCCCTTTTGGCCCATCTTCATCACTTTTAATCCTGTGTCCTCCTAAAAACTGTGCGTTTGCCATAGTTGCTCCCGCGATGGCTAAAGGAAGAATTATTTTATTCAGATATTTCATTTTGAATTTAATTCGCTAATGATTTTAAATTTTTGTTTGGTACATCTTTTCTGCTATTAAATAAATGGCTATTTCAAAAGTCAGATAATAATTAAATTTCGTTTTTCTACGAAAGAGAAATGCCTTAATCAACTATTTGAGATTCTTCACTTTATTTCCGGGTTACGTTCGTAAAATTTCGGTTTATATTCAGAATACCCCCTTTTGAAACAGCCATGAAGATTTATCTTAGAATAGGTAATACAACTGTGTTAATGGCAGTTTTTCCGCCGGTTCACAAGTAACATATTCTCCATCCACAGTTACTTTGTAATTTTCAGGATTTACTTCGATTACAGGTGTTTTATCGTTGTGGATAAGGTCTTTTTTGGAAATATTTCTGCAGTTTTTCACAGGAAGAATCATTTTCTCTAATCCATAAGAGGTGATAGTTCCGTTGTCGATGGAGATTTGAGAAACAAAATTGGCACATGTACCGAATTTAGCTTTTCCGTGAGCGCCGAACATATTTCTGTAGATAATTGGCTGAGGTGTTGGAATTGATGCATTCGGATCACCCATTTTGGCAGCAATCACAAATCCGCCTTTTACAATCATTTCCGGTTTTACCCCGAATAATGCAGGTTTCCAGATTACCAAATCCGCTAATTTTCCTTCTTCGAGAGAACCTACATATTCTGAAATACCATGTGCAATAGCTGGATTAATGGTATATTTTGCTACATATCTTTTAGCACGATAGTTATCGTTTCCACTGTCTTTATCTTCTGCTAAGTCACCTCTTTGCTCCTTCATTTTGCTTGCCGTCTGCCAGGTTCTAGTAATCACTTCTCCCGGTCTGCCCATCGCCTGAGAGTCAGAACTCATGATACTGAAAACGCCCATATCGTGAAGAATATCTTCTGCTGCAATCGTTTCGGGACGAATACGTGAATCTGCAAATGCTACATCTTCAGGTATATTTTTACTCAAATGATGGCAAACCATCAACATATCAAGATGTTCGTCAATTGTATTTACAGTATAAGGACGTGTAGGGTTTGTAGAAGCCGGTAATACGTTTGGATACATGGCTGCTTTAATGATATCCGGCGCGTGACCTCCACCTGCTCCTTCTGTATGGAATGTATGGATTACTCTACCATTGATTGCTCTCATTGTATCTTCTAAGAAACCTCCTTCATTCAAAGTATCAGTATGAATAGCAACCTGAACATCATATTTATCAGCCACTTTTAATGCTGCATCAATGGTTGCAGGTGTTGCTCCCCAGTCTTCATGGATTTTCACTCCCAAAGCTCCTGCTTCAACCTGTTCTTCAATAGGTTCTTCTGCCGAACAGTTTCCTTTTCCGAAGAACCCCAGATTCATAGGATATTCTTCTGCTGCTTCCAGCATTTTCTGCATATTGAATTTTCCCGGAGTTACCGTTGTGGCGTTAGTTCCGTCATTCGGACCTGTACCGCCACCAATCATTGTGGTGATTCCACTGTATAGAGAGGTTTCAATTTGCTGAGGACAGATATAGTGAATATGAGTGTCAATCCCTCCGGCAGTCACGATATATCCTTTTCCGCCATGAACTTCTGTTGAAGCACCGATAATCATGTTTGGAGAAACTCCGTCCATTGTATCAGGATTCCCCGCTTTTCCGATTCCTACGATTTTACCGTCTTTAATCCCAATATCTCCTTTTACGATTCCCCAGTGGTCAATGATTACCGCACCTGTGATGCAAAGGTCAAGAACTCCGTCGTCTCTTTTTGCAGTTACATTCTGTCCCATTCCGTCACGAACAGTCTTTCCTCCTCCGAAAACGGCTTCGTCCCCGTAATGGGTGAAATCTTTTTCGATTTCAATAATAATTTCAGTATCTCCCAAACGGATTTTATCTCCTGCTGTCGGACCTAATATATTGGCGTATTGTTTTCTGTCTACATTTAAGCTCATGTTACTGATTTTTAAAGTTTAATACTATAGCTTTATCAAGGCTTGTTCTTTTTTGCTCTTCTGAGTCCACCTTCCCATCAACAAGATTATTGAAGCCCATTGCTTTTTTATTTCCTCCGATTTCTACCAATTCCACTTCTTTTTCCTCTCCCGGTTCGAAACGCACTGCAGTACTTGCTACAATGTTCAGTCTCTTTCCGAAAGCCTTTTCACGGTCAAAACTCATCGCTTTATTTACTTCAAAAAAATGGAAATGAGAACCTACCTGAATCGGTCTGTCTCCTGTGTTGGTTACTTTTATTTTTACGGTCTCTCTGCCTTCGTTGCAGATGATGGTACCTTCTTTTACAAAAATTTCTCCTGGTTTCATAATAACTTGTATTAACGGATTGGATTGTGTACGGTTACTAGCTTCGTCCCATCTGGAAAGGTGGCTTCTATCTGCACGTCGTGAATCATTTCCGCCACTCCGGGCATTACGTCGTCTACAGTCAGAAGATTTGCGCCTTCCTGCATCAGCTCGGCTACCTTTTTCCCATCTCTTGCTCCTTCCAGTAAAAAGTGGCTGATCAGTGCAATAGATTCTGGATAATTCAACTTAAGGCCTCTAGCCTTTCTTTTTAAGGCAAGCTCGCCTGCCAGGAACAGCATAAGCTTTTCCGTTTCTCTTGGTGTTAAATGCATCGTATTATTTTATTTAAAATTGGACACAGAATATCCTGCCTGCCTTATTGATAAGGCAAATATGAAGTCCGTGTATTGCTGAAAATGATGATGGATAAGACAGATTTATATCTAAATACAAATCAGAAAATCCATAAAATATGAAAAGGAATTAACAACCCGCAATTTGCAGGGAATGATACAGAATGTATCTTGGTTCTGTAATATAAATAAGGTTTTGAACAGCCGCAACTGGTTTGTGAGATAATGATGCAGCAAAGAAATAGCTTAACCATGTTTGTCCAAGAATTGAAAAGTCAAATTTTACTTTTTCAAGATCATTGAAATCTGACAAATCCTGAATTTCCGACACACTATAAATTTCCGTCTGTCCGCTGCTGTCTGATTTCTGTAAAAAATGGCTTTTTAATGTATCATCATGGGAAGATTTACCCTGTCCTTTTTGTACCAAAAATCCGGCACAAAAAGTGACAAAAAATAAAACGAAAGAAAACAATATGAGTTTCTTTTTCATACCCATGATTAATAATGTAAATTTAAGATTAATCTCTTTTTATAAACTATCAAAAAAAATACTCAAAATATTCAAAATCGTGACAGATTACTAAAATAGAGAATTTATTAAAAAATATTAAATGTATTATCATATAAGTTTCTTGTCTATTTTGATAAGAGTTTATGATGTATTAAATAATGAAGACTTACCTTTTTTCAAACAGTTAATAAATATAAAGTCCCTTCTAATTGACTAAAGATTCTTTAGCATATAGCCAAGGACTAAGTCCATTTAAAGATGTGTACGGATGATTACTGTTGTAATCGATTTGCCACTCATAAGCAATTGCATTTACCTCCATTATAGATCCGAATAAATATGCATCCAAAACATCTTCTCTGATCGGTTTAGCCGTAATACCTCACAGGCATATCAGACTATTGATATATTGCGCTCACTGAGATCAGAGCCTCAGGCAATAGAGCAGCCTCTTGACATGTCCATCCCTGAATCTAAAATTATGCTTTCTCTCTTGTATTATACAACAGTTTATGATCTATAGCATATTGTATATGAGATTTCTGGATTTGTAAGTACCCCATTTTTCCAACAGCTGAGATTGGACTTTTCCAATACTTGTTTAATGAATTTCATTGAACTTATCACTTTTTCAATCTTATCGTTAGGAATATCTATTTTTTCAAAAGCCTTGTTGCATGAAAAAATTAAGATTACTATGCAAAACATTGCACTAGTTAATAATGGTTTCATTGTCTTCTTTTTTTAACTATTAAAAGCTATCGGTTTTATTCTACCCAAAATTGAATGAATAAGCCGATAGCTTTACATTTACATTATAACAGAACAACCCCAAAATTAGGGGTTGTTCAATTCTGTACTAGATTATTTAATATGTATATAGTAATATATTTGTATACCTATTAACACTATATTTAGTAATATAATAAAAACTATACTCCATTTTAGTTTGAAGAGATTATATAATACATGTAGCATGAAAATATTACACATGGAATAGATCATGTTAAATCCAAAATAATCAAAATCCGCATTAAGATGGAAAATACTATTAAGCATGTTATTAAAATAATCACTTACTTTATCATCCTTAATCCATAACAATAATTGTAAGATTATAAAGCTAACAAAATATAAAACCCCTTTGGTTTTATTAAAGGCTTCCACCACCCAGGTATTTATTTGTTCTAATATCATAAAAATTAGTAATTGTATAACCTACACCATCATTACAGGGCACATGAACTCGAATTTCGTCAATTCCTTAAAAAATAGTTGTTACCCAACAATATGCACAATTGCCGCACATAATAACTTTGAATTTTATTTGTTATAATACGTTTGTAAAAAAGAATATAGACAGTAGCGACTGATCCAATCATAATAAACAGAGTGACCTTTTCTTGAAAATTTAAACTTTCCTTCAATTTGAAGCTTGGAGGCATCCAATCCTTCTAACTGTGCTTCGTACTTCTCAGAAATTTTAATATCAAAGAATCTTAGAGGTTCCATTTATTAGAGCAGTCGATACTTTACATACTTAAGATCCTTCGATAGCGTCCTAGCTGATTAATAAGAACTTTATCCATCCCGTTATTTGTAGAGTATTTGTATAACAATCCTATTAAGTGCCTGCTGTTTTTCTTTGCTAACAAAATTTTCTGTGCTTTATTCCTGTTCAAAAATAAGGACAAGCTAAAAAGCGAGTCATTCTCAACATAGCCAGTTAAAGCGCTATTGATTTGTTGAAAGAATTTTGCAGGCATCCTATACTGATACTGAAAAAGAGTTTTGCTAGATTCACAATGTCTGCAAAAAATAAGAGTTGTTAAAGGTTTGTCATTTTCTCCTATAAAATTTATTTCGATATAATCAGTAGCTAACCGGTTTTTTGTTTGGCCACTGATATATTTATAGGAGAATAACAAAAGACATAATATACTAATAGTTTTCATACCATTTTCTTTTTTTCAACCATTGATAGGTGTTTTGATAATAAACTGATTCTAAATTATATAGGGCTACATGCCCCGATTTAAATAAATCAAATCCATAATTAAATGTCATTATTTCGTAAGTCGTATTGCCCATCTTTCCTGTCAGGGATAATTCCGCCTTCCAATGAATATCAAATGGTTGGACATTCCGAGCCGGTGCATCATAAAATATAGTCGTATATCCATCCCTTCCATTAATCAACATTCTCTCCTCATCCGTATAATAAAACGGTGAATTATCATCTTTAGCAGTACCGGTTGGATCATTAAATACCCAGTTCCCAAACCCATTGTCAATATGATCATTTGTTCGCACCGTCTGAACCCAGTCATAATTAGTATATTTGTCTGACGCACTCTCAAAGCCAAGTGTTATTCTTAACCCGTGTGAAAGTTTTTCATACTCCAAAACGCTTATTTTACCAATATAGGTCCCATCTCCATCGTAAACTCTAAAAATAGATCTTTGTTGGTGCATTATATGATTTAAACCTGCAACAACACCGCCAATAATAGCTCCATGCCAAAAATTTCCTCTTGTCAGTACTGCTCCAATTCCACCCGAAAGTACACCAAATGACAGAATTCCATAAGTACTCCTTGCAAAGCGCAATAAACCTGTAGCCACCATTGTTTTGCCCCAACCATACGCTCCCAAACTTCCAAGTAAACCAGCAGCTGCAGAACTTAAAAAGTTCTGCCCTTTTACAAGCCCTAAAATACCTTGTGACACACCATGTGCCCCTGCTTGTAATAAAGCATTCCCAAAAGTTTTTGCTGTGGCCTCAAAAATTGATCCAATGCCAGCAGCAGTGGCACCGGATACTGCACCAAAGAATGTTGCTTTGAGTGCTCCTCCAGGATTCCACATTCCAAGATTACCCGTAACGGCCAAACTTACAGTATAAGCAGTTACTCCAACAGCTGCGCCTATAATTGCCCCCGTGGCAACAGTAGCCCACAGGGCACTTAATCCCCAAACTGCCAAAAAACCAAAGAAGAACTCCCCACTTGGATCATTGTACATTAACGGATTGTTCAGTACATAGGCATACCTATTATAATTCTGGCTATTGAAAGTGTCCTGAATGTTATTGTCCGGGTTTAGGAACCTTCGCAAAAGAGGATCATACAGCCGGCCATTCATGTGGATTGTCCCAACCACGGCTAAATGTTCATGCGCAGTATAACCTCTTTCAAGAATGTTGATACTTCCATGAGTCAGATTTCCCCAGGCATCAAAATGGCTTTCTTCAATCAAATCGCCACTTCCGTTGCTTACAGCAAGGATACTTCCAAGATGATCTTTATGCAAGAAGATAAAAGAACTACTATCCTGCGAATAGTCTTTTAAAGATACGATATTACTTTCGTAGGGTGTACCACCGATATAGAGGATATGCTTTTCAAAATCAGTGTTTTTGTTATAAATAACCTCACAACTTGCATCCTCACTGTAGTATTTTGTAAAATCGCCCTCCCACTGTGGGTTTCCGTTTGATTTCCCGCCATAGGTTGCCATTTGCCGCATAGAGTCCAGTCCATATTCAAAACGGACATCACCTTCTTTCCCCTCAATCAGCAGCGGATCATTGTTTTCATTATAGCTGATCTGTTGAATCTGGTCATTTGCATAATTGAGTTTTCCTTGATCATTAAAATTGATTCCGGTTGCCTGATAGATCTTTTCCCCATTATCAAATTTTACGGTTCCCACATTGTCATTACCGACTATCCGGCCTCTGATATCATATAGGTTGGAAGATCTCCCGTTGGTTTTAGGATTAGACCATTCTATCAGTCTATTGTTATTGTCGTAAAGAAAATTTTCATTAATTGAAAAACTTCCTGATCTTGTCTTCTCTGTAAGCTCATTCCTTATTGAATCAAATGTATAGGTTGCATTCAAAGCTGGAACACCGGAAACTTCCTGCTTTGTTTCACTCAGCATTCCCTGCGCATCAAAGGTGTTTCTGATATTGCTGGAGCCTAAATTAGCACGGATGATGTTACCCATTGCATCATTTTCTTTTAATTTCCACAAAGTCGCTCCAGTTCGTACATCTGTAATTTTATATAACATTCCACTCCAGTCATCATATGAATGTGCGACTTCAACACTTGTTTCTTTACCTTTCGATATCAAGCCCTTCTTATAGCTGATGATCCTTGAATTCATATCATACTGGATATCTTTTTTAAAGAAAATTCTTCCGTAGCTATGCTCACTTTGCTCGATAAACCTTCCTTTTGCATCATAAATGATTTCTACAGAGAATGGTTTCCCTATGGAGGTACCGCTTCGACCTTCCAATAATCCTTTATCATTATATGTAAAGTTGATTTCCTTGTCGGTAAGTCCTGGTACATTTGATTTCTCTATCTGCTGGATAAGCTGGCCTTTATCGTTATACCGAAATTCTTTGAATCCCTTCGGGCTTATCTGTTTCACTGGCTGACCAAAACCGTTGTATTCATATTGGTATATCCCGTTTGAAGGATCGTCCAGTAAAGACTTTCGCCCCCAGCTATCGTATCCGGTACGTACGACATGGTCACCATACTGGGTGGAAATTTGCTCCCCGGCAGCATTAAAATTAAAATGGATAATTCCTCCGGCATCTTCGGACTCAACGATATTGCCTAAAGCATCACTGATTTTTTTAAAGGTTCGTCCATATCCATTTACTTCCTGGACTATCGACGTATTACCTTCGACGGAGGTTTTCATCTCCTTACCGGTAAAAGCAGTAGCTGTGACAATTGCAGGAAATACAGTGTCGTCATAACTGATCATATTCCATTTTTTTTCAGCTCCGTCATAAAATGGCTCTGATTCACCAATTTTTCTACCTAATTGGTCATAAATAGTTTCTACAGATATGTGGGTATCCACAGCATCGGGAACCTCATAATCGATATCACCCGAAGATGCTATATAACCTTCATAATTGAAGCCTCTGGTTGTTACTTTGTATTGCTGCCCCAATTTATCCGTATACGTTTCTTTCGGGGTTCCATCTGCACGGATCTCTGTCACCTTAGTTCCCCCGTCATCCAATTTAACGTATTCATAGGTCCTAGTACCTTCTAAATTGGTCGTATAGCTCAGAAGTTTACCCCAGGCATCATAAGAATTCACAATCGTATTGCCAAATGGATCTGTCTGCTGAAGGACTTGTCCCCAACTGTTGTATCCGATCAATGTTTCTAGCCCTAAATTGTCTTTCTTTTTAATCACAAAGCGGCCAAGCGGCTCATAAAAAGCAAAATCTGACTGCACATTCGCATCCGTACTGTTACTGATTGTCTTACCAACAACATTCCCAAAACTATCATGATCATAAAGCTCTCTAATCCAGGCTGAATTGTCCCTGTTAAACTTTTTTAGCGACAGCAGAAGGTTAGAGCTATATTCATATTCTTCACGTACCCGTTTTTCATCGCCATAAGCGACGAGCTTTGCCTCTTTAGAAACAGGGCGCCCTATAAAGTAATTGCTGCCCTGGCCCTCTGGATTGTGGATATATTCGATATCGGTTGTTTGAACTGAAAAATCTCCATTAATCTTCACTAAAGTTTTCACAGGAAGGTAATACTGGTCATACTGAAACGTCGTTTCTTCCAATATACCTTTTAAAAAATCCTTGGATAACACACTTGCGGTAACAATGGCTGTAACTGCCGCAGATGGAATGAGTCGATTATAATTAATTATTTTTAAGGAGAGTAAATCATTATTGTCGGCTGTAAGATCTAAGGGAAAGATAAGACGATCGTCCCCTTGAGTTCGCACTGTCCACTCTTTAATTGGGAGGGCCTCCAGACGTGGATCTATTTCAGAGCCTGCCCAGATCTTCGTATTTTCCATACCATCGGCATACCACGAGGATCTTGCTGTCTTACGGAATCCCAACATGCCTTTGCCATGTACATTTGCGACAAAACCTCTATACCTAAAATCTTGCTTACGATCTTCCTGTATTAATTGGGAAACGATAAATGTTCCCGACAAACGTTCGAGCTCAACATATGGATACTGTTCTTTATTTACAGGAGCATAAAATCCAGGATTTTTGTCAGGATCAAGCTCTTCATACTTCACTTCCGTGATAATAGCACCCTGATGTATTGATGTGATAAGCCCTTCCTCAGCCACACTGTAATGTGAGTATTTCAACAGTGCACCTTCTCGGAATACCAGGATATTCTCGTTGAAATTATTAATTCTAAAATCACCGATGAGCGGAGAGAAGTGAGCTAAGACCGGAGTTTCATCTTTGCTATATTTTACGTAATTTGTAGCCAGTGGCTGGGTTTTGATCCATTTTTCATTATATTCGATAGGATACCAGTCATTTTTATAACTGCTCCTGGCCTCTAATGTGCTTCCATCTATATTTTTTAGTTCAAAGATCACATTCCCATGAACATCCAAACCTTTATTTTCATGATAAAGCATCGCAAATTTAGTTTGCACATCTCTATCAGAATAATCATAAAGAATATGGGAATAGAATGCTATAAAATCAGCTTTTCCGTCTTTATTGAGATCCTGGGCAAAATATTTTCTATCAATGGAACGCAAGTGGGTTTTTCCCTTGAATTCAGGTGTTTCTTTAAGCCATTCAAAGTTTTCCAATACCTGTACGCGGAAACCTGAACCTGTATTGATATAAAGTTTCCATTGCCAGCTGTCCACTGCCTGAGGGATCATAATATCAGTTTTTCCGTCCCCTGTAAAGTCTGCTATAATAGCTTTGTTTAGAAGCCCTTCAAGTGGGTTATCATAATATAATGACCTATCTGCGGAGTAGCTTCCGGAAGAATTTTTTATAAATTTGGTAAGATATACTCTTCCGCCACTGTCAAAATTGATAAAATCCACACAGCCATCACCATCAAAATCACCCTGAAATATGGTCCCAGCAAAAAAATGATCCGGAAAAGAATATAGACCTATGATAGACGATAATTTAGCGGGATCAGACTCACTGGGATGTACTAGTAGATAACGATAGGTTGTCTGTTCTTTCATTTCTGTTGAATCTCTTTCTTGCCATTGAAAGAAATCTTTAAGTACAAAGATCAATTCTGATACACCATCACCATCAATGTCCAGCTCTTTAACTTCTATTATCGTTGTATCCATACTGTACCCATCAATGCCCGGCTGGTCATTATTCCATAATACCGTGCTGTCATAGTCATCTGCCGGAACGGTTCTTATAAACTCCTCTTTTAACCTCTTGGTATTTGCAGTATCTGATTCAAGCGAATATCCCTTGATAACAAGATCTCTCCGCCCTTCTCGCGGACTGCTGGTGGAAGGAACCGTATCATAGATGAAAAAACCTTGTCTGGTCAGAATTTCGCCCTGTTCATTTTTTAGGTTTAGCACCTTGGCACTTTCCAATTGGGTCTTCGTAATAAGCGAACCGACATAGACCTGTTTGGGCTTATTATCATCGAATACGCTACCAAAATGATAGATCCCGGCAGGATAATCTACCGGCTCTGTACAGTAGGATTCCCAGTAACCTGTTTGGGAATCATCCCCGCTAGTGGGATTACCTTCGTGGTAGATTGATTCATAATGATTGCAATCCTGAAAAGCATCGGCATATTTGATGATATCTATCTTTCCATCGCCATCAAAATCTCCATAAAGAAGTTTGGCATTTTTATCATTGGTAATGGACGCTTTTTTCCACTCTCCCTGTTCAGACTTTCTGTAATCAAATATAACAGGATTAGCAGCCTCACCCTCGGAATTAAACTCGGTGATGGATTTAAGGAACTGATAGTAGTTACCATGATCATCCATCTCATATTTCATTCCATAGGTTTTGAAAATATTTCCATTTGCACGAACCTCAATGCTTGAAAGAAGATTATTTTGCACAAAATGTACTCCTTTTAAATAACTTGTCTCTCTTAACTGACGCTGCTCATAATTAAAAATGATTGTATTAAAATGAGCAGTACCAGCGTTAAGATTTCCTCCCCAGTCAATTCTTTCAATGGCAGCAACATTATCCCCTTGTATATAATTATAATCGATATAATTCCCCTGAGCGTCCCACCATCTTACGATGTTGTACTCTATAGCTGTTCGTGCATCAGCGCTACTTCCATATAAAGCCTGCGATCCATCTTCAAAGGTTACTTCAAAATAGGCAGGTCCATTTTGTTGGAGATTTTCTCCAATGGAACGAATCTTTGTATTTGAATATTTCTCTGTCATATATTCAGTTCCATCTTTGCCATATTCTCCTGATTTCAAAATCAGACGCTGCCCCATGAACATATAGTAATCGAAATAGTCTAACTGAATTTTACTGTTTTCTCCATCCTGGTCAATATTCCTTCCCATTCTTGAAATACTGGTAATCCCGCTAATATTCCAACCAAAACCAGCAATTCCGTTGCCTGAACCGCTTGTATACATAAGATTGATTTGTGGAGCAACGCTTTTAATACCCGGAGGCAATGCAATTGGTAATGTAAATTGGAGCTGTCCGTTTCCGCTGACCTCAATGGTTCCCCGTGTGTCATGGAACGAAAGGTTTTCCTGTGTTACAATTTCTTGTTCAAATTCTGAAAATTGCGCTATATTGTGTTGCTGCATGGACATACCTCTAGCTGGTACACCTGATGCAGGCGTATTTAAATCTTTCATTTGAAATTTTTTTTGTTTTTGTTAAAGATTGTTTATAGTCAGTATTATGACCGACAGTGATTTTTTAAAACCCTGCCGGCATAATACTATATGATTGGATCAATTGCTGTTGAGCACTTTTCTACTCACCTGGTTACCAGCCATGTCATAACTGAATACCAGATCGTTATCCGAAGGGTTTGGTTCCTCTCTCTCATAGATGTATGCGTAACTGATCCGCGTCGCATTGATCCGCATTGCACCATCCTCAGCAGGTAGATCTGCGTTAATTACCGGTTGGATGTCATCCAGTCCTTTTTTCTTTGTATTCATACAGATGATTTTAAGGATTAGATGGTTCAGGATCAAGGGTAACATGAATTGTCATATTGTCAGTAACTTTTACACTGCCATTTTTTTCAATATATCCCGGAGCATTAACACGATAATATAGCACTTCACCATCATAGGCGGTCATGGAAGGATTACCTAGACCACCATCAGAGCCATTGTCAATACTTACAGCGGCCCCTTCCGGGGATGTGGTTATTGTTAATTCATACCATTTTTTACCGTTAAGGATAAAATCCAATACCTCGGTTACGGGCATCTCTTTTAATCGGATTCCTACCGGAATACCTCCAACCTGATAAACTGTAGGATTTTCACTTGTATATAACATTGCACCGGGATCAAGCACTTCTTCTTTATGCCAATAATTATCCATCCATGCCCAAAATTGTTCCTGATTTGGAACTTTGCCATTCTCAAAAAAAGCTTTGAGTTCATTCTTTGTATTCATAATAATATTTTTTGTTTGTTACTTCCTTAGGTACAGGAAGCTTTGTTTAACTTTTTGACCATCATTTTTATAATTTATCAGATGGTACTATTTCTTATTTACATAGTAGAGATACCTAGTGTGACGTTATCTTTTCTTAAACGTCTCAGTTTCCCCATTATCTGGACAATTAATTTAAAACTGCCCAGTGTTCTTACTACCGGTCATAACCATTAGTGAGATGCTCTTTTTCCTGATCAGGTATAAGAGGATTGAATCCATTGGACAACCGGCCGGTTTGTCTTTTGAAATTTCTTAACTGACCCTAGCTATGATCAACGATCCTCTCTTTAAGCTGCTACGAAAGTATAGGGGTGACACGTCAAAACTAGTCGCATAAAATACACTATTTCAATTAGTTATAATTAAAACAACTTGTTGAATAATTAGATCAAGTGCAAAAAAGAATTCAGTATTAAATTTGATAAGTATAAAAACTGAGAAGCTTCCACCATAATTTATTGTTAGTGTGTTTAGAGATTTGATGGTAGCTCTCGAGTTTTATTATGGTAACTTGCTTGGTAAGCACAATATGTACAATCAAATATAAGTATTCATTAGGTATGATTATGTCCAATCATTGAATGAGAATACCATGTAGACACGTTTAAATCAAGCTAAATTTTCATATTTTAATTCTCGTAAGTCTAACGGCTGCCATTATCTAATTTTTTTTTCATAGCCATATATCTGGTAGCTGTTACGACTTTTGTAGAAGATAAAATGATGGGTACTACATGTACTCATTCCATCGAAAAATATGTATGTTCACTTTTCTATCCCCTTAGTCGGTAACCCTATTTAAGCTGATCATCTCTGAAAATTCGTTGGTGCAATAGTTGATCTGCTTTTTTAAAAATCCTGCCTCTAAGAAAAATACGAAGAAAATCTCGTGTATCGTCCGAAGATCTCTTTTTACAGTTTCACGTAGATCATAATTAATTGCCGTTTCAATATAGGGTAAAGAAGCCAGCTTTTGCGCCAAATTTTGTAATATAGTTTCAACCAGTGAAAGATGATAAATATTCATTTAAACGAGTGCATAGTTTATAATTGAGAGTCGATGATATAAAAAAATAGACTCAAGCCTAAGTGACTTCCTTGTATCGTAAAATTACATAGATAACCAGTTAATATCAAGACCTCTCACTTGATTAATAGTGAGTTAATCAGTATAAAAGGAACAATACACAGCAATCCGTTAGGCTAATTACACTGCTAAATCGTATATGTGTTTAGTTACACATCAATGTGATAAGAGGGAAAAGGAAATTTTTTAATTTTAACGACATCTTTTATAAATGAAAATGATCAAGCTCTTAGTAACTTTTTCCATTCTTAAAACTATCTATAAATGTTTATAGTTGGTCTAGTATCATTAAAAAATCAAATCAGTTTGCAACACCTTAAACAATGTACAATTACAATATTTTTTTCTGTAGTGTAGTTAAGATCCATTCGTATCTAAATTAAACTTTAAACGACCTGATAGAGAAATGAAATATAAGAAATCGCTGTTCAGCTGCCAAGCTATGATATATGTAACAAAAAAGGACAGCCAAATGGCTGTCTAATCGAGCATGCTCTCACTCTGGTAGTGTAGGGTCTTAACCCTCTTTATACTGTAATACTTTTATAAATATAATAATATTATCTAACCGGACCGATAATGATCGGACCTAATTTTTTATTATTGAACTGAAAAGAAATTTGCTTTTCATTACCAAAACTGTCAACTATCCACACATCAAATTGTTGTGAAACTAAAGATTGTGAGGTATAGTATAGCCGAAATTCTTTCTCGGCCAAGGGATAAAGATCGTTCGGTACATAAGGTTTATAACCTGAATAATTTAAAATGCCCTGTCCATCGTTCTGAAAATAACGTATCCGGTAGGTATTACCTGTATAATTTCCGTTTGAGATTATTGAAAATCTCATCTCGACAGTTTCACCAATCCCGACTTCCTTTGGAACAGGCATAACTTTAACTTCAAAAGGAAATACTTCCTGTACGTCCAAACTCTCTTTATCACATCCCGAAAGAAATATAATTCCTATTATTATAGCAATAAATCCAAAAACAACCGATCCTACTGACATTTTCCAAGTGTTATATATATTTTTCATATTAGTTTCTGATTTTCAAAAGTTAAAACGTAAGCCTATACCCGTTGAAGGTCTAAACCGCTCAAGATCGGTTCCCCATAACACCCTTATACGACCTTGCAGCATAAATACGATTCGGTCTGATAGATAGGTCTCCAGCGACAATCTTCCACCAGTCCCAAAAACAAATCCATTATTGTTTTTTAGTAGTCCCCCATCCGAAAGAAGACTGTCTCCCCTATTGACAGATTCATAACCCACAACTCCAGTTATACCTCCATTCAGCGTAATAAATTTCCTTGAATCCGAGAGAAGCTTAACACTATAACCGACCTCTCCTATGAAGTCTTCTAAAGGGATTTCCCAATTTTTATAGTCTACGGTCTTTCTTTGATATTCCAGTCCCCAGATCCAGTAGTTGCCATGTTTTGCAAAACTGTTTAGCGTCAGGTTTAGATAGAAATTTTTGCCAACCCTCTCTGTATTTAGAAGTCCTGTATTAATTTCCAAAGATTTCTGTTTATACACCATTCTCTGAGCATGCAATTTGATGCTCATAATGGCCAGTACCAAAAAGATGATATATTTTTTCATAATTCGCTGCTTTATTGATTGACTTTAATCTTCATTTCAGATACTGGCTTTGCGGCAACCAGATCCGAATTTTCAATTTCCAGAACCTGGTTCCTTGCGCCGTTCCTTTCAAAAATTTCAATTCTGAGCACCTGTTCATCAGTGATTGTGAATTGATCCAGAAGTATCACGTTGCCAGCGATTGAATTGTCCGAGATTACCTCAAGACCGGGATACTGCCTTATCGGAACCAATTGCTTTTCCTCAGACACCGTTCTTTTCGCAATCTGCTTATCAACGATTTTGTAAGTGCAAAAATCCACTACAAAGGGGACATTCGATTTATTCCTCATTTCAAGATGAAAAAAAAACTTACCATTATGGACATAAATTCCCTTAAGAATTGACTGAATCCCATAAGATCTGGCAGCGATGTGCCGCACATATCTTTTATTTTGTTGATAGATGGTTTTCAGTAAAACTTCTGTTAAAGATGGTGGATTAAAACCAAGCTCCTCAAACTGAACATTTCTTCCTTCCTCCCGCTCAACATCATTTTTCATTTTCTTTAGATCGTAACTTAAAGTAAATGGATCAGCATTATAAATAACATTAAAGCTATAAAATTGCCCATCCTCTGTAATTACACTAAAGTTGGTTTCCTCGGCAAAATCCTTGACTGCGGCCTTTATACGCAGCACATTCTGTGCATCTTCAGCTTTCTCTGCAATCAGATAATTCGACCCCAGGTCTGTGTACCTGATCGCTACGGGAAAAATCAGGTGGCAGGTTTTATTATAGGTAACTTCCAGCCTATAAGGTTCGACCCTACCCGCTTCAAGAGACTGCTGTCCAAAAGTCTTGATAAAAAATCCCACAAAAAGCAGGATCATAAGAATATTTTTAATTGATATCATAATATGATTATTATTGTTATTATATTACTTTTTTGCCAACAGCAGTACCGGATGCCCTGATCTCACTGTCACCTTAACGGCTCTCAGCTTCTTCGAAAAAAAGCCAGAAACTCCCTGTATCAAACCTCTGCTCAGATCACCGACAACCTGCTGACCCGCTGAACGCGACATCGAAATATTCATTGCCGAGCTTTGGCTCATGTTTGCGGCGATTTCTCCCGCAGCATTGATCTCATCTGAGCGTGGTACAAGTAAACCGAGCTGGCCGTCTGTGCCGTAGACAAGGATTTCAACAGGAATTACATTTCCTGATACTTCGACGGCGCTGATCTTTAGCTGTAACCTGTTCCCCTGAAATTTGGTATCGGCAACCAGTTCGGTTCCTTTGGGAACATGATAACCACCAATGGTTGCATTTTCGGATAACCGCAACTTTAGTGACCCGTCGCCTGATAATGTTTTTGTTTCCATCACCATTGCACGTATACTGTTCCTGACAATATCGCTTTGAGCAACTTGTCCTGGCGTGATAAAGCCCAGATTACGGTTATTGGTCTCATTCAAAATCTCCGATGCATCCTCTTCCCGGTACAAGGCTGTTACAATACTCTTTTTAACACCTTTCAAACTTTCGATTTTCCCTTTTTTATCTGGTAAAATACCTGTTTTTATCGATGTTGAATCGATAGGCTGACCAACATTGAGCGCAGGGCTTGCGTGTACTGCATTTGCCGACGGAAGATAGCGCGAAGCCATTTCGTATGATTTTTCCATTAATGCAAGCTGGTCTTTATAGGTGGGTGCCTGCGGAATATCTTTTTCTGAAAGCCTATCTTTGAGTTCATCTACCTGTTTGCGTAACGCCAATTTCTCGCGGTCATCATCCCTGTAAAACGAGCCGAGCGTTTGCTGTGCATTCTGGTAACTGCTCAAAGAACTATTCTGTGCACCGCTCATCCCATATCCCCCAGAGTTGCCTGCAATAACCTTTGAAACTGGAGCTTCACCGTTAACTGATGTGTCTGCTCCACTCCAATAATCTGACAAAGACATTAAGGAATTGCGCTTTGCGGCTTCCCTTTCCTCAATCATCTCTTTTTCGTATGCTTTTCGTTTATCGGCCTGCAGTCCTTTATCCGTTGCCTCGGGCACGGCATTTTTTAAACCTTTGTCTTTAGTTTCCTCACCCTCATTTTTAGGCTTAAATATTAAATAAAGACAGGCGATGAAAACAATTGCCATAAGGCCAAAAATGATGGGCTTTTTAAGCTTGTCATTTTTTGAGGAACTACTTTCCAAATTTTCTGTAGAATCATCATCCACAATTAAACTGACCCTCTTATTCTCTTTCTCTTCCATCGTAAATAGTTTTAGGATTTGCAACCGAATCTTTCACAGAAGATTCATTATGAATTACTGCGGGTACTTCGATATGGCTTATATCGATTTTGTCCCCTTTTCCCAGATCATAGAATACCTTGACCAGCACACCTACCCCCATAAGCAGGTAGAATGCGAATAGATAAAGTACATATCTGATCTGTTTTTTGACGGGTAAATTCCGCCATCTCAGATCGAGCTTCTCAAGCTCATTATCAATTGTTGTTCTAATATTTTTCATTTTCTAAATTTTGAACCATAACGCCTCCCCCTTTTATGGAAAGAACTAATTTTCTCTACCGCTCTATCACTTCCTCATCCTTATTGGAAAGGACTGAAAATTTTAAAATCTGGAAGCCCTGTGGATTGCTGTCTGACCGGACACTATTGAGCAGATTGCATGATGTAACAAGGCTCCTTCGGGTAAGATTACTGGATCGGATGATAAACTGCTTGGCGTAAGTGGTCACAGAATAAGGATAAGTATTAAAATCACACACCACACTGTCCACTTCAACGCGCTGCTGGATGTTACCCGAAATGATTCTATTGTAGTATCCCTTTTCAGAGAGATCACGATAGTAATCAAAAGCACTTTTGTCTGCCAGATCGAAAGCCCGCTTCATATTACTTTCAATCGCAGCTTTATCTGGTGCCAGCGTAAAAAAAAGCTCATGGAACCTCCTGACATGCTCACGTGCCTCAACCGGGCGGTTTATGCTTGCATCCTGTGAGAGTGCCAGCATCAGCGACTTTCCCTGATCCATGACATAAATTTTCTCCCGTTGTACCGATGCAAAGGAATATGATTTCCATACTGTAAAAGCTGCTACCCCGAAACACAGTATTGCAAAGACAATTGCATAGAGCCGGATCTGTTTGAAGCTGTTTTCAATGTTTCTTAACGTTCTGAATTCCATAATCAATTGCCTTTTTGTTCCTGTCCGTTACTCTTATTTGCCAGAAGTTCACCACCGATATTACCAACCGCAGCTCCAGCCGCCGCAGCACCAACGTTTCCTGTACGCATTGTAGCTTGGCTTACATTTCGGGTAAAGTTTCCTGCCCCTCCTGCTTGTATGATCCAGCTTGTCACGGTTGGGATTGTAAAGTATCCTACAATACCGATGATCATAAAAATCAGGTAAACACTATTCTCGGGATCTGGAACAAATGAGGGATCACTTAACAGTTCTATATCCCGCTGTACACTCATGGCGTTTATTTTCGCAAGCATTGCACTGAACAGATCAGCCACAGGCAGCCACAGATATACACTGATGTATCTGCTCAGCCACTGGGTTAGGGTACTCTGAAATCCATCCCAGACGGATATGGCGAAAGCTATTGGCCCCAAAATCGAAAGAACGATTAAAAAAAATGTCCGGATCGTATCCACAACTAGTGCAGCAGCCTGAAAAAGAAGTTCAAGGATTTCCCGCAGTTGTTTCTTAATTTCCTGTTTCAGTTCGTACACAGCCTGATCACGATACATACTGACCATGGTCCCAATATCTTCAAACGACCAACCTAAATCATCGAGCTTTTTGTCAAACTCCTCGTCGGAAACCAAATAAGCAGTGGCTGGATTCCGCAACATGGCTTCTTTTTCAAGAACATCTTTTTGTTGCTGCAGCGTATTTAGATCCAGAACCTGTCCCTCTAGCATGGAGTGCGTCCCCTTAACGATTGGACTCAGCACGCCATTGATGGTTCCCAATACAATCGTGGGAAAAAACATGATACACAGGCCTATTGCAAAGGGTCTTAACAGAGGAAAAACATCTATTGGCTCGGCCCTGCTTAATGCTTGCCAGACTTTCAAGGCGACATAGAATAGCGCTCCTAGTCCGGCAACTCCCTTGGCTACCACCGCCATTGTTTGCGATAGCGGGATCATTTCATCGTAGAGACCTCTTAAGATCTCATGTAGATTATTAAATTCCATAACTTTGAGAATTGGTTACCAATATTTTTGATTAGCAGATCCATATAGGTCCATTACACGCTTGGTGTCATTTTGCTTTTTTGCACGGAGAATGCTGACAGAAATATTTTTA
This sequence comes from Chryseobacterium subflavum, assembly GCF_055762745.1. Classification (NCBI taxonomy): domain Bacteria; kingdom Pseudomonadati; phylum Bacteroidota; class Flavobacteriia; order Flavobacteriales; family Weeksellaceae; genus Chryseobacterium; species Chryseobacterium subflavum. The sequence goes on from NZ_JBVTMR010000003.1 coordinate 69,734, forward strand.
TTGGTATAATATCTCACAAGGCTGTGGTATTCTTTTACCTCTTTATACACACGATCAATAATCTCCATGCGTTCCTTGTCATTCAGCGATAAGCTGCTCGAACTAACGATCTGTTTTAATTCTTTGAGCAGTTCCGTACTCTCATTCAGCAGTGAGGAATAACCGTTTCCAATAGCCGCTAGCTCCGCCGCGGAGAAGTTTTTGTCGTTGAGCATTCGGGAGAAATTATTGACGTACATTTTACTGACATCTCCCACCAATAAAACCGTTTGTTGAACCTTTCGCGCATCTTTCACCAGATTATTCACGGCTTTTAATTTGTCGTAATATTCTTTCCCTTGATCATACACCTTTTTCACTTCATTGAAGTTTTTGACCACATTGCTTACCGTGTTTGAAGTCTGTACAATTTCATTGGCACTGTTCAGAACACCTGAGATCAGATTTCCAGGATCAGTTACGACCCATTGAGCTTTTACTTTTTGTGAAAAGGTAATTGCCGTTACCATAAACACAGTCATTAATAAATTTTTCATTTTTTAAAATTTTAGGATTTTTAATTATTCTAAGGGTGATAAACCCTTGATTTTTCTAAGCGAGATTTTCCTGATGGCACCTTCCACATCACCTCCCATTTCATGGGCTAGATCCATGACCTCCATTTTCTCGGATTCTTCGGTCGTGTATGCCAAATACTCCTGTTCGCTCACTTCTGTAGCGTAGACGGCTGAATGTGTTCCGCCCAGACCGATCCATACTTCCTTATATCTACGCTTGGGATCATTATCCTGATTGATCGAAAGGATCTGAGATTTCTCCCGTTCTGTAAGCCCGAGCATATTTTGGATCTCGTCAAATTTGTTGGCATATTTTCGCTGGTCTAGCAGGATCTTACAATCACTATTATTGATGATCGTTTCCTTGACTATTGGAGATTGTATAATATCGTCCACTTCCTGTGTTACCACAATCGCTTCCCCAAAGAATTTTCTGACGGTTTTGAATAGATAGCGGATATATTCAGCCATTCCTTCTTTTGCAATGGCCTTCCATGCCTCTTCGATTAATATCATCTTACGGATACCTTTTAGCCTACGCATCTTATTGATAAAGACCTCCATAATGATGATCGTAACGACAGGGAACAGAATCTTGTGGTCTTTTATCGCATCTATTTCAAAGACAATAAATCGTTTGTTCAATAGATCCAGTTCTTTTTCTGAGTTGAGTAAGTAATCGTACTCTCCGCCGCGATAATAAGGCTCCAACACATTGAGGAAATTTGCCAGGTCAAAATCTTTTTCCCTTACTTCTTTTTCCTGAAGTACCTTTTTATAATCTACTTTAACATATTCATAAAATCCATTGAAGCAAGGTATTTCGTTGCAGTTTTTAATCCTTTCGATATAACCGGAAACTGCATTTGATAAGGCGACTTCCTCACTTCTCCGTGGCGCTTCATCGTCCCGTTTCCATAAGGTCATGATCAAAGTCTTGATACTTTCTCGCTTTTCAATATCAAAGACATTATCTTCGGTAAAGAACGGATTGAATGAGATCGGGTTGTCCTCCGTATAGGTGAAGTAAACACCGTCTTTCCCTTTTGTTTTTCCTTTGATCAGCTCGCAAAGACCCTGATAAGAATTACCTGTATCTACAAGTAGTACATGAGTTCCTTGCTCATAATATTGTCTCACCATATGATTGGTGAAGAATGATTTTCCACTTCCATTTTTTGGGTGGGTTGGCGGGCTACTCAATTAAGAATAGCCCGCCAACCCCCGGAAGGGCCTAGAATGAAACGGTTTCTATTAGTCGTAATCCCTTTTTTCATTGGAAGATCACTGATATCAACATGCACCGGTTTGCCAGTCAGCCTATCAGCGAGCTTGATGCCAAATGGTGACAGCGAATCCTGATAGTTGGTTTCCTGCGTAAAAAAACATAATGCTGGCTCAATGAAAGTGTAAAAGGATTCTTCGGATGGAAAGTCCCCTGAGTTGCCGGGAATTCCCGCCCAGAACAAGGTGGCAGCATCGACCGTATTATGACGGGGCTTACATTCCATTAGTGCTAGCGCGCTTCCGACATCATTTTTTAAATTCCTTAGCTCATCACGATCCTCACTCCATGCAAAGACATTATAATGTGCCCTGATCGAAGGTGAACCGTGCGAATGTGCTTCATTCAAATAACGCTCTATCCATTCCTTATTGATCTGATTTGCCCGGCTATAACGAGCCAGTGAATGCATATTTCTTGCTGACTTCTCAAATTTCTTAAGGTTTTCAGAACTGTTATCGATGAACAGGTACTGGTTGTAGATATGGTCACAGCTTAGCATCAGCCCTACTGGACTGGCAAAGGACAACATACAGTCGCTACGATCTGTTGAAAGCCTGTCGTAACGATTGCAATCAGAAACAGCTCCAGGCAGATCATCTGTACTGGATAAGGTATGAAGCACCATCCTTTTACTACCGATCCTAAGTTCCTCTGTTCCCAGTGCAATATCCTGCAAAACGGGATTTGTATCTAGGGACAGCGTAAAATATTGTTCAAGGATTCCGGTTTTCCCCTCGATCCCCAATATTTCAGCTTCGACAAGCTGATCCATTGTCATATGTCCACTGTCGTTGATAATCCGCTGGAACTGGCTGACAGATTCCAGAAAACGTCGCATTCCTTCTTTGTCCCCTATCTCCTTGGGAACAAGATTACCCTTGCACAAACTGCTAAAATTACTCTGGGATTGCATCCGAGCCTTTGTTGTTTTCGTCAGGAAAACATAACAGTAGTGATTCAGAAACGGTCGCTCATTAAAGTGAAGCTGGAAAGAACGCGACAAAAAACTATGTTCACTTCTTTCAAGATCCGGCTTGTAGTTTTCCTTTATATACCAGTCCTGCTTGTGCAGGATACTATAATCGGGTAAAGTCTTGATTGCTTTACTCCATGAGGAATGAATAGATTCATACACATCCGTGCCTACCGTAAAAATTTCTGGTAGCCTTAAACGGAAACACACCGTAAGGTCACCTTCTTTCGATATGATGCAATCATTCTCAATGGCAAGAAGTGGAAACCTACTTTCTAAAGTTGTTGTTTTAGCGATATTTCTCATGATAGCGTTTAAGATTTGGCGTTAAAATTTTGCATTTTCTCACCTTTCGCAACTGGGTATTTAAGGCAAGATTGGACAGGTTTACGGGTGATGATAAATTGCGGATGCTTTCTTTTCGCACCTAGTTTCATCAGCCCATGTTCACCGTACTTGTTGTTCAGACTGAAAGTTTTCCATACGATCAGCGATGCAGAAATACAGCCGACCGAAAGGCAGATATACATATTTACGTCAGCCATGTACAGAACCATAACCAGGATCATGACCAATAATAACCCTCCGGCAAATCCAAAAAGATACTGGGCTTTCAGTCCCTTAAATTCAACCGTGCTTCCAATGCCCTTATTAATATTATAGTTCTTCATGACCGATGGATTTAAAGGAAGAATGAGCGGAGGATAGTCGCAGCAACAATTAAAAAGATACAGGCACCAAACCAACTTGCCGCAGTTTTACTTGTGTCAGGGTCGCCACTACTGAATTTGTTATACACTTTCACACCCCCTATCAACCCGACCACGGCACCAATGGCATATATAAGCTTTGTTGCCGGATCAAAGTAGCTTGTTACCATCTGAGTAGCCTCCTGGATACCCGCAGCACCATTTCCCTGTGCCAGAAGGACATTGCTAAAGCAGCAGGATTGAACCACACACGCTAGAATTTTAAGTCTTCGATTTTTCATGTTTCCTTACATTTTAAGTTCGTATTACCCGCCTCTACGGGCTTGGAAACAAAGGTGTTGCACATAGCATAGGATTTGTGGGTAGGTGGTATGAGACGTACTAAGTTTGCCGCTGTTGTCCTAATACGAGTTCGGAAAAACCCATAAAAAAACCGCCAGACTTTTAAATCTGGCGGGTGTAATGCTGTGGGCTACATTTTCCGCCCCTTTTTATTTTCTTTCCTTTCATTTTTTTCTTTAACTGCCTCCCTGATCGGCTGTTTAAGTCTATTTTCCGAGATAATTTCATCAATTCCAGATTTATTCCAAGGAACCAACTCGGCCTTAAAGTCAAGTCGGAGGCCCGTTTCTTTTAAACCTTCCATTTCCTCCCATCCATTTCTTCGGTTCCATCCCACTGGGTCAAGAGTTCGTGCAATAGGAATTTCAACAAAAATTAAATCTATGGGGTAGTCCAGTATTTTATCCCATTCTCGATCTCCTATTTCAAAATTTTTGGGATCGTAAGGAAAGGCATAGACATTTTTGTCTTCAACATACCAATCCTCCAGATCGTCAAAACGTATACCCATTGTTGATAGCACATCTTTAGGACGTAAAAGATCGATACGCGCATCTGCATAAAAGATGTGGCCACCAATTTCAACCGTTGGAAGTTCTCCATGTTTAACTCTTCTTGTCAGTGCCTCTTGATCGATCATCAGTTCAAAATCAGTCAGCAAAATAATTTCCTCAACAGCCTTGTTATACTTTTCTGCCATCTGCTTAGGGGCAAGCGTAACAAACTGTGGAGGAATTATAGTTAAATTCTGTCTACTCGTCTTGTCGAAATGATCAAATCGGTATCCTTCTTCTCCCAGATCGATCATATCCTCTAATGTGTAGCAGTTATCTGGGTTTGCCTTTTCTCGAAATTCAAATTTGTCCACATCAACAATAAACTCGATTCCGTATTCTGGATCTGTATAGATCGGTAGTTCTTTTTCCATAACTCAGCTTTTATTAATTTTATTGCTGAACTAAATTCAGAGTGAAATCGCCTACTTTTGAAGACTACAAACAATCGCGACACTATTATTCCGAACATTTCCTATCCAATTTCCGAAATTAAGAGGTTTAAATCCCCCTACCCTTTTTTCGGGATTTAATTAGGGAATTTGCCTCTTTATTTTCCATCCTTTTCAATGCGACCTCAGATAAAATCTGGCCAACAACTTCTTTTATCGGCAGGGGAACAGAAACTGACCTATCTTGCTGTATATCTTTTTTATTGGTCACTTCTGATAGCCAATCAATATAATTTCTGGCATCTTGCATATTAACAGGTTCCATTTTCCTGTAGCCTATACTTTTTGAATCATCAAGTCCGATGTAAAAACCATAATCGGGAAAATCAAGCTTATCATAAACAATGATAATATTGTCCATTGATTTTTGTGAAACATTATTTTTATGACTGGCTATTATCCGGCCTTTGTATTCTTCGATTATATAATCAGGATCATCCTTTGCTATCATAACTTCTTTTTTTATTGTTACTGATTAGTGCATCAAAAATTCTGTATCAGATGAAGTCTCCGATATCGAAATTGTCCAGGGCATTATTCTGGTTCTCTTTCGAAATGCCATTATGTTTTTCCGATAACGACTTATCCAAAAGCCTGGCAATCTTCTGCGAAGCTCCATCGATGGACTGTTGCATTATAGCAAGAAACTCAGTTCCCTCAATTTTTTGGATGATGTCACTTGTTTCTTTTTCTTGGGCTGCATCCAGATTGTCCTGCTGCAACAGGTTTCCAACTTTTGTAAGTTCATTTAAAGAAACTGCCTGTCCAAATCGGTCATCATCCGGTGGAATATTATCGGTATCGTCAGGTTCTTCATTATTAAAATTAGAAGCACTTTCTTTTTCCTCCTCATTTCTGGTTGGATCGTCGTTGCCCTGATCCGCCTTATTTGCTAACATTTGTTCGATTAACTTTTTCCTGTTGGCAAGCCAGATAGGTGCTTTTTCCTTTTCAGGAATTGTGACCTTTCCTATGACATCCGGTTCTGCTTTTTGTGCAACCTTTCGATATATTTTACTTTGGGGTTTTATAAACTTAACCTTGTCAACGAGCAATAGTATAATCACCACGATGAGGCAGATCAGTATTACAATCTGTAGTAAACCGTCCATGACCTAAAAAAGTGGTTTTGATTTGTTATTGAACTCCCTGACGAGCATTTCTTCAAAAAGCGTGAAATGATGCCTTAATATATTATCGAGCAGCGCATATAACGGTATTTTGTCCTCACCGATCACACTGGCTATTCTTGCTAATCGGGTGTGATGCTCTCCGCTGACATAGATGCTCTTATCGCCACGTTTTTCCATCAAAGTATCTGAAAGGAAAAGCGATTCATAACTCACATTCTCATAAGTTACCTGCTGATGAACTTTTACAGTAACTTCAACCTCTCTATTTTGCTTTTTCATCTTATAAAATGGGTTTAAATTTTTTATTGAAATAATCGGTAATCTCATCACCATATTCTCTGAAATGATTTTCTAGTATATTGTCTATATAGGAATACAGAGTTATTTTGTCCTCACGTGTCAACTGAACTATGCGCAAGAGCCGTTCGTGATATTCAGACCGGATATAGACAACCTTTCCACTCCTACCGGTTGGAAAACGATTGACAAGAAACAGGTCTTCGTAATCCATTTTTTTACCGGATCTTGGTCTGGACTTCTCTACTTTAGCCGTGGGCACTAAATCTTTATCGGTATCCTTCTCCGAATCTGTAGAAGGGAGAGGTTCATCACCGCTCATGATGTTCATCAGGTACTGCTCATCTATGATGGGTTTCTCAAATTCTTTACGATCTTTCTTTATTGCCATCTCAGATATGAATTATTTTTAAAAATTCTTTAACAAATTGATCCACACGTGTCGCTTTCAAAATCTGTAAGTCGGCAGGTAGCAGCGTGGACTTGAACACATAACTTCCTGTGTCATCAATTTCTTTCCGGAACCGTTTACTGTCCATGATCCGCGTCTCCATAATACGTAGTGACAGCTCCTCTATTATATCTTGATACACTTCGTAAAGACCTGTCTTTTCCCTGCCGTCAACCTGGTTCCAGAATAGGAATAGCGATTGCTCAAGAGCGTTTTTGTTCTGTGCGGGAAGTTTCAAGAAAACCTCACTAAAGGCCAATGTACTCTCAACAACCAGTCGGTCTGCGGTGATTGGCGAAAAAATGTAGTTCATGCCCTTTAAAGCACCGATAACTCCCTGTGTATTGGCGGTTCCCGGGAGATCGAAAAAAATAATATCCGGCGGAACAGAGCTGTTCTCACAGTAGTCAAATGCCTTTTCAAGTGCATTCTCCGCCTTACACTTTATGATCGGATAAGCTTTCTTATTAATCGTATGGAATTGTTTAACGGCCAGCCTTTTATGAAACTCACTATCCATAATTGTACGCTTATCTCTTTCACGCATACCGAGAAGGCTGTGCTGCGGAAAATCACAATCCAGTACCACGATATTATATCCGAGACGATAATGTAAAACGCTGGCGAGAAATATCGTCATCGTCGATTTACCAACTCCGCCCTTTTGCGCATAAATGCTTACTTTTAAGGTTTCTTTCTTTTTTTCCATATTATATTATTTTATAGCTTCTTAATTTTAAAGATATATCGCAGAGTAGTTTCCTAAGTTTACAGATGCACCGTAAAATATGTGTATAGTCAGATCTTTTTGCTTACAAAAGGCCTTAAATCAAGGCTTATATCTTATTTATAAATCATATGTACTTCTTAAAATTTAGTAGGATGGTAAAAAAACTTTCAATACTTATAACTTCATATTTTACCATTTTTATGCTTTGACGTTTTTATAGTTTTATGCTTTTATAGTTTTAAAACCTAACACTTTTATGCTTTTACAATTAATTGCTTTGTAAGTGGGTAAATTGACCATAGTTCTTACCGACATTTTCTATGCAAAAGAAGGCAACTGTAGGGGCTGTAAAGCATAAGCTTTACTACCTTTCCTCTTTTTACCTACAGTTTCCGAAAACTCTTTATGATCCGAGCTTTATTCTATTCTTTCTCATATCTGTTCCCAAGAACAGAGCAAGTTGTGTTTTGAGTGCCTCAAAACTCGTTTTGTGCCCCAAAACTACTTGCTCTGCCGAGAGCCGGGTAATCCTCCGAAGTCGGATTTACCTTGTATGTTGTCTTAGATATCTTATGTGAATTAGTAGGAAAAACTAGGTTTTTAATGGCTCATGAGCTTGAATGTTCATCGCTTTCCATTAGGTTTTGAAAAAAAGATATGACAGCAAATCGAAAAGGAGGTCGAAAACCCAAAATCAACAAAGCAACCCATCGCTATGTATTTCGCCTTACGGATACAGAAAACGCCAGGTTTTTATCATTATTGGAGCAATCAGGACTTGACAATAAAGCTAAATTTATTGTATCACTACTGTTTGAAAGGAAGATAAATTCGGTAATTATAGATAAAGGGGTTATAGATTACTGTACAAAATTAACGCAGTTTTTCGCTCAGTTCAGGGCAATTGGTGTAAACTATAATCAGATCGTAAAGATCCTTCACACAAATTTTGGTGATAAAAAAACAGTCTTTTATCTAGGAAAACTTGAAGGGCTGACCATAGAACTGGCTAATATCTGTCGGGAGATTTTGATCCTCAGCAAAAAATTTGAAGCGGAAAATCTTGCTAAAAAACAAAATTTATGATAGCCAAAATAGGGCGTGGTTCAAAAATCTATGGTGCACTGCTGTATAATCATAGCAAGGCATTACAGGATAATGGCAAGATTTTGCACATGAACAATATGCTCGAAACGCCTGATGGGAACTATACGACCGGACAATTATTGGCCTCATTCGTCCCATACCTTGCCGCTAATAAGAACACAGAAAAAACTGCAATCCATATTTCGCTCAATCCAGATCCCGATGATATTGTTTCGGATGAAAACTTCATCAAAATTGCCAGTGAATATATGGCCAGAATGGGCTATGGCAATCAACCCTATGTGGTTTTTAAGCACAATGATATCGATAGAACACACATACATATTGTATCAACAACAGTCGATGAAAATGGAATAAAAATATCCGATGTTTTTGAAAAGAAAAGATCGATGGAAATATGCCGCCATATTGAAAAAAAATATCATTTAACTCCCGCAGATCAAAGGATAGGTGCTGATGAGGGTTTTACCTTCACCCCTGTCGATTACAACAAAGGAAATATAAAAAGCCAGATTGCTGCAGTGGTACGATACTTACCTAATTATTATAGCTTTCAGAACCTGGGCAGCTACAATGCGCTCCTTTCACTTTTCAACATTAGTGCTGAGCACATAAAAAAAGATTTTAAAGGTGAGATAAAAGAAGGGCTAGTTTATAGCGCTCTGGATGCTGGCGGTACTAAAATAGGGAATCCTTTTAAAGCATCACTGTTCGGAAAACAGACGGGACTTACTGCACTTCGGTTCAGGTTCGAAAAAAGCAAAGAAGTACCAACTGAAATTAAAGCGAAAACCAGTCAGATTATTTCTGAGACCCTAAAAATAACAGCCAATGAAAAGGATTTTACAGCTTATTTAATAGACCACGGAATAAATACAGTCATCAGAAGAAATGAACAGGGCAGGCTGTATGGAATTACGTTTGTGGATCACAATACCGGACATGTATTCAATGGTTCTCATTTAGGCAAACAATTCTCTGCAAACGTATTTCATAAACTCTTTTCAGGTAAAAACATAAATGAGAATTTGAAAATCGATCTTTTAGCTTCCCAAAAAGCTCCTTTAAGTAATACAAAATCTTTAAAAGAAGATCTACATCCGCTATTCGATTTTATGGTTAATACAGGAAGTATTATTAGTGATTGGGGACTTTTGGATTCACTGCTACTAAACACTATGGCGGAAGATCCCGAGGAGCAGATATTTGAGTTCAATATGAAAAAGAAGAGCAGACGGAACAAGAATTAATTATTCCCTAAAAAGATAGCACCGAATTCTTAATTTAAGGACAAACCGTAATGTTGGGAATCGTAGTATAGCTACCGAAATGAAACGCATATTTTGAATCTTCGATCTTAACTGCAACTGCTCATAAAATTCTAAAAAAAACAGTATTTATACCTTAAGAGAGTTACTACCATAAAAAATAAAATCACTATAACCGACCAATAGCAGGCTATCGTCTACAAATGGATATATTTAAAATAGCTCCGGGTATTTATCAATACACACCCATAAATGAAAACAACATCTGTAAATCTCACATATTAAGAGCGGACAGTTGTTTATAGATCTAATAAATTTTCAAAGTAATATATTATAGATTTTTCAGACCAAAAGCGATAATGTCTTCAATGATGGGTAAAACTTCTCTCCCTTTATTAGTTAAACTATATTCCACATGGGGTGGTATTTGTTTAAAATCTTTTCTAGATATGATCTCATATTCAACCAGTGTTTTTAATTCCTGAATAAGCATTTTTTCACTTATACCTTCCGTTTTTCTTTTGATCTCACCATAGCGCAAGTTGTCTTTACTCAAAGCCTCAATTATCTTCATTTTCCATTTACTACCAATCATATCCATTGCTTTTCTAACTGGACAATTTATTTTTTTACTCATAACTAATTTAATTTCAAATACTTACCGTACAAATATAGGTACTATACCTTTAGGTAGGTACTTGACAAATATAGTACCAACTGCGTAGCTTTGTAAAAAAATATTGCATTATATGAAAGCATTACAGGTTATGGCCTATGGAGGTCCCGAAAATTTAGTACTCAATGAAATCCCAAAACCCAGTGTTAAACCAAATGAAGTGTTAATCCAAATAAAGGCAGCTTCCGTTAATCATATTGACTATGGTAAAGCTTCAGGAAAATTAAAGCAAATTTTCCCCCTTGAATTACCCTGGATCCCGGGAGATGACTTTAGTGGGGTGGTTATTGAAAAAGGGAGTGATGTATCTGCCTTCGAAATCGGTGACGAAGTTTATGGCAACAGTATTCACGGAGGTACTTATGCCGAATATATTGCAGTTAATGAAGAATATATTGCTTTAAAACCACGGTCTTTGAATTTTGAGCAAGCAGCATCGGTTCCTGTTAGTGCTCAAACTGCTTGGCAAGCAGTTTTTACCCACGGAAATTTAAAAAAAGAGCAAACTGTTTTGATCCACGGAGGAGCAGGTTCTGTAGGTGGATTTGCGATACAGTTTGCTCATAGCATTGGTGCAAACGTGATTACCACAGCCAGCAAAGACAATTTTGATTACTTATATTCTTTAGGTGCATCGAAAGTGATTGATTACAAAAATGAAAAATTTGAGGAACTAGATACGCCTATAGATTTGGTCTTAGATTTTGTAGGTGGAGATAATCAAATCCGCTCATTAAAAGTATTGAAGCCGAACGGCAAACTTGTGGCAACAAATCAACCAATTGCCGAAGAGATTTTTGAAGATTATAGTATAGCGGGAATTTTAATGCACATGCAAATTTCTTCCCAATTATTAAAAGAAATAGCAAATAAGATTGATAGTAACGAATTGCAAATTGCTATTTCAGAAATCTATCCATTAGAAGACGCATCACAAGCATGGATTGATTTACAAGGAAATTTATCAGGAAGAGTAGGCTCAAAAATCGAAGCGAAGAAATTAAGGCGAGGTAAGGCAATTCTCTCTATTTGTTAGCATTGGAATCCAAAAAATAGTGCCTTTAAAATTGAAGCAAACCGATTAAAGGCATCACCATTTTACAATCTTATTCACTGTCACCAATTCGCTTTCAGAATTTAAATAGTAACATGCTAAAAAACGAAATTAGCAGCTTTATGTGTTACTATTTAAATTCTGTTTTTTTATAATATTCAATTTATTGAATTGTAGGAAGTTTGGCAATATGCAAGTAATTTTTCAGGTAAGGGAAAAAGAAACCACTGACTACAACAGGCAAGACATAAAGTTGATCCCAATTCGGGTAATTACTGCTTTATCAATCAAACTTCCATTATGGGAGTAAGACGGTAGATATACCTCGCCCCCCAGAAAATTAGTAACCTGAATTATTGGTTGACTAAATAAATGATGTCATGTATGTAAATCTCATAATTAAATCTATAAGACATCAGCATGATAAAATAGGCTAATCCAAACCATAAATGTACTGAACTTCAAAAATAAGGTCTTGTAATTTCTATGCCATATATGTACTTTGACACCTGTAATTCTGCCATATTTCTACGCACCAATATCCCAGTTCATCATTCCACCATACAAGTCCGTGGTAATTATACGCAGCCAATCAGCACAGTAATTCTTTCCCTTTATCGAAGATGCTTAATCGTAATCCAATTCATTATCAAAATTTGAAAATATTGATCCCTTTTGATATAAAACAAACTCGTTAGACATCCTTAAATCTACTTACATAAATGATCAATAATTTTTTGCTTGACTTACGAATTCCGAATTTTCTTCATTCTTTCTACAATATATGAGTTGCATAAAATTATTATGGATCTTATAACCTATAACGAAGTGCTATTTGACGCCAGATGTCTGCTGCATGATCTTGATCCTCACCATGATTGAAGTACCATTTTCCACTCTTCTTAATGAGCTTCTGAACCAATCCATCTAATAAAACTTGGAATTCTTGTTGATCCTTCGTTAATTTTTTTTGCAATAATACAATCTGGAAATCACATGTCTTAAATGTAATTCTAAAAACCTGTTTACTAAAATGTTCTTCATGTTGTCCTATTGTGTCTAGCATGCCTAAATATTTACCTCCGAAATTCAATATAATAATATGATTTTTGACTCAAAATAGGAATTCTTTTAGAATATTTCTAGTTTAAAAAGTACAGCCTTCAAGGATATATGCTGAGATCTTAAGCGAAACTTTTATCCTTTATATAAGACATTAAAGGAAAACGTATACCGCTACAAACAACATCTGGAATTTTCATTCATACAGATAATATCTATGTGAAAATTTTCACTCATGCAAGAAGACGATTTAAGAGGACTCGCAAAAATAATGGCATTTATGCGCGCAGTCAGTATCCTATTGATACTTATGAATTTCTATTGGTTCTGTTATTCTTTCTTCCACGATCTGGGATGGACACTTGAAGTTTTAGAGAAAATATTCAAAAATTTCCAGCGAACTGCCGGGCTATTTACTAATTCTTTTAATAGCAAACTATTTGCCCTGATTTTGCTTGCGCTAAGTTGTCTGGGTACAAAAGGGGTAAAAAATGAAAAGATAAAATGGGCAAATATCAATAGCTGCCTGATAGTAGGTTCAATACTTTACCTTTTAAATTTTCCCCTTATCCAAATTTCTGCTTCGCTCTATATGCTAACAACTTCTGCTGGATTTATCCTACTGATGGTTGCAGGATTATGGATGAGCAGATTGCTTAAAAGCAGGTTAATGGATGACCCTTTTAACAACGAAAATGAAAGTTTTTTGCAGGAAACCAGACTTATCGAAAACGAATATTCTGTCAACTTACCTACCAAATTCTACTATAAGGGTATATGGAATGATGGCTGGATTTCAGTTGTAAATCCTTTTAGGGCCACGATCGTGCTTGGCACGCCGGGATCTGGAAAAAGTTGGGCTATTATAAACAACTATATAAAACAGCACATCGAAAAAGGATTTGCCATGTATGTCTTTGATTTTAAATTTGACGACCTTTCCGTTATTGTTTACAACCATTTACTAAAGCATGCTGATAAGTACAAAGTAAAACCGAAGTTTTATGTTATAAACTTTGATGATCCAAGACGAAGTCATAGATGCAACCCGCTAAGCCCATCATTTCTGACAGATATATCTGATGCATACGAATCAGCATATACCATAATGCTTAACCTTAATAAAACGTGGGCGACCAAACAAGGTGATTTTTTTGTCGAGTCCCCAATAATCTTGCTGGCTGCAATAATTTGGTTTCTCAAAATTTATAAGAATGGTCAATACTGTACTTTCCCGCACGCTATTGAGCTTTTAAATAAAAAATATGCCGACGTATTTACAATACTGACAAGTTACCCGGAGCTGGAGAACTATTTAAGCGCGTTTTTGGATGCGTGGGAAGGAGGAGCGCAGGATCAGCTTCAAGGACAAATAGCTTCAGCAAAAATCCCCCTATCACGTATTATATCTCCGAACCTCTATTGGGTCATGAGTGGAAATGATTTTAGTCTTGATATCAACAATCCCAAAGAACCAAAACTTTTATGTGTTGGTAGCAATCCTGACAGACAAAATATATATTCTGCAGCTCTTGGACTTTATAATTCGAGAATTATTAAAATGGTCAATAGGAAACATCAATTAAAAAGCTCATTAATTATAGATGAGTGCAGTATGCTCTACCAAAAGGGCCTTGATTCATTGATTGCAACTGCCAGAAGTAATTTAGTCAGCGTTACCTTGGCATTGCAGGATTACTCTATGTTTACAAGAGATTATGGGGATAAAGAAGCGAAAGTAATTCAAAATATAGTAGGTAATATTTTCTCCGGACAGGTCGTTGGCGACACTGCTAAAACACTTTCCGAGAGGTTCGGTAAAATTGTTCAGAAAAGGCAGTCGATAAGTATCAACAGAAATGATACCAGTACGTCGATATCTACCCAACTTGACAGTCTTATTCCGGCATCCAAGATCTCTACATTAAGCCAAGGTATGTTTGTTGGTGCCGTTGCAGATAATTTTGACGAAAAGATCGACCAGAAAATTTTTCATTGTCAAATTGTGGTCGATAATGAAAAAGTAAAAAATGAAATGAAACATTATAAGCCCATTCCGCAAATTCGGTCTTTCTTATCCGATTTAGGCGAAGATATTATGGACAAGGAAATTGACAAAAATTACAGAAAAATAAAATTTGATGTTTCAGTTATTATCGCCGATGAAATGGAAAGAATCGCGAATGATCCTGAACTGAAGCATTTAATCAGAAAGCCCAAACCATAATACAGCTAAAATATGGAAGTACACTATTGTGGCGTACTTCCAGTTTATATTATTTCAATTGCATGAACCTATAAAAGGCCACCCCTGACGAAAGCAGAAAGACCAAAATCAACATTGGAAGCATTTTGTATTCCCGCTTCCTAAAATGCACAATCATCCCTGCAAACATAATAATACAAAAACATACCGCAGTTATTGGTGTTAAAACTGGCAAAATTCCAAAAGTCCAAGGTAATATTATACCGACACATCCTAGGAGTTCTAAAACCCCTAATATTCTTATCGGTAAAATAGACGAACTAGCCATCAAATGCCCGTCCGCAACATGTTTCTGTTTACTGCCCTTTACTTTTCCGTAACCCGGCATAATGAAAAAAAGACTGAGAAGTCCCTGAATTATTAATACAAGTGTATTCATCGTTGTTTTCTTTAAAATATTTTGAAAATGTAGAAAAAGAGCATTACAAATTTAATCCTGATAAATTTCAAGACTGCTCAATAAAAGAAAATGTTAGAATATAGATTCTATCTGCGGACTTAACCCTTCTTAGGTTGATTTATCCAAAGATTAATATCTTCCATACGGTTGAATTACTTGTGTTGTTATGGACAAATTTAGCAAAATTCTTAGTACATTTAAACTTAAAATCTTCCTTAACTTTACTTACCATCTACATTTTTAATAATCTTAGAGGAATATGGTACCGGATCTCATTTTTTATGGGTCGCTATATCTGCTGCTGTACGATAATCAGTAATTTCGGTATAGAACTGGGAAAGTTGGGGAACCTTGATAAAATGCCTGAACCTTTCTTTTTGAACAATATTGTTCGCTACCGAGAATTCATTTCCTACTGGATTTAATATGAACTTTAATCCTCCACATCCAGCATACTTCTGCAGTATGATTATTTCTTGGTCTGTTGCGGATCGACCTTCTTTTTCAAGGGAGAAAACAGCCCGGATCGCATCAATATTCTGACTGATGCTCCGCTTCTTATCGAACGCCATTACCTTCAATCCAGATTGCGATGAAGCCCGTTAACTCCGAATATAACAGATCGTAATCAGTTGTATATGCGAAATCATCAGTCAGCTCATAATGGCCAAAGATCTCCTCACATTGTGGAAGTACCTTCCGTGCAAAATCACGATAATCAAGCTCATCGAAAACATCCGAAAATTCATAGGTCAATACTTCGAATAGTGTATCAAATCTGGAAAAATGCAATCCTTCATACAGAATATAATCAGCAATCTCATTGCATTTACCAATATGATTTCCTGAGCGCAAAGCACCCTCATAGGCATTTGCGGCCCATCTTGCACGTTGGTTGATAAATTTGATGTCTGATGATCTCTCGGGAAAGCTGGAATCAATGTGATCCTGCAATTTTAGCTGGTAGTAGGAAAAGTCCTGGTTATGATTTTTCATATCGTTATATTTTAAAAACTTTTATAGCGGTAAACCTAATCAGCTAGGGGAGCAATCTTTGTTTTGATTCCTAAGCTTTCCTATTTTTGCCAAGATATTCCCATTACACAAAAAAGCCCGGAACCATTACAGGTCCCGGACTTCAGTAACCAAAATCACATCATGAACTATTTGTACTTTCCTTTCTTTTTTTGTTCAAACTCAAATGATGTTGAACCCGAGCCGTCCAGCAGTATGTAGGCATTAAATGCTTTCTTATTTCTGCCCATCATCTTTTTTATCAATGGGGTTCTACCTTTTACTAGAAGCGCATCAATTTCCTTATAACTCAGCTGTACGCCACAGATATTGCGAAATAAAACCCAACCACAGGATTCATCTGTGCATTTAACAACTTTTTCACGTAGAATCACCATACCCTTACATTTGGGACAGCCTAGATCCGTATTATCCCCGGGAGCTCTTTTTACGCTCAATAATTCATTTGTTATTTCATGTACAGCAAGCTCAACTTCCGCATGAAAAAGTTCCGCATCAATCTCTCCATTTTCAATTTTTTCGAATGCAATCTCCCACTGCGCCGTCATCGCAGCATCAGCAATTTTCTTGTCTCCGACTATTTCATAAACAAGCATGCCTTTATCGGTGGGAACAATACTCTTTTTCTCCCGTAGGATATACCCCCTATCAAAAAGGGTTTCGATAATGGCGGCACGTGTGGCAGGTGTGCCGATGCCGATGTTTTTCAGGATTTTTCGTTCTTCCTCGTTTTCAACTGTACTGCCTACATTTTCCATTGTCGCAAGGAGGTCTGCCTCCGTATAGAGCATCGGGGGTTTTGTTTTCTTAGCAAGTACATTTACAGCCTCAATGTTCAGTTGAATTCCGGTTTGCAGATCAGGAAAATCAGTGACAAGATCCTCACCTTCCTGCTCAAAATTTCCGTTGATCAATTTCCAGCCAGCTGAAGTAATCCTGATAGCTTTCAGTTTAAAATCATAATGAAGTGCTGAGATTCGTATGTCTGTGATTTCCCGGTGGCAAGGCGGGGAAATAGATTCAAGAAGTCGTTTTGCGATCATATCATACAAAGCATCTTCGCTCCCTTCCAGTCTGGTAGGAATATTTTCAGTAATCAATATTCCGTGGTGATCGGTAACCTTCACATCATTTACTATATGCTTATTATAGCGTTCCCACTTGATATGATCAACAGCTTCCTTACAGGATGGACGTGAACCTAAAGCCAGGATCAGTGCGGGTATTTCCGGCCAGATGTCCTCCGGTACATATTTTGAGCCGGTTCTGGGGTATGTAATGAACTTCTTTTCATAAAGTTTCTGCGCAATCTCAAGTGTGTGCTCGGCAGAATAACCCAGCTTTTTATTCGCCTCTTTTTGTAGTCCAGTAAGATCAAAAAGAAGCGGCGCCTGGATCGTACCACTTTTCTTATCCACCTCTTTTAGTTCAGCTTTTCCGCTGCGTTCAAGCGTCCGCATGACGGATTCTGCCTTTTCTTTATCCTCCCACTTATCCTCGGATTGACTTCTGAAACTTATCCCTTCTTTTATTAAGGATAGCTCCACCTGAAAATAATTTTTGACCTCAAATGCTTTATGTGCAAGGAAACGCTTGCAGATCAGCGCGAGTGTAGGCGTCTGCACCCTTCCCAACGAAAATAGTCCATCACCCATCGCAATGGTAAGCGCCTGGGTTGCATTGATTCCTACTAGCCAGTCACATTCCGACCGTTCCCTGCCGGCGTTAAATAAACCGTCAAATTCACTTCCCTGCTTTAGATTTTGAAATCCGCAGATAATTGCTTTTTCGGTCAGGCTGTTGATCCACAAGCGCTCAAAAGGTTTGGTGCACCCGAGATATTGATAGATGAACCGAAAAATCACCTCTCCTTCCCTTCCGGCGTCCGTAGCAACAATAATACTATCACACTTCTTAAATACGGAGCCTATTATTTCAAGCTGTCTTTTTGAACCCTCATCATACACATACCCGTTACCTGATTTCACCTTTCTTCCATTCAATTTGAATTCAGAAGGAAGGATGGGGAGGGATTCTTTATTGAATCCCTTAATCCCATAATCCTCCGGCATTGCCAGTCCAACAAGATGTCCAAATGCCCAGGTTACCAGAAACCCGCCGCCCTCACAATATCCTTCCTTCTTTTCAGTTGCCCCTACAATTCGTGCCAGCTCATAGGCTACAGAAGGTTTCTCTGCTATAATCGCTTTCATAAGGTAAGGATTTAATGCATTTTCGGACCTCTGGCATTTTCCTTTTTAGGAGCACTTTTCTGCGTGTTATTGGCATTATCATCCTGTTTTTTTGCCTGAACCTGATCAGCTCCCTGAGTTTCGGACTGTTTCTGAGTTTTCTCCTGCTGAGGGTTGTCAAAATCGAATTTCATTTTACTCTCTTCTTTATCATACCACATAAAACCGGAATATAATTTGGTTTGTTCCCTATTGCTAAGTTTCTCCGCTATAATCACCCCTCCCTCTTGAAGTTCTTTTTTCTCTTGCTCAGTGAAGATTTTGCCCCTAAATTCGTTCGGGATACCATTTTCCTGTGCCTTTTGCTGTCCTTCGCTTTGCCCTACAAAAACAAGCTTTTTTGCATCGGCGTTATATTGAAGGTGTTGGTCGAAGACTTCACCCGATTTCGTATTCAGCATCCCTTCAACAAGAACTTGTTTGCCCTCCAGGAGTTCAGCCTTTTGTTCAGTACTTAGCTTAACACCTCCAAACTTCTCACTGATCTTGATAAGTTCAACAGGAAAGGATACAACCTCATTGGTCAGCTTATCTATGCTGATGAGAGACTTTACTTTGTCACCATTTGAATATGTAAGTTCCGCCACTCGCCCCATGTTTCCTGTCTTTTTTAAATTTTCTCTATCCTCTGGCGTAAAAACATGTCCAAAAAATTGCTTTTTAAGATCGGGTTCCACACGAACCCCGTGCACCATAACATCGACCCGGTCATTCACCCTTCTCAGGGACAGTCGTGCATCTGCTTTCATAGCTACTCCCTTAAAATTTCCTTCGATCCGGTACGTTCCGTCAGTTTTATATCCTTTTAACATTTTGTCAAGCTGACCGCTCTTCTCAAGAAGCTCACGATTCAAATTCAGTTGTTGTAATGTTGTCCAGTCAATCTCCTCAGCATTGTATCTATAAGGTTTGGTCTCATTTGTTGGCGTTGCGCCCTCCGAAGTTTGATTTGTTTCCATATTCTTTTGATTTAATTTGTTGTCATGTTTGATTTCTAGTGCATCCAGGAGTTTGTTACCCTCCAGTGTTGGATTGTCGATTGCATTCTGTAATTTTTTGGCAACGTCTTGCAAGTCAATAGCAGGTGTTCTGAAAAACCGGAAGGATATAGGATCATTTAGCCTACGCCAGAAGTTGGAGAAGAAATTACTAATGGCATCCCCCTTATCCACACGCATAAAGTCCAATAGATTAGACTTCTTGGGCTCAGCTGTTTGAAGATTACCTTCATCATCGATACCTTTGACAGCTTCTATGCGACTTTTCCTTTTGTCGAGCACCAGAAGTATATCTGAAAGGGGTTCTGGTACTTGCGTTTGATTTTCTTTTGAATTAGTTTGCTTACTCATAATCTCAAATGTTTTATTCTGATCGAATCTATTAGGACTTAGGCAGCTAATAGTTTGGTTATCTATTAGTTTCCTTCATAGGCGTATACTTTCCGCCCTGGTAACTGTCGCGAATGAACTGGTGAACGTCAGAACTTTTGTAGAATACTTTTCCGCTTATTATAAAGTATTTGATCTTACCGATGGTACGGTAGCGTTGCAGACAGCGATAGGTTATCTTTAGCATCTGGAGGACATCCTGATTGTCCAGCAATTCTTCCCCATCAATACTTAGCCTTTTCTTTTCCCTGTTTTCAATGTCACCCGCAAGGATATCGAATCGTTTCATGATCCGTTCCATCCAATTTAAAAATTCAACTCTGTCAATATTCATAGCTTTTGCTGTTTGGTTTACAGAGCCAAAATTGGCCTAGTTTTTCCGGCTATTTCTAACAGGATATTTACCCATATTGTAGTCATATGGAATCTTTTTTATGGAAATATTGCCCATGTAGACCATTATTTCAAAGTCCTTATGGTAGCATATGACTAGATCTGGGTAAAAAAAGCTGGGTAATCTTAATTGATTACCCAGCTTTAAAACAATTATGATGAATAAAATTATAAGTCGTTATCCATGTATTGTTCAAGTGAATGCTTTAGAAAATGCAGATACCTTGCTCTTTGCCCTGCCCTGAATTTCATTTGATAAAATGCATGATGGATATCCCCAAGACTGACCTCAAAAATGTCTTCAAACATTTGACTGATTTTTCTTAACCCAACCCGTCCATTTGAAACACTTCTTGAAATATGAAGTGCATATATAAGTTCTATTAATGCATTTTTTGAATCAGTCCAGGAAAACTCAGCATCTTCATTAATATCAAAGTTATTATTATCCGTTGGTTCCGGTCGGTTGAATTTTCCTGAAAGATAGGAATGATAGAGATCGTATGCCTTAATCTGCGCAACCTTGTAATCGTAGTAGGTCGAAAACTCACGGTCAACTTCAAAAAAGAAACTGTCCACACCATCGAAATAGTTGATATTACCGAGCCTAAAATAGTATTCATCCTTATCAGATCGACCTGTACGGTAATAACTGTAAAAGTCAGAAGAAGCGATATGCTTTTTGTATTCTTTATTGAGTAACCTTACCTGTTCTGTATAATAAGGTTCAGTGAGCTCTGAATTTATCGGGCTATATGCTTCTATTTTTACAACTTTATTGTAAAACATGAGCATGCCCAAAATCTCAGGTTTCACCCGTTTGAAAAAGATGATTTCATCAAGGATACTATCAAATCCTATAAGATTAATTTGCGCTTTTAATTCCGTTAAAGTTTTGTCAAGAAAAGAGACCATGTGATAAGCTTCATCAATAGCACTTTTCTTGCTTCTTGATACATTTATCTCTTCTTTCTCGATAGATAATAAAATGTTTTTATATGCCTGTTTCATATGATTTTTTTTAAAGTGATTATGCCCCACACTTTAAAATATATCCCATCATACTGAGATAAAACAAAATTAAATATACACTTTAATTCATTTCTTATGCACTGGTTTTAAAGGTGTTTAGTTATTTGCAGTAACATAATTGGTATCCGCTCGGATTTTGTAAAAATCTGGGTTTATCAAAAAGTTTAATTATTACTGCACGGGAATTCAGTGTGTTAAATAAAATGATATTAATTCTACAAAGAAATTAGCCTAATCTTTCAATAAAGGAAAAGACAAAATTATTACCCGGTTATATTGTTGTAATTGCAGGCTGTCATACATTCTTTAAGATTTTTCTGCAAAATCTAAAACTTCTGCCATCTATTTATTGCTTGAAAGGGAATTCTATTTTTTTTAATTATTTCCCAATCCCAATACTCGAAATGCCCGCTAACGGTTAAATAATATCGCCAAAACCAAAGTGGGGGAATTCTAAAGCGTAAAAATTTCCATATTAACCATTTCCAGTTTCGTATCCTCAATAAAGCCAAGGTCGTCCACTTGCGCATCCAGGGTTGATAGATATCTATATATTCTCTATAGCTAAAAGCTGCGTTTACATTTGAATAACGAAATCGATCACCATCTACCGAATTTTATACAAATGCCTTAGATAAGCACAACATATATTTTGCGAACTACTACATATATTTTTTCTGAAAGTACAAATATTGGTTTTTATAAATTGGTTTAAAATAAATTCTCAAATTACCCAAAGTAGGTGATAAACGAAGGAATAATAGGCTTTAAAAATATACTTATCGTTCCGTCACCAATGACCAAATTTATAGACAATTAAAATTAAAAAGATGAAAAAAAGTTTAAAAAGGCCACCACCCAGAGCTGTACCATCAAGTTGCAATTAATAATCGAAACAGTTACAGCCCCACTAAACTGTTAAAAAGCAACAACGAAAACAATCAATAAAAAATTTGAAAATAATAAAAAATGTATGGATAATTCTTTAAAAATATCATCCAAAAATTTTGAAGATAAAACAACAATGGAGTTGGCAATGCGCCAACTCTATTGTTGTTTTACGCTGTAAAAAGAGCAAATTATTCAAAAACCAAGTTAACAATAATATAAAACAAAAAGAGTGGATATTCTAAAATCATCCACCTTTAAGATATAATAAAGTCAATTTTTTCGTGCTGGAACTTAACTAACTATTTTTTAAACAATGCTTTTTTAGGTGCGAGCGCACCTTGATGTGAGGAAACTTTACCGCTTCAATATGATCTAGAGGATTCAATAAGCCATAATCATGAATAAATCCGTTATAAGTCTCGATAGTAGTCGGAACTCCCGCCTCATCTAACTTTCTTTCATTCACACGCCAAACGTTCATCGAATAGGATATCATTTTCAACCAACTGAACCCGTGCTGGTGGAAGGCCTTTAAGTTTTTCTAAGAGTGCATTGAATGGAGTAGCATAATATTCCTTGCGTTTTTCAATATCAGGAAGATAATTATTCCACATCCATTTCATTAACGGAGCTGTAAAGAATCGTTCTTCTACATGTTTTTGCCAGGATTCACGTGTAAAATCTGTATCAGTAACAGGCCGCAATAATAATTGAAATTTTATTTCTAGGCCATCTTTAGCCATCAGGCAAAGAATAGTGACATTGCAAAATATTGTATTGCGAATTGATTATATTTGTGATGTGTAGAACGAGTATTTTATACAAGATACCATCAATCAAAAGATTTAATAAAAAAAATAAAAAGTTGTCAGCATTAAAATTAAGTCTGGTTTTTACCCTTATCCAAATCTTCCTAACTGTAATTTTGTTTGCAGCAAGTGAAACATTGTATACACTTGATCTTGAAAAATTCATAGTCTTCTTAGCTTTTCTTTCCATTGTAGCTGCAATTATATTTGCTGCTAGGACCAAAGCGTCTGGACTAGGTATGCTCCTACTTATTGTAAATATCATTTGCCTGATTTTCAGTCTTTTTATTCTGTATATAACCTTCTTCTTTACTTTCAGGGTGTAATATTTTAGGTAAAGTATGTAGGTTAACCCTGGTTTCTGCCACTAAAATTGTAAAATTAAGGTAAAATACATTTATACTTTTACAGTTTAACTTTTGTTAAAGTGTTTTACCAGACTAACATATTGTTACTGTATCGTTATTTTAGACTATGATTTTTTCTTTTCTGGGGCAGATCATCCAATTAAGGCCAGCAAACAAAGAGTTCGAGGATAATTCTGTCAAGTTCACATGAAAGGATTGATTATCTGTTTATTCAATTCTTATTTTTATTCCCTAAACCTGATATGAGATACCGGTTATAAACCAATCACAATATTTCTAACAAACATATACGATATAAAAGGAAAAAATAAGTCCCATTAGGACACTTTCCTGTCGTTACGTTACCATTAATATACTTTTGAATCATTCAAAAAGTATTATATGGAAATTTTATCAAAACAAGATCTTGAATTATTCCGAATAAGATTCATCTCTGACATAGAAAAAATGTTGGAAGCCAATTTTAATCTTACGAAAGAGGATTTTGGTTGGCTAAGAAGTAAAGCTGTTCGGAAGATCATGGATATATCACCAGCTACATTACAGAACTTAAGAATTACTGAAAAAATTCGCTTTAAAAAGGTTATGGGTTCTTACTATTATAGGAAGGACGATTTACTAAAACTGTTTGAAGATGAAAATTGATCTATCAAAACACGGCTTAGAGTATCTCGATCACGTTTGTAATGATGACCGATTAAATGTCTGGCACATATGTTTACTTCTTGCGATAACAAGATTAGCACACCGTCAAAAAGAAGGCAGAATTATACGGGTTAGTAGAAGCAAACTAATGAAAATGTCACACATTGAAACTGCTCCGACCTATCATAAATATTTTAAGCAGCTACAAATTTTCGGTTACATAAAATATGTTCCCTCCTACCATCCCGGCTATCGTAGTACCATTGAACTACTATAACTATGTTAGATAGCTATTGACAACTGGATATAGAAAATTTCCACCATCATTTGAAAAATATGCAATTGAACTATTTTCAGAAAAAGATGGCAACCTTATTTTAAAATCAAAACAATAGTTATTTAAACACTATTCATATTCACTAGTTATTATAAAGAAGTTATTTCCTTTCTTTTTTAGCAGCAAATCAAAAGTCACCCGGCTATTGTTGAATTTCTCGATGGAAAAAAGCTTATGTAGAAATTACCCTGGAATTACCTAATGAGGTGATCATCCGAATTGGAGAATATTTATAGCGGATGGTACAAAGAATTCTAGAAAAAATATGCCGTTTGAAACTCGACATAGGACTTGATTCATGAAATATAATCGAAAATATCCCGCAAGAGCATAGGTAAGTATGTTTCATGTTTTCAGTTCTATCTTTTAAATACCATATTCATTTGTAGTCTTTGTATGTTAAAGTTTATTAATTTTTATTATTATTTAATAAATATTCTTGAAATTTATCATAAATCAAAATATTTTAATATGAAAAATCTAAAAAAATTTACAAAAGAAGAATTAAAATCAATTCTTGGAGGGGCAAATTGTATCAGATGGTGCTTTATAAACGATAAATTAACATGCGTTCCATATAATTCATGTGGTGGGCCTGGGCTTGAGCCATAAATAATTAGATATTGTTTTTCAAGCACATATTTCTTGATATTTCCAATATCAGTAAAAAAATATTGAATCACGCTCTGTTAAATCCATAGAGGGGTGTAAATCCCCTCTTTTATTTATTTAGCTAAAGCATTTTTTGAACAGTACCTATAACAG
Organism: Chryseobacterium subflavum; assembly: GCF_055762745.1. Taxonomy (NCBI): domain Bacteria; kingdom Pseudomonadati; phylum Bacteroidota; class Flavobacteriia; order Flavobacteriales; family Weeksellaceae; genus Chryseobacterium; species Chryseobacterium subflavum. The sequence continues at coordinate 94,969 of NZ_JBVTMR010000003.1, forward strand.
GTCTTATTTCTAAAGTTAGTCAGAATTATTACTATTATATATAATAGTAATAAAAAGGCAAACGTTCACCAAGACTGCAAATGCGTTTGAAGAAAACAATCGGTAATTAATTTTTCATAAATCCATAAACGGAACTTTTAGGAAAAGATAAACACTCAATAATACGTCTTTCCGAATTTTCTATCAGTCTGTTAGAATTTTGAACTATACAAAATTCTAAATATGGAAATTTTATCAAACAAGATGTGGAAATATTTAGGATAAGAATAATTTCAGACAAAGAACGATTATTGGAAACTACTACTGGACCTAAAGAGGAATTTGATTGATTTCGAAGTATGGCGATTTGCAAAATGATGGACACCTTTCCCGCGACCTTGCAGAATTTAAGAGTCACAAAAAGGTTTTGGATTCTTACCATTACATCAAAACGGATTTACAAAAATTATTTGAAGATGAAAACTGATCCATCAAAAAGAGCCTTTTAATATCTCGATAACATCTATAATGATCCTCGACTGAATATTTGGTATATTAGCCTATTCCTTCCAATAGCTCGATTATCAGTCCAAACCTTAGAAACTAATGTCTCGATCCTCAGATTTACATTGTCATTTATTATTAATAATGAACACAAATTCATTATATATTATTATTCTCCAGCCTTTAGCAATTGCAATAGCCTTTTTTTATTTGATACTGAAACTAGTATGATCCTGTTTATTTTTTTATTTCAATTTACTTTTTTAACCGAATTTGAGTACCACTGATAATTAAAAAGATCTCCGATAAAAGATGTCCTAAAAACACAAGTGAAAAAATAAATTATCTCCCGATGGAATATAAGAATTTTCAGTAAAACCAATAACTGCACCAACAGCAATGATCACATTTTATCGTTCTTACTTATTTTTTTTTCCTTATATCTTATCGTTTTTTCGATGGTAAATCTTTCCAAATTGCTTCTTTAAGTTCCTGAACTCCAACACCAGTTACACACGAAAAGAAATATAGCTTTATATCATCCGGAAATTTGGAAATAATATCAGCTTTGCTATTTGATTTCAATAGATCAGTCTTTGAAATCGCAACAAGGTGCTTTTTATTTTCCAATTTTGGATTATGTTTGACCAGCTCAGATCTTAATATGCAATAATCGCGAAAAGGATCAGTACTATCTGCAGCAATAACGAATAATAAGATGCTATTTCTTTCAATATGCCGCAAGAATCTGTGTCCTAACCCCTTGCCCTCCGAAGCACCTTCGATTATACCAGGAATATCCGCCATAAGAAAGCTCTCCTTTTCACTGTATTGAACAACACCAAGATTCGGTTTAAGCGTGGTAAACGGATAATTATCAATTTTTGGAGTTGCCGCTGTAATGGTAGCGAGCAGCGTTGATTTTCCTGTATTTGGTAATCCAACCAAACCAACATCGGCGAGTATTTTAAGTTCAAAAATAATTGTCTTTTCTTCACCAGGCATGCCGGGCTGTGCAAATTTTGGTGTTTGCAGTGTGGATGATTTAAAGTGTTCATTTCCCAAACCACCCTTACCTCCATGCAAAAGAATAATTTCCTGTTGGTCTTCCATAATTTCGCCTAGTACATTGCCCTCCACATCTTTTGCAATAGTTCCCAATGGTACATTTATATACACATCTTTTCCAGATCCCCCGGTTAATTGACGTTCCCCGCCGTTATTTCCCCGATCTGCTTTGAAGTGTTTTAGATAATGTAACTCAAATAAAGTCCACTCATGTGCATTCCCTTTCATAATAATATTGCCCCCTCTACCACCATTACCGCCATCAGGTCCACCTTTGTAAATAAACTTCTCATGTCGCAGGTGTGAAGACCCTGCTCCACCATGGCCTGACTGACAATGTACTTTTACATAATCTATAAAATCTTGCATATATCTTTTTTTAGAACAATTCAAATGTAGCTATTCCTAAGAATGTTTTTTGTGACATAAATAATATGCGATAGTAATACCACAAAATGTAATATCTATTCTTATAAATGCTATCTGCCATGTACATATAACATATAGTAATAACCGCTATTCGTCGTTGAAGGGTATTCTGTAATCAGCTGTTAGCAATGCTAGCAGCTGATTTTATTAATCCGTACATGGGGCTTTAAACTTTAAAAATGAAAAGTCTTTCGCCAGCGGGTAACTGTATTCCTACTTATTTGAAAGTAATTTGCCAGCTGAGTATTATTATAATTATGGCTCTTCTGATACTTCAAAATTTCAAGTATAGTATTTTCATCATACGATCTGTATTTCTGATTGTAGCACTTGTGGCCAAAGATAATTTTATCCAAAACCATTATATCCAATGCTATCAAGACCTCTTTATCCAGAATATGTTGACAATCATTTCTTTTATTGGGATATTTTATCGCCAACAAATCGAGGTAAATCCTTTTGTAATCAGGTTTGACAGTTTCTTTTTTACTCATCTCTGATCAGTTATCCATTTATTAATCTCCTTTAGCTGAATGCTTAGCAATCCACTTATAAAGTGTTGTCTTCGGAATTCTATAATCGTCTATAATATCTTTCTTCGTTTTCTTTCCTGTATGCAGAAGTTCTAATATAAAATCAATTATTTCCTGACTATACAGATTCTTTCTAAAAGTTGGAAGGGAACTAACCTTTTTTACTTTGGAGAAATCAGTAGACTTACTTGGCGCATACAAAATTAGGTGATATGAGTATATCCTAAAGAAATCATATTCCGCAATTTTGCTCCATTTCAGAAGCATGTCAGTTGAAATATCATTTTTTTTATACATTTCGCGGATATCTTTTTCCTCTAAATTAAAGAAGTTACAAATCCGATGGAGATCAATATTTTGCTCTTCAACAACCTTCTTAATAAGACTACCAATATGAATTTTTTTATACAGCATAATTTAATTTTGTGACCATTTAAGTTTCAGGTTTAACAAGGTGATATTAAAAACACAAGACATTATTTATATTATTCAATTTAGGCTGTAATTACCAGATACCCTTTCCTTATTTATTAAATTAGTTTATAATTTTATTCAAAAATTGAATTAAGAAAGTAATGTATGACATAAATCTATTAGGACACTACAATCTCAATCTATAAAGCGATTAGACAACAGTCGGAAAATAGTGCCAATAGGGTTAAAAACAAAATAAGTTAGTTTTCCCCCTTCCTCTCTGCAAGAAAAGAAAGCTAGGTGTGGTCAAAACAGTCTAAAGGATAGATTAAAGATCTAAACGAAATGTGTCTGCACATAAAGGAAGAAACTTTACTACAGCTATGCTTCATTGTAATAATCTTTTTTTTAAATTTCTTAATTTTTTTTAATTTATCTGGATATACCTTATCATTATAAAACAAACGGGTAAATAAACTTAAGATTCGAGCGACATAGAGCAATATAACATTCAGTTTCTATATAATTTTTTATATTTATTCTTCCGTTTGGTAATAAATTTTATTATATTTGATTCAACATAAAGTGATTCTTTCACCAAAAGTCACAATTATGGTAATATAAGACAGATCCTCATTTCTCGGTTTCAAAGAATATTTTTTTAATACTAACAAAAAAAATTCATTATGAAACAGAAATTCATTTATTGCTTAATCCTTTTGCTAAGTAATTGTACTTTATTATTCAGTCAAGTTGGAATTCAGACAACGAACCCACAAGGAGTATTTAACATTGATGCAGCAAAAGACAACCCTTCAACTGGAGTACCATCAATAGCACAGCAGACCAATGACGTAACAGTTACATTTACTGGCAATATGGGCATAGGTACTACAGCCCCTACTAATAAACTCCATATCACCGGAACTGATCCATTACGCCTGCAAGGAGTTTCAGCCGGAAACACTACCACAGACCATCTTATTGTAATTGACTCTACTGGTGTTATAAAAAACATTGGTACATTGGGAGGACTATCTATTCCTAATCCAGCAGTTTTCCGATTAGAAAATACGCAAAATAATTTCCTGCAGGCACAGAGTGCGGGTGGATCACAAGTGGTTCCCATGTCTGTTGTAAAAAATACTATTCCTGGAATGAGTTATGATGCAAGTACTAGTACAATTACATTCCCTCCTGGAACATACCAGATTACTTTTGTGTATGAAGCAATCCATAATAATACAGGATGCACTATAAGTTCATACTTTGTAGATTTCCCTCTTAATAATACAATATCAAGAGTTCATAATACTGCAGCACATTCACAAGGGACATTATCTAATCATGGAGGAACAATCACATATGCAACGACTATTCCCGCCAACAGAACATGGAAAATAGCTCTAGGAAGAGGACAGTCAGGCAACTGCTCTGGAGCAGGTATGCAATTGGCAGCAAGATCTACTCAGGTATTGGTCTTCCGAATTGGTGACTAATTCTTTGCAAGTTCTTACATCAAGCACTTCTAAATTTCCACGAAAAATTAACATAAAACACCGGCTTATGCCGGTTTTTTATGTTATAAATTATAATTAAATGGACCAATCAAGAATCTAGCATTATAAAATCTATATATTCAATAGTATTATCTTAGTAAAGACACTTTTCATTAAGTAATTTACCATCTTGCATGAACTTTCTACGATTCAAAAATCTAATATTACAATTTGCTTAAAAAGCAGAATAAATACAATAATAATCTAAATGATTTGAATATAATTTAATCAAGATGAGAATATTAATTTGTACTGGTATTCTTGAAACAGAATGAGGATCTGTTTTTGATATTATTCCGGTGATACAATTTGGTATAGCTTATTATTTCGCCGGAATTTTTACTTCAGGAGTATTTAAAAGCTTCAAAATCAATTTACCAAATGTATAACATATATTATACCCCAATTACCGATTTTAAAGTTTTTTTTATTCCATGGAGTACTAAAAAGATAACCTTGCTTACCCTAATAAAGGTATAAAATCCTAGGCAATAGTTTGTGATACTTTGTTATGATTTAACCTGTAAGCTTTGCGCGGACTATATAATTTATGTACTTTCAGAAATTGAAAACAAGCTACCTTTATCAAGTTTAAAAAATTATGCAAAGTCAACCTTAGTTTGACACTTTTAAATTGTTATTCACGGAACTTGGTGGGATATAACCCTGTTTTTCCTTTAAAGAATGAAGAAAATGACGAAATGCTATAAAAACCGAGATTAAAAGCAATCTCTTTGACTGTTTGATCTGAACCCTTTAGAAGCCGCTTTGCTTCCAGAATTATCCTTGCATCAATAAGTTCTTTGGCAGTAATTCCAAGCGCGTTTTTTGTAAGAATATTTAAGTAATTGGGTGTTACTGGTAACCTTTCTGCATAAAACGCTACCGCTTTTGATTCAGCATAATTCACTTCAATCAATTCAATAAAATTCAAAATAATCGGGTTTCGTCTATTTGTAGCTATTATATCCCGCTCTGCATCATCAATACAAATAGAAATAAATGAGAAAATTATCTCTACCCGGAAACTTATCACATCCCAGTTGACAGGCAACTCTTTTAACTCTTCTTGGATTATTTTAAACTCACGTGAAAGCTTTTCACTGATTTCTGTCGGAATATCCAGAACAGGAAATTTATTTGGAAGTAAAGAAGAAAATTTTGAGTTGTAAAGTTGCTTCTCTATAAATTCTTTTGATAAAATTAACTTATGTCCTCTAGCTCCTTTCTCCGTTTTCCAGGAATGAATTTGTCCAGGAAATGAAATATGCACCTGATTATCTTTTTCTTCATAATCGACAAAGTCAATAAAGTGGTAACCAGAGGCCTTTTCAAAAAATATAAAAACATAGCTATCAGGTGCTCTAAAACCAGAAATCTCACTCTCACCAGCTAAAGGAAAATACGCAATATGATCTTTAATCTGAGCCTCAAACTCAAAATCCTTTTCAATATATTTACTAATCATTTGGCACATTTTGTATCTATTTAACAATTCAAAATCTATACCTTTTAATTTAATAGTAGATGATAATTTTTCATAAAAAAATTATCATCTACTAAGTTTACTTATTTAACACGATTACTATTTTTTGCTAATTTCTCAATTACATGAAGCTGTTTAGCTTTTTGACTATCGTTTTTTTTAAATTAATTCTTATTAAGATAGTAGAGGCATTTAGAGTGAAGTTGTTTTTTCTTTACCATTTCGGTTTCTCTATCATAATGTCAATCACATTAAAAATTGAAACAGCCCAGTGTTTTTACTATTTTTACTATTAGTCAACATCTAGCGAGAATTATTTTTATAGTATGATGACTTAGAATTTAACATACTTAATTATGAATTAAGTAAAAATTATTATATGAGACATATTTTCGTTATTATCAACAGTTTGCTTTTTAGAATGAATTCACAAAATGATTGAATAAAAAAGATAATATTAACAAATTTGATCAATCTATATTTACATTTTCATATATATAATTCATTTTAAGCCCTTAAGTCTAATAGCTACTGTCAATGATGATTTGGATAATCGATTTTTTCAGGTAGCTATTACGACTTTTTTATTCTTATTCCAGGGGTAGCAATATTAATTATTTAATTAAATTATTAATAATATTTTCAACGAAATTAATTAATATAGAATCATTTCTTTGAATAGTCTATATACTAAATATTACCATAAACCTACTAACCTTATCTAAATTAAACGTTATATAGATCAAATATCACACTTATACTTATACTTATACTTATACTTATACTTATACTTATACTTATACTTATACTTATACTGAGCAATGCCCACTTTTAAATTCAGTTCTTTTCTCAAATACCTATATACAGATGATTTAACCAATTTATTGAATGATATGATATATATTTCAGTATGTATAGTATAGTATTTTTACAGACTTTTTAACACTATTATGAAAATCTATACTTTTAAACATTTTTGGATCATTTTATTTCTATCCTGTACAGCTTTATACTCACAAAATTCTCCTAATTTAGAATTTGCAACAGCACAAGGAACAACCAACCCAACAGGAAACGGTCCTGTTTACAATACCTCCGTAAATTTCGTTAAAAATGTGGATAATCCATTAGGCACAATTTATAATACTTACTTACCAAATCTGAAAGTTGATTTTGTCATATCAAATTTACAGTATAATGCTGCTGTTATGATAGGTTATAATATTAATAATACGAGCGTCCCAGTTTTTTCTAAGATGAACTATATAGGAACTCCTAATAATAGTGATTTTACTTCTTCTGGCACTCAAGTTGGAAAAGGAATGAATGTATCAGCTAATAAAGGAGTTGCATTTTTTTATAATACTGCTGTTTTAATTGGTAAAGCCACTCATGCAACCTACCAAATGGCAGATCTTACTATAACATTCAATCGGCCTGTTGATAATCCTATTTTTCATTTGGGTGCACTGGGCGCATTTAAGGATCAACTTGGTATAGCTGGAGGTTTTGAACTTGTGGAATCTAATGTACCAGTATCATTTGTGAGGCTTTCGGGGAATAATAGTAACTTCTCAGTTAATTCAACAAGTATAAAAAACACATCTTTACACCCCAATGATATTGGCAGTGAATCTGCTTCTGGCTCGGTACTTGTAAAAGGACATGGTATTTCATCGGTCAAACTTAGATTGTCAGTTCTCGGTGATGGTGGAGAGTTAAATTGGACAACGGGATCTGGGGATCTGATTACTTTTGGGATATCTGTTCTTGAAAGTGATTTAGCGATTTCAACCACAGTAGATAACAACACACCTCAATTTAATGATATAGTAAAGTTTACTATAAAAGCAAGAAACCATGGTGCGTCAAACAATAGTGGTGTTGTAGTAAATAACATCCTACCTGATGGATATGAGGTTTTAAATGCTTCAACAGGATCTGGTACATATGACATTAATACTGGACTATGGAATATTGGAGATTTAGATGACAATATGGAACGAGAACTTATTATTCAAGCTAAGGTTAAAAATATGGGGTCCTATACAGTTACTTCGTCTATTATAGGAGAAATTCACGATCCCCAAATATCCAATAATAAAATTTCAATTACACCTGCAGTTTCAGCAAGAGCAGTATGTTACAACGATCCAAACACTCACGACTTGGGGACTAATTCCAAGTTTGGAATTACTTTATTAAAGCGTGCGGGCGGAAAAGAAGACGATTGGCCAATGACAAGAAAATCAGCTCATCTGGTACTGGAATCCAATTCAAAAGGATTTGTGATTACACGCTTGGCAAAATCCGGTTTGAATAATATTGTTATTCCTGTTGAAGGTATGATTATATATGATACCACTGATAAATGTTTAAAGGTATATTCAGATAACCAATGGAGCTGTTTTTCACAACCAACCTGTCCTTAAATCAAAATAAAGTATATATGAAAAGTACTTTTTAACTCCGAAGTATTGCCTAAAAGACAATTAATCATCACTGAACACCTTGAGGGACAAATGCTAAGCAAGTATGCCAAAGGAATGAGCACACGGGCTATAAGTGAGTTTATACGCTAAATGTATACCATGGAGATCTCTGCCACAAAAATATGCCGTAAACTGAGAGTGTGCTTCCAGCAGAAAATGAGGGCGCTAAGTTCTGGCTTTCGGTGGCTTATCAATCTGAAGCAGCATGGTATTGAACGCATCCTTATTACTTGTATTGATGGTCTAAAAGGGTTTCCCGAGGCCATAGAAACTATTTTTCCAAAAACAAAGATTCAACTGTGCATTGTTCATCAGATCAGAACAAATATGCACTATGTAACCGAGAAAGATAAAAAGCTTGTAATGGAGGATCTAAAGCCAGGCTATGGAGCAGTGAATGAAGAAATGAGATATGAAAATCCACTTGCCGCCAAATCTTGGTTGGATAACTAGACCAATCTTTCCACTTTCTTTGAGTACGAGGATCAGGTTCGCAAGATTAAATACACCACAAATCCGATGGAGGGAAAGCATCGTCAGATACGAAAAATCATTAAATCTAAAGGAGCTTTCAACTCTGAACGGGCACTAATGAAATTGATGTATCTGATCATTAAGGATATTGCAAAAAAAGGACGATACCAATGCATAACTGGGGCTTGACCATATCCCAATTATATATTAGATTTGGGGATAGACTCAAACTGCAAAGAGGTTTTAAGTTTTTAATCCAATGACACAGTTCGTGTTATAATCCCAATGAGAATGTATTTCATCCGTTATACCGATAAATTTAGCGCTTTAGAAAATGTTTACTACATGTTAATCTATGACCTCTGAAAGTTATGATCATTCTTGCTATCAGTATTATACAGACAGGTACACTATCTTATTAAGGTTTTAAATTTTAAAAGAAAAATTGATTGCAAAGAATTTGTTTACAACTATTATTAAATACAATATGCTTCTATTAAATACAATATGCTTCACAACGTAGAAATTATCCACTGGCTTGAACTGAACCATTACTGGTATTGAAATATAATTCAATATTGTTTTAAAATCACATTGAGTTTTTACAGTAGTAGCTCCTGTTGTAATTTCGGAAGAAGAAAGAAGACTTTTTGCACCCAATTGTTTATAGCTTATTCATATTATTATACTTTCAAATAAAATTACTAAAAACCAAACTTCAATATCTGAAATTTATCATATTTTAATGCAATCTTATTAACAGAACTTATTTATAAGGTTTATAGCTTTTCTTCATCTTCATGAAGAATTAGAAAGTTCAAAAATATATTTAGACCTAAAAAGAGAGACTACATAATGGACAGCCTCTCTTCAAAAAATTTATAAATACATCTGTACAGTAAATATAATAATTGTATCTTATTCTTTCTTAACTTGATTAGATTAATTATTATACCCTAATCATTATAGCATACTGTAACCAATAATATCTAATACAGTATCTATTGCGGGACCACCAAATGACGCCCTTATTCCTGTAGAATCTCTTGCAAATACAAAAACTTGAAGATTAACGGTATAAGATCCAGGTGCCAATACAACAGACCTCGAGGAGTTCACTTGATAAATACCAGTAGCATAGAAATTTCCAGTATTTGAAAAGGCTGCTCCCTGCCTTGTAAATAGATAATTATTAAAACTTCCACCATTTAATATCAGATTGAATCCATAATTTTTTGATGCTCCATCTGTAAGATTTGAACCGTTCGCATTTAAGATTTCCGATACAGGCACAGAAACACTAAATGTGACCAATGCCCTTTCTGTGACAGTAAATGTACGAGTTAACAGTGTTGCTCCACCTGTATTATTATTTGCTGCACTTACCGTCACAGCTGCACCTGAATGAGCATTTACTCCATTAGCACCAGCAAAAACAATAGGTGCATTATCAAACATCCGCACCCATTCACCATCACTTCCTTTGGAAGAATCGAAGTTATAGTATCCTTTTCGCAGTACATTTCTGGTTCTCGCAGTTGTAGAAGAACCATCAAGCTCCTCAGTCACATAGATGATAGTTCCATTCTGTTCAACTGTATACATGTCATCCTTATTTTTCAGTTCACTCCCAGTTATTCTAGGAGCAATCAGTCCATCTGATACAGTCTTTTTAGTAGGTTCTCCAGTAACGTCCAGTGTTGCTTTGGGGTTGGTATTATTGACACCAACTTGTCCATAAAACAAACTTCCTACTAAGCAAAAAATTACAGATAAGTTTGTTGATTCTTTTCTGACCATAACATAATAATTTTTGAAGTTAGATAACTAGGACCCGTTTCACCGAACATCCCTGTCCATCAAATGATTCCTTCATCATTAATTAATGAGAACATTTTTTCTCTCACCCTGGGCCAATAGCATAACAAATGTAGTAACTTTGGTTTTCAGTATAGTATATCGATTTATGCATTTACTTATACATTTTATTAATTTTTAACTCAGAAGCGTCCTAAATAAGGTAAAAAATGGCGGTTGATAAATATGGCAAGGAATTGCTATATTTAATTCGCTAAAATATTCTACCGCCATGGTAAATATTAATATATTTTCTCAGATCCTGAGCCTCGTTGACCGGGAGATTTTCAACAGATTAATCCGGAATCATCAGACGGACAAACACCACGTCCGTTGAAAGACAAATCGGTTTATCAAAGTTGCAAATGATTAATCAATCTAATATATCTTTCCATTGTTATTAATTCCAACAAAAAAAAGACTTAATGATTATATTAACGAACTGCGAATTAGGTTCGTATTTCATGAAATAGAAATAGGAACAGAACCATAATATCTGAAATATAAAATAGTAAGTATAGCTTAATGAGTAGGTTTTTCAACACAAAGTAGCATTCAAAAAGAAATATCAGTTACCCCTGCAGTATTCATTAAAAGTATTTAAGTATTACATGGAAAACAATTGCTAACCAGTCTCTAGAGAAGACAAAAAACATTATAAAAATCTCAAATATTTATAAAATTGAACTAAACAATATTAAAAATTATATATAAAAATATCTTTATGAGTGACTCAGCATTTGTATTTCCTTTCCTTTCTTGATATCGAGCAATTTGAATAAAATATTTTGCTCCAAACTGTCTAAGGCAAATATAAACATTTTGTAATAGTAATTATCTAAATAAGATTCTTTATATGTAGTTACAGGTATTTCAACACGATCAATTAATAAAAATTTAGATTTTCCAAAATCGATTTGTTGGTCAAAATTATTTTTCAAAATTGTTGTTATTACCAAAGTTCGATCTGATTTTACAACTAGAACACTATTTACTATTAATTCTAAAGACATATTACTTTATTACATTAATTTTATGGTAATTTTGATATGGATCTTATATAAACATCATATTTAAATTTTAACTCATAAACATGTATTTATAATTATAAGATTCTATAAATAAAAATCAATGCCATCTATAAACACGTTTATAAACCTCTAAAATATAAAGATAATGTGGTTTTTTTTAGCGAAATTTATCTGAATTCTTATCCATATTATAAATTATAATTATATAATATAACAGTATTTAAAAAGCCTAATAGTCACTATAAAATGACATATATTAAATAAAAAGTTAATGAATAAAAAACTTTACCAAATAATTTCTGTAGTAAACAGGCTGATATTCTTTTACGGTAAAAAATATAATAGAAAAATGATAAACTTACAAAAAGGAATAACTTGAAGCATAAATGTTTATATAAAATAATTCCTTGATAAACACAGTCCAGAAGTGTATTAAAAACTTAAAAACATGGATACTTATAACTTATAACAGTATTTGCAATACTTTAGATTAATCAAAACAGGATGAGATGTTAGTTAATTTTTTGCATTAACTTTCTATACTCTTTGGGACCTTTACCTGTATGTGACCTAAATAGTGACGAAAAATAAGCAAGATTTTCATACCCAAGGCTGTATGAAATCTCTTTGATAGGCATATTTGTACTATGAAGAAGCTTTTTTGCATCTAAGAGAATCCTTTCATGAATAAAGGCTAAAGGAGATATATTATACTGCTTTCTGCATAAAATTCCAAGATAATTAGGAGTTATACATAGCTCATTCGCGTAAAAGGCAACGGATTTTTCTTCCTTATAATACCGATCCACCAATGTATGAAATTTATGTGGGAGACTGTTGTAATTAACTTCTTTCCGGTCATACCGGTGAGAAATCAATAAATGAACAATTAATGCAATAAGTCTAGCCCTCGCATTTATTAACTCAGGAAATACCAAACTGGATTCAATTTCTTTTTTTATTGCATTGAACTCTGTACTAAGTCGTTGGTAAGCATCTGTATCTAGATTTAGGCTTATATAACTATTGGCAGAAGAAAACGTATGTCTTATAGGTGCAGTAAATGATTCCATTAGAATATTATTGATCAAAAGCCGTCTCCCAAAAGAATTTCGACGAAGATTCCAAACAACCTTCTCATTCGGAAGATGGATAAATACTTGTTTTGATTCAACTTTGTATGTATTAACATTTGTATGGCAATCTCCCGAGCAATGATCCAATAAAACAATAGTAAAAGACCTTTCAGGAAAAGAATTAAGTTGTGCTGAATCTACAAAGTCTTCATAAATCACAAAAGAATTTTCATTAGAATCCTCTATTAAAGAAGTTTTTGATATTGAATTAAAAGATGTATTTTGTTTATTATCCATTTACTTATGTTCTATTATAGATTATAGATAGAAGCTTCTGATTTCAACGGTATCGCCGAAATCATTTTTGTTAAAATTACCTCCAGAAAACTTTATATTATATTAATATAAAGTAATTTAAAGGCACAATAATAGAAATAAAATAAAATGGGTACAATAGAAACTATATCCCATATCGTGAATTTACTTACCCATTTTATATTTTTTTAATATTTAAATAAATTTCATAATCATCATTTAGTAAATTTGAAGAATATCCTATTGACAGGCTTTAAAACTATGCACTTGTATATATAATAACTTTACATTAGTAAGTAATAAAAAACATTACAGCTCCACTTATTTATTTTTAAACATAACTATAATACAAATACAATAAGCAATGATGGAATATCAATCACAGAATGTTGCAGACTATCCTAATGACAATGCCTATTTCTTGGTATGGAATTTTAAATCTAATATTGAGGTAAAAAAAATATTTAAAAGAATATGCGCATTAATAGCAAATATAAATAATTCTGCTCTCGATCGCTTTCCTGATTCAAGGTCAAGTTGCACTTTAGGTATAAGCTATGATGCATGGCTTAAATTGAGTTTGTGCCAACCACTCCCCAAAGAACTTAAACCCTTTAATGAGATTAAAGGGAACAAGCATACCGCACCAGCTACTCCCGGAGATCTCCATTTCCATATCCGTTCCGATAAAAAAAGTTATGCCTATGACATAGCAGCTATTATTTCAGACTTTTTAAGAGCATCTGCTGATTGCATAGTTGAAGTACATGGCTTTCGGTACTGGGATGGAAGGTCCATCCTAGGGTTCGTTGATGGTACAGAAAATCCTCAGGGAAAATACCGCAGCTATTTCTCCGTGGTTGGTGATACTGATCCAATGTACAAAGGCGGCAGCTATCTTTTTGTTCAAAAATATATCCATAATATGAATGCGTGGAAAGATCTTTCTGTTAAAGAACAGGAAAATGTGATTGGGCGTTCAAAAGAAAATGACATTGAAATGGATGATGCTTATAAGCCTTCTAACTCGCATATTGCGCTAGCAAACATTGGTGATGACTTTAAAATTGTACGAGATAATATGCCATTTGGAAATATAACAACAGATGAAATGGGTACCTATTTTTTGGCATATGCCAGTACGTTTTCTACAATTGAAAAAATGCTTGAAAATATGTTTATAGGAAATCCGCCAGGGAATTATGATAGAATACTTGACTTTAGTACGGCAAAAACCGGCACCCTTTTTTTTGTCCCTTCACTGGAAATGCTAGATCGTTTTTCAAATTAGCATGATTTCTTGTTGATAAACCTAATAAATAAAGCACTAAAATCAAATGCATATAAAATGAGAACAGCAGGTATTTATCTGAGTTTTGATGGCAATTGTGAACAAGCATTCAACTATTACAAATCTATTTTTGGAGGATATTTTGGTCAAATCATACGTTTTAAGGATATTAAAAATAATATCTCAAATTTCGATTCCTGTAATCAGTGCGACAAGATCATTTTTATTTCACTATTCATTGGAAGTTCCGTACTCATCGGCAATGATATTCAAGATAAATGGGTTAATCCCATGATTAAAGGCAATAATTTTTCAGTTTCCATTTCTGACTCAACTATATCAGGTACTAAAGCATTATTTAATAAACTAGCTGAAAAAGGTGAGGTACTAATTCCACCCTCTTATACTTTTTGGAATGATTATCTAGGAATGGTCACCGACCCATTTGGTATTAATTGGATGATAATTTATGATAAGAAGCTAAAAAAAAGAAATGCTCCTTTTGACTTATTTTCAGCCAATTAATATTAATTAATATCGTTATAAAATAAAAAGGCCTTTTTCTTTACAGAATTAGGCCTTTAAAAAAACTTATGATGAAAAAAAAACATTTAAAAATATAATTCAATAATCAATATTATATAGCTAAATAACTAAAGCAAATATATTATAAATATAATTACACTTTATTAATGCAAACTATTCGATTAGTTATGCAAAAGACGAAATTCCATAATTCGTTATCTATAAAATTTTCAGGCAGTAAAACTCTTAAAGAAGGCATCATCATAAAATAAATTAAAAATTATAAATAATAAATACTACTCATAGCAAAAACCTTACGGTATTTTGCAAACTTACACTTTTATACATACGAAAAGTTAATTATTGTATCTAACTCAGTCCAAAGATATAAGCTTTTGAGTATTGGAATAATTTAATAAACCTTTTAAATAATATAAAGTACACTGCAAATCATTCCGCGATTTAAATTTGCTAAGTAATTAATCAGGGCATTACTAGCTGGTTTTAGCTTTTGTATTATCAATGATTCATACTGCATGTTATAATTTTTAAACACGATTCTATATAATATTAAATGATGAATACAAGGCTTTACACATTCCCATTCTGTAAAGTCTTGTTTTTTTTATCCTAAAATTACGTAACATATGGATGCTAAAATGGATACTAAAAAGAAAACAAAAAAAAGTCAAAAACTATCAACTCTTCTAGGGCTAAATACGGAAATAAAAGATTCAATATTTTCCACAGGAAATATTTGTATGGATAAAAAAATATCCCAGCCATTCTTTCAGTTGATACTTATTAAAAAAGGAGAAGGCATTCATTTAATTGGTGGTAAAAAATTTCTTGTTAATGATTATCAAATCCATTTCGTATTTCCAAATGTTATACACCAATTAAATTTTGTTGGAGAGCATGAAATTTATCATATTCAGATCAATGAAAACATTATTGAAAAGTTTAGTAATTATATGATGTTTCCTTTTTCATTCTATCGTGAAAACCCTGTATTTAATTTAAATGAGGACAATTTCCACAGAATTCTATACGAATTAATAAATATTGAAAAAACAATCAAAAACAATATTGATTTCTGGGAAATTATTTATGGTAGAATCAGGGTCATTACATTAATGATTAGTAAGGAAGCTTGTCGGTTATACATGAAAAAAAACAACAATACCGCATCTTCCCTTATGGCAAAATTCATTACTTTGATGCTTACTCACTACAAGCAGGAACGAAGCATAAAATTCTATGCTGATAAGCTTTTCATATCCCCTAATTACTTGAATATTCTTTGCAAAAAACAATTTGGTAAAACTGCAACATCTATCATTATTAATGAAATCTTACTTGAGGTAAAAAGAACCCTGATGACGTCAGATAAGTCAATAAAAGAACTGGTATATGACTATAACTTCCAGAGTATGTCTTCATTTTCAAGTTTCTTTAAAAAACATACTGGATTATCACCCAGAGATTTTGTCTTTCTGCATCAGGATATTAAATTGTTCTAGACATAGGTAATCATGTCAATCATAAAGTTTCAATAAGTCATTTAGCTATGTTAAAATGATATTTAAATAAAATTTAAAAAAAGAAAAGTTTACGAGTTATATGCCCATACTATTTTCCTTATCAAATTTTACTAATTATAACTTACACAACTTAAATATTAGATAAAGTCTAAATCTATATGAAAAGGTAACTTCATTGTAGATTACTAACATGACACCCCGCTATATATTAATAATTATTATATAAAAAAATTATCAAATTATTTCATGAATTGAAACATGGTTAAAAATATAAATAATGTCCTTTCGGAATCTCTGCATGATATACAGTCAAAACATAAAGCCACGAATGATATAATCTATTCTTCAATTTCTCCAGAAAGACTATATCCAAGTAATCAACATGTTAAATCCGACTTTGTTTCCATCATCTTCTTTGAAAGCGGATATGGACTACATCGGATAGATGGAAAGCAATATAATATTCAGGCATTTCAAATTCACATTATATTCTCTGACTCTGTCCATTCCTGGAACATTTCAGGCTCTACTAGATTACATCAGTTATCTATCTCAAAAACAGCTTTTGAAGACTTGATGAACGGACAAGTTCCGCTACCAAAAGGAATCTATAAAAAATTTCCTGTCATCAGCATTCCCCATTATGTAGGAGAGCTATTAAGTCATGAATTTCTGGATATAAAAAATGAATTGGAGGATCCGTCCTGTGTTATGATGCATATCGTAAACTTAAAGACAAAAATAATCATTGATTATATAAGTCAGGAAATCAAAACCAATTTCGATGATTTGAATACCTATTATCAGCATCCTTTATTGTTTGAGTTTTTACAATTAATCAAGAAGAAATACTGCGGAAGTAAAATGGTCGGATCATATGCAAAAGAACTAGGAACTACTGCTAATTACCTAAATGTGCTTTGTCGTAAACATTTCAATAAGACAGCGATGGAAGTTATCCATACTAAAATAACTGAAATAATCAAACTTCATCTTATAGAATCTAATGATAATATCAGAGATATAGCTGATGATTTTGGTTTTAAAAGCCATGCATACTTTAGTAAATTTTTTAAAAAAATAACTGGTACCTCACCTAAAAATTTTAGAGCTATACATAAAATACCAAAACAAAACTAATATCATTTATAGTGAGATAAAAAAAATAAATATTGGAATAAAATAGATATAACTACTAAAGGGATTAAACTGTATTTTTACATTACGAATTAAACGATTGCTACTAAAAGTAGCTATTGAAATTCATTTTTGAAAACATCTTATAGGCTGTAAACCGGCAAATTCAATTTCAATAATAACACTATATTTTTTTGTGCCGGTTTACTTTTAATCCTCACATTTCTTTTGCACCAATTCTATAAATTATCATAGCACAAATTATTCCTTCAAACAATATCACACTGTAAATCAATTTTAAGACATAGATTTACTAATATACAAAGCATTCATAATGTCAAATACACAGCATTTTTAAACTATCTATATTTTACACATATCCTAAATTATTTGATTTTCAATTACTCTACTCAAATATTAATAAAATAAACAAGTTATTACATAAAATTGAATCGATATAATCGAGTGAAAGATTTTAGTTTTGCGATGTTCTTAAAAAAGAAAATCTAAAAACATATAAAAAACATATAAATGAGGAATAACAAAACAAAAAAATATGCTGCTTTATTGTTCATATTCTCTTTAACCTTAACTACAGCACAGAATTCACCGAATTTAGAATATGCATCGGTGAATAATGATGGAAATCCAACTGGCAACGGACCAGTGACTAGTGCAACGCTCAATTTTGTAAAAAACACCAACAATCCCTCAGGATCAAATTTTATGCTATATTCCCCTGGATTAAGCGCAACTTTTACAATATCAAACCAACAGTATAGTAACGCAGCCAGCATAGGAAGCACAGTAAGTGGTGGTTCTGCTCCTATTTTTCCTTTGTTAAATTCTGCAGGTAGCCCACCCAATAATAGTTTTACATCTTCCGGTGCACAAACAGGTGAGGGAATAAATACGTCTGTTAACAAAGGGGTAAACTTATTTCTTAATGGTAGTATTTTAGGTACTAGACCCACAAATGCCACCTATTATATGGCAGACCTTACCATTACCTTCAATAGACCAGTTGATAATCCTATACTTCATATTGGCGGAATGGGTGGGTTTCAGGGAACAATGGGAATAACAGCGGGATTTGAGTATCTTTCTTCCAATGTCCCAATATCATTTTCTAGGCTATCTGGAAACTCAAATAGCTTCAGCGTGACTTCAACAACTATAAATAATTCTGCATCAAATCCCAATTCCACTGGTGCCGCATCTGCTTCAGGCTCTGTCTTGGTTTCAGGGACTGGGATAAGTACATTAAAATTAAAACTAACTTTTAAGGGTACCGGAGGTGCTTCAAGCTGGCAAAATGGCACTGGCGATCAGCTTACATTGGGAATATCAGCTTTGGAAAGTGATCTTTCAGTAACAAAAACAATTGACAGTCAAAACCCTAACACCGGCACCAATGTTAACTTCACCTTAACAGCACAAAATAAGGGAGCCTCCAATAATAGCAATGTATCCGTTAGTGATTTACTTCCAAATGGCTATACATTTGTCAGTGCTTCAACCAATACAGGAACTTACAACAGCTCATCTGGATTGTGGAATATTGGAACACTTAATGATGGTACATCGGCACTGCTTACAATTACAGCCCTTGTGAATTGTGATGGTAATTATATAAATACAGCCTCTATAACAGGAAATCTTCGTGATCCCAATACAACAAATAACAATAGTTCGGTTACCCCAATAATTAACAATAGATGTGTCTGCTATAATGATGCAAATACAGTTAATCCGGGAATAGATTCCAAATTTGGAATTACCCTACTAAAAAGAGCAGGTGAAAATTGGCCCATGGTTAGAAAATCAGCTCATTTAGTAATGGAGTCCAATTCTAAAGGATTTGTTATTACTAGAATAGCAAAATCAGAATTATCCAATATTACAGTTCCTGTTGAAGGAATGCTAGTATACGACACAACGGATAAATGTCTTAAAATTTATTCAGATGCAGCTTGGCAATGTTTTTCCAAACCAGCTTGTAATTAACCAATTCACATTTATAAAAATACATAAGTATGAGAAATATTCTTTCTATAACACTAATACTGGCTTCCCAATCTGCATTTACGCAAGTTATTATTGGTAATGCTTCTGGCACAGCTCAAAATAAGACTTCTGTTTTACTGGAATTCGCGCAGGGACAAAACAAAGGTATCGTTCTACCCTATACACGTACGCTTCCTACATCACCTGTTGAAGGCACAATATTATTGGATGCAACGACTGCAAGTGATGCAAGAGTTAAATTTTATAATGGATCGTGGACTGACCTAAGTGGTCAAGGTGCCAATGTTGCATCTGCATTGGCTTCTCAACCAACTTCCTCACAAGCTGTAGAAAATACCGACGAAAAAGTCGTGATCGGAAATCCAGTTTCAGCAGCAGAGGGCGTTCTTGTATTAGAATCAGAATCCAAGGCAATGATTCTTCCTTATGTAGATAATACAGATGACATACCAAATCCAGCTCCTGGAATGATGGTATACATAAATAAAACAGGGGCAAAAAGACTTGCCGTTTTCAACGGCAGTAAATGGTCCTATTGGAAACCATAAAAAATACAAATTCAATATACTTAGGTTAATTCATGTTTTTTATCTCAGTGAATATAAACCAAAAAAATCCTCTCATTTATGGGAGGATTTTAATTTGTATTTCTGTAGCAATTTTCGCATAAACACATAATCAAATTACTTCATAAAAATAATTTTTATCTTATACTTTAGAACATCAATAAAATAATCTTTAAACTCGTAAACAAAAAGCCTCTCATATTGAGAGACTCGAAAAAACACAAATGATAAAAAAATTACCTTGTAAAGGTAGGGCTTCGTAAGCAATTAAACTTTTTTAAATTATATATTTACTTTGAAATCTATAAATATACTTTAAAACCATCTCTTGTAACAAAATGTAATGTTAATGAAATAAGTGACTACAAGAATACATGCACAAAGATAATCTCCTAAAAAATTATAATGATGGTAATTGTCCCAAAAAATCAGACAGCTTAAAACTGGACATAAATGTTTAGAGTTAAGTAATAAGATGAAAAAGACTCGTTTTATAGAAACACAGATTATGCGAGCACTCAAAGAGGGAGAAGAAGGTCGTAAGACTGATGATATCTGCCGAGAGCTTGAGATCAAAGCCACCTTTATAACTGGAAAGGCAGTTTACGGTGGCATATAAGCATCGGATGTCAAGCGCCTGAATGAACTTGAAGAGGAAAATGCATGCTTAAAAAAGATATATGCCGAACAGATTATGAACCATGATATCCTAAAAGAAGTCATCACAGAAAAAGGTTGGGGCTTCGGTAACAAAAACAGTTAACCCAGGAGATTCTCCGAGATCACGGTTTGAGTGTAACCGGAGTCTGTAAATTGACAGGTATCTACATTTATTGTGTATCGAAATAGCTACTTCTTTTTCTTTTTTGAGGGTAACTCGGGCACTTGAAAAAATCATAGACTGGCGGGGCAAACCCTTCTGTCTACACGTAGATAATGGGCCTGAATTCACCAGTCATCATTTTGAGCTCTGGTTTAAAGATCAAGGTATCGCTATTCAATTTATCTAACCCGGTAAGCTTATGCAGAACGGTTACATCCAACAGTTCAAGCGAAGTTATCGCAAAGAAATTTTAAATGATTATTTATTTTTTAACTTGTCAGAAGTAAAAGAACATACCCAGACACGGATGAATATAATAACAACAGACCCCATGAAGGGCTTGGGAATCTCACACCAACGGAATTATCAAAAATAATTAGACACAAAAAAAAATAAATCAATTAGTAACGTAAATTAGAAAAGTCCAATCCCAGCTAACAAAAAAAATAGGGTACTTACAAATTCATCACATAGGTTTCTAAGTTTTCATATATTTCTGTATTTTGAGTACTTCATACAATCTAAAATTTACTCCTAAAAGAGTCACATACTAGTATTAGTTTACTAAGTATAACCACCCTATCATTACACTATATAACAAAAAATCTAATTCAGCATAAAATAAGCAAGTTTTTGAATAATTCCTGATACCCAAATTTCTACTCATTAGCTATCTTCGTATTACAAGTTTTACTATTCTTTAATAGTATAAAAATAGTATAAATTGTTATGGTTCAGCCGGTATAGTTAGTTTTCTTACCGGCTTTTAATTGATCACTTATTACTGTTACATATTATTATCAGTAGCTGGTATGAAAATTTAATCATACCAGTTTTTTTGTACATCAAGTACTATAACAAATAATAGCAGCATAACTTGTACAATATTTTTAATAATTCCAGTAAGTATTTAATATCAATAACTTGCTAATATTCAATAATTCTGATAGAAGTAATCATCTAATAATTTTGTTTATGCCTACGAAGGCCTGCAGTTTTCCAATTGAATTGCAGGCTTTTATCTTTTAAGTCTATTTGTACAGATTTAAGATCAAAACTAAAAATTTCAACAAGTTTTCAAACCACGGTATCTTCTTTATAAGTAAATAATTTTATAGATTGAATAAGAGATATTGGACCTCAAGAAAAACGGAATAAATTAAAAAAACAATTAGATAATCTGAATAAGCTTTTGGAGACAGTAAAATATAACTTTGCTGTAAGGATATAAAAATTGGAAACGTGATGATATGAGTACCTTACTTAAAAGTACACTGTTATCAAAAACATTCCTTCACCGGTATCTTATATACCGGTTTTATATTGATCAAGTCATCTTTCATTATAAACACAGGTTATTCAGGCCTGGTATAATCCAGGCCATTTACTGACTTTTTCAAAAAAACGTTATAAATAATAATTTTCATATCTTAGTTTTGAGTCTGCATTATTTTTAAAGTGTGCAGACTCTTTATTATCCACCAGTGTTTGACCTATTTATCAAAACAACTCACTCCTATAATAGAATTTTAAGAATACTTTGAAATTCTGTTTATATTAAAAATATCCTTCATAATAATAAACAATGATATTTCAAACTTTAAATTCTTTATTAAGCACATTTAAAATTCAGTCAATACCACTACGAAATTGGTTCGCAGATAATCCTGTTAAGTTCGCATTACAGAATTTTTATAAAATTTTATAAATGTATCTTAGATCGTATTTATTTTATTGGGCGTCACCTGAGGTAAGGCTTTTCACTACAATCTTTTGCAATAACTAAGAAGTCAAATAACAGAAGTTTGAAAATACTTAAAATTCTAAATTAAAATCCTTTGTCAAATCTCTTTAATAGAGTAACTTTGCTTTAGTTATTATCAGTTTGTTTGAGAATGGCGGTCAAATGTCCCCTGTAATTGTTAGTCAACTGTATATCAAGCAGGTTCATTTTCTGTATAGGCAAGTAAAAAATATAAGCAACACAAACCAAAACAAACCAAAGTCCTAATTACTAAGCTTTTATATAATTTCAGTATTATTGACGATTTTATCACTTTCGACTACTTTTATAATTATTTGTCCCTCTATTGTCCCCTGAACTTAAGAATTTTTGGAAATTTAAAGATTGGGGAAATTATTTCGCTTAGTGTATCTTATTGTACCTTAATGCTACTTAATGTATCTTATTGTATCTAAAATCATATTTTTGACTTCTTCATAGAAAATCAATTTTATCTGTCCTAAATCTTTGACAATGGTCAAATTTAATACCGTTTTTTTTTTCAAAATTCTTGGCAATTTCAAGTGCTTTTTCATTGATTTCATTCACAGATTTTTTTCTCCCATCAGAAATCCATAAGAGCAGTTCCGATTTAGAAAAATGTAATCGATTGCCTTTTTTGAAACATGGGATTTCACGTAGGGACACTTTAGAATACAGGGTAGGTAAGGATAGCTTAAGAATTTTACATGCTTCTTTAGCACCAATAAAATCATTTTGTGATGATTCCGCAATTGGAAGTGTAAGTAAGCATGTCTCTATATTTTGTAATCTTAACTCAATATTTGCTAAAACGTTAAGTACTTCTTCAAATGAATCTGTTTTCATGTTTTTTTTATAAAAATAAATGGGTGTACTTATCTAGTACCCCATCATGTTTTTTGAAACCTAAATTTTCCTGTAGTTTCCTTTTGCTTTAGCCTATATTTTAAGGGGCTGAATTAACTACGATGTTTTGTCCGATATTAAATGTATTTAGCTTGATTTTTTCTGAAGCTTCCTTTTTAAGACTGTCAACAATCTTTGCATATATTTCTGTTGTTTTAATGCTTTTATGACCAAGTAATTTTGATACCGTATAGATAGAGGTTCCAGCAGCTAATTGTAGCGTAGCAAAGGTATGTCTGAATCCGTGAAAGGTGAAATGCTTTTCAATCTTAGCACTAAGGAGCCATTTCTTCAATTCTTTTACAGTGTGATCATACTTCAGGCCATTAAAGACTTTCTCATCAGGATGACAAGGACTTCCGAGTAATTGAATCGTTTGATCTGAAACTGGAAAATACTCTGCTTTTTCAGTTTTCTCCTGGTTATAAAGAATATAATAGTTACCAGGACTTCCATGAATTTCTTTCCAGAGCAGTGTGGATACATCGGAGTAACGAAACCCTGTCATAGCTGAGAATAATCCCGCTTTCTTTACAATTGGATTATCACAAGGAGCATCTGCCATTCTTTCCAATTCCTCCATGAATAAAAACGGACGATGTGTTTCTTGCGGTGCTAAGCTCTCAACAATATCACCTAAGTTAATTGGTAGAAAACGTTTTTTAAAAGCTGATTTAAGTGTTAAAATAAATCTACCAAAATAAGCTACAGCTGTATTTTTTCCGATTTTTCGCTTTGCCCTTCCAATGCTTGGAGAAGAAAGTAAGTAGTCAGCAAATTCTTCCGCTACTGTTTCACTTAGTTCAGTAAAAGGAAGCTGTTCACCAAAACAAGCTTTAAAGTATCTGACAGACATAATCCAGTTATAGCAACCTTTTCTCTTAGCAGCTTCTTCTTCAAAGAAATCTATAAAATTAGACTTCATTTTTGAATCAGAAACAAAATCAAATCGCCTGTTTTGTAAGTCAATCTGT
Organism: Chryseobacterium subflavum; assembly: GCF_055762745.1. Classification (NCBI taxonomy): domain Bacteria; kingdom Pseudomonadati; phylum Bacteroidota; class Flavobacteriia; order Flavobacteriales; family Weeksellaceae; genus Chryseobacterium; species Chryseobacterium subflavum. Next base: position 119,745 of record NZ_JBVTMR010000003.1, read on the forward strand.
CGTTGAGCTCTTATATATTCAGCAAGTGCCATTGTTTCCTGATTATAGTTTTTCTCTACCTCGGTTTTCGGACGTCTGTATATATGAAGCTCTAAATAATGTTTCCTCTTCATTTTACCAGTATCAGGATTATAAATGGGAGGATATATATCTAAGTATAAAGATTGTTTACCATTTGAGATATTCTTCTTTCTTAATTTTACTTGTGACATGTTGTAAGTTTTAACGGTTAATATGAAATATTTAGATCACCTCATCATTCAGAGGTGTTCTGAATAGCCAAAGTTTGCTTTTAAATGCCTATAGTGAGGCTTGAATATTTTAGCCGCAATATTGATCTGATTGAATTTTGTTCAGGATCGGTTGAATTAAGCTTTTGGGAACATATACGAATTTACCCTTCTGAAATTTTGGAATTTCATGACGCCGGATCAAGCTTTGTAAACTAGTTTCCGATAAGTTGTATTCAGACTGGATATGGCCTATCGTAAAACAGTCCTTTAAAGGCGTTTCTTTAATCGACTTATGAATTGTAACTTCCTGTATTAAAGTCTTTATTGGCTGGGGTGCTTCAAATAGAGCATCTATATCTTTCTTTAAAATCCTTGTTTTTCTTTGAGAAAGATTAATTGAAGGGAGCCTTTTGGACTTCACCATGAAATAAATTGTCCGACAGTCGCATTTTAAGAGTACTGCAGCTTCTTTAACTGTTAAATAGTCTAATGTTTTTAAAGCAAAGTATGAATTGGGATCCGCTTTAGGTTTTATTGATTGTTTTTGTATGGCGAGCTGTTTCTCACTTGATTTGATCTTCTGATCTTTAACTTTTACTTTATACGCTTTTTTAGCGCAGGTTTCCCCACAATATTTAGTGACCGTGGTTCTAGCAATAAATTCTTGCCCGCAGTGCTGGCAGATTTTTTTGATTCTAATATTTGAACTCATAATATTTATTTTAGAGGAGTTCAAACTTCACTTTAGATGCAATAAGGTACGTTAAGATACATTAAGGTACAATAAGATACACTAAGCGAAGTAATTTCTCCTTCGTTTCAAAAAATAAATAATTATCAGTTTGGGGGACAACTGGGGGACAAGAAATAACAAAACAAACCAAAATAACAATAACTAGTACAAAACTAAAAGTATTATAATTATTTAATTATCAGATATTTGGTTTGTTTGAGTTTGTTTTACTTTTTGTATTTACTTGCCTATACAAAACTTAGAAAAAATATTCCCCAGCACTTCATCATTCGTAACCTCTCCGGAGATCTCTCCTAAATGTTCCAATGCATTACGAAGTTCATACGCCAATAGCTCTGTGGAAATCCGGAAAGTGATTGCTTCATTTACTTTGTGTACTGCACTCAAAGATTTGTGTAACGATTCGAAGTGACGCTGGTTGGTGATCACCACATTATTTTCGAGGGATTTCAATTGTTCAACATAGGATGACAATTCATTTTTCAGGTCCTGGATATTCTGATTCTCTACTGCTGAGATTTTGATGAAATCAAATTCGTGGTCGATTTCCTTTCTGAAAACATTTTCCACATTCTCATATTTTGTAGGTATAACCTCATCAATTTTAGTGGCACAAATAATCAGCTTTAGATCTTCTCTTATCAAAGACCGGATCATTTCAATATCTTCTGTGAAATCTTCTGTAGCGGCGTCTGCCAGATAAACGAGAATATTGGCATTTTCAACTTTCTCTTTGGCTTTTTTAACGCCTATTGCTTCAATTTCGTCCGCTGTTTCACGCAATCCTGCGGTATCGATCAGGCGGAATGCATGTCCTTTAATATGTAAAACCTCCTCGATCGTATCTCTGGTGGTTCCTGCAATACTGCTGACAATCGCTCTTTCTTCTTTCAGGAGGGCATTCAATAATGTGGATTTACCTGCATTCGGCTTACCAATGATAGCAACAGCAGTCCCGTTTTTAATTGCATTACCGTATTGAAAGCTTTCAATAAGTGAATTTAATTTTAATTCAATTTTGCTTAAGAGCTGATTGAGGGCTGACCGGTCTGCAAATTCCACATCTTCTTCTGCGAAATCCAATTCCAGCTCGATCAATGAAACGAAATTCAGCAAATCAGTTCTAAGAATTGATATCTCGTTGGTAATTCCTCCCTTTAGCTGGTTGATGGCTACTTTCCGGGATGCTTCATTCTCAGAAGCGATGACATCTGCAATAGCTTCTGCCTGGGAAAGATCGATTCTTCCGTTGATAAAAGCACGAAGTGTAAATTCTCCCGCCTTTGCCATTCTTGCTCCGTTTTTGGTAAGGGTTTCAAGAATACGTTTTCCAATATGCGGAGATCCGTGGAATGCTATTTCCACAGAGTTTTCAGTTGTAAAACTTTTGGGTGCCAGGAAAATAGATAACATCACCTCATCAATAGCCTCTTCCCCATCCATAAAATACCCGTAATGAATGGTATGCGATTTTTGCTTCCCAAGATTTTTCCCGGGAAAAGACTTCTGTACCACAGATAAAGCATCGTTACCCGAAACTCTGATAATGCCTAAAGCTCCTACTCCATTGGCCGTAGCCAACGCACAAATGGTATCGTTATTCATGCTGCAAATTTACGTTTTTTAATGGAAATCTTTATGCTAAATGCTTATACGGATTGTCTATAATAACGATTTGAAACCACGGCCATAAACAGTAAAGATTTTATTTGTTTTTGGATTTAAAAATATGATCCAGATGTTTAACATAGGAAAGCTGCATGGTAATGGCAGTAAGACTTAGCTCTTCTTTTTTTACGGGATAGACGGTTTTATTGTTAATGAGGATCGCAAAAGAAATACCCCAGTTATTTTTATGATAATTTCCGGCAATCCGGGCAAATGCAGTAGGATATACTTCAACCCTGCCTTTTTTCAATGATTTCAGAGCATTCCCAAAATTAGCCCCTGCCTGAATAGTTCCTGTCATCATCCAACGCTCACTCATGACCCAGGAATAAGCATATCCTCCATTAATTCCCAATTGAAAATTTTCTAATCCGTACGTTCCTTCAGAGCCGCTTCTTTCCATTCCCTTCAACTGATAATAATAACCACCGCCTCCTACCAGCCAGCTTCCGGCAGAATGCCGCTGTATTTCGTCCAGATCAAAAGCAGCCTTGGATGAGAAGCGTTTCCCATTAAAAAGGTAGGTCGCTTCCATACCGATCTGCTTCACCGACATTTGCTGATAGATATCCGGATTCTGGTCTTTATCTTTCTCCACATAAAATCCCCTGTAGTCCTGGAAGAATATATCGAATATCATCTTCCTGCCATAGTGATGGATCTGGAAATCACGCGTTTTCGTTTTTCCGTATTTCTTTTTATCCGTTAAAGGAATAAAACCATATCCCAGCTGAATTCCCACGATCGTATTTTTAATCGCGAATCCAACACCTGTATTCAAAGGGTAATTGGGAGTATAATGCCTATCCGTATCGTCTACCTCTAAAGAACTGGTAGAAAGATATCCGGATATCCTGTATTTCTGTGGATAGGACTTGATGTACGATGAATCGATCTCCTGGGCATGGATATATGAAACGGAAAAAATAGCTGTTAATCCGGTTAAAAACTTCTTAAGACGCATACATTAAATGATTCCATTATATTCTACTGTTTTTGCTATCATTTTTCTTTAATGGACAGCAATTTAAGTATAATTTTCAGTTTTTAACCTATCAGAATCATTTAAGCTTTATTATGAATATTTAATATACATCCTACTTTTGCCTTTGTCCTGCCTTTTGTATTTTTTTCAGCCATTGGACACGCTGCTTTTCATCAGAGGTCTTGATGATTCCGACATAGCTCACTTTGTGTGCCGTCTTTCCTTTCAAAAGTTGATCCCACCACAGCGAATTTTCTCTGTATTTAAAAGCCATACCCGGAAGAAAAAGCCGATCAATGAACCCTTTTGTAATAGCTGGCAGACCTCCCCACCAGACAGGATGAATCCAAACCAGATGATCCGCCCATTGTATCGCCTCCCATGCTTTCAACAGATCCGGTTCCAGTTCCATTCTTTTCTGATAACCGAATGTAAGATTAGGATTAAACTCCAGATCTGAAATAACAATTTCTTTAATTGCTGCTCCGGAATTAACAGCTCCTTTTTTATAAGCACTTGAAAGTGCAAAACAAAATGAACTCTTGTGAGGATGCCCGTTGATAATTACTATTTTTTTCATCCGATTGTTTGTATATGGATACTTTCGTAAGCATTTAATGAGCTCATTAAATCATGGGGTTCATGCAGCTGGTGACTAAAGTAAATCCTGTTATCATGTTTTTCACTTCCAAGCAATTTTTCAGCATGGAGAACAGCAGATAATGCCGTTAATTCTGCCTGGCCGTTTGTACTTTTCAGGCTGATTGTTTTATTATCCGTATGGCCTGAGATTACGATATCGAAAACAGATTGATCTCCCTTTCCGCTTGATCCAAAGATCATCCTGCGTTCTTTCAACGATAAAATACTGAAGATCCTCATAGATTGAAAAGCGCCCAGCAGCCAGGTAACAAATTTTGAGTTATAGGTCATTTTAACCGTTACATCCGGTATTTTCTCAATTTTATTTAAAATATATAAATCCGGCACGTCAAAATTGTAGGCAGTTCTTTTCCCTATTCCAAAGGAATACTCAAACAATTCGGAGTTTAAGAAATGTTTGACAGAAAAAGGTTGATTATTTTTATACATAAAGAAAGGTTTAGCCACATTTTCAGCCATAAAATGGGCTGAACTCTCTCCGGCAAGATCTTTTATAGAGTAATAAACGAAAAGCTGCACCTTGTTTATCTGGCCCGGCAATGTATTGGTTAATCCACTGACTATACCTCCCATCCAGCCTGAACTAAAAACAATCCTGCTGTTGATCTTTTGTTTTTTCGCCAGTTCATAGGCATTCATAAGGTCCGGTGTAGGTTTGGTAATATCCAGGTAATCAATTTTATTTTCTATGGCAAACCGGAGAATATAATCCTCCTTGTCATTCACGGAAAGAATGATCAAATGGATCTGATGATCCAGAATCGTTTGAAAAGTATCGGGTTTGGTAACATCCACCAATAAATCATTTGCGGATTTTCCTGTTCTTCGGCCTCCTATAAAAACTTGATGGTGAGGATTTCTCGATTTGAAAATACGGGCAATGGTTTTCCCTACTGTTCCATTCCCGCCGATAATTAAAATATTTGACTGCATCTCTGATTTTTTTGACAAAACTAGAGAGCTGGAGGATCATTTAACAGGACAAATGTCTAAAAAGAAATTTCTTTTCGGATACGGCTTAAATGTCTTTGTGTAATTCCAAGATAAGAAGATAAATATTGAAGAGGAATATCCTGGATATAATTAGGATAGTTCTTCAGCAGAGAAAGATACCTTTGTTTAGCATTATCCCTTTGCAGTTCAAAAAAACGTTTTTCCAGCTCCAGGTACTCCTGTTCAGCAATCATTTTTAGGAATAAGACCCATTTCGGATTCCCGTTAACTAATTTTTCTATCTTCTCTTTTTTCAAAACTAAAAGATGAGCTTCTGAAATAGCCTGCATACTTTCAACGCCCGGATTTCCCGAAATAAATGAAGAATAAGAAGCGATCCACACATTAGGAAACCTGAAGCAGTATGTATTATCTTTTCCCTCACTTGAAGTATAATAAGACCTGAAAATACCGGATTCTATAAAAGCTATTTCCTTGCATTGATCTCCCTCATGAACAAAATAATCATTTTTATTGAGTCTTCTCACTTCAAAAAGCTGCAAAATGCCTTCAATTTCAAGCTCGGTAAATAAATTAAAGCTTCGAAAATATTCCTGTATCATTTTTGATTATCTGGTCATTACAATTACAGCTCAAAGGTAATGAAAACCTGATTATTCCTATACTCAACAAAAAAAATCATCTCATGACTGAGATGATTTACCGTTTAAATTTATTAAATGTATATATGAAGATATGAAAATGGTGTCTCTTTTTGTTATTTCAAAGATAGTTTCCATCATTTCGAAAATCATCAGGGGAATCCCTAGAAATATATCCGTAAAAATACGGTGGTGTAATTCAGATATTATTTTATATTTCCGGAAAACCCTTGAAAAGCAAAATTGATACATGGGAAATATCCGGCCATTGACGGGTTATTTGGCTACGATTGCTGTTGGCGGAAGGATTTTTAAATCTCAACGGGCATAAAAAAATCATCTCAGGAACGAGATGATTCAACTGTTTGTGTTCTGAAAATATATAAAATGAAGTGGTGTCTGGTTTTAATTGATACAAAAATAGACGGGATGGCATTTCTAATTTTCAGGGTAATCCCTAGAAATGCACCCGTAAAAATACGGAGAAGCTTTTTGAGATTACTGACAGGATTTACAACGGGAGGTAATAAGACCGGGATAAATAATTATAAAAAAGCCCCGTAAATAATATTCACAGGGCTTTTCAGTTGATCTAACAATTTTTAAAGCGGGCTTACCAATTGTAAAAACCACTCTTTAACGTCACCTTCTAAATAAGGAGACAGTTTCTGTTCACATGTGCTGTGATATTGATTAAGCCATTCAATCTCTTTTTCAGAAAGAATTTCTTTTACGATCGTATCTTTGAAGAAAGGACAGAATGTAAGGGTTTCAAAATCATAGAAAGTTCCTGATCCCGTCTTTTCAGCTTCTTTTACTGCAATAAGGTTTTCGTGACGGATTCCGTACTCTCCTTCCAGATAATATCCCGGTTCATTAGAGCAAACCATCCCCGGAAGAAGTTCCTGCGGATTAAGGTCCTTTCTGATATTTTGCGGTCCTTCGTGTACATTCATAAAACTTCCAACCCCATGTCCGGTTCCATGATTAAAATCTTTTCCCTCCATCCATAGCGGAAGTCTTGCAATGGCATCCAGCTGTACGCCTTTAGTTCCCTTTGGAAACTTTACCATGGATAAACGGATCATTCCCTGTAGTACTAAAGTTGAATTTCTCTTAAATTCCTCAGAAACATTTCCTAAGGCAAAAGTTCTTGTAATATCAGTTGTTCCTTCAAGGTACTGACCTCCGGAATCAACCAGGATACTGGCATCATTCGTTACTTCTTTACTCCCTTCACTTTTTGCAGAATAGTGCATGATGGCTCCATTATCTTTGTACCCGACAATGCTTCCGAAACTTTCTCCAACAAAATTTTCTCCTTCTGCACGGAACCCTAGGAGTTTTTCACCGATAGAATATTCTGTCATTGCTTCTTTTCCTGCGTTATGAGTGAGCCAGTAAAGGAATTTCACCATTGCGACTCCATCTCTTACCATCACCTTTCTGAAACCTTCCAGTTCGGTTTCATTTTTCTGAGCCTTCATTAAATTACCCGGAACAGGAGCTTTTACAAACTGATTATCTGCTTTTAATGTTTCAAAAATAGACTGGTTGCTGTTTGGAGATACCAGGATTTTTTCGTTCTTAACTGTTGTAAGGTAGTTATAAAACTCTTCATAAGGCATCATTTTTACGAAAGAATCGTCCAGTTGTTTTCTCGCTTCTACCTCCAATTTTTCAAGATCGGTAAACAGGATCGCATCATTTTTTGTAATGATGATATAGCCTAAAAATACCGGATTGCTTTGTACATCACTTCCTCTCAGATTAAGCGTCCATGCTACGTCATCAAGGCTGGAAATGATATGATAGGTAACTTCCTGTTCTTCCATTTTCTGACGGATGGCGGAAAGCTTATCAGTCACGGATTTTCCGGATCTTTCTACCGGTTGAGTATAAATCGGATTTTTTGAAGGTGTTCCCCTGTCCTTCCATACTTCCTTCAGTAAAGGAGCGTCTGCAAGAACGATATTTTTATTTTTTAATTTTTGAGAAAGGAGTTCCCAATTGGCGTTGGATGTGGCTACTGCATTAACAGCTACTTTCCCGCCAGCAGGAATTTCGGAAATAATCCAGTCGATATAATTAGGCGTCCCTTCAATTCCATCTTTAAAAAGATCAATCCCCGAGTCCTGAAGTTCTATTGCAGCCTGGGTAAAATACCGTCCGTCCGTCCAAAGTCCGGCTTTGTTTTGGGTAACCACCACAAAACCTGCTGACCCGAGAAATCCTGAGAGCCATGCTCTCTCCTGCCATTCTTCCGGTAAATATTCACTCATATGCGGATCTGCAGAATATACTATAAATGCATCAACATTATTTTTCTGCATTTCTTCACGAAGCGCAGCTACTTTTTCCCTTGAAGTCATTTTTTAATTTTTTAAAACCGAAAGTTACAAAAAATTTGAGCTTCCGGATTCAAATTATTAACCGTTTTTTCCCGAATTAAAGGTTATTTTTTATTTTTTCACTGATCATAAAACTGAGAGATTCTCATTCGTTTGACATAAAAGTTCAATGTCCCGTCTACATCTGAATGATTCACAGCTAAAAAAATTTATGTAAGAAAAAAAGAATTTAATGAATACATAAAAAATAAATCATTTAAGCCAAAAACAAATACTTTAAAGCATGAAAACAACAATTATTATTAAAAATATTCTATTTTGGAAAGATTCTTGCTACATCATATCCTATGGGAAAGCAGAATTATAAAAACCACAGAAAATTTTATCCTCCACATCACTTCATTTATCTTCCTCTGCTGTTTATATTGGAATGCGTAGGAATTTATAATATCTGGAATGATGGTGAGAACAAACTTACCTGGATCCTATTTTCTATAATCATTTTTCTGATTCTCTATTTAGCCATTATGCTGCGGCAGCACTATGCACTCGGCAATCAAAACCGTATTGTAAGATTTGAATTCAGACAACGGTACTTTGAAATTTTTAATAAAAGATCCGATGAGGCTTATGAAAAATTAAGTTTCGACCAGATCGCCGCTTTGAGGTTTGCTGATGACGATGAATTTAAAGAGCTTTTGTATAAGGCTCTGAATGAAAATATTTCCGGAGATCAGATCAAGAAGTCTATCAAAAACTGGAGACCTGATCACCATAGAATTTAAATCAAACACTAAAAAAATCAATATGAAAAAATTACCCTTATACAGTATTGCAATATTCAGTTTATTGTTACTAACAAGTTGTGAAGCCGTCGAGACTATCTTTAAGGCTGGAATGTGGTGGGGAATTTTGCTCGTTGTAGCGGTTGTCGTTATTCTATTATTAATTTTTTCGAAGGGTAAAAACTCTTAACCATGCTTTATTATGGATAATGACGACTTTGAATTGATCTCCCACCTTAAACCTTCTAAGATTGTTAAGATCATGAAAGATCCGGTGGCTTCTGCAAAGGCAGTAAATCTTATTTACACCTCCGATACAGAAACCGCCGGAATTATTCGTAAAAGAAGGGGAAAAAAGTATTCGTACTTTAAAGACGGTGAACGCATTAAAGACAAAGATGAGATCACCAGGATCAATAAACTGGTAATTCCTCCTGCATGGGAAAATGTTTGGATCTGTGCCTTGGACAATGGACATCTGCAGGCTACAGGATTTGATATTAAGAAACGAAAACAGTATAAATACCATTCTTTATGGAGTGCCTTAAGAAATCACACCAAATTTTACAGGATGCTTCAGTTTGGATATGCCCTACCTGAAATCCGCCTGCATGTGGAAAAAGATCTGGCACTGAGAAATTTTGAAAAAAGAAAAATCCTGGCTCTGATCGTAAGCCTTATGCAACGTACGAACATCAGGATTGGTAATAACGCGTATGAGAAACTATATGGCTCATTCGGTTTAACCACCTTAAAAGATAAACACGTAAAGATCAACGGACAGAAAATGACCTTTTCTTTCAAAGGAAAAAAAGGGGTGATGCACAATGTCGATCTGAAAAGTAAAAGGCTGGCAAGACTTGTTCAGAAATGTAAAGATATTCCGGGGAAAGAGCTTTTCCAGTATTATGATGATGAGGGCAACAGACATTCCATTGATTCCGGAATGGTGAATGATTATATTAAAGAGATCAGCGGCGAAGATTTTACGGCTAAGGACTTCAGAACCTGGTCGGGGACCGTCAGTGCTTTAATCGCATTCAAAGAAATCGGCTATGCGGAAAGCAATACGGAATACAAAAGAAAAGTAAAGGAGGCATTGGATATTGTAGCTTCACACCTGGGCAACACCAGCACGGTGTGCAGAAAATACTATGTTCATCCGCTGGTGATCAACCTTTACGAAAATAATACGATTAAAAAATACCTTGACGAGCTGGAAGACATTGAAGTAAATGATGGCAAGGCAGATTTAACACAAGAAGAAAAATTAGTGCTGAAAATTCTTGAGAACGAAAAAATGTAATCCGCTATTGAGAAACAGAAGTACTCGGCGGGTAATCATACTCTTTAATTTCAATAACGGACTCTTTTTCATCATATAGAACATCCAGATTACTTTCTAAGAAGGTGATCAGGCTTTCCATGCATTTCTGATTTGTTTGGGAATTTACTACAAACGGGCGATGACCAAAAGTGACTGCAATCTCTTCAGTTTTCCTGAGAATCTGATAAGTCCCTTTTACGATGCTTTTACAGTCTTTCTGATTGATATTCATTTGGAAATTCTTAGCATCAACAAAGTATAAAACATCAGGCTTCATCTTATCTTTATCCAACAGGATGTGAGAATTATCAAGATCCTTTAAATCAAAATTCCATTTTGACTTTTTAAGAACATTATTCAGAAGTTCGTCTGTTGAAGATGAACTGCCAGACTGTTTTACATTTTTCTTGGTATGCTGAGCAAAAACGACCTGGGAAAAGCATAAAACGATAAAGAATATTATTTTCATAAGTTACTGTTTTAAAACACATTAAATATACTTATTCTTTCTAGTATACAGGTTTATCTTTTTGTAAAAACTGAATTCGATCATAGGATTCTGCATTATTTCAAACTGGTATAAGCTGTGTCCGGGCAATATTAATTAATATTCAAATGAGATACAGATCCTTCACTCATTATAAAATCGAAACAAAAACACCACAAAACGATTTATTTTCGCTGGTAAAATACCGTATTTATTATAGAGTATATGAATGTAAAGGATAATTTATAAAAACTATGGTTTATTTTTTCTTTGTCTGAATTATCGTAAATTTGTAGTACAGACTTAATTAAAACAATTAAAATATATGTCAAAAGCAATTTCGCAAGTTCCACTTGCAGTAAATGAGCCTGTAAACTCTTATGTACCAGGTTCAGCTGAAGTAAAAAGCCTTATTGCCACATACAAAAAAATGTGGGCTGAAAAGATAGAAATCCCAATGGTCATCAATGGAAAGGAAGTAAAAACCGACGAGAAGGTTCAGCTTCAGTCTCCACAGGATCATGCTCACGATTTTGGATTTTACTACAAAGGAACAATGCAACATGTGGATGATGCGATCAATGCTGCATTAGCTGCAAAAAAAGAATGGAACGAGCTTGGATGGGAGCAGCGTGCTGCAATCTTCTTAAAGGCTGCTGATCTGTTGGCAGGACCATACAGAGACGTGATCAATGCAGCAACCATGATCGGACAATCTAAAAATGTACACCAGGCTGAAATTGACTCAGCTTGTGAATTCATAGATTTCTTAAGATTCAATGTTGAATTTATGACGGAAATGTATTCTGAGCAGCCTATCTCTGATAGTGGGATCTGGAACCGTGTAGAGTACAGACCATTAGAAGGATTCTGCTTTGCAGTAACTCCGTTCAACTTTACTGCAATCTCAGGAAACCTTCCTACCTGTATGGCTATGCTTGGAAACGTAGTGGTTTGGAAACCTTCAGATAAGCAGGTGTATTCTGCAAAAGTAATCATGGATGTATTAACGGAGGCAGGTCTTCCTGCAGGGGTAATCAACATGATCTTTACAGACGGTAAAGAAACTGCTGAGAAAGTATTGGCACACCGTGATTTTGCAGGACTTCATTTTACAGGTTCTACAAAAGTTTTCCAGGGAATGTGGAAAATGATCGGAGATAATATCCATAACTACAGAACCTATCCAAGAATCGTTGGAGAAACTGGAGGTAAAGACTTTGTTATCGCTCACCCATCTGCTAACGTTGAAGCAGTAGCTACAGCTTTAGTAAGAGGAGCTTTCGAATACCAGGGACAGAAATGTTCTGCGGCTTCAAGAGCATATATTCCAAAATCTCTTTGGGCAGATGTAAAAAAAGTAATGGAAGCTCAGATGAGCACAATTAAGATCGGTTCTCCGGAAGATCCTTCAAACTTTGTCAATGCTGTTATCGATAAAAATTCTTTCGAAAAATGTAAAGGATACATCGAGAGAGCTCAAAACTCTAATGAAGCCAATGTAGTGATCGGAGGAAAATGTGATGATTCAAAAGGATGGTTTGTAAATCCAACCGTTATTGAAACTACAAATCCTCAATACGAAAGTATGGTTGAAGAAATCTTTGGCCCTATCTTAAGTATCTATGTTTACGAAGATAAAGACTGGAAAGAAACTTTACAGCTGGTGGATTCTTCATCTCCATATTCATTAACAGGTTCTGTTTTTGCTCAAGACCGTTATGCGGTAAATGAAGCTTTCAAAGCTTTAGAAAATGCTTCAGGTAACTTCTACATCAATGATAAACCAACAGGAGCTGTAGTAGGACAACAGCCTTTCGGAGGAGGTAGAGCTTCAGGAACCAATGATAAAGCAGGTTCTAAAATGAATCTTCTGAGATGGACTTCCGTAAGAAGTATCAAAGAAACTTTTGTTTCTCCTAAAGATTACAAATATCCATATTTAGGATAAAAAAATGAGTAATCATTAATATATAAAAAATGCCCGAAAGTTTTACTTCCGGGCATTTTTTGTATGATATATTTTAAAACTTCATCACATCTTTTACCACTCCGTTCTTTTGGGTATGTGGCAATAGTTCAGATTCAATAAAGGTCTTGATCTTTTCTTCAGCACCATTATTCGGAAATAACAGATGAACATTTGCTCCCGCGTCCAAAGTAAAAAATAAAGGTAACCCCGTCTCCTTTCTGAAATCCCATATTTTATTGATGACTTCCAGAGTTCCTGTTTTCATCAAGATAAATGCAGGATCGCTCATCATCATCATTGCATGAAGGGTAAGGGCCTCATGTTCAACCAATGTAATAAACCTTTCCATATCCCCGTTTTTAAGAATCTCTTTCATCGGAATAAAGTTTTCTCTTGCTTCCTGAAATCTTCTTTCTGCATAAGGATTTGTATTCATCAAACCATGACCTACTGTAGAAGAAACACTTTTCTGTCCTTCATGGATCAGCAGGACCCAGTCATTAAAATCTTTGAAAATAGCATGAATATCTTCATCCGGGTATCGGACTGCAAACAAATCGGAACTTCCCTCAACCACATCAGAACTTCCCCATACGACCAATCCGTTATATAGACTTCTGCATGCACTTCCACTTCCCAGTCTGGCCAGAAATGACGCTTTCCCTAAAGATTCTTCTTCCGATCCTTTCCCTGAAAAAAGTTCATCGAGCGCCATAAGACATTTTGCAATGGCTCCAAAACCCGAAGCCGAGCTTGCAATCCCTGAACTGTGCGGAAAAGTATTTTCTGTTTTAATAATATACCTTCCTCTTAAAATCCAAGGTAAGTACTGTTCTATATTTTTAAAATATTTTTCTATTTTTTCTCCGAATTTTACCTCTTCATTTCCTGACAGAAAAGTTTGAACTGAAAAGGGCTGATCCGCTAAGAACTCTAATATTGTATTTGTTTTACAATGGTTAAGGGTATAGCTGATACTTGGGTTGGCTGGAATCTGATCTGCATATTTCCCCCAATATTTAATCAAAGCAATATTTGACGGACAGCTTTCCGAAACCGTTTGTGAAGTAACTGTATAATTTTCTTTTCCTAGAAATTCCTGTGTTGTCATAATTTAATTCAAAATGATGAAGCCTGATTTATTCCCTACGAAAAAGTTCTAAGATCAATTTGAGTATTAAAACTTCATAGGATCAAATTTCATCTAGTACATTTTTTCAATAATATCCTCGTATTTCTTTAAAACCACATTCCTTTTAATTTTCAATGTCGGAGTAATTTCACCGGTATTGATATCGAATTCAGACGGCATTAAAGTAAACTTTTTCACTTTCTCAAAGTCCGCAAGCGGCTCCTGTAATTCTTTAATTTTATCTTTATAGAGACTGATAATTTCTTCTCTTTTTACAATGTCCTCCCAGCTGGTAAAAGGAATATTGTTTTTCTTGATATAATCTTCCAAAAATTCGAAGTTTGGAACAATTAAAGCGGAGACAAACTGTCTTCCCTCAGCAATTAATATAATCTGCTGGATATAATTGTTATTGGTCAGAAGATTTTCAATTTGCTGCGGGGCAATATATTTTCCGTTTGAGGTTTTCATCAGATCCTTGATTCTGTCGGTAATGATCAGATTTCCTTTATCATCAATCTTTCCGGCATCTCCTGTTTTGAACCATCCATCTGATGTAAATACAGCTCTGGTTTCATCCGGTTTATTGTAATACCCTTTCATAATTCCGTTTCCTGTTGCCTGGATCTCATCATTTTCCCCAATGCGGATCTGAACACCTGGTAAAGGTCTTCCGCTTGTTGCGTGCTCAAAATGCGTTAAAGGAAACAGCGTCAGAGTAGCAGTCGTTTCAGTAAGCCCGTAACCAACCGTTACATGAATTCCTACAGACTCAAAAAAGCGTGTTACTTCCGGAGAAAGCGAGGCTCCTCCACAAGGTAAAAACCATAGTCTGCCACCCATCTTCTCTTTGATTTTACTAAAAACAAGCATATTGGCAATAGATTCTTTTATTTTAAGTCCTAATGGTGCAGGCTGATCATTTCTCCTTAATTCGGCAGTCTGCTTACCGGTTTCCAAAGCCCAGTTAAAGATCTTTTTCTTTAGTGAAGAGCTTTCTGTCACCATATCATTCACTCCCGCATAGATCTTCTGAAAAAACCTTGGGACCGCACACATCATAGTCGGCTTTACTTCAATCAAGGCTTTTGCTATATTTTTCGGATCCTCCAGAAAATATACTCTGGCGCCGCCATATAATGAGAGTAAGCTCCAGCTTCTTTCAAAAACATGACTCAACGGCAAAAAGGCTAATGACAATTCCTCTTCAAAGTTTTTAAACCTGAAAAACTCAAAATGGGCATCAAAAGCTTTTATAAAATTCCCGTGGGTAAGCATAACTCCTTTGGGCGTTCCCGTTGTTCCCGAAGTGTAGATCAGTGTGGCAACATCTTCATATTCTTTTTTACAGAACTCCGGCTTTGCAGTAGCTTTCGCAATAAAATCTTCCAGATAAGAGGCATCTTCTTTTTTAATCCACACCGACTTTTTAGAAACCACAATACCCTGAAGGCTACTGCTCTCTTTTTTTAGAAGTTCAAAACATGCATCATATTGAGCCTGATTCCCTACTAAAACAATTTTAGACTGAGAATCATTGATGATGTATTCTGCCTGCTCAGCATTATTGGTAGAATAAATAGGAACTGTAACAGCTCCGATTGACAGGGAGGCAAGATCAAAGACCATCCATTCTGCAGAATTATCGGAATAAATAGCGACCCTGTCACCCTCCTGAATTCCCACCTCTTTGAGTGCATTTGCTGTTTTAAAGATCATCTCACTGAATTTCTTCCAGCTCAACTCTTTCCAAACCTCTTTCGTTTTAAAACCAATCGCTGACTTTAACGGGTGTTTTTCTATATTTTTACTGATAATAGCCTCTGCAAGATTCATTTATTTATTCCCCTTTTTGTCGTTAATATAATTATTGAGATGAAAATCAATACTTTCCTCAATAGGAATGAACTGATAATTCAGCTTTTGCTTAATTTTTTCGTTGGAAATGGTATTAAAGGATGTGATGGATTCAATATTAGATTTTGTAACCAGCTTTAATTGTGGAATCAGCCACCCAAAAAGGATATTGGCTATTCTTCCCGCATTAAGTTCTGCTTTAGACAATATTCTGGCATTTTTCAATCCCAGTTTTTTACGAATATAATTCCCTGTTTCGGCATATCGTTTATTCTCCGAGACCAGAATAAAGCGTTCTCCAAAAATATTATTTTCCATCAGCTCTACAGAAATCCGGGCAACATCCCGGACATCCACGTAAGACGATCCCCCGGAAAAGGTAAAATTATTTTTTTCAAAAGTCGAAAAAAGTTCACCACTGCTTTGGTTCCAGTTTCCACTTCCTATGATAATTGCAGGATTGATGATGATGGTTTTCAGGCCCTCGGCTGAAGCTCTCCATACTTCCATTTCAGATAAATGTTTTGAAATGGCATAGGCAGGATGGTCAACCTTCGGATTAAAATCAGATTCTTCGTCAAGTTCCCCTTTTTCATTATAACCGTCCAAAACAGCCACAGAACTCACATGAAGAAATTTAGTAACAGACGAACCTTCACAAGCAAATAAAAGATTTTCTGTACCCTTGATATTCGTATGGTACATTTCTTTCTCATCTTGTGGATGAAAGCTTACTTTTGCAGCACAATGATACACTTCTTCTACGCCTTTCAGGGCATCTTCTAAAGAGTTCATATCATCAAAATCTACATCTACCCATTCAATTTTATTAAAAAAATCATCAGAGTTTTCTGTATAAAACTGATATGAATGCTTTACTTCGTTTAAATTACTTGTTCTCCTTTTGGCAGCGCGTACTTTTTTTCCTCTTTTTAAAAGTTCCAAAATAATTACACGACCCAAAATTCCGGTTGCTCCCGTTACAAAAACCATCAATTATATTCCTACTTGGTTGTTGACTAAATTATAATAATATTTTTGATTCAGCAATTCTTCAATGTATTGAAAAATCATGTAAAATCATATATGCAAATTTGCGATTTTTAAAGGACAATTTTACTTTAGTTTGTTATTTAATTACACTCAAACATAATAAGATCATTGAAAAATACTCTTTTTCAGGTTTTGGTTAAAGCCAAGTGTTTGATTAAAATGATAAAAACGGGCTAAAGCCCGTTTTTTATATAATGAATTAACATGTGATGACAAATTAATAAATAGTGGTTACATATAATAATCATATTCTAAGCTAAGACCATATTATTTCTTCGTGGTGCTTTATCACATAAAAGATCAGCAATGCTCTTCGAAATAAGATTTTCTTCCGTAAGATTATCCAGCCAGAAAAATTCTCCGGCACCATTAATTTCAATAAAATAATATTCATCTTCAGGAGAAACAATGATATCCATTGCTCCATAATCAACATTATATACATCCAGAAGCTCTAAAACTTTAGCTTCAATATCTTTGGGAAGATCTGTTCTTACCCATTTATCGATCAGGTTTACACCATCCTTTCTCCAGTCTACTTTTGCATCTTCAAACTGTTGCGAATCAATTTCGAACGCATATACATCCTGCCCTACTGCGGTTACTCTTAGCTCTCTTTTCTTTTCAATTTTCTTTTGGAATTGCATAGGGCAATACAACAGCGAATCCAGATCATCCAGCTTGTCCTCTTTAATCACGTTGGTAAATACAACACTTTCCACCCCATCTTCATAAATAGCAAAACCCGACTGCATCTTTCCGATAACATTCTGATGTTTCAGGATAAAATTTCTGGCTTCTTCAGGATTATTGGTAATACAGGTTTCCGGAATTTTAAATCCTATCTTATCCGCAATTTTTAACTGCTCCTCTTTACTGTCTAATCTTCTGTAAACACTTGGCTTACCCAGAGCATACACATCTATGGATTCTAAAAATCCAAAAAGGGTTGTTCGTATTTCACCCATCGCAGCACCATAGAATTTGGCATCTAACTCTTCCTTTAGCCCATCGCCCATATTGTAAGCTCTTCTGTACCACACCGCAGCAATATCATCTAAACGATGTTTAGCATCCGGAGTTTCGAGAATACTGATCCATTTTCCATCTTGGAAAGTAGTCGACAGTTTATTTTGTAAGGGATATAAATCGACATCAAAGCGGATGACCTCAAAGTTATTTTTAATAATATACTCCGTTACTTTTTGTATTGAAAAATTGTCCCCGGTATGGGTGATGATTAAAATTTTGTTATTCATTGGTTTTCATTCTTTTGATAAGGTTATCGGCAATTCTTTCCGCAATGGGAAAGTTAAGTTCTTTTTGTAACATTCCCCACTCTCCTTGTGGATTAACTTCAAGAAAATAGTAATTTTCATCTCTTCCTTTGATCATATCGATCGCTCCCATGTAGAGCCCCATTTCTTTCATCATTGAGGTAAGAGAAGACTTAATATCTTCCGGCAATTCGTAAGCTGACCAAATATAATTCCCTTGATTAACACGCCAATCGGCATGTTCACTATTATTAATTTTACCCGTAAAAAACTCACCATCAACATACATGATCCTTAGTTCATATTCTTTTTCTATATACGGCTGAAAAATCATAGGACAATACGCAATATCTGCCAGTGATTCTAAATTATCTTCTCTTATAATCGTTGTGGATAGCATATTTTCACCTCCCATAGATTTGGCAATAACTCCATGCAGCTTTGCCACAGCTTTCCCATTACAATATGTATGAAAGAAGGCTGTAATCTCTTCTTCATCGTTTGAGAAAAGTGTTTTCGGTATCGTTAATTTATTTTTTTTAGCAATTTTCAGTTGATATAATTTGTTTCCATCCGTTTTCTTTTCAGCTTCAAAAGGATTGATCCAGGGAACATCTTCAAGAGCCGTGTAGAGATTATAACGAAGATTTCCATATTCATTGATGAAAATTTTCACATAGTCATCATCAAGCTCTTCAGGAATACTGATACGCCATCCTTTTCTATGCCACACTGCCTTGATATCGCTGGAACGGAACGTATTTCCAAACTCGTCAGTCAATTCAAACGAATGGTAAGTAATACTAATTTTCTGAAGGTAATTCAGGTGGTCTGAATTTAACCTGAAGTAGGGAATATTTTTAGAAGTAAGATATTCAAAGAAAATATCTATAGTATAAAAGTCATTGGAGTGCGTGATACAAAGAATCATTTTTTGCTTTTTATTAAAAAAGGAAACTTAGAGTGTAAGTTTCCTTTCTTATGATTGTTATGTTTTATTTTTCTTTAAAACAATTCACTATAATGGCACTGTTGGTGAATCATCATCTCCATCTGATGGATATTTCAATGTATGAGCCATATCCAAAGTTGGCTTAGTAACAACATCTCTTTCAGGAATTGTGATATCTGGTCCACCTCCTGTTACAGATTGAGGATCTTTCAGTTGTTTTTCAAGGAATGCTGCGAAAAATGGTTTTTTCTTTGAACTCTTGTTTTTCATAATGTTTTAATTTGGTTTAACTTAGTATTTTGTTGAAATTATTAAAAAATGATCGATTGATACAAATGGATCTGATCTATAATTCTATATGATCTAAAGGTCCACCCTCATCACTATCAGAAGGATATTTCAAGGTTACATTATCATTTCTTACCGTGGTAACATTGTCAACCAAAACGGAAGTGATATTATCCTTGGAAGGAATCGTAATATTGTCTGAATTAGGTGAAGTAATAATTTCCCCACCTCCGGTTACTTTCTCAGGCTCTTGAATTTGCTTCTCCAAAAAAGAAGCAAAGAATGGTTTTTTTAGTTTTTTTGGTTTCATAAGTAAATATTTTTAACTTTTTTGATAAATCTAAAGTACAAAATTTCCCTTATGCAAAAAAATATATCACTCTTTTAAGAAAATTTTAACAATACAACAAACAGAGAATCAAATCAATCCAAACCCAAAAAATTCTTTACTACATGACTAAACTCTGTAGGGTTGTCAGCCTGTACCCAATGAGCTGCATTTTTAACAACGACAATTTTAGCCTTAGGAAACTGTTGTTTAATGGCAAATTCATCCTGTGGGAGAATATAATTGGATTTTTCCCCGGAAATAAATAAAGTTTCACCCTCAAACACTCCAAATTTTATTGCATTGGATACAAACTCATTATATTTTTCGGATAAAGTCTTAAGGTTAAACCTCCAGTTTAGTTTTTTGTTATCGTCCCAATATAAGTTCTTTGTTAAAAACTGAATGGTCGATTTCTCAGGAATATACTGACTAAGAACTGCTTCCACCTCATTTCTCGAGCCTACGTTATTGAAATCCACCGTTTCCAATGCTTTAATAATTCCCTGATGGTGCGGAGGATATGCTTTTGGAGAAATGTCAACTACAATAAGCTTTTCTACCTTTTCCGGATACCTTATCGCAAATTGCATTACTGCTTTTCCGCCTAAAGAATGTCCCAGAACATGAGCTTTCTCTATTCCGTAATGATCCATATAATGCGCAATATCATCAGCCAGATCATCATGTGACATACTCTCCGAATGAAAACTTCTTCCATGATTTCTGAGGTCCAGTAAATGAACAGGAAGATATTCCCCTAAATCTTTTCCAAAGCTTCCCCAGTTGTCAAGCATTCCGAACAATCCGTGAAAGACCAATAAAGGAGTAGACGATTTATCCTCGCCAAATATTTTTGAATGTAAAATTTCCATAATTTTTATATTAGATATTAGGTGGTAATTGCAATGTGAAATGATGAATATTCTATTAATTCCCAAAACACAGGAAATCTTACCACTTAGCCAATCTCTTCAAATAAGCCTGAATCGTATTTTCCATACCCATATACAAAGCTTCCGAAACTAATGCATGTCCTATGGAAACTTCCAGCAAATTTGGTATCGTATCCGCAAAGTATTTTAAATTATCAAGACTAAGATCATGCCCCGCGTTAACTCCCAGGCCGAATTCGCCGGCAGCTAAAGCCGTTTCAAGATATGGCTTTATTGCCTGTTCTTTATTCGCGACATAATCCTTTGCATAAGCTTCCGTATACAATTCTATCCTGTCAGTTCCGGTTTTTGCAGCGTATTCTACTAATCCAGGATTAGGATCAAGAAAGATTGAAGTACGGATTCCTGCATTTTTAAATTCGGCAATAACATCAGTAAGAAAATCTAAGTGTTTTTTTGTATCCCAGCCGGCATTAGAAGTAATGGCATCATCTGCATCAGGAACCAATGTTACCTGCTCGGGTTTCACTTCAAGGACCATATCGATGAAGGCACGGTGTGGATTCCCTTCAATATTGAACTCCGTAGTTACCAAAGGTTTCAGATCATAAACATCTTTTCTGGTAATGTGTCTTTCATCAGGTCGAGGATGGATGGTAATCCCCTGTCCTCCGAATTCCTGAATTTTAATTGCAGCTTCTGTTACACTTGGCAATTCGCCTCCTCTTGCATTTCTTAAAGTTGCAATTTTATTAATGTTTACACTTAGTTTTGTCATTTTTATAAGTAGATATTAGAGCTTAGATCCTATATGTCAGATAAAATCCATTGAATATCCAACATGTAAGGTCTAATCTCTTATTTATTAAACTTTCACTGCAACCTGCATTACCTGCAGGTCAAATTCTTTTGAAGCAACCAACAGATGGTCAAAAATATCTGCCTGGATTTGCTCAAAACGCTCCCATTTGGAGTCGTTGGCAAAGCAGTATATTTCCAAGGGCAGCCCATGCGGAGTAATATCCAGCTGACGAACCATCACCACTCCTTTTTGATCAATATCCGGGTCATTTTCTATATATTTCTGGGCGTAATACCTGAAGACTCCAATATTGGTCAGTTGTCGTCCGTTCACAATTTTATCATTATGAGCCAATGATTCTTTTTCCTTTCTGATTTCTATACTTTTTCCTTCCAGGTATTCGGAGATGAGATTGATATCCTTTAGACGAGTGATTTCTTCATCGTTTAAAAACTTAAAAGAATTGATATTAAAATAAATTGATTTTTTTATCCTTCTGGTATTCGATTCGGACATGATCTGAAGATTTTTGATCTCGGTAGTTAACAGATCGTAAGTAGGAATCGTAGAAACCGTTTTATCAAAATTGGTGATTTTGGTCGTTAACAGACTGATATCTGCTATATTACCTTCGATATTGTATTTGGGAATACCAATCCAGTCTCCCACTTTCATGTTTTTAGAAGTGGCAACATGAAGCCCTGTTACAAATCCTAAAATAGTATCTCTGAAAACAAGTACAAGTACAGCAGTGATAGCCCCCAAACTTCCCAAAATTGTTCCTCCTTTGATTCCGAAAATCACACAAATACCAACTACAGTAAGAATAAAAATTCCAAATATCTTGACCGATTCTGAAATAGCATTTAAAGCCATTATCTTATAAAAATCCTGTTTGATAACAAAATAATTCCTCAATGCTGTTAATGCCCTGAATAACATCCCGGCAATAACAAAAATGATCGCTACACTAACAATTAACCCCAATAATTCAAAACTTTTCGGATGTCTCCAAAAGACTGATTTAAGAGCATATTCAGCAAAATTCAATGCACCTAGATGAACTATTGAGTTTGTAATTCTTGACTGATAGATTGATTTTAGAACAGGATATTTTTCTTTATCAAAAAAGAATTTGAATATTGTATTGACAAGAATTTTAAAAATAAAATCTATTACATAGACAAATCCTGCCAAAAATAAAAATTTAAGGATAATCTGACAGGTAAGTACCAAGTCATTGGGCACATTTGCGCTTACAAAATAATGGATCTGATCACTTATATCCTGTAAAAAGTCTTTGGTGTCTTGTAACTCGTCTTTCATTATCGCAAATTTATGAAATTTAAGGATCATTTTAATTAAAACCTATCCATCAATTTTTATCCCAAAATGGATTTCATTTCCATTTTTAATAAAATTTTAAAATCATTATTTTAAAAAATTATTAATTTACTTAAAACATCAATAAATAGGTAAAAAATTAATTAAAAAACATTATTTAAAATAAATAATACTCAAAATTTATCATATTATATTATTTTATATTTAATTATTTATTAAATTTGGTTCAAACTAACCCCATAAAAATCAATCAGATATGAGAAAACACTACTTATTTATTTTATTGTGTGTATTCACACTGTTTATCAACTGCTCCGGAGGAGATGATTCTGCAACACCTTCCGAAAACGTTGGACCAACTGCTATAAAGACAGGAAAACTTACCGGTAAAGTGATGTCACAAAATGGCACTAAACCTATTGGAGGTGCTTCAGTTTTTACATTTGACGACCAGTATAAAATTTATTATACCACTTCAGATGCCAACGGTAACTTTACATTGGATGCTCCGGCTGGAAATCGGACTATCCATATTCAGACGGGTAATGGTAGTAATTTCCGTACGGAAATTTCCGCAACTGTAAAAGATCATGAAACCTTAAATCTCGATGTCAGCCAAACCAAGCTCAATCAGGTTGCAAAAATAGCTTATGTAAAGGGAACGTATGATAAAATTGAGGATATCATTCAGACTTTAGGCTATAATGCCACCGAAATTACTAATGCCGATCTTGCCAACTTAACTGCTATTGCACAATATGACATTATATTTCTCAACTGTGGTTCAAGAAATAATTACTCTTCAAATCCGGGACTTTATACTGTAATTGATGCTAATCTAGCCACTTTTGTTGCTAATGGCGGGAGTATCTATGCTTCGGATTGGGATGTTTCCTATCTGGTAGGTGGGACAAGCAATACGAGTAACTGTTCAATGACCGGAGGGTTTGTTCCTGATACCAAGTTATGTTCTAAAAACATCGGAAGCACAGGTACCCTGGATGCTACGGTAAACAATGCGGGACTTACAACGGCTTTAGGATTTAATACACTTAATATCAACTATGATTTAGGGGCATGGCAAAAAATAATTAATTACGACCCTACTTACTGGGAAGTGTTGGTTAAAGAAACCTCATCAAATGATGCCCTGATGATCAGAACCAATCATTTCACTGCAACAGGCATTCCTACCACTCCAATAGGAAACGCTCCCAATTCAACATTTGTAACGGTTTGTATTACTTTACCAGGCAACATTCAGATCAGTATTTCAGTTCCTCAGGTACTGGTTCCTTATTTGGTAGCGTTAGGGGCCACAGTAGGGCCTTGCTCGGGATCTTCAACCAGTGGGTATATTTATTATACCACTTTCCATAATCATGCTTCAGGAAACATTGGCAACGCAGGTGTAATTCTGCAATATGTAATCTTAAACTTATAGAAAATTCTCAACTTATATGAAAAGGTGGCTTTTTTAAGGCCACTTTTTTTATATTGCATTATATTTTTAAAGAATGGATACTACATTAATTAATACTCTTTGTCTTATTTTACTTGTCCTGGGTATACTGGGCACCTTTCTCCCGGTTCTGCCTGGACTGCTACTCAGCCTTTGCGGATTGTTGATTTACAAATTCGGTACAGATGCGGATCTACCGATGTTGTATATCTGGGTTTTCGGGATTCTTACCGCAGCTTCTGCTGTTCTAAATTATGTGATCCCGGCCAGAACCAATAAAAAATATGGCGGCACAAAATGGGGAAGCATCGGTTCAGTAGTCGGAACTATTGCAGGTATGTTTATTCCCATCCCTTTAGGATTTCTGATCGGTATGTTTGCAGGAGTATTTATTGGAGAACTTCTTCACGACAGTAAGGACATGGATAAAGCCCTGAAATCCACAAAAGGAGCCTTTATTGGATTCATATACGGTACGGGATTCGGTTTTGTGGTAGGTGTGGCAATGTTTTTGGTAGTAATATTGAATATGCTTGATTATATTTAAAAAAGAAATACCATGATATACAAAACCATTGTACTCAGTTTAGGAATGCTTGTGCTTACCAATTGTAATGCACAAAAGGGGTCTAAGCCATCCGCAGCAACTAACACAAAAGAAAAAACAATGAATAAGGAAGGAGACATTATTTACTTCAATGAGGGAGAAAACAGATTCCTCAAAGAATATCAGATGAATGTTACTTTTACCAATATTTCCGAAGACAGCCGTTGTCCGGAAGGCGTTAATTGCATTTGGGCAGGTGTCGCGGTGGCCAATGTACTGGTTATGGGGACTACAACGAGACCTGTAACGTTAACATTAGCCACAATGGATAATCCGGGAAGAAACTATGTACAATCTGCAGAATTTAATGGATATACCATCTCATTAAAAGATGTTACCCCCTATCCGACTGCACAAGAAGGAACAAAAGGACTTCCGGGAAAATACAAAATTGGAATTACCATCAAAAAAACAGGCGAAAAAACTACCACGAAATAGGTTTCTTCCCTTTTGAGATAAGATATTCATTAATTTTTGAGAAAGGCTTGCTTCCAAAAAACCCCCTGTATACGGAAAAAGGTGAAGGATGCGCCGATTTCAAAATAAAGTGCTTGGCCGGATCAATAAGTTCGGCTTTTTTTTGTGCAAAAGCTCCCCAAAGCACAAAGACTACATTTTCTTTTTTATCTGAAATCTCCTTAATGATAAAGTCTGTAAATTTTTCCCATCCCAAATCTTTATGGGAATTGGGAGAATGAGCACGTACTGTTAATGTTGCATTTAGCAACAGTACTCCCTGTTTTCCCCAATCATCCAGCTCTTTAGAAGTCCTTACTACTCCAAGGTCATCTTTCAATTCAATAAAAATGTTCTTTAGAGAAGGTGGAGCCGCCACCTGCTCTGAAACAGAAAAGCACAATCCGTTAGCCTGATAATCATTATGATAAGGGTCCTGGCCAATAATCACCACTTCAATATCATCAAAAGGTGTAATTTCCAGTGCCCTGAAAATTTGATTTTTCGGGGGAAATACTTTGGTGGTTGCATATTCTTGTTTTACCTTCTCCCAAAGGTTTTTAAAATATTCAGTACTTTTTATAGGTGCTAAAACTTCTGTCCAGGTCATTGTTTCAATTCAATAATTTGAAAATGGGTTAATTTATTGATTAAATGCCTATTGGCTAATTACTCCGCTACAGGTCAATTATTTCTTTAAGCTAAAAATAATTCCCTCAGGAAAATCTTCATCTTTTTTATCCTGTTCTAAAACAAAATTATATTTTAAAAGCAGGGTTTTTGAACTATTATTATCTTGATGGGTAGTAGCTATAATCTCCTGCAAATTTAATTCATTAAAACCAAAATGTAAAACAGCATCCAATGCTTCAGACATAATTCCCTGTCTGTGATAGTCCGGCAAGAGCTCATAGCCTACTTCTGCTATCTTTCTGTCTTCAGAAAAATTCCACAAACATATCGTTCCGATAAGGTTGGGTTGATCTTTATATGAAATACCCAGATATACAGTTTCGTTATTTTGGGTATTTCTTTTTATCGTTAAAATAAAATCCAGTGCATCATAATTCGTTTTTGGTGAATTACGCAAGATGTATCTGTTGATTTCTTCATTGCTACGGATCCTAAGAATGTCTTCAACATCGGTTTCTTCAATATTTCTTAAAATCAAACGATTGGTTTCTATTCTCATATTTCAAATGTACTAAAACATTCATTTAAAAAAGATCAGGACCATAAAATTTTCAAAATATCTCATTTTCAAATTATCATCTCATCAAATTCACAATTTCTCACTAAATTTGCATTGTGTATATAAATAAAGAAGATTTAGACGAATTAGAATTTCCGCAATTGCTCGCGGAAATTTCTCCTTTTGCGTATTCTCCGAAAACGAGAGAAAAAATTCTTCAACTTCGTCCTATGGAAATCGACGAAGCAGAGCTTTCTTTGAAAAAAACTTCGGAATATCTTTCAAGTTTTGAAAGTTCAAATGCTATCCCATTTGATGAATATGAAGATATTGAAGCGGAACTGAAATTAATGCTGATTGAGAACTATCGACTGGAAAACAGCGCATTCATCAAGATAAAAACACTCACGGAACAAATCGGAAAGCTACAAAAGTTCTTTCCCACCATGCCGGATACTTTTCCCAATCTTCTGGAAAATGTTTCAGTTCTTGAATTTAAAAAAGAGATCATTGATAAGGTTGATAAAGTCTTCAACCGTTTTGGAGAGGTAAAAAGCGAAGCTTCACCCGTTCTAAAAACATTACGGACAGAAATTCAGCATGCCAAAAAAGCAATTCAGGAAAATTTCAACCGGGCCTTGTTCAATTATGGGCAAAGTGATTTTCTGGATGACATCCGTGAGAGTATTATAGAGGACCAAAGAGTTTTAGCAGTAAAATCTGCGTATAAAAAAAGGGTTTCCGGAAGAGTCTTGGGACTTTCAAAAACCGGATCCATTACCTATATACAGCCGGACAGCGTAGTCAGCCACTATTTTAAATTGAAGGAAGCTGAAGAGGAGGAAAAGAAAGAAATTGATAAGATCCTGAGGAAACTTACAGCTGAATTAGCCGAATTTCAACCTCAGCTCTGGAGGTATCAAAAATACATTTTTGATCTTGATTTAACGAGGGCAAAAGCCAAATTTGCAGAATTAATCCATGGAGTACTGCCTAAAATCAACCGCCATAAAACCCTGAGATTAAGAGAAGCTTTTCATCCATTGTTATGGCTAAGGAATAAAGCAGAGAACAAAACGATCCACCCACAAACATTGAGTCTGACGGAACATAACAGGATCATCTGTATCTCCGGTCCCAATGCAGGGGGAAAATCAATAACCTTAAAAACGGTAGGATTACTACAGCTGATGATCCAAAGTGGAATCCTCGTTCCCACTCACCCGAAATCCGAAATGTTTTTCTTTGACAAAATCATGACTGATATTGGAGACAATCAGTCTATAGAAAACCATCTTTCGACATATTCTTCGAGATTAAAGAAAATGTCCGGAATCATCAGGGAATCAGACGCCAATACGCTCCTGTTAATTGATGAGTTTGGAACAGGTTCCGATCCGGAACTGGGAGGTGCCCTGGCAGAAAGTTTCCTTGAATTTTTCTACGACAAAAAAAGTTTCGCGATTATCACCACACACTATACCAATATCAAACTGGTGATAGAACAACTCCCTAATGCTGAAAATGCGGCGATGCTATTCAATGAAGAAACTCTGGAACCGATGTACAAACTGGAGGTAGGCCAGGCAGGAAGTTCCTTTACTTTTGAAGTTGCCGAAAAGAATAAAATTCCCAGATTCATTATCCATTCTGCAAAGAAAAAGGTAGAACACGATATTGTAAACCTTGATAAAACCATTGTTAAGCTACAGCAGGAAAAATTTGAAGTTGAAAAGCTTAAAACAGATCTGGCTGAAAGAAAGGAATCGGTAGAAGATAAACGGGATAACCTTCAAAAGCTGAATGAACAACTTCAGCAAAAATTATTCAATTTTCAAAAGCTGTATGAAGAAGAACATCGGAAGCTTCAGTTCGGGAACAAAATCGAATCTTTTATCGAAAGCTACGTTAAGGGAAAATCCAGGAAGGATGTGGTAAAAGATTTCGTGAAGATTTTAGAACAGGAAAAATTCAGAAAAATAGGTGCTGATAAAGATGAAACCAAACGTCTTCAGATTGTAAAAAGAAAGATCACCCAGCAGCTGAAAAAAGAAGAGGTTATTGAAAAAATCGCAGAAACCAACGAAAAAATAGAGGAAAAACGCAAAACCGATCGTGAGATCTGGATGAAAGTGGGACAACGGGTGCGTATTACAGGAAGTACCAGTGTCGGCACGATTGAAAAAATTTCAAGAAATAAAGTGATTGTCAATTATGGAACCTTTAAAACAACCATTGATGCCGATGAGCTTGAAAGAATTTAAAAATTGATTTAATAATAAATGAGAGTGCTTTTAGCACTCTCTTATTCTTTACTCTTTACTCTTTACTCTTCCTTCTTCCCAAAAAATTTCGCCTTACCGAATTTCTATCCTCCTCCAACCTAACAGAATAAATTCCTTTTGTAAAACTTTCTTTAGCAAATAAAGAAGATTTAGGAAGCTATAATTATGTTCCGAAATGCTTTTAATTTATATATTTGAAGTATCAAAAATTTTTCATGATGATTTCCGTAAACAAAGCATTCTATTTATCTGCCTTCAGTTTATTTTCATTAGCCTTCCTAAAAGGGCAGCAAAAAATTCCTTTTGGAGTTGTAAAAGCAGAAGAAGGCTATGCCAATGTACGGGTGGCAAAGGATAATTACAGAAAAATTGTAGACAAAATCAGAATGCGTAAAGGGGATGTTTTTCTTTATGTAAAACCGGCTCCCGGAGAAACAGAATGGCTATGGATCAAATATCCCGATAAGCAGGATACTGAAAAGCCTTTTGTGAGATATGAAAATCTTGATAAGGAAGGTATGGTGAATAAAGACCGTGTAGCCTTTATTGATCAGTTGCCTCAATACACACCTTCCAAATCCAAAAACGGAAGATCCCTCATTTTCACAGATAATAACAACCCCAAAATACCTACCGCTCAAAGGAGTAAAGTAATCATCGATATTTATCCTTCTAATGCCAGCTACCGTAAACAGGAAAAAGATACGGATGGAACGATATTAACCATTGATAAAGTTAAACCCTGGGGAATAAGCAAAGAACTTCCGGAAGGGATGACCGAAATCAAATCGATCCGGGTACAGCAGGTGGGGCGTGGCTCTGTCTTTGTGAGAGAAGCCATCAAAAATATGTTCCAGCCTACTATGGATTTCAATAACATCAGTGTAGCTGCTATTGATAATGATAATATTTTCCTTTATATGGTGAACGGATCAGGTGAAAACAGGTATACCACACTCTGGACAATCAAACAGGGCCGGGTGGCTCATCAGATTATTTTTAAAAATCCGGAATAATTCACCTTACTTCTCTGTATTATCCTTATTTTTGCACCTGAAAAAGTCTTACCACTTATTCATCACAGGAATGGGTTCTGCCTAACGCAGATTAAAAGGGAATCGTGTGAAAATCACGAGCTGTCGCGCAACTGTAAGTAACAAAAGTCTTTATGTAGGATCCACTGTGCCATGCATGGGAAGGGATTAAAGATGTTACAAGTCAGGAGACCTGCCTTTTCTTTGAACAAGAAACTTTCGCGGCCTGAAGTTTATTGATCTGATGGATGTTTTCAGGAATATACTAATTCCTAGATTATTCTGTTTATTTCAATAATTTCATCCCGCTTTAATTTAATAATGAAATATGACTACAGAAGAAAGAATTCAAGCATCTGAAACCAGAATCTTTAAAGCGGTTTTCCCCAACACAACCAATCATTACGATACCCTTTTTGGTGGTACAGCGATGCAATTGATGGATGAAGTGGCATTTATTACCGCTACCCGCTTTGCAAGAAAACGAGTGGTAACTGTAAGCAGCGACAAAATTGATTTTAAAAAGCCTATTCCTGCAGGAACTATTGTAGAATTGATAGGAACAGTTTCCCATGTCGGGACTACCAGTATGAAGGTAAACGTAGAAATTTATACAGAACAGATGTATTCGTATGAAAGAGAAAGAGCTATTGTTGGAGATTTCACTTTCGTAGCTATAGACGAATTTAAAAAGCCTGTACAGATACTATAATCAGAAAAAAACGCAAGCCTTCGGCTTGCGTTTTATTTATCTTAAAACTTTTTCTGTTTCTAAACTTTTACTAAGTAAAAACTGGAATGCTTCTCCCATTTCATCAGAAGCCCGGCTGATGGCATTTTCCAGCATATTCCTGATCTGGCTTTCTGTTACCTTAGCTTCTGTCCAGCTTTTTCCTGAAGTATGCGAATTCAGGATAAACGGCATGATCCTGTCTATTGCACAGGCAAAAATAGCATCAGGGGTCTGTTCTTCTTCAAATTCCAGCCACAAATTAAAGAATTCCGAACGCAAAGGTTCATCAAGAATCCCGAAAATTTTCTGGGCAGACAATTTTTCTCTTTCAAATTTGCCCACCATGGCTTTTTCGTCAAATAAAAATGTATCTCCAGCTTCTATTTCTACCAGATCGTGGATAGAAAGCATCCGTATCACCCTTAACAGATCGATATCAGCCCTGTTTTTAGCATAGGGGAAAAGTACCTGTGCTAAAATAATGATCTGCCATGAGTGTTCAGCAGTATTTTCTCTTCTTGAATCATCGGCATTATAATTCCTTCTCTGTACATTTTTTAATGCATCTACAGCAAGAATAAAATCAATTTCCTTTTGTATTTTCATGTTTCCTATTCTTTATAATATTCTTTGATTGGATATCTCTTTGTTTTTATGATCCATTTATTTTTAATCTTTTCGCGTCGGGTTACTTTTACAGATTCATCATTCATGGCATCTTCTTCCAGTTCAAAGACCTTATCAAGTCCTTTTCCGGGCAGCACTCTGTATTCTGTGGTTAAATGCCAGCAACAACCGGATTTAGAAAATGTTATGAGTCTTTTCCTTTTTGGATCTGTCTGAAACATTCCCAGATTTTCGCGGGCAAGATCAGTTAATTCCTCACTGATCACGAATTGCTTTCTTGTCGTATTATAGACATATACGTCATAGGAAGGACCACCATAGCTGCTTTCATTACCATTTCGGATAGCAATATCTTCAAAACCGTCAAAGTTAAAATCTTTAAATATCAGCGGGCTCTGTTCATCATAAAGCTGAATAACATTAACACTAGGTTGTTGATCCTTACCAAGGTAAAAATAAAGATCATCAGAAGTGAACTCCTGTAAAGTCCGCGAGGTCCTTTTATCTTTCAGTATAATTGTACCATTTCCACTACATTTATCAGCATCACAATCCTGAACAGTGATATCCGCATTATACAATAAGGATCCATCTTTAATTTCAAAATGCTGCTGACCGGAGCAAAAAGATCCTAAAATAATAAAGATGATCAAGATTACAGAACTATTCAAAATTAACTTTTTTGCTCAGTATACAGATGACTGAAAATTTCCATAACAAAAATAAGAATAGCGTTAAGAATGACCATCATTTATCTTCTATTTTAATTGATTTTAGTTTTCTTAAAAAAATAGATAAAATTTATTTAATTGAAAATCAGTTAATTAAATAAAAGTAAATAAAAATTCCACTACTTTGTATTGCATAATACCATTTTAATTACATATCTTTGTAATGTAAAATAAGAATAGGTTCAACTAGCTAGGAACCGGATTCTAAATATAACTAATTAAAACCTTATTAAGATGAATACTGAAAATACCAAAGCGCAAATGCGAAAAGGGATTCTGGAATTCTGTATTTTAAGTCTTATCAATCATCGTGAAATGTATGTTTCCGACCTTATAGATGAACTAAAAAAAGGAAAACTGGATGTAGTAGAAGGCACACTCTACCCTCTTTTAACAAGATTAAAAAATGGTGAGTTTCTCTCTTACAGATGGGAAGAATCAACAGGAGGCCCACCGAGAAAATACTACCAGATTACAGAAAAAGGAAAGTTGTTTTTAGGTGAACTTCTCAATACCTGGAACGAATTAACAGATTCAGTAAACCAAATCACTCAAAAAAATTAAAAAACAAAGCTATGAACAAGACACTCTCAATAGGACTCGCAGGTTTTTCTTTTACAATAGAGGAACACGCATACATAAAGCTAAGCGATTACCTTAATGCACTAAGAAGCTCTCTGGATGCTTCAGAAGCAGATGAGGTAATGCATGACATAGAAATAAGAATGGTTGAAATCTTCAGAGATTCATTAGGAAAAAGAGAAGTTATCAACGATACTGATGTAGAAGGAGTAATTGCACAAATCGGAACACCGGAAAAAATCGAAGAACAGGAAGAAGCATATTATTCAGAGAAAAACTCTAAAAGAACAAGCCACTCAGGCGCAGAATATTCAGACAAAAGACAATTATTCCGTGATCCTGAAAGACAAAAGATCGCCGGTGTGTGTGCAGGTCTGGCCCATTATGTAGGAATGGATATTACTGCCATGAGAGCAATCTGGCTTGGAGTATTTATCCTGGGAATATTTACAGCTGCTATATCCTCTTCACTTATTGCATTACTTTATATTATTCTGTGGATCGTACTTCCCAAAGCAGAAACTGCTGCAGATTTTTTGAAAATGAAGGGAAAGCCTATGAACTTCGACAATCTTAAAAATGAATCGAATAAGCTGGTACAATTTGCCAACGAATCTACTCAGAGAGTCGGAGAAATATACATCGAAAACAAACCTTACATTAATAATGCAGGAAGCGGGATATGGAACGTAGTGAGATATGTTCTTGGAGGAATCTTCGCACTGATCTCTTTTTCTTGTCTGATCGGAGTATTTGTAGTCTTCGGATTTATGGGAACTAATGATTTCCCTCCTATTAACGAAATGAATTTCTATTTCGACAATGACGGAATGAAGTATACCATTATGGCCATGATCATTTTAGGAAGTTTAATTCCTGCCCTGTTATTTGCCTTATTAAGTATCAAATTAATTTCGCCTAAAACAAAATTAAGAAATACGGGTTGGGTTTTGGGAGCATTATTCCTTGGATTGATCGCATTATCTACTTATTTTGGAGTGAGTATGGCAAGAAAAGACATGTTTCTAAAAGGCCACAAAGAAGACACCGAAGAGGTATCTATCAATACAACATCAGATAGTGTTTATGTAGACCTTAAACAAATTGTTATTCCACAAAACTTCCTTGGATATGACGATGACCTTTACTCAGATAAAGTAAACGTTTTCAAAAAGAACTGGATCCATGTTGACGTAACAAGAAAAGCCGATATAAAAACCCCTTACTTAATCATTAAAAAAGAAGCAAGAGGATATAATATCCCGTTAAACGTAAGTGTTCCTGTAGAAGTTGTAAATAACAAGGTGATACTTCCTAATTACATCAAATATCCATATGAACATCGTTTCAGAGATTACAGTATAGAATATGAGCTTGTAGTTCCACAGAATGTAGTGGTACTTCCAATCAAAAAAGACGGAATTAATTTCGACGGGGACCTGAACGGTGACGGAATAGATGACGATGATGAAAATTCTGATGATGATCAGGCAAATATCAGAATCGAGAAAAATAAGATCTCCGTTAATGGTTCTACTATAGAGTACAACTCCAATGATAAGGATAGCATCATTATCAACGGAAAAAAAGTTCCAAACTCTAAAGCAGAAAAGATAATGGATTCCGTAAAGTCTGACATCAAGAAAAAAGGTAAAGTAGACATCCAGATCAAGGATGGAAAAGACGAAATTTCCATAAAAACCAAATAATAAACTGCAGAGAGTGGCAGAAGGTGTGAATGGAAGACAACAGTTTGAAATTCACACTCTTCTTCTCTCAAAAGTGACAAAAAATATTATTTATTAGTTCTTTATGTTAAAAAATTGTCATACCTTCGTATAGTTATTTAATTCATAACCAAATCAATTAAAAAAACCTCAACCATGGTACAAGTAGCATTAGAAATTATAATGAAAATCGTAGATTTAATCAGCGGTTTATTTTAAGAGCGATAATATTTCAATATATTTGTAAAGTATAACCTTTTGGTTATACTTTTTCTGTTTTAATACGAAATCTATGAAAAAACTAATCGGCAAAATAATGTTGAAACTGATGGGTTGGAAAGTCGTGCTTCAGGGCGACGTCAACAGCCTTAACAGGTGTATTCTTGTAGTAGCACCTCATACCCATAACATGGAATACATTTTAGGGAATTTTGCTTATTGGTCTTTGGAAAAGCCATTGAAGATAATCATTAAAGATGCTCATACCAAAGGATGGTATGGCGGAATCGTGAAAGGTCTGGGAGGAATTGGTATCGACAGAAGTCAGAAAAATGATCTTGTTAATTTTGTTGCCAAGCAATTTGCAAAGGAAGATTTCAGTTTGGTTATTACTCCCGAGGGAACCAGAAGTTGGGTTCCGAAATGGAGAAAAGGTTTTTACCATATGGCTTTAGCTGCAAAAGTTCCTATTGTTCTGGCTGCCGGGGATTTTAAAAGGAAGATTATTTATCTCGGATATACGATCCCTTATGAAAGAATTGCTTCGGCTCCTTTTTCAGAAATTATGGATGAGATCCAGAATTATTATATAAAAAATGATATTGTCCCGAAAGTTCCTGCCAACTGGAATCCCAATATCATGGGAACAGAAAATGGAGCACAATCATAAAATAATTACCGCTATATGAAAGATATGACCAAAGAGGAGTTATTGAACTTTCTTAACAACTGGGGTGAAGAAACCTTAGCAAAAGCACTTGAAATAAAATTTATCGATATTGATCAGGAAAACGAAGTCCTTACGGCAACAATGCCGGTTTTACCCAGAGTACATCAGCCATTTGGAATTCTCCACGGCGGAGCAAGTTGTGTATTAGCGGAAACGTTGGGTTCAAGCCTGTCCAATATTTTTATCGATGGTGAGAAATACTATGGTGTCGGTACCAACATCAACTCCAACCACTTAAGAAGCAAAAAAGATGGAATTATTACCGGCACGGCACGTTTCATAAGAAAAGGAAAAACAATGCATGTTTCTGAAATTGAGATCCGTGACGAAAAAGGACAACTCATCAACCACACCACAATGACCAATAACATCATCAACCGGTAATTTCATTACTAATAAAAATACAAAGGCTCAAGTATATTTGAGTCTTTTTTATGATATAGCGCAAGAATTTCAAAAAACAATCCAATTGATTTTGACGTTTCTAAGACTAACAATACCTTTGCATAACGGAAAAGCAGCTTAACATTTTTATTTTTCCTAGGCATTTTTCTAAAAGCAGCAGACTCATGATTTACTTCAAATTTCCTTTCAACGAAAAGCTATATACCACCAATAAAGAATCTTTAAAGAATTCAGTAACCGTTTATCCATTTCATAACTCAGGCCATCTCCGTTTCAAAGGTGATATCATCGAAGTCAAAGCAGAAGATTTTCATAATCGTACAATCACAGAATTTTCTTTACCCCGCGATCCCGATGGTTATACCGGCGAAACTAAAGATGAGTATCTGGATAAACTGGACAAAGTCATTAAAGTAATCAGAGAAAACAATCTCCCAAAAATTGTTCTTTCGAGAAGAAAAATTATTAAAAACTTTTCTGAAATCAATGTAAAAGAAAGTTTTAAAAATCTATGCAATGCTTATCCCAATGCTTTCAGATATGTTTTTGTGAATGGAGATAATTCCTGGATGGGAGCTTTTTCAGAGGTATTAGGAAAGTTTGATAAAACTACCCATACTTTTGAAACGATGAGTCTGGCAGGCACACTACCGGTGTCTGAAACCTGGTCCGAAAAAGAAATTGAGGAACAAAAACCGGTTTCAAACTATATTCAGGATATTTTTGAGAAGTATGCCATATTGGGTCATATAGAAAGATCTGCAACATATGATCATATTTCAGGAAATATTAAACATCTCAGAACAGATTTTAAAGCAAAGATCAAACCTGAAGATGTAGACCATATCATTAAAGAGCTGCATCCTACTCCTGCCGTTTGTGGAATCCCTAAAGACTTCTGCAGGGAAAAGATCGAAGAATATGAAAAATTCCCCCGTGAATTTTATGCCGGGTATATCAAAATCGAGACTGAAGAAACCATACAGTATTTTGTGAATTTAAGATGTGCAAAACTTTATAGTAACTCAGTGCATTTATTTGTAGGGGGTGGAATTACGGCACAAAGCAATCCTGAAAAAGAATGGCAGGAAACAGAATTAAAATCTGAAGCTGTTTTAAAAAATCTGATGATTTCTTAAATCCGAACCTTCACACAAATAAGAATATGGCGCTCTTTGTTGTTGCTTATAACAAGAACAACAGTTCGTATAAAACCAAGACGAAAGCCACCCTATCCTGAAGGCTACTACCAGATACTTTTCTTTAGGACCTACCCATAAATCCTATGTTGATCAAGGGTTAAAAACGAATACATTAAGTAATCGCTTACTAAGAGATCAAAAGTTTTTGAAAATTAAATAAATTATTGTGTAATTGCTAGGTTAAATTAAAAACTAATATTCAATTATATGATTTATTGGAAATTTTCCTAATAAAACATCTACAAACAACAATATAAACATTTGATAATCAACAAATAAAATACGATTCATTTATTTTTTTGTAATTTTGCATAAAACAAATGAATGAAAAAATCTATCTATTATCATAGGAGGAAGATCCCTGATGCTCTTATTTCATTAATATCCTTCCTCACTTTCGCAAATTTTACTGAAATTCAAAAAATGTAGTTCAAACTATATCCATAACTGATTGAACTAACATATGTACTTAAGATAAGGCTTTGCTATTATCCTGAGATCTGATGTGACTAATAAAACAAAAAAACAAAATGATGTTAAAAAGAAGTAATAAAATTACAAAAGCTATTGTATTTCTAATGATCGTATTATTAGCTGGTTATGCAATACAGTATTCACCTTTAATTTTAAAGCCCATATTTACTTTAGTAAATCAGGAAAAATAGGCTTCAGCACAATCCATAAAATATAGGAAATAAAAAACCACTTTCGAATTTTATTGAAAGTGGTTTTTATATTTATTTAAAAAAGATTATTTCTTTACTCCTATCTTACTCCAGGTATTCAATACGAAAAGTAAAATGAGACCGATCACCGCGGAAGCAATTGAAAAAACAAACTTTAGGTTATCTTCAGATAAAACTTCTGACTGCCAGTCCAACGCGTAAAGATTAATTGCGATGAAAACGATAAATAGTATTAAAAATACTTTATAAAACTTCTGCATAATTCTTAAAAATTAAAATAGTTTTGCACCAATTGGGCAAAGTTAGCGGTAAATAATTTAATTGAAATAGCTAAAAGGATAATACCGAAAACTTTCTGTAGAACAGCTAATGTAGCTTCTCCCATTTTCTTCTCCAGCCACTTAGCTGATTTCAGCACCAAATATACGAAAATTGTATTGAGAATTATTCCACAGATAATATTAATATCATGAAATTCAGCTCTCAAGGATAAAGTCGTCGTTAATGTTCCTGCTCCTGCAACAAGAGGAAAAGCGATAGGAACAATAGATGCTGACTTGGCCTCCGTTGTTTTATTGATTTCAATTCCCAAGATCATTTCTATAGCAATAATGAAAATGACAAATGCCCCGGCAATGGCAAAGGAATTAACATCCACTCCAATGAATTTCAGGATTTTATTTCCTACAAATAAAAAAACCATCATGATAATCCCTGCTGTAATTGATGCCCTTCCCGCTTCAATCTGTCCGAATTTCTGTTGAAGACTTACAACAATAGGAACCGACCCGATAATATCAATAACAGCAAAAAGAACCATAAAACAGGTTAGAACTTCTTTCAAAGAAAACTGATCAAAAATTTCCATCTTTCGTATTTAATAATTTCGCAAAAATATGAAAAATAAATAACTATTTGCTAATCTTTGAATACAAATTAACAATAGCGATCAACAGCTCATCCATTCCTTCTGATGATTTCACAGGAGAGAACTTTTCTATCTGGATCTTTTGTGATAAAGTTCTGTATTCTTCAGCAACAGCCACCCCTTTATAGCTTTCAAGGAAACTCACAAAATCTTTTGAAGAGCCCTGGAAACACTCTTTCCTTACTTCTGCATCCAGTTCATCAACCGTCTGAAAGAATTTCTGGTAATCCTCACTGTCTTTAAGATTTTCCAGATAACTGAAATAATCATTAACATCAGTTTTAAGCCTTTGTCGTATCTCCTTTTCTGTTTCCGCTACAGATCCCAGAGGTTTTACAGCTACAGTTTCTTTAATCAATTTACGCTTTTTTTGCCAAGTCTTGAATAACAGATATAGAACAAACAAAGTAAGAAGAATAGCAATGTTCGTTAAAAGAATATTCCAGTGAAACTTATTCTTTTCTTTAACTTTAAACGTTGTCGTCTTAAGAACTGGTGTATTTACCGTTTCTAAAAGACTGTTTGTGTACTCATTTACTCTTTCAACCGTAGATCGGGCTTCCATGATCTGGTCATGGGAGAAAGCGTTTACCGATAATGTTTCCTGTCCCAGGTCTACATATTCTTTACTTGTCGGATTAAAGAATGCAAACTGTTCCGTTTTAATTGAGATGGGTCCTGCTTTCTTAGGAATAACAACATAATTTGCCAGAATTTCACCTTTAATCCCTGCTAATCCGGGAACTACCTTAGTTGTAATCTTAGGCTTAAAAACTTCATAGTCCGGAGATTCCGCAATCGTAGGTAAACTCATATCCGTTAAATTCCCTTCTCCTGAAACCTTTATGATCACATTCAACGGTTTTTTAACTTCAACTTTTTCTTTAGTCGCATTAAAAACACTCACGTTAAAGTTTCCTACTGCATTTTTAAAGCATTCCGGTGAGCCTTCAGGCAATCTTTTTACATTAAGTTTTACTTTATTGGAAAGTATTTTATTTTTATTGGCATAGCTGCTTAATGAGGCTGAAACAGAAGGAACTTCCACATATCCTGCTTCATTAGGGAATATCATAAACATGGCTAAAACCTGTGAAGCCATATTTCCATAGTCAGAAGGATCAATTTCAGATCTGTTGAAATTAATTGCGTGAACATTGATGTTTCCCTGGTTGGGAAGACGAATATTTTTTACCCTTCTGAAATTATCAATATTTCTGGAATAAACCTTTAATACAGCAATGGTGGGCTGATCCTGATATACTTCCCTGTCTTCAATTTCCATATTAAGATATACATCATTTGAAGCGCTGGCTACGGACTTTTTCTCCACATCCCTTACAAAAATATCGAACGGTTCGGTTTTATAGATTTTATTGTTGATGGTAACCAGTACGGAACCGATTTTTACTTTCCCTTTTTGTTTAGGCTCCAAAGCTACCCGGGTCACGTATTGTGTAATAACCGTATTGGTTTCGGGATCCATATAGCCACTGCTAACAGATCCGCTCCCAACCATATTGAATTTGGATAAGTCGGGTAAACGCAGTGGAGTCTGCTGGTTATATTCACTCCCGTTCAATTCAAGAACGATGGTGAGATTTACAATATCCTTGCTGCTATAATCCGTTTTATCAGGAGTTACGGAAATATTAACCTGTCCGTAAGAAATTACGGAAGTCAATAGAAGTATTATGTAAATCAGTTTATGTTGCATCACCAATCTTTCTCGTTGCTTTCGGGCATCGAATAAGAATCTTTATTTAAAATTCTTCTGGCGGTTTCTTTTTCTTTTTCGCTTACTTTATTTAATATTGCGTTTTCAAGATTTTTGGGCATTTTGCCTTCATTATTCTTCTTCTGGTCAGGGTTATTTCCCTGCTGGCTTTCTCCCTGATTTTGCTGGCCTTTACCTTGGTCTTGCTTTTGATCTTTTGGATTACCTTTCTGATCATCATTTTGTTGTTGGTCTTTGCCGCCACCGCCTTTTCCAGATTTATTCTGTTGATTCTTCTTTTCCTGGCTTTCTTTTTCCTTCAACTTCGCAATTTCATAATTTTTTCGAGTAGCTTCGTTATAGGGGTCCTGTTTTAAGGATTGCTTATACAATTCTGCTGCCTTATCCGGCTGGTTTGTCTGCATATAAGTGTTCCCTAAATTATAAAGAGCCGCTGCTTTATCCGGCAGGGTTTGAGAGAGCTTTTGTGCTTTTTCAAATTCAACCCTTGCCTCTTCATATTTTTTACTTTTATACAACGCATTGCCTAAATTATAATGGGCCGTAAAATCTTTATCATTGGATTTTATAGCCTCCATGTATTTAGAAGATGCTCCATCATAATTTTTACCGTTGAATTTCTGATTGCCCTCATACACCAATGTTCTGTAATTTTCCTGAGCAAACAGGGAATTTGATGTGAGAAA
Source organism: Chryseobacterium subflavum (assembly GCF_055762745.1). Classification (NCBI taxonomy): domain Bacteria; kingdom Pseudomonadati; phylum Bacteroidota; class Flavobacteriia; order Flavobacteriales; family Weeksellaceae; genus Chryseobacterium; species Chryseobacterium subflavum. Next base: position 160,524 of record NZ_JBVTMR010000003.1, read on the forward strand.
AGCAATTATAAACGATAAAAAAATGATTTTAGTATTCATCATATGCAAAATTATTCCTTTATATGTTAATAAACAGGCTTTTATTTGTTAAAATTCGGTTAAAGTATCTTTTAAAAATACTGGAAAAAATGGAGAAAATTAAACATTAAAATCTCTCTTTGGATTAAAAATGTAAATTAAGAAAAAAAACAATATAGATACCCCTAAAAAGTACTGATAGTAGTGATTGGCGTTTTGCGATTTCACAAGGGTTTCTGATGATGACATTTTTTTATTCAGCGCATCAATAATCCTGTCCGGAGCTTCATTAACGTTATTTCCGTCAATATATGATCCACCGGTAGATTCAGCCATTTTTTTCAAAGCGCCGGTCTGTCTTTTTGAAATAACAGTTTCTCCGGTCCTGTCGGATTTATATCCCATCAATTGTCCGAAAACATATTCCGGAACAGGAGCGCCTTCGTCGGATCCGATCCCCACGGATGTTACCATAATCCCTTCCTTATTGGCAAGCTTTATCGCAGCGTTATCATTTCCTTCGTTGTCTTCACCGTCACTTAGTAAAACAATCTTACGGGCTCCCTTACTTACATTTTTAAACTTATTCACGGCTGCCTGCATGGCTTTCAGGAAATCCGTTCCCTGGATTTGCATAGAACTCGTTTCAATAGCGTTAATATAGGTTTCAGCAGAAGTATAATCTGTGGTTAGAGGCATAATGGAAGTAGCTTCGCCTGCAAAAATTACAATCCCCACTTTATCGCTTCTCATTTTTTGCATGGTATTGATCATGAGGTTCTTTGCTTCAGTCAAGCGGTTAGGATTAATGTCTTCCGCATTCATCGAATTGGAAACATCCAAAACAAAAATGACATTATTCAATTTCTGATTGGTCTTGATTTCCTCAGAACCATTTAATAAATCGATGATCGCAAAGATTAAAAATAATGTTCCTAATAGATACAGCGTCGGGAAAATCTTTGTAAAGCCTGATTTTTTTTCGAAAAGCTCCTCATGAAACTTATGATCTGCAAAGATGATTTTCCTTTTATTCTTCCATTTAAGATAGCGAACCAATAAAAATCCGAGCAGCGGCAAAAGCAACAGCAACAACAAAAACCAATAATTTCCTAAATACCAATCCATCAGCTCAAAAATTTATAAAACATCCATCTTAACAATGCATCCATAACAAGCATTCCCAAAGCGATCCAAAGAAATATTTTAAAATACTCCTGGTAATTATACAGCTTGGAAACCTTTACATCAGATTTTTCCAATTTGTTGATTTCATCATACACTTCTTCAAGACTGCTGTTTGATGTAGCCCTGAAATATTTTCCTCCCGTAGTCTGAGCAATTTCCCTTAAAACAGGTTCATCTATCTTCACCTCAGTTTCGGTAAATACAAGATCTCCGAAAATATCGGTTTGGGTAGGCATCAGTGCATATCCATTCGTTCCAATTCCTATACAATAGACTTTGATGTTATTATTCTTAGCCAGTTCAGCACCAACTTGTGTAGGCATAGCATTTTCGATCGTATTCACACCATCTGTCATAAGAATAATAATCTTACTCTTTGCCTTACTGTTTTTTAAGTGATTCACCGCTACGGAAAGCCCTTCACCGATAGCAGTTCCGGGTTGAAGCTCCAATGGATTGAGATTTTTCAATTCATCGATGACCACCTGATGATCAGAAGTTACAGGAACCTTAGTAAATGCCTCTCCCGAATAGGTAACCAGCCCTAATCTGTCATTAGGCCTTTTTTCAACAAATTTTACAGCAATATCTTTAAGTGCCGTTAGACGGTCGGGAGTCAAATCTTTAGCAAGCATACTTAAAGACACATCTACGGACATCATAATATCAATTCCCTTTGTATCATCTCTATCCTGTGAAATCGTAAAGGTCCTTGGCCTTGCCATCGCAATAATAAGTGCCGAAAGTATGATATATTTTGAAATCTTAAGTAAAAAAAGCACAGCAAGAATACCACCGCTGTTATCCATATTTTTTACAGTAGGTACTTTTATACCTTTTTTCTTCTGTTTGCTCACATCCCTGAATAAAAGGGGAATAAACAACAGGAAAAGCAGCAAAAACCACGGACTATAAAACTCGAAATTAAACATCCTTTCTTAAGTTTTCAAATTCAAGATCTTTGGAAGATCTTTTTACAAATTCTCTGATATCTGCAAGATCCCTTTCCATGGTCTTCTGATCGGGGAATGTTTTAGCAAATTTCACCAGATCTCCTCTGAAAAATACCTCTTCCACTATCTTTTCATTTTCCAGAGATATGGTATTATTCTGTTTCATAAGATTCACCAGATCATCCGTAAGTAATACATCAGCTGGTAAATGATATTGTTTGGTAATAAACTTCCTGGAAATATCAATAAGTTCTACATAAAAAGAACGGTAATTGCCTTCTTCTATATATTTTTTCTTTTTAAGTGAATCCAGCTCTTTCAACGTTTGGTTTGTTGCTACAACCGGCTCACTTTTTGACTTCCTGCCCCATTTAAGGTACATAATAATCGCAATAATCAATGCAATTAATGCCAAAGCAGCCAGTATATACCATTTATAGAGCTCCCAGTAATCCCTGGTTTCCAGTTTTACTTCCTTATTCTTCATGATATCATTAATCTGATCTCCTTTTTGAGCCGTATTAATAACATCTATTTCATAGGGAATGGTCTTTAGGATTTTATCTCCCACTTTAAATTCCAATACCGGAATAGTAAATTTTCCCTCTTCAAAAACCGCAAATTCTATCTTTCTTTCATAAGTATTTGCATTCGTTCCGATGCTGTCCTTCACCTCTTCAAAATGAAAAGGCAGGAGCTCATTTTTAGGAGCTGCACCCACCGGCTGATTATTGAGATTATCAATTTTGATCACAAAGTGATTAACCTCTCCCAAAGCCAGTGTCTGTTTTTCGAGGTGCGAAGAAAGTATCTGTGAAAAAGCATTAACACAGATGAGAGAACATAATATAAAAAGTATTTTTTTCAATTTCAATTCAATTTTGGCTGTAAGCCCCTTTAATTCAATTATTTCTTCTGAAAATAATTATACAATAGTTTTGAATAATCCTCACCTGCAGCTACATTCATAAAACTGGCAGAACTATTGGCAAAATCCTCTTCTATGGCCCTTACTTTCTGTTTCTGGGCTTCAGCAAAAGTATATCTCCATCTTGCATTTGAAGTATTGGCCCAAACCTGCTTCCCTGTTTCAGAATCATAAAATAATGCATAGCCTACATCCGGAATCTCGTTATCTTTTTCATCATAAATCCTCATTCCTAACAACTGGTGTTTTTTAGAGGTCACCCTAAGCATTTTAGAATCATAAGCATCTTCAAAATCAGAAAAAAGAAACACTAAGGATTTCCTCTTGAAAATGCCCATCATATATTCCAGAGCTTTATCTATTTTCGAAACAGCAGGAACATAATCTGCGGTTAAAATATTACTGATAATAGAAAGGATATGCTTTCTTCCTTTTTGCGGCGGAATGACTTTGTATACTTTATCAGCAAACAGGATTAGGCCAACTTTATCATTATTTCCAGCCGCTGAGAAACCCAGACTGGCAGCGATTTCCGCCACATATTCTCTCTTTAACTGGGTTTTTGTCCCATAATCCATGGAAGCTGAAATATCGACCAAAATCATCATAGTAAGTTCCCGCTCCTCTTCCATCACTTTTACAAAAGGCTCACGGAAACGGGCTGTTTTATTCCAGTCAATTCTTCTGATCTCATCTCCAAACTGATAAGGCCGGACTTCTGAAAAGGTCATCCCCTGCCCTTTAAAAGCACTGTGATATTGTCCCATCAAAGTAGCTTCCGTCTTCTTTCGGGTACGGATCTCTATTTGTTTTACTTTTTTTACAATATCTTTTATCTGCATACAATACTAGAAAATTTAACGTTCATGGCCTGGAAGAAAATGTAAAATTTCAAGCATTTAATTTTCAACTTCATGTTCCTTATTCCAGCTTCCGTCTTTGAAATCAATCGAGACATTCAGCCACTCATTATCAAATTTAGGATGGTATTTTTTATAGAAATTAATTGCAGGCTCATTCCAATACAATACCTGAAACATCATTCCACTGTAATTATTGGATTTTCCAAATTCCACGGTTGCATCAAATAATTTTTTACCGATCTGTTTACCTCTCATCCTTTCTGTAACCACAAGATCTTCCAGATACAACCTTCTTCCCTTCCATGTTGAATATCTGTTATAGTATAAGGATATTCCGACAATTTCAGCATTTACCTCTGCTACAAAAGCTCCCCAAACAGGTGCATCTCCAAATCCGGCATCAATAAATTCTTCCAGAGTTACCGTAACTTCATGCAAAGCCTTTTCATATTCGGCAAGTTCCCTGATCAGCTCCAACATAGGAACACAATCTTCAAGGACAGCTTTTCTAATCACAACATCATTCATAAATATTAAGGTGCCTGGATTTTTGCTAAGATCCTGTGAACAATTTCTTCCGATGATATCTCTTCTGCTTCTGCTTCGAATGTTAAACCAATTCTATGTCTTAAAACATCTTTGGCCAATTCTTTTACATCTTCAGGAATCACAAAAGCCCTTCCTTTAAGAAAAGCATATGCTCTGGAAGCAATTGCTAAGTTAATGGAAGCCCTTGGAGAGGCTCCGAAGCTAATATAGTTTTTAAGATCCGCAAGACCGTAATTTTCAGGATAACGGGTGGCAAAAACCATATCAAGAATATATTTTTCGATTTTTTCATCCAGATAAATCTGGTTGATCAGTTCTTTAGCATCTACAATATCCTGCAGTGAAATGACAGGCTGAACAGATGGTTGATGAGAGGTGGAAACCATTCTCATCACCTTTCTTTCATCTTCAAATTCAGGATAATCAATTTTACATTTCAGCATAAAACGGTCGCTCTGTGCTTCAGGTAATAAATAAGTTCCCTCCTGGTCAATAGGGTTCTGGGTAGCCAATACCAAAAACGGCTTCGGAAGCTTCATCGTTTCATCTCCTATCGTCACCTGCTTCTCCTGCATTACCTCCAAAAGAGCTGACTGCACCTTGGCCGGAGCTCGATTGATCTCATCCGCAAGCACAAAGTTGGCGAATACCGGACCTTTTTTTATAGAAAAGTCATTGTCTTTGATATTAAAAATCATGGTTCCTACCACATCCGCAGGAAGCAGATCCGGAGTAAACTGAATCCTTGAAAAATCACCGTGAACGGCATCAGCCAAAGTTTTTATCGCTAAAGTTTTAGCCAATCCAGGAACACCTTCCAACAAGACATGCCCATTTCCTAAAAGACCCACCAAAAGCCGGTCTATCATATATCCCTGTCCAATAATAACTTTATTGATTTCCTGTCTCAGAAGCGTAAACAAATAATTCTTTTCCTTTACTTTCTCCGTGAGCTGGCGAATATCTTCTGCCTGGTATGTATCTGACATAGCTTAATTTAAAATAGTTGGTAAATTTCTAATAAATACTTGCATTAATCAACATAATGAATGCCATTTTTGAGTTAAAGTTTGTTAAATATTTTCGGGATTTAACAGAATATCTAGAAAATCTATCTCAGTCTAATTTTTAAATCAATTAAGCAGATAATAAAAAAATAAAGTATTTTATATTGATATTTTAATATTAATTAGTATTAAAAACACTCATAATGATCCACCCAGGTTTTAGAATCTTTAATATTATTTTCTTTATCAAAAACAAGAAGGTATTTATGAACACTTCCACAATATTTTAATCCATTAGGTGAGTTAGAAATAACGTCTATTCTTAAAGAATCATTTATTGATTTTGTGAACACTGCAATATGAGAGGGACCTTTGAATTTTTCTTGTTTGAAAGCTTCTGGATTTTTATAATAATCCGATGATTGCCAAGATTTTTGCCAGTATAGTTTACTTATTTTCGACAAACATTTATCTTTCTTTAGAACTTTGTCACTACTTTTATCAATGTTTAACCACTTTCTATAATCTTGAGTTGTATTAATAGGATATAATCTACTGTAGACCGTTATTCCATAAGCTTTAGCAAGGAGTATTTCATTATAAGACTTTTCGACTCCCTTATCTTTAAAGTCTTGTTTTATAAATTCATACCCCTTCTTATATTGATCACAATTACATTGCCCCAACAAAATATTAAAACACAATGTTAATAATACAATTATATATTTCATTTTCTTAATTTCTTGGAGTTAATATGTATAAATTTTTCTTACGATCAATCTTTTTAAAATCTCCGTCCATAATTCCGGATTCAAAGGGACTAAAATTATATTTCTTACTATTTAGAAGAATACTTGCAGGACTATAAGATTTTCTTTGACCAAATGGTAGTTTAAAAATTTTTGTTGCATCTAATTCTGTCCTAATAGTATTTATAACTTTTTCATTTGCCCCAGGCAAACCATAAATTACATTTTGATCCTCAAGACCATTATACATATGACTTACTTCATGTAAAGTTGTCATTCCATATCCCATTGTTAAGGGATTTAAAGCTGAACTTGCACCACTAATAAAATTATCAACTTGATTTGTATTGATGTTCAGGTCGAAAACTTGTGTATATCCTGCTTTTCCATCAATAGTTTCACCTCTTCCCTGTATTTCTTGTATTGAGGAACCTCTCGTATTATCTGAATTAATTTGGTAATCTGTCCTATGATTATCAATAGCTCCTTTTAACATATCACGAGCTGTTTTACTTCCTTCTGCATCAGCAGACTCTTTATAACTTAGCTTTCCGTCCTCACTAACTGATAATTTTAATCCTGTTTGTTGTTCTAGATCACTTACAATTTTATTTCTTGTTTCTTCTGAAATATTTTTACCAAATGTAATATCCTTATTTTGCATACCATCCGGATCAATAAATCTAATCGGGTTATTGTAAGCATAAACATATGTTGACCATCTTCTTGAAGTTTCCGCCAGCGGATCTACTACACCCCATCTACCTAAATCAGGCATATACATCCTTGCTCCATAGTCATACATTCCTGTTTCAGTCTGTAACTCTTTACCGTTGTACTTATATTGATACGCTGGATTTCCGGCTAAGCCATTATATCCTTCATGTTTCAATCCAAACGGATAATAATTATTTTCTTCAATAATCTCTATTCCTGATATCCCTTTCTTATAGCCCAATCTAACATTTCCTAAGTGATCTGTATAATTGTAAATATAAGAATTATTTGTAAAATCATAATAACCTTCAGCAGTAGGAACAAACTTCAAATCTAATGTTGGCTTTGGACACTTTGGACAGTTTACTCCCGGAATAGATTCCATAGAATATTGAAATCCATCGAAGTATTCTATTGAAGATTCGGAAACATCAAAACCACCAGTTGGATTTTTTTGTTGATAATTGTACTGTTTTCTTAATTTACTTCCATCTGCCCTATACAAATATGTACTTGTACTGGTAAATATTCCTGATCCTTTATCTATTTTTATATTAGTGGGTAAATTTAGAAAGTTATAGGTTATATTTTGAATACCTTTATCCTTATGACTTGTCATATTTCCATTATTATCATAAGTAATTTCATTTGGAGTTGCAAAATAAGGATATCCTGATGAATTCTGAGAAGCTTCTGCGACTTTTGATAATCTGTTTCCAGTGTATGAATACGTAAGATTATCTATCTGCATGGCAAGGCCATTGGTTGTATTTTTTGTATTTCTGTATAATCTTGTAATATTTCCATTTAAATCATATTCCGAAGATTCCCCGAAATGATTTTCCTGTGGTACTGTACTATTAGGTTCAGAATAATGTCCGTAATTAAGTCTGTTTAAAGTATCATAGGAATAAGAATATCTTCTTAATACGCTATCTACAGAAGTTTTCCAGTCTACTTCTGCAATATTCCCATTGTATCTTGAAATAGCAAATAACGTATTAACTGGATTATTATACCTAACCTCGTACCCAAAAAGTTTTCCATTGAGATTTGAAGGATCGTTAATTTTAGTCATCCAACCTCTAATGTTGTATTTATAATCCACTTGCTGCAATGGAGTTGTAGTACTTACTCCTCCTACTTTTTTAGATTCTAACTGGGAAATTTCATTGTATTTGTTTTGAGCCAGATATTCAATAACACCACCATTAACCTGATGGGTGTGGGTTAATAACCTATTTTGCGGGTCATAAGTGAAATTCTCGACAATAACCTTTTCAGTATCTGCGGCTAATCTTTTATGCCTTGTTATAAGCTGTTTAACTGTGCCGGCAAAGTCCAGTTCAGTTTCTGTTTTAGTGTATCCTCCCAGGTGATTAACGGAGTGAGTTCCTACCACTCTTCCTTTGCTATCATAATAGGTATAATTACTGGTCCAGTTATCATCTTCTATATTTTTAACCACACTCATCACAGGAAGACTTTTGGTACTCACTGGATTTGATGTGGAACTATCTGTTATGACAGGTGTCCCTAAAATATTGGTTGGAAAGGTTGGATTAAAGCTGTATACAGGATAGGTATCATAATAGTTGATACTTAAAAGAGTGGTAATGGTATTAGGATAACTTGAAGCATTATTCGTGTAATAAGCTCCCCGGCCTCCCACAATAAATCCTACGGAAGTAGTTCTTGTTACGTTGTTACTTCCCACAGCATCGGCCTTTACTTGCTCAGCAGCCCTCCCTATTGTTCCGGAGGTTTCTGTGGAGGTGTAGATTCCTGTATAAGCAACTCTTCCAAACTGATCATACTTGGTAAAAAGCCACTGTTTATTAGCTCCCATTACAGCATCCTGGGTCATGATCAGCCGATCCTGCTTATCATACACCATAAACTCATAATCCTTACCCGGAAGTTTCTTAAGAATAAGCCTGTTTCTTCCATCATACCGGTAAATATAACACAAACTTCCCAGCACCGTATTAACGTCAGCAACCACAGCCGCTTTAGGAGGAATGATAAAGGCTAACTGATCAAATTCGTTATAAACATAATAAGTATCTGCATTTTCAGTAGGGCTAATAACTTTTCTAACCAGAATAGTCTGACCTTTTCCATTCTTAAACTCTATGGTCTTATTGCCATCTTCATCTGTGATTGTATTTTTATACAATTGACTCGCGCCATAGTTTACTGATTGGCTGATGGCAGAAGACGTGGTTCCACTGGCCCAACTTGTTACTGTTACGTATTTTTTAACTTCTGTTGCGGTGTTGGTTCCATATTCAAACCTTACAGGTTTATCATTCCACGCTGTTCCTACTTGTTTTTGTTCTAGTAGCCTATCCAAAGGAGAATTTTCCAATGTCTTTTCAGCATAGATCTTCTCCTGTCCGTAAGGAGTATTTATGACATTGGCTAAAGGGTTTGAAACAATACCTCCGTTTAAGGTCTGTCCCTGAGGAATAGGTAAATAATCTTTTATCTGCCTTCCAAAGCCATCATATTCAATAGGGGTAACCACATCTTTTCCCTGGGGAGATGCTTTTATATTCACAACCTGCTTAGGTCTACCAAGACCATCAAAATACTGAACGGTTTCTGAAGTTTTAATCGGCTGATTATTGGCATCATAATCAAGAATGGTCTTTGAATATACATAGTTTTCCGTTGGAGAAAGCTGGGCTTGAAGCATTCCTGTCACAAGCACTCCAATAGGAATTATTATTTTTTTCATCGTGTGTTAGTTTTTGTAATTGTACTTGAATTCTTTAATCAGGTTTCCTGTTTTAGAATCCTGTCTTATTTCCTTTAATCTATTGGCCGTATCATAGATATATACTTCCCGGATCCCTGATGGAGGAGTAATACTGGTTACTCCGATTAAAGGATCATAAGTATACGTGGAAATCTGATATGCAGACAAACCAGAATTCTTTCTGAAATTATCCAAGGCTGTAATTAGTGCCGGTTCATTAGCTGGATTAGCTGCATCCTGATCTGAAGCATCTACTATCGCTGTAATCAAACCTAAACTTACCAATTGAGCATAAGTGGCACCTTGTACTTTGGCAATAGGTTGTGTATTATTATATCCCCAAACGACAGATGTCGGAATTCCGTCTTTGGTGGTGTACTGTTGGATATTTCCTTTAGAATCGTATTTATTATAAGTAACTTCTGTAGATGGGGTATTGTTTTGGATGTCATACGATAAGCTAGATAGGGGAAGTATTAAACTTCCTGTTGCTACAGTGGGTAGTGATAGAGGATACAATACTTCTATTTTAGAAATTGTTTTATCATTCAGCTTATTGTCTATGCTAATAGGAATGCCTACCATATAAGCATTCATCATTGCTTGATTACTAATATCAAATGCGTATTTATAATTAGTCTTATAAACATTTCCATCACTCTGTGTTGTCCAGGTTAATGTAGGAACATTATAAATATAATTATAAAAATTTTGCTCGGTTGTTTCTACATTTTCAAAAATTGTTTTTTTTTGATTTAGGAAACTGGTATTAAAATTCACATAATGTGCGTCTAAAAGAGAACCATATGTAATACCATCTAAAAGGACAAACGGAGGATTACTAAATTGTTGACCAAATTGTTTATAACTAAAGGTATATGATTTTATATAATCAATATGCTTTAAATAAGAGTATGTCGTTTCAGAGATTTTCTTAGTAGATGAATATAAAATTTCTCTACTAGGCTTTCCTCTCATGAGGGAGAATGAAGTATAAGGTAATTGTTTGTACATACCTATATTATTCCATCCAAAATAAGCTATTCCTGCAGTATCATTAAAATCCGAATTATCAAAATTAGTAAAATAGGTTTCTTTTTTTCCACCATTATCGTCTATCTCAGTCACTTTACTATAACCTATAGAATTGTCTTCGTCTTTTAGCCTCTGATAGGAATGAGAAGACCATTCCCAAAAAGACAAATTAGGTGATACTTCACTACCTTCAATAATATAAAGAGGTTTGTATGGTAATATACCGCTCGATCTTCCGTCGTCATTAAGATATGAGTAATTTTTTTGAAAACAATTATTGTTTTCATTACAGGATTTAATTTTTTGAATTCTAAGTCCCCCTGCAAATTCATCATTAGCAGTTGAACTTATTTTGAGAGGACTTTGTGTTATTTCTTTTTCTCCATATTTTGAATAAGTGTTCAGCTCATAAGTAAAATATGTACTCCCACCAGTAGGATAAATTACCTGTTCTAAAGTACTTGCTCTAGAAAATGATAAACTCGGCGCTTTAGATTGAGGATAATTATTTTTAAGAAAATCCCTTAATTGTTCAGGGGATAAATTAGATGTGTTAGATGATAAAAGTGTATTTCCATTGTAGTATCCCCATTCATCTGTAGAAGTACTTAGATAATCAGGAAGTTTTTGTGCATTGTACAAAAATTTATATTTCTCTATTCCATTTATTATCAATTCATTTAAGAGTAAACGATCGCTTGGAATATTATTATAATTAAACAGAATACTTTTAACTACATGCCCCATCTTGTCTTCTATGCTTATATTATCTAATTTATACCAATGTTTAAAATTACGATAGCTGCTCATATGATGAGTATAAAATCCACCCCAAGTCCCAATGGCATAATCAAAATCTCCATATTCTTTTTGATTGGAAAGACTTTTATTAAATCGGATTATAAAATCTTCACCCTCAATTTTATCTAAATAGGTGTTATGAAGCCTATTCGTTCCAATCTGATTAAGGTTTCCACCTGATGAAGAATTGTTTGTCCAAGGACCAGCATCTTTTTTATTGTAGAATACGTATCCCCCTTTATTATTTAAAAACACAGCTCTTTCATCTCTGACATATGAAAATAATATTTTTTTATTATCAGTAAATTTTATTTCTTTTAAATACCAATTACTTACAAATACTTGAGGATTAAATGTATCAATATTTTCATCAGTTGATGTAAATTCTAAAGCATTATCATCATTTCCAAATACAGCTTCAGTCCCATCATCAAAAATGATAGTAAAACCATATAAAATTCTTTTTATTGTAGTTGTTTTGGGAGCAATATAATCTCCTCCTAATATAGCTTTCTCATTGAGTTTAAAATCATATTTATAACCATATGTAATTTTAAATGTTCTACCGTCTCGTGTTCTACCAATCCATTGACCTTTTTCATTTAAATAAAAGCTACCCGTAATTCCACAAAAATTTAAAATAAATTCATCTGGACCTGGAACTACTCCCCACTCATTACTTGCAATATATTGAAGATTGTTTTGACTATAAGTTTGTAAAGCCTGCTGACTAGCCCAAGAAGGATTGTCTAAGGTTGAATAATTATCTAAATAAGAAAATTTGTTATAAGGTGGAATATTATTTTGATAAACTTCGTCCACTCCGCCGTTCACAATTCTTGAAATAGTCCCTCCAACTTCTAGATTCCATCCTAACCCTGTCCAAGTAGGTATTATTTCTGGCTTTACAGATTTAACATTATAATTTAGTGATATTTCAAAAGGTTTTCCACCTATTGAATTACTAAATAATGGAATACTAAGCGACGGTGTCCCCTTATACATGTTTACGGGGATCTTACCATTTATTGCGAAAGCAGTGGAATTAGGACTCTGAGGAAAAAAATTTGTTATTTGTGAAACTTGTGAATAAACTAATATAAGGTTTGATAATATTAGAAATACAATAATAAAATATTTTCTCATGGTTACTTTTTAATAATTTTATAATTAACTTTTTTACCTGTATCTGCCTTAATCACCACAAGGTAAGCACCTTGTATTAGCGGCTGTGTATTAATCTTCGTTACCTTATTCTTGGTTTTCAAAGTCTGAAGCTGTCTTCCTCCCATATCATACAAAGTAATATCCGCTTCCCTGAAATCAAAGCCTATTTCTATATAAGCATAATCTGATACCGGATTCGGGTAGATCTTGATATCCTGTTTTTCAATCAACTGATCCAGTTGTTTATCTCCCAGCTTCACAATCTTCCAGTTCTCCTTCCCTAATTCCTCTGCACTGGTTCCTGCTAAAATGATGGAACCATCCCTGTTCAGCTTAATATCCGATAATCTCTCCTCTCTCTTTTTGGATTCTCCCTTCACATGCTTTCTCCACTGTTCATTTCCATTATGGTCCAGATACAGCATCCAGAATGTTTCATCATCTGTTTCTATTCTTCCTTCTGCCTGAGTATATCCGCCTAATAAAATTCCTTTAGTTGAGGGTTGAGAGTTGTCAGTTGATAGCTGATTTAGGGCAGTCATACCCATTAAAACATCTCTGTTTTTGAAATTGTAGGACTTCTGCCAGTGTTCATCTCCTCTTTCATTTAAAGAAACCAACCATAAATCTGTACCTTCTTCTATTCCTACTGTCTTGTTTCCGGATCTCTCACTTCTGGATTCTCCTCCGATGAGATAACCGTTTGAGGTTAAAGCCAGTGTTCTTAGATGATCATCTCCTTTTCCTCCCAGGTTCTTTTCCCATTCTACCTTTCCCTCTTTGTTTAGTTTTATGATCCAGTAGTCTCCTTCACCAAAGTTTTCAGTGGTTTTTGCATAACGGGATACGGAATCTGAGGTTCCTGTGGCTGAATTTTGATTCCCGGAATCGGAAACACGAAACTCAGAACTTCTTGAATAGATTCCCAGAAGTGCTCCTCCGTCTCTTGTGGGGATCATCTTTTCCACTTCATCTAATCCCCTTCCTCCTAAAATAAGTTGTGAGAGTTCTTTTCCGTTTTTATCCAGTCTGATCATCAGGATATCTTTTGAACCATAACCTTTGGATGCATTCTGAACATTTCCGGCTACAACAAATCCTAAATCTGTGGTTTGGATAACTGCCCTGGCTTCTTCATCTGCACTTGTTCCCAAAGTCTTTTGCCACAATTCATCTCCAAATTCATTAATTCTAATGAGCCATATATCTGATCCTCCTTTGGAGTCATCTTTTTTATCTATTCCCTTTCCGGAATATGAGGTTCCTGAAATTAGAAAGCCTCCTTCCTGGGTTGCTACGGTAGAAGACAAATAATCATGATTGTTTCCTGAGAAATACTTTTCCCAAACCTGATCTCCCTGTTGGTTGAGTTTCACCAAATGAAAGTCGTAGCCATTGTTTTGCTGGGTATTGCTTCCTGCATCTTTCTTCTGGTTTCCTGCTTGTATGACACTTCCTGTTATCAGATACTGCTGATCGATTGTTGTGGTTACCTGGCTTAGGAAATCCTGGGTTGAGGATTTGATATCTTTTTGCCAAACCACTTCCTGGGCTGATAACCCGGAAATAATGCACATAGAAAGTACACTGAAGTAGAGTTTTTTCATGCCTTGTGTTTAATTGTTAATTGATTTTTATAATTGCCATAAAAGTAATCTTTTTTATCTCACAACGAAAAGACTTATCTATAATATTTAGTATTAATTATTTATTATAAATACAAACCTAATGCTTCAAAGCGCCAGAACTTGTCGTCTTATAATAACATTAATAACAAGTTATAGGTTGGAAAAAATTTATGACCATGTATTAATAAAAAGGTTGCTTGTCTGAATTTAATAACTTTTATCTTAATCCTCCGACCAAAAAATTGTCATTTCCAGTTTATTAAACTATTTTTGGAGATTAAAATTTTTGTAAAATGAATTATCATTTTCAGGCTCACAGACAGGTAAGGAGAAACCTTTTGGATATACTGCAAAACACCTCTCATGAAGATCTTTTGCTGATTCCGGACGGTTTCAACAATAATATGTATTGGAATATTGCACATACCGTTGCTACCCAGCAGCTTTTGCATTATTATCTGAGTGGCAACCCTTTCAGGATTGATAAATACTGGATTGAAACATATAAAAAAGGAACGCTGCCTAACCTGAACGTTCAAAAGTCGGAAGTTGAAGATTTAGAGTTTCTATTAACTGAAACTTCAAAGATTTTAATGAAGGATTATGACAGTGATTTCTTTTCGGATTATACACCTTATACCACAAGTTTTGGAATGGATCTGAAGAGCATTCAGGATGCAATTATTTTTAATAATATGCATGAAAGCCTGCATTATGGTTACCTTTTGGCACAAAAAAGAGCAATTTTAGGAGAAAAATATTAAAATGACAGATAAGAAAGACGATTTTATTTTCGGACTGCGTCCGGTAATTGAAGCTATTGAAGCGGGAAAAACTATTGACAAAATCTTTTTGCAGAATGCATTGCAAGGTCCTATTTATGCTGAACTGAAAACAATTTTAGCTCAAAATAAAATACGTCCCAATTACGTTCCGATTGAAAAGCTTAACCGCTTTACAAGAAAAAACCACCAGGGTGTTGTCGCTTTTATTTCAGATGTTCCGTTCCATAAAGTAGAAGACATAGTACCCCAATTATTTGAAGAGGGAAAAACTCCTTTTCTATTAATCCTGGATCGATTAACTGATGTAAGAAATTTTGGTGCTATATGCAGAACAGCAGAATGCGTAGGAATTGACGCTGTGATCATTCCGGAAAAAGGTGCATCCCCTATTAATTCTGATGCCATTAAAACTTCAGCAGGTGCTATTTATAATGTGAAGATTTGTAAAGAGGCCAATCTTGCTCATACTGTAGACTTTCTTCAGCAAAGCGGAATTGCTGTATATTCAGCAACAGAAAAGGCACAAAAGCTTATCTATGATGTAAGCTTTACAGAGCCTTGTGCTATTGTAATGGGTAACGAGGAAACTGGAATTTCCAAGGAAGTTTTACACCATTCCGATGAAAAAATAAAATTACCTATCGAAGGAAAAACCCAATCTTTAAATGTTTCTGTTGCCTGTGGTGCGATTTTATATGAAGCGGTAAGACAGAAAATGGCTGTCTCTCCAAATCTTTAATCCATGAAAACAATTCCGGAAACAGCGTACAGATAATCTAATGCGAGGGAAACAATTTGTCGGCAATATTCCTGAAAAGATTTACCGTAAAAACTATGAAAATCTTTTTTCAAAATATATTACCGGTCCGTTAAATATAAAGCAAATGATAGTTGGCACGAACTCTGCTGACTTATTAACCGGCTATAACGAAAAATGGATGATAATATCTATACCAGGAGTAACTGTAAGGATATTGCAGACAAAATAAATAAAAACAGTAGTAAAAAATTAAAATAAATTAAATGAAAAACATAGCAGCAATAGCGCTAATATCCATAGCATTGGTTTCGTGTAAAAAGGAAACAACAAAAATTACAAAAGTAGATCCCAAAACAGGAAAGACCGTTACAGTGGAAGTTCCGGCTGATTCACTTGCAAAAGTTGCAGAAAATGCTGCAATTAAAGATTCTGCAGGAATTTATACCCAGACTTTTAAACTTGAAAAAGGAAAAACCTATCCTTTAACAACATATCAGAGGGATGTAAAAACAATGACAGATCCTCAGGGGAAAACATTGAACGGAACAAGTGAATCCACAGATGAGATGAGTTTTACTGTAAATGACGTTAAAAACAATATTTACGACATTACACTTAATCTTATTTCCAAAAGAAATTCTCAGACTGCAGAAGGAAAAACTATTGTAGTAGATACTAAACAGCCTATTCCTAAAGAAGATGACCTTAAAATGATCTGGAACATCAACAGGGCATTGACAAGCAATAAACTGAACATGAAAATGGATACAAAAGGAAATGTAATTTCCATTACCGGTTTTGAACCAGTTTATACAAAAGTTTCCAATGCAGTAGGTACTATCGTAAAGGATGCCAATCAGAAAGCTAGTGTTGTAGCAAGTCTGAAGGAAAGTTTTAACGAAAAAGTATTGAAAGACCAGTTCAGCAAAAACCTTACAATTATACCTAAAAAAGGTGTTAAAATAGGTGAAAAATGGACCAATACCGAAAATGCTGATCCTAACGGTAAGATTAAAGTGACTTCAAATTATGTATTAAAAAGTGTTGGAAATGGGATTGCTGAGATTGGCGTAACAGGTGGAATTCCTAAAAAGACCGATAAACAGGCCCAGGGAGCAATGACTCACAGCATCAGCAGTGAGCTGGTACAGAACGGTACTATAAAGTTTGATGAAAATACAGGATGGATCAACAACCAGAATATTACAGTAAAAACAACTCAGATAGAAACCATTTCGGATGGGAAACAATCTCAATCCATGAAAAGCGTTTCCAATTCTTCTGTAATGGTAAATCCATCTGCTAAATAATTGAGGCTTATAAAATAAAAAAATATGAAGTGGATTCTTGAGCTAGTACTTACAGCTATTATTCTTTTCTTTGTCTGGAATATCCTTAGAAGGCTTTTTTTTAAGACTTTTTACAGTTACCGTTTCAACAATAACAATGATAAACAGCAGCAGGATATACAAAACTCAAAAAAGAATGCAAAGATCAATTGGGACGCAGAAACTGTGGACTACGAGGAAGTAAAAGAAACGAAGGATAAAAGGTAAAAATTCCAAGAAAATAAAAGATAATAACCAGCATGGCGAAAAATAAAAACTTAATTTATATTGCAATTTCATTAGTTGTATTTATAGTTTTAGCATTTTTATATTCCACTCCTGTTTTTACGGGAAAGCAACTTTTCCAGCATGACATTGTTCAGTACCGGGGAGGAGCAAAAGAACTTCTTGATTACAGAGCTAATAATGATAAAGAAACTTACTGGAGTGATTCCATGTTTGGGGGAATGCCTACCTACCAGATGGGTAGCCAGTTTAAGGGGGATATCATAAAAAAAATAGACAGTAATCTGAATTTCCTGCCAAGACCTGTTAATTATCTTTTTTTACTTTTTGCAGGATTTTTCCTTTTGGGAATGGTGGTGGTGAGAAACTGGAAGTACGCTCTGCTGGGGGCTACCTTCTTTGGTCTCTCAACTTATTTTTATATTATCATTGCAGCAGGACATAATGGTAAAGTAAATACGATTGAGTATTTTGCGCCTCTTTTAGCAGGTATATTACTGGTGTACATCAGAAAAAAATATATTACCGGATTTATCGTAACCACCCTGTTTATGGGACTTCAGATTGCTGCCAACCATCCACAGATGACCTACTATCTGTTCCTTGCATTAGGATTCCTCTTTATATCTGAATTGGTACGGGTTATCAAAAAGAAAACCCCGATGAAGCACTTTATTGTTTCTTCGGCTATTATAGCAGTATCATGTATCATCGGTGTCGGAATGAATTCGCAAAGGATCATGGCCAATTCCGAGTATATTAAAGAAACTGTACGCGGTAAACAAATCTTAAATACAGAAAGTCATACTGCCGGAAAATCCGGAATGGATAAAGAGAGTATGCTAATGTGGAGTTACGGAAGACTGGAAACACTAAACCTTTTTATTCCAAGATTAATGGGTGGAGGAAGCCAGGAACCTGAAGCCAAAGAGGTAATGAACCACATTCAGGAGATGATTCAGGAAAATGTTTCTTCTCAGGCAGAAATGGACAGGATTTCCAAAGGATTTGCAAGTGTTACCTACTGGGGTGACCAGCCGGGAACTTCGGGACCTGCCTATCAGGGAGCTATTGTTTGTTTTTTAGCTATTTTAGGATTCTTTTTTGCCGGAAAAAAATACCGCTACTGGATTTTAGGGGCTTCTATACTGACTATTCTGCTGGCATGGGGAAGCAACTTTATGCCATTTTCGGACTTCTTTATAGACTACGTTCCGTTTTACAATAAATTCAGAGCACCCTCTTCCATTCTTGTTATTGTTGAGCTCTTATTCCCGTTAATTGCAATTATTGGTTTGTATAAATTCTTTACAGATGAAAAATTGACAGAAGAATATAAAAAGAAAATTCTTTTTTATGTGAGTGGCGGGACACTAGGTTTGCTATTAATTCTTTTAATTTTTGGAAAGAGCATTCTTGGCTTTGCTACGGACAATGAAAAATTGTATTTCCCTCCTTTCCTATTAGACTATCTGGTAGATGAAAGATTCAAATTATTTAAAGTTGATGCATTAAAAGCATTTATCTATGTAGCAATAGCTGCTGTGGCTTTATTCCTCACGATGAAGAAAAAGCTAAATCAGAATATCGCATTGGTCATTATAGGTGTTGTAAGCTTATTTGATCTATGGACTGTAAACAAACGCTATCTGAATGACGACAATTATGTAGATAAAGTATTTGCAGAAAATCCTTTTCAGACGGAAAGCTCGGATCTTCTTGCTGAAAAAGTACAGGCAAATCCAAATCTTGGTTCTATTCTGGCCAATGTGAATGTCAACAAAACATTGGAAACCATTGCTGAAAAAGACAAAACACACTACAGGATTTTCAATAATATTCTTGGAACTTTCAGTGAAACGAATACTTCTTATTTCAAATCTTCAATTGGTGGTTATCATGCGGTAAAACTAAGAAGATATGATGATGTGATCAATGAATATTTCCAGATTATGGATTCTGTAAAAGTTCCTAATATGCTCAACCTTTTAAATGCAAAATACTGGGTTGTAGGGGGACCGGAAAAACCTCAGGTCATTCCTAATACAAAAGCTAATGGAAATGCATGGTTCGTATCAGAAGTTAAAGTGGCCAATACTCCGAACGAAGAACTAAAGCTGATCGGAGAGGTTGACACCAAAAAAATTGCAATTGTAGGAAAAGAAGACGGTAAACCTTTTTTAGAAAGAGATAAATTTATCCTACCCGATTCTACAGCATTCATTAATCTAACCAAATATCAGCCTAACGAATTAGAGTTTAAATCTAAATCTAAAACACCACAATTGGCGGTATTCTCAGAAATTTACTATCCTCACGGATGGAAAATGTTTATCGACGAAAAAGAAGTCCCTTATATCAAGGCAGATTATCTTCTTCGTGCGGTTCAGATTCCTGCAGGGGAACATCATATCAGAATGGTCTTTGAACCTGAAGTGATCGAAAAAGGAAAATGGATTTCTTTATTTTGCTTCGGATTATTTATCGCATTAAGTGCCTTTGGGATTTTCTGGATGAATAAAAAGAAGAAGGAAGCCTTAACCGAGGAAAAAGTTTAAATTATTTTTATACCCGATCATCTTAATTGCTGGTTAAAAAACATATTAAGATGACCGGCATTTATCTCTGCAATATTTCCATCCATGGAAGAGAAGAAAGTCCTTATTATTACTTATTACTGGCCTCCCGCAGGAGGTCCTGGTGTTCAAAGGTGGTTGAAGTTCGCAAAATATTTACCTGATTTTGGGTGGAAACCTATTATTTACACTCCGGAAAATCCGAGTTACCCGTTATTGGATGAAAGCTTGCTGAAAGAAGTTCCAAGAGACCTGAAAATTGTAAAAACAACAATCTGGGAACCTTACCAGCTTGCTGAAAAACTAAATAAAAGTAATAAGAAGTTTAAGGCCGGCCAATTTGATGTAGGCAAAAACCAAAGCTTGAAATCTAAGCTTTCCATTTGGGTAAGGGGAAACTTTTTCATTCCTGATGCAAGAGTTTTTTGGGTAAAACCATCGGTTAAATTCCTGGAACATTATATAAAAGAAAACAAAATTGATTTCATTGTAACTTCAGGTCCTCCCCACTCTTTACATCTTATAGGCTTACAACTTAAAAAGAAGTTTTCCACACTAAAATGGATTGCAGATTTCAGGGATCCGTGGACAGAAATCTCCTATTATAAGCATCTCAAACTTACCAAAAGATCTGATCAGAAACACAGAAAACTGGAAAGTGAAGTTTTCAGAAATGCAGACATTACCCTTGCAACCAGTTATACAGATGCTGAAAATTTCCGAAAAAAGGGTGCTAATGCAGTTTGCATTACAAATGGATTCGATGAAAGTGATGCTGTATCTATTGAACAAAATCTCGAAATTCCACAATTACAGAATACTAAGACCGAGGATAATCAAACACATTTCACCTTGAGCTACATTGGTGTTCTGGAACAGCTTCGTAACCCTGAAAATTTATGGACGGTCCTGGATCATCTTATAGAAACAGATTCATCATTTGCCCAACATTTTATATTAAAATTCGCAGGAAGAATCGATGACAGGATTCTTGAAACCTTAAACAATTCCAGTTTAAAAAAACACATTCATGATTTGGGATACCTTTCTCATGAAAAAGCCATTGAAGAAATGAAATCTTCAGACATGCTTTTAATCACGAATTTTCCTAACGAATCTTCTAAAGGAATTATTCCCGGAAAAATATTTGAATACCTGGCTACCGGCAAACAGATCATTTCGTTTGGTCCTGCCGATGCTGATGTATCAAAAATATTGGATGATACAAATGCAGGAAAGCACTTCAGTTATCAGGATTCGGATAACATAAAAGACTTTATACTTGAAAAATACACGTTGTGGAAAAAAGGAAATCTTCTCGAAAACACTCAAAATATTGAAAAGTTCTCAAGAAGAAATCTTGCTAAAAATTTATCTGAAATATTGGATCAGACAGTCCACTGATCATTAATTACAGCTATTATATAATATTTTCCTTCAAACTCTTCATATACAAAACGAAGAGTCTTCCAGTCCATTTCCCCGTATTTTTCTGTTCCTTTAATATAATTCTCTGTGAAATCATGGCCGGGGTAAATTTCTTTTAAATTATTAAGAGAATTTCCTCCTCCCTGAAATTCATTAAAAGAATAAGTGGAACGTGTAAAATCTTTTGAGAAAACCCATTTTTCAAGATAATCCTTTATAGTCTCTTTATACAGTTCTCCTGATCCATCATGAGATCCCCAGGTAAACTGCGTTTTCGTTTGAACATACTTTTCAAAGTCTGCTTTGGAAAAATGTTTATCATCTTTGAGATCTACAAAAGCATACATAGAAAAACGAATACCTTTCTGGGGATGGATGAACTCTGAAAATTTCTGATAATCCTTGTTTTTTAAGGCTTGCAGAATTTCATCATTTGTTTTCTTTATGATATCTTTCTTTTCTGCCTCACTCATTTTCGGAACAGCAACAGTGTCAGTTTTCACGTGGCCAGCAGAGTCTGTTGTATTTATGGTAGGATTTGCTGTATTCTTTTTACAAGCTACAAGGCTTATGATCAATAATAGTGGAATGAATAACTTCTTCATCTTTTTTAATGTTAATTACAGAAAATCACCAAAACTAATGCCAGAAAAATAAGTAAATTTGTTATATGGAAGTTTTAGATATCCTCATTATCGGAGGAGGACCTATCGGATTGAATTGTGCCTTAGAGGCACAAAAAAACAATCTCTCTTACATCATTATCGAAAAAGGAACAATTGTCAACTCCCTGTACAATTATCCTTTGTATATGCGTTTTTTTTCTACAGCTGAAAAACTGGAAATTGCCGAAATTCCGTTTATATCAGCGGCCCCTAAACCAGGCAGGCAGGAAGCTCTGGAATATTACCAGGGAATCACGAGACAGAAGAACCTCAACATTCGTCTTTATGAAAAAGTAATCAGAGTTTCTAAAAAAAATGAGATTTTTGAGATTGAATCTTCCAAATCCATATACTATGCAAAGAATGTGATCATTTCAACCGGATTTTACGACATCCCTAACCTGATGAATATTCCCGGGGAAGACTTACAGAAAGTCAGACATTACTATTCCGAACCTTATCCGTATGCCAAGCAAAAGATTGTTGTTGTAGGTTCAAGCAATTCAGCTGTAGATGCCGCGCTGGAAACATACCGCAAGGGCGCGGAGGTTACCATGATCGTACGCCAATCCGAAATATCGAAAAGTGTAAAATATTGGGTAAAACCCGATATTGAAAACAGGATTGCAGAAGGAAGTATTACCGCTCATTTTAATTCTGAATTGATAGAAATCAAAGAACATAGCGTTGTATTTAAAGATAAAAACGGAGAGATCAATGAAATTCAAAATGATTTTGTTCTCGCTATGACCGGATATCTGCCGGACTTTGGTTTCCTGATCAATGCAGGAATTGAGCTACAGGGAGAATGTCTCAATCCTGTATACGACCCTGAAACCATGGAAACAAATATTCAAAACCTCTATCTTGCAGGCGTGGTTTGTGGTGGAAAAGACACGCATTTATGGTTTATTGAAAACTCAAGGATCCACGCTGATATGATTATAAAGAATATCCTAAAAACAAGGGAAAATTAATAGCTTAAATTTTCGGCAATATTTCAAAAGTCAGCCTTTACACCCAAAATAAAATTCCGTCGGGCAGCAGGATTATAAAAACGATTTCCAAAAGCATTGGTATCAAATCCTAAAACATAATCTGTATTGTAAAGATTTTGAATCTGAAGGTATACGTTCAGCTTAGTCTTTTCAAAATAGACGGGAATTCCCAGTTGTATATTTCCAACGATACTAGATTCAGACCAGACAGAATTGGGGTCATTTAAAGGAATCTTCGAAGTATAGAAATGAGAGTAATCTACAGAAACTTTCCTTAACACAATAAAATTAAATAAACTG
This sequence comes from Chryseobacterium subflavum, assembly GCF_055762745.1. Taxonomy (NCBI): domain Bacteria; kingdom Pseudomonadati; phylum Bacteroidota; class Flavobacteriia; order Flavobacteriales; family Weeksellaceae; genus Chryseobacterium; species Chryseobacterium subflavum. Next base: position 183,977 of record NZ_JBVTMR010000003.1, read on the forward strand.
CTTATCGTAGTTGACGGAACACCCGTTACATCATTTCCGGAAAAATTCTGATTTCCCTGCGCATAATTTTCAAACCTGAACCGGTAAAAACTACCTGAAAATCTGAACTTAAACCTGTTAAAAGTAGTATTATTTACATTAAAGCCTTTTGATTCTATCAAGACTTCTACCCCTCTTTGCTTGATATTTCCCTGATTAATAAAAAACTCCTCGCCTTTCTCATTCTGTCTCCTTACAATAGCATCCATCATCCGAAAATCGAAATAGTTTCCTTCCAGAAATAAAAAATTACCGAACTGCTTACGGATCCCAATTTCCTTATTCCATCCATATTCAGGAACAAGGTCCAGATTAAATTCCTGATTAGAAGAACGGATTTCTTCATTAGTAGGTGCTGAATTTCCTTTCCCGATCTTAGCTCTTACTGAAAGTCCTTTTCCCAAAACATAAGTAAGCCCGATATTGGGAAGCCATTGTTTTCTGAAATGTACTTTTCCACTGCTTGTTCCTGGATAAAGCCTTTCCCATTCATAAGAATTGGCGTTCAGGCTAACAGATATATCCGTATATAATCTCTCATTAAAATTTAGTTTCTGGGACAGAAAATAAAATCCGGAAGTACTCTTAAGGTTATCAAAATTTTGAAAGTCTTTTTTTATTCCCTTAATATTGTCATAGTTTCTGACCATTATCGAATTGCTACCTCCTTCAAATCCTAAGCGCCATTCTGCTGTAATCTTGTTCCAGTGTTCTTCATAATTGAGGTGTGTCCTTATGGCAAAGTTTTTTTCAAACCTCCTTTCATAATTGGTAATAAAAGGATTTGAAAAATCTACATAAGAGCCCTGCACCATTATAAAATGGGAAAATTTAGGACTCAAGCTGAATTGATTTGAAACACCTGCCAGTAACATTTTATTCCGTATGCCCGCGTCTTGTTCCACGGCACCGGGAAGTGTGGATGTTGCCGGCCTTGCCTGTTTCCTATCTCTTTGCATCTGCTCTAAAGTAAGTCCTCCGGGAGTTTGGTAGTCCAGATCTGAAAACAGAACCATCGCATTCATAGTCGCTTTCTCACTATATTGAAAACGGTCTTTTAAAAAAAATTGTTTTCTTTCGATAGCTGATTGCTCACGGTAAGAATCACTCCGATAATAATTTTGAAAAACTTCGAGAAAATGTTTTCCAAGCTGTTTTGAAAAATTAAAGCTTTGATTCAATGTTCCGTAACTGCCTATTGAAATATTTGCTGATGTATTTTCCGAAGACCTCGTTTTAAGAAGAAGGGTTCCTCCTGTAGCTGCACCATAATCTCCACCCTCCGGTCCTTTGTAGATCTCCATCCTATTAATAAGTTCAGGAGAAATAATATTAAAATAAGTATTTCCCGATGCGTCAGAAAGGATAAAATCATCAAGATATACTTTAATATTACGTACCCCAAATGGAGACCTCAGCGTACTGCCACGAACAGAAATCCTGTAACTTCCCGGGGAACGCTCTTCCATTCTTGCTCCGGCAATTTGATTAACCGATTCCAGAAGCCGTTCCGGTGTATTCTGGCTCAAAAGATCTTGAGTAATGACAGCAACAGATTTTGTCGAACGTAAGTATGAAGATGGTTTTTTATAGGCATCAATTTTGATTTCCGAAATCAATTCAGCAGAATCTCTTATTTGGGAAGAGAAAAATGAACTGCAAATGATAAAGAATAAAAAACTGATCCTCACCATTCTACAAATCTAATAAATGATTTCTTAATCAGCCTCTTCTTTCGATTTTTTTTCAGATAACATCCATGGAACAATAAAATAAAAAGCAACTGCAATAAGAGCAGCGAGGGTTCCTGTTCCCAACCATAAAACCTTAAATCCCAATTTCTCTGCAATCAAAGTTCCTACATAGGGAGTAACAATAAAAGCTATAGAAAATGATATCCCGTTCAATCCCATATAAGCACCTTTATTATTAGAACCTGACCTTAAAGCTGTAATCGTAGACATAAAAGGTAAGGTCCAAATTTCACCGACGCATAGCATTGTCATGGAAATAAGCAACGTTAGCATTGTGTAATCAAAAGCAAGCATCGCGTATGAAAATCCACAGAGCAAAGTTCCTACCAGCATGGTGATTCCCAAGGTAAAATATTTCTCAGCAATCTGAACAAAAGCCATTTCAAGCAATACAATCAAGAAACCGCTATATCCTAAAAGATATCCTATATGTTCCTGGCTAAGGTGAGCTGTATCCTTATAAAATATCGTAAGTGTGCTGAAAAGCTGGAAAAAACATATCGCAAACAACATACAGAAGAAACAATACAGCAGAAACTTTCCGTCCCGGTAAGGAGATCCTTCTTTAACATGAACGGTGCTTTTTTTCATGTTTTGGGCTTTCCTCAGGGCTAATGTATTTCTCTTTTTAAAGAACACAATATAAGTGATACCAGCTATTAATGCAGCCAAGGCATTACTGTAAAAAAGAAATTCATAAGAAATGGCCGATAAAATACCTCCTAAAGCCGGTCCTATAGAAAACCCCAGATTCACGGCCATTCTGTTTAAGGAAAATGCCCGGGTAATATTTTCAGGTCTTGCATATTTGGTGATTGCTACCGAATTGGCAGGACGAAACGTTTCACTTACAATACTTTGTGCAAGGATAATCCCCGCTAATCCAACCTCGGTCGTAAAAAGAGGAATCATACAAAACAAAGGTACGCTAAGGAGCAAACTTAGACTTTGAACTCTATACTCTCCGATCTTATCCGTGATCATTCCTCCCAGCCATGAACCCAATACCGACCCAATTCCAAAAAAACTCAAAACAACACCTGAGTTCTCTATGCTGAAATGTAAATGCGCAGTCATATACACTCCTAAAAATGGGAGTACCATTGATCCGGCACGATTGATGAGCATTACCAACGCCAGCATCCAGCTTTCCTGAGACAGTCCTTTAAAAGAACTTGTATAGATCTTAATTAATTTCACGGGAATAAATTCTTGGGAACGGTTTTCGAAGACACAAAATTAGGCAAATTAAGTCAGAGCATGGTCCTTAAATTTATTTTCTCTGAAAAATAATTGAATCCCCGATTGCAGGAACCATTCAATATAAAAATAATTCAATTGATAATCCAACGGGTTCCTTTACAAATTTTGTAAATTGCAGATAAACCTTGTTGAACAAATACAAATGTAAATCAACAATTTTTCACTATCCAAATTAATTCCATTATTAATGACCACCAAAACAAAATTGTATGAATTTTAAAAATGTAACTGTTGCGGGCAGTGGTGTATTGGGATACCAAATCGCTTTCCAGGCAGCTTTCCATGGTTTTAATGTAACCGTTTATGATATCAGTGACGAAATTTTAGAAAAGGCAAAGGAAAAATTCAATATACTCAGTGAAGCTTTTACAAAAGACTTAAAAGCAACAAAAAACCAGCTGGACGCAGCATTCACAAATCTTACTTATACATCTGACCTGGCAGCATCTGTACAAAATGCAGACCTTTTGATAGAAGCCGTACCCGAAAACCCGAAAATTAAAATCGATTTTTACAGGAGTGTAGCAAAATTAGCTCCTGAAAAAACCATCTTCGCAACGAATTCGTCATCATTACTACCCAGTCAGTTTGCTAAAAAAACAGGAAGACCGGAAAAGTTTATTGCACTACATTTTGCCAATGAAATCTGGAAACATAACACAGCAGAAGTTATGGGACATCCGGGGACCTCTTCTAAAGTGTTTGATGATATCATGGAATTTGCAAAAGCCATTGGAATGGTCGCATTACCTATTTATAAAGAACAACCCGGCTATATTGTCAACTCATTGTTGATGCCGTTACTAAGCTCTGCATTGGAATTATGGGTAAATAAAGTATCAGATATCAAAACTATTGATAAAACATGGATGGTGGCCACCGGAGCACCAATGGGTCCTTTTGGGATATTGGATGTTGTAGGCATTACTACTGTTTATAATATTAATAAAATTGCAGCAGATTCTTCCAGATCACCTGTAATGCTTAAAATATCAAAAAAATTAAAAAAGGAATATATTGATAAAGGAAAATTAGGTGCCATAAGCGGTAAAGGCTTTTATAACTATCCCAATCCTGCGTACGGGAAAAAAAATTTCCTGAAGTAGTTTCTCTCGTTCTTATACGGGTAAAACAATAATAAAAAACAGGATCTATTTTGTAGATCCTGTTTTTTTTATATGATAAGAAACTTATTCTGGTTTATAAGAATCTTTCAGTGTCACGGTACGGTTAAATACCAGGTTCCCTTCAGTCGAATCCTGATCTTTCGTAAAATATCCAATTCTCTGGAATTGAAGCGGCTCTCCTACTGCAACATCTTTAAGGCCCGGCTCCGCAAAACCTTGAATAACAGAAACAGATTCAGGGTTCACAAAGTTAAGGAAGTCCACATCTTTTTCTGCATCAGGTTGCTCAACGGTAAATAGCTGATCATAAATTCTTACCTCCACCGGAATTGCATGGTTTGCTGATACCCAATGTAAGGTTCCTTTTACTTTTCTCAAGCTTTCTTCTGTTCCGCTTCCTGACTTGCTCTTTTCATCATACGTTGCATAGATGGTCGTAATCTCTCCGTTTTCATCTTTCTCTACTCTTTCAGCTTTGATGATATATGCAGATTTCAAACGAACTTCACCTCCTAATTTTAACCTGAAGAATTTATTATTTGCTTCTTCTTTAAAGTCTTCACGTTCAATATATAGTTCTCGTGAGAAAGGAATTTCTCTCGTTCCGGCATTTTCCTGCTCCGGATTGTTTTCAGTCTCCAACCACTCTTCTTTACCTTCCGGATAGTTTTCAATCACTAATTTTACAGGATCAACTACGGCCATAACACGTTTAGCTACTTTATTCAGGTCCTCACGAACGCAGAAATCCAATAGCTGAATCTCAATAAGGTTTTCTCTTTTGGCTACTCCTACTTTTTCAATAAAATTCCTAATGGATGTAGGGGTAAATCCTTTTCTTCGCATTCCTGAAATTGTAGGCATTCTTGGGTCATCCCATCCTGTTACTACTTTTTCAGCAACTAATCTCTGTAGCTTTCTTTTGGATGTAATCATATAGGATACATTCATCCTTGCAAATTCTCTCTGCTTCGGAGCTACTTTAGGCTCTTCATATACCTGATCCAGATACCAGTTATACAATGGTCTGTGATTTTCAAACTCCAAAGAACATAAAGAATGTGACACTTGTTCCAAATAATCTGACTCTCCATGAGCCCAGTCATACATCGGATAGATTTTCCAGTCGGTTCCTGTTCTGTGGTGAGGTCTTTTCAGAATTCTGTACATTACAGGATCACGCATATTCATATTAGGAGAAACCATATCAATTTTTGCACGAAGGGACATCGTACCTTCTTCAAACTCTCCGTTTTTCATTCTCTCGAATAAATCCAAAGATTCTTCAACAGGACGGTTTCTGAAAGGGCTTTCCACTCCGGGTTCAGTTGGATTTTTTCTTTGTTCTGTAATCACTTCAGACGGTTGCTCGTCCACATATGCTTTTCCTTCTTTGATTAATCTTACGGCCCAGTCATAGAGCTGCTGGAAGTAGTCAGATGCGTACAATTCTTTATCCCATTTGAAACCTAGCCATTCTACATCTTTTTTAATAGAATCTACAAATTCCTGTTCTTCTTTTTCAGGATTTGTATCGTCGAAACGAAGGTTTACAGGAGCGTTGTATTTTTCTCCCAGTCCAAAGTTGATGCAGATGGCTTTGGTGTGCCCTACATGTAAATAACCATTTGGTTCTGGGGGAAAACGGAAACGGATTTGATCTCTGTTCAAACCATTTGCCAAATCATCTTCTATAATTTGTTCAATAAAATTGAGCGATTTTTTTTCTTCTTCCATTATTTAATTAAAAGTTAAAAGTTATATTTAAATATAACCCATTCGCAAATTTAGCGAAAATTTAGGGTTTATGAAAGGGCTGATTTAAAAGCATATTGACTAAAAATCCAATATTTTTTCCGAAATTTATACCACCAAAACCTATCACAAAATCATTATGGCTGTTTATATCTTAAGTAACAGGAAGATCGTCCGTCATAAAAACGAAACCGTTGATTCATTTTCCAATGATGAATATTCTATTCCTAATTTCAGAATCGCAAAATGTGATTTTACCAATTATACGGAACCAACTGCCCAGGAAAAGAGAAAAAAAAATTACACCAACAGGAATATATTAAATTATCAGCTTTTTTCAGAACCTGAAAAACAAGGATACCAGGAAGTCCTTGATGTTTTATTAAGCGAAAAAAATATCAAAAAATCAAAAGTTACAGCCGATAACCTGGGGGGAACCCAAAGGATGTTTTATGAATTGTATAAAAACATGTCTTCTACCAAATCCAGAAGTGACGTTTTAATATTTATCCATGGTTATGCCTACGATTTCGACGATGAACTGGAAGCTATTATTGATCTGAAAAAACTGTTTATCGATAGTCCGGAATCTCCAGTTGAGCATATCCTGTTTGTGAGCTGGCCGGCTTCAAGCAGTATTGTTCCGCTTACCTACTTTGACGATAAAGCATCCAGCATTAATTCCGGAACCTCATTAATGAGGCTGTTCTATTTTTACACTCAGTTCCTAAAGGATATTTTTTCCAACCGGGATTTAGCTCCGTGTAACCAGAGAATTCATCTGATGGCTCATTCCTTGGGAAACAGGGTGCTTCAAAGTATGCTGTACAGTCTTAAAAGCGAAAATATTCTGAGAGTAATTGATCAGGTTCTTTTATTGAATGCTGATGTAACTTATAAAGTATTTGAAGACTCTGAAGACTCCTTTAACAAACTTCCTTTACTTGCCAATCGCGTTTCAATTTATTTAAACCGAAAAGATGCCGTTCTAGGAATTTCCCAGTTTACCAAAAATATTCTCACTCCGAGACTGGGAAAAAACGGCCCCAGTGATATTGAAAAATTTAAAGATATTGTGTCTATTGTAGACTGTACCTTTATTGAGAACAACCTCAAAGATGGTTTAAAATTTGAGCTAGGAAACCACTGGGGATATCTCTCTAGTTCACAGGTACAAAATGACATTTTTCAGACCCTGAACGGAGTTGATAGAAACCTCATTACCAATAGAATAAGCAATTATGAAAATATTTTCACAATTGTATCAAAATAGTGACTTATACAAAATTAACAATAAAATAACAGAACAATAATTGCGAAAAATTCAATTTGGCACGAAGATTGCTTATATCTAAAGATAGAGAATTAATTAAAATTTCCGGTCATGAAAAAGTTTAAAGAAAAGGTTTCTATTTTAATAGAAAACATCAAAAAAACGATTTTCATAAATGATGAAGTTTAATCAATGTACACCAACAGAAAATAACACAATTTCATGTTGAAATCATGCTTTAAAAAGCAAGCGTTCCCCAATTAGTTCCAAATGATTGTCAAAATTATTAGTAAATAAGCCTCCGGTTCCTAAACCTTGAGGCATTTTACTATTTTTAGTATAGGTATACTGGGCTATTGCATTTAATCCTATATTACTTTCCAGCGCCGAAGTTATCCACCATCCTATATTATTTTGTTCTGCAAGAGAAATCCATTCGTCAGATCCCGAAAAACCTCCAATCAAAGACGGTTTAAGAATAATATATTGCGGTTTAATTGCTTCCAGTAGTTTATTCTTTTCGCCGGTATCAACAATTCCGATCAATTCCTCGTCCAGAGCAATTGGTGTTGGTGTATCGCTGCACAACATGGCCATATCATTCCAATTTCCAGCCTTAATAGGTTGTTCTATAGAATGAATATGTAAATCCGATAGCTGTTTTAAAACAGTCTTTGCTTCTCGTGTATTGAATCCTCCGTTCGCATCAACCCGCAATTCCAAACTGCTTTCCGGAAATTTCTTTCTCAATTTTTTCAGCACTTCATGTTCGGATTCCCAATCAACCCCTATTTTCAATTTAATGCAATGGAAACCTTTTTCAAGTTTTTCCCGGATCTGTTCTTCCATAAACCCGACACCTCCCATCCAGATTAGCCCATTGATCGTAATGGGAATCTGCCCCTGTGTAAATTGACTGGGAAAATAAAGATGTCCTCCATTCTTTAAATTAAGGATAGCCTGCTCGTATCCAATCCAGATGGATGGAAATTCTATTAACTCTTCTCTTAAGAATTCAGTAGTCTGCCCGATATTCTCACAAAGCCATTTGAGTTTTTCTTCATAATCTGGTCTGTCGTCAAAGCTTAGCCCTCTGAAAACGGCACACTCTCCCACTCCCTTTCTATCATTTTCCGAAATTTCAAGAATAAAAGTTTCTTTTTCATGCAAAACGCCACGAGATGTTCCACTCGGGCGTTTGAATTTTAATAAATATCTGAAGTATTTTGCGATCATTTATTTCACATTATCTATTCGCATAAATTCCTCTGCTTTTTCTACCATAGCAACACTTCCACAGAAAAATGGAATTCTCTGATGAAGCTCTGTAGGCTCAACTTCCAGAATTCTTCTGAATCCATCCGTTGCTTTTCCCCCAGCCTGCTCAGCAAGGAATGCCATAGGATTACATTCATAAAGCAGCCTTAGTTTACCATTAGGAGCTTGTGAATAAGAAGGATAAATATAAATCCCTCCTTTTAGCATATTTCTATGGAAATCAGCAACAAGAGAACCAATATATCTTGATGTGTAAGGGCGGTCACCTTCTTCCATCTGACAATATTTCAGATAGTTTTTAACTCCCTGAGGGAATTTAATATAGTTTCCTTCGTTGATAGAATAAATTTTCCCCGTTGCCGGAAATTTCATATTGGGATGAGAAAGATAATAAGTACCCAGAGAAGGATCCAAAGTAAATCCGTTCACTCCGTTTCCTGTGGTATATACAATCATTGTAGAAGATCCATAAATTACATAACCTGCTGCAATCTGGTTCACTCCTTTCTGAAGGAAATCTTCTAACTGAACAGGTGTGCCCGGCTCAGAAACTCTTCTGTAAATAGAAAAAATAGTTCCCACAGAAACATTCACATCAATATTTGAAGAACCATCAAGAGGATCAATCAAAACTACATACTTGCTAAGATGCCCATTTCCTACACATTTAATATCAATAAAGTCATCATTTTCTTCGGAAGCAATTCCACAAACTACCTCTCTTTGCGATAATGCCGTAATGAATATCTCATTAGCAAGGACATCCAGCTTCTGCTGCTCTTCCCCCTGAACATTCTCATTACCTGCTTTTCCAATGATATCTGCAATTCCTGCTTTATTTACTTCTCTGTTTACAACTTTTGAAGCCAATCTTATAGCACTTAGAAGTCGGGAAAGTTCCCCTGTAGAATACTGAAAATCTTCTTGTTTATCTATAATAAATTCTCCTAAAGTCTGCAACGATTGATCTGACATATTTTACTTTTTACGATTTGCCCAAATTTCGTAAAATTTATCACAATCTAAAAAAAATTCTTTCAAAAGCCATTACAATCTGTATATCAAATACATACAACATAACAAACATAACATATTGTCTTTAACCTTTGTATAATTGATTCCCGTTTTCGCTCCCAGCTAAATTTCATCAATTCACACTATTATTAACAATATAGCATCATTACGTCGAGATAATATTAATAAATCTGGAATAATATTGCATAAAATCCATTCATCTTATCATTTATCATAAAAATCTTTATCTCATCCTACCCTTCGGGTATTTCATATCTCATTGTAAATTTATAATTTTGACCTCCGTAAAAAACTCAACTATTTTTTATCTAACAATTTTATTTTTAATATTTTAATGAAAATTTTCAAGTTTGGTGGAGCATCTGTAAAAGATGCTGAAAGCGTAAAGAATGTGTCAATGGTTTTAAAAAGCCAGGGATTTGCCAAATGTTTGCTGGTAATTTCAGCAATGGGCAAAACGACGAATGAATTGGAAAAGGTTGTGGAGCTTTATTTCAAGAAGGAAAACTATCAAACTGAAATTAAGATTATTAAACAGAAACATATTGAAATTGCTGAAGGGCTTTTTCAGGAAAATCATCCTGTATTTGCAGAAATCAATTTATTTTTTGACGACCTTGATTCTTTTTTAAGAAGAAATAAGTCGCCTAATTACAATTTCGTTTACGATCAGGTGGTAAGCTGTGGAGAAATGATTTCTACAAAGATAGTAAGTGAATATCTGAATGAAATACAGTTTATCAATCAGTGGCTGGATGCCAGAGATTATATTAAAACAGATAATTCTTACAGGGATGGTAATGTAGATTGGAAAAAAACAGAGGAATTTATTTCTACCCTGAATTCTGAAATTTGTTATGTAACGCAAGGATTTATTGGATCCGATGAAAATAACTTCACGGTAACATTAGGAAGAGAGGGTTCAGATTATTCTGCTGCTATTTTTGCTTATTGTATGAATGCAGAGGCAATGACCATATGGAAAGATGTACCAGGCGTAATGACAGGGGACCCGAGAAAATTTAAGGATGTTACCCTTCTTTCCAATATTTCATATGAAGAAGCAATCGAAATGGCTTATTACGGAGCGAGTGTAATTCACCCGAAAACCCTTCAACCACTACAGCAAAAAAGCATTCCTTTCTACGTAAAATCTTTTGTAGATCCTACAAAAGAAGGAACAAAAGTAGGAGCTTCAGAAAAAAACCAGCACGAAGAAACATATATTTTAAAAGAAAATCAGAATCTTTTAAAAATATCTACAAGGGATTTTTCATTTATTGCAGAAGATCACATGAGTCAAATCTTCAGTCTTTTGTCAAGACATAAAATTAAAGTTTCCTTGATGCAGAATTCTGCAATTTCACTAGCTTTATGTTTGGAAGATAAATTCAATGCAATTGATGAGCTGAATGAAGAACTACAGAAAGATTTCAGAACTGATGTAGTTAAAAATGTGTCCTTATTCACTGTAAGAAATGCGAAGATGGATAACATTGATAAATTTTACCAGGAAAAAAGTGTATTATTGGAACAGATTTCAAAGAATACGCTTCAGATGGTAACACAATAAATATAATTGCGACTAAACACATATGAGCTTAATTTCGAAAAACGATTTAATCCAGGCTTCCGGCTTAAGTAAAATAGGGTTCCTAAAGAATCCTGTGGCATCTGCTATCATGAGCGTTGCTAAAATAAATGAAGTCAATAAACTATATGATAAACTAAAAGACAAGGAAGGTAAAGACTTTTTCGATTCATTTGTGAGGGAAAGAAACTTAAGCTATATTGCTTTTGAAGAAGATTTGGCTAAAATTCCCAAAACAGGTCCATTTATTTTGGTATCCAATCATCCTCTTGGAGCAATTGATGGGATATTGATGTGTAAAATATTAACAGAAGTGCGTCCGGATTTCAAAGTAATGGGTAATTTTCTACTGGAGAAAATAAAACCAATGGAACCGTATGTAATTTCTGTAAATCCATTTGAAAACAGAAAAGGTGCTTACAGCAGCTCTTCCGGAATGCGTGAAACTTTAAAACATCTTGAAAACGGAGGATGTGTAGGTATTTTTCCAGCTGGTGAGGTTTCCAATAAAAACAATCCTTATAGTGAGATTTTGGATAAGGAATGGGAAAAGCCCGCTCTAAAACTGATCAAAATGGCAAAAGTACCGGTTGTGCCCATGTATTTTCATGCAAAAAACAGTACTTTATTTTATCAGGTTGCAAAGATCCATGCTAATTTACAAACCCTGATGTTACCATCAGAAATGATGAATGACAGGGAAAAACCTATCCGTATCAGGATCGGTAAACCGATTGCGGTAAAGGCTATGGATGAAATGGAGACCATCGAAGAGTTGGGTGAGTTTTTAAAGCGTAAGGTTTATATGATGAAATCTTACTACGAAAAGAGAAAATCATTAGCGCAGGTTATCAACCTGCAAAACCTATCATTAAAATTCCCTTTACTTAAAGAAGAAAATATTGTACAGAATATTATTGATGAAACTCCCAAAGAAAATATTCTTTCTGACATCAATAAGCTGAGAGGTACGGATAAAATGCTTTTCAGTAATGGCAATTACGAAATCTATTTTACAACCTATGAAGAAATTCCTTCCGTAATGAGGGAAATAGGCAGACAAAGGGAACTTACATTCCGTGCTGTAGGAGAAGGCAGCAATCTCCCTTTTGATCTTGATGAATACGATAAACATTATCACCATCTTTTTCTTTGGGACAATACGGCAGAGACACTTGTCGGAGCTTACAGGATGGCTTTGGGTAAAGATGTCATGAAAAAATATGGCATCAAAGGATTCTATACCAGTTCACTTTTTGAATTTGAACAGGATATCCATCCGTTCTTCAAAAAGGTTATTGAAATGGGGAGAGCCTATATCTGCCAGGAATATCAACAGAAACCTCTTCCACTTTTTTTATTGTGGCGGGGAATTGTTCATGTATGCCTGAGAAATTCTGATCATAAGTTCCTGATGGGTGGCGTGAGTATTTCCAATAAATTCTCCGAATTTTCAAAGTCTTTAATGATTGAGTTCATGCGCTCAAATTATTATGACGGAGCCGTTGCCCAATACATTACTCCGAGAAACGAATACAAGGTAAAGCTTAGAGACCGTGACAAAAATATCTTTTTCGAGGAGATGGAATCCGATCTTAATAAGCTTGACAAAATCATTGATGATCTTGAACCGGAATTAAGATTGCCTGTTCTGATCAAAAAATACATAAAGCAAAACGCAAAAGTAATCGCATTCAATGTGGATCCAAACTTCAATGATGCTATTGATGGACTTATGTATATTCGAATCAGTGATCTTCCGGAAAGCACGATTAAGCCGGTATTGGAAGAAATGAGTGAACAAATCAGAAAAGAGCAGGAAAATAATCCGGCTGAGAATCAGTAGGTTTTTGTTATTGACAGAAAAAAAACGTCTTAATACTTGCGTCATATACTAAAACTTACTACTTTTGCATCACTTTAAAACAACGAAGTAAGACAAACAAAAATATAATGGTTTCTTAGCTCAGTTGGTAGAGCAATGGATTGAAAATCCATGTGTCCCTGGTTCGATTCCTGGAGAAACCACAAACCACCTTTTATAAGGTGGTTTTTGTTTTTATCTAATGCTCAGTTTTTAGTATTCTGAAGTATATCGTTTTCCCCTATAATAAATCCTTCCAGAAACAAAGGGGAAATTTTACTGATTTCATATCTTGAGCAAAATATGCATTAAGATTAAGCTTGTAAAGTTTGAATAGAAGGTTTTGAAGTGTTGCTCTTGAAACCAGTAAGCTTCCCAAAAAATCCATCAACCCATTTTGAATATAAATCTAATTATTTGGTGTCAATAATTGAGAATTTGTAAATAGTTGAATGTTTATATACACTTCTAGGAGTTAGTACTGGTGATGGAAAATGAGATTGATTAATTGCGTCGGGAAAGTTTTGCGTTTCCAAACAAAACGACTCTCTTTCCTGATATATGTGATCCTCTTTTCCTTTTTCGTTTTTTATCCAATTGGCAGTATATAATTGTAAGCCCGTCATAGTGGTAAATACCTCCATTTTTCTACCCGACCCTGGCTCTATAGCGGTAGCTACTAAATCTAAACTATATATACCGTGTTTTAAAACAAAATTATGATCATATCCACTAGCAATAGCAAGTTGATCGTGATCACTATTAATTCTGTCTCCAATACATGTCAGGGAGGTAAAATCAAACGGGGTATTTTTTACAGTTAAGATCTCACCCGTTGGTTCATGATTTTTTGTAAGAGGAGTGTAAAAATCAGCCTCGATCTGCAATTGGTGGTTATTTATTGTTCCACTACCTTCTCCTGCCAAATTAAAATAAGAGTGATTCACAAGGCTGAGTATAGTTTCCTGATCTGTTGTTCCTGTATAATCTAATCGTAATTCATTATTTTCATTAATAGAATAGGTTACTGTTACAGTTACTGTACCCGGATAACCCTCTTCCCCGTCAGGAGAAGTATATTGAAAGGTCACTTTTGAGACAGAAGTCTTTTTAACATCCCATATTTTCTTATCAAAACCAATCAAACCACCGTGCAAATGATTACTCCCATCGTTAACTGTTAATGAGTATTTTTTTCTGTTTAATGTAAATTTTCCTTTTTTGATACGATTAGCATATCGACCACAAATAGCTCCTTGATAAAGTTTATTATTATCAATATATTCTTGTGCCGTATCATATCCTTGTACCACATCTGTCAATTTCCCCTCTTTATCTTTAACATTAATACTAACTATGATTGCACCATAATTAGTTATCTGTACAATCATCCCATTCTTATTTTTCAAAGTGAATAATTGTACTTTCTGATTATTGTGAACTGTATTAAAAGCCACTTCACTGATGATACCCATTATTTCAAAAATCTAATTTGACGGCTCCTTTTTGCCTAATAAATAAAGGATGGCAAGAACCAGCACCAAATAAATGATTTAAAGTTGTAATGTATCTTTCAAGCAAATATTCAGGAACAAAAGCTTGTATGGTTCCTGCGAATCCTCCTCCATGCACACGCCAAGCTCCAGTACCTTTTAATACTACTTCGCTATATGCCAATCCCAATGAAACTGCTTGTTCTTTTATGTTACTTGATACATAAACATTTTGATTGTACATATATGAACTATGCCCAGAATCTATTACCAATTGTAAAAATTTTTTAAAATCATTCTTCTCTAATGCCATTACTTCATCTACTACCCGGTCATTTTCGCATTCAAAATGAATTGCTCTTAAAATAGCCCGATCTCCCACTTTCTGACGGATCGAAGGTGCAATATCCATTACTTTTTCCAAAGTAGTTTCTCTCAGCACACCGCATCCTAAATGGGTTGCAACGTCTTTCATCTCTTTAGGTAAAACAGCATATTCATTATTCAAATTGGTATGATCCCCTCGGGAATCTGTAATTACTAAAGAAAAGCCGGTAGATTCAAAATCAAAATCTACTTTTTTAACAATAGGATTTGCTATATCAGCAAAATCAATGGATACCAATCCTCCTACCGAACAAGCTACCTGATCCATTAATCCACAAGGTTTTCCAAAGAAAACATTTTCTGCATATTGTCCTACACGAGCATTTAAGATGGGATCTAATTTACCTTCGTTAAATAAATGACTAACAATTACCCCGATTAATACTTCAAATGATGCAGACGAACTTAATCCGGAACCTTTAGGAACACATCCATCAATTACGGCATCGAATCCTCCTATTCCATATCCCAATTCCTTTAATCGAGCATTAATTCCGCGAACAAGAGCATCTGGAGTTAAAAATTCATTTTCGTTGGGAGCAAGATGATTTAAATCTACTTCAAATGATTGATAGCCTGAAGATTCAATCCGGATTATATTTGAATTATTTTTAGCTGCAATGGCAATATTATCTAAGTTTACCGCACCCGCTAATACGCGACCATGATTATGGTCTGTATGATTACCTCCAATTTCGGTTCTTCCCGGTGCGCTGAAAACAGAAATCTCTTTATCCCCAAAAACTTCTTTGAAACGGGACAATGTTTTGGTATACCGGACTGCTTGCTGATGTAATAATTCTGAATTCCGCCCATATAATTCTCTAAAAAGGGGGATATTACCATCTTTAATTATAGAATAAATATATTTAATATTTGACATTTTATTTGTATCCAATTTATAAAACAGTCTATTTTTATTAAGAGCTATTTTATTTAATTTTATAATGAATTGTTGAACTTTTTTTAAGAATGTCTGCGCTTTGTTCCGGAGTAATATCTCTTTGTGCTTCTGCCAGCATTTCATATCCTACCATAAATTTCTTCACACTAGCTGAGCGAAGTAAAGGGGGATAAAAATGCATATGAAAATGCCATTCCTCATGTGATTCTAGATCTGTAGGTGCCTGATGTATTCCGGCAGAATAAGGGAAGGAAGTAGAGAAAATATTATCGTATTTCACAGTTAAATCTTTCAATATTTGAGCAAATAAAACTTGATCTTCATGTGAAAAAGCCAGTAGGCTATTTAAAGGCATTTTACTAATAATCATTGTTTCAAATGGCCACGTTGCCCAAAATGGAACCAAGGCCACAAAAGCTTCATTTTCTAATATAATTCGCTCATTAATTCCTATTTCCCTTTGAAGATAATCAGACAGAAGGGTTGTTCCATGTTTATCATAATAGTTTTTCAAATTTTGTTGTGTTCTAGCTACCTGGGAAGGAATAGATAACTGTGCCCAAATCTGCCCATGAGGATGAGGATTACTACAGCCCATAATTGCCCCTTTATTTTCAAAAATCTGAACATGATTAATGTAATCTAGCCTTCCCAGATTCTGATATTCTTCTTTCCAGACAGACACAACGTTTGTAATTGCTTCTACAGACATTTCAGGAAGAGTCAATGAATGGTCATGTGAAAAGCAAATTACACGATTAATTCCTCTTTCAGGTTCAGTTTTAAATAATTCATCCTCGGTTTTATCAAAGGTTACTCCTTCGCTCAATAAAGCTCCAAAATCATTATCAAATACATACACACCCTCATACTGGGGATTTTGGACTCCGTTAACTCTTGAATTTCCCGGGCATAAATAACATTCGGGGTCATATTGATTTTGAACGTTTGGCAATGGTTCTTCCTGTTGTCCTTGCCATGGCCGCTTTGCTCTTTGTGGTGATACTAAAACCCATTCATCCAATAAAGGATTATATCTTCTATGTGGATGATCTTTGCTGTTAAATGAACTACTCATATTGAGTTTCTTTATATCAGTTTAGCCCTTTTTCAGGGTTTAACTTGTCCAAAATAGGTTCGGTTAATGTATTTAATTCTTTATTAATTTTATTATTTTTCTGCTCAAAAATAATAATCTCATTATCACCATTTCTTAGATAACATCCTGGTAAATATAATGTCTGTTGTGGTCCTACTGACCAATACCTTCCTAAATTAATTCCATTAACAAATACAATTCCTTTTCCAAAAGGCCGCATATCCAAGAAAGTATCTCCCACTTTTGATACATTAAAATTTCCTTTGTAGATAGCTGGTCTATTCTCTTTTAGATCTGATTTTTGTTTTGCATCAATTACCGGAGCCTTTTCAAAAGGAAGTCCATACATCTCCCAATCTCCGGTGATTTTTCGGTCATTAATAAATGCAGGAGAAATAATTCCTTTTGTATTTTTATTAATAGCAGCTCCGTAGTTAATTCTTCCCATGTTTTCTACCAAAATGTCTAATTTTCCATTGAAGGGTATATTAACTTCACATTCATATTTTTTATAATAACGATTAAGCTCTCCAACTTTTTCTCCATTCACATAAACAATCGCATAATCTCTTAATCCATCAAGTTTTAAAGTTCCTTTAATTGGTTGATTAAAGTTTTTGCTGTACCAGACATAGCCATACCCCTGATTTAATTGCTCAAAAGTCAAAGGATCATCATTAATTACTGGCTTTACATTATTTTTTAAATTTTCTAAATCTATTGCCTGAGACAATTTAATACCCTGAATCTGAATGACTGGAATTTTTGCAGGAATAGGAGGCGTAGAAGAATTTTTTAATAATTCTCTTAATTTCAAATACTTTTCAGTCTCCCAACCTGCCTCAGTAATGGGAGCATCATAATCATAACTGGTCATACTCGGTTGTATGTCATGATCTTTATCGTAATTAGCTCCAGAGGTAAACCCAAAGTTAGTTCCTCCATGAACCATGTAAATATTAAAAGAAATATCGTTATTCATGAATTTTTCAATATGGCTTTTTACTCTTTCCGCGGCTTTACGAGGGAAAGGTTCTGCCCAATGATCTAACCACCCGGGATAGTATTCCGCTACCATAAAAGGACCTTCTCCGTTATGAAATTTCTTTACCTCTTTCTTAATATTTTCTGGATCTTCGTCTCCATTTGCAGTTGGCAAAGCGCCAGGTAAAGCACCTCCTTCAAATAGCCAGTCTCCATCTGAAGTAAAAAACTCCATTCCTTTGAAGCCAACTTCTTTTAATTGATCAAATACAGATGAACTATATTTTTTATGATCTTCCATTTTAATATCTTCCCGTTGACTAACGAAAGATCCAAATTCATTTTCTCCCTGCACCATTACAATAGGACCACCATTAACAATCAGATAAGGTTTTACCACCTTATAAAGTTCTGTGAAATATGCTTTTGTTGAATGTAAAAAAGGTGTATTGTATTCTCTAATTTTCATATCCTTGTCATTTTGCAAAAACCAAGGATAACCTCCGAATTCCCATTCTGCACACACATAAGGTCCCGGGCGAAGAATTACCATTAAGCCTTCTTCTTTTGCTATTTTTAAGAATTCAGGTAAGTTTCGATTCCCGGTTTGAAAATCCCATTTTCCAGGAGCTATTTCATGATAATTCCAAAATACGTATGTAGCTATTGTATTTAGTCCCATCGCTTTAACCATTTTTAAGCGGTGTCTCCAATAATCATGAGGAATTCTGGCATAATGAATCTCACCTGAATGCAATTTAACTGCCTGTCCGTTAAATTTAAATTCTCCATTCTCGATTTTGAAAGATTCATATTTAATAGGTTTCTGCTGTGCGCTGATCAAACTTGCCCCTACTAAGCACAAGGCTAAAATTATATTTTTAATAAGCTTCATCGTAATGTATTATAAATCTAGTTTAGTTAATAAAATAAATTTATAAATTTACCAGACACTACCATACTAGTTCCTACCGGTTTTTGTAGCTTTACTACCAGTTTAAAATTTGGAAATATTTCGAAATAATTTGGGATTCAGTTCTACCCAAATACCAACAGATTATAAATTCCATTGAGCAAGGCTAAAGGATGAAAAACTATTTTCTATAAAAGTGTCTATGTGATAAATTATAGCAAAAAACCAACATTTCTCATTTTCCTCAAATACAAAACTCAAAATTTCTATTACCAAAAACGAACATATATAGCAGTTAGAAGTAATAAAATAATGACAATCAGAAATAATGTTCTATTGTCCACACTGAACATATTTTTGTCTGTGACAAAAGCCTTTGGATTTACTTTTGGTTCAAAAAAACTTAAGAGAATCATTACAACTGCAGTAATGAAAAATGACCAGCCCATATTGATAAGGAAAGGAATCTCTGTAATGGTTTTCACCACACCGTTTTCCAATTTTTCATAAGTGAATGCTGTATAAATCCATGTTTCTTTTCCAAACAGGCCAACTGCAAAGCTGTTAAAGAAAATAGATAATAAAAAACCAAGAATAACTCCAACTATAGCAGCGGTTCCGGTAGTTCTTTTCCAAAACATTCCTAAAATAAACATAGCAAATACACCCGGACTAATAAAGCCAGTATATTTTTGTATAAATGTGAAACCGCCTTCTCCACCGATTCCCAAAATATCTGTCCATGTAAATACCAAAGCAATAAGCATAGCCACTATAATTGCCCAACGTCCTGTTCTTACCATTTGCATTTCAGAGGTGTTGGTGTTTAAATATTTTTTATAAATATCTAAAGTGAAAATTGTAGATATACTATTTACTTTTCCAGCAAGTGATGCGACTATTGCAGCTGTTAAAGCAGCAACCGCAAGACCTTTAAGCCCAGATGGAAGCAACCCCAATATTGCAGAATAAGCACTATCTTTTACCCCATTAAAAATTGACAAATGACCTTTTGTATAGAGTACATAAGCTGCAATCCCAGGAAGTACAACAATTACAGGCATAAAAATTTTTAAAAACCCTGCAAATAAGATTCCTGTTCTTGCTGTTTTCAAATCTGCTCCTAATGCTCTTTGGGTAATGTATTGGTTACATCCCCAATAATTAAGTTGTACAATCCATTGTCCAGCAAAATACATCGCTAAGCCTGGCAAAACCACATATTTCTGCACCGCTAAATTTTCCGGCATTGATAAAGAAGTTGTTGTTATTTGTGGTTTATTTAGAATGAGTTTGAAATGTCCCGGAGCTTCTTTCAAAAGGGTATCTAAACCCGTTAAGGCATTTCCAATAGCAGCACCATTAATTCTTTGATCCACCACCTGTAATGCCATATAAACTGTAGCAAAACCACCAATAACAAGAACTGCTACTTGAATAACATCCGTGTAGCCAATGACTTTCATTCCCCCCAATCCAATAAACAAAGCCATTAGTAAAAGTGCAATCATGATGATATGCAGGTGGCCTCCACCAAGCAATGAATCAATAGCTACAGCTCCTAAATAAAGAATGGAAGTAAGATTAACAATTACATACAAAAATAGCCAAAAAACAGCCATAATAAGGGAAACAGACTTATTATATCGTGTTTCCAAAAACTGGGGCATCGTATAAATCTTATTTTTGAGATAAATCGGAATAAACCATACTGCAATAATGATTAGGGCAATTGCAGCCAGCCATTCGTAGACGGCAACAGCTACTCCTATGAAGAAGCCTTCTCCACTCATCCCAATAAATTGTTCTGCCGAAATATTAGATGCAATCAGGCTCGCTCCAATTGCCCACCACGTAAGTGAGCCTTCTGCAAGGAAATAATCTTTACTTCCTGTCGTTTTTGATTTCTTTCGCTTGTATATCCATAAGCCATATGCTGTTACAACCGAAAAATATATTAGAAATATAACAAAATCAAGAGTCGAAAGTTTTCCCACGCTTAAAAATTTTTATAGTAAGTTTATCATAGATTTGTACACTTTTTAGCACTTTTATATACTCTAAAGTATTTAATAATTTAGCGTCCCTAATAGATCATTTAAAATAAAATTGAATCTTTTTCAGAAAAATCACATAAAAGGAAACATTATCTTACCAAATATATAAATTTGGAAAACGCATCCATACTTGTTCCTACCAGTTTTTGTATATTCACCACTAGTTTTAAAAAATTGGAAATATTATGAAACTTATTAAAATAACTCCCGATTCGGTTATCCCTAAATACCAACAGATTATAAATTCCATTGAACAGGCTCTTGCTCAACAACTGCTAAAAAAAAATGACAAGCTACCTTCCATAAATAAAGTATGCATGGAATTTGGCATTTCTAGAGACACCGTTCTATATGCCTACGAAACATTGAAAAAGAGAGGAATAGTAAATGCCATTTTAGGTAAAGGGTACTACATAAAAAGTACTGATTGGGATTTTGAAGAGCGAATTTTTCTATTATTTGATGAGCTTAATGCTTTCAAGGAAACACTATATAATTCATTTTTGGAAGAGTTACAACAAAGATCTAATATCCATGTTTTTTTCCACTACTTCAATATAGATGTCTTCAAGAAATTAATCGAAGAAAATAATGGAAACTACACAAAGTACATAATTATGCCGGGCAATATGAATAATACGGCGCCCATTATTAAGATGCTTCCAAAGAAGGATGTTTATATATTAGATCAAACCAATTTACATTTAAGAGAATATTCATCAGTCTATCAGAATTTCGCAAAAGACATGTATAATGGTCTATCAAAAGCGAAAGCTTTGCTTAAAGCACACCAAAGACTGATTCTTATTTTTCCAGGAGAAAAAGAACCTATAGGTATGGTAGAAGGATTTACCAGTTTTTGTGAGCAGCATAAAAAGAAACATATCATTATCAATAATTTTACCGACGAGGAAATACTGGATGGAGATGTATTCATAATTCCTGATGATAAACACTTGGTAAATGTTATTAAACAATCTAAAAAGCAGAAGCTAAAGATTAAAAAGGATTTCGGAATTATCTCCTACAACGAAACGCCTCTTAAAGGTATTGTAGAAAGTGGTATTACTACAATTTCCACGGATTTTTGGCAAATGGGAAAGATCTTAGCAGAAATGATTCTTAATTCCAAACAAGAAAGGATCGAAAATGCGTCTGATCTAATTATCAGGAATTCCTTATAAATGATTTGAATTAATATTTTTTACCTGAAATTATTTAAAAAAAATACAAACAAAAGCTAAATAGGGCATCATTCTGAACGAATTTATGCTTGTTTTTGAAAAAAGGCTCAGATTCTAAAATCCAAGCCTTGACTTTTTAACTTACTCATATTGTGAGATGTTGTCAAAAAATGTAAATTCTTTCTTTTGCTTTTAAATAATTTCGTAATTAAAAGTTAATAGAGTTCAGTGTTTTATCAACAAGTAATCCTTTACTCGCTTTTATATTAAATGATCCGTTTCTTTTTGCTTTAAATTTAATAATGAATAAATCCGTTGTGCCTTCTAAAGGAAGTTTTTGTCCTACATTGACCAGCGTAGGATATAATACCTTTTCTTTGTTGGTATGCAGTCTGTCATAAGTCAGGTTTTCCATTTGTCCGATATTTAATGGGGTAATTCCTATATATTCCAAGTCTTCCTGTTTATATGGAATAGCGAAACTCAATGCATTTACAGATTGCAGATTACTACCTTTTACTACTACTTCAATGATATCATTCTTAGCATATTGTTGCTTTGAGGCAGAGGCTGTAATGCTACCTTGCAGTGGTTTCAATTCTTCATCATTTACTCCTCCATCTATTTTCGTAGCGACGTTAGAAATATCAAAGGCATCAATGAAACCATTTTTATTTATATCTCCGTTGCTAATATATCCTTCAAAATCAGAATCTCCTTTTCTCAAACCTGTATAATTAATATATGAAGTAAAATCATTCATATCAATTTTCTGATCATTGTTGATATCGCCGGGAAGCAAGCTTGAAGACCCTGGAACTTTGAATACATATAATTCGTTTCCACTTCCAAAGTTTTTGAAAGCATTGCTTACTACAATCTTCATAAATCGTGTAGTTGGATGTGTGGCGAAATCTAAAGATTTACTTTTGTTATTTCTATCCCATGTAAAAGAGCCAAGTTCTATCCAATCTTTTTTATTATCACTATACGAAATTTTACCATTCATCCATATTCCGTTGTAACCACTGTTTCTAGGAATATATTCTAATTTGCTTATGGTATTAATAGAACCTAAATCTAAAATTATCTCAAAAGGGACTTTGCTTTTTTCATAATCCGAGTGCCAGCCTGTGCTCATATCCTGATCAAAAAGATTCTCTAGCCCTTCTCCTTCCTGACTTGGAATTGTGGCTGTGGCTTTTATGCCTTTAATTACAAATTCATAAGGGTTTTTATTGGTTTGTGATGAAAAAGGAACCCAATCAGAAGTATTTGTTTTATTTACGGCTCTTAATTTGAAATCATATTTCATTTCAGGATCTAATCCTTCAAATAAGAAAGAGGTATCTTTTATATTACTGTATACCATATTATTATATAGTATTTCGTAATAATCAGCATTAGGAATTGTATTCCACGATGGTAATATAGAATATGCGGTGTTTGTATTTTCTGAAGTGATTGGTTTCAAAGCTTCTGCAAATGCTCCGGAATTCTTTTTTAGTTGATTAGAATTGATAAATTGGTAGTCTTTAATGACAAGCTCTACTTTGTTTTTGCTAACATCTGTGATTCCTGATTTTACCCACAATTGTGGATTTCGAGAAATCGAAACTTTTGAAAATTCAGAATCTTTTGTAGAAAAATTATTGAATTCAGGTTTACTATTGTAAAAATATACGTTTGTAGCATTATTGAATTCATCTAAAGTATTTACTATATTCAGTTTTATATTTTTACCTCCAATAGAAAGCTTTACACCGGATGGTTTCTTAGTAACATTGATTCTAAATTCTGTCATTTTTTCTTTTTCAAAGCCATTAAAGTTACCTTGAGTAGAAGAGATGCTTATTGTTGCAGTATTTTTTACAACATTACTTTCTATAAGGGTGCTTACAGATTCTTTTTTCATGTAATTTTCGGTTACGCCATCGTCATCATATTCTATAAAACTGGATTTGCCTGAAGGATATACCTCATAAATTCTTAATTTTTTATTGATTTGATGAATGTTGTTATTGGCATTTACCATCGGAATAATAGCACCTGGTTTCACAAATAGAGGGAGTTTCCAAATTGGGGCATCGAAATGATTTAAAACAATCCCTCCTTCATAAGTTTGCCCTGTAAAGTAATCAATCCAATTTCCTTTAGGAAGGTAAATATTATTTCTAATATCATTTCCTTCTTTATCCATTTTTGTAGCCTGATATACTGGAGCTACTAAGAAATAAGGTCCATACTGATACTGGTATTGAGTAGATTTTCCTAGGGTATATTCATTAGCTTCATCTAAAAACATTGCTCTGATCATTGGCAATCCTTCTACGGCTTCCTTCGCTATACTATAGCTATAAGGAAGCAGGCTGGATTTCATTTTTAAATAGTTCCTGTTAATAGAAGCAGCAGACTCACCCAAAGCATGGGGATACTTTTCGTTTGTTCCCCAGCCGTCCATGTTTAACTGCATAGGAGTAAAGGTCTTCCATTGGAAATCCCTTGTATTAACGATTGGGTTTTTCCCTCCAAAAATACCATCCATATCCGAAGTAATGTTAGGCTGGCCAGACAAACCAGAACCTATATAGGTAGGAATGTGGAATCTGATGTATTCCCACTCCCCTCCGGTTTGGTCTCCTGTCCAAATACCTGCATATCGTTGTGAACCAGCCCAGCCGTCTAACGAAATGATGAAAGGACGACTTCCGTTTCCATAGCGCGGCATTATTTGGGCTACATCTGAAATACCATTCAGTCCGAATGAATAGCCAGGACCTACCCAGGCAACATCCGTTTTTAGTACTCTTACACCTGCATCACCTACTTCCTTTATGATATCTCTCTGTAAAAGAGCATTTATACCATCTTTAGGGTGCAAATCTGATTGGGTCCATAACCCTATTTCTACGCCGTTTTTTCTGGCATAATTTCCGAGAGATTTTAAGTTAGCTATATTGCCATCCAAGGTTTCTGTCTGCCCGTATCCAGCACTGTAACCATCATTTGGCAATATCCACCCCAAAGGCATATCTGTATTTTTATAACGATCTATCACTGCTCTGGCAGAAAACTGATAGTTATTTTTTTCTCCATTTAAAGATTCTTTAACCCCTCCATTGTCTTTTTGGCTCTCTTTATATCTTTTTCCGTCTTCAAATAGGATTCCTTTATCATCTTCTTTCCAATAATCTCTATTGTAGGCATTAAGATGTCCTTCATAAAAACCAAATTTGGGTAAAAGTACAGGGTTTCCTGTGAGCTGGTAAAAATCATTCAACAAAGATTTAGGTTGATCATTTACCATAAAGAAAACATCCAGGTAATTAATCTCATGAGCCAGTTTCACTTCATTTTTATTTTGTTTACCGAAATCATAATATCCTTTTTTGAAAGTATGCCACATAAAACCATACCCATTTGTAGACCAATAATAAGGATTTGGAGATGCAACACCACCATCAGTCCAGTTATTTTGATTCACAATAAAGATGGTATTTCCTTTATGAGAAAATCGACCGTTTTGTACTCCGCCTCCATAGAAATATTCATCCTTTCCTTGAGATAAAGTAAGCACTGCTTCTTTAGAATTAAATTCAATGGGAGCAACAAAAGAAAATATCTCTTTATTAAGGCTCAAGTTGAATACTTTAAATAAAGAAGTTGCTTTTTCAATTTCTATTTTAATTTTACTGGTGGAAATAGAAACAGTGTGCGGTAAATTGTTGACAGCAATTGCTTTTACTTTTCTTCTGGGCTGATCTACCAAAATCTGAGCAGGAGGTATCGCTTCAGGATTTCTTACTTCTCCTCCTTTGGGATCGAAAAATAATCGAAAAATATTTTCTCCATAAAAATCTATTGTCATTTTTTTGTTATCAGAGAGCAAAACTTCTACTGAAGTTTCTCCTTTCTTAGAAACATTTTCAATTTTTTGAGCCTGAATTTTTCCAATGAAGAAAAAAAGAAAAGAGCTCAGTAGTAAAATCTTTTGAATTTTTGAATTTAAAACGGCATCCATTTACCTTGATTTATTTATTAATTACATTTTACACTACTCTAAGAAATAAGATCGATATAAGATAAAATTAACTGTAGCTTTCTGTGATATTAAGAGTTTCAAAAATAGTTTTTTATCAAGTAATAACTATAGTCATTTATATAAAATTAATATCCTTTTGCTGCTTGAGCTTCTTTTAGTTTCGGATTTAAATCCACAGCTTTTTGGGGATAAGGAAATCTGTAAAATCTATTATCCCAAACTCTTGTTGCAACCTGCGTATTAGTAATATCATAAACGGTTTTCATTACATTTGGGGCAATCTTCCATCTCCTGATATCATAAAATCTGTGGCCTTCATTTGCCAGTTCTATCCTTCTTTCATTTCTGATAATTTCTCTTAAGGTTTCTTTTGTCTGTGTGTTGCTAACCCCTACCATACCTGCTCTGCCTCTAATCTGATTTAATGCATCATAGATTGAAGGATCTGGACCAAAAAATTCATTTCTTGCTTCGGCATATATGAGTAATATCTCTGCATAACGGATAAGCATAAAATTGTTGCTCATATTTAAATTCTCGTCCAATGAGCCATAATCCGCCATTTTTTTATAATTATAGCCTATCTTGGACGTATTGTTTGCACCTTCATTCCATTTGAACAATGTACTTGTCCCAAAACCTTTTAAGTAAGACCAGGGTCCGTTTGGATGCATTATACTTGCATATAAACGGGTATCTCTGTTTTTAAATTCATCCAGATAGGCATTATTTGGGTTACCATGATTATAATTTGAAGCTCTTGTAGCATTAGAAGGAGGTGTAAATGCCGTTCCATCTTTGTTCCAATAGGCATTTACTAAATCAATTGTTGGTGTTACAGAACTCCATCCACTCTCTTCATTTGGCAATAAGAAAAGGGCCATGCTATTACTAAATACTCCTTTAGAGTCCGGTACAAATTGAGCTTCTAAAATTGATTCTTTGTTGCCATTATTTTTAGCCCAGAACAATGCTTGATAATTGCTCAATCCTCTATAAAAATTATCTTTATCTGTTGCAGAGGTAAAGGTAACAAAGCTATCATAATTTGTACTTGTGTCTACTAAAGTTGTAGTGAAAAGATTATAAGTACCGGAATTAATTACTGATTGAGCAGCTTCATAAGCTTCTTTATATTTTCCTGTGTATAAATATATCCTTGCCTTAAATGCTAATACTGCTCCTTTTGTTATTCTGCCTTTATCTTGGCCGGAAGGGTAGGCAGTTGGTAAATCATTTTCTATAGCATTTAATTCACTGATTACAAAATTATCAATTTGAGTTTCAGAAATAGGAGTTAGAGTGGATCCATCCAATTCACCTGATTTTTGTACGAGTGGAAGAGCTCCAAAACGTTGTGATAAATCAAAATAATTAAAAGCTCTTATAAATCTGGCTTCTGCTTTATATCTACCAGCTAAATTTTTGTCCATTGGGATCCCATCAATTTTTTCCAAAAAAGTATTTACTCTTCTAATTGTAGTAAAATCATATCCGAAATCTATAGAAGGAAGTATGTTTCCCGCAGAAGCATCTACTGCAGTTGTTTCCCAGGGATATTGAGCAAATGAATTATCGGTAAAACTATCGTTATATAAATTGCTGTAAGCGGCATCAGAAAAATATTTGTAAATACCATTTAATGCCATGGTTGCGTCTTTTTCCGTCTTCCAAAATGTTTCTTCCGATACTTTATCTTCTGGAAACCTATCTAAATTACAAGAACTAGTCACTATAGCCAGGGAAGCTGATAGTAATATAATTTTTATCTTTTTCATTTTCAGATGTTTAATTTTAAATTAAAAAGTTGCATTGATACCAAACGATATGGTTTTTAAATATGGATATGTTGAACGACTACTTGGCATTTCAGGATCAAAATCTTTCATTCGTTTATCTCCCCTCAATGTAAAGTAATTCTCTAAGTTGGCATATATTCTGAATTTTGTCAGTCCTATGCGGCTAATTGTTTCCTTAGGAATAGAATATCCCAAAGTAATAGACTTAATTCTAAAGTAACTTGCATCAAAAAGCCAATAATCTGAAATAACACCTATATTTTGAGTTCCTCCTCCTGATGGCAGTATTCTAGGATACAGGGCATTAGGATTCGGGTTTTCCGGAGTCCATCTGTTATCTGAAACATATTGTTTTGCACCGGCACCATTAAAAAATGCCTGAGAAGATTCTTTATCCAGATATACCTTAACATTAGCCACCCCCTGACCCACTACGCTAAGATCAAAATTTTTGTATCTACCCCCTATACTTAGACCATAGGTAAGACTTGGAACATCATTTCCTATTACTGTTCTATCTTTTTCATCAACAACTCCATCTCCATTAATATCTACATATTTTATATCACCAACTTGAGAGCTACTATATAATTTAGGATAATTATTGTTGATATCTTCTTGGGTTAGGAGACCTGCAGTCTTATATCCGTAGAAATCACCAATTGAGCCTCCTACTTGTGTTATCCAATAATCATTATATAAGGTCTTACTATTGATGAGTGAAAGAATATTATTTCGGTTTTTAGCAAAATTTGCATTGATGTAAAAGTCCCCATTTTCAAAATTTTTATTATATCCCAAAGTAATTTCTATCCCTTTATTTTCCACATTACCCGCATTAATGGGCGGTGCTTGGTTTTCTGCTACACCAGTTTCATATTCTAATTGGTTGCTCATTAATGCTCCTTTTGTAAGACGGTTATATAAATCTACCGAGAAAGTGAAAGCGTTATTGAATAAAGATCCGTCCAGACCTATATTTTTGGTAACAATTGTTTCCCAGCCTATGCCCAAAAATCCAAGCTTACCCGGTACCACTCCCCCTACTATAGTATTCCCCAGAACTGTAGAAGTATTATCCATATAGGTCTGATTGTCATAATAACCAATGGTATTGATAGATCCGGTGCTGCCATAAGAACCTCTTAATTTTAGTGTATTGATAAAACTCAGGTTTTTTATGAAATTCTCCTTATCTAATCTCCAGGAAGCCATAATTGCAGGAAAATATCCCCATCTATTTTCTTTAGCAAAACGTGAGGATGCATCTGCCCTTATGATACCTTCTAAAAAATATTTTTCCTGATAATTATAATTGATACGAGCGAAAACAGACTGGAAAGCATATTGCTGAGTATTAGAATTTAATTCATCCAAGGTTCCGTCAAGGGTACTAAGAGCACTTAAAGAATGTAATCCATCTTTTGGTATATTGGATTTTTTACCAGATATGGATCTGGTTGTATAATCTTCATACGAAGTACCTCCCAACAATTTAAAATAATGTGATGATATGTTTTTTTCATAACTTATCAGGACTTGAGTATTAAGTAATTCATCAGAATTCCAGGACTCAGAATAGTTATTAATTGCTCTCGCAGTTGAACTAATAGGAACATTAGTTAAAAAATTGTATACGGGGTTTAGTGTATTTACAAAAGTCCCTAAACGATAGTTCCAATTTGAATAGTTAATTTGAGCATTTACATTTAATCCTTTTACAGGAGTGTAATTGGCAGATAATGCCCCCATAAATTTTTGATCATTTGACTTAGAATCTCCTCCCTCTACATTGTTTCTTACAGGATTGGTATTTGCAAATGTATTATCTACTTTACCCGCATTAACAGATCCCCACCATCCATTGGATTGTCTTAATACCATAGTAGGAGTTATTCTTGCTAATTCTCCAGTATTAATAACACCGCCCTGATCATTGATCATTTGTTTGATAAATGATATATTAGAATTTACTGTAAGTTTATCACTCAATTTAGAAGATGTATTTGTCCTAAAAGAATATCTATCCATACCCTTTGTAGGTGATAGAGACTCCTGTTTCAAATACCCTAAACTTGCGAAATAACGAGTTTTATCTCCACCTGATATATTTATCTCATTATTAAGCACATTTGCCATTCTTCGATAAGTTGCTTTATACCAGTCTGTGTTTGGGTATCTGTCGGTGTCTGTACCGGCAGCTGTAAGATTTATTTGATCTTGCGTATATTGAGAAAAATGACCAACATTATTATTAGCGTTATAATATGCTTCATTTTTCAGTTTCATATATTCAACAGCATCTACATACTTAGGCAAATAGGTGGGCGTCTGATAACCATTATACATATTATAACCTATACTCATCTTACCTCCACCGCCTTTTTTAGTCTCAACAAGAACAACCCCATAGCCAGCTCTTGCACCATAGATAGATGCTGAAGCATCTTTTAAAATGCTTATATTTTCAATATCAGCTGGGCTTAATCTGGAAAAATCTGCAGCACTAGAGGGAATACCATCTATAATATAGAGTGGAGAATTACCCGCAACACTCCTTCCCCTTACATTCAAGGTAGGAACAGAACCTACATCTCCCAAAGAAGACTTAATTGTAACTCCTGGTAAAGCACCTTGCAGACTTGCTGTTAAGCTTGTTGTTGGGCGATCCTGTAGTATCTTTTTATCAACAGAAGCTATAGATCCGGAAACAGTTCCTTTTTTCTGTTTTCCGAATCCTACTAAAACAATTTCTTCCAGATCTTTTACTTTTTTAGAGGTAGAGTCCGAAGGTTTGTTTTTAGTTTTTTGTGCATCCACTAATGTGATAGATGACATTAAAATTGCACTCAAAATACAAATTGTAGTTTTCTTCATATTTTATTGACTTTTATAACAATATTATCCAGATGATGTTGAATTCTAAAACCGTATCACTTACCATTTTTTCCAGGCAAAAACAAAAAAATGGTGATCTTCCATATTTTACAGTATCCGGCACAAATGGAAAATATGTAAAGTGAAACCTCCCGATTATATCCAAATACACTATATACCCTCTTCTTATTTCCTTTTCTGAATGTGAACTAACTATTACTTTAATATTAACCCTGTGTAACCCAAATGTATAGTTTTACACCATACCTCCATACGGGTAGCCACCAGTTTTTATCCCTTTACCACCAGTTTGAAAATCATTTGAATACGGCCTTATTAAGAAGCTCTTAGAAATTGGTTATAAATTGGCAGCCATGCCTATTGCTTCTCTATTTTTCAAGAGAAAAAACCCATTTACATATTGATTTTTTCCATTACAAAAGTGTTTTCAATTTGTCATTCATGGATCACTATCAAATATTAAAACGAATTTTTTAAAGGTTAAAAATCTTTATAAGCATGTTTAGAATTAATTTTCAAAGCGTCTTAAATAAGTCAACTGGTAGTGAACATTCAAAAACAGGTAGGTACTAGTTTGTGCAATTACTTTAATTGTTAATTTTGGAAAGGAGGTTTTTAGTTCAGATATATCGCAAACTTAACAGGAGTGTAATAGAAGTATTTATCTGTAAAAAGTCTTTTTAGGATAAAGTTTTGAGCTATCAACTCACAAATAGTGGATAATTAATATCTGGGAAGATTGCTTAATACAATTACTATTCAAAAACAAATCAAAGCTGGATTTGTCTAACAGCTATAGATTATTACTTTGTTATTTTTTTAATCAAAAATCTACACCAAATGAAAAACAATTATTTTATTCTCTCATTTCTACTCGTTTTACAGACAGCTTTCGCACAGCAGTATAAGATGTCTGTAGCATATGTAAATTCGTTACAGCCCGCACAATCAGGACAGGAGGCTGGACAGAGTATTGATAATAATGTGAATACTCTTTATCATTCTCAATACAATTTGAGTACAGCACTTCCGGACCAGTTAAATTTCAAATTTTCCAACCGGGTAAAAAGTATAAAAAGGTTAGTCTACAAACCTAGAACAACGGGCCCAAACGGAATCTGGACAAGTGTGAAAGTTTCTTATTCTACCCAATCCGATCCTACAGTTTTTATAACAGCAACCGGGGTTATTTCCTGGGCAGCTGATAATACGGCAAAAACTATAGATTTGCCGACAGCAATAGTTCATCCTGCTGTTATTAGGATTGATGTCCTCAGTGCCCAAAATAATTTTTCAAGTTGTGCTGAGATGGAATTTTATTCTACAGAACAGATGGATCCTGTACAAACAGAATGTACACTGGCAACCAATGAGTTTTCAGCTTATGCAGATATCCCAGTATTGCCTCAGGTGGCAGGATCTTCGGCCTCAAGTTTCCAATCGGGAGAAAATATAGAGAAATCCTTTGATGGTGATGTAAGTACACTTTATCATTGTAGTTGGAATGCAACAGCAGCTACTTTTCCTATTTCTCTGATTTACAAGTTTAATGGACAAACAGCTATAAATTATTTAAGGTACACACCCAGACAGGATGGCGGACCAAACGGACTTTTTGGAAATGTAAAAATAAGTTATAATACAATTTCTAATCCAGCATACATTACTATTTCTACTCAAAATTTTGGGCAGACATCTGCAATAAAAACGGTAAATTTTCCTTCCGCCATTACTCCTTTAACTATAAAAATTGAAGTTCTTGATGGTAAAAATAACTTTGCAAGCTGTGCCGAAATGGAATTTTTTCAGGCGAGTTCTAATAGTTTTGATCCTTCAGCTTATTCAAATATTTTTAATGATTCTATTTTCAGTGCTTTAAAAACAAATGTAACCCAGCAGGATATTGATGCCATTTCCTCACCTTTCATAAAAGGATTAGCTCAGTGTTTATTTAATAATACCTACAATAAAAAATATAGGGTACAGACTTTTACGGCATATAAGACAATTGAATCAATAAATACCCAATATAAAATTGGAAATTATAACGGATATGAAAACCCTACAGGGATAGCATTCCAGCCTAATACCACTGCTATTGTTTTTGCGAAAGATATTACCTCTGAAAACAAAGTTTACTTAAAAATAAGAGATTTTGCTACTGAAGGGGCGTCCCCTGAAAAAACATACGAACTAAAAAATGGAATAAATATTCTCGCTATTGCTAATACAGGTTTGGGATATATTTCATATTACACTGATAATGTAAATGCCGCCCCGGTAACTGTAAATATCACAGCAGGTATTGTAAATGGTATTTATAAAAAAGGTACAACCCCTACAGAATGGGCAGAAATGCTGACTAATGATGTCTATCCAAAAATTGATATAGAAGGTTATTATACAAAACTGGTTACCAATAAGTCTGCGGTAAGCAATTTCCATTTCACAACCGCCCAGCCTTTGATAGATAAGTATGATGCAATTGCCAAGTCTGAAAGAGAAATGATGGGCTTCTATAAATTCAATAAAAACTTTAAAAACAGGCAGCTTGTTTATATGGAATCTACAGGAGGATGGTTTGCTGGAGGTTTAGGAGTTCATTTAGATCTTACTTGGGGATTATCCAATTCAACCTCAGCATCAGGACTTGATATTTGGGGTGTGGGACATGAATTAGGTCATATCAACCAGGTAAGGCCTGGATTAAAATGGGTTGGTACAACAGAAATCACTAACAATTTATACTCATTGTGGGCCTATTATAATATGTACTTACCTACAGGGAGTAACAGATTTACAAGGCTGGAAGGTGAAATTGCCGATAAAACAGCCTTTCCTAAAGTAGCTGGAAACAGATTTGGAGAAATTATTATTCAGACACAAATTAACGGGAAAAGTATTATGGATCAATTCAGAACAGATTATGTGAATCCCGCTGATGCGAATTTCAGAAGCCTTATTCCATTTTGGCAATTAGAATTGTATTATCAATTGGCAGGCGCTTCAAAAGGTGCTGCAACCCTTGCATTTGATTCAGATATGTCTGATGAAGATACCCCTACAGTTACCCCTACAGGTCCGGGAGTAGATTATGCACATTGGTTTGCTACAGTAGCTGAGAAAGTAAGAAATACAAACGAAAGCCAGTTTACCCAAGGGCAATTGGTAATGAATTTTGTAAAAAATGCCTGTGACGCCGTACAAGAGGACCTTACGGATTTCTTCACTAGCACCGGTTTTTTAAAGCCAATAAACGGTACAATATCAGATTACACCAATGCTCAAATGACAATTACCCAAAGCATGATTGATGATGTGAAAAGCTATGTCCTGGCAAAGGGATATGCCAAACCTGTATCTCCGGTCATCAATTATCTTTCAGCGAATAGTGTAAATGCATTCAAGAATATGCAGCCTGTTTCAGGGATTACGGGTGTTGGTGCACAGATCACAACCAATACACAAGGACAGTTCTTATTGGTAGATAATTCTAAATGGAGTAATGCTGTTGCCTTTGAAACCTATAATTCAAGTAGCCAGCTAATCAGTGTTTCTATTGTAGGAACAGGAGATACTACATTGACAAATACTTATGTAGATTATCCTTCGAACGCAATGAAGGTCTATGCCGTGGGATACAATGGACAAAAAATACTGGTTTATCCGGCAATTACATTAGTTGTTGATGATATTAAGAAAAATAATAATGAATTTACTGTTTATCCGAATCCTTTAAAAAATGGCCAAAAATTAGTTATTGATTTTAAAAATTCAAAAGAAAATCTGAAAGCAGGATTGTATGATTTGACTGGGAAGCCACTTATTTTAGCAAAAGGCTCTTTAAGAGAGATAAATAAGGAAATTAACGATAAAATTCAAGATTTGAAAACTGGAATTTATGTTGTTTCAATAAATGATGGAACTAATACCTATCAATCTAAGATTATTAAAGAATAATATTCTTTATAAGCTTTACAATCCAGCAAATTGTTACAGTTTATAATATTTAAAAATAATGAATGCTTGAAGCGATTGCCGAAGATTGTTGATTAGTAAAAAGTTATTTTTTATACTGCCGAGCATATTATTGTCAGCAAATAAGTAAATACCAATTTTTATTTAATATCACTTTATAGTTAGTATTACAAAATTGGTGTAAATAAACTTATAGCATTTTGTATTAATTTAATCAAAATGATAGCCATCAGTAAGTAAACTGGATAAATTAACACATTAAAATGGTTGAAATAAATATCTGATTATGTTGTAAATCCCTTTGTTTTGTACAAAACAAAGGGATTTAACCATGGTTAAAAAATACATAAATTACTACTGTAATTATTTCTTCTGGAAAACAACCTATGATAAGCCCTCTATTTAAAGAAAAATTTACAAAATCGGTGGTTTATGGGGATATCTAATGAGTTTTTAATGCCTCCTCTAAACTTCTTTAATACATGTCTGATTCCTGAAAAGACAAAGTATAAAATCTTTAAAATTATACAACTGCACTAACAACTTTTTAATATTATAAATTTAGATTTTTATTTAATCTACAATATGTGAAATAAACTTTTATTATATCCATAAAAAAATTAAATTAGTAGACGTAAATCAAATTACAAACATATTATGAGGACAAAAAAATTAACAAATACCTTTTTAGGTGTTGCCTTACTTATTTTTCAGTCGTGTGCAGAAGCCACTGTAGTAGCGGAGGACACTGTTACTACACAAAAAAGCGCTTCAGCTTTAAAAACCACGTCTTCCTTCAATGTTCCGGTCGCAGGAAATTCTTTTATAACAGTAAAGCCTTCGGGTGCATCCGAAGTTATTACTTCTACAAAATTGGGTAACTGGACTAATTCCAACACTGTGATCAGTACTTATTTCAAGGTGGGCAATACTGGAGCCTTACATATCGGATTAAAAGCTTCTGTACCTTCCGGTACCAGCACAGTAAAAATAACAATCGGTAACACATCCAAAAATGTTACTTTAACTGGATCAGCTTATACAGATTATTCTGTTGGAGATTTTACTATTTCCTCTCCGGGTTATGTAAAAGTTGATCTTCAGGGCGTCACCAAAACAGGCGGATACTTTGCAGATGTTACGGATATTACTTTTAGTGGAGCAGCTTCTACCGGAACCAATATTTACAGTAATGATCCTTCCTACTATTATTGGGCACGCAGAGGGCCGTCATGCCATCTGAACTATACAATTCCAACAACCAGTAATGTGAGCTATTACTACAATGAAGTAACTGTTCCGGCCGGAGAAGACAAGATAGGCTCTTATTTTATGGCAAACGGGTTTAGTGCCGGCTATTTTGGAATGCAGGTAAACTCTGCTACAGAAAGAAGAATCCTTTTCTCCGTATGGAGTCCGTTTGACACAGATGATCCGAATAATGTTCCTCCTGATCATAAAATCATTTTAAACAGAGCCGGAACCGGAGTAACAGTTGGAGAATTCGGCAATGAAGGTTCGGGAGGCCAAAGCTATTATAAATACAACTGGACAGCAGGACAAACCTATAAATTCCTGTTAAAAGGAGAGCCGGATGGTAGTGGAAAAACTGATTTTACAGCCTGGTTCTTATCGCCTGATACCACAACATGGAAACTTATTGCCAGCTGGAAGAGACCTCAAACCAGCACTTATCTTAAGAGCTTCTACAGTTTTGTTGAAAATTTTAATCCGGAGAATGGATATCAGGGACGAAAAGCAGAATTCAAAAATCAATGGGCAAGAACTTCGGATGGCAACTGGATCGCTATTTCAGGAGCAAAATTCAGTGTAGACAATACCTACAATGCACAACAAAGAATAGATGCAATGGGAGGAACGAGTGGCAATGCTTTCTTTTTACAAAATGGAGGATTCTTTAATACTGTTGTTGCACCCGGTTCTCAATTTTCTGTTACTGCACCTACCCAGGCTCCGAATATTAATTTTTCGACACTTCCTTAAAATTACAACATAAAAATAACCAGCCAGTTAGTTTTAAACAAAACGAAAACTGGCTTTTTTATTTTATTTATTTTCAGTTTTTATTGCATGGTAAGCTAAAAATTACTATTTTTGCACCCACTTTAAACAACGAAGTAACACAAAACTATCATATTGGTTTCTTAGCTCAGTTGGTAGAGCAATGGATTGAAAATCCATGTGTCCCTGGTTCGATTCCTGGAGAAACCACAAAACCACCTTTTTTAAGGTGGTTTTTTTATGATTTGTATTTCAAGATTACTCTGAAATAATACCATTATCATTTCAAAACCTAAAACAACAAAAGGCACTTTCCTTTTCTTTAATCTTTCATATAGGAAAACAACTCCTAACTTCCCCGGATGATTTTTACTATAAAAAGTTTACATTTAATCGTTTGACAAAGATCGTCTTTTCCCTGATATCTTCATTAGCCGCAATACAGCATTGATATTTTTTGTCAAGATAAATCTCTTTCAAATAAAAAATTTCATTTTCAATAATAGCCTGACCATGATTAACTTCAAAAGAATCTAAAGGAATAAACATTCCTTTTCCATGTGCTTTAATAACAGCCTCTTTTTCCGTCCAGTACGTAAAAAAAGACTGTACTTTATCCTCTGAAAAATGTATTTTTTCCAACTCACCAGAAGTCATTTGAAATTTGAATTCTTCATAATCGGCTTCCTGATTGATATATTCAACATCAATTCCTACGGGTGATTCATTAATACAGCAAATAACCAGATTACCAGCATGAGATATATTAAAATGCAGGTTGTGGTTTTTTATATAGGGTTTGTAATCCGGGAGTGCGTCCAATTTCAAAATCCTTGCTATCAAAATAATGATCTAATCCATATTTTGGAAGAACTCTTCCCAACAAAGACAATTGTGCATCCTGCCATCTTCTGAATTTTAATAGTCTTGTAACAAACTCATCAGAATTCATTATCAGATATTTATCCATCAGATACTGATGTTTCGCTTCTTCGATAAATGTATATAAAACCCGCATTA
Source organism: Chryseobacterium subflavum (assembly GCF_055762745.1). Lineage (NCBI taxonomy): Bacteria > Pseudomonadati > Bacteroidota > Flavobacteriia > Flavobacteriales > Weeksellaceae > Chryseobacterium > Chryseobacterium subflavum. The sequence goes on from NZ_JBVTMR010000003.1 coordinate 221,736, forward strand.
AATTAAAGCTAATATCGGCAGAATTTTTCAATTATTTTCTATGTCTAAATTAATTAATAGCGATAAGAAACACATGCATATAAAATTATCGAGTTTAACTCTTGTTTTACTTCAAAATTATCAAAAACCATTTTATTGTCATCACTAAAATTTCGAAAAATTTGTACTATTGCCGATGTAGCTTATGGGATTATTAAGCTAAACTGAAACAGAATTTAAGAAGTACTATCTGGGAGCATAATTAGCTACAAACAATAGTAAAATGCCGGTAAAATCCGGCATTAACACTTAAAAAGGCAAGTTGTAATTATATCCAACCTGCAAAAGATATGGCAGTTGTGGTTTCGTTTTCAAATCCTGAGAAACAATCCCTCCTATTTTCAGATATATTTCCTGGTTGCTGAATGTATATCCTCCTTGTATGGCAGCATAAAAGTTTCCTCCGGTCGCCGGTTCATACCAGCCATCTTTTACTGCCGGATAAATTTCTTTATAGTGATCGGAATGTTTGAAATGAGTAACAATGGCTTTATCAAAGCCAATTTCCAACGCTCCAAACCATCTCTGCCTGTAATACCCAATTGTTCCGGACATATCCACCCCAAAATTCAGAAGCTGAACATTCTCGTTTTCAAACTTCCGGAAAACTCCCTGAACTTTTGTTGAAAATTGGAAATCCCTAATTTTTATCCATCTCACATGAGCTCCTGCTTTTATTTTAAAGTCATCAAATAAATCTTCACCAGCCGGTGTGGAGACCTCAATATTTACAATTGTGGGAAATAACTTACCATGAAATTTATATCCGTATCCTAGCCCCAAAACAGCACCATATTCGGCACCAATGTTTGCATTAAGAATATGTCTTTCTCCATTTTCAAGCCCAGCCCAGTTAACCGTTTGTGATTTCACAACATTAAAGATCAGTATAAAAAAAGCTATTTTTATATATAGTTTATTATTTTTCATTTGTTAAAGATTGTTGATAAAATTGATAATTTTAGGTTTGGTCTGGGAATTCCATACATTCTGATTGGTAATAATACCATCATGTCCAACACCGGAAACCTTAACCTTTTCCACATGATTATAATCTGAAGTAATTTTCTGTGCCCAGGAATCAGGATAAGCTTTATTTCTTTCACTGTAAAAGAATAACACAGGAGCATTGTAATTCTGCAGCCCCTTAGAAAAATCGGAATTGTATTCCTCTCCTACATCAAATAATGCATCCATAATTACAGCCCCACTTCTCCAGCTCATGCCGGGATCAAAGTCTCCTTCACCAGTAATATCGTTTTTCGATGTCAGCATAGACATTTTATAATCCAGTATTTCGTGCTGATCCTCCTTTCCGGATATAAACTGATCAATATAGGCTGCATCATTCAAGATCTCACTCCAGAGTTTAAATGATCTGGACTCTTTTACATAGTCAGTAATATCATCCCATTTCAATCCGCCCGGTTCACATAAAACAATACCCTGAACAGCATTTGGATACTTTCCCACATATCCTGAAGCCAGTATGGCTCCCCAGGAATGCCCTAATAAGATTACTTTTTGATTAGAGCTTTTACGGTAATAAGCTATTACTGAGGATAATTCGTCATACATAAGATCAATAGCTCCTGCTCCTAATGATTTATATGAATTCTTAGGAAAACGCTGGGAAAGACCAGAACCTCTCTGATCATAAAAAACGACTCTGTATCCTTTATTAGCGAGATCTTTACAATTTAATAAATATCTGTAATCACCTCCCGGTCCTCCATGGATAGCAATAATTAGGGTCCCATTTTCAGGGCCGAATGCTTCGGAATGGAGCAGAGAGCCATTCACGCGTATTGATGGTAATGAAGAATCCTGATCAACTGTCTTAGGAACTAAGTTTCCGGGTTCATCAATTGTTCTTCCATCAGTACAGGAGAACAGTAATGCAAAAATTGTAAAAGAGGTCAGTAACCCTCTTTTTTTTCTCAATGTTGTCATAGTTTGGGTTTAAAATATTGATGCAAAGATTCATCAAACCCAAAAGCTATACGCCCCAACAGGAAAGCTGACCCAAGAAAAACAACCAATATAAAAACCTGATTACCAATATTATATGAAACATGAAACCATTCCCTGGAAGATGAAACTATAAAAAGATAAGAATTACAGCTTTTTTTGGTATTCAGTAGGGGTAATACCCGTATATTTTTTAAAATTCCGGTTGAAGGATGTTTTGGAATTAAAACCACATTCAAAGGCAATAGCCAGAAAAGTATATTGCCTGCTTTCCGGTTCCGAAATTTTGTGCAAAAACTCTTCTATCCTCTTTTCATTAATTAATTCGTAGAAGTTTTTATTTTCCTTAGAATTAATTACCTGGGAAAGATAGTTCGGATGGACTTTAAGCAACTGAGACAATTCATTTAAGGTGAGATTGGGATTTATGAACGGTTTTTCTTCGCTTAAAACCTCAAGTAATCTGCAATGGATATCATCAATATTTTCCTGTGTTAATCCTGATTTTTGATACTTTTTATCTTCACCAATTGCTATTGGAGATCTAAGTACTTCTGTCAGGCTTTCTTCAGCAGTAAAAAATGAATTAGAATGATTGAAAACCTGTACCTGCTTGATCCCGAAATATCCCAACCACATGATAAAAACAGCAACTGCACCATAAATAATATTTGCATTGTCATTCCAAAGAACCAATCCCCAGATCAGCCCAATCCAGATAATAAGATACAACAACCACTTAAAGTTTATTTTTTCTGTATTTGAAAACTGCTGGACCATATTTTTGCGGAATCTATATAAAATAAATAAAGAAATGATCACATAAATGATTCCTGAAATGTATATACCATATAGCCTGAAAAGCAATTCAATCTCGAATTCCCTTCCCTCATGTTTAAAAATACTAACCCTTTCATCAAAGGGTGCCATATAAAATGAAAGAAAAGATAAATTACATATCACAAAAGGTAAAAAATGTAACAGCTGTACTGCTGAAAAAGGTTTAGGAGAAGTTTGTTTTCTTACATAGAGGTATAAAAACGGTCCATAAAGTAACGGTAGTGTAAAACCTAAAAGTATAAAAGAAGGATATTCTTTATACTGATGAGTAAGAAAGAGATAATGTGTTAATAAATTGACACCAATTGTAAATAACCATCCACATAAAATAAAATCAGCAGAGCTTTTATTCCGTTTTGTAAGCAAAAGAAATGTCAAAAAGAAAGCAATAAAAACCCCGGAAAGATAAAGCATAAACAGCTTCAGTTTTTTAGTTAATAGTCCAATAAATTATAATCATCTAATTCACAAAAATAAAGAATAACTTCTATTGAATGATATTAAATAAGACAGGATACAGAAAACAAGTTTTACAATTGATTAATTTAGTTCTTAAAATTAGTTAATGTCCTCTATCTGGCCTTCTCATTTTCAATCTATCTCTTGAAAATTAACTATCTTCGCCTACAAATTTTAATCGAATGAAGAAGATTATCTCCGGATTATTTGTTTTTTTCACTGTAATTCTTTTTGCGCAGGAATCCATCCAGTTTCAGGATATCCCTTTTAAAGACCTAATTGCCAAAGCTAAGAAAGAAAACAAAATAGTTTTCATTGATGCTTACGCTTCATGGTGTGGCCCTTGTAAACTGATGGAGAAAAATGTATTTACAAAGAAATCGGTGGGAGATTATTATAACGCCAATTTTGTAAATGCAAGATTTGATATGGAGAAAGGAGAAGGGAGAGAAATTGCTGCCAAATACGGAGTTCGTTCCTATCCGACTTACTTGTTTCTGAACGGTGATGGGGAGCTCATCTCTCAAAATCTCGGTTATATGGAAGAAAGTGTTTTCCTAACGATGGCACAGGACATCAATTCACCCAATAACAAAAAAGGGTCATTAAAAGATCGTTTTGCATCGGGTGAAAAAGACCCTGAATTTTTGATCAACGTAATGAAATTAAATTCTACTTCAGATTTTGATTTTGCAAAAAAAGCCTCTGAAAGATACTTTGAAAATAAAAAGAAAACTGAAGAACTGTCTAAAGATGACATTGGATTTCTTTTATTCTTTTTAAAATCCGTTGAGGATCCTAATTATAAAATTTTCGCTTCCAGAAAATCAGAAATTATCAAATATCTTCCTGAGGAAACCTATAAAGAATTTGATCATCAGCTTATTTTATCCAAGGTAGTAGCCGAATCGATTGACGACAAAAATAAGAGGGTAAATGATGACTATTTTCTGAAAACAGCAGAACCCTTGGTGGGGAAATATGAGGCTGAAATTAAGCTGAATCAGACTAAACTTAGTTATTATGAACAAAATAATAATTTTCCTGAATATGAAAAAGCAGCTTTAGCATATTACAAAAATTCTGATTCCTTTGAGCCTAATCAATTACTTAAAGCCGCGTGGATATTCTCCGAGCATGTAAAAACAACATCCTCATTAAAGAAAGCGGTTGAATGGGCAGAGAAATCTGTTATGAGAGGAGAGACTTCTGAAAACACCTTTATTCTGGCAAAGCTCTATTTCTTAACAGGAAATAAAGATATGGCAAAAACGTATGCTGAAATGTCGAAAAATATGGCTGTTCAATCCAATAAAGACGCAACTTTGGCCGATGGATTGCTTAAACAAATCAAATAAACTTCAGAATGAAATATAAATTGTTGGTAAGTTTTATAAGTCTGTTTTCACTAGGAAATTTGAATGCCCAGGAACAGGAACAGGCTACAGAAAAGGGGAAAAGTTTATACGTAAAAGGCAATGCCCTTTTTCTTCCAATAGGAGTTCTAAACGGAGGATTAGAATATCAGCTTAGTAAAAAATATACTTTACAGGGTGATGTGTTTGTTTCTCCATGGAAATCTTTCGCCGGACATGAATTTCAATATTATTCTGTTTCCTTAGAGGGTAGATATTATTTTGATGAAGCTTTCAAACACTGGTATGTGGGTGCCAACCTTGCAGCATCTTCTTTTGTATTGCAAAAATGGAATTACTGGGGTTCTGGTACATACACTAATGACAGAGGCGAACAATTTAAAAAATCAAATCTGTATCAAAAAGGACTTTCTGTAATAATTGGTGTTACCGCAGGATATCAGTTTCAACTTTCTGAAAACTGGAATCTGGATGTATATGGAACATTGGGCACATCTCAAGATTTTTATAAAGGTTATGACCGTGCAACAGGAAAACGTTATGATGAAGCTAAAAAGTTCAACAAAAGTGGTGAGTTTTTACCATATAGAGGTGGAATAATGATTTCTTACAAAATAAAATAACACGATGAAACTATTTGGAAAAAATCACATTATTATATTGGTTATCACCTTTGTTATCCTTTTTTTAATGAATTACATTGGAAATGATGCCCCAGACAAATTACAAAGGGCAATAATGACCGCTTCAGCAGGAGTGATCGGATTAACAGTGGGGCTTTTTATCCTTAATAAAGGTAAAAATGACAAAAACCCACCACAAGATTTCGATTAGTTTTCGTACACCACGTATTTAGATCTGATTTTCTCAAACTTTTCTAAATCTGACTTCCACGAAGCCTTTATTTCTTGTATTGATTTACCGGCAATGATTTGTTTTCTTAATTCATCAGTTCCGGATAAAGTATCGAACCATAAGTTTTTAAGAAAGAAATCCTGTTGAGGATTCTTGTAATTTTTATAAGCTTTGATCACCCATTCCAGACTAAGTTCCCTCAAATCATTCGGATACTCAGATAAATTTTCTCCATAACATAGTTGCCCGTTCAGGAACGGATCTTTTGCCCCGAAATTAGGCTTTGGAGTAAACTGATAAGGAAGACTTTTTGTCCAGGGAGAACCATATACCTGAAAGGGATTATCTGTACCTCTTCCTACAGAAACCTGTGTTCCTTCAAAAAAACATAAACTCGGATATAAATTTATTGCTTTATCATTAGGTAAGTTGGGAGATGGCTTATCAGAAATAGCATATCGCAGCTTTTTATGATAATTCTTCATAGGAACCAAAATATATGTTGCCTGCATTCCATTCTTCAGCCATTTTTCACCGTTGACCATTTTTCCATACTCACCAATGGTTAAACCATAGACAACCGGAACTTCATGCATTCCTACAAAACTAGCCCATTTCTTTTTTAAAACAGGTCCATCAATATATCCATCGTGAGGATTAGGCCTGTCCAATACCATTATCTCAATATTATTTTCAGCTCCGGCCTCCATAAGGTAGCTTAACGTTGAAATATAGGTATAGAATCTGACGCCGACATCCTGAATATCAAACACTACAATATCAATTCCTTTTAACTGTTCAGGTTTCGGCTTCTTATTACTTCCATATAAAGAAACAATAGGCACACCTGTTTTTGAGTCTACTCCATTTTTAACAGTTTCACCAGCATCAGCATTTCCCCTAAAGCCATGCTCAGGGGCAAAAATAGCTTTTATCTTAATCCCGTTTTTTACTAAAAAATCGACCAGGTGAGTACGATCTTTCATCAAACCCGTTTGGTTGGTAACAATACCAATTGTTTTTCCCTTTAGCAGCGGTAAATAAACTTCCGGCTGGTCGGCACCGGTCTTAAAACCATCTTTTGTTTGATTCTGAGAATAATATTGATTGAATACTCCTAAAAAAATTAGGCAAATAAGAAGTAAATTTTTAATTTTGAAATCTAAATTCATAAGCTTGAACTTTCCTTTATATTTCTCTAGAAAAATAGCGTTTTCCAAAGATAACAAAAATAATCTTTCAAGGGTTATCATCTTCATAGGCAGGCTTTCTGTAGCTTTAGGAATCATTGTATCATTGATTACCGTATCTACAGGATTTGGCTCAAAAAAAGCTATTAAAGAAAGACTGGCAGATTTCAGCGGACATATTACCGTAAAGTCCACACGATCCAATTCTTCATACAATACTTCTGTGCTTGATAAGCAGGGATTAAATATTCAGAAAATAAAAGCACTTCCGGATGTTGAAAGTGTTCAGAAATATGCTATGGTTACAGGAATTATGCGGAATGAGCATAATTTTGCAGGCATTATTTTCAAAGGTGTAGGCAAGGACTTTGACAGTGCCCGTTTTAAAAAATTTCTCGTTGCCGGCACAACACCCAAAGTAACGGAGGTCGGCTATAACCATGGGGTAACTATTTCACAAAAGATCGCGAATGACCTTCATTTAAAAGTGAAAGACAGTATTGTTACCATATTTTCAAAGGCGGATCAGAAACCTATTTATCGAAAATTTGAAGTTGTGGGAATTTACCGAACGGACATTAAAATGATTGATGAACAATTTGTGATCGGTGGAATCAACCATGTGAGAAAAATTCAGGATATGAAACCGGATGACATTGGTGGTCTGGATATCTTCTTTAAAAATGTAAATGATATCGATAGTGATTTCCCGGAAATTGAAAAGCTTATCGGCTATAAAAATTACGCGGAAAAAGCAACAGAAAAATTCCCACAGATTACAGACTGGATCAGTATTTTTGACACCAATATTGCATTGATCATTATTATCATGCTTATTGTGGTAATCATTAATATCATCATGGTTCTTTTGATCCTTATTATTGAAAGGACGAATTCAATCGGTCTCTTAAAAACTTTAGGAGCTAGCAATTCCCAGATCAGGGCTACATTTATTAATTATACCTTAATAATAATGGTTCCGGGGCTTTTATACGGAAATATTATAGGCCTTGGTCTCTTACTTTTACAGAAGTTTTTTGGAATTATAAAGCTGAATCCTGAAAATTATTATGTAAGTACAGTTCCCGTAGACCTTAATCCTATTGCTATTATTTCAATCTCTGTAGGAATTTTAATTATATCGGCACTGGCATTGATCGTTCCAAGTTATCTGATCAGCAAGATTTCACCGGTTAAAGCGATCAAATACAATTAATTTCAGATTGTTTATTCTTCCCAATTGAGGTAATATACTTTATCTGTTAATAGTTCATTTTACATGTGGCCAAACTTCATAAATAATTTTAAAGCTGTATCTTTGCAAGGCTTATAAATTATGTATGAAATACGCAAAAAATATTCTTGAAACTATCGGAAATACTCCATTAGTAAAACTTAACAAAGTTTTGGGCGAGGATTTCCCTGCATTAGTTTTAGCCAAAGTAGAAACTTTCAACCCGGGAAATTCTGTAAAAGACAGAATGGCCGTTAAAATGATCGAAGATGCCGAAAAAGACGGCAGATTAAAACCGGGCGGAACAATCATTGAAGGAACTTCCGGAAATACAGGAATGGGATTAGCTCTTGCCGCTATCATCAAGGGGTACAAATGTATTTTTGTAACCAATTCCAAACAATCTAAAGAAAAATGTGATATTTTACGTGCTGTAGGAGCAGAAGTTATTGTTTGTCCTACAGATGTGAAGCCTACGGACCCTCGTTCTTATTATTCGGTTTCAAAAAGATTAGCCAAAGAAACTGAAAACGGATGGTATGTGAATCAATATGATAATTTATCCAACCGAGCAGCACATTATGAATCTACTGCTCCTGAAATATGGGAACAAACAGAAGGAAAACTTACTCATTTTGTAGTCGGAGCCGGAACAGGAGGCACCATTACAGGATGTGGAACGTTCTTCAAAGAAAAAAATGAAAATATAAAAGTAATTGGTGTTGATACTTATGGTTCTATTTTAAAAGAATTCCATGAGACCGGTGAACTTCACTATGATCACGCATATACTTACATTACTGAAGGAATCGGAGAAGATATTATTCCTGAAAACTATGATATGTCGGTTATCGATCATTTTGAAAAAGTAACGGATAAAGATGGTGCCATTTATGCAAGAAAGCTTGCAAAAGAAGAAGGAATTTTCTGTGGATATTCAGCAGGAAGTGCTATATCAGCATTGGTACAAATGAAAGATCAGTTTACCAAAGATGACGTGATTGTTGTTTTACTCCATGACCATGGTTCAAGATATGTAGGTAAAATCTACAATGATGAATGGATGAAGGAAATGGGCTGGCTAGACTAAAAAGCAAATAAAAAAATCAGAGCGATCTGCTCTGATTTTTTATTTAATATTTTTCTTTATTACCTGTTTCAATACGCTGTAATCCTGTTTACTCATTGACTTTTCAGGAAACATATAGTTGTATTTACCTTCCATCGAAATATAGTCTTCATGGGTTTCTGCAGTTACAAATTCACTCCACCTGCTGAGTTCATGCTGCTCATTAAGATTAACATTGAAAGTTTCATTATTGAATCTTATCTCATAAATACCGGCATTCTCAAGTGATTTAAGATATCTTTTGACCTGTTTTTTCCATCTGGACACCTTATTGATGCTTACCGAAAGATATACAGCACAAAGAAGAAAAACAAAACTTATAAAATATAGAATTCCAAAGCTTTCTTTACTTAAATTTTCTTTTAAGGAAAATGTAATCAGAAAAATCAGAGCGACAACAATAGTGATAATGGTTTTACTTCTGGTCTCCGATGAGAAAAACAAACTTCCCTGGTTTCCTTTAAAGTAGATCTCTTCAAAATCTTTTCTGTTTACATGTAGTCTGATCACTTTCTCGTCACCCATTGTATAAAAAATTTAATTTGTTTACAGATTGCAAAACTAAATTAAATATCCTCATATCGATCACTTATTGCAGAAAGTTTGGCCAGTAAGTCTCTATTTTTTTGTTTAAGATCAGTCATTTTCTGAAGCATATCATTAATAACTTCTAAACCGGGAAGGTTTATTTCCAGATCATAATGCCAATTCGTGAATCTTTCAAAAGCAGGTAAATCTTCATACATCAAATAGCGCACATCATTTTCAGTCTGTACCTCAAGTAAGCCGCAGTCTACCAGCTCATCAAAGAAAGCAATTTCTATATTATATATTTTTACGAGTTCTTCCCGTGATATTCTTTCTTCCATGATCTAAGAATTTTTAAGTTGTTCAAAAAGTTCTTTTTGTTTCTCAGTAAGGTTTGTTGGCAACTTCACTTCATATGTTACGAACAGGTCCCCAAATTGACCTTCTTTCTTATATACGGGAAACCCTTTTCCTTTCAACCTCACCGTTAATCCACTTTGAGTCTCAGGTTTAACCTTTAAATTAACGCTTCCGTCCAGGGTATTTACTTTTACATCACCACCCAAAACAGCTGTATAAAGATCAATAGTAACTTTCGTTTTAAGATCATCTCCTACCCTCTCAAAATCAGGATCAGGTGAGATATTAAATGTAATGTACAAATCTCCCGAAGGACCTCCATTGATACCGGGGTTTCCGTGACCTTTTAATTTGATCTGTTGACCATCATAAACTCCGGCGGGAATTGTAATCCGTACTTTTTTGCCATTAATCTCAAACGTTTGGGGATGTGTTTTGGCAGCATCTCTAAGATGTAAATTAAGCTCAGCCTGTACATCCTGTCCTTTAAATTTCCCGGAAGCACTACCTCGGGAGCTTCTTCCGAAACCTCCGCCTTGTCCAAACATACTCTGGAAAAAATCTGAAAAGTCCTCTCCTTCTCCAAAATCTGCACCGGAGAATCCACCACTGTAACCTTGCCCTTGATTTTGATATTGTCTTTGTTGCTGTTGAGCCTTTTCATATTCCTCACCATGTTTCCAGTTTTCTCCGTACTTATCATATTTGCTTCGGTTTTCCGGATTACTGAGAACCTCATTCGCTTCATTCAGTTCCTTGAATTTTCTCTCAGCCTCTTTGTCATCGGGATTAAGATCGGGATGTAATTTTCGAGCCAGCTTTCGGTATGCTTTTTTGATATCTTCCTGCGATGCTTTTTTATCTACCCCCAGAATTTTATAGTAATCTATATAAGCCATAGAAACGTTTATTTACTCAAATTTAAAAAATTTAACCCTGAAAATTATACAATAATATGTTAAAAATAAGCCTATCTTTGGTAAAAAGCAATACATGAAAGAAGTATTTAAAAACTACTCTGGAATTTTATTTTTACTCTTGGGAATCATAGTTGGAAGTATTATCGGGATCACTGCTCCCGATTTTGTAGGTTATATAAAACCGCTTGGAGACATTTTCCTTAATTTACTTTTTGTAAGCGTTGTTCCATTGGTATTTTTTGCTGTGTCTAATTCTATAGCATCTTTAGAGCAACAATCAAAATTTGGAAAGATCATTGCGATGATGTCGTTTACCTTTTTATTTTTTATATTAACAGCAGCTGTTTTTACCATTATTGCTGTTTATCTTTTTCCTATGTCTCCTATTTCAGGAAGTTCACAGATCATTTCTGAAGGTAATGACAATGAAACCTGGGGAAACAGGATTGTAAGCTTCTTTACAGTTGGTGAATTCACAGAGCTGTTTTCCAGAAAGAATATGCTCGCCCTGCTAATATTTGCTTTTTTAACAGGTTTTGCGGCAAGAAAAACGGGAGAAACCGGCCAGCCATTCAGACTTTTCCTTGCTTCAGGATACGAGGTCATGAAAGAGCTGCTTTTACTGGTTATGAAGCTTGCTCCGATCGGGCTCGGGGCTTATTTTGCCTATCAGGTTGCTACTGTGGGTCCACAGCTTTTTGGTTTTTACGGAAAGCCACTAGGTATCTACTACATAATGGGAACCATCTATTTCTTTTTATTTTTCACACTATATACCTTCATGGCCAACGGGCAAAAAGGAGTCAAGGATTTCTGGACAAATGCACCCTATCCTACGCTAACTGCTCTAAGTACCTGCAGTAGCTTTGCAACAATGCCTGCAAATTTGCAAGCAGCTTCGAAGATCGGAATACCAAGTTCTATTGCGAATCTCGTTATTCCGATTGGAACTACTTTACATAAAAACGGATCATCCATATCTTCAATCATCAAGATTTATGTCGCATTTCTAATTATCGGAAAAGATTTTTTTGAGCCTTCCAACCTGATTTTAGCTTTGGGAATTACAATATTTGTAAGTATTGTTGAGGGCGGAATACCTAATGGTGGTTATATCGGTGAGCTCCTGATGATTTCTGTATATAAATTACCTCATGAAGCGATTCCTGCCGTAATGATTATCGGAACATTGGTAGATCCATTAGCTACCGTTCTAAATGCCGTAGGAAATGTTGTGGCCGCCATGTTTGTAAGCAGGTTCATAAAGGTAGATGGTTGAGAAGCTACTATAATTTTTAAGAGGAATACTCAAAATTAGTTTCTATCACTCTCTCTGATTTTACAGATCAGCTAGAGTTATTCGCTGCGTTTTACCGGTTCCAAATTTTTGTATTCTTCAGGAGTAAAAAGCTTGTAATGTACTTTAAATGTTTTTCCTAAAGGTGTTTCCAGAGAAAAACCACCTGGTCCGAAACCATCTACAACATCTAATGTAAAGTGAGAATATTTCCAATACTCAAACAAATCGCGATCGATCCAAAATTCATGTCTGTTGACTGTACCTATCATAGCATCATTCATTCTTGGAAAAAACCCTCCTTTTTCAAAACATTGAGGCTGAGTACCTTCACAACAACCGCCTGCCTGATAAAACATCAGGTCTCCATATTTTTCTTCTAGCTGCCAGATAACTTCAAGCGCTTTTTCCGTAGCAGATAACCTGGATATTTTGGGTTCCATTTCTGTAGGTTTAAGTTGATTTTTATACTGCAATAAACTACCAATTTTTCATGTAAGATTGTTAGTAAAGATCATCATTTACTCTTAGAATTATTCAAAAAACCTGACAAAAATGTCAGGTTACCTAAACTTAAGTATTAATCATAGGATGGCGAAAAAATTCTCCCTCATAAGTTTATTAATAATGAGCCTTATGGAACGGATACGAAACATGATAGTATCAGATTAGGCCGGCCGTTTTGCTCCGCTTAAATAACGGAACAAACGGACATGCCCTGATGTTAAAAAAAATTAAAAGAACCCTAATTTGTTTTTGTTGTAAGAGATCAACATATTTTTAGTCTGACGATAATGGTCCAGCATCATTTTATGATTCTCCCTTCCAATTCCGGATTGTTTGTATCCTCCAAAAGGTGCTCCTGCAGGATAAGAATGATACTGATTGACCCATACTCTTCCTGCCTGGATCTTACGGGGCACATTATACAATTGATGTGCATCTCTTGTCCATACTCCTGCACCAAGACCATAAATCGTATCATTAGCAATCTTTATTGCTTCTTCCTCATCTTTAAAAGTGGTAAAAGCTAAAACAGGCCCGAAAATTTCTTCCTGGAAAATCCTCATTCTATTATTACCTTTAAAAATTGTGGGTTGAATGTAGTATCCATCTTCTAAACCTTCCCCGACATTATTTACATCACCACCCACAAGAACTTCAGCACCTTCTTCTTTCCCTAATTTGATATAGGACAATATTTTATCTTTCTGAATCTGGGAAGCCTGGGCACCCATCATTACGGTTTTATCTAAAGGATTTCCAACTTTAATCGCTTTTACCCGTTCAATTACTTTTGCTATAAAAGCATCAGCAATATCTTCCTGAACCAGTAACCTTGAAGGACAAGTACAAATCTCTCCCTGATTAAGAGCAAAAAGAACGGCACCTTCAATAGCTTTATCCAAAAACTCATCATCCGCATCCATTACAGAGCTGAAGAAAACATTCGGAGATTTGCCTCCAAGTTCCAGTGTGACAGGAATAATATTTTCAGTTGCATACTGCATCACCAAACGTCCTGTAGCTGTAGAACCTGTGAAAGCTGCCTTTGAGACTTTAGGATTGGTTACCAAAGCCCGGCCAAGCTCTGCCCCGAAACCGTTTACGATATTTACTACTCCGTCAGGTAGCAAATCACCGATTATTTCCATTAAAACCATGATAGAAACAGGAGTACTTTCTGCCGGTTTTAATACTACGCAATTTCCAGCTGCCAATGCAGGGGCCAATTTCCAGATAGCCATTAATAAAGGAAAGTTCCATGGAATGATTTGTGCGATAACTCCCAGGGGTTCATGTACGATAAGAGAAACGGTATCTTTATCCAATTCATTGTGAGAGCCTTCTTCTGCACGGACTACAGAAGCGAAGTACCTGAAATGATCTACTGCTAAAGGTAAATCTGCAGCAAGGGTTTCCCTCACAGCTTTACCGTTGTCGATAGTTTCTACTGTTGCCAGGTATTCAAGGTTCTGCTCTATTCTGTCTGCAATCTTATTTAAAATAATACTTCGTTCCGTTGAAGAAGTATCCTTCCAGGTTTGAAATGCCTTGTGAGCCGCGTCTACCGCTAATTCTAAATCTTCCTTGGAGGAATGAGCCGCTTGGGTAAAGTTTTTTCCGTTAACTGGAGAAACTACATCAAAATATTGTCCGTTCACCGGAGCTGTAAACTGACCATTAATATAATTATCATATTTACTTTTGAAATCAGGCCACTGTAAAACAGTTTCTGATTTTTGTTCTGTTATTGTGCTCATATCGTATTGTTTTTAATTTCTGTTAAGCCAAATTACATTTCCCCACTAAGAACAGATAGCATAATCCTACAAAAAAACTTCAAAATCGTATTCGCCAGGAATTTTATACTTTTTTAACAATACCTCGATTTTATATTTTCTTATATTTGATAGAATGGGTTTTAAAAATGTATAGAAATGAATGATAATAAGTTTTTATTAAATACTCCTGATCTGAAAAAAGAAAATCAGCTGATGAGCCTTGTTGAAAACCAAACGAAATTCAATCTCAACAATTGTGAGTTCAGTATCTATGAAACCCATGAAACTGCTTTTGGTGTAAAACTTCATTTTGATACCATTGCATTTACCGCTATGCTGAGAGGAAAAAAGCATATGAAACTGGAAAATAAAACAGGATATTTTGATTATTTTCCAGGAGAGAGCATACTGGTAGCACCAGGAGAAACAATGATTATTGATTTTCCTGAAGCTGATGAAACTCCATCACAATGTATTTCATTAAGTCTTAATCCTGATTTTATAGAAGATTCGCTTAACCATTTAAATTACACATTACCAAAGGTGGATGAAACTTCTCAATGGAATATTCAGCTGGATGAGTATTTTCTATTCAATAATAAATCTCTGGCTTCCGCTACCAACAATATCATGAGGATCGCTATGGATGATAATTCTCAAAAAGACATCATGGCTGATTTTGCCCTGAAGGAACTTTTGATAAGATTGATGCAGACCCAGGCCAGAGGTATGGTAGAGAAGAATATTGCAAAAAATAAATCGAGAATAGGTTTTGCCGTCGATTATATCAAAAAAAATCTTCATCAGAAACTTTCCATTGACAGCATTGCTAAACTTGCTTATGTCAGCAAATCAAATTTCTTTAAAATGTTTAAAGATGAACTAGGTACTTCACCCAATGATTTCATTTTACAAGAGCGAATCAACCGGGCTAAAGAATTATTGGCTACTCAGAATAGCATTAAAGAAACCGCTTATCAAACAGGTTTTTCAGATACAAATTATTTTACAAGAGTATTCAAACAACTTGTGGGAGTAACACCAAAGACTTATCAGAATAAGGTTATATACTTTGAATAAAAATCTTATTTCTTTTAGAAATATGACATGAAACGACTATTCGCCTTCGCGACCATATTACTTTTCTCAAGTAGTAAATACAATTCCCAAACTTCTACAAACAAGTTTGAGATTTCATCCGATCTGGAGCAAATTTCCTTATGGGCAAAAAGCAATATGCCTGATCAACTAGGTAGTATAAACGCAGAAATGATAACTAATAAAGGGTCTGTCACTCATGTTTCTGATCCAAGGTTAATTATTCATCGACCTAAAAAACCAAATGGTATAGCCATTTTAGTCATTAGTGGTGGCGGATATGCTCACATAGAATTAGGAAAAGAAAGTACACCAACTGCGAATTGGTTAGCATCAGAAGGAGTAACTGCCTTTGAACTTATTTATAGATTGCCACAAGAAGGTTGGAAGACGACCAATGTTCCTTTTGAAGATGCACAAAGAGCTATGCGAATAATCAGAAGTTCAGCCAAAAATTATGGTATAGATCCTCATAAAATTGGCATCTTAGGGTTCTCAGCCGGTGGACATTTAGCCGGAATGATTGCCACGCAACCTAATAAGATGTTTTATAAACCCGTCGACGATATAGATTCTCTATCTGCAAGACCCGATTTTGTAGGATTGATTTATCCGGTTATTTCAATGCTTCCCCCGAATAATAAAACCCATGCTTTTAAGAGTATTCTTGGGAAAAATCCATCAACTTCCGAGGAAATAGAATTCTCTGTGGAAAGGCAGGTGAATAGTCAAACACCACCAACTTTTTTAGCACAAGCAATTGATGATCCTATTTCTCCTGTGGAGAATAGTATATTAATGGATGATGCATTAAAGAAGGTGAATGTTCCTGTTGAAATGCATTTGTTTAAGAATGGAGGACATGGTTGGGGATTGGGAAAGAAAGGAAGTGAGGTTGCGGCGTGGCCGGGGATTTATAGGGAGTGGCTTTTGAAAGCAAATAAAAAGATTATGATATATAACAAATATTAAAAAAGAGATTCGATTTTTTATTTCGGAAGAATTAATAAATCCAAATATTTATAAAAAAAAGAGACTATCCAGAAGATAGTCTCTTTTTTTTACTTTTAAGTACCTTACTTACCACCCTGGATTTTGTTGGCTGGCAAGAAGCGGGTTAACACTAGTTGTCATAAGCGGTATGGGCCATAAAAACCTATAATCAGTATAAGCAATACCATTAATCAGATTTCCGGAATAAGGAATTCCTACAGTATAGCTTGTCGCTGCCGGGAATCCATTAGGCACTTTTGCCGGAATCCCTTGAGTAGGAGCAATATCATCATTAATTAACCGATGAATATCTCCCCAACGAACTCCTTCACAACTCAACTCGATTCTTCTTTCCATTAAAATCCCTTTTACCATCTTCTCTTTATCAGGAAACGAAGCAAGCGTATAGGCTTGTGTATCAGGATTTGCCAATGATCTATTTCGAACCTCATTAAGGAGTGTTAATGCATTGGATAAATTGTTCGTTCTGGCATAAGCTTCTGCAGCCGCCAATTTCATTTCAGAAAACCGGACAATCGGTGCCGCATCTGTATAATTAACAATATCCGTATATTTTCGGGTAAATCTGGCACCAGAAACGACAGCCGTAATATCCCTCCGTTTATCATTTCCCAGCCAAAGAGGATCATTCCATAAAATAGGACTGATCGCGATCAATGCTCTGTTATTAAACTGGGCTGCCAATGCTCCATTCACCCCTGGATTATTATTTGCGGTATTAATAATTGAAAAAATAGACTCTGTATTTGCCAGGTTATTATTGAATACTGCTGCAGGATTAGCTTCTAAAGTATACATAGAAGTAAGCTTATTATATTCTGCGATCACTCCATTCCAGTTTCTCATATTCAAATAGGCTCTTATTTTAATCGCAATAGCCGCCCCTTTCGTGATTTTGCCTATTCTATTAATTCCTTGTCTTTGAACATTGGTAGGAAGACTACTTTCTGCAAAATTCAGATCTGTCAACAATCGTTGATAATCCTCAGCGACAGTCTCTCGGCCCACCTGCATTGCTTGCTCAATGGTAGCTTCAGTATCAACTCCTAATGTCCTGTATGGCACCCCCATAGAAGCGCCATTATCCAAATGATAAGGTCTTGAAAAATGTTTTAAAAGCTCAAAATGAGCTAATGCTCTGAAAAATAAGACTTCTCCTTTGTATTCATTTCCCTGAGCTTGAGATATAACATTATTGCTAACCGCTCTGTCAATCCCCTCATTAACAAGATTAGCTCTATTAATCAATCGGTAAGCATCAACCCAATAATATACATTATTGGCAGTAGTCGCATCATAATTAGATTCATACGTTAATTGATAAAATGCCTGCGTATTGACTACATCTTCCCCTCTTGCCTCATTTTGTTGAAAGTAAGCCGCTCCAAAAACATACCCCCTTGGTGTACCGTTAAAATTTCCAATTTGTGCGGCATTGTACACTCCATTTACCGCTAGTTGAACCAATTCAGGAGAAGTAAATGCCAATCCAGGATTAGGGTTATTAAAGGAAGTTGTATCTAAAATATCTTGCTGACAAGAAGCCATAGCCAGTCCTGCTGAAGCTAATACTATATATTTTTTTAATGCATTCATTATGATTCTATTTAAAATTAAAGTGTAACATTTAGTCCTATTGAAAAAACTCTTTGTCTTGGAATTCCATTAAAATCGAGCCCGTTCACCTGCATTTCAGGATCTGGTCCTGAATATTTCGTAATAATAAATGCATTTTGTGCCTGAATATAAAGTCTCATTTTCTGAATGTTAATCTTGTTTAAAAACTCTCGCTCTAAACTGTATCCCAAAGTGAGATTATCAAACTTAATAAAATCTCCTTTCTCTATAAATCGGCTATTTGAAACTGCCGGGCCATTAACCCCTGGATCATTACCTGCCATCAATCTTGGAGTCCATCCATCTCCTGGATTTTCCGGACTTTGCCATCTTCCAAGTATTTCTGTAGAGTTGTTCACAAAGTTCTGGCTCAAGAGTTCTCTTCGGGTAATATTCATAATATAATTACCTCCGCTAAACCTTACCAATGTTCCCAAATCAAAATTGTGATATTTTACAGATATATTGAAAGCACCGAAATATTTTGGAATGGTATTTCCTAATAATTGATTTTCCGGAGCACTTCCCGCCTGAGAAACATCACCTGGGTTATTCGGGTTAAATGTATTATACCTTCTCGTATTTAAATTGTATTGTACCAAAGACCCGTCTAGTTTGTAATAAACAGGGTTTCCATTGGCAGAATTGGTACCCCAGTATTTTATACCATATAATTGATTCATAGAATATCCTTCTCTATGAACTCTGTAGAAGCGATCCACATTGCTCCAGTCAGCATTTCCCGGGAAGATATCTGCTCCTTTGTATAATGTTGAAATGGTATTATTAATCAATGAAAGATTAGCTCCTATATTGACTTCAAAATTTTCCCTCTTGATAGGGGTATAATTCACTGAAAACTCCCATCCTTTATTTTTTGCAACTCCAATGTTTGAACTGTATTGATTATCTGGAACCCCTAAAGATGGATCTACAGGAACCTGTTGGATCATTTCATCAATATTATTCACAAAATAATCTACCGTTACTTTCAGCTTATTTTTAAAAAAACTCAAATCCATCCCATAATCCATCTTCTCACTTCGTTCCCACCTTAAAGTATTAATTCCCATTTGAGAATATCCTAATCCATTAGCGTCCCCATACCTAGCTGGTCCATACAATGACATATAAGGATAGTTTCCAATATTACTATTTCCAACTCTACCATAAGATGCCCTTAGCTTTAATTCGTTAACGTACATTCTCGCTTTTTCGAAAAAGCTTTCATTACTAACATTCCATCCTAATGAAGCTCCGGGAAAGTACCCAACCCTTCCTCCTCTAGGAAGAGATGACAGCTCGTCTCTTCTTATAACTCCCTGAAAGAAATACCTTTTCCCAAAATCATAATTAAATCTTGCTAAATAGGATATTAAAGCAAACTCTGTCCTTCCCCCTCCAGAAAGAGGAGTTCCATAAGTTCCCGTCACTACATTGGTACTAAAATAAGAATCTCCTAAATCAGTTCCTCCTCCAAAAAACGTATTTTGATTTTCCTTTTGGTATTCGTTCACCAATGTAACCCCTACCTTATGATCTCCAAAGCTCTTGTTAAAGTTTAATATATTTTGGATATTATACCTTTCCAAGGTCGTATTGTTGTTTTGGATTCTTCCGTTACTCCCTCTTCCATCACCATGAAATGCATTCCAATACAATAAGCCTTCATTTTGAGAACGATCTATGCTCATCTGAAGCTTATAGGTTAGAAATGGTAAAATTTTCACTTCACCAAAAACATCTCCCAGTACTCTTAGCACTCTGGACTGTAATCTATTGGTATTCATTATATACACAATATTCGGAAGGTTATTGGCAACATATTCTGTATTTTCTCCTTTACCTGTAATAGTATTAGTCCCTACCACATCAATATTGTACCCGAATGGTCCTCCTTCTCTGTATATAGGAGTATTAGGCAATTGTCTTAAAGAATTAGCCATTGCACCAGAAAGGGAATTCACTCCAGAATTAAGAGCATCATATTCTGTTCGCGTTACTCCAATATTAGCTCCTACTTTCAACCAATCATTTACCTCCTGATTGATGTTAAAACGAGCTGTAAATCGCTCCATTCCATTGCTTAAAATGATTCCGTCTTGCTTTGTATAGCCTACAGATCCAAAATAAGAACCTTTGCCTAAGCCTCCCTGAAGAGAAATATTATGATCCGTTTGTGTTGCTGATCTCAATACAGCTCTTTGCCAGTCTGTATTGTATTGTGAACCAAAAGCCCAAGGTGATCTCCCCGCATTTGTCCTTTTCTCATTGGAGATTGTTAAAAATTCCGGTGTTTGAAGTAAATCAAATTGTTTTACGACTTGAGCAATTCCAGTATATGTATTGTAGTCTAGCTGAAATCTTCCCTTTTTTCCTTTTTTTGTAGTAATAATCATTACTCCGTTAGCAGCTCTAGAACCATAAATAGCTGCTGCAGCCCCATCTTTTAAAATCTCAATACTTTCTATATCTGCAGGGTTAATATCACCCAATGCATTACTTGGAGCATACCCTCCCGTATCTCCTGTAAAAATGGGCATTCCATCAACTACAACCAAAGGATAAGTTCCTGAGTTGAGAGAATTGATTCCCCGAATATTGATAGCAGGTGCTTGTCCTACCATCCCCGAGTTAGTGGTTACACTGACCCCTGCTGCCCTTCCGGCCAATTGAGACTCAAAACTGGCAGTAACTAAGCCCGCCATATCATCAGCTTTCACCTGAGATACTGCTGCCGTTACCTCACTCTTCTTTTGTGTTCCATATCCAACCATCACTACCTCTTCTATTTTTTGCTCTTTTGTGGCTGTATCTTTTAACACCTTTTGAGCATGTACAACTTGTCCCGTAAAAAATAAAACAGCAGTTGTTATCATGCATAATTTTACATTCATGTTCTTTTATTTAGTATTATGGCTGTAAATATGTTAATAAAAATTAACATTAACAAAATTAAAACACTGATAAACAGTGAATTACAAATAAAAAAAATCACTTTTGTCGCCAAAAAAAACTAATATTATAATCTTTAAACTCTTTATAAGCTTTATATTTTTTTTAACAAATTAATATTTAAGTAAAAAAAATAAACATCAATAAGACAAATAAAAACTTCACAACTATTAAGAAAGGAATCAAATAATATTAAATAAATAAACTTAAAATATTAAAATATTAAATAAAATAAAGACTACTTTAGGCATATTAAAGTAATTTAACACCTATAACACCCCTTCTTTTTCACCAATTTATGTACGTAACAAAAAAAACATCCCATAAAGAGATGTTTTTCATGAATTCGTTTTTTAATTTACTCCTATTTTATTTCTGATATGAATAGTATCTTGCTCCTTTTAGCAATGGATTTTCAAGCTCTACCGATTGCAATCCGAATCCTGCATAATTTTCATTAACAGATTGATCCAGTTGCTTTCTGTGTAATTTTTCATATGTTTCAAAATTAACAGGTGTTCTTTTCTTTAGGTTGTCAAATAAATTCCATTGAGAAACAACAGTCTTCCAGTTTCCGGAAATCTTAGCGGCAAATACCTTGGATTTCGACCCACTTCCATAGCCTAAAAATCCTATTTCCTTACCCTCTAATTCTTCATTTTCATTGTATGATATCTGTAATGCGGAAAGCAAAGCCATAAATATGGAAGCAGTATACATGTTTCCTATTTCAGAGGATGCCCTTTGGGTTCTTTCTATTTTATTATTGATAAATTGCAGATATCCTTTAGATTTAGCCACTGTTTTTTGTTCTTCAGGGGTTTCGTAGCTCAATCCATTTTCCAGGCTATAAATCTCTGTGAATACCCTCTTTCCATGGAAGGCATAAGGCAGGTGGAAAATCAGATATCTCCAATCTTCATAAGGCTTATCCTTACCACTGATTTCTTTATAATGATGATAAGCTTCTCTGATTCGATCCTGATAACATTGGTTAGAATATTGTCCGTCAAAAACCGGCTCATCCGTAAAAACCTCTATCTTATCCGAAAAAGAGGCTGGAGCATCTTTCAGATCTTCTTTTTTGTAGTGACGTCGGGGTTTGAAAAAATCAAAAACACTCTCGGTTGCGACTCCCCATTGATTCTCAATCTCCAAAAGGTTAGGTTGGGAAGAGACCAATAGGGCTACAGCTCCTCCTCCTTGTGTATATTCACCCGATGAAGCCAGCTCGTATTTTGCGTAATCACTCGCTATGACAATTGCTTTTTTTTCAGGGTTTACCCTCACAAAATCCAGGGAATTGTGCAATGCATCGACAGCTCCTACACAAGCAAAGGTCATGTCCACAACATCACAATTTCTAAAGCATCGTTCTCCATATTTTTCTTCTAACACTTTTTCCACCATCTGCATAGCATAAGATGCTGTTGGTTTTGCGGCATCCAAAGCACTTTCAGTTCCAAGATAAATTCTTGCAATATCCTTAGGATTGATGTTATAGTCTTTTATCAGTTTAAGTAACGCTTCAGCAGCAAAAGTAGCTGCATCTTCATGGACATCAGGAAAGCCCATTTTATGTAAACCTAAGCCCTTTTCTAATTTTGCAGGATCAATTCCCCTTACCTCAGCTAAATCTTTAATTTCCAAATACAAAGAAGGCACATGATAGCTAGCTGCCTCTATTCCAAAAGTCATACAGTAAAATTATAAAAGGCAAATTTAGAAATTATTGATAACAACACCCCTAATTTTCAGATTAATATTATTACTTTGCATTCCGATGTACGCTATTGCAAAAAATATTGTAAAAAAAATACTGCCTCAAAAATTTCTTTTTGAAAACGAAATGTTTTTCAGAAAAGCTTTGTATCCCCTTTACAAGGGAAAGGATTATGAATGCAATATCTGCCGTTCCAGACTTAAAGAGTTTGTAAGATTAGAAAACGGAAATCTATTGTGCCCTGTTTGCGGAAGCTTACCAAGATCACGAAGGCTATATAAAATCCTGACTGAAAATTATCTGAAAGAAGGATTTACCGTTTTAGATTTTTCGCCTTCAAGAGCAATCTTCCGTGCTTTAAAACATAAAAAGCAAATCAAGTATTTTCCAACAGATTTTGAAAATGAATTTTTAGCAGATTATCATTTTGATATTACTAAAATTGATGTGGAAGCCGAAAAATTCGACCTTATTATATGCTATCACATTCTTGAGCATATCGAAAATGATGGTGCTGCAATGAAAGAATTACACAGGGTTTTAAAAACAGGTAAAACACTTTTAATTCAGACTCCGTTTAAAGAAGGTGACATCTACGAAAACCCTGAAGTTAAAACATCAGAAGAAAGACTTCAACACTTCGGCCAGAAAGACCATGTACGAATCTATTCCGTTAATGGATTGGTTCAGCGATTAAAAGATTCCGGATTTCAAACAGAGATAAAGACTTATGAAAAAGACACTTATTGGGGCTTTTCTGATCAGGAAACCATTATCTTCTGTACTAAATAGATAAAATTCGTGAAAACCAGGATATTTTTTCTGGTCCGGATAGAAAATATAAAAGGGCTGCTCATACTGAGCAGCCGTTATTTGATTATTTGTAATCCTCTATACTTTTATTCAAGGCATCGATTTGTTTATTAATGCTTGCAGCATTTTGTGGGTTTTGTTTTAAAAGTTCCATTTTTTTACTAAGACCATCTTTCAACATTTGAGAGATCATCATTTTAGCCTGAGGATTCTGAGCGACCTGGCCTTTTGCCTGCGCCAGCAACTTGGTAATGCTTTGTGTTGCCGCAATATTGTCGGAGGTCATGATCCAATTGAAACCTTCTTCTGCAGATTTTCCTAATTCAGGATTCTGGAATTTAATGAATGGATAAAATGCCGCAATAGGAGCTATATTGGCCATTTGTGAGGAAACCTTATTCTTTACGACAATGGGTAATAATTGTGCCAGAAGTTCATCAGAAGCTCCTTTTAAATCGATTTTATCCGCTAATGTACTGGCCTTGGAAGGATCAACAGTAAGTATAGCTGACAGGGAATTACCGCGTACAGAATTAGAAACAGCCCCCACTCCTTTTTCAAAGACCGGAAGATACTTTTTATCTTTTGTTTTTGCTAAAGCAGCAACCGCAGCACCCTGAACTAATGTTTTAGGGTCATTTGTTGCTAGTTTTTCAACGTCAGCAGCCAAAGCTTTTGCTTGCTCAGGGTTCGAAAGATCCATCAGTTCCAAGGCTTTCATTCTTACTCTGAAATAAGGGTCTTTCAAAGCAGCAGACAATAATTTTGTAGCTGCGGGATTTTTACCAACCTGATCTTTAATGGCTTTTAGCGCTGTATATCTGCTCTTAAACTCTTTGGACCCATTGAATTGCATCAGGTTCTGTTCAGGAGTTTTTGTTTCCGTAATTTCTGAAACTAATATTCCGTCAGCATTGATATTAACAAGATCCGGAGTTTTTGAAACATCAAAATTAAATGTATTCTTTGCTTCAGCATTTACCCACACATTATATCTTTTCGGTTTTCCGTTTTCATAAACATCTATTGCCAATGGAAACTGAAAAGGCTGTTCCTGGCTTTGACTGATCACCAAGCTGATCTGTTTTTTAACGGGTTCAAAAGTATAAGAATAACTCAATTTGGGATGCCCGCTTCCAAAATACCATTGATTGAAAAACCAATTCAGATCCTTTCCGGAAACCTTTTCAAAAGAAAGTCTTAGCTGATGAGCCTCTCCGTTTTTGTATTCATTCGTTTTCAGATAATCATTCATTCCGGCAAAGAATGCGTCGTCCCCAAGATAGTTCCTCAACATATGAAGGATGCCACCCCCTTTCTGATAAGTTACCAAATCAAAAACATCTTCACGGGAATCATAATTAAAACGAACCAGGTTTTTATTAAAATCAGCCGGATTATGAATGTACATATTCACATCGCTCATCTGATGATAGTCCGCCTGATCTTTACCATATTTATATTCGTTCCATAAGTACTCTGAATAATTGGCAAATGATTCATTTACGGTAAGATTACTCCAGCTTTCCGCAGTTACAAGATCCCCAAACCAGTGGTGGAATAATTCGTGAGCAATTGTATCTTCCCATTTATTTTCGTCAATTAATTGTCCCGGTTTCTGTAAAATATCACTTCCATGCAGTGTTGCTGTCGTATTTTCCATAGCCCCACTTACATAATCCCTTCCGGATATCTGTGCATATTTTGCCCAAGGATAATCGTAACCCATTTTCTTTGAGAAAAATTCGATCATTTCAGGAGTATTTCCATAGATCTGCTTTGCATAAGGTTCATATTCTTTTTCAATATAATAATCCACCGGAATATTCTTCCATTTATCTTTCACGATCGCATAATCCCCCACTCCCATAAAAAACAGATAAGTTGAATGTCTTTTATCCATGACCCAATGATCTGTTCTCAGTCCATTCGCTTCTTTCTGGGAATCCTTTAATAATCCATTAGAAAGAGTCACATATTTTTCAGGAACCGTCATATAAATTTCCTGCGTTGTCTTTTGATTCGGTTTATCAATGGTTGGAAACCAGGCGGAAGAAGATTCGGTTTCACCCTGTGTCCAGATTTGGGTTGGTTTATCCGGATCTTTCCCCTGAGCATTAATGAAATATAAACCTTTTGCATCATTGATGGCTGCACTTCCTTCTTGTTTTACTTCATTTGGACGGGAAGTGTATTTGATGTACACTGTGTAATCCTGATCTTTCTGATATGTTTTATCCAAAGTAATGGTTAACACATCATCTTTATATTCATACTTTAAAGGAGATTTCTTACCATTGTTATCTAAAGCGACTTCATGGATCAGCATACTTTTCGCATCAAGAACCAGCTGATTGGCGGAATAAAAATAAGGTGAAGCGGTAAGCCACTCCTCTCCGTTCATCTGTTCTTTCTGGTAGTCAAAATTGACTTTAAGTTTGGTATGCTTTAGTTCTGTTACTTTAGTGTGTGTGGCCCTGTAGACTTTTTCTCTACCTGAAGTTTCAGTTTGTGCTGATACGTTTGCAGAAAAGAAAATCGCTAGTACCGCAATCGATAAAATGGCTTTTTTCATTATTACTTAGAATTATTTTTAGTTAAAATCTCAAAAATGTCATTGACTAATGTTTCATAATCACCTTTTTTAAGTTGTTCCTTTGTTTTTGCAAAAGCTTTCTTCAACTCGCTTTCAGGGTTTTCTTCATCAATAATTTCAGCAGAATTCACTCCTTTTAATTGTAGAATGGCATTCCTTAGCATTTCGAGATCTGCTTTTTGATCCGTATTTATTTTTATATATTTCATTATATTATTCTTTAATAAATTTCACTTTATTACCTCCCTGCAAAATTAGAAGCTGCCTTTTTGTAACATCAAAATCAATAACAATTCCCGCAGCATCAAACTTAAAACTTGTTTGAGAAGTTGCTTCTAAAGGAAAAGCACCCTGTCCCGTTGCCTGGGCCATTAATACTTTTTCTTTAATGAAAATGGTAATTTTCATCGGCATTTGTGCCGTCGCGTATGTTCCGGTAAATTTTTGAAGCTCACTTTCCGGAAGATTCACTACATTAAAATTCGGAATTTCAAAGCTTTTTCCATAAGCTGCACTTAAAGCGGTGATCGAAATATTATTATTGTCAAAATTACTTTGATTACTGATCATAGCAAAAGTTTTCTCGCCATCAGGGAAGTAATACAATATAGAGCTAAAATGATCTATTCCTCCGTTATGCCCAAAACCTGTTTTTCCCATAAACGGAACTTCGGCCAGGCCAAAACCATAATGGTCTTTAAAATTACGCATTTTATCTAAACTTTCTCTGGAAATCAATTTTCCTGAAGCCAGTGCATTTATAAAAATAATCAATTCTGAAGGAGTAGAAACCAAATTTCCTGCGCCCAAGGGAACAGACATATCCGTTTCGGCACTTCTTACATAATTCCCATTTTCATAAGTGTACGAATGGGCCATGTTTTCTAAAGATTCTATCTTTCCTCCTGCTTTTGTATATTTTAGTTGTAAAGGTTTTGCTATAAACTCTTCAATAAGCTTTGCGTAAGATTTTTTATAAACTTTTTCCAGAATAAAACCCAGCAAAGAATAATTCGAGTTGCTGTAACTGAATTGAACACCAGGTTCAAAATCCGAGCCTGCCTTTTGAATAATATCGATAAGCTTTTCCTTGGAAACAGGTTGTAAATAGTAGGATGCATACAAGGCATCATCAGTGAAATTATGAATCCCGCTTCTATGATTTAAAAGATTTTCTACTTTGATCTTCTCAGCGTTCTTTATTTGAGGAAAGAATTGACTTAATGAAGTGTCCAGTGTTAGCTTTTTATCTTCTACCGCCTTCATGATCAAAACGGCTGTAAAAGTCTTTGTTATGGAACCGATCCTGTAAACCGTATTAAGATCTGCTTTTTTCCTAGCCTCAACATCAGAAAATCCAATCGCATTGGAATAAATTATTTTTCCGTGATCTGCAATGGCAAAACTTCCCATCACCTTGTGCTCGCTATCCAGAGCTTTAAAATAATTGTCCAGTTTTTCCTTATCAATATTCTGGGCAAAACTGAAACTGAAAACTCCGATGGAAACGCAAAGAAATATCTTTTTTAACATACTAATGACATTTCATTAATAGGTCATAAAATATGAAGATTTGTTACATATTCAGTAACGTATGAAAATAGTACTAGATCGCCACAGGAGCCTTAATTCCAGGATGTGGATCATAATTCTCCAATGTAAAATCTTCAAAATTAAAGTCGAAAATATCCTTGATTTCAGGATTTAATTTCATTGTCGGAAGAGGTCTTGGGTCTCTCGAAAGTTGTCTTTGAACCTGTTCGAAATGATTATTATAAATGTGGACATCTCCAAAACTGTGGACGTAATCTCCCACTTCAAGATCACATACCTGAGCCACCATCATTAACAACAGGGCATAGCTTGCAATATTAAAAGGAACCCCAAGGAATACATCAGCACTTCTCTGATATAGTTGTAAAGACAATTTCCCGTCAGCAACATAAAATTGAAATAATGCATGGCAAGGTGCTAATGCCATATTAGGAATTTCCGCTACGTTCCAGGCAGAAACGATCAATCTCCTTGAATCAGGATTTTTTTTGATCTGATCGATCATTTCTGAGATCTGATCAACCACTTTATTATCGGCACCTCTCCAGCTTCTCCACTGCGCTCCGTAAACAGGACCTAAGTCCCCGTTTTCATCCGCCCATTCATCCCAGATGCTCACTCCGTTATCTTTTAAATACTGGATATTGGTGTCTCCTTTTAAGAACCAAAGCAATTCATAAATTATAGATTTCAAATGCACTTTCTTGGTGGTTACCAAGGGAAAACCTTTAGACAAATCATATCTCAGCTGATATCCGAAAACGCTTCTTGTTCCGGTTCCTGTTCTATCAGTTTTATCTGTTCCGTTATCCAGAATATGCTGTAAAAGGTCTAAGTAGTTTTGCATTGTGAAAGTTTAATTATTGTGCTTTTAATAAAATTATAACAGATGTCAAAGTTAATAAAAAAACAGTTGTGAATTTATTTTTCACAACTGTTTAACTTTTATTTTTATCCGGCTTACGATTCCCAGATCTCATGACAGGAACTCAATTTTCAGCCATTCAATAAGTAATTAACGTATAACTACCGCAACATCCTTTGTGTTTCCCTCTACTGATTTGATTTTTCCAAATTTTCTCTTTTCCATTATGGTATCATTCCAATAATCCAGAGTGACATTTCCAAATTTTATAAGTTTTTTATACTTACTCTGATCTATAATTTCTTTTCCACCAAAGTCTATTGATATATCTCCAATCGACTTTAATTTTCCAAACTTACTATCATCTATAATATCATGATCCCAATAATCTATAGACAGATTTCCTATCTTTTTTACCTTTCCGTTCTTTTCCTGATCAAAACGATCCCAGTAATCTATAGCAATATCTCCGATATTTTTTACTTTGCCATCTTTATCTGTATCAAATTGATCATAATAGTCAACTTTAGAATTTCCTATCTTTTTTATTTTTCCCATTTTATCCCGGTCGAAATATTGATCATCATAATAGTCGATATTCCCATTTGAAATGGAGTTAAATCCTGCAATTGATCCGTCATCATTAATGGTAATAATTATATCCCCCATTGTAATATCCACAGATATGAGATCGTAGGATTTCCCAGAAACATTAGCTCTTACCTGAGCCAGCAATAAAGAATTTGATATCAGGAATAAAAAGACGAATAGAATGTATTTTAGTTTCATAGCTTACCAGATATTTTCAATCGTTTGATGAACATTATTGATCTCAAACTTCTCTGCTATTTTCTTGCCAAACATTGCTTTTACTAACGGAGATTCTGTAGAAACGGTCATGATCTTCTGATTTTCAAATATAATTTCTCCAATTGAAACCGAAACATAAAACAATCCCTTATTCGTTTTTATTAATGCTCCATTTTGTACTTTAAAAGATGGTTCCGGAAGTATTTTTTGAATCAGAGCCTGTTGATTCAACACTTCATTGAGCTGTCTTTGAAGATGATTAATTTCCTGTTGCAGCATCTCACGGCCAGTTTCATATTTATCTCCCATGGAGCTTTTAGTATCATTATTTGAAGCGCGGGTTTCCGCAATCAGCAATTCAAATTTTTGTGCTCTTTCTGAAAGTTTTTCCTTAATAATATATAGTAGTCCTTCTTTATTCATATGAATTAAATGCCGTTATCCGAATTAAAAAGCGGGCCTTGGCCCGCCTCTGTAAGTATAATTTTTTTAAATATAATAAAAATGTTCTTAGATTTTAAGCCAGAATCTCAGAGGCTCTGATCTTCATTTTTCAAAAACCACATAATCAGAAACTTTAAAATTAAAATCTTTCCCTGTGGTGAAATCCCTTTTTGTACCATCAAAAACATTTCGGAAAGCTCCGGACAGATTTTCATCTTGAATACTGAAACTTACATCTTCTTTAGACATATTCAATACAACAAGAACTTCATTGTTACCATTTTTCCTGACATACGCTAAAATTTTGTCATTGGCCGTTGTATTTAAAAGATAAGTTGTTACATGAGTGTCTCCACCTCTTAATGCCGGATTTGAAGATTTCAAAGCCAGTAAGGTCTTATAAAAATCTGCAACCTGATAATTGGCAGTCCACTCAATAGGATCTTTTTCAAAGAATTCCAATCGTTTCATATTAGGTAATTCCTGTCCGGAATATAACAACGGAACTCCATTCCAGGTCGCTGAAAAAACAGCCATAGGCTTTGTGATGACACCATATTTTTCATATTCTGTTCCGTTCCATGAGTTTTCATCATGATTGGTCGTGAACCATGCTCTCATTGAAGCATCTCCAATGTTGGAATATTTCAATAATAAATCTTTCAGATCTTGTAATGACAGGTTCTTTTTATAATAATCTTCAGATTTATGCATCCAGGTCCACGAGTAACTTGCGTCAAAAATTTTCCCGTATTCTGGATTCTCCAATTCGTCAAATTCGCCTAACCAGAAAAGAGGCTTTAGGGTCTCTACCTCAGGACGGGCCTGCTGCCAGAAATCAACCTCAACCCATGAAGCAAGATCGCACCTGAAACCATCAATATTAGTTTCTTTAACCCAGAACTTCATTGCACCAATCATTTCCTTACGCATCTCCTGATTCTTATAATCAAGTTCGATAATATCATCCATTCCCGATGCAATATGGAATTTTCCATCCGGATCTTTTAAATAAAATTCAGGATGTGTTTTTGTCCAGACATGGTCCCAACCGGTATGGTTCGCCACCCAGTCGATGATTACCTTAAATCCTAATCTGTGGGCTTCATTTACCATGTGCTTAAAATCATCGAGTGTCCCGAATTCAGGATTAACAGACGTATAATCTGCAGCAGCATATGGACTTCCCAAGCTTCCTTTTTTATTTTGCTGAGCAATCGGCGTAACCGGCATAAACCAAAGAACTTTTATTCCCATAGACTTTAAACGGGGCATCTCTTTTTCAAAAGCTCTAAAAGTCCCTTCTTGTGTATATTGCCTTACATTGACTTCATAAATATTTGCAGAGTGTTTCCAATCTTTAGGTAAATCCATAGTCTTATTTGTATTTTGTACAGCACAGGAAACAATTCCCAAGCCAATAATTGCCAAAAAAATTAATTTTTTCATTAATTCCGGTTTTAACAAAAGTAAGGATTGTTTTATGATTAAAAGAGGAAAGATAGAACGGAAAAAGGGTTAAAAGCAAATTTAATTCTACCTTTTCAGCATTTCCGCCTGGCATAATTTACAAAAAAGCCCCGGACATTAATCCAGGGCTCTATATTTTTATTGTGTTACCAATTATCTTTCGTCATCGTTGTCATCATCTTCATCGAATACATCGTCATTGTAGTCTTCTTCTTCCTCATCATCAAAACTGTCGTCTTCATCGGAAAAATTCCCTCCGCTTTCGAAATCGTCATCAAAATTAAATTCATCATCGATAAGAGGCATTGCAGATTTCTTTTTAGATCCACCCCCGTTTCCGCTCTTGCTTGGAGCTTTTAACGGAACGTTTCCAAATCTGTATACTGTTATAGGATAATTAACTCCTTTGGTTTCCTCGATTACTTCAATTAATTCACAGAAGAATTCCCAAAGATCCAGAAGTCCATATTGAAACTGAGCTTTATTTCCTACACTTGCAAAAGCTTCATCAATATAAACATCTGACATAATTTCCCCATCACCGTCATCACTCATATCTTCTAATGGAACACTTTTTACTATCGTACCATCTTCTTCCAATAAATTAAAAGTTGAAAGTTCATCTCCCTGCAAGCTGAACGCACTCTTAATTCCCAGATGTAAATTCCATAGTGTCTGTTTTCCCTTCACTTCGATATCACGGAAAATATCTTCTTTCGCATCTAATATTACGCGGATCTTGTAAACCATATCAGTCTTTAAATTACTTTTTGCCTTTATTTATTATGATAAATTTCTGTTGCAAATATATAATAAATGACATGTCACAAAAAAATATTTCAAGATTTTTTAAAATATTTTTTTTCCTTACATTTTGCCCAGATTATTTACTTTTTTCAAGCATAAAACTGAATTTTGTACCTTCAAGGTACACGCTTTCAACTGTAATATTTTCTTTATGAGCTTCCAAAATATGCTTTACAATAGCCAAACCTAATCCGGAGCCTCCTTCTCTACGATTCCGGCTGGTTTCTACACGGTAAAACCGCTCAAATATCCTCGGAAGAATTTCTGACTTGATTCCCATACCGTTGTCAATAACTTCAATTAAAACTTTATTCTTAAGGACGCTGGTTTTCACTACAACCTTTGCTTCCTGCCTGTTAGCATAGTGAATAGCATTAGAGATCAAATTAATAAAAACCTGTGAGATTTTTTGTTTATCAGCTTCCACAAAGATCTGAGGATGCAGTGTCTGAATTTGTAATGTAGTATTGTGCTTTTCTGCTTCAAGATCAAGCAGGTCAAAAACTTCTTTGATTAAGAGATTAACATCAAATCTCGAAACCGTAAGATTGATTTCTCCGGCCTCAAGCCTGTTAATCATATCCAAATCGGTAACAATAGCAATCAGTCTTTCTACGGATATATCTATTCTTTCAAGATATTTATCGCGAATGGTCAGGTTATCTACTCCCCCATCCCTCAACGTTTCTACATATCCCTGAATTGAAAACAATGGAGTCTTAAGCTCATGAGAAACATTTCCTATGTACTCTTTACGATAGCTTTCCATTTCCTTCATCATATCAATCTCAGAAACTTTTTGCTGATTGAGATCTGAAAATCGCTCTCCTAATTCTTTAATGGTAATATTCTCGTCATTGGTATTTACAATTTCCTGTGGCAGGAGCTGGGAAAGCCCACGAACCTGTTTTTTACCATAGTAATTGAACAGCAGTTCAAGAACGAGGTAGTTCACAATAAATATAACAACGAGACATATGATCAGCCCTATTTTAAAAAACGGTGTTTTATAATAAATATCCTTCAGCGAATCAAAGATGATCACCAATAGAAACATCACCAATGTGATAAGACATGATGCTACAAGAGTAAGCCTGTAAAATTTCAATTTTACAAATTTTTTATGGTTATAAGGTAAAGGTAGGCTATTTCGATTAAACGATCAGTTTATACCCTATTCCTTTTAAAGTCTGAATGGTATTAATTCCTAATTTCTCTCTTAATCTTCTGATATGAACATCAATGGTTCTTTCTCCGACAATCACATCATTTCCCCAGACTTTCTCAAGAATTTCTTCTCTTTTGAAAACTTTTTCCGTATTGGAGGCTAAAAGATACAGCAGATCAAATTCTTTCTTAGGAAGTAAAAACTGCTGCCCGCTTTTAGAAACCCTGAAGTTATCTTTATCAATAATCAAGTCTCCAATTTCAATTAGCTTAGCATTGTCTGACACCTGAGATGTTAGCTGTAATAGGGCATTTACTTTAGAAATAAGGATTTTCGGTTTGATCAGCTTTACAATATAATCATTGGCTCCGGCCTGGAAACCTGCTAACTGAGAAAACTCTTCGCTTCTTGCAGAAAGGAATACAATCAATGATTTTTGAAGTTCCTTTACTTTTCGAAGTTCCTGACAAGTTTCGATACCATCTTTTTCAGGCATCATTACGTCTAGTAAAATTAGATCCGGAACAATTTCTTTGGCTTTTTCTATCCCTTCATTACCATTGGTAGCGGTATAAATATCGTAGCCTTCCTTTTCTAAATTGTAAGACAGAATCTCTAAAATATCGAGTTCATCGTCTATTAAGAGTATTTTCTTTTGGTTCATTTTCAATTTTTACGTGTCAAAGTTAATAATTTTTGTACCATAGAATAACAAATCATCTATCGTTCATATAAAGTTAACAATTATATTGTTTTGTTAATGTTTAGTTAAGGAAAAATTAAATTTAACTAAACCATTAAGACCGATAAACTTTTATTCCTTTGCACCGAAAGAATATAGTAAAATAAAATGAATTTTAGAAAAGCTAGTATAGCGGTTATTTTTTTAACCGCCTCATCGACTGCGTTTTACGCTCAAGATACCAGGCAGGACACCATCAAGAAAGAGAAGAAAATCGAAGGTGTTGTCATCCAGGGAAGTAGCAATAAAAAAACTGAAACTGCTGTATTAGGAGAACAGAAAAAAGCAATTATCCAGAAGCAGGCTGTAAGTGCTGAGGAAATTTCCAGAAAGGGAATTTCTAACGTAGAACAAGGCCTTACAAAGGTAACCGGAATTACTACAGTAGAAGGACGAGGGCTTTTCGTAAGAGGTCTGGAGGAAAGATATAATTATCTTTTAATTAACGGTCTTGGCTCTCCTTCCAATAACCCTTTCCAAAAAATCATTGCATTAAAGCAATTCCCTACCGACGTTGTGGGTAAACTCAATATCTACAAAACATTCAATTCTAACCTTTACGGAGATTTTGCCGGAGCTACTTTTGATATCGAAACTTTAACGATTGATAAGCCCTTTTCGAAAATTGAATTCAGTGTTGGAGTTAATACATTGAGTACATTCAGAGATAACTTTAAAGTGGCTGAGGGTGCAGATGGGATGAATGGATATTTGGGTTTAAATTCCAGAGATAGAAGACTTCCAAATGAAGTAAGAGATTATAGACCAAATACCCATAATTTTACTAAAGATGAATCATTAAATTCATTTAAGGATTCATGGAATGTAAATAATATTAAAACTCTACCAAATACAAGTATAGGTTTTACTACAGTACAAAAGGTAAAAACTGGTGAAACGGGAAATATTGGAATCTTATTTTCTTTGAATCAGGGCTCTAAATATTCATATAAAGAAGGAGATAATAATCAGTTTAGAGATAACGGACAGATTATAGAGGTAAGTAATCTACTCAACAAGAAAAGTTATATCTATGAACTTGAGTCCTCAGCATTGTTGGGAGCAGCGTATAAGAATAGGGGTACAAATATTAACTTAAACGCTATTTATTTACAAAACTCTGCTAATATTATTGAAGATTTTAAAGGTTATAAGAACTTCAGTGTGGAGGACAATCGTTTTTTTAGAACCAATCAACAAGATATTTCCAAATTTCTAAATTTACAATTAACAGCTTCTCAAAAAATCGGGGAACGTCATTTGTTTAAAGCTGGAGGCAGTTACGTTCTTAATAATTACAGCCAACCTGACAGAAAAATATTTGAACTTACTTATCCTCAAGATTTTAGTCATGCTGCATTTTCTTATGGTGGTAACAATTTAATCAGACAATATCTAGATGTTGATGGAAAATTCTATGCGTCAGCTTTTGGTGAGTACTCTGTTTTCCTTGGAGAAAAGGGTGATAAAAAAGAGTTCCCTATGCAATTGTCTGTTGGATATAATGGCTTTTCTGATATCAGAAAAAACTCTTATCGCTTTATTTTTGGTACGCCTAAAGGTACTAACACCCCTGTCTTTATAGATATTGACAGTCCTCAATCTACCTTAGAAAATTCAATTAAAAATGATAAACTATTTTATAAAGAAGACTCTGATGCATATTCCTATTTATCAAATATTTATCAGTTCGTAAATGCAGGATATCTAAATTTTGATTATAAACCAACTGAAAGTTGGGATATTTTAATTGGAGGAAGATTCGAAAATGACATGAGAATTATTCGTTACAACAAACCAGGGGTTTCTGATAGAATTAACCTTACCACGAATAAAAATTATTTTCTTCCTTCCCTTTCCATAAAGAAAGCTTTAGATAGTAAAAACAACTTAAGATTATCATTAAGTAAAACGGTTACTCGTCCTATCTTAATTGAAACAATGCCGATTGAATATATCAATCCGGATAACACAACTGTGAGAGGTAACGAAAATATTAAAAATAGTGAAAACTATAATATTGATTTAAAATGGGAGTATTTCCCATCTAATAAAGAAATGTTTGCAGTAAATCTATTTGCTAAAAGAATTGATAATGCAATTGAAAAGTCTATCGCTCCATCGGGAAATGCAAGTGGTGTAGTTATTACTTATTACAACTCCAAGAAAGCAACGCTTGCTGGAATAGAGCTAGAAGGTATATTAAGTTTAGGTAGAATTTCTGATGCACTTGATAAGTTTACGTTTGGTGCCAATGCAACATTTATGTATTCTGACGTAAAAAGGAGTGAAGAACAATTAAAAACAGAACGACCAAATATTGTTGGATTTACAGACGATCAGCTTCATAAAAGAGGCTTGCAAGGTGCTGCACCTTATACTATAAATGCTGATTTAAAGTATGAGTATAAGAATTCCAAAAATCTTAGCAGTACACTTTCTCTAGTATATAATGTTTCAGGATCAAAAATTTATGCTGTAGGTGGGTCTGGAACTGATAATTATTATGAAAAACCGTTTAATCAGCTGGATTTTGTTTACCAAAATCAAATTGATAAAAACTGGAATATAAAATTCCGAGTTCAAAATATCCTAAACAGTAAATATCGTGTTGAGTTAGGAGATGATAATTACTATACACTAAGAACAAACGATAACTATTCTCTAAACAATTATTTCAACGGAGTCAATTTTAACTTTACAGTTGGCTACACATTTTAAAAAATTATAAAAATTAAATCTTACTATAAAATGAAAAAGAATCTTTTAACTTTATTTTCCTTAGCTATAGCTTTGAGTGTAACATTGACTTCATGTACCATAGATATTAACGATGGGGACAACGGTAACGGAACAATAACAAATCCTGGCACCACTGAAAGTGTACTAAGTGGTAGCGGAACCCTTTCAGGTACAATTACAAAAGATATATTAATTAAGAAAGGAACTTATATTCTTGATGGTGTTGTGAAAATAACAAATGGTGCAACTATTACCATTGAGCCTGGTGCTGTTTTCAATGCTGTAACTACAAAATCAAGTAGCTTGGTAGTATTACAAGATGGTAAAATAAATGCTGTAGGAACTGCAAGTGAGCCAATTGTATTTACAACTACAAATAAGCAGCCTGGGGATTGGGGTGGAATTACATTATATGGAAATGCCCCAATTAAAGCAGTTAATGGGTTATCTCAAGCATTATCTGAAGATGGAAATAGTGTTTATTATGGAGGAAATGATGCAAACCATAATTCTGGAACAATGAAATTCGTTCGTGTAGAATATGGAGGAAAGAAAATTAATGATGGTACTTCAGAAACCAATTCTATGACATTCTATGCTGTAGGAGCTGGAACTACATTAGAAAATCTTGTAACTTACAAAGGAACAGATGACGGGTATGAATTCTTCGGAGGGACTGTAAGTGCTAAAAATATTGTTTCTTATGGCAACTTCGATGATTCATTTGACTGGCAAGATGCATGGAGCGGACAAAATAACACAAACTGGTATGCTTTCCAAACGGGTACAGGAAATTTCGGAATGGAGATTGAAGCTTCTGCAAACGTTGATAATATTGCACCAAAAATCTCTAATATAACTTTAATCAGAGATGCAAATACAAATCCAGAGGTTGCAGGTTCAGTAGAAATTTCTGCTATCCAATTTAAGAGACAAGGAACTGGTATTTTCTCTAACGTTTATATTAGCGGATACAAAAACTTAGGTGGTAAAAGTGCTTACTCAGTTCTTATACAAGATGCTGCAACTGAAACAAATCAAGTAAATACAGGAAAAGTAGTAGTTGCACCTATGACCTATCTTAACTCTGATAACGCTGGAGTTTGGGGATATGCATATAATCCAAACGGTGGAAAAACTTTCACAAACGCAACAACAGTTACAAAAGTTACATTGGTACCAGGAGCTTGGGCTACGGTAGATGGTGTTAACCTTTTAGCTGGATTACAATAAGCAAGTAATAGTTTCTCATATCACATTAAAAGCCATCAGAGAGTTTTCTGATGGCTTTTTTAATTTATTACACAAAATAGGCATTGAAAATCTTCAATACCTTTTATATAATTCTGTTTTCTAGGAAATCACAAAGATATATCCTAACATGTTTACATTAGTAAAGTTTGGTCATAGTTAATTAGTTTCGTTGTTGATCAGATCGTAAAAAAATCTTTTGGAATTACTTCTTTCATTTCCTTTGTCTTGAGCAGTCGGTTTTGTCCATAATGCTCTATGGAAATCACCTTCTTCAAATCACTTTTAGTAATTTTAGGTTCCAGAAGTAAGGAGTAAAATTTTGCAATGTCTACCCTTAAACTTTCAGTCTCTATGCTGTATTTTTCTTCACCCGACTTAAGACATTGATCAAATAATTTTAGCAGCTGATGAAAATGAATCAATTCTTCTTTTGAAAGAGTCGTTTTTTTGTTGAAAAGCTTAAATTTACCTTTATTGTTCCTGGTCTCTTCCTGGGCAGGAAAGTCGTTAAAATCCCCATCGGGAACATTCAACTTAATCTTCAGATAGCTAATCATTTGTTCAGGGGATATTCTTTCCTGATAGTAATCGTGGAGTTCTTTAAGGGAAGTCCACCTGCTTCTATCAAGTGATAAATCCACTTGTCGCAGAAAAGCATAGAAGAAAAGAATTTGTTTGTAATCTACTTCTAATTCATTCATAATATACAGTAATTTATAAGGGCTTTCCCCCTATTAGTAAT
The DNA here is from genome assembly GCF_055762745.1 of Chryseobacterium subflavum. Classification (NCBI taxonomy): domain Bacteria; kingdom Pseudomonadati; phylum Bacteroidota; class Flavobacteriia; order Flavobacteriales; family Weeksellaceae; genus Chryseobacterium; species Chryseobacterium subflavum. The sequence goes on from NZ_JBVTMR010000003.1 coordinate 260,633, forward strand.
AATGTTGGGAAAGTAAAAAAATAGTTTTTCGTAAAAATATTTGTGTGTAAGGTGTGTATTGTATACTGCAAAAGTACACGGTAATGACAATGCGAATTTATTTCATTATTAAATAATAAACATATATTCTTATGTAAAATTAATATTAAAATTACCTTAACTGTATTTTTTTCAACATAAAATAAAAACACCAAAGTAAATTACAATGGTGCCCGGTTACAAAAACAAGTATTAAAAAATTATATTAAAACTCTTTCCAGAGTAAATGATCCTGGATCAGTAATCCCTCTATTTTAGGGACTCTTGCTACAGCTTCTGCAGAACAGCTCGCATTTAAAAAGACAGCATTTGCCTGGTCTCCTGCTTTTGGCCACTGCATTTCTCCTTTTTCATTTAGAGGAAAAACATTTCTCGTCGCAAATCCTAAAGTCCTTGAAAGTTCAAATTCTGTCTCATATCCATATAACTCAGCAATCAAATTAGCCTTCTGAAGCATATTTCCGGATCCGAAAGTGCTCCAGTGATCCTGGACATTATCATTTCCTACCAGAATATTCACTCCATATTTTTTGAACGCTGGAACAGGCATAATTGTTCCTCTGAAAGGAATAGAAGAGGCTACTCCCACCTTAGCATTCGCAAGTCTTTCAGCGATTTCATTTGTTTCCTTTAAAGATAAATGCCCCAGGGCAAAAGCATGGCTGATGAAAGTTTTTTCCTTGAGAACCGGATTTTCAATAACCTTATCGATCAGATAACTGATGGTTTTCATCCCCGATTCACCTATTTCATGCAAATGAATATCAATTCCTTTCTCATAATCCAGCGCCAACTGAACGGTGAAATCAATTACCTTTTCAATATTCCCATCAATTGAATAGGGGTCTAAGCCACCTATAAAGCTTACACTTTTTAAGGCAGCCGCTTCTTTCATCAGGTGAGCCGAATCGGTATAATACAATCCATGTTGAGGGAAAGCCACCAGTTCAGCACTGAAAAAATCTTTTTTATGTTCTAATGCTTTTTCTAAGTTTTCCAGGGATTGTAATCCTGAAGTAGGATCGACATTAAAATGAGTCCTCGCAAAAGTGGTTCCGTAAGACTGCAATAAAGAGATCAGCTCTCCTCCTCTTTCAACCGATGTCTTTAAAAGCTCAGGAATGATTTCCTGTTCATAAGCAATCATGTCTTTCACTGTTTTTCTTTTCGGCGATATTGCCTGCCATGGAAGTCCATATAAAGTTTTGTCCAGATGGATATGCATGTCACTAAATGCAGGGAGCATCAGTTTGCCATTTACATCAATCCCACCGGAATGTGCATCACCAGGTAGGATATTTTTTATTGTTCCTTTTTCAATTTCAACACAAAACAAATCCGTTTTTGTTCTGATAACGTCTTTCTCATCGTAATCGAATCCGGTTTCCAGGCGGACGTTTTTCAACAGATAGTTTCCGGAGGCAATAACCTTATAGTCTGGCTGCATACTTCTCATTTTATGATAACAAAGTTAAGCCCACCATTTCTAAAACAGGTGTACCAATTATATGATGCTTTGTACGGATTATTACTCTTTAAATTGTGAAGGTGTCATTCCGGTTTGAGCCTTGAAAAATTTTGAAAAACTGGCGTGATCATAAAACCCAAGATCATATACAATATCTTTTACAGACATTGCAGACACTTTCAGCAGACGCTTGGCCTCAAGCAAAATGCGATCCTGGATCAACGAGGAAGCCGATCTATTCAGGTTCTTTCTGCATATTATATTTAAATAGTTGGCAGAGATATTTAATTTTTCCGCATAAAAAGAAACTGAACGTTCTTCTTTAAAATATTGGTCAATAAATGACAAAAATTTAGATATTACGGGATTGGAATTAAAAATTTCAAAATCATTAAAAGCTCCTTCTACTGATTTACTGATCAGCAAACCAATCACTTCTCCTCTTTTTTGAATCAGTTCCCAAAATACAGGCTTATTATTTAAAGAATCTTTAATAGCCTTAAATTCGTACAAAAGCTGCTGAAAGATTTCCTCAGAGACATCAATCACGGGATGATTCTGATAATAAGATGCTGAAAACCGTAATACCGGAAGAAAATTTTCAAACCATTCACGGCTGATCATCAGCTGATATCCTATTGTCTCTTTCTCTATCACCCATTGATGGACCTGTCCGGGAAAAACCAGGTGAATCTGACTATTTTCAACTTTGTACCCCACAAAATCAATTGTATGAAAACCTTTACCTATTTTAAAAAGGTTAATAATGAAAAAATCATGCTTATGAGGCTCATCGATTGATCTTTCACCATACAGCTCATTAAACAAAAGATGACAACCTTTTGACTGGTCCTCACTGAATTCATGAATACCTAAGACGGGAAAATAATCTGACTGATGGCTCATTCCGCTTTTAATTTACTCTCTAAAATAAGTAAATTCTGCCAGAATAGATCACAACCTCTATCAAAAAACAATCGTACCCTGATGAACGAGAGATTCGATATGGGAAATTCTTGAAACCGCCTCAGCAGAACAGCTCGCATTTACAAACACCATATTGGCATCATCCCCTTTTTTAGGCCACTGCTGATTTCCGTTATCATCCAGCGGAAGTACATTTCCTGTTGCCAGTTTTAAACTCCTTGATAGTAAAAATTCTGTTGAATATCCATACAATTGCGCCATCAGATTTGCTTTCTGCAATACGCTTCCTGAGCCGAAAGTATTCCAGTGATCAACAATACTGTCATTACCCGTCAGAACTGTTACACCATATTGATACAATAATGGAATCGGCATAACAAGGCCTCCGAAAGGAATGGTAGAAACAATTCCTATTTTAGCGGCAGCCAGCTTTTCTGCAATTGCTTCCTGTTTTGGTTTTTCAAGCTTCCCCAAGACAAAGCAGTGGCTCAAATAGGTTCTTCCTTTGAGAGATGGGTTTTCATTCACTTTATTAATAAGATACTCTACTGTTTTTAAGCCGGATTCTCCGGACTCGTGCAAATGAATATCAATTCCTTTGTCGTGATCCAAGGCAAGCTGAACTGTAAAATCAATTGTTTTTTCAATAGCTCCGTCAATCGTATAAGGATCTACCCCTCCTATAAAATCAATATCCATAGCAGCTACTTCTTTAAGATAAGGCACCGAATCCGTATAAAAAACACCATGCTGAGGAAAAGCAACCAACTCCGCTCCAAATGTTTTCTTTTTATTCTCCAATGCTCTTTGAAGGTTTTTCAGGGAATCCAGTTTGGATGTAGGCTCAATATTGACATGGCTTCGCGCAAAAGAAGTTCCTTTAGATTGTAAGAGCTCAATCATTTTTTCTGCTTTAAAAGCTGAATTCTTCAACATTTCCGGAAGTATCTTCTGCTCCAGGGCAATCATTCCCTTTACTCCGCCTGTTCTTTTCCTTACAGCCTGCCAATGATCTCCATAATATGTTTTGTCTAAATGAATATGCATATCTTTAAATGCAGGCAGCATTAAAAATCCCTTTGCATCAATCGCTTTAGCATTAGGCTGGTTTGGAGTAATGCTTTTTATTTTTCCATTTTCTATATCAACACAAAACAGATGGGTCTGCGTAGAAATCACCTCCCCTTCTTGATATTGAAAACCGGTTTCCAACCGAACATTTTTAAAGCTCAGTTTTCCATTACTTAAAGTTTCATTTTCAAAAAGCAGGCTTGCAGCATTCATTGTTCCGGATGTTAATGTTGTTAAACCTGCCATTGCCAAGGCAGAGCTTTTAATGAAGTCTTTACGGGTTATATTGCCTGAGGTGTTCATATCCAATCTATTTATTACAAAAATAAATATAACAGAGATGAAGGACAGGTATAGTTTATAACAATGTCTGTACAATTTATTGTGAAACTCATTTTGCGGAAAATTTTATGTATACCGGTATCTGGTGTATTTAAAAACAAAAAGGACAAGATTGATAAATCCTGTCCTTTTTTATTTTTGTTTCTATTGAGTTAAGAATACTCAAATTTCCTTACAGCTTCCAGCGTCATATCGATTTCCTTCTCTTTGATCGCATCACTGATAAAATACGTTTCATAACCGCTTGGCGGAAGGTAAATTCCATTGGTTAGCATTTGATGGAAAAAGTTATTGAACAAGGAATGATTCGCTTCCTGCGCTTCATCAAAGTTTGACACTCTGTTGATATGAAAGAAAACAGACATCATAGAACCTTTTCTGTTGATTTTATGAGCAATCCCTTTTTCATTTAAAATTTTTCCAATTTCAAAATCTAAAGTTTCCGTAGTTCTATTAATTCTTTCAAAAAAGTTCGGATCATTTTTAATCAGCTGAAGTGTTTTTAATCCGGCTCTCATAGCTAAAGGATTTCCGCTCAGTGTTCCAGCCTGATACACTCCTCCTTTCGGAGCCAGGTGATCCATGATCTCATTTCTTCCCGCAAAGGCTCCTACAGGAAGTCCTCCTCCGATTACTTTTCCGTAGGTAACCAGATCTGCTTTTACATTGAACAACTCCTGAGCACCGCCAAAAGCTAATCTGAAGCCGGTCATTACCTCATCAAAAATTAATAAAGCTCCATTTTCATCACAGATTTTTCTTAAATTCTGTAGGAAATTATTTTCAGGTAAAACACATCCCATATTTCCGGCAACCGGTTCTATGATTACGGCAGCTATTTCTCCCTGGTTATGACGGAACAGATCTTCTACCTGCTCAAAATCATTGTAGCGGGCCAAAAGAGTATCTTTAGCAGTTCCCTGAGTTACACCGGGTGAATTTGGGTTACCAAAAGTAGCAGCTCCACTTCCGGCTTTGATCAAAAATGAATCTGAATGTCCGTGATAGCATCCTTCAAATTTTACAATCTTATCTCTTCCCGTGTATCCTCTTGCCAGCCTGATTGCACTCATACAAGCTTCAGTTCCAGAAGAAACCATCCTGATCTGATCAATGTTCGGAACATTTTCTACGATGAATTTTGCAATTTCCGTTTCCAGCTCTGTAGGAGCACCAAAGGAAAAACCTTTTTCTGCCTGTAATTTAAGTTCTTCCAATACCTCAGGATGGGTGTGTCCAAGAATAGCGGGTCCCCATGAATTAATGTAATCCACATAGGTGTTGTTATCCTCATCTGTAAGATATGCACCTTTTGCAGACTTCATAAAAACGGGAACACCTCCCACTGATTTGAATGCCCGTACCGGAGAATTTACTCCGCCCGGAATGTATTGATATGCTTCATTGAATAAAGCTGAACTTCTTTGATATCTCATGTTACGTAAAGAAATGCGCCTCTCGGCGCATATATATTTTATTATTTAATTTCTCGGCTTTTTATCTATCAGATAAATCAACTGTCCAGGCGAAGGTTGTTGTCCTTCATCCATTCTGTTTTTTGCGTATAGCTTGTGTAGTTTGATCCCGAATTTCTGCGCGATGTCGTGCATATCTTCACCAGACTCGGCTTTATACACGGCCGTATTTCCTGTGGAATTTTTAGATTCAAGAAATACGATATCATTTTTCTTTAAAGCAGTTCCTTCTAATTCGTTCCATTTGATCAATCTGCCTTCGCTAACCTTAAATTTGTTGGCAATGTATTTTACATCTGTATCCTCTGGAATAACGATATATTTCAGTCCGTCATTAGGATGGCTTTTTATCAGTATAGAATTAAGGATTTCAGCTTTTGTTTTAATTCTTTCTACCCTTTTCTGCTGTTGTGCATAAGAAGTCTGTTTATAAGGTACATTCACTGTAACAGGATCTTTTTTTGCGACTTTAGAAGGTTCTAATTGTGCCATGAAAGTTCTGTCATCCTTAAGGTTCGGATATAAGCTTAGTACGGCATAAAGAACCTCTTTGGAATTGGTATTGTCAAACTCATACAGTTTATATCTTTCAATTTTACCAATAAGAATGGAAGCATAACGCGGATTGGTTGCATATCCTGCTTTTTTTAATCCGTACGCCCATGCTCTGTAATCTTTCATATCCAGCTTGAAAAGATTGGTGTAGTACTTTCTTGTTGAAAGGAATATGGAATGATCTTCATAAGACTGCCTTGGATCTTCATACACACGGAAACATTCGTTCGGAGCATCATCCGTATGCTTCATTGTTTTCCCTGTCCAGTCTTCTTTGCATTTTATCCCAAAATGATTTTTCCCTTCCAGAGCCAATCTGCTTTGCCCTCCCCCTGTTTCCAGAAGCCCCTGAGCAAGCGTAATAGAAGCAGGAATTTTATATTTTTCCATTTCTTCTACTGCATATTGTGCAAATTTCTGGATGTATTGGTCTTCAGTAGCCCAGGTCTGAGCTGAGAATTTTGATAAAACTAAAAGGCTTACGAGTAAGAAAAGTCTTTTCATGTTTTTCAATTTTTACTTTATATAATTAATTTTCTATTTTGTTTTTCTAAAAGCAAATTTGCGCCTTCAATTCCCTGCAAACCGCCGGTATGGAAGCATAAAATTCTACTATTCTCAGGAAAATATCCATCATCTATCAGTTCAAAAACCTTCTGCATCATTTTCCCTGTATAAATCGGCTCCAGCGGAATCTGGTATTTCTCTTTAAAATCATTTATAAAACGGATATTCTTATCCGTTATTTTCCCATAACCTCCAAAATCAGAATCTATTAGATGATAATTTTTCTTCAAGGTTAATTGGGCTATGGTATCCTCCAATGAAGAATCACCAACCACCTTAAATCCTATAACCTGCTGATTATCTTCACAAAAATTAGAGATCCCGGCAATTGTTCCTCCGGTTCCAACTGCGGTGCAAAGATAATCAAAATCTTTTGTTTCATGATTCAGCATCATTTTCACGCCACGAACGGCATCTTCATTGGTACCTCCTTCGGGAATGATTAGGGCATCCGGAAATTCATGCTGCAAAAACTCAGATAATTTTTCTTTATTACGATATTCCTCACGCGAAACAAATTTCAGATTCATTCCATTCCTGAATGCAAAGAGAAGTGTTGGATTATCACGCCATTTTTTAGAGAGTTCTTCTCCTCTTATAATTCCAACTGTACGAACTCCTGCTAACTTCCCTATCGCTGAAACTGCTGAAATATGATTAGAATAAGCACCGCCAAAAGTGATGATGAGTGGATTTTCAATTGGTTTTTGAAGATAGGTATTAACATTATGAAAAAGTTTCCAATACTTATTCCCCGAAATCAGTGGGTGGACAAGATCTTCTCTCTTAAGAAAAAGACTGATATTCTTATCCATCTTTATTTCATCAATCGGAATAGGCTCTGCAGGAATCTGTAAAATCATTTGTTTTAAAAGTAAGACTGAAACTAAAGGCAAAATTACCATTTTTAAATCTTATCTATCTGTACTTCCAAAAACTCCAAAGTTTTCTGCTCTTAAGATAACCTCCATCATCTTCCATAGCATAGGCTTCTTTTTCGAATGAAATACTCCGGTAAGCCAGATAAGCATCTTTTAACCTGAAAAAGTGATAGTAATATTCTATAACATAAAAGATATAAAAGAAAATAATCAACAGTTCCAGTTGTTGTCTTAAATGAATTTTTTCGTGATTGATCAATACATTATTTTCCTTATCTTCGGGTTTTCTTACGAAGATAAAAGGAAAAAGAGCAATACCATTAATTTTTAATTTTTTTAATGGTTTTTGGCACACAATTATCATAATAACAAATATAAAAGTTTTTGATCAAGATTTAACTTATGGCTCATTTTGACATCAAAGAACATGAAGACTTCTACTATAACGAACAGGGATATAAAGTCTTTACGGAAAAGTTTCATCTGAAGCGAGGATATTGTTGTAAGAGTGGCTGTAGACATTGTCCTTACGGATACGATAAAAAGACTGATACATTCATTAAAAACGATAAAAAAAATAAATAAAATGAAAAAATATATTTTTATTTTGTTAGCCGCGGCTACTTTAGGTTTAACCTCCTGCAGCCCTTTTCAGGTTCGTTCTGACTATGCCGAAACTGCTAATTTCACTTCTTATAAAACATACAAAATAAGAATTGATGATTTGAAACTTAACGATATTGATAAAGACAGGGTTTTGAATGAATTATCAAAACAGCTGCAGAGCAAAGGTCTTTCATCGGGAGAAAATCCGGATCTTATTGTTAATGTAAAAGCTAATCATAAAAAAGTAACGGATATCAACAGTTATTCACCATACGGAATGTGGGGATGGGGAGGACCTTTTGGATGGGGTATCGGAATGAACAGAACATGGACCAGTAACTATAATGAAGGAGCATTAATTGTAGACCTGGTAGATACGAAAAGCAATAAGCTGGTTTGGCAAGGTATAGGAAGCGGAATATCTGTAGACTCACCAAGAGCTAAACAAAGACAGATCCCTGAAATTATGGCGGAAATTATGAAGAACTATCCTCCACAAAGAAAATAAAGATTATTTTAAATCAATTATACTGAGCCAATGCATGATTTTGCATTGGCTTTTTTTATTAATTTGTAGTTCATCACGGTAGTTATCTTATCAAATATATACCATACATAATATAAACGGCCAAAATTAACAGAAATGTAATTTTTCATTTCATAAAAATGTAGTAATCTTACACCCTAAATTTTTATTAAATATGAAAAAAATTATCTTATTTCTTGCTTTAGCAGGTATTGCTAAAGCCCAGGCTCCTGCAGGATACTATTCTTCTGCCAATGGATTAACAGGGGCTGCTTTGAAAACAGAACTCAGTTCCATTATTACGAATGGTCACCAGGACAAAGGTTATGGAGGACTTTGGACCGGATATAAAACTACCGATATTGATAAAACTTATGAAAACGACGGATCTATCATGGATATTTATTCCGAGAAACCCAATAGTGCGGATCCGTACAACTATACTCCGGTGACGAATCAATGCGGAACTTATTCAGTAGAAGGAAATTGCTATAACCGTGAACATATTGTACCACAAAGCTTGTTTAATGAAGCATCACCGATGGTTTCGGATATCAACTTCATCAGAGCTACCGATGGTAAAGTAAACGGAATGAGATCCAATTATCCTTTCGGAAAAGTAGGAACAGCAACATTTACATCCAAAAATGGATCAAAATTAGGGAACTCCGTATCTTCAGGGTATTCGGGAACAGTTTTCGAGCCAATTGATGAATTCAAAGGGGATGTGGCCAGAATGATCTTTTATTTTGTAACACGTTATCAAAGTAAGCTTTCTTCTTTCTCTTCAGGTAACATGCTAGGAAACACAGCTTTTCCGGGGTTACAAACCTGGGAGCTTAATGTTCTTTTAGCATGGCATAATCAGGATCCTGTTTCTCAGGCAGAAATCTTAAGAAATAATGCTTCTTATACTTATCAGGGCAATAGAAATCCTTTTATTGACAATCCTGCTTATGTAGATCAGATCTGGGGATCTCAACAACCATCAAACGATACTCAGGCACCTACAACAGTTACGGGCCTTAGTGTTTCAGGTAAAACATCAAGTAGTGTATCTCTTTCATGGACTGCCTCAACGGATAATGTTGGCGTTTCCTCTTACGACGTTTATATGAACGGAAGCTTAAAAACCAATGTAGCTTCAACTTCTGCAACAATTTCAGGATTGAGTTCATCCACAACTTATACTTTTTATGTAGTAGCTAAGGATGCGGCTGGAAATACTTCTTCCGACAGCTCAACAGTTTCTGCAACTACAGAATCCGGAGGAACAACGAATCCAGGTACAGATTGTGTCAATGAAAATTTTGAAACCATTCCTACGGGAAGTTCATCAAGCTATTCTACAAGAACATGGACCAATGGTGGAATTACCTGGACTGCAACAGATGCAAGAACCGATCAGACGATTTCCAATAAGGCGATTACTGTTCGTGATGGTTCTTTAAAATCGAGCAGCTCAGCTAGTGGTATCGGATCATTAACGGTAACTACTCAATTAAAATTCAGCGGAAGCGCAGGAACGTTTAATGTTTTGGTAAACGGAGTACAGGTGGGAACAATTCCTTACAGTGCAACAACTGCAACCACAACAATCAATAATATTAATGTTTCCGGGAATGTAGTAGTGACATTGGATAATAATTCATCAAGCAATCGTGTAGCTCTTGACAACCTCAGCTGGACTTGCTATTCCGGAACAGGAAAGCAAGGCAAGAGTATCTCTTCTGATGTTCAGCCTGAGTCAAAAGATTTACAGGTTTATCCTAATCCCATTTCAAATCAGGAGATCTTCATAAAAGGAGAAACTCAGAATATTAAAAAAGCTGAGATCTATAATTTGCAAGGAAAAGTAATGGAAACAATTAACAGCCCCTTCAAAAACAGCAGGAATTCAATTAAAATTAAAAATCTTGAGCAAGGTATCTATATCTTAAAACTGGATAATTCCAGTCTTAAGTTTATCGTTAAATAAGCTTTCATGATTTTATTTTAAATAAAAAAAGCCTTCTCTTTATTAAGAGAAGGCTTTTTATTGGTAGTTTAAATATCAGGGAATCAAGACCGCTCTGCCTTTGATTTTCCCTTCTCTTAACCGGTCATAAACCTCATTAGCCTGATCGAGCTTATATTTTTCAATTTCAATATGGATTTTCTTTTGTCTGGCAAGTCCTACAACCTCCATCAGTTCCACCCGGGAGCCCCAGTAAGGATTAGTCATACTTACCCCAAATGGCAATCCGGACATATTGTATTGATAATGTCCTCCTCCCAATCCTACAATGGTAAGGTCTCCGTCAAGGCTTACAACCTTAGTTCCCAACTCAATGGTCGAAGTTGCTCCAACAAAATCCAATACTACTTTAGCCTTTTTTATTCCGGTAATCTTTTTGATCTGTTCTGCAGCATCAGCATCTTTGGAATTAATGGTGTAAGAAGCTCCAAGCTCTCTGGCAAAGGCCAGCTTATCTTCTGTGACATCACATGCAATAATTTCAGCTCCGCTGATCTCCCGTAAGATCTGAAGTGCAACATGCCCTAATCCCCCAACACCGATCACCACCACATACTCATCTGCCATCAACTTATCCAGTGACCTTTTGATCGCTGAATACGGGGTTAAAGCAGCATCGGTAAGTGGTGCAGCTATAACGGGATCGAGATCATAAATAGGAACCAATAAACGGGACGATGGAACAAGCATATATTCTGCCATCCCGCCATTCAGTCCTAATCCTCCACCATACGCCATTTCTGACTGATGGTCACAATAGTTCTCTTTTGATTGCTGACAGGGTTTACAATGCCCGCAGCCCCAAGGTCCATAGACTAAGACAGCATCCCCTTTTTTATATCCTTTGACATCTGAACCGATTTCTTCAATCCATCCCGCATTCTCATGTCCCAAAGTAAAAACAGAACCTGAAACTGTACCTTCATCTATAATATGCAAATCCGAATGACAAACACCTGCACCTCCAATCTTTAATAATACTTCTTCTCCTGATGGTTTTGGGATTTCCATATCATTTACAACACGGACATCTTTGTGTCCGAAAAAACGTACTGCTTTCATACAATTAATATTTGAAATTTATATACTTCAATTTACTAATAACATACTGGTTTACATGAATAAATACCATTAAATAAATCATGTTTCCAATAAAATTTCCTATATACGTATTACATTAAAGAAAATTACAAACAACCCACCAACAAAAAATGACCGCAAAATTGCGGTCATTCAGTTCGATCATATCATTAAAGTTATTTTCCCATATTTTTAAGCTGATTAATCTGCTCCATATATCCGTCCCAGCCGACAGTAGAAAGGACAAAGATCATATAGGCAAGACTCAGAACTCCTATAATCAGACCAATGATGCATAATATTCTTCCTGTTTTAAGGTTATCATAGTCTGAATATACTCCCGGATTCTGAAGATACAGCGCATTATCCTTATTGTACAGATTCATTCCGATTAATCCACAGATTACACCTACAATCCCGTTACAACAACAGCTTCCGAGGATAGCGACGATTCCTAGTACTAGTACGGTTGTCGCGTTTGGTAATTTTTGATTCATAGTTAGTTATTTTAATAATTTAATGTAATGTTAAAGGATGTTTATAAAAATAAGAAACCACCATGATAATTGAATTAATAATGGCTAAAAAAACCAGTATATTACCATAGCTTCTTTTTTTATCAATAAAGTTCACTCCTACCATAAGCAAAAAAAGAAGTAAGGTGTAGACCGCAGGAAACATATGAAAAGCCTCTGAAAATTTTCCTTCAAAGACTAAAACAATTGCCCTTTGGGTACCACAACCAAAACATTCAATTCCTAAGAATTTTTTGCTTGGACAAGGTAGCATAAAATCTTCAATCTTCATTTCCTGAACTTTTATTTTGGTTTCTAAAATTAAGAAGAAATTTTAGCTCTTAGATATTGATGTGGGAAAAAACAGTTTTCATTCATTTCAAAGGATCCCTGAACTGCAATATATGGATTTCTAAGAATTTCCCTGGCTACAAAAATAAGATCGGCATCACCCTTCTGTAAAATATCCTCAGCCTGCTCTATTTTTGTGATCAAACCTACTGCTCCCGTCTTCACTTCAGCTTTATTTTTTACCTGTGATGATAAAGGGACCTGATAACCGTCAAAGACAGCAATCTTTGCTCCATGAATATTCCCACCACTTGAAACGTCCACTAAATCCACCTTATGCTGCTTCAGTATTTTTGCAAGCTCTACACTGCTTTCGATATCCCATCCATTTTCAGCATATTCTGTTCCTGAGATTCTCACAAACAATGCAGTATTATCATTCAGTTCCTCGTTTACCGCATCTACTATTTCTATTAAAAATCGTATTCTGTTTTCGAAGCTGCCTCCATATTCATCTGTTCGTATATTCGAAAGCGGAGATAAAAACTGATGAACTAAATATCCATGTGCCCCATGGATCTCTATAATATCAAATCCTGCTTTCACAGCTCTTCTTGCAGCTTCTTTAAAATTCTGAACCTGAGTTTTGATTTCTTCCAGCGTCAGAGCGTGTGGAATTCTTTCTGTAGGATGATAAGGAATCGGGCTAGGTGCCAGGGTTTCCCACCCCTCTTCCACTGGAATTTGAATATTATTCCAGGTAGAGCCTTTTCTTCCGGCATGTGCCAGCTGGATTCCGATTTTACTCTCAGAATTGGAGTGGACAAAGTTGACAATCTGCTGAAGTTTTTCAGCCTGTTCGTCATTCCATATTCCCATACATTTATTAGTGATCCTTCCCCGGGGTTCAACACCCGTTGCTTCAATCATTATCAGTCCGGTACCACCTTGTGATCTGCTTCCGTAATGTACGAAATGAAAGTCATTAGCCATTCCGTTTTCACTTGAATACATACACATAGGTGACATAACCCATCGGTTAGAGAGTTTAATATTTCTGAATTGTATCGGAGTATATAACATTGTCTATTAATTTTTGAATTTTACTAATGAAGAGGAAATAATCCCGGGTTGCCCACGTGATTAAAAAGAACTAATTTTACCTCCCCTTTTTAGGCTCCAATAAATATATGAAAAAAGATATACAGATCGGCTACGAATATTTTAAAAATAGCTCTGAACTGAACGATATAGAAAAAAAACTTTTCGAAAGAGCAAAACAAGCCCGCGAAAATGCTTATGCCCCTTATTCCCAATTTTTGGTCGGGTGCTCCGTATTACTTGAAAACGGAGAAATATTTTCCGGTAACAATCAGGAAAATGCAGCTTTTCCATCCGGACTTTGTGCTGAAAGAACAGCTCTATTCTGGATAGGTGCAAATTTCCCTGAGGAAAAGATCAAAAAGATTTTTATCGTAGGAGGCCCTAAAGAATCTTCTGAAAAAACACCACCGATTCCCCCGTGTGGCGCCTGCAGACAAAGTCTTATTGAATACGAAACAAAACAAAAAGAAAATATTGATCTTTATTTTTCCAGTATGAATGACGAAATCGTTAAGGTAAATTCGATTAAAGATCTATTGCCATTTTACTTTGACTCGACGTTCTTGTAATCGTGAAACTCTCAATTCTGAGGTTCTGGGAATCGTTATTTTTTCTGCAGACCATTGTTTTGATTACAAATTAACAGATACGACTGAGATTTCTTTTTAAAAACTTATCTTTGCAAAAATTTTGGTTTTCAAGCTATTGAAATAATAGGGAATTGGGTGAAAATCCCAGACTGTCCCCGCAACTGTAGATCGCAATTAAAATTTCTATAAGAAACCACTGTGAAAACGGGAAGGTATAGAAATGCGAAAGTCAGGAGACCTGCCAAAATGATAATATCAAAAATATATTGCTTTCGGTGGAAAAGTAAAATAGTATGAAAAAAACCTTAGTACTGCTTTTATCGTTATCTGCTTATTTTCTTTGTCTGGGACAAGAGAAAGCAATCGATACCGTTTATATTTTTGACAACCAGATGAACAAGGTAAAACTTTTTCATAAGGTTACTCCAATTACTCCTCAGGATGCTGAAAAGAATTCCACGAATCTTTCAGAACTTTTACGTTTCCAATCCAGTATTTATATCAAGGAAAACGGACGAGGTGCAGTTTCTTCGCCTTCGTTCAGAGGAACCTCTGCTCCACAGACAGCCTTTGTTTGGAATGGAATCAATATCAATTCGATATTTCTTGGTCAGGGAGACATTAATAATATTCCTCTTTTCGGATATGATGAGATCGGAGTGAAAGCCGGTGGCGGAAGTGTAATATACGGGAGTGGTGCAATCGGCGGGAGTATACATCTCAATAATAATCTGGGTTTCAATAAAAGTTTTAAAGCCTCCCTGTATTCTGAGGGTGGATCATTTGGTACTTTTAATAATTTCGGAACGGCCTCCTACAGCAATGAAAAGCTGAGTTTTAAAGTCTCAGGAAATCATTCGATCAGTCAGAATGATTATAAAGTCGAAGAAAAAAACTATATTAATAGAAACGGCAAATACTTTAACAGTACCTTTAATGTTGGAATCTCCTATAAAATTGCGAGACATCAGACGATCTCATGGCAAAGTCAGTTTTTTGACTCGACACAGAATTATCCGATTTTTGTAGAGAATGGCAACCGTACAAAATACGAGACACAAAGCACCAGAAGCTTACTTTCCTGGGATATTACTAAAAATAAATTTTCAAATAGCTTAAAAGCTGCTTACACAGAAGAAAATTTCCAATATTTTGGCAATTACAATGCTCCGAAGACCAGTGGTTCAACAGGGAAAAATTATATCTTTAAAAATGATTTTAATTATTTCATCGTACCTGAACTTAATGTCAACATCATCACCGAATTCCAGGTAAACAAAGGTGAGGGGTATCAGCCTGATCTCCAAGGTGTAAAAACTGAAGGAATTGGTAATGTAAGTAGAAATGTAGGCTCTTTAGCGGGGTTAATACGATATTTTCCGACGAAAGATCTGCGTTTTGAAGCTGGTGTTAAAAAGGATTTTGTAGAGAATATAAGTTCGCCATTGCTTTACTCATTCTCGGGAAAATGGAGTCCGGTACAATGGTA
Source organism: Chryseobacterium subflavum (assembly GCF_055762745.1). Lineage (NCBI taxonomy): Bacteria > Pseudomonadati > Bacteroidota > Flavobacteriia > Flavobacteriales > Weeksellaceae > Chryseobacterium > Chryseobacterium subflavum. The sequence continues at coordinate 276,176 of NZ_JBVTMR010000003.1, forward strand.
TAATCTTGGAGTAAATGTATCCAGAAATTTCAGATTTCCAACATTCAATGATCTGTATTGGAATCCCGGAGGAAATCCAAACCTAAAACCGGAAAGGTCTTACCAGATGGATATGGACCATGAGTTTAAATGGGGTAATATTAAACTTGCATTAAGTCCGTATTATCTTTATATATCGGATAATATAGTGTGGTTGCCGACAGCTTACGGATATTGGTCCCCAGTTAATATCAATAAAGTGAAGTCTTATGGTTTAGAATCACAGATTACTTTTGATAAACAGCTTAAAGAACACCATTTTAGATTTAATATAGGATATACACTTGCAAAATCCATCAATCAGGAAACTAAAAAGCAAATGATGTATGTCCCTCTCCATAAGGTTTTTGGAAATTTTGATTATCAGTATTCTTTCCTAAAACTTTATGTTCAGGGAGTTTTTAATGGTCTTACATACACTACAACAGATGAAAAAAGAGAAGATGCTATAGATTCTTATTTCGTCATGAACACGGGTGTATCAGCAACGATCTTAAAAAAATATGTCTTAGGTTTTAAAATCAATAATTTAACCAATACTGTTTATGAAACGGTGTCTTATTATCCGATGCCAAAACGTAATTACAGTATTTCCGCAACGATAAATTTTTAATAAAAAATAACATGAAAATAACTAGACTTTTACAACTTTTATTTGCTGTAGTACTACTTTTCAATATTTCCTGTAGTACTGATAGCGATAATACTTTGCCTGTAGTAACTTATGAAAACGGATATTTAATTTCGAACGAAGGAAATTTCGGAAAGCCAAATGCAGAAGTAACTTTCGTTTCAAGAGACTTAACTTTTAGTCAAAACAGCATCTTTTCCAAAAATAATAATGGAAACCAATTGGGTGATGTTTTACAAGCTATGGCATTCAACGGGGATAAAGCGTATCTCTTGTTAAACAACTCAAATAAAATCCAGGTAGTAAATCGATATACTTTTAAAAGTGCAGGTGAAATTACCAATCAAATAGATAATCCCCGTTATGTTGCAGTTGCCAATAATAATATCTATGTAACCAATGATAAATATCAGGGAGCTAAATATGTAAGTATTTATAAAAATTCAGATCTATCTTTTGTTAAGAAAATTACATTCACGGATAACGTTGAAAGAATTGTTGAAGCAGGAGGAAATATTTTTGTTCAAAATGCAAGCTTTGGATTCGGAAACAAAATAACTTACATCAATACTTCGAACAATGATGTACAATCTGTAATTACATTGCCCAATGTAAACATCAACAAAACAATTTCCTATAATGGTAATGTATATGTTATTGCTACAGGAACTACTGACTCTTATATTTATCAAATTTCAAGTACCGGAAGCATTACGAAAACAACAACGTTGACAGGTATTCCTAATGCTACCAATCTTCAGATTGATGGTGGAAGATATTTCTTCTCTTCAGCAAATAAAGTATACTCAATGGTTATGGCGGCAACTACTCCTCCTACAACTCCTATTATTACTGCTGTAGACGGAGGACAATACTATACACTTTACGGTTTCAGTGTTGTAGATGGAAAGATCTTTACGTCTGATGTGAAGAACTTTACTGAAGACAGTGAAGTTACAGTATATACTACTTCAGGATCAAAAATCAAATCCTTTACAACAGGTAAGGGGACTAATGGCGTGTATTTAAATTAAGAAGTTTCTACTTTTTAATAGACTAATAAATTTTATTTTTTTTTCATCATTTGTGTTTTTTCCGGGCTGCCTAAGGCAGCCCGGATTTCTTCTACAGAAACCAGACAACATCCAAATAAAAAAGATCCGGAAATGAAATCTCCGGATCTTTTTCTTTTTTCAATTGATAGTTTTGGACTCAGATGATCAATCCTAACTTTTCAGCTTCTGCAATAACATACTTTTTTGCTTCTTCATGATCATTCTGGATTTCACCTTCAAGAATAGCTTCTTTAACCTTCTCTTTCAGAATTCCAATTTCACGTCCCGGCTTCAGCTGAAACATCTCCATGATTTCTTCTCCGGATATAGGTGGCTGAAAGTTCCTTACCTGGTCCTTTTCCTCAACTTCTTTTATCTTTACCGCTACATATTCGAAGTTCCTCTTGAACTTTTCCTGTTTTTTTGAATTTTTCGTGGTGATATCCGCCTTACAAAGCGTAAACAGATCTTCAAGATCTTCACCAGCGTCGAATAAAAGTCTTCTTAGAGCAGAATCAGAAGCATCATCCGTAATCAAAGCGATCGGGCGGGATGAAAGTTTGACCATTTTCTGTACATACTTCATATCTGGCCCTAAGGGAAGTTTAAGCTTTTGGAAAAGGGTTTTCACCATTTTCGATCCCAAAAATTCATGACCATGGAAAGTCCAGCCGGTTCCTTCAACAAATTTTTTAGTGGGTGCTTTTCCAATATCATGAAGTAATGCTGCCCAACGCAACCAAAGTTTGTCTGTATTGACGGAAATATTATCTACAACCTCCAAAGTATGGTAAAAGTTATCTTTATGGGTCTGTCCTTCCACCTCTTCTACCCCTTTCAGTTCAATCAATTCAGGAATGATGTATTTTAAAAGACCGGTTTGTTCCAGCAGGCTTAATCCAATAGACGGCTTTTCAGAAAGCATAATCTTATTGAATTCTACCATAACCCTCTCCTTCGAAACAATTTTAATCCTTTCTACCTCCTGGCTGATTGCGGATAACGAGTTTTCCTCTATCGTAAACTGTAAGGTAGAAGCAAAACGAACCGCTCTCATCATTCTCAAGGGATCATCAGAATACGTCTGTGCCGGTTCCAAAGGGGTTCTTAATATTCCTTTTTCTAAATCTTCTACTCCATTAAACGGGTCTATAAGTTCCCCAAAATTATCTTTATTTAAAGAAATTGCCATTGCATTGATCGTGAAATCCCTTCTCTTCTGGTCATCTTCTAATGTTCCCCCTTCCACTTCCGGCTTTCGGCTGTTTTCATTATAGCTTTCCTTTCTTGCTCCCACAAATTCCAGCTCAAGATCTTTATATTTGATCATTGCGGTTCCATAGGTTTTGAACACGGAAACCTTCATTTTCGGATCAATTTCCGCAGCCACGCTTTGTGCAAGCTCTATTCCGCTTTGTTCAGTAACAAAATCAATATCTGTAGACGCTTTTCTTTTCATCAGTAAATCCCGCACGTATCCGCCAACAATATATACTGATTGATTATTCCGGGCTGCAACCTCCGAAATGATTTTAAAAAGCTTTAGATTTTTATTTTGATTGAGATTAATGAACATATTTATTATTTAATGTAAAACCATTAAGAAACCAGGTTATTGGACTTATTTAAAATTCCATGCATTTTAAACAGACTCCACCTCCCACTCTCTTAATGGTTATAATGATTTTGCAAAGATAATTAAAATCTTGTTTTCTACTCCCGAAGTACCTTGATTCTATTATCACTCCAGATTTTGATAACTGAAGATCCGGAATACCTGGAAACCTTTTCCCTGTCTTCTTCCACTGCATAATCAACCATGTTAATGATCTCCGGAGAGATATCCGAAAATTTTAACGGACTCTTGTCTCCGCTAAAATTTGCTGAAGTAGAAACCAACGGTTTATTCAGTTTTGTGATGAGTTTTTTACAAAAATCATTTTTTACTAACCGAATTCCAATACTTCCATCTTCTGCCAACAGTTCTTCAGGTAAGCCTCTTGGATTTTCATAAACTATAGTTACCGGTTTTTCACTTAAATCAATAATTTCCCAGGCCATTTCCGGAACATCAACCAAGTCCTGAAGTCTTTTTTCAGATTCCACCAAAATGATCATCGACTTGTTTTTTTCGCGCTTCTTAATCTCAAAGATCTTATTAACAGCCTCTATATTAGTAGCGTCGCAACCAATTCCCCAAATTGTATCTGTAGGATAAAGAATAGTTCCACCGGATTTTAATATATTGATAATGTTTTCCATTTTTAATATTTAGAATTATGAGAAAAATGAAAGAGAAAGAATCTCTTATATACAATTTTTCAAATTGAATTTACATGTCAAAAATACGGATTTTCCGTTAGGTTTTGGTTGAAGCCATCGGAATAAAAAAATACATCAATACAATTTTATAACAAGAGCATATAATCAATAAAGGTGGGCTAAAGCCCACCCAAAAAATGATAAAAAAATATCATTCTATTTTTTCAAATTTGGTAAATACCTCTCTTCAATAACATTCAGATGGTGATAATTATGCCCTACAATTAACTTACCTACTGTCTCTGCTGAAATAGAATTTCCGTTAGCGTTTCCTACCGTAGCCAAAGCATCAGGCTGTAAACTTTCAAGGAGGATCTTAGAAGATTTCCTTACCAGCTGATACTCATCCAGTAAAGATTTCAGGCTTCTGTCATTAGCATGAGAATTATTTGCGTATTCATTTTCATCAAAACCTGGTAAATCTTTCTGCTCGCCTCTGGCGATCGCCAAAATCCTGTATTGAAAAACTCTTTCCGTATCGGAAAGGTGTAATAATAATTCCTTCAAGGTCCATTTTCCTTCTGCGTACGTAAAATGAGATTGCTCTTCAGAAAGGGCGGAGTAAATATTGGTTGTCTTTTCTTCTGATCTTTGTATTTCTTCCTGCCATTTTCCGGAAGGAATAAGATCGAGGTATCTTTGAATGTATTTTTGAAATTCAGTCATGTGTGAGTGATTATGGGTTATTGATGATAATTGATGTGTGATGAGTGATAAATGATGAAATTTAGACCAATGTTTATATGATGTTTATTACATCAAATCTTGATTCCTGGCTCTTGGTTCTTGATTCCTGGCTCTTGGCTCTTGATTTTTGGTTCCTAAATCTTTCCCTCCTCCTTCTATTCTTCCGGATTACTCCATTCATAGAAATTAACAGAATCGTAGAGCTTAAAACCACAAGCCGGATATAATTGATTTCCTATGTCATTGCTTTTTCCTGTTTCCAATAACACTCCGCAGGCATCAGAGGATTTGCAAAGCTCCTTTGCTTCTTCTATCAACTGTTTTGAATAGCCCTTTCCTCGATATTGGTCATTAACATAAAGATCATTGAGCAACCAATAGCGTTTCATTCTGGTTGAGGAAAAAATAGGATATAACTGAACAAAACCAATTAATTTATCTTCTTCCTGAGCAACAAAAATTTCAGAATCCTGATTCAGGATCCTTTCTTTTAAAAAGTTTTCAGCAGCCGGGATATCAGATACCTTATGGTAGAAAATCCTGTATTGATCAAACAATCCGGATAACTCTTCTATATCCGAAATATTTGCTTTTCTTGTATTTTTCATATGATATAATGCTTATCGGTGATCATAGCTCAGCACCCGCTTGAGTTTCCACTGGTTATGGTCGAAGATCCACAAGTGGGTAAATTTTGCTTTTCCGGTCTTATTCCATTTCCCATTGTTGTTTTCGAAAAACTCATGGTCACCTTCCTGTATAAATCCATATAAGGTTTTATTATTATACAGAGGATACACTTTCATACTTCCGGGAACAAGTTCTCTTTTTATTTTACCGGGAACGCTGCAGATGTTATTTTTTACAGAAGCTATAAACGCTTCTTTACCCAGAGTAATACCACCAATATCATGATAGAACTCAAGGTCATTACTTATGATATCATTATAGTGGGAAGGGTTACATTTATTAAATCCTTCTTTGAAAACCAAACTATCCAATTTCATGGCGGTTTGAAAGAGTTCACCAGTAGATTTAACCTGTGCATATAATAGCTGGTTAAAAATACTCAGGATAAAAATAATTGTAATCCTTCTCACTACTATATTATCTCAATTAAGAAAAAGCTCTTTCCAGGTCAGCGATAAGATCTTCAGCATCTTCAATTCCAACGCTTAGACGAACCAAATCATCTGTGATGCCTAATTCAGCTCTTTTTTCAGCAGGAATGGAAGCGTGAGTCATCAATGCCGGGTGATTAGCAAGAGATTCTACTCCACCTAAAGATTCAGCAAGGGTAAAGACTTTTACTCTTTCAAGGAATTTGATGGCATCTTCTTTCTTTCCGGATTTAAAAGTAAACGAAACCATTCCTCCAGCTTCCTTCATTTGGGATTTTGCTAATTCATACTGTGGATGAGATTCCAATCCCGGATAGATTACCTTATCAACTGCAGGGTGGCTTTCAAGATATTTTGCGACTTCCAGTCCGTTATCCGAATGTCTCTGCATTCTTAATGCCAGGGTTTTAATCCCTCTAAGAACCAGATAAGAATCATGTGGTCCTAAGATACCTCCACTTGCAAATTGGATGAAATGTAGTTTCTCTCCCAATTCTGCATCTTTAGCAATAAGAGCTCCTGCAATAACGTCTGAATGTCCTCCTAAATATTTTGTTGCAGAGTGCATAACAATGTCAGCTCCCAGATCGATAGGTCTTTGTAAATAAGGCGTTGCAAAAGTATTATCTACGGCTACCAAAATATCTTTTCCTTTAGCGATATCAACAACAGCTTTGATGTCCACTAATTTCATCAGAGGATTCGTAGGTGTTTCTACCCAGATCAGCTTTGTTTTATCTGTAATAAATTCTGAAATTTTAGAAACATCATCAAAATTCACGAAAGTAAATTTCAATTGGTATTTCTCAAAAAGTCTTGTAAACATTCTGTATGTTCCACCATACAAATCATCAACAGCTATTACCTCATCTCCCGGGTTCAGTAACTTCAAAACACAATCTATCGCTGCAAGACCTGAACCGAAAGCAAGACCTCTTGCTCCATTTTCAATACTTGCCAAAGAATCTTCTAAAGCTTGTCTTGTAGGATTGGCAGCTCTCGAATATTCGTAACCGGAGTGAACACCCGGACTTTTTTGTGCAAAAGTAGAAGTTAAAAATACAGGAACATTTACGGAACCTGTTGCAGATTCATGGTGCTGGCCACCGTGAATAACTTTTGTATTAAAATTCATAATATTTTTTTTAATCCAACAATCCAATAGTGTAATTATTTAAAAATGCTATTGATGCATTACACTATAAGATTGATATATTAGTAATTGGTTTACATTTTTATCGCAGATTTTACCGCAAATTCCTCTGCCATTTGTTCGATCCACTGCGCCACATCTTCTTCTCCTGTCGCTCTCTGATAGGTATTCCCTAATGAAACTAAAATCTGGTGAATGAACATTTTCATCTGATCCACAGGCATTTCTTTTGTCCAAAGATCAATTCTTAATGCTTCCATTGCTTTTTCATCCCAAACAGAAATCATCGTTGCCTTAGTTTCCTCTTTTTCAATTCCTCCATCTTGAGCATTCCATGTTATGGTTTCCGGAATGTGATTTTCATCTAATTCAACGTCTATCGTTATCTGAGTCTTTCTCATATCAATTTTAAATTTTTCACAAAGTTAATACTTCTTGAGCTTATCTAAAATTTCTACGAAATTATCTTCATCAGGAAAAGGGCTGTTCATGTTAAAAACTTTTCCATCAGGATCTATAATAATAAATCTGGGAATAGTTTGAATTTTATATCTGTTCATAAACTCCTGAGCATCCGCCAGCCAGTATTGAGGTACTTTGGATGGTTTTGTTTTTAGATAATTCAGCCATTTTGATTTATCCTGGTCAAGACTTATTGAAATAAACTGAATATTACTATAGTATTGATATTTAATACTTCTCATGTCAAATATCGGCCGGATCTGTTTACAAGGGCCACACCATGTTGCCCATAAATCAATGATCACATATTTTCCACGATATTGCGAAAGCTGGTGCGACTTCCCTTTGTTATCCAGAAATTTTAAATCTACAAATGCGGCTCCTTTTTGAGAGATGGTCAGCTGTTCATATTTCGATGTTGCCAGCTTTTTATAATCATTATCTCCTAACATCCGGAATTCTCTTTCAAAAAGCTGCTTCCTTAAAGTACTATCCGATTCCAGCTCCATGGTCTTTATAAGATGTTTACTAACCAAACGGTCTTTGTCGATATTATCGGGTAACGCGTTTAATTTCACAAAAAGAATACTGTCAGGATTGGACAACCGGTCCCTGTCGGTGAGCATTTTATCCAATCTGTATTGTAAGTAATCATCATTTTTACTTAACAGAACCGTCGGATTTTTAATTTTAGCATTCAGTTCGTTTAAAAATTCTTTCGGAGCAGCAAATTTAGGGTCATCCCAGGAAGTCATTTTCCGATAGTTATTAATCTCGTTCAAATACTGAATGGCAAGAAGCTGCTTCCTGTAAGATTTATATTCATCAGATAAGGCATTATTTTCAGCATCTGTATAATGTTCCAATCTCTTAATATTTTTATTCCAATCGGATTGCGCTAGCTGATAAAACTCTGAAGGATTATCATTGTATTTCTGTTGCTCCACAGCATATGAGAATTCATATCCGAATCCATCTTCTTCTGTATTATACTGCTGTTCGGCAGACCTGTTGGAGATTAGAAAATATTGAATTTTTAAAGGATTACAACGGATGTCAAAATCAAAATGGTCTCCGCTTCCCATCATGAAATCGATTCTTTTGGTTCCAAATTCAAGACTATATTGATCAAATGGAATCTGTTGACGGGTTTCCCACAGGAATGATCCGTTTTTTACAATGGCACTTCCTACCTGCTTATGAAAATCCTTAGAGAATATTTTTACAGAATCAATCTTCAGATCAGTATATAAGGTACCTTTGATAACAACCCCTGCACCTTTACTTTTGTAATCTTTAGGTTGCTGTATAATGAAAAATATTCCTGCTGAAACTACAATAAAAACAGATGAAAGTACTATTTGCTTTTTATGACGTAGAAATGCAGATTTAAATCCTTTTCCTCTGTACCAGAAATAACCTATAATAAAAAATACAATAGCCCAGAATATACTTAGATATTCACTGTAAGTGATAAAATAATTCAGGTTTCTTACATTAGGTGTTTTGGACAGAATATACATAGAGTTGTAGGGGCAAAAAGGAAATGCTGCTCTTTGTACCAAAGAATAGGTATTGACTATAAGTCCTAAAATACCTACCAAAAAAGCCCATATAAAACCTGGAAAAGCTACTGATATGCAGAGCTGAACAGCTGCCACACCCAATACTCCGATGCATAATCTTATGAACATCTTAAGCATCCAGATTGTATCGAAGCTTAACAATTTTGTTGTACTTGGGTGAATATAATAATCCAGAAATGAAAAGATATTACTGAATGTAAAATAAGAAGCAATACATAAAAAACTTAGTAATAACAATACCACATATTTTGCGAGATACAATTGCAGTTTGCTGATGGGCTGAGTTTCCATAAGCTGCCATCCATTATTTTTATGATCTACCTGAGCGATCCTGTTGGCCGCTATAACGATATAAAGCAAAAGAAAAAAGATGGAAAAGGCTTTAAAACTATCCGTTATAGAGCTTTCAAAAACAGAAAGAGGAAGCTCTTCCTCCGTAATAAATCGGGGATTAAAGGTACTGGTCAAAAAAGCAAGAAGAGGAATCAGCATACCAAGTACTATTGCTAAATAAACCAATCCCAAACCTTTTATTTTAAGCCATTCCGTATTGATGAGTGTTGTTAACTTTTTCATTTGTGCTGTTTTCAATTTTTTGTTATTTCCATGAACCAATCTTCCAATCCCGCACTATTTTTGATTTCAAAAATCTCTGCTTCATTTACAACCAGTTTCTTGGTAAGTCTGATGATGTCTTCCCTGGATTGCACGGTAATTTCTAAAGTATGATCATCAATTATCTGAGGGGCATAATATTCAGGAATATGTTGTAAAAATTGAGGTGCATTATTAAGTCCTATCCTCATATGGTTATGGCGGTAATGCGTGTTAAGCTCTTCAACACTTCCGGAAAATTTGATGGCTCCATGCGATATAATAGCAAGGTGGGTGACCATTTTTTCCACTTCCTGCAACAAATGACTTGAAATGAATATCGTAATACCCTGTTCTTTGTTGAGTTTAAGCAATAGTTCTCTGATCTCTAACATCCCGTTAGGATCAAGACCATTCACCGGCTCGTCGAGGATCAGAAGTTCGGGATTACCAAGAAGTGTCATAGCGATTGCAAGCCTTTGCTTCATCCCTAATGAATATTTCTTCATTTTCATTTTCCTGCTGTCCCAGAGATCTACCAGATTCAAAACTCTTTCACACTCAGAATCAGGGAGGTTTCTTAATTTGGAAAGAATAGTAAGATTATCCCAGCCGGACAAATGATCATAAAAGGCAGGGCTGTCTATAAGGCTTCCGATCCTTTGAAACCCATCAGGATAAAGTTCAGGTAATTTCTGACTAAAAATTTCAATGGTATTGTTTTCATCGGGAATACTGCCCAGCATAAGCTTCATGGTCGTTGATTTACCCGCTCCGTTAGCTCCCAGGAACCCAAAAACACTTCCTTTCGGAACCGAAAGGCTCACATTTTTAAGAATAAGTTTATTTTTTGAAAATCCGTAACTGAGGTCCCGGATTGTAATCAGATTTTCCATACATAGGTATTTTTGATTAGTGTCTAAAAAATAGAAAAGACCTTTTGTGAAGAACAAAAGGTCTTATATAGGTCTTAAAAATAATCTATTTTGTTACAGCGGGTTTATAACCAGATTGGTTAAAAATTTCAGTTGCATCCATTTTAAGAAAATCTGTAAGCTTTACCTCAGGCTTTTCTTTCAGATATTTTTTACAGATCTGCCATCCTGTATAAATACCGATCTGCGGAGAGGATTCATTGTCAATATCGGTATAAAATTTAGAAAAAGGTCCCGGAGAGATAAAACGCTCCTCCAGTCTGTGGTCATCCCCAAACAATAAATTATTCTCGACAAAATAATTCCAGATGTTGCCTTCATTGCTTACTGCCCACTCATACTGCTGTTTCGTATAATTCATTTTAAGGTAATCAGGAGTATCCGGAAGAAATGCGTCCTGGAGGATCATTACTTTTCCGTTATATATCAGCAGGTCAATAAACTTCTGATGATCTGTAGAGAAAGGAACAATGTTTTCGGCAAACATCCTTGATACTTTAGGGACGATATTGTTTGGATTCATGGATTTCTGGAAATACAATTCCAGTCCTTTGTAATTTGGGTTTTTGTCCCCCATAAATCCGGTAATATCTATAAACAAAAGGTTTCCTTTTTCATCATAAAAAACCGGATCCTGAATCATCTGCAACGCTGATGAAAAAAGATACACTTTAGGGCTTTTAAATTTAGGGAAATAATTCCTGATATGTGAAAACAGATCCTGAAGCTCTTTTTGGAGTTTCTTCTGATCAATTTTTGCAACGGCCTCTCTATAAATCTTTATTTCTTCTGCGTCAGCTCTTCTCTTTCCAAAATCTTCATCAGAAACAGTACCCTGAAACCAAGGAAACTCCGATTTAAATTTTTCCAGCGGTATATTCTGGTCGTAGAACTGACTAGAAATATCTGTCATCTCCACTTTTTCGGCAGGTTCCTTTAATTCTACTTTCCATACATTGTCCGCTTCTTTCTTGCAGGAATACAATCCTAAAACTAATATAGAAGAAAGCGCTATAGTTCTAAAAATCTTCATTATTTTTACAGAAATTTAAGGTTACGAAAATACGGATTTAAACATAATATCATGATGAAAAATAAATAAACAGCTTGCTTTGCTGCAATATTTTCCTTTTTTCATGATTTAAAATACCCATTCCATTTCGAAATCTGTTATTGATTAAAAAATAAACATATGCAACTGGAAACTGAAAGACTGATTCTAAGAAAATTCGAAGCTGATGATGCCGAGCGTCTTTTTCTTCTGGATTCCGATCCGGAAGTGGTAAAGTATGTATGTACTCCCCCGGCAAAAGATATCAGTGAATCTGAAAATGTTATTAAAATGATCCAACAGCAATACGAGGATAATGGTGTGGGAAGATTTGCAGTGATTGAAAAGAAGAGCAATCTTTTAATCGGATGGAGCGGTTTAAAATTCATCACTACAGAAATAAATGGCTACAAGAACATTTACGATCTTGGTTATCGTTTTATTCCTGAATTTTGGGGTAAGGGATATGCGATTGAATCTGCAAAAGCTTCTTTGGATTTTGGGTTTTATGATCTTGATCTCCCCGTTATATATGCCTGTGCGCATTCTGAGAACAATGGTTCCAATCATATATTGAGTAAGTTAGGGTTTGAAAATAAAGGGGAATTTGAAGAACCGGACGGTATATGCTTTTGGTATGAACTGAAACGTGAAAAATACAATTCAAAAAAATGATTGTAAGACAGGAACTGGAAAAAGATTATCCACAGGTTTTTGAATTAGTGGAACAGGCATTTAAAAATGCGGAACACAGCGACCATCAGGAACAGTTTTTAGTAGAAAAGCTAAGAAGATCGGATGCTTTCATTCCAGAATTATCCATTGTCGCCGAAATAGAAAACGAAATTGTCGGCCATATACTTTTTACCAGGCTGTCTGTTAAAAATAATGACAAAGCCTTCAATTCATTGGCTCTGGCTCCTGTTTCCGTGAAACCTCAGTATCAGGGACAAGGAATAGGTAGTCAACTGATCAGTTCTGGACATAAAATTGCCAGGGAATTGGCTTATGAATCAGTGATTTTAATAGGCCATGAAAAGTATTATCCGAGATTTGGATATAAAAAAACAAGTAATTTTGGAATATCATTTCCTTTTGACCTTCCGGAAGAAAATGGGATGGCTATAGAATTGATACCCGATGCTTTAAAAAATGTAACCGGGATTGTAACATATCCTAAAGAATTTGGAATAGATTAAAAATATCATATATAATGCAGACACAAAAAGTAATTGATCATATTGTAAGCTGGTTAAAAAATTACGCAGAAAAATCAAAAGTAAACGGATACGTGATTGGAGTATCGGGAGGTGTTGACTCAGGAGTAGTATCAACACTAGCAGCGATGACCGGTCTGAAGACTTTATTAATAGAAATGCCGATCCGTCAGAAAGAAGATCAGGTAAATCGTGCATGGGAGCACATGAATGATCTAAAGTCAAGATTTCCTAATGTAGAAGCCATGTCTGTTAATCTGACTCCTGCTTTTGAAGAACTGTACAAGACTTTCGATGTAAAGGATGATTTGTATCCGAATGAAAAATTAGCTTTTGCCAATACAAGGTCACGTTTGCGTATGCTTACCTTATATTATTATGGACAGCTTAACGGCTTATTGGTTTGCGGAACCGGAAATAAGGTCGAGGATTTCGGAATCGGATTTTACACCAAATATGGAGACGGAGGTGTTGATGTTTCCCCTATTGCAGACCTTTATAAAACGGAAGTTTATACACTTGCAAGAGCCTTGAACCTTGTTAAAAATATCCAGGAAGCTATTCCTACAGATGGACTTTGGGATGTAGACAGGACTGACGAGCAACAAATTGGTGCCACCTATCCGGAACTTGAAAAGATCCAGAAGGTATATGGTTCTAAAACTGCAGAAGATTATGAGGGACGTGATCGCGAGGTATTCTTAATATTTGACAGAATGCATAAAGCAGCCCAGCATAAAATGAATCCTATTCCTGTTTGTGATATTCCTGAAGAATGGAGATCATAAAATAATCAGTATGCTAATATCACCGTCTTGGTAAAATTGGTAGATTGTTTATATTGGTAAAGTATATAATAGAGTATGAATAGTAAAATGAGACCCGTATTTTTTGCCTGTATCGGCCTTCTGTTTGGAATGTCTGTGATGTATATTTTCAATAAGTTTTCTGGTACAGAAAAAGATACTCAGAATCCAAAAGCTGAATACAGCACAACTGCCGGTACAGCAAATCAACAATCTATCGATCAGCTTACCGCAGAAAAAACGGTAATCAGTTATGTAAAGGAACATCATCAGTTACCTGATTATTACATTACAAAAAATGAAGCCAGAAAGCTTGGCTGGAATCCTTCGAAGGGAAATCTTTGCGATGTTCTCCCCGGACGTGCCATCGGAGGAGACCGCTTCGGAAACAGAGAAAGAAGTCTTCCGCAAGGGAATCAATACTATGAAGCTGATGTAAATTACAGTTGTGGAAGTAGAAATGCCGACCGTATTATTTTCACAAAAGATGGGGATGTATATCTTACCAAAAATCATTATAAAAGTTTTGAAAAACAGTAGCTGCTTAATCAGCATTCTGATGCTGATGCTTATTCTATTTTCCTGTTCAGATAAATCGCATAAGCTGACAATGGAAAATAAAGGATTGATAGTATTGGTTCAGCCATTTAATGATTTAAAACCTGAAAGTGTAAAATTCGTAAGCAATGAGATCAGGAAAATATATCCGGATATAAAAATTCTGAATGCTATAGATTTACCGAAAGAGGATTATTATCCGGAGAGAAAACGCTACAAGGCTGATTCTGTTATCAGATTTTTAAATAACAGAACCGACAGAGGTTATGTCACAATCGGCTTAACATCAAAAGATATAAGCACCACTAAGGGTAAAATAAAAGACTTTGGTATAATGGGACTCGGTTATAGACCCGGAAAAGCATGCGTAGCATCAAATTTCAGATTAAATAAAGCAAAAGCTGATGAACAGCTTTTTAAAATTGCCATTCATGAACTTGGTCACACACAGGGATTGGGGCATTGCCCTGAAAAAACATGTTTTATGAGGAGCGCAGAAGGTAAAAATCCCACAGATGAAGAGGTGGATTTTTACAAAAAATGCAAAGCCTTTTTAATAAATAAAAATTGGAAATTCAATTCAATATGAAAACAGTATATATAGATTTTACAGATATAGGAGATTATGAAGATTTCTATAGCCAGTTGAAAGAGAAAATCAGTCTTCCGGAACATTTTGGGGACAATCTTGATGCCCTTTATGATGTTATTACGGGTGACCTGGAAATGCCTCTGCATCTTGAGTTTGTTAATTTAACGGTAGATCAGCTGGAATTATTTGAGGACCTGCTCACCACCCTGGAGGATGCAGAAGAAGAGCTTGAGGGTTTTACTTTCAGCTATTATCTGGAGCAGTATGAAGATGATGACGAAGAAGCTCCCGAAGAAGACTAAACTTAAATCCCATCAAAAAAATAAAACTCGCAGATGTATCTGCGAGTTTTTTTGGCCTGAGTCAAATAAAAGTGTCCAATTTTTATCTACTGTTTAATGAATTTTAGACTTTGTAAAATTTCCCCCTTCACAAAAATCTGCAGTATGTAATTCCCTGTCGACAATGAGGAAACATTAATCTGATTTCCTGCAGAATCTGAGGTCATTACTTTCTGACCGACCATATTATAAATTTCAGCTTTTTCTATTTTTTCAATTCCTTTCACGTAGAGGATATCTTTTACCGGATTGGGATAGACAGATATTCCCTGACCTTTTTTGATTGCTTCGTGGGTAGATAAGAATTCAGAAAGGTCCAGATAGAATGCTACAATCTGATTGGAAGAATTGGTCCCAACACCCGCTATTTTTTTCCCATCATGGGAAATTGCCAACGGCAGGGACATCGTTATTCCCTGAGTATTGATCCCCAGGCTTGTCGCATAATCATTTAGATTGATTCTTCCCCCGACAGCTGTCCATATAAAGCCTTCTCCAGACATCGGAGGTGCTGCAAAAGGCCTGAAATAACCTATTACCGTTCCGCCATCAGCAGAAATTCCGGTTGCACCGCCTCTGAAGAAGGCTGAGGAATTAGGATGTGTAATGTAAGTAAGTCCTGAAGTACTGTTCCATACATAAGGATTGGGCATACCTGCCCCTATTATTGTGTTTCCGTCGGCAGAAACGGCTCCTGCTTCGCCAACATTATTTCCGTTACTGTCTGTAATGTAGCTTTCTGTTCCATTCACCCATTTAGCACCACTTCTGGTTCCGTTGTCTTCATCCTGCCAGCCAACCACAACCGTCCCATCAGCATTTACGGCATTAGCCCTCGAACTTCTTCCCGAAACTATGCTTCCCAGGTCTACCATCCCGTTTTGTGCAGTCCATTTTACCGCATGAGCATTGGCAGCAGTTAACCATCCTAATCCTACAATGATACTTCCGTCATACGACAATCCCCAGGTAGAACTTACAGAGCCGTCCCATCCTGTAGGAACAAGTCCTCCCAGGGAAGTCCATGTTGAATTAGCGATATCATAAACTGATATCTCATTAAATCCCGTACCCGTATTGGTCATTGTAGAGGCAATTTTTGTCCCGTCATTAGAAATTACAGCCCTCCCTGCACCGGGATAGCCATTAGAGGTTGCTCCGATCTGAGACAACCCGTTAACGGCATCCCATTTAAAAATCTGACCACCACTACTCTGCATGCTTACAACCCCATTATCAGATACTGCACCCGGTGAGTAATTGGCTGTCGCCATCACCGTCACCTGAGCATTCACGACCGAAAACAGGTTGAATAAAAAGTAAGCGTATACCGTTTTTGTTAAAATCTTGTAAAAGTTTTCCATATTTATTTGGTTTTAATATTTTGAATTGGCGGAAACAATATTAATATTATATTTACCATTTAAAAAGAATTTGGCTTACATAATTCGTGAAATCCAAAAACATTTAAAATTTAAATAATTAAAAATCACCATATTATAAAAATTCAACTTTGAGGACAGATTGTAAGACGATTGAAAAAAGAAAAGCAAAAAACGAATTATTTTTATCTTGTAGTGTCATAAAATGTGCGATTTTACTCCTGACTTTTTTATCCTCCGTTTTTTACCATGCACAATCCGGCCCCGATTTTTCCATTTTAGCAGATAAAGCATTTCAGAAGCTTTACCAGAATCCAGATAACTGTATCAGTTATACCCAAAGCTTATTGATCAGCGACCAGAATACAGAGCATAAAATGATTCTGCAAAATATAATCTCACAGGCTTACGCCATGAAAGGGGATTATGTACAATCCGTTACAACATCAGCACAGCAAAATGATTCCGAAAGAAAAAACCTTTCTTATTTTATGCAACTGTTCAGCGATTATAATCTCGCGGATCAATACCAGAATTTAGATTTGTATAACCAGTCCGGAGAGATCATTTCCCGTCTTTTATCAGATCCTAAACTATTAAAAAATGACAGTCCGAAGTCTAAAATTACCGTTGCCAAACTGTATCAACTGCAAGCCATCAATTCTGCCATTATAAGAAATTTTGATACCGCTTTTGCGAATCTTAGCAAAAGTGATCAGTATATTGATCTTCATAATGAGGAAAACCGCATGATCAGCATAGAAAATAAAATCTTCCGTGCCTCCTATCTGCTTCGGCAAAACAAGTATATTGATGCTAAAAAATTATTGGATCATGTTATTTCTGATGTTGAGAGAAGCCCCGACCAACCTTTTCTCTCCGCGTTAGCCAATGAAAATTTATCCCGTTATTATTTTCTTAACGGAAATTATAAAACAGCCCTTGCCCATCTTGAAAAAGGACTTTCTGAAATTGAAGATCTTCCTTATAATAATTTGAAACTGAAAATATATGAATCACTGGCAAAAACCAATTTCGCTTTACATAATGATATAAAATACCATCAATACAATAAGCTGTATACCGAATTAAGATCTAAACTTGATTTCAATCAAAAAGAAGGTATACGGTATATCGTTAAATTGGTAGAAACTTACCAGAATAACAACCTTGAATTCCAGAAACAGAATGAGTCCAGGAAATTATGGATTTTAACCTTTATCATTCTTGCAGTTATTACAGCATTGGTTATCTATTTCTTTCTGGAAAAAAACAAAAATAAGGACCTGAAAAAACAGCTGTACTTTTTTGAAAAACAAAAACTGCGGGCACTTTCCGCTCCTCTTAAAACAGATCATGTGGAGACCGGAAAAGAAAACAGAATTGACCTTAACTCTGAAAAAGACACCCATAAAATTTCGAAAGAGAAAGAAAAAGAAATTCTCCAAAAATTGAATGAGTGGGAGCAATCTCACCGGTACCTTAACCGCAATATGTCTCTTTCATCTTTATCCGCACAGATGGGAGTTAACACCAAATATTTATCTGAAGTAATCAATACCAGCAAAGGTAAAAATTTCAATGGGTACATCAACGAGCTCAGGATCAACCATATCGCTCATTTATTAAAGACAGATCCCAGCTTTCTTCACTATAAAGTAAGCTATCTGGCAGAGTTTTCAGGATTTTCGTCGCACAGTGCTTTTACAACAGTATTTAAATCAGTAACGGGAATGTCTCCCAATGTATATATTCAGGAAATCACAAAAAATAAAGCATTATGAGAATAGGATCCCATACCATTTTTATGATCATATTATTTGTTAACTCTTTTTTCGTGTGTGCTCAGAGCATTTCTCATGATTCACTGCTCAAAAAGGCCCGCCTCGATATTTATGATAACCCCGATCACGCTATAGCCATTGGAAAAAATTTATTGAAAAAGGAAAAGGATATTAACAAGTCCATATCTGTTTATCTGTTATTGTCTACCGCAAATATTGCAAAAAGAAACTTTGATGAATCATTTCAATATATTCTGAAAGCAAAAGACCTGGCTCAAAAGACCAACGATCTGAAACTACAAACCAGTGTTTTGGTTTCCGTAGCTATACAATACCAGCAAATGGAACTATTTAGTAAGAGTTTGGAAACCCTTAATGAAGCTGACCGTTATTTAGAGCGTCTTCCAAAAGAATCTCCTGAAAAACTTATTGAAACAGCTAGAAGCTATGCTATCCGGGGCATGATTTATAAAAGCCAGTCCAACTCGGAAATTGCTCTGGAAAAATTCCTGATCTCTATCGGGAATTTTGAAAAAGTAAAAATGAAGAAAACCACCTTTGCCAATATGAGTGTGGTTTATTACAACATAGGATATTGTTATCTTAATCTGAATGAACAGGAAAAAGCCAGGCAGGCATTTATCCGCTCTATACAATACGCAGAAAAACTCAATGCCAAAAGTCTCAAAGCATTTGCCCTTAAAGGCTTGGCAGAAATGTACAAGCAAAACCGGGAAAATGAAAAAGCCCTGGGACTTCTTATCCAGGCAGAAAGCCTTTCTCAAAATACAGGAGACCTCATCCTCAATGAGGGAATCTACAAAGAAATGTCAGAAAACTATCTGGCCATGGGAAAGCCTGACCTTTACCAGGTTTACAACAAAAAGTATTTTGAAATGCGATTTAAAAGGGAACAAAGTGAATTAAGCTCCATTAATCATTCCATCAATAACCACAACAGGGAAACACAGAAGAAAGCGAAAGAACTTAGAAATAAATACAACTATCTTAGTATTGGGATTATTTTATCCGGTTCAGCAATTATTGCTATTCTCATTTACTTCATCGTAAGTATTAGGAAACGAAATAATAAATACCATAAAGAAATTCAATTACTGATCAGATCATAATCTGAAAATTTCAGCATGACCAACAAAAAAGCATCCCGAAAGGAATGCTTAATAATGTATACTATGTGGTAAGTTTATTTTCCAATCACTTCCGTAATAGGATTTCCAACCGTACCACTTGGAAACTGAATTTTAAGTAAAGAAGACACTGTAGGAGCAATATCCGTCATAAAATAAGGTTTATTACTTTCTCCGTGCTGAACTCCCCATCCCATAAATAATAACGGAATGTGAGAATCATATGAATTCCATACACTGTGCGTTGTCCCCGTTTTTGCATAAGACGGAAGCATGGAATCATGAGAGATCAGCTGAATATCTCCACTTCTCTGCCTGTTGATTCCGTTGATAATTCTCTGCTTAATCGGCTCCGGGATCGAAGATTCCTGTACTTTGGTTACAGAAACAGCATATAAAACGGTAGGATCATTTTCCAATTCTTTAACTGTAAAATTTACTACATCATCTAATTCGATCTTATTATCTTTTAATAATTTTCTATCAAAATAAATCTGATAGTTGTCTACAGCATTAATCAGTTTGTCTACTCCGAATTTCTCTTTTAATTTCTGATTGATATCTTTCTGGCTGTTTTCTCCAAAGAAACCTGTAGCTATTTTATGCTCTTGCACGAAACCTACAGAATGTGCTCCACCATGGTCTGCAGATAGAAAAACAGTATATTCACCCTTTCCTACCTTAGAATCAAGATAATTAAAGAATTCCGCAAGATCCTGGTCTAATCTTAAATAAACATCTTCTACCTCAATCGAGTTAGGTCCGAACTTATGTCCCGCATAATCCGTTGAAGCAAGATTGATCGCTAAGAAATCTGTAACATTATCATTTCCTAACTTCTCCCCTTCCACTGAAGCTTCAGCTAATTTCAGTGTCAAGGTATTACCAAAAGGAGTGTAGCGTATATTGTCTTTTTTATCCTTATAATCTTTTGCGAGATTACTATAAGGGAATGTTGGCGTTTTTGAACTTCCTAAAAGACCTTCCCAAGCAGAGTTATCCGGTGCACTTTCTGTATACTGATTAATAGGCAATAAAGTATTCCATCCGTTAGCAACCAGCTTTTCAGGTAAATTTTGTGAATTGAAAGATTTCACCCACTCTGGCAGATCATTCATATACCAAGTACTGGTAATAAAATTCCCTGTGGAATCATCAAACCAGAACGCTCCGTTTGGAGTATGTCCCGCCGGAAGAATGGAAGCTCTGTCTTTTAAAGATACCCCGATTACCTTTGCCTGGAAATTGGTTGCCAATTTTAGCTCATCCGTCACAGTTGTCGACCAAAGATTCTTCGGCGAGTGGCTTCCTATTTTAGTATTTTTGGTTCCAACAGGCTGTACACTTTCATCGGTAGTACAATAGACATTCTTTCCTGTCTCCTTATCGGTCCAGTCGTTTCCTGCAATTCCATGAATAGCCGGAACAGAGCCTGTATAAATACAAGTATGTCCTAGAGCTGTTATCGTAGGTACATAAGGAATATGAACATTATTTAAAGCATAACCTGTATTCAGCAATCTTTTAAAACCATCATTTCCATACTTATTATAAAAGCGGTAAAGATAATCCCAACGCATCTGGTCTACAACTAAGCCTACAACTAATTTGGGTCTTTCTAATTGAGAATTTTTGTTCTTCTGAGCATCAATTGTAACTACGGACAACATGGTAAGTGCCGCAATTGAAATTTTCCTAAGCATCTGGTAAATTTTTATTGCTAGCAAATTTAAGGGTTTTGAAAGTTTTGTAGTATGAAATTTTGATTAAATTTGGATTTTATATCTTAATTAAAACTGATATACTTAATGAGTCTAAAGATATTCTCCGTATCTGTCTTTTTCTATTGAACGGCTGAATATGCGATATGAAAATAAGATTTAGTATAAAAAAAGTGAAAACGGATTATTAGATTTTTTGATCCTGAGTTAAGAAAAAAGTAAAAAATAAAAATTACGGAAATGGAATTATCAAAAAATTACAATAATTTTCAAGAGCCGAAATAGACGAATATTAATACTGGCCTAATATCACAAAAATGCATTCACAAGCAATTAATCAAGAAGAAGATAATAACCCTTCATTTGATCCTTCTCTCTGGAACTCTCATTATATCTATGGTTTTATCAATGGTAATCCAATGCAGAAAATTTCAGATAAAGAAGCAGTTTCGGAAATTATAAGAAATACCGTTGGTAATCAAGGTTTCATTGCAATAGATTCTATTTTTCACCCTTATTATCTTGTTAATCAAAATGGAGCAACGGCATGGGACCTTGCCTGGTTTTCGATTTTTCTTAAGGAAAAAAAAGTGATCACAGAAGTTGCCAACAATGAAACTGCAATCGTAGTAGAATCTGATAACCTGGGATTAAAACAATTCAGGGTTTGGCCAAATGATAGCCTGGATCCTAATAAATATCAACAATATCAGAAGTTCGTCCCTTTTATTTTACCTTATCTTACTTATTCAAAGAATGAAGAGACCCCTCCACATTGGACAAAAATGATCGAAGCAGAGATACAGTTGCAAGGGCATGCCGAAACCTATATTGAGAATTTCAATTCAGTATTTTCACAATTTGTTTCAGGGCATATCATGACTTTGGGATTTGGTCAATTTGACAGGGAAAATCCCGATGATCTCCTTGAAAGATTTACTGATTTTTATGAAAATAATATTGCTAACCGATAGACCTTTCAAATGACAGAAATTAAGAAGTTAGAAAAACTGATATCTGACCCAACAGTCAATTGGGGACTTAATGGATATGAGACAGATACGATATTTGTTGTTTCCGCCATTGCGATGGGTAATATTTTTGAATTTTCATTAAGAGAGAAAAAACAGCATTATAAAAAAAACTGGGAAACAGGTCCTGATGAGATTAATGATCTCAATGAGGTTATAAAGCAGGGACACTCTTTCGGGGCCTTTATCAATGGTGAACTTGTAGGATGGCTTATTGCCGAATTCCGGGAGTGGAATAATAGCTTTTATATTGAAAATATTTTAATCAGTGAAAAATTTAGAGGACAGGATATTGGAAAGCAACTGATTAAAAAGGCAAACAGAGAAGCCCGGGATTTAAATTGCAGAATCGTAGAACTGGAAACCCAAAACACCAACTACCCTGCCATAAAATTTTATCTGCGTGCAGGATTTAGTTTTACTGGGATCAATACAAAACTCTATAATGACTCTACGGAAACAGCAATATACATGAGCTTTGATGTCTTATAGCTCTACCATTCACTTAGAATTCTTGATCGGTGAGAAAGTCCCCAGAAGTGCAGCTCGTCCAAAACTTTTTCAAGGGACATGCCGTGCTCTGTAATGGAATATTCTACTTTAGGCGGAACAGTATCAAAAGCTTCCCTTTTTATCAGTTTATTTACCTCCAGAAGTTTCAACTCTTTGGACAGAATTTTATCTGTAATACCGGTTACTTCTTTAGAAAGTTCGCCAAATCTTTTGGGTTTTTCAGATAAAGAAAATAAAATTAATAATTTCCACTTTCCTTCTACTGCTTCAAGAGCATCCTTAATAGAAAGCATTGTCTTGGGGCATCCTCCTTTTGCCAGCATAACTTATTGATTTCATTATTACTTTCCGGCCGGAAAGTACTATCCAAAGGGAAAGTAACCATGGCCGCATAACAAATGTAAGTAATTTTGAATCATTAAAATCAATAGATCATTAGAAATGAAAACCTCAAAAATTTTAAGCATTACCATTTGGGCTGCAAAAATCTTTTTATCCGTTTCACTACTTTGGGCAGCCTCTATGAAATTATTCCAGCCTGCTGAAACATTAGCTCAAATGTGGCCATGGACTGAACAAAACCGTAGTTTGGTTTTGGTAACAGGAATTATTGATGCGGTGGCTGCGATCGGGATTCTTCTTCCTGATCTGATAACACTCAAATCAAGGCTTACTTTATACACAGCATATGGAGTAATTATATTGATGATTTTCGCAAGTGTATTTCATATTTCACGGGGAGAAGCAGGACAAATTGATATAAATATATTTTTTCTGCTGTGGCTCTGTTTATTATCTGGACGAAAAAGAGATGATCTCATTTTTAACTCAATCGACAAAATCAATTAAAGATATTACAAATTCCATTTTGTACCGAACGGTACAATTACATACCTTTGCTCTGTTAAATCATTCATCATGGCAGGAAGACCTAAAATATTCGACGAGCATCAGGCAATTGAAAAGGCTACTGAAGTTTTCAGAGCAAAGGGATACGATGCGTCTTCTGCAGACGAATTGCTTAATGCGATGGGAATAGGAAAAGGAAGTTTTTATCATGCCTTTAAAGGAGGAAAACAGGAGCTTTATGTACGTTCCATTGAACAGTTTTCCGAAGGTTTTCTTAGTAGATTTGAGCAGCAGCTTTCAAGTTCTGATAACGAAATTGAACTGATTAAAACATTTTTTTTACAGCTTTCCCAAAAACCTGATTGCGATAGAGAGACAGGTTGCTATCTGGGAAATGCTTTAGTACAGCTATCCGAAAAAGATATTGAAGCCAAGCACATCTCAGGAAGGCTTTTGAAAAAACTTCAGCAGACCTTTAAAAAATCGATCAAAAAAGCTCAGGACACCGGACAAATAAAAAATGCAGAAGATCCTGAAATTCTTGCGTGGCATCTCACCAATTTATGGAATGGACTTCATGTTACAAGACGTATGGAGAATTCATGTAAAACACTTCGTTCAATCATTGAAATGAATTTGAAAGTGCTTGACTAAATTTTTTTGGACAATTTTGTACTAAATGGTACAATATAAAATAAATATTTTAAATCAACAGTTATGAACATTACAAACAACACCATCCTTATCACAGGAGGAGGATCAGGAATCGGCTTAGAAATCGCAAAATTGTTAAATCCGTCCAATAAAATTATTATTGTAGGTAGAAACAAAGAAAAACTTGACAATGCTGCTCAGGGATTGGAAAATGTATTCACTATTCAGGCAGACATCACTGATGAAAATGACATCAATCGTCTGATAGAAGAGATTAAAATCAATTTTGGGACATTGAACATCCTGATTAATAATGCCGGCCATGCATATGCTTATACTTTATCGGACTCTTCTGACACCTATACTAAAGCGATTGCAGAATTTACAACCAATTACTTTGCTCCTATCCGACTTACTGAAAAATTACTCCCTTTACTGAAACAGCAAAACAACGCGGCAATAGTTAACGTATCCTCAATTGTTGCATTTATTCCGGGATCTCATGTGCCCACCTATTCGGATTCCAAGGCAGCTTTACATTCCTATACAAGATTATTGAGATATGAACTGGCAAAAGATACGGGCATTAAGGTTTTTGAGCTTATGCCTCCTTTGGTTGACACAGATTTCTCTGTAGAGATCGGTGGTCGTGAAAACGGCATTCCGGCATCTGTTGTTGCTGAAGATCTTGTAAAAGCCCTTGAGCAAGACACCTTTGAAGTTCGCGTCGGAAATACCGAAATGGTTTACAATAATTTCTTTGCAGGCTCAGAAGGCGCTTTCGAGGTATTCAATAAATAATAAAGAATTAAATAATAGCTTTTAGAAGTTAATAGTTCTTTTATATAAATGCAAAGCCGGTGTTCAATTGAATATCGGTTTTGTATTTGTAATAAAAGAGTTTAAAATTATAGTGAAGAAGCATAGGGTATTTCCAGATTTTCAGATTAACTATGAACCTCACAACAAAGAAAATTTGAACTCCTCAACAAAGCCAACAGCTTAGTTTATTATGAACTTTGTCCTGTAAAATTAAAAAAAATGGAAAATTTAATATCAGGAAAAACGGTATTGGTAACAGGAGGAACCGGATTCGTGGGAATTCACACAATTCTTCAATTATTACAACAAGGATATACAGTAAAAACAACCCTTCGCTCACTTCATAAAAAAGATGTCATATTGAAAGCACTGAAAGAAGGTGGAATTTCAGACTTCTCACACCTGTCCTTTTATGAAACAGACCTTACAAGTGACCGTAATTGGGATGCAGCAACCAAAAACTGTAATTTTGTAATTCATATAGCGTCTCCTTTCCCTGCTCAAGATCCTAAAGATGAAAATGAGCTGATTATTCCTGCCAGGGATGGAGCTTTACGCGTATTACAATTTTCGAGATCTGCAGGGGTAAAAAGAGTAGTTCTTACCTCATCTTTTGCCGCAGTTGGTTATACTAATAATACAGAAGGACACATTTTCACAGAAAGAGACTGGACAGATCTCAATGCTGAACTTCCTCCTTATATAAAATCGAAAACTGTTGCCGAAAAAGCAGCTTGGAAATTTATACATACAGAAGGTAATAATATGGAATTAACCGTAATAAATCCCGTGGGTATTTTTGGTCCTGCGCTCGCTGGAATTTCTTCAGCTTCATTGGATATTGCAATTACAGGAATTATTAACGGAACTACCAATTACAATCCCAATTTCACTATGGGTGTAGTAGATGTAAGAGACGTTGCGGATATTCATATCAAAGCCATGCTCCATCCTAATGCTGCTGGAGAAAGATTCATTGCCACTTCAGAAGGAGTTATGTCATTTTACGATGTAGCTGAACTAATAAAGGAAAAGAGAAGCGAATATGCTTCCAATATTAAGGCGTTAAATCCAATTGACATTCATTTCTACAAAGAAATTTCTAATGAAAAAGCCAGATCTTTACTGGGATGGAATCCCAGAAGCAGAGAAGAAGCAATATTAGCCAGTGCAGATAGTTTAATGTTAAAACCATAAATTTGTCATACTAAAGCAATAGTCCATTGAAATTTAACAACATACAATCCTGCCACCTTGGTCCTGAAATATCACCGGAACAATTTATTCCGGAACATTTCTTTCTGTTTTTGCTCAAAGGATCAATGGTTTCATATGATGGTTATAAGCATTACACTATGAGACCCGGGGATTACTGCATTGCAAGAAAAAATCATCTGGTACGTTACACAAAGCACAAGGAAGACGGAGCCTTTGAAAAAGTAATTATAGCTTTTGATGAAGCATTCCTAAAAAAATTTCTGGAACGTCATCCCTACTCTGTAGAACCAACGGAAAACGACGACTCCTTTTTGTTTATAGATGAAGATAAACTGATTAAAAATTTTGTTCAGTCCTTAGAGCCATATTACAACGGAACAGAACAATTAGACAGTATTTTTGTTGATATTAAAAGAGAAGAACTTCTTATGATTCTGTTAAAAAACAATCACGAACTAAAGAATATCTTCTTTAATTTCAGCGCCCCTCATAAAATTGATTTGGAACTATTTATGAATCATAATTTTAAATTCAACATCAGCCTTGAACGCTTTGCATTTATGACAGGAAGGAGTTTGTCAACATTCAAGCGTGAATTTAAAACGATCTTCAACATGACTCCCGGTAAATGGCTAATAAAAAGGCGTTTGCAGGAAGCTTATTTTCTATTGGACAAAGAGCATAAAAAACCGACAGAAATTTATATTGATCTTGGCTTCGAAGATCTCTCCCATTTTTCTTATGTATTTAAAAAGCAATATGGATTTTCTCCCGCATATTTGAATAACAGATCCCACTCCTCATCAATGACCAATCAGTCGCATTAAATTGCCTTGATAATTTTAGTATATTAGTAATCAATAAATTAAAATACTATTACTATGAAAAATTCAAAGAAATTATCAAGAACAGATCTGGTATTGATCAGCGGCGGTGATACAGCGTATGCATTTTGCCTCGATGGCGTTTGTCCTCCGGCGGGTCCTGGTTATGATACTTACTGTAGTGGTGATGTATGTTATAAAACTCCCAAAACAGGTGGTG
Source organism: Chryseobacterium subflavum (assembly GCF_055762745.1). Lineage (NCBI taxonomy): Bacteria > Pseudomonadati > Bacteroidota > Flavobacteriia > Flavobacteriales > Weeksellaceae > Chryseobacterium > Chryseobacterium subflavum. The sequence goes on from NZ_JBVTMR010000003.1 coordinate 303,492, forward strand.
GCCCAATAGGTGGATGTCATGAACCCAAACGTTTCTGCCAGGAATGGGAAACAGGATGTGGATGCGTCTACTAATGATATGAAAAAAGAGTGGTTACCCACTCTTTTTTGTTGAAATCATTTCAACAAAATAAATGTTTACAATGTAGCTATATAATTTTCGTAGCCGCTTTTGCCAAGCACCTCTTTAGGGGTCAGTTTGTATATATCCTTCCACGATTCAGGTCCATGCTTTTCTACATATTTTTCTACAATCCTGAAGCCAAGCCAGTAATTTAAAGTTTTGGGAGCTTGGGGGAAAAGCTTTTTCCGATCATTTCTTAACAATGGATTATCTCCTGAGGTATCCTCAAAATAAGGTTTTACATTGGTGAAGATTTCCTTTTCATGATTCAGATACCATGTCCAGTTTTCCTGGGACATATTTTCTACTGCATTGTGCTTCTCCATTTTCCCTTCGAAAAATACCCAGGTAAAATAACAGGCAAAACCCTCATCAATAGTCTGGCTTAATGCTGAATTTTTATCTTTATCCTTATTTCTGAACTTTTCATATACCAAATGATTGAGTTCATGAGGCAACCCTTTCTCGAGTATAAATTCAGGATCAATATTTTTATTATTGAGTTCAAGAGCAAATTGCCCGGCATTACAACCTCCAAAACCAATTCCTGTTAGTGGGCTGAAAAGTATACTAATAGTTGCTTTAGGCTGGTATGGAACCATTCTGCCAAATTTCTTCAAATTAGTAGTCAGCACACGGTTGATATTCACCTTTAGCAATTCTTTTGTTTTATGATCAAACTCAGCTTTATGTTTGGGATAAAGTGTTTTATTCCATTCAACCATTCCTTCCGGAGTATTGTATAAAGAAGCATTTTTTTCACCAAAGATCATAGCATAGCAACTATCCCAAAGCCTTTTATGAGGATGATAAACCTTTTGAACAATCATTTTTTCATCAAAAGAATTATTGTGATGCGCCAGTATCTGATATTTGAAAAGGTTTTTAATGACAATATCATTCACTTTAATACTGTCTGCCACTTTCTCAACATCTTTTTCGAAAGAATTCTCTGGGCTAAGCTTTTGGTTGGTAGAACAAAAATACACTGTAATAACACTGAATATCAATAATGTAGTCCTTTTCATCTCGTGGTTTTAGGTTTATCTTGGTATCTATTTTTTTCTTTAGCGCGGTAATCTTGATGCTTTTATTTCACTTATCTGAACTTTAGGTCATATTTACTCTGATCAAGAAACAGAAGTGGATTTTCCATTTCGATCATTTCTTTTAAAGCGGATTTTTTATCTGTGGCATTTTCATAATAGGCTTCGGCCAGATTGTAGCCCATTCTGTAACCAAGATCTCCCGGCCGGTCCTTGCTGACAGAAGCATTAAAAAGCCAGTTACTAAAATCTTTTGTGCATAACTCATTTTTGAGCTCATTCCAAAGTCTTTTCTCATTTTCTTTACCATACATAAATGCTCTGCTGTTATAGTTCTTTTTTTCCAACAATACTTTCTCCGAAATATATGATGCCACGCCTTCTTTTATGATATGTTCCAGAAGAATGCATTCACATGCATTTTTATCAGTTTTTCTCTGTTGGGTATGGATGTATTCATGAACCGCTGTTTCTTTAATAAAATCAACCACATCCGATTCATTATTCCGGGATAAAATATCCGCTTTTAGGTTTTCATTCGTTATTTCAGATATATCACAATCCTTATTTCCAGCAAGCATTTCTACGCCTATCAATATATAATTACCCGAAATTGTTCCTCCTGTTGACATAGGGCCAATAACAAAACAGATTTTAGCAGGTTTTGCTTCCGGATACCATTTTTTGAATTCAGTGATCACTGATCCTATATTTTCCATCTGCATGGCTATCATGGTATTGTTTCTGACACTAGTATAGAATTTACTGTATTTTTTTATCCGTTCAACAAAAAACTCTGCAGAAAAGTACCTTACTTTCTCAAATTCCCTAAGCCCATCTGTTGCGCGGTCCAGATATATTTTTTGGATAACATCTATGCTATCCTGTTTACTTTTTGCCAGCTTCAACTGATCATATGCTTCCCAAAAATGCATGACATCTACAGTCATGATATCTTTAGCATTTTCTTTCTTCAGACCAAGAGCTACCTTCTCCCGGTTTTTCAATTCATTTTTGGTCAGTTTTTTTGAAGTAATTCCAATCACCCCATTTGGTTTTTTCTCTTTTTCAACAGAACGAATAACCAGCTTGTAATAATCATCTTTTTCGGGTGAAAACTCCATTTTATCATAACCATTGTTACCGTCTGCAAGATCTACAGAAGCAACTTTTTTCCCTGATGAATCCATAAGTATAACTTCAACATCTATATTATTTTGATAAACTGTAAAGAGATAAATATCTCCTTTTTTCAAGTTCAAATGATAATGAGCATCAGAAGATCCATCAAATGACAGATTTGGATATGATTTCCCGAGTTCTATTTTTTGTCCGTGCGAAAATGCATATACGATGAATAAGAGAAAAAATAATTTTTGCTTCATATTGAATTAAGGTGTCTATCATAATAGACAGTTCAAAAATAAATTTTATTACAAGTGAAATAAGTATTTACAATATTTTTTAATAATATTTTAATTATAAGTTCAGAAATATAGAATATAATTTTTCACTACTTTCAATTTTACATAAAGAAAATTTGCTTCTTTTATTTTTATAAACACACCCACTTTTTCGGCTACAGAAAAGTAGATTTAGTCTTTTAGCTGAAATCTATTTATTATTCAGATTTGTTTATTTTAAGAGAGAGGTTTTATTAAATTTGCGATCTTAAAAAACTACGATCTGATTTAAAATGAGCGTCAATAAAAATGTCTTAGAAAAAATGTCAAGCCAGGGGCTTGAAAAATATATAAAACCAGATACTAAGGTTGTGCCTCAAGCTATTCTATATGCATCTGATATATTGGAATCCAGAGGAAAAGAATTCAGTCCTGAAGAAATTGAACGAAAGAATTCTTTGATCACAACAGAAAAAGAAAAAGCAGAGGTCATTCCCCACTCTAACCATATGAAAGCAGCTAACTTAATTTATCTTTCAGCTGCGTTAGGTGTCGGTAATATGATCTGGACCTATGAATCTCTTAGTTCAGGTTCTGCAATATTTACAGCTGTAGTAACAATTGCAATCATTTTTGGAATTGGATATTTAGCAGGAAAAGGTACAGAATTGATAAAATATGTCCTTTTGGTTCTTTTAATTTTAGGAATTCTTGCAATCCCAATTGTAATAATGAATTTTTTAGCAGATCCTGTTCTTGGAATTATAAATGTTGCTCAAACTATTCTGCAAATATGGGCTGTGGTTTTGTTATTTAAGGTACCGAAAACCGTAGAAATATAATCCTACAAGATCTGGCTGGATTATTTTAAAAGTACAGAGACCTATCTTCTATCTCTTAAGATAAAAGAGGTGTAATAAATACCTGTTATAAAATGTTATATTCGTATAAAATTGTATACATGAAATTTATTTTCTTTACTCTGCTATTATTCATTAATACTATATCAGCTCAATCCAAATCTGAGGATTTTTTTCAGACAAGTGATCATGTACAGATCCATTACAAAGTTTCCGGAAATGGTGAAGCCTGTATCTATATTCCTGGAGGACCGGGTCAGGGCTATCCTTCATTTGAGTTAATGGGAGGGAACCATCTCGAGAAAAATCTTAAAATGGTCTACATGGACCAGAGAGGATCCGGAAAATCTGCACAATCGGATGATTATCATTTGGATAAAATGGTACAGGATATTGAAGAATTAAGACAGCATCTAAAATTAAACAAGGTTTTCTTAATGGCTCATTCTTTTGGAGGAATTATTGCCGTAAGCTATGCTAAAAAATATCCTCAAAATGTAAAAGGCATTATTTTAGCCAATGTGACTTTACATTTCTTAAATAATGAATCTGTCAAAGAACAGATTGAATATGCCAATGAGCTTCTTCATTTGAAAAACCAAAAGATTGCAAAAGACAGTCTTTCTTCTGAGCTTTCCAAATTAAGCAAGGCTTTAAGATCCAAAAGAATGGGATTCAGATTCCTTACGGATGATATTGAAACGATCAAAGAAATGGATAAGGTTGATTCATTACATCCAAGAATCATTGACTTCGGAATGGCCGTTATTTCAAAACCCAAAGAATTCCCGGAGTATTATGCAGATTATACATTAATTACAAAGGATATCAAAACCCCAACATTGATCATTACAGGAAAAAAGGATAAGGCTGTAGGTACAAAACACTATCAATCCTTTAAGTTCCCTGATAAAGAAATTGTTTCCATTGATGGCGGACACCTGCTGTATTATGAAAAAAATCCTGAATTCATTAAAGCGGTCTGGAATTTTGTAGGAAGGAAAAAATAATAAATCTGCAAATTGTCAATAAAAATAATTCAAACATAGATGCTATTGGTATTGTATTAGCTGCCTTAATCATACACCATAAATATTAAGCTATGAAAGCATTAAAAAAAATTGACGAAAACACCAATGTTATTACATGGTTTGAAATTCCGGTCATCAATACGGAAAGGGCGAAAACATTTTATGAAACAATTTTAGATATTAAAATGATCACACGCTCTATTCCGGAAACTCAGGAAGAACTTACCTTCTTCCCTTATAACCCTGATGTTGTGCAGGCTACCTCGGGTAGAATTACAGGAGTTTTATCAAAATCAGAAAACAATCAGCCTTCGGACAAAGGAACATTAGTCTACATCAATGCTTATCCGGAAATCCAGGTGGTCTTGGACAAAGTAGAATCGGCTGGTGGCAGGATCGTAAGTCCGGCGATGAAAATGAATGCAGGCTATATTGCTGTAATTAGAGATACGGAAGGCAACCGAATTGGCCTTCACGCTGAAAAATAAGAGATTACCTAAAAACGCACAAATTGTGCGTTTTTTATTTCTCCCTATCCCATAATACTCATAGCAATGTAACATTTGTTTATTTTCAGTGACTTACTGATTATAACCAACAAATAACTATACTATGAAAACAAGGTTTCTTTCCTGCACAGTTCTCATGATGATATTAGGCAATTCCCTATTTTGTGCACAAGATAAAGTTCAGACTCCTGAAAAGAATGAAGTGATCAATAACTTAATCAAAAATGAAAAAGAAGCAATGATCTGGTATGCCTTAAAGGATGGGGCTAAAATTGAAATTGCTAAGATAAACACAGAAATTACCCGTAGCAATACCACAGTGGATGTAAAAACTACCGTAAAAATGGCTGGTAAGCCAGATTGGGTTGATGAAACCATTGCAGAGCTTCCTCAATTAAAACCAATAAAACATACTTCTTTCAACACACAAAGGGACATGGCTTTACATTTTGGGAAAACAGTAACCGGATATTATACAGACAAAGCAAGCAATACCAAAACCGAAATTAACGAAAAGGGAGAGGGAGGATTTTTCGATAGTAACATCTATCCTCAGATCATCCGGTGGTTACCGCTTAAAGATCATTATAAGACTGATATTGCCATTTTTGACTACAATCCGAAATCAAGCAAGAGGTTAATGAAGGCCCATATTACAGATACACAAAAAGGAACTTTTCTCAATAAAGAGGTCTGGATGGTGAGTGTGACAGATGATATTTCTGACAATGCTGTAAAAATGACTTTTTATATTGACACAAAATCCAACCAGGTTTTGAAACAGGAAATTGATGCGGGTGGAAGAAAGATGTTGATCGAAAGAATTGATTAAAAAGACTACATAAAAAAACGCGCCTTTTGGGCGCGTTTTTTATATATAAAGTTTAATGTAATTAAAACTTCAGATCTCCGTTCACTTCTCTTACCGCTTTAGCAGCCTCAGCAAACTTCAATTGCTCTTCTACAGTAAGTGTTACGTTTACGATCTTTTCAACACCATTTTTACCGATAATAGCAGGAACACCTAAGCAGATATCAGTTTGGTTGTATTCCCCTTCAAGCATCAAAGAACAAGGGATCATTTTTTTCTGGTCACATGCAATTGCCTGAACCATTACAGAAACAGCCGCACCTGGAGCATACCAAGCTGAAGTTCCTAATAATTTAGTTAATGTAGCTCCACCAACTTTCGTTTCTTCAATTACATATTTTTGTTGATCAGCATCAAGGAATTCAGTTACAGGAACTCCGTTTCTTGTCGCTTTGCTCAATAATGGAAGCATTCCTGTATCACTGTGAGCAGCGATTACCATTCCGTCTACATCAGAAATAGGGCTTTCCAATGCTTCAGCCAATCTGTATTTAAATCTGGCAGAATCCAATGCACCCCCCATTCCGATGATCTTATGTTTTGGAAGACCGGAAGTTTTGTGTACTAAATATGCCATTGTATCCATAGGGTTAGAAACTACAATGATAATTACATCAGGAGAATGCTTTACCAGGTTAGCAGTAACGTCTTTTACGATTCCTGCATTAATTCCGATCAATTCTTCTCTTGTCATTCCAGGTTTTCTTGGAATCCCTGAAGTGATTACTGCTACATGAGATCCTGCAGTTTTGCTGTAGTCTCCTGTTGTTCCCGTAATTTTGGTATCAAAACCGTTAAGCGACGCTGTCTGCATCAAATCCATTGCTTTACCTTCAGCAAAACCTTCTTTAATGTCTACTAAAACTACCTCTGAACAGAAGTTTTTCATAGCGATGTATTCTGCACAGCTTGCTCCTACAGCGCCTGCACCTACTACAGTTACTTTCATAATGTATACTTTTTAAAATTATTTATTTTTAGTTCAGTCTAAAAATTTGACTCCCAAATTTAACAATTCCTGAAAAATTGAGCAATCTTTCAGGAAGTTAATTATCTGCAAAGGATATATTTGGATTTCAGACCAGAAATTAATTTACGTTCAGTAAAAAAGTGTATAATTTTTTGGCTCCCGATAATACCTCGTTGTAGTTCTCTTCAGAAACTTCAGTATCCAGAACCTCTTTAAAGTTTTTCCACATGGGTCCCGTGTTCTCCTGATAACAACCGAAGAAATTGAAAGTTACCTCATCAAAACCCTCCGTTTTAGAAAGTTGTTTCGCAATAACATTTCCTCCTAATGTAGAACCTTCAATTACATACATCATTCCCAATGCCTCATGCTCATTATTTACCTCAAGTCTCTGGGATGTCTTTTGGTTTTCCAAAGCAAGACTTTCCAGATCTTTTTCGATAAGGGGAAGTTTTACTCTCTGTTCCAATTGAAGTTTATCACCAAACTTGTCATGAAGGCTGTTGAAAATTTTATCTTCAGAATGCAAAAGCATCAGGTAATTCGTATGAATGATTTTTTTATAATCTTCTAAAGTAAAGGTCTTATTAAAAATCTTTTCAGAGTTAAAAAGTTTCTCAGCAGCATCGTGATATTCAGCTGTATTTTGTTTAAGATATTCAGATACCATAATATGGATTTAAAAGTTCCTCAAATTTAGGGCTTTTTAAACGTTAAAATGAAAGAAGTACCCTCTTTATCACTTTTATAATCCACATTCCCTCCTATTCTCTTCATAATTCTATGAACAATAGACAGCCCGATGCCATTCCCCTTAAACTTCTTGGCATTATCCATTCTGTTGAAAATCTTAAACATTTTATGCTTTTCCTCTTCAGGAATTCCGATTCCATTGTCTGAAATTTTATAAACAACCGTTTCTCCCACTTCATGCCCTTCGATTTTTACTGTCGGTTGCTCCTGATGAGAGGAGTATTTTACGGCATTATTAATGATATTTAAAAATACCTGGTGCAACATGGTTTTATCTGCCAGGACCTCGGGAGCTTCCTTGATGATAATCTCTGTTTTCGGGCTATCGAAAGTGATTCTGGCATTCTCAGAAATTTTTTCGATTGTCTGATGAGGCTGCAGGCTTTCCAGTTCAATTTCACTGTGCTTTGCACGGCTCAATTGAAGGACATCATGCATCATCTCTGCCATATTATCAATTTCTTCGATAATAGACTTTAACTTATTTTTTTCCTTTTCGGATTTGTCAAAATTAGAAAGAAGCATCTGGGCATTAAGCTTCATTACAGTAAGCGGTGTTCCCAGGTCATGAGAGATCGTATAAGAAAAACTATCCAGCTCCTCATTTACCTTTTTAAGCTGGTCATTCAGCTGTTTTATGGTGTTATATTGCTTGTGGGATGTTTCTAAAATTACATCACGAACCACCTGTACTCCGCTTATGTTTCTGGAACTCCATCGTTTGGAATTACCTTTAATGTTTTCCTTAAATACTTCAAAAGATTTTCTTGGAGAAACGATCTGCTTTTCCTCCCCGTTTTGAACGAAAACATCAACCTTCTTTTCAGGATTTCCGGCCCAATCTATATGTTCGTCAAATTCCCGGCGGAACCAGATCAACATTTCATTCTTAACCCGGTCTATGAAGTATATGATAATCCCTGCACTATCTTTGTCGAGTTCCAGATCATTACCGTACTCTTTCAGGAAACTGCGGTTAATGTAAATACTTTCATCTGTGTTTTCGTAAGCCCAGTTTACTATTTTCTGAATAACTACGTGGGCTGGAGTAATTCCTGTTTTTACAATATTGTCATCCGAAATAATTGCCAGACCATCTGCTTCTGCAATATTCATAATTTCTTTCCTGTTCTGAACCAGAGAGTCGAATAAAGAATTTTGTTTCAGAAACTCTGTTTTCAGAAATGCAGATTTTTCATTCAGATCCAGGCGATACTTCAGTTCTCTTTTGGTTTTAAAAGACGAATAGGCATTAGATGCCAATGCTGTAAAAATCCCTGCCTGAACGCGGTCTTCCAGATCTATATGTTTAGGTTCGGTATTCTGACAGGTTACCAATCCCCATAGCTTATCATCGATAATGATGGAAACACTAAAACTTGAAGAAGCTCCTGAGTTTTTGATATACTGCCCATGAATAGGAGACATTCCACGTGACGCAGCGAATGTAAGATCTATATTTTGTTGTATTTTGCTTAAAATAGGAACAGTTTCAGAATATACATTACTGAAAATCCTCTTTCTTTTTTTAAGATACAGTTCCCTGGCCTGTCTTGGGATATCCGTTTCAGGATAATGCAATCCGAGATAACTATGTGTACCATTACTTCTTTTTTCAGCAATCACCTTCCCTGAACCATCGGTCATAAACTTATACACCATCATTCTGTCATAATTCACAATTTTAGAAAGCGTGTTTAAAAGCTGATCCCAGATTTCCTGAGCATTGTCTATAATATAAAAGTTATCGTACTTATTGGATATCCGCTTATTGGGATTTTCAATAACCTTCTCAAACTCTAAAAAGATGCGGCCGCTATTTCGGAAAACAGAAAAATGATATTCCGTTCCGTGGATGAATATTTTATCGAAATACGTCTCATTTTCTCGTCTTGTAAACGTATTCAGTGAATTATAAATCTCTGATTCTATAATACTTTGGAAGCTTTCCGGAAAATCACTGATCTTTTTATCGAAAAGGATGTTTACATCTTCGATAGCAAATATATCCCTTATATTTTCACTGAAAAAAGTAATGAAGTGAGATTCTGCATCAATGCCAATCAGGTATCCAAAACTTTGTACATACCCCGGAATATGGATGGGTTCTTCGTGACATTCTACAAAATTCATAGTATTCTAAAATCAATCAAATATAACGATTTTTTTGATGAAATATTACTTTGTGGTATCTAAACCTTTTATAAATTCAACTATTTAAATAACAGCACATTAGAATACAATCCATTGTTATTAATATAATAAATTTTGTTAAGAAAATCACAATTTTTTTCATAAAATTAAAGGAAAATGATTATTAACATCAAACTAATATTAAATTAAAATAATTCTAATAATTAAGTAAAATTCACTAGTTTTATATCACCAAAACATGAAAACATAAATAAATAATCAAATATTTTTAAAAGAAATATATTATTTATTTACCTAACACTCAAATACATCAGTATGAAAAAATTATTTATAATCCCTCTTATTTCCTTTTTTCTACCTGGACTCATTAATTATTCCGAAGCTTGTACAAGAGTTGTTTATAAAGGTCCTGATAACACAGTTATCACTGCCCGGTCTATGGACTGGCGTGATGAAATTGCAGTAAATTTATGGGTACTCCCGCGAGGAATACAACGTGACGGCGAAGTTGGTGCAAAATCCGTTAAATGGACCTCTAAATATGGCAGCCTTATCAGCACAGCATGGGATATTGCAACCGCTGACGGAATGAACGAAAAAGGACTTGTTGCCAATGTACTATGGCTGGGTGAAAGCCAATATCCGAAATTTAATCCCAAGGGACGTGAGAAAGGCATTTCGATTTCGATGTGGGCCCAATATTTCCTTGATAATTTTGAAAATGTAAAAGAGGCTGTCGATTATATGAAAAAAGAACCGTTCGTTGTTGTAAGTGATTATATCCCGGGAACTGAACGATTTACCACCCTTCATTTATCTTTATCAGATGCTTCCGGGGATAATGCTGTTTTAGAATACATCGACGGAAAACTGGTTATCCATCACGATCCGTCTTACACTGTAATGACAAACTCCCCTGTTTTTGATCAGCAACTCGCTTTAAATAATTACTGGAAAGGAATCCCGGGTACTATTATGCTTCCCGGAACCAATCGTGCAGCAGACCGTTTTGTAAGAGCTTCTTATTATATCGATGCGATTCCGAAAACTTCTGATACCCGCTCTGCGGTAGCAAGTGTTTTCAGTGTGATCAGAAATTGTTCGGTACCATACGGTATAAGTTCAGAAACAGAACCTAATATCTCTTCAACAAGATGGCGTTCTGTCTCCGACCATAAAAATCTGGTTTACTACTTCGAAACCGTATTCACTCCCAATACCTTTTGGGTAGATCTTAAAGAATTTGATTTCAGCCCCAAAGGAAAAATATTAAAATTAAACCTTGATAATTTTAAAACCTACAACGGAAAAACCAATAAAGACTTTGTAGAAAGCAAGCCTTTTAAATTCCTGGGACTTTAGATCCTTTTCAATCTTTAAACTCAATATAAAGCACTATGACCTTTTTTTCACTAAAAAAAAGAATGCAATTACTTTGCCTGATTGTCTTCTCGATATCAGTAAGCGGGCAGGTGAAAGACTCTGCACAGACCCAACCGGAAGAAGATAATATAAAATATCCTCAGCTACAGATCAAAGGGCTTTTTCAGGCGAGATATCTTGTTGGTATGACCAAAGATGTTGATGTAAACGGACTTCATCATGAAGACGGATCCGGAACTGATAATAATTTCATGCTCAAATACATGAGGGTACAGGTAAGAGCACAGATCAGCAAACGCACTGAAGTGGTCGTATTGGCTAATCTGGCAGATTTCAAAAATGATCCCAAAAGCAGGGTTCTCGAAAATGCTTATTTGAAATACACCTTCAATCCTAAACTTGCCATCACTGTCGGGCAATTCCGTCCGTGGTTCGGGATTGAAGAAACTTACCCTATAGACATCATCAAGTCTTTGGACTGGTCCAATCAGTACACTGAATTCGGAAAATTGGGATGGACAAGTTTCCAGATAGGGATGTCTGCTACCGGGCAGCTTGAGCTGGGAGAAATACCTTTCCAATATGCGGTTTCTGTAGTTAATGGTAATGGAAAGAATCAGGTTAATGATAACGACAACGGAAAACAATATTCAACCCGCCTGGTATTCGGGCTTTTAAAAAAATACAATTTTAACGTTGGTTTAAATGGCGGCATAGGTGAAGTCTTTGGTAAAAAGGTTTACGCCCTTGGAGTGGACCTCAGCTCATTGGTTACTTTTGATCCTAAATGGAGCCTCGATATGCAGTTGGAGGCGAAACAGGCAACAAATCATGTTTTGTATAATTCAATAGCAGCCGAACAAAGGCCCGACAATCCGGACAATTATCTGATTCGTGGCATTTATTTTTTACCAAACTTAAGATATGAAATCAACCATAGAAACCTCAGCGCCTTCGAATTATCCTGCCGGTATGAATACCTGGACACCAATTTCAGGATGAACTCCAATCCCCGGCAAACGATCACTCCGATGTTCGGTTTAGAGTTTCTTAAAAACTATGGCGCAAGAATTCAATTGGGTGTACAGTTCGACAGATATAAAAAACAGATTGAAAATACCTCACAATACAATAATAATCTATTCATCGTTCAGGTGCAAAGTAGATTTTAATCATTAACACATTACTACTATGAAAGAAATAAATATCAAGAATGTCGCAATAACTTTTGCTGTTGCCCTTATCATCTGGTTTATTCCTGAGCCCGATGGTGTTACCGCAGATGCGTGGCACCTTTTTGCCATTTTCGCGGCAACAATTTTAGGAATCATTCTAAAAGCAGCTCCTATGGGAACCATGTGTATGATGGCTATCGGATTCACTGCACTAACCCAGGTAATTGCACCGGGTGATGCGGGAAAATCAATCACTAAAGCACTCTCCGGCTTTGGAGATAAAGTGATATGGCTGATTGGGATCTCATTTTTTATTGCACGGGGATTTATAAAAACCGGCCTGGGAAATCGTATTGCTTTTTTATTCATAAGGATTTTCGGTAAAAGTTCCCTTGGGCTGGCTTATGGTCTGGGATTAGCGGATGTCTGCCTGGCTCCCGCTATCCCTAGTAATACCGCACGGGGAGGAGGTATCATCTACCCTATTATGAAATCCATGGCTATCAGTTTTGATTCTGTTCCGGAAAAACCGGAAACCCACAGAAAGCTAGGGGCATTCTTAACGCTGAACAGCTATTATATGAACCTGATCGCTTCCTCTATGTTCTTAACAGGAACCGCCAGTAATCCGATGTGTCAGAAATTTGCAGCCAATCTGGGCATCAACATCACTTGGATGTCATGGGCTGCTGCTGGTTTCCTGCCTGGTTTGGTTGCCTTTTTTGCAGTTCCGTTAGTACTCTATAAATTGTATCCACCGGAATTGAAAAAAACAGGTGACGCTCCTAAAATGGCTGCTCAAAAGCTTAAAGACATGGGGCCTATTTCAAGGAACGAATGGCTGATGCTATTGGCATTCTTCATTTTACTGGCACTCTGGATATTTGGCGGAGCACTTTCAATTGATGCTACTACAACCGCTTTTATAGGATTAACCTTACTGCTTCTGACTTCTGTCCTGACATGGGAAGATGTAAAGTCAGAGAAAGGAGCCTGGGATACCATCGTATGGTTTGCCGTACTGGTTATGATGGCAAGCTCACTGAATGAACTCGGCTTTATCGGATGGTTCAGTGACCTGATCAAAGTGAAAATCGGTGGACTGAGCTGGCAGGTGGCCTTTCCTGTAATTATTGTTGTATACTTTTTCAGCCATTATATTTTCGCCAGTGCTACTGCCCATGTCGCTGCCATGTACGCCGCATTGTTAGGTGTAGGTGTTGCCGTGGGGATACCACCAATGTTACTGGCCATGATGCTCGGTTTTCTGGGTTCTATTTATGGGGTACTTACGCATTATGGCCACGGTCCTGCTCCGGTATTTTTCGGAAGCGGCTATGTAGAGCTGAAAGCCTGGTGGCTTCGCGGTTTGGAAATAGGAATCGTACTTCTTATTATCTACATGGTAGTAGGTGGCTTATGGATGAAAGTATTGGGATATTATTAAAAATAAAAAAACAAAAATTATGCTGTCTACCTTGTCAAGAAAAATGCTGATGTGCCTCACAGGATTGTTTCTGAGTTTTTTCTTGCTGATCCATTTCCTGGGAAATCTTCAGCTGTTCCTGCCGCAGGAGCAGGCACATTTGCAATTCAATGCCTATTCTCACTTCCTTTCGGGTAATATTGTAATCAAAATCGTTTCTTATGTCCTGTACGCAAGTATTATTCTTCACGCAGTAGATGGTTTAATCATCACTTTAAAAAACAAAAAATCGGGTGGACGTTATTCTGCCGACAGACGCGGAAGAGCAAGCAAGTGGTATTCCAGGAATATGGGAATATTAGGAACTTTATTACTGATCTTTCTGGTGATCCATTTTCAGAACTTCTGGTATGTATATAAATTCGGTAGTCCGCCATTAGACAATAACGGGAATAAGGATCTTTATATACTTGTGGTGACGGTATTTAAAGAATGGTGGTATGTGATCATTTATGTAATTTCCATGGCTGCCCTATGCTATCATCTTATCCATGGGATCTATAGCGCAGTAAGAACACTGGGACTTTATCATCCGAAGTTTGTAAAATGGTTTAAGACCATAGGAATTGCTTATTCAGTCATAATCAGTGTCGGATTTGCGCTCATGCCTGTTTATGTTTTCTTTACCGCTAATTAAAAATAAAACCGATGAAGTTAGATTCTAAAATACCCCAGGGACCATTAGAACAAAAATGGGCTCAATATAAAAAAACGGCAAAACTCGTTAATCCTGCAAACCGTAAAAAGCTGGATGTTATCGTAGTCGGAACAGGACTGGCAGGAAGTTCCATAGCTGCATCTCTTGGAGAAATGGGCTATAATGTAAAATCATTCTGTTTTCAGGACAGTCCGAGAAGAGCCCACTCCGTAGCAGCTCAGGGAGGAGTAAATGCTGCTAAAAATTATAAAAATGATGGAGACAGCGTGTACAGAATGTTTGTGGATACCCTCAAAGGAGGAGATTTCAGAGCTCGTGAGGCCAATGTATACCGCATGGCTGAATGTTCGTTAAACCTTATTGATCAGGCAGTAGCGCAGGGAGTTCCTTTTGGCAGGGAGTACGGAGGCTACCTCAACAACCGGTCTTTTGGCGGAGTCCAGGTAAGCAGAACATTCTATGCCAGAGGTCAAACTGGTCAGCAATTGCTTCTGGGAGCATATCAGGCATTAATGAGGCAGGTGGGTAAAAATACCGTACAATTGTTTTCCAGACATGAAATGCTGGATCTTGTGCTCATTGATGGCAAGGCAAGAGGAGTTATTGTAAGAAATTTGGATACCGGCGAGATTGAACGGCATTCTGCTCATGCTGTTGTATTAGCCACCGGCGGATATGGTAAAATTTATTACCTCTCCACATTGGCCATGGGATGTAATGGCTCAGCAATCTGGAGAGCCCATAAAAAAGGAGCTTTAATGGCTTCACCAAGTTGGATACAGGTTCACCCGACATCATTGCCCCAATCCGGAGATTATCAATCCAAGCTGACCCTGATGTCCGAATCTCTCCGGAATGATGGAAGGATATGGGTTCCTTTAAAAGATAATGAAACCAGATCTCCAAATGATATTCCTGAGAATGAACGGGATTATTATCTGGAAAGGCGGTACCCTGCTTTTGGCAATCTGGCACCAAGGGATATTTCCTCCCGGGCTGCTAAAGAAAGAATTGATGCCGGATTCGGTATCGGACCTCTTAAAAATGCAGTATATCTTGATTTTTCCAAAGCAATTAAGGAACAGGGCAAAGAAAAAATTAAGGAAAAATATGGAAACCTGTTCGATATGTATTTAAAAATAACAGGATATGATGCTTATAAAGAACCCATGATGATCTCTCCTTCTGCCCACTTTTCTATGGGCGGATTATGGGTAGATTATGAGCTCATGACAACCATTCCGGGGCTGTTTGCTCTGGGAGAAGCCAATTTTGCAGATCATGGAGCCAACAGACTGGGGGCCAATTCCCTTCTTCAGGCTTCCGTAGATGGCTATTTCATTGCTCCGTATACGATCGCAAATTATCTTTCCAATGAAATCCATACCGGAAAAATATCAACCGATAACCTGGCATTTGAGAATGCGGAAAATGCCGTTAAGCAACAGATTGAACACCTTATCAATATCAAAGGGAACAAAACCGTTGATTACTATCATAAAACCCTGGGCAAGCTGCTTTATGATTATTGTGGGTTAGCAAGAAATGAAGCAGGCCTGAAATATGCCATTGAAGAAATAAAAAAACTGAAAGCAGAATTTTATAAAAACGTAAGAGTTTCCGGTGATGAAAACCACATGAATACAGAATTGGAAAAAGCCGGACGTGTTGCAGATTATTTTGAAATCGGTGAACTGATGTGCTACGATGCCCTCACCCGAAACGAATCTTGTGGAGCCCATTTCCGTGAAGAATATCAGACTCCCGATGGAGAAGCCCTGAGAAATGATTCTGAATTTCAGTTTATTTCTGCCTGGGCATGGAAAGGTGAAAATCAGGAACCTGAATTAATTAAAGAACCGCTTGTATTTGAAGAAATACAACCCACTGTAAGAAGTTATAAATAAAAAAAGAAATTATGGATTTACATCTTAAAATATGGAGACAGAAAGACAGAAGCACGGAAGGAAAGCTCGTAAATTATGATTTAAAAGATCTCAATTCCCACATGTCTTTTCTCGAAATGCTCGATACACTTAATGAAAAGCTGATCGTAGAAGGAGAAGAACCGGTAGAATTCGATCATGACTGTCGTGAAGGTATTTGCGGACAATGTGGAATCATGATCAATGGCTTGGCACACGGTCCCTTAGAAAACACGACCACATGCCAGCTCCACCTGCGTTCTTTTAAAGACAGAGAAACTATTGTTATAGAACCTTTCCGGGCGGAAGCATTTCCGGTAAAAAGAGATCTAAAAGTTGACCGCTCGGCTTTTGACAGAATTATTTCTTCGGGAGGTTTTGTTTCCGTGAATACGGGACAGGCTCCGGATGCCACGGCCATTGCAGTTACTCACCAGATTGCCGAAGAAGCTTTTGATTCCGCGGCCTGTATCGGATGCGGAGCTTGTGTAGCCACTTGTAAAAATGCGAGTGCAGCATTGTTTACCTCTGCAAAAATAAGCCATATGGTACTTCTTCCCCAGGGAAAAGAAGAAAGGAGCGAACGGGTGATTAAAATGGTTCAGCAGATGGATAAAGAATTATTCGGTCATTGCTCCAATACAGAAGCTTGTGAAGTGGAATGCCCTCAGGGAATATCAGTTCTTAATATTGCGCGTATGAACTATGAATACAGCAGGGCTTTATTTTTCAGAAAAAAGTAAATAAAAAAAGCAAAAGGACAAAAAGGTGAATTTTCTTTTTCGTTATTCTACCCTTTTGCCCTTTTACACCTTATGTTTTAACTTCCTTAGACTTCCTTATCAAAGTACAGCATATAATACTTTCCTTTTTCATCCTGTCCCTGTTCCAGCATCTTCCGGTCACCATGAATGTAGATATGAAAATTTTTATCTAATTTGATAATGCTTTTAAAATGGCGTTGTGTCTTTTTTACAGCCGCTTCACTGATCGGAAATTCTTCAGCAATATTGATCTGCATATCCTGTTCGTAATCTGTTTTAAAGTTAACAAAACTCTCAATCACGTGTTCATCACCAAGTACCTCACTCGCAAAATCATCAAGCTTAAACTCTTCTTTTTCTTTAAAGAAATTGATGGATTTATTCAAAAAGTCAGCCTGATCCGCTTTAGAAACCTCAAATTCCTGCGGAAGCTGCTTGGTAATATAGTCCTTGTACACCATTAAAGCTTCCTGAGTATGGAAATACTCATCATCACGCTGCTTTACTTTAAGAAAATCCTCAAACCAGTAATACATATCACCGTTCTTGTTATTATCCACTACAGATAAAACATATCCGCTTTCTTTGTTATTATTATAGATCAAAGCTGCCTTATCAATTTTTGACAAGCCAATACCCTGATCTTTTTCAAGTCCAAAAGTTTCTTCCTGAGGAAATATCTTTAAGAAAGATTCTCTTTTTTCAGTCTTAAAAATACCTATTTTATCCACTTTCTCATCGCCTTCCCTTTCATCTTCAAAGAAAACAATAAACAATTCTCCTCCCTGCACTCTCGGATTTTCAGCAGCTTCAAAAAGGTGTTTGGCAATATTCTCCGATTCCCATAGAAATTTGGCCTTATCCTCAAAAATTTCTGTTACAGAACTGTAAACAGGATTATTGACAAGATAAGTATCACTGTAAAACTGGTACGTTTCTTCTGTTTTAAAAGAACCTAGAAAGTAATCTTCCAGCATTTCTGCCATCCCTTCTTCCAACTGCAGCTCTTCCTGGGAAAGTGTTAAAGACTCACCGTTGATCTTATTTCCTACTCTGTGTACTATAATTTTTGAAAACATTTTTGATTTTTATGGATTGCAAAGATATTAATAATATCAAATACCGGACAGCATTTCATTCTGATAATAACCTTATCATTTTGAATGGTTTTCTGGCTGCATAAACACAAGTAACATTCGCTCAAATGATTGATTTACAATATATTAAAATAAAAACACTTTCAAAGGAACACATTTGGTATCACCATTCTCAAAACATAAAAAATGGACTTAAAGACCTTAAACAGAATAGACCGGCTGCGAAGATTAAAAAGCAGAGGACCGAAAACCCCGAAATGGATGAAGCCCTATCACTTGCTATTTATAGCATTTCTTGTACTCTTTATTTTCGGAGGATTTATCAGATTTTTAGAACAAAACCATTATTAAATAAATATGAATTACTTACAGGCCGTTCAGGAAATTACAGAAGTTATTCCTGATATACAGTACGAGTTGGATGAGCACAAAACACAAAGTTCTTATTATGCCATGAGCACTTTTACAGATCATATCAAGCGAATGATTCGTCAAAATGAAAGGACACTCCTTTTTAAAAGTTTAAAAAAGATGAGTAACATCTATAAAAACGGAGATACTATACTTAAGAATGCTATAGAATGTACTTTTATTTATTCCCTCGATAATGTCACTATCCTTTGTAATGAAGAATACCGGAAAGCAATATTTAGCCACATGTCCAGGGATTTGCAAAAAATATATGCCAAGCAGATTTACAATCATGGCATATAATGACAGCATTTATCATCAGAAAAAGAATCCTTTTGTCACTTTAAGGAGATTTTCCGTGGAAAACGGTTGATAAAAACCGGCCACCTTATTTTTTTATTACATTTTTCAGGTATTTCATTACACAATTATCATGACTATGAAGACAAAAATCAGAAAACAATTCGACTGGAAACAGTGGAAAGAAGCGAATTCCAGACACAATATCGAAATATTGGCAACTCATATTGCTTTAATAATCGGAGTATTTATTGTTGCATCATACTTATAAGTTTGGTATAATTTTGGCGGCAATAAAAGTGTTTGAAAAATAAAATATTATTTATGATGAACGAGCCAATGCAAACTATTAATGAAGAGACAGCTGTAGAGTATTTAAAATTTTTCTATCCCACTCTTAGAAGTGAAATTACTCAATTATCAATGCAAAAAAATTTCGCCGGTATTATTCAATCCACGGTAAATTACTTGAAGAACCTCTTACGGGAATCCAAGATTAATATTATCGGCCATCATATCAAATTGATGGAAGGAATTTACCGTAATGCGGATACTTATGTTAAAGATATTATCGAAAATCTTTTCGTAAGATCATTTGAAAGCTTTAAAAAGCATACTAAAATACAACACTGGAATGCGATCTTTCAGTATATGCCGGTTAATTTCCAGGAAATTTACCTGGAACAGCAGAAAAAAGATCAGATATTTTTTGGTAAAAAATAAATAGCAAAATGCCCCGGAATCTTTCGATTCCGGGGCATTTTTATTGGATGATATCAATCTCTTTATTGATCTTTTTTCTTCACGAAAACTTTTTGAATGGTTTCAAGTTCTTGTCTGTTCAATTTTGTTGTTTTTTCAAGTTTCGCTAAAAAAGCATCTACTTCCTCCGGAGTTGCTGGGGATCCCAGATTTTCTCCTTTGTCATTAAAAGAATCTGTAAGAACCTCACCTTTAGAATTCAATACCAACCAAAAAGGAAGGCCTGCATTCTCACCTTTATATTGATTCATCATTGCTTCGCCTCCGGGATTTTCAAGAACTTTCTTTTCTCCTCTTTCCTGTACATCCACATAGGCCGTAACATAGTTTTTATCAAACAAAGGCTTTGTTTCCGGAAGATTCATATTCTTTTCCATCAGTTTACACCATTGGCACCATGACGCATGGAATACAAGAAGTACATTTTTATTTTCCTTTTTAGCATCTGTAAGAGCTTTGTTAAGGACTACATCTGCTTTTTCCTGCGCAAATCCCAACTGAAATAAAAGTACAGTAAACACCAGGATTATTTTAGAATATTTCATTTCAATATTTTTTTAAGTTAATACAACACGAATTTAGGTAATTTATCAGGAATTTATAATAATAAAATACAAAATCAAAAAACTGCTGGTTTTCGGTCTAGTATCTATACATATTTACTCTATTATTTTAATAATGTTTCATCTACGGAAATACGTCGGAAGACAATCAAAGGTTCTTTTTTCCTTACAATGTCTAATGTGTTCTGAACTAAAAAAGTGAGCAGTATATAAAAGAGAATCAGGATTGAGACAAATGCAATTCCATGCTGTCTGTATCCAAAAATCCCTTTTCCCCATGAAATCAATATCCATTGTATCATATACATGGAGGTGAGGTTTTTACTGCAATATTTTAAAACTTTCATCCATGTATTTTCCTTTGCTTTACTTGTCAGTCTGAAAATAGCCCAAAGAAATATCAGCGTCCATCCTGCAAAATAAATTACACCTCCAGGCCCCATATGATAAAAACCATTGTAGTGATAATTCCCATACATAAAAACCAAAGGAGCACCTAAGGCAATAAATATAAGCCCGACGTAGAGCATATTTTTAAACAATTGCGGCCCGTTATAATTCAGCTGCTGAAACCATTTCCCAAAAAACATCCCGATAATAATAAAAGACATCCATGGAAAAACAGGAAAGTACACATAAGCAGGAAAATTATTATTAAAAAGAAGATCCAGAATATAGTTAACGACAGGAAAATTAATATGAATACCGCTTACTTCTCTTGATACAAGAGCCACCAAAAGACCTATCGCAAGGATACCATATTTATTCTTCACATATTTCCTGATAAATCCTACAAAAAGGAGAGACATTCCTGCCAGTTGCAAGATATCCCCCAGCAGTGCCAGATATAGATATTGCTGCTCTATCGGACCATGCCATCCATATTTTTCGATAAAATGTGCAGGAGCAAAACCTAAAATTACGGGAACAATGAACTTCATAAAATTCATAAAAAAAGCCGCTAATAAAAGTAAACTTCCCCGTTTGATGGCACTTGTTAAACTTTGATGGCTGGAAGTCATGAATGTGATTCCCATACAAATCAGAAAAATAGAAGTCCCTCTTCCTAAAAAGACAATAAAACTTCCAATTGCCGTATCTGATTGTGATTTCACATTGGCAAATATGAGCAAGGTATGAATGATAATCATCCCTATTACACTCATTCCTTTTATCAGGTCCAATGTTAAGATTCTTTTGTTGAGTTGTTCCATAG
This sequence comes from Chryseobacterium subflavum, assembly GCF_055762745.1. Lineage (NCBI taxonomy): Bacteria > Pseudomonadati > Bacteroidota > Flavobacteriia > Flavobacteriales > Weeksellaceae > Chryseobacterium > Chryseobacterium subflavum. The sequence continues at coordinate 324,952 of NZ_JBVTMR010000003.1, forward strand.
TTTTGTTTAATTCAATAGATATAGTTGATAATCAAACTGTTTTAGTTTTTTTAAAAAAATTTAATTTTTATTAATTCTAAATAAAAACAAATATACTTATTTAAAACAAATAATCAAGTTCCATGATCAATTTCATCGGTATTTTATTCCAATGGTTTATTAATATTATTTCCCGTTTATTTTTTACTTTAACTTTTTTGTAATTTAGATGAATGCATTTCCGGGCTCATGCTGCTTACATTAGAGAATAAACAAAATGATTGATATAAAAAAATACTCAGATCAAAAGGGACACCCTGAACCTAGGCGTGTCATTAGGTATACGCTGTTCTGGTGCAAGAGCGGGCATGCTGAAATTCTGATTGACGAGCATTTTTTTATTCTGGAAGCCAATCAAACCGTAACCATTACCTCAGGACAATTTCATCAGTTAAAATCTGTTGAAGGCGAATTAACGGCTCTTGAATTCACGCTTGATTTTTTCAGTAAAAGCGACAGCGATGTAGAGCTCATTTTCCATAACGGACTGTTCTGCCATTTCGGTATGAATGAAAAGATCACGATACACCGTCCGGACTTCTTTACAGAAACACTTAAACAGATTGAAGATGAAATTAATGAAAAGCCTTATCAATATCTCATTTCTACCCATTCATTGGTTGAATTATTGTTAATAGAAATCAATCGCAGTAAAATTGCAAATGGTGATGAGATCTGGAAACCTGATGCTTTATTTTTAAAGTTTCTGGAACATGTCCGCCATAATTTTTCGCAGAATTATCCGGTATCCTATTTTGCCGATATTCTGGGGACTACAGAAGCAAAGCTCAATGAGGTCTCTAAATTGCACACCAATAAAACAGCACTGAACGTCATCTACAGTCTTATTATTTCCGAATCTAAAAGATTATTGCTCTACGAAAAGCTTACGGTTAAGGAGATCGCTTATCAGTTGGGATTCAATGATCCTTTTTACTTTTCAAACTTCTTTAAAAAGCATACTTCCTTATCTCCCAAGGATTATCAAAAGGCAGTGAAAAACTAAATCTTATATGCTTTTCCCAGGATTGTCTATTCTTTAGCTACCCGTCATTCGCGAAATTTGTACTTATAATTCAACCAATAAAATAATGAGTATGAAAGCGAGACAGGACATAGCTGTTTTTCTGTTAAGAATAGCCCTTGCTACCGGATTTTTATCCGCTACTGCCAGCAGATTGGGACTTTGGCGAAACCGGTCTTCGGGATGGATAAATTTTATAAACTATACCGCAGAAACCAATTCATTCTTACCCCGGTCATTAGCACCATTCATTGCAACAGCATCAACTATTGCAGAGTTGTCGCTTGGTATTTTACTATTGGTGGGATACCAAATCCATAAAGCAGCTTTATTTGCATCATTCCTCACCTTATTATTTGCTTTAGCAATGTCTTTTTCTTTTGGACTTAAAGAGCCTTTGGATTATTCAGTATTTGCATTTAGTGCCGGAGCATTTTTACTCAGTACTTTTCCACATTACAAGTGGACCATTGAACATCTTCTGAATCAATAACAATTAAAAATAAATTACAATGAACACTAACATTCACGATTACATCGTAAAAACAGAACAAAAAGAATGGCAACCTTTAATTGAAAAAGGAATTCACTATGAAGGCATCTTCGTTAAATCTCTGAAATTTGATCCTGAAAAGAACAGATCAACAACAATTCTTTTAAAATTTGAACCGGGAGCAAGCTACCCTTATCACAATCATCCGGCAGGAGAAGAATTGTTTATTATGGAAGGAGATGCCATTATTGCCGGAGCGCGTCTGGAAAAAGGAGATTATTTGTATACGCCTCCTAACTTTAAACACTCTGTAAAATCAGAAAACGGATGTCTGATTTTCTTTATGATCCCTGAAGAGGTTGAAATTCTTTAAAAGACAACTCCTCTATTAAAAAAAAACCGCAGTAAAAAAATCTTTTACTGCGGTTGTATTATTAAAGGTAAGTATATACTTAACTTATTATTTCACTTCTTCGAAGTCTGCATCCTGTACATCATCACCTCCTGCATTTCCGCCAGGATTCTGAGCTCCGGCATCAGCACCCTGAGCTTGTTGTCCTGCTGCATACATTTCTTCTGAAGCTGCCATCCAAGCTGCATCCAAAGCTTCAGTTTTAGCTTTTACATCGTCAGAATTTTTAGCTTCAAATGCTGTTTTCAGTTCTGCTGCTGCAGCTTCTATGGCTGCTTTTTTATCTGCAGATAATTTATCCCCAAACTCTTTCAATTGCTTTTCAGTCTGGAAGATCAATCCGTCTGCTTTATTGAAGATCTCAACTTCTTCTTTTCTTTTCGCATCCGCTGCAGAATTTTCCTGAGCTTCTTTTTTCATTCTTTCGATTTCTTCGTCAGAAAGACCTGAAGAAGCCTGGATTTTGATAGACTGCTCTTTACCTGTACCTTTATCTTTAGCAGATACACTTAAGATACCGTTGGCATCAATATCGAAAGTAACTTCGATTTGAGGAACTCCTCTTGGTGCAGGTGGAATATCTGTAAGATCAAATCTACCGATTTCTTTATTGTCATTGAACATTGGTCTTTCACCTTGTCCTACTCTGATGCTTACAGCTGGCTGGTTGTCAGAAGCTGTAGAGAATACTTCAGATTTTTTCGTTGGGATCGTAGTGTTCGCTTCAATTAATTTAGTGAATACAGAACCCATTGTTTCAATACCTAAAGAAAGTGGAGTAACGTCAAGAAGTAATACATCTTTTACATCACCTGTTAATACACCACCTTGGATAGCTGCACCAATAGCTACAACCTCATCCGGGTTAACTCCTTTAGATGGTTTCTTACCAAAGAATTTTTCCACTTCTTCCTGAATGATCGGAATTCTTGTAGAACCACCTACCAGGATTACTTCGTCGATATCAGAAGTTGATAAACCTGCATCTTTTAATGCCTTAGCAACCGGCTCCATAGATCTTCTTACAAGATCAGCAGATAACTGCTCGAATTTAGCTTTAGTTAAAGTCTTCACTAAGTGTTTAGGACCTGTAGCTGTAGCTGTAATATATGGCAAGTTGATTTCAGTCTGTGGAGAAGAAGATAATTCGATTTTTGCTTTTTCTGCAGCTTCTTTCAATCTTTGAAGAGCAATAGCATCTGCTTTCAAGTCTACACCTTCTTCAGCTTTGAATTCATCAGCCATCCAGTTAATGATCACATCATCGAAATCATCACCTCCTAAGTGTGTATCACCGTTTGTAGACAATACTTCGAATACACCATCTCCTAAATCAAGGATAGAAATATCGAAAGTACCACCTCCAAGGTCATATACCGCGATCTTCTGATCTTTGTGATTTTTATCAAGACCGTACGCTAAAGCTGCAGCAGTAGGCTCATTGATAATTCTTTCTACTTTTAAACCTGCGATTTCACCCGCTTCCTTAGTAGCTTGTCTTTGTGCATCATTGAAGTATGCAGGAACAGTAATTACCGCTCTTGTTACTTCTTGTCCAAGATAATCTTCAGCCGTTTTCTTCATTTTCTGAAGAATCATTGCAGAAATTTCCTGTGGTGTATATTCTCTGTCGTCGATTTTTACTTTTACAGTATCATTTGGTCCGGATACAACTTCGTAAGGTACTCTTGAGATTTCTTTAGCATCTTCTTTAAAATGAGTCCCGATAAATCTTTTAATAGAGTATACAGTTTTCTTTGGATTCGTTACAGCCTGTCTTTTTGCAGGATCACCTACTTTTCTTTCACCATCTTCTGTAAACGCTACGATAGAAGGAGTTGTTCTTTTTCCTTCCGCATTAGGGATAACAACAGGGTCTTTACCCTCCATTACAGCAACACAAGAGTTGGTCGTTCCTAAGTCAATTCCAATTATTTTACTCATAATATTTTTTATTTTTCTAATTTTTAATTTGATTTACACTGTACATTTCTCAATATTCGTACCATTCAAATATATATGACAAATTGACATACATCATCAGAGAACATGGACGCAGCCGGCCATCGCATAAGTCAGCACTCAAAAATATTCCTTTATATATCAACAATTTATGAATAATCTGGTTTAAGACTTTTTTGCCATATTGAGCTAACCAGCATGACCATTCTGGCATATTAATTGCTTGGATTTGTCCAATATTCTATTTACACAAACACACACGATGAAAAATGAAATTAACTACTTCCTGTTATGGTATGAGCCTACCCTAAATTCTAATACTATATAACACTCCCAATTCAACTTATTGTCTAAAAGATACTGAATACGGATATTTCACATCTGTTTTAGATAACACATCCATGTCTTCCAGTTGTGTTTTGTTGCTATATCCATTCTTAAATTCTTTAACAGTAACTATATAAGCTAGCAGCTTTTGCTCCTGGCCGGGTATTATTATTTATAAAAAGCCTTCAATACATAATGTACAATAACATATAAATAAACACATATGAAAACAAAAATGCTATTTTTATCCTCAATTTTGTTGTTTGAAATAACATCTGCACAAATAGGGATCGGAACACCTAACGCAAGAGGAGCTCTTGATATCAATAAACCTACAACCAATGATCATGGATTGGTATTACCTACAAATTCAAGTACTTCTAAAATATATAATCCTTTGGGTGGAGAGGTAGCAATCGGAACAATTATGTATGATTCAACAGAGGATTGTATAAAAGTTTATAAATCTAAAGGATGGTCTCAGTGTCTGGGTGAAGGCATTAATCAAGGCTTTGTTTTGGATTGTAGTAGTGGAACACTAACAGGAACTTATACGCAGTCTATACCTAGCAGTGGAACTAAAACCATTAATTACACAGGAGCAAGCGGACAAAGTTATAACGCAATATCTGTAGCTTCAACAGGAGTTACAGGCCTTACAGCTTCGGCACCCGTAGGGGCTTTAGCCAATGGAAACGGGTCAATCACTTTAAATATTTCAGGAACGCCATCCGGAAGTGGTACAGCTAATTTTACCATAAATATAGCAGGACAAACCTGTACTTTTATAATCAATATCGGCCAACCACAAGTAAGAAACGTAAAAATATTATCAATTATTCCTGATGCCTGGAATTCCAATTTATCCAATGGCAGATATACAAATATTGCAAGATCCAAATTAAATAATTCTTCTAACTTTGGCCCTTCAGGAAAAGTTAAAGTAACAGGATTTACCTACGACACCTTTAATATATACTCTAACAGTGCCCAGGAGCTGGAATATGCAATAGACAATGCAGATATTATTTGGATAGGCTACATAAGCAATAGCTATTTTACTCCGGAAAAAAGACAAATGCTGGACAAAAAAATCAGAGAAAAAAAGAAATTCTTCTTTATTGGTAACGATAATTACAACGGAGGATATTTTCCGGGTAAAACCAGTTTTGCAGGGCACACGTTTGATTATTTCAGATTCGGAACCATTTCGAATAATATCATATCAACGACAAACGGACCTGATAAAGGAATTTTCGGGAACCTATCCGACGGAGCTCCTATAAAAATGTACAGAGCTATTGGTAAAGTAACGAATTACCCTTCCGGATCTACCGCATTTATACGGAATACAGATGGAACAACTAATGCAGTAAGCAGTGATAATTTGGTAATTGTATCAGATATTAATTGGTATACAAACTATGAAAGAGCAGACGGTTTTTATGGAAGCTCAAGCAGCTGCTCAGACAACAACAACTCTATATTATTCTGTAATATTTTTGAAAAGGCAGTACAATACGTCTTAACTCATTAAATAACATTTAAAATATCTCCAGACTTTAAAAAGGTTGCCCATTGTGGCAACCTTTTTCAGCATATTCTCACAATACAAATGGTAAAAACAGTTGTCGTATACAAAATCGCATTCTAGTTTCTACATACGTATAAGAAAATGATATTTGGATTTTGGCACATATATTGATAATAGGAGTACCCAACACAAACATTCAAGATGAAAACCAATGAAATTTCTTATTTTATAAAAAATTATTCATACCCTATTTTTCTTTAGGGCACTGATAAACCATATTCATATTATCGGGTTCACCTAATTTAAAAAGATCAATATCAACAATTTAGACCATAACCGGTAAGAATATATTTCATTATAAACATAAATAAATACAAATATGAAAAGAAATTTTTTTCTACTTTCAATGCTTTTAGCATTTAAAACAATTTATTCCCAAGTAGGTATAGGGACAACAACTCCAAGAGGTGCACTGGACATCAATAAGCCGACGACTAACGAATTTGGGTTTGTACTACCAACCAACACCAGCACAACAAAAATAATCAATCCTCAAGGAGGAAATATTGCTGTTGGAACAATGATGTATGATTCTACTGAGGACTGTGTTAAGGTGCATAAATCTACAGGATGGTCCAATTGCCTTAGTGATAACAACAACATAGCAGGTAAAATAGACAATCTGGAATGCAATGGTTCTTTGACTGGAACTTATAATCAAGGGACACTTAGTAATGGTATGAAAGTAATCAACTATACGAACGGAAATGGAAAGGCTTATGATGCTATAAACGTCGCATCAACAGGAGTTACAGGACTTACCGCTACCGCTCCGGCCGGAACATTAAATAATGGTAACGGAAGCATTACTTTAAATATTTTTGGAACACCAACTACATCCGGAACAGCAACATTCATAATCAATTTTTTAGGGAAAACATGCACATTCACGGTCAAGGTTGAGCAGCAGATCCGCACCATAAAAATACTATCGCTGGTTCCTGATGCCTGGTCTACAAACTTATCAAATGATCCCTATACAAGTGTTGCCAGGTCTAAACTCAATAATTCATCCCACTTCGGACCGTCCGGAACTGTAAAAATATCTGGATTCACGTATAGTACCTTTGATGTTAGTACAGGGACTGCACAGGGACTGCAAACAGCTATTGATAATGCTGATATCATCTGGATCAGTTATATAACCAACGGAAATATCAATGCGGAAATGAGGAATGCTCTGGAACAAAAAATCAATGAAAAGAAAAAATTCTTTTTTATTGGTAACGATAATTATAATGGTTCGGTTTTTCCGGGAAAATCCGTCTTTTCAGGACAGACATTTGACTACTTTAATTATGGTAATTATTCTGGTTCTATTGTATCAACAACAGTGGGACCTGATAAAGGTGCATTTGGTACGCTACCAGCCGGTACACAAATAAATATGACATTAGCCGTCGGAAAAATGACGAATTACACATCCAATTCCACTCCTTTTATGAAAAATATGGATGGAACTGTTAATTCTATCATTGCTGATAACTTAATCGTTGTTTCGGATATTAACTGGTACATCAATTACCAATCAGATGATGGTTTTTATCAGGGATCCTCAAGTTGCTCCGATAACAGCAAATCCATTTTGTTTTGTAATATATTTGATAAGGCTATCAAATATGTATTGAGTCATTAATTTGCTATTACATATAATTTTATAGAAGGCTGCTGTAAAAGCAGCTTTTTTATTTACAGTAAAATATGTGATATTCTCAGGGATCAAAACAATTACATTCTTAATCAAAGTTTAATCTTGTTTATCACTTTCAATATGTATTAATCCTTATTTTTGATAAATTTTACACACAAATATGTCAATACACTTTAATCCGAGGGATATTACCTGGCTGGCTTTTAATGAAAGGGTTTTACAGGAGGCAATGGACGAAAATGTTCCATTGCATTTAAGAATACGTTTTCTGGGAATTTTTTCCAATAATCTTGACGAATTTTTCAGAGTACGTGTTGCCGGATTAAAGCGAGCCATGGATTTTAAGGAGAAAGTAATTGCGGAGTCCTTCTACCAGCCACCTTCGAAAATTTTACAAAGGATCAATGAAATTGTGATCAGACAACAGCAAAATTTTGATAAAACCTGGAAAAAAATCCAGAATGAAATGGCTGATCAGAATATTTTCATCAAGAATGCTAAAAACTTAACCGTACTCCAGAAAGAATTTGTCAGAAAATATTTTGATGAAGTGGTAGAATCCAATGTCATTCCTATTCTTCTTCATGAAAATACATCAATGCCATACTTAAGAGATAAAAGTCTTTATCTGGGTGTTGCCATGAGAAAAAAAGACTGGCAATACCAGAGTAATTATGCTATCATCGAAATACCGTCACGCTTTGTAGGAAGGTTTGTTTTGCTCCCTACTGAAGATCCGAAGGAAAAAAATGTAATGTTACTGGAGGATGTGATCACTTTCAACCTTCCTCATATTTTTTCTTATTTTGGATATGACGAATTTGCTGCAAATGCATTTAAAGTAACTAAGGATGCTGAAATGGATCTTGATAATGACATCAAAACCAATTTTGCAGAAAAAATAGAAAAAGGGCTTAAGAACAGAAGAAAAGGAAAGCCTACAAGATTCGTTTTCGATAAAGATATGGATAAAGCTTTACTGGAATTATTAATCCGTAAGCTCAATCTCACTAAAAAAGACAGCATTATTCCCGGTGGAAAAATTCATAACTTTAAGCATTTCATGGATTTTCCGGATGTTTTTGAAGCTTATGCCAGACCTGTGGAAAGAACTTCTTTTAGCCATCAGGCTTTTGAACATGGCGAAAGGGTAACTGATGTGATCATGAAAAATGATGTGTTGCTCACTTTTCCATACCATAAATATAATCCGGTTATTGATCTTCTTCGTGAGGCGGCAATGGATCCTGATGTAAAATCAATACAGATTACAGCTTACAGACTGGCAAGCAGTTCGAAAATTATCAATGCATTGATCTATGCTGCACGAAATGGAAAAGAGGTTACGGTAATGCTCGAACTTCAGGCCCGGTTCGATGAGGAATCCAATCTTGAATGGAAAGAAATGCTGGAGCCGGAAGGTATTACCGTTTTAGTTGGAATTCCGGATAAAAAAGTTCATGCTAAGCTTTGTGTTATCAAGAAAAGAGCTCACAACAAAACCATTCAGTACGGATTTATCAGTACAGGGAATTTCAATGAAAAAACGGCCAGAATTTATGGAGATCATTTATTAATGACTGCAGACAGAGGAATTATGGCAGATATCAATAAAGTTTTCAACGTCCTTAAAAAACCTAAGGAAGATTACCTTGCTGTTCTGAAAACCTGTAAAAGTTTAATGGTCTGCCCACAATTCATGCGTGAAAAGATCGTCCATCATATCGATAAAGAGATCGAAGAAGCAAAAGCAGGGAGAAGAGCAGAAATTATTGTTAAAGCTAATTCGGTAAGTGACCGTGCTTTAATTACAAAACTATATGATGCGGCTTTAGCAGGAGTGGTTATAAAAACAATTGTGAGAGGAATTTATTGCGCTGTCAATCAAAAAGAATTTAAAGAAAAAATAAAAGGTATAAGTATTGTTGATGAATATCTGGAACATGCCAGGGTCATGTATTTTTATAACAAAGGGGCTGAAGACATGTATATTTCATCAGCAGACTGGATGACCAGAAACCTTGATTACAGAATTGAAGCGGCAGTAAAAATAACAGATAAAGAACTGAAAAAAGAGCTGAAGGACATCCTCGATATACAATTGAGAGATAATGTAAAGGCCAGGATTCTGGATAAAAAACTGAGTAACGAATATGTAAGAAATGACAAGCAGGAATGTCGTTCTCAAATTGAAACTTATAAATATTTAAAAGCTAAAACGAGTACAAAATGAAGATCGCAGCAATAGATATAGGAAGTAATGCAGCAAGACTTTTAATCAATGAAGTAAAAGATAACGGCAAACACCCGGAATTTATAAAGCTTAATCTTTTACGGATTCCTCTAAGACTGGGTATGGATGTCTTTACCCGTGGAGAAATAGGACCTGAAAGGGAAAAAATGGTGATCGATTCAATGAAAATTTTCAGTGACCTGATGAAAATTTATAAAGTGGAACACTACAGGGCATGTGCGACAAGTGCCATGCGCGATGCTGTAAATGGAAAAGATATCATTGAACAGGTTAGAAAAACTTCAGGCATCAACATTGAAATTATATCAGGAGATGAAGAAGCTACCCTGGTGTATGAAAATCATGTGGCCGAAGGTCTGGATAAAGACTTCGCCTATTTATATATCGATGTTGGCGGTGGTTCTACTGAGCTTACATTCTATGAAAATGACAAAATGGTGTATGAAAAATCTTTCAATATTGGAACCATCCGGTTACTCAACAATCTTGTTACTCCGGACAACTGGTATGAGATGAAGCAGAAGGTCAAGAAAAATATAATGAGCAAGAAACCGATTGTTGCTATCGGATCTGGAGGAAACATCAATAAAGTGTTTTCAATGAGTAAAACCAAAGACGGAAAACCAATGTCTTTAGCTCATCTTAAAAAGGTATATAAAGAATTTGATGAACTCAGCGTCGATGAAAGAATGACAAAACATAATCTGAGAGAAGACAGAGCTGATGTGCTGGCCCACGCATTAAAGATTTTCAATAGTGTAATGGCATGGGCAGATATCAACAGAATCTTTGTTCCGAAGATTTCCGTAGCGGACGGGCTCATCCATAATATCTACAGTAAGCTACAAGAAAAGAAATAAATGAATAGCACATTATAAAAATAAAAGTCATTTGCCACTACGCATCTGACTTTTTTATTTTTAAAACCAATTTTTATTAAATCTGCCTTCTTGGGCCGTCTTTTGGGGTAATTTAAAACAATCGGTCAAGGACACTGCACCCTTTTACAAGAATTTTCGCGATGTTCTTTTATTAAAATTTACTTAAAATATGGTTATGTTTGAAAATTTCATTATTCGGAAAACATGGGTAACCTCTGGGAAGAGAGCACATTTACCTTTTATTTTAAAGTTAATCAAACGCAAATGTTTAATTTTTTTTATAAAAGTTAATTTTTTTTAAAGTAAATTTAAGTGCGAAATCGTTATAAAAGTATAATCTTAGTAACATGAGTTCAAACCCAATTAAAATAATAATAACAGGTGCCACAGGAATGGTAGGAGAAGGCGTGCTGATGGAATGTCTTGAAAACCCCGGTATTTCAGAAATTTTAAGTGTCAGCAGGAAACCATCAGGAAAAAAGCATGCTAAATTAAAAGAGTATATCGTTCCAGATTTTCTAAGCATCACTGAAAATGATGAAAACCTGAAAGGTTATGATGCCTGTTTTTTCTGTGCAGGGATCAGCAGTGTGGGAATGAATGAAGAAGATTATACTAAAATAACATATGATACAACTCTCCATTTTGCAAATGCTGTTTTGAAGCAAAACCCCGGAATGGTTTTTAATTATGTTTCCGGAGCCCATACAGACAGCACAGAAAGTGGAAAGACAATGTGGGCAAGAGTAAAAGGAAGAACCGAAAATTCTTTAAAGAAGTTAGGATTCAGATCTGCCTATAACTTTCGTCCGGGATTTATGAAACCCGTAGAAGGTCAGGTTCATGTCAAATGGTTTTTCAAACCTATTATATGGCTTTTTCCTGTTTTACTCCCGTCTCAATCATTAACATTGCATGAAGTAGGAAGAGCTATGGTCAATGTAGTAAAAAAGGGGTACCCAACATCAGTTTTAGAAATTCGAGACATTAAAAAACTTGCGATATGAGAGAAATGTTAAAAAGAATTATCCTTGTTATTTTTATCCTACTGGTTTTGACAGCAATTTCAGGTTTTCTGTATACCCAGAAACATCCGCTTGAAAAAGCATCCAATGAAAAACAATGGATGCAAAAAGCCATTAATCAAAAGCAGGTTGGAAACTAATAAGCATAGACCCCTACATTATTATTAATCATTTGTTAAGATTGCATTAAAATATTTACAAGGTATAAAGTTCATTTTTGCATTAATCAAAATTTAAAGTAAAAATGACGAAAAACTATCTTTTTAGAGGCTTCCTGCCTATTGCTGTCCTGTTTCAAGGCGGTCTTTTCGGACAATCGTTGATCCATTACTGGAATTTCAATAACAATGCTTCTCAAGCCTCTATTACCACTCCGACATCCTCGCTGGTAAACGGTTCTTCACTTGCTGCTATTGCAGGGGGAACAAGTGTTATTGATTTTGCAGGAGGATCAGGTCAAAATTTCGACACCCATAATTTAAATGCCAGGAATAATGATCCTGCCGGAACCCATTTAAGGTTTAACAACCCTATTGGTGGTGGACTTCAATTTTCCCTGCCTACTACCGGATATAATAATGTAGTGGTAAAATTTACAACCAGAAGATCTGGTTCAGGGGCAGGAACACAAATCTGGTCATATTCCCTTGACGGAAATACTTTTACTACCTACCAGAGCGTTACTCCGGTGGATGACGTCCCTCAGTTAGTTACTTTTGATTTTTCAAATATTGCAGGAGTTTCCAACAACCCCAATTTTAAATTAAAAGTTGAATTTGCTACGGGATCGGGAGGAAATGCTGGAAATAATCGTTTTGATAATTTTACGGTAGATGCTGTAGCAAACGGTTCCACAGATACTACTCCACCTACAGTAACGTATCTTCCGGCTAATAATACCAATAATGCATCCACAACAATAAATCCGAGTATTTCGTTTAATGAAAATGTAAGACATATTAATAACGCTGCAATCACTGATACCAATGCACAAAATCTTGTTGAATTCAGGGTGGCAAATGCTTCAGGCGCACAGATACCGTTCACAACTACTTTCAGTAATAATACAATCACGATTATTCCTGGCACTCCCCTACTTCCTAATCAAACATATTATTTATCACTAAAACCCAATACCGTTGAAGATTTTAGTGATAATGCTATTACTTCAGCTACTTCTACTACTTTCACTACGGCAGGTACCACTATTTCACTCGATAAAAATTTCATCAAAGTAAACGAAAATGCAGGTAACCTAAGTTTCAAGATCAATATTAATAATCCTTCCGCCTCTACTGTAAATCTTGTTGTAAAGCCGACTCCTTTCAGTACAGCCAACAGCAGTGATTTTACATTAAATAATCAAACAATCACTATTACACCAACCACTACCAGCTATATTGTAAATATTCCGATTATTGATGATACACTCGAAGAACAGCAGGCAGAATATTTTGTAGTAAGCCTTGAAAACCCGGTAGGTGCAACTATTACAGGAGATAATTCAGCCACAATTTATATCGTAGATAATGATAAGGCCGCACCTGTTCCTTCAAATCAAATTCATTTGAACTATATTGGAAGCTTCGATCCTTCCGGAAACAACAACAGTTCGACAGAAATTGTTGTTCATGATCCTGCCACTCAAAGGTTGTTTACGATCAGTTCACTTACCGATGTTTTTGATATTATTGATTTCAGTACTCCAACGGCTCCTGTGGTTATCAAAACGGTAAATATGGCTTCTTATGGGGGAATCACTAGTATCGCGGTTAAAAACGGAATTATCGCAGCTTCTTCTCCAAATGTAAACCCACAACAAAACGGATCTGTCATCTTTTTTGACATTAACGGAAATTTCCTGAAACAAATTACTGTAGGTGCATTACCTGATATGATTACTTTTACTCCGGATGGAACAAAGGTTATTACAGCCAATGAAGGAGAACCTAATGACGCCTACACAGTTGATCCTGAAGGCTCAATCAGTATCATTGACATTTCCGGAGGAATAAACAATCTTACCCAAAGTCAGGTTACCACACTCAATTTCACCAATTTCAACACCCAGGAATCTTCTCTTTTTGCAACCGGATTAAGAAAAGTAAAGGCAACGAGTACGCTGGCCCAGGATCTGGAACCGGAATATATAACGGTAAGCTCAGACAGCCAAAAGGCATGGGTTACTCTTCAGGAAAACAATGGGATTGCTGAAGTAAATCTGGTAACGAAATCCATAACGAGTATTTGGGGATTAGGCAAAAAAGATATGAGTTTACCCGGAAACGGTTTTGATGCTTCGGATAATAACGGAGAGGTACTGATTGCCAATTGGCCGGTAAAAACATTTTATACTCCCGATGCTGTACAAAACTATAAAGCAGGTAATACCAATTATATCGTAACAGCTAATGAAGGTGATGAAAAAGACCTTTCCGGGTTCAGCGAAAGAACAACTGTAGGAGCCAATGGCTATCCTTTAGATGCTACAAATTTCCCTAATTCATCTATATTAAAAGCTTCTCACAACCTGGGAAGATTCAGGGTAACCAATGTAAATGGCAATACAGACGGAGATGCCGAATACGAAGAAATTAATGCAATGGGAGCACGTTCTTTTTCCATTTTCAATGCCGATACAAAACAGATTGTATATGATAGTGGAGATCAGTTTGAACGTTATATTGCATACAGCCATCCATTAATCTTTAACGCAGATAACGAAAGTAATGCAGTTAAAAGCAGGAGCCGTGCCAAAGGTCCGGAACCAGAAGGTGTTGCTTTAGGAACCATAAACTGCCAGACTTTTGCCTTCATCACGTTGGAAAGAACCGGTGGTGTAATGGTTTATAATATTACAGATCCAAATAATGTAACTTTTACGGATTACAAAAATTCGAGATCAACTTCAGCATATGGTGGTGATAACGGCCCCGAAGGAATTATTTACATAGCTCCACAAAATACAGCAACAGGCAAAGGCTATGTAGTTATTGCAAATGAAATCAGCGGAACTTTATCGATGTATGAAGTAGTAACACCTCCCACATTAGGAACGGGTGAGGTAAAAGCTGAGCAGGCCACATTTAATGTATTCCCTAATCCTGTGACAAAAGGAAATACTCTATATTTCAACCGCGCACAAGGTTATGAATTGTACGATATGTCAGGAAAACTTTTGAAAAAAGAGAAAAATTCTTTACTTATTGAAACTTCATCACTTGCTACAGGTGTGTACCTCATTAAAACTTCAGAGGGTATACTGAAACGGTTTATCGTAAAATAGAATATACATTAGATTGATAAAAAAGCTCAGGATTTTCCTGAGCTTTTTATATTAATGCATATCATCATAGATCCGAACAAGATCTACGACATTCTTAATTTTTAGCTTATCAAAAATTTTCTTTTTATAGGTACTGATCGTAGACATTTTAAGGTCGAGAATGTTGGCAATTTCTATATTCCCGTTTCCTTCAGCCAGAAGTTTAAATATCTGGAATTCCCTTTTAGAAAGCTTTTCTACAGTACGCCCATCTTTAGAGTGGGACAACAATTTATTAACCATCTTTGACGGGTAATAATACCCTTCTTCAAAGATCGCTGTAATGCCTCTCAATATTTCAGATTCTGAAGCACCCTTATTAAGAAACCCTTCCGCCCCTTCTTCAATATATTGAATGCCTACACTTTCATCATAAGTAGAAAAGATCATGATTTTAAGATCTTCCTGTTTTCCTTTTAATTCCTTTACCATTGTTTTCGAAGTGCTGTCAGGCATATCAATATCCAGAATCACCAGATCATATTGTTCTTTAGAAACTTTGTCCTTGGTCTCAATATAATTTTCAGCAAAATCTATTGTACAGGGATATTGAAGTTTCGATTCCAACAGCAGCGCAGTACCCGTTCTCACAATATAATGGTCATCCGCAATGAGTATTTTTTTCATAGTTCTTAGTTTTTGATCATAACTTCCAAAGGAAACCATGGATATGATTTTTTTGGAGTGCATTTCCTCGTCCGATTTTTAGCAAGATGCAATACAACATGTAGGCCGATACGATCTTTTTGAAAATAAATTTCTCCGTAATAAAGATCTTTCGCTGCATTTATACAGCGATTTATTATTTCTTTAGAAAATCCATACCCAAAATTGGCAATTTTGACGATTCCCCATGTGTTTTTAGACTTTTTCATAGTAAACCTTATTGTGATCATTTTTTATTTGTATTGTCAATTAGTGTAGAATCATATATTTGGAAATAATATGGGTTTTATAAGGTATACAAAACCTGATTTATCTTCTGAAATGCTTTGCCATCTTTTTTGTAAAACGATACTATTCGCTCCGAAACAAATTGAAGAGTTTTGTATATAAAACAGGGAAAGAAAAAACATAACAGAAGCAGCCCAAACCTCATATAGTGTTGTAAATAAATTTTTTACAAAAGTAACATTAATAAAACTCACAAAAACATAGAATTATTTCTATATGAATTTAATATTAATTCTAGTTTAATATACCCTATTGGACAAGTATAATCAATAAAAAAAGACAGGCTATAAAAACCTGTCTTTAAACATATTACATTATTTTAAATGAATAACTTATTAAAAATAATAATTCACTGGAAATTTTTAAATATATACAAATATGAATTCCTTTTTACGGCTTAGGAAAATCATCTTTTGAGCCATCATTTTCAAGAGTCATGTCATCAAAATTCTTTTTCTCTTTCTTCTCAATGATCTTAACAATTTCTTTTTGAACCTCCTCCGGCTTTCCTTTTAAATAGTCCGGTAAATTAAGTCCTGCCATATTGAACAAATCATTTAATGGCGGAACTGTTTTCATCATCCCTGAAACAAAATTAGCCGTAGAATTGTTTCCATCTTTCCCATTTCCACTATCCCATACAGTAACCTTATCAATCTTGATATTTTTAACTGCTTCCACCTGGGTTTTTACCAACTCAGGAAGTTTTTCCAATAGCAATAGCTGGAATGCACTGTTAGCATCACCCCCAGCAGCTTTAACCACCTGATCATATCCTTCAGCCTGCTTGGTAAGGATCTCATAAAGACCCTTCGCTTCAGCTTCCATCTTAGCAAATATGGCGTCTGCTTCTCCTTTTGCCTGCAATCTTATTTTTTCAGCTTCAGCCTCTGCATCGATAATCATTTTCTGTTTTGAAATCTCTGCGGGAACTACAATATTAGCCTGTTGTGTAGACCGTTCTCTTTCCGCTCTCGCAGCCTCTGCTTTCTGTTCAGCCACATAAGCCTCTTCCAGTGATTTCGCTGCTTGTACCTTTTCAGCAGCAGTAGCAATTCTTAATGCCTCCGCTTCTCTTTCCCTTCTTTCAGCATCGGAATTTGCGATGGTAATCTTTGCTTCATTTTCTCCTTTTACAGCAATAGAGTTAGCCAAAGATGTAGCAATACGTGCTTCTTTTGCAGCTTCTGCCTTACCGATAGCCTCATCTTTTCCTGCGGCCGCAATACTGATCTCTCTGTCTTTTTGAGTAATCGCTATCTTAACATCCCGGTCCCTCTGTGTCTCTGCAATCTGAGTATCTTTCTCGCGATCAGCAAGAGCTTTTCCTGTTTCACCGATCTTAGTCTGTTCCGCCACACTGATAATCGCTTCATTGATCGCTTTTGCAGCAGCTTCTTTTCCCAGAGCTTCAATATATCCGGATTCATCCCTGATATCCGTAACGTTTACATTGATTAGCTTCAGGCCTATTTTCTTTAATTCCGTATCAACATTTTTAGAAATATTATCCAGAAATTTATCCCTGTCCGAGTTAATTTCCTCAATGGTCATTGTAGCAATAACCAAACGCAATTGCCCGAATAAAATATCTTTTGAAAGCTCCTGAATCTGCTCGGGAGATAATCCTAGTAAACGCTCTGCTGCATTTCCCATTGAATCAGGATCTGTAGAAATGGCAATCGTAAAACGACAAGGAACATCCACACGGATATTCTGGCGCGAAAGCGCATTGGTAAGATTGGCTTCAATAGAAATTGGTTTCAGATCCAGATAAGCAAAATCCTGGATAACCGGCCATACAAAAGCTCCCCCTCCATGTATACACTTTGCAGAGCTTCCGCCTGTTTTACCGTAGATCACTAAAATTTTATCTGAAGGACATCTTTTGTATCGCGAAATAAGGGCTAAAAATGTGACAAATAGTACGACGACTATTACAACTGTTAAAATAAGGGTTCCGGGAATTTCCATATATCGTTTTATAATTTTAATTAAACTTTCGAAACAACAAGGATCTTGTCATAAATGTATATCACTCTTACAGAATGACTCGACGGAATGCTTTCTTCTGCTTCCGTCATCGCCTGAAGCTCGTGGTTTGTTCCTTTTAAGGAGATCTGTATCTTCCCCATTCCACTCATCTTTGGAGGAATCGTGATATACACCTCACCCGTTCTTCCGATAAGATCTTCTATTTTAAAGGTATTGTCTTCTGTTAATTTTAAAATCTGTAGAATAAGAATAAAGAAAAGGAAAAGAAAACCTGTTCCGATAAGAATAGCTACAAGAAACAACAGTGCTTTGCTTCCTATGGAATCATAAAAGGCCACTCCACCCCATCCGAATCCCAAAAGGAAATTAACCAGATTCCTGAAGGAAAACAGTTGGAAAGGACTGTCACCATGCGGTGCATCACCACTGAAATCTGTATGAACAGCCCCGGTGTGATCACCTCCGATAAAAGTAAGGATTGTCTGAATTAAAAATATTAAACTGGCACCCAAAGCTATATACCAAAAGCCTTGATTCAGAGGTTCTAAATTTTCTATAAATCCAAACATATCTATGTGTTTTAACAAATATAACAAAAACCACCATATGATTCGGAAAAGGACCATAATAAAAAAGACAGGCTATAAAAACCTGTCTTCGTTATCTTTACATCTTAATTGATGTTACTCTACGCTTATTACCTTTTCGATCTCCGGAGCGTGCTGCTTTATTGTATTTTCTACACCCAGTTTAAGTGTTGAAAAGTTCAAAGAACATCCGGAACAGTTTCCTAAAAGTTTTACATAAACCGAGTTATCTTTCACATCAATAAGCTCAATATCACCTCCGTCTTTATTCAAAAACGGACGGATACTTTCTAAAGCCTCCATTACTCTTGTTACAGTATCTTCGTGTGCTACGTTTGTTTCCATATTTTTCAGTTCAATTCGGTTTTTTTTCAAAATTTAATTTGAATATTATTTTTTTGCCTTTGGAGAGCATCCTGCCATAGTTGTGATCTTTACAGCTTCAGTAGGTGGAAGATTTTTATTCCTTTCTACAAGACTTTCTACCATATTACGTGCTGTTTCCGTATAAATATCTGCGATTTTGGAATTTTCCTGCAATGCTGCCGGCCTTCCCACATCTCCTGCCTCTCTTATACTCTGGATCAGAGGAATTTCTCCCAGTACCGGAATTCCAAGATCATCAGCTAAATATTGTGCTCCCTGGTTTCCAAAAATATAATATTTATTATCAGGTAATTCTTCAGGTGTAAAGTACGCCATATTTTCGATTAATCCAAGAACCGGAATATTAATACTTTCCATCTGGAACATGGCAATACCTTTTCTTACGTCTGCCAATGCAACATGTTGAGGTGTACTTACAATCACAGCTCCTGTAACAGGCACTTCCTGAATAATTGATAAGTGAATATCTCCTGTACCCGGAGGTAAGTCGATCAATAAAAAGTCCAACTCTCCCCAATTCGCATCTCTAATCATTTGGTTCAGAGCTTTAGAAGCCATTGGACCTCTCCAAACTACTGCCTGATTAGCTCCCGAGAAATATCCGATTGAAAGCATTTTCACACCATAGTTCTCTACAGGCTTCATTAGATTTTTTCCGTTAACCTCTACAGAAATCGGCTTTTGTCCTTCCGTATCAAACATGGTAGGGACAGATGGTCCGTAAATATCTGCATCCAATAGACCCACTTTAAAGCCCATTTTAGCTAAAGTAACTGCCATATTTGCAGCTACGGTAGATTTTCCAACGCCTCCTTTACCGGAAGCAATTGCGATAATATTCTGAATTCCCGGAATCTGCTTTCCTTTGATCTGGCTTTGCTGAATTTCACTTGGCTCAGGAGAAACTATTTTAAGCTTTAAATGGATATCTTCTCCAAACTCACTGGCAAAAGCCTGCTTCATTGCAGCCTCTAATTTTTTCTTTTCATGCATTGCCGGTGAATGCGCCGTCATATCTATATATACATCATTTCCTACAATCTGAAGATTATTAACTAAATCATCTACTTCTATTTCTTTAAGGAAATCTTGAACCTTTTCTTTCGTCAACATAAAATTGCTATAAATTGTTTACAAATTTACGGATTTTTTCTATAATTTAGAATGAATAAAATCTATAACTCAAGGTGATAAATCGCATCACTAAAAATATATCAATCAATTTTTCCGGTTTCCCTTTTCGGGAAATAAACTTTTAAACTCTATAAAAATGAACACCAATCCTACATCTTATCCCTCTAAATTTGCTGCATTCGATGGTATTTTTAACGTGGGAAAAACAAGATTCAAATGGTACAATTTAGCTGAAAATACACATGACATTTCTTCTGAAGATATCAGCCATGCAAAAACATGCATCGAAAATGCAACTGAACATTTTCAGGACATTGAAGATCTTGGTTTTGTAATTCTCCACAGATGCGGCAGCAATTATTTGCTTCTGGTTTGTACCTGGAGAAGTGAAAACGAATTATGGGAAAGTGTATATTATGACGGAACCGGAAAATTCGAAACCTGGGAAAGAAAGAACAATCACATTCCTACCTACTGTGTCTGGGAAATGGGAATTGTATACCATGAATCCAGAGTCTGGAAAAAGTTTCTGGGAACTGACAAACAGGAAAACAACAGACAGCAGTATCTGGATGATTTTTTTGAAGGAGAAGTATAGGGCTGCAATCATTTCATACTCTTAGTTCTTCTATTTTTCAATATATTCACCGTCATAAAATTATGATATGAGAAAAGGTTTCATAGTAGTTTCTTTATTTATTACTCAGGTTATTTATTCCCAGAATTATTCCCGGTATGTTAATCCTTTCATAGGAACCGGAGGTCATGGCCACACCTTTCCGGGAGCGATTGTTCCTTTCGGAATGGTCCAGCTTTCACCCGACACCAGGATAGATGGCAGCTGGGACGGGTGCAGTGGTTATCATTATTCCGATTCGGTCATTTATGGGTTTTCCCATACCCACCTCAATGGTACGGGAGTTTCAGACTATGGTGATATTATGCTAATGCCTACCATGGGAAATCCAAGCCTGGACAACAAAGACTATTCTTCAAAATTTTCCCATAAAAATGAAACTGCTTCTGCCGGATTCTATTCTGTAAAATTGGATAAAAACAATATTGATGTCCGTTTAACAACAACCAAAAGAGTAGGATATCATGAATATACTTTCAACAACAGCGGAAATGTCAATATCATACTTGACCTTAATCACAGGGATAAACTTCTGGAAGGAGAGGTGAAAATTATTGATGATAGAACGATTGAGGTCTTCAGAAGAAGTGAGGCCTGGGCCACAAACCAATATATTTATGCCCGGATTGAATTTTCCAAACCATTAAAATTGACGAAGAAAGAAGCTAATGGAAAGCAGGAAAATAATATGTATACCGGAACAAAGCTGGCTTTAGCATTTTCGGCTCCTGTTAAAAAAGGAGAGAAAATCAGCGTAAAAGTCGCTTTATCTCCAACAGGCTATGAAGGTGCAGGAAAAAACATACTGGCAGAAGGTCAGTCGAATGATTTTGAAAACATAAGAAAACAAGCAGACAATGATTGGAACAAGGAACTTTCCAAGATTGAGGTAAAATCAGACGACACTAATAAGCTGAGTATTTTTTACACCGCTTTATATCATGTTTTTACGCAGCCTAATATTTATATGGATGTTGATGGAAAATACAGGGGTCGTGATAATAAGTTCTATACGGCAAACGGATTCGATTACTATTCTGTTTTTTCTCTATGGGATACTTTCAGGGCTGCACATCCGCTCATGACCTTAATTGACAGGAAACGAACTGCGGATTTTATTAATACCTTCATCAGACAGTACGAGCAAGGTGGAAAATTGCCGGTATGGGAGCTTGCCTCTAACGAAACAGAATGCATGATCGGTTATCATGCAGTTTCTGTAATCGCAGACGCCATGACCAAAGGAATCAAGGGTTTCGATTACGAAAAAGCGTATGAAGCTTCTAAAAATTCTGCAATGCTGGATATTTTCGGACTGAATGCTTACAAGCAAAACAATTATATCAGCGTAGATGATGAACATGAGAGCGTTTCCAAAACGCTGGAATATGCATATGACGATTGGTGTATTGCACAAATGGCTAAAATTTTAAACAAAAAAGAAGACTACCGGTATTTCATGAACCGTTCCCAGAACTGGAAAAACCTCTACAATCCTGAAAACGGCTTTATGCAGGCCAGAAAAAACGGGAACTGGTATCAACCTTTTGATCCAAGAGAGGTAAACAACAATTACACGGAAGGAAACTCATGGCATTATTCTTATTTTGTTCCCCAGGATATTCCAGGCTTAATTGATGCCCATGAAGGAAAAGAAAAATTCGAACAGTTCATCGATGCCATTTTCACCGCCCCTAGCACAACAACGGGCAGGGAACAAGCTGATATCACAGGTCTTATAGGACAGTATGCGCAAGGCAATGAACCAAGCCATCATATTGCTTATCTGTATAATTTTGTGGATAAACCACAAAAAGCAGACGAGAAGATCAGATACATACTCGATCATTTTTATCAAAACACTCCGGATGGATTGATCGGAAATGAAGATTGCGGACAGATGAGTGCATGGTATGTTTTAAGTTCCCTGGGTATTTATTCTGTAACTCCGGGTAAGCCGGAATGGGAAACCGTTACCCCTTATTTTGATGAAATTAAGCTTCACCTTGAAGACGGCACTACCAGAACGATTACAAAAAACACAGGCAAAGAGGAGCTCAGAAAACTGGGATTTGAAAATGTAAAATCCATAAAAGATTTTAAATACAATGAACAAACCGCATCTCCTGTGATTGTAGCTGACAGGCTTTTTGATTTTTCTACTAAAGTACAGATCACTCCCCTCAACCCAAAAGACAAGGTTTATTACATGACCATAGACGAAAATGATAAAAATGTAAGAAAAACTTTCTCCACGTACAAAGGTCCGTTTACCATTAATAAAACCACCCAGGTTTCTGCATATGCTCAAAGAAACGGAGAAAAAAGCTCAGTTACCACTGCTAATTTTAACAGAAGGCCTAATCATTGGGATATTACTGTAAACTCAAAGGTGAATCCTCAATACACAGCAGGAGGCAAACTCGCTCTTATTGATGGCATCAATGGTACTGAAAACTGGAGAAAGGGAGAATGGCAAGGCTATCAGGGGCAAACTTTTGAAGCTATTCTTGATTTTAAATCTCCGCAACAGCTTACCCGACTGTCTTCAACCTATCTTCAGGATAGCAGGGCATGGATTTTAATGCCTAAAAAGGTAGAATACTATGCTTCAATGAACGGAAAAGATTTTATACTATTGAAAACCGTTGATAATACTGTTGACTCTAAAGATGAGAAAGTCCAGATCAAAGATTTTACCGCAGATATTCTGCCTACAGAGACCCAGTATATTAAAATAAAAGCTTATCATTTTGGTAAACTTCCGGAGTGGCACCAGGGAGCCGGCGGTGATTCTTACATCTTTATAGACGAAATTTCCGCTCAATAACCGTATTATACATTAAAAAACCTCTTTCAAATTGAAAGAGGTTTTTTTATTTAGATCATAGGAGAATCTTCAATTCGTCATATTGTAAACTCTAATACTTATATTCAGAATAAGTTACGCTTCTACAGCAGGATTTTCAAGCTGTCCCTCCCATTTGGATACTGCGGACGTAGCTAAAGCATTTCCTAATACATTTGTCATACTTCTTCCCATGTCACAGAAATGGTCAATAGGTAAAATCAAAGCAATTCCCTCCGGTGGAATTCCGAACATGGAACAAGTTGCCACAATAATTACCAGTGAAGCTCTCGGTACACCTGCAATTCCTTTAGAGGTAAGCATTAAAACCAAAAGCATCGTGATCTGCTGTCCCAGGGTCATTTCAATTCCATAGATCTGAGCAATAAATATTGAAGCAAACGTCATATACATCATGCTTCCATCCAAATTGAATGAATATCCCAAAGGTAAGATGAAAGACACTACCCTGCTGTTACAACCAAATTTTTCCAGTTCTTCAACCAACTTTGGAAAAACAGCCTCGGAACTTGTTGTAGAAAAAGCAATAAGCAAAGGAGCTTTAATTCTTTTTAATAACTCAAACAAACGATTCCCTAAAATCAGATATCCGACCAATAGCAACACCAGCCAAAGAACACCTAAAGCAAAGAAGAAATCTCTGAGATAAACTGCATATACTTTAAAAATTTCAAAGCCATTCACCGCTACCACAGCAGCAATAGCACCAAGTACACCCAATGGTGCAAACCACATAATATATCCTACCATTTTCAAAATGGCATGGGCCACAATATCAAATAGTTTGATAACAGGTTTTGCATATTCTTCACCCAGATTAGCCAGTGCAACACCAAACATAATCGAAAATACTACGATCTGCAATACCTCATTGGTTGCAAAAGCCTCAAATAAACTTTTCGGGATAACGTGCTTTACGAAATCTTCCAGAGTAAATCCTTTACTGCTTTTTAAAAGCTCTTCGGCTGAAGCAGCATCCTGAATCGGAAGTTTGGTAACATGCCCGGGTTCAAGCCAGTTTACCAACATCAACCCGATAAAAAGAGACATCAGCGATGCAGAGATAAACCATAACATTGCTTTTGTTCCTACTCTGCCTATCATTTTGATATCGCTCATCTTGGCAATTCCCACTACAAGAGTGGTAAATACCAATGGAGCAATGATCATCTGTACCAGCCTGATGAAAATAGTTCCGAGTAATTTAATATTTTTAGAAAAAGGTTCTGCACTTTCCGGATACTGTACGTGAACAATTCCTCCAATTCCTACACCCAAGATAAGTGCAATAATAATCGCTATAAAAAGCTTATTTTGTCCTTTCATATAAATAATTCAACTTGCGCAAATATAATAGTTTTTAAATTGTGTGCTATTACTTATTAAATTGGACATAGTTAAAATTAAAATACTGGTTTTAAAAACTTTGTAAAAAAATTAAGAAACATTTAGTCAATTTTTAATCATTTGGTATAAATTTTATTGTTACATTTATAGTATCAATACATTAAATTAAATATACAACTATGAAAAAAACTATTGCAATGGCTGCCTTAGCTCTGGCAGTATCGTTCGGTGCTATTTCTTGTAAAAAGAAAGTTTCTGATGCTGATCTTCAGACTCAAGCTACCACGATTGTAACGTCCAACCCAAGTGCTTCCGTTGAAGTAAAAGATGGTGTAGCCCACCTAAGTGGAACATTTCCTGATCAGGCTTCTAAAGATGCAATGATCAAACAACTAAAAGCAGTAAATGGTGTAAAAGACGTTATGGATATGGCGACTATTGCTCCTGCAACTCCTCCGGTTGAAACGCAATCTGCAGTAGATCCGGCAGTTCAGAAAAAAGTTCAGGATGCTGTAAAAGATTTCCCTTCTGTAAAAGTAGAAGTTGTAAACGGTGAATTAACGCTTACTGGAAACGTTTCTAAAGAGCAGGCTAGAAAAATCAAGCAATCTGTGGATGCTTTGAAAGCAGGAAAAGTAAATTATAACTACACTGTAAAATAATTTAAAATGAGCACATTACAAGATAAATATTCAAGTGTAATTTCAGCAGCTCAGTCTGCAGGAATTTCAAACCTTCAGGTTCAGGAACAGGATGGAATTTTATACATCTCAGGAGCAGCTTCCAATACTGCAGCAAAAGATGCTGTATGGAATGCTTTGGGGACTATCGATTCTACTTACTCTGCTTCCGATATTAATGTAGATGTACAGGTTGCAGGTCTTGCATCAGGGGCAGCGCTTACAGTGGCTACTGAAGATTCAAACCTGAACATCAGACAAGAGCCTTCTACGGAAGCTGCTGTTGTAGGAAAAGCATCAAAAGGTTCTTCTGTAACTTTAATTGAACAGACTTCAGACGATTGGTGGAAAGTAAAAACTGCCGACGGACAAGAAGGATATGCTTATTCAAGATATTTGAGAGCTTAATTCATGACAATAAATATTGAATCCCTGAAATTTCTTTCAGGGATTTTTTTTACTTTTGAGTCGAAAAAGTAATAAATGAAGAAAATTTTGCTGGTATTGATTATTTTGATCAATACTGCGATCTTAAACGGTCAAAAACTCGCCATCGATGGAAAAGTGATGGATTTTGAAAAAAAGCCTGTAGAAAACGCAACCGTTTATCTTCTCAAACAAAAAGATTCTTCCATTATCAATTATACCCCCACTAATAAAGAAGGTAAATTTTCTTTAAAAACAGATCCGTCCAATGAACCTACCGTTCTGAAAATTGATGCTGAAAAATTAGTATCCTATTCTAAAAATATAGAGAAAATAAATCAATCGCTCTCATTAGGCTCTATTGAACTGGAAAAAAATTCTGTTTTTAATATTGAAGAGGTGAAGCTTACCGTTTCTCCGGTAAAAATTAAAAAAGACACTATCGAATTTAATGCATCCTCGATCAAAGTACGGCCTGATAGTAAAATCGAGGAACTGCTTAAACAGATTCCCGGAGTTGAAATCAGTAACGAAGGAAAAATTACAGTAAACGGTAAAGATGTGGATCAGATCATGATCAACGGAAAACCTTTTTTCGATAAAGACGGCAAAATTGCATTACAGAATCTTCCGGCAGATATTATAAAAAATATTCAGTTTACGACCACTAAAACCAAAGAGGAAGAGCTCAATGGAAAAACGGCGAAATCAAACAATACAACCATCAACTTCAATATTGACGAAAAGAAAAACAAAGGACTTATTTCCAGGTTAACTCTGGGCTATGGTTCTGATAAACGTTATGAAGGAAGCGGCCTTATAAGCTACTTTAAAAAGGACACGAAAATAAGCCTGCTGGCTTCATCCAATAATATTAATTCCCAGGGCTTTTCTAATGATGAGGTCTTTGACAGCATGGGACGTGGAAGAAATTCCTGGATGATGCAGGGAGGAAGCGTAATGACAGTAGGAGGCAATACGTATTATTACCAAGGAGGAGGCAACACCAAAGGAATCCAGAGGTCTACAACGATAGGATTTAATTATAGTGATAAATTGGGAAAAGATGCAGACCTTGAGACCATGAGCTTCATGCATTCGAATAATAATCTGAAAACACGATCTAAAGTTTCAAGAACAACCTTACTTCCGGATTATACATTAAAAACCAACTCCGAAAGCAGTGGAGAAAACGAAAACAGACAATATAATTTTGATACTGCTGCACGGATTAAATTAGATTCGTTAACCAGTATTTACATTTCACCTTCATTTTCCAGAAGCGAAGGATCTAATTTTAATAATTCAACATCATCCACTTTCAGAGACAATACCCTTCTGAATGAAAGTAATGCGTACACAAGTACGGATTCTGAGAGCAATTCATTCAATCCGAATATCTATTTTTCGAGAAAGTTCAGAAAAAAAGGGCGCGTTGTATACGCCAATATCAACAGCAATATTTCGGAATCTAAAAGTAATAATTTAAACCAGTCCAGGACTGTATTTTATCAGAACAACGGGACTAATGATGACAGAAATCAGCTCGCTAAAAATAAAACACAAAACAGCAATTACCGTTTTAGTACAGGATATACGGAACCTCTTTCAGATTCTGCTACCGTAAGCCTTAATTTAAATTATGAAGCAAAGATCTCCGGAGCCGAGAGAAACGTTAATGACTTTGATGCCAATACCGGGCAGTACTCGAAATACAACTCTGTTCTTTCAAACAGCATGGATCAAAAAATTAATCAGCTTTCCCCGGAGTTGAGTTTTGAGCTCAATAAAAACAAAATCAACATCTGGTCTTCCGTGAATCTTCAGATTTCCGATATGAAAGTGAACTCTGTTTTTAATGATCAACAATATGACCTTCAGAAGAGCTTTGTTCTTCCCAGCTATAATCTTAACCTGCAATATCAATTTTCCCAGAATAAAAGGCTAAGCCTCTACAATTATGCTGACTTTAATATTCCAAGTGCTGAGCAGCTAACTCCTTATGAAGACCTTTCCAATCCTTTAATTACCTACAAGGGAAATCCGGATCTTAAAAATACCTGGACCAACAGAACCTACCTTTACTTCAGTAATTATAATATGGTAAAAGATATCAATTATTATGTGAATATTGGATTTACCTACGGAAATAATGATGTTACCAATTATTCCTATTATGATAATTCGGGAAAACAGTTTGTTACATATGCCAACATAAGTGGTAATAAAAATATCAACCTTGGTGGTGGATTCAGTAAAAGTTTTAAATGGAAGGAAAATAAGCTTGTGATTAATCCAAGAATTAATACGAGTTACGGCTATAACAGAGGTTTTATCAATAGCCAACAATTCAGCAGCGGGACATACAGTATTAATCCCGGATTAAATCTTACTTATGAAGTTAAAGATAAGTTCACCATAAAGCCCTCCTACTCAATCGGATACAACTTTTCTAACTATACCAATTATAGTATTGAAAAAGTTCAAACCACCAATCAGATATTAAAACTCCAATTAACCAATTATCTTTTTAAAAGCAATCTTGTTTTTGGAAATGATTTTGAATACAATACAAATTCTAATATTGCTCCGGGATTCAAACGCGATTTTTATTTCTGGAATACAAGCCTCGGATACTCTTTTTTCAAGAAACAGCTTACTGCAAAAATTAAAGTATATGATGTTTTGAATCAAAATCAGAGCGTAAGAAGAACCATTACCAATTCATATTTTGAGGATCGGGATGACCTTATCCTGAAACGTTATGTTATGTTCTCCTTAAGCATGAAGCTGAATAAATTTGCAGGAAAAAAGATGCGTAATCAGTAACCATAGGATGATAATATAATAAAAATGGCCGAATTGATTCGGCCATTTTTATTATTTGGCAGTAATGGGTAATATTTATCATGGTAAACGCGTTTTTATTTTTAAATTAGCTTCAAATTTTATTTATGAAAACCCATATTTCCATTTTATTTATTTTCTTTTTCATTTTGGGTAATGCACAAAATGCAACACAAAAGGACAATTTTGTGAAAGATAATTTTACCAAACAAGAATTTTATATTCCCATGCGTGATGGTGTTAAACTTTTCACAGCAGTATATATTCCTAAAGATATAACCAATAAAAACAAATATCCGTTTCTGATGCAGAGAACCTGCTACAGCATTGCACCTTATGGTGAGAATGAATATAAAACTAAAGTAGGCCCAAATCAGTACCTGATGAAGGATAAATATATTTTTGTGTACCAGGATGTCCGCGGAAGATATATGAGTGAGGGAACTTTCACGAACATGACTCCTCAGGTAGAACGTCAATCGAAAAAAGATGTCGATGAAAGTACGGATACTTATGATACGATAGAATGGCTATTGAAAAACGTCAAAAACAACAATGGAAAGGTAGGTCAATTTGGAACTTCTTATCCTGGTTTTTATACAGCTGTAGGGATTTTAGCGGATCATCCGGCACTGGTTGCATCATCACCTCAGGCACCTATTTCTGATTTCTGGAATGACGATTTTCTTCACAACGGAAAATTTATGCTGGGATACTTCAGAACCTTCCCTGTTTTTGGGGTTCAGAAGACCAAAGCTGAAAAACAGGCATGGTACATGGATACTTTTGTAAAGCAGACATCAGAAGACGGACTGAAATTCTACAGGGAAATGGGAACCTTAAAGGACGGCTATGACAAATACTATAAGAACAACTTCTTCATGACCGAAATAATGAACCATCCCAATTATGATGATTACTGGCAGAAAAGAAGCCTTTTACCTCATCTTAAAAATGTTAAGCATGCAGTAATGACCGTTGGAGGATGGTTTGATGCTGAAGATTTATCAGGTCCTTTGAATATTTATAAAGCGATAGAAAAATCCAGCCCGAAAGCAAAAAACACCATTGTTATGGGACCTTTTTCTCATGGCGGATGGTCACAGGAAATGGGAAAACATTTCCATAATGAAATTTATTTCGGAGACAGCCTCGCTACCTATTACCAGAAGAACATCGAGACAAGATTTTTTAATCACTACCTGAAAGGAAATACCAAAGAAGATGCAGGACTTCCTGAAGCTATGATGTATGATACAGGAGCAAAACAGTGGAAAGAATTTGCATCTTATCCTCCAAAAGATGCTAAAAAAGTTAATTTCTACCTGGCTGACGGAACATTAAAAAGTACTTCTCAACAAGGTTTTTCAGAATATTATAGCGACCCGAATAATCCGGTATTAAGCTCAACAAGCTTAAAGGATTTTAATGGATTTACTCCCAGAAATTATATGTCGGAAGATCAAAGGTTTGCGGAAGGAAGACCCGATGTTGTTACTTTTACAACAGATGCTTTATCAGAAGACATGACTTTCGCGGGAGAGATTATGGCAAAATTAAACATCGCCTCTACTTCCACAGATGCTGATTTCGCTGTAAAACTCATTGACGTATATCCGGAGGATTTCAAACCTGTTGAGAAAAAAGACGGTGTTGTGTATGGTAATTATCACCAGATGGTAAGAAGTGAAATTATGCCTGCGAGATTCAGAAACTCAAGGGAAAAAGCCGAAGCTTTAGTTCCTGGTCAGAAAACAGCGGTTCAATTCAGACTTCAGGATGTGGTTCATACGTTTAAAAAGGGACATAAAATCCAGATCCAGATCAGCAGTACATGGTTCCCGCTCTTTTCTGTAAATCCACAGAAATTCATGGATAATCCGAACATGGCTTCTAAAGAAGATTATACCAAAGCATTCATAAGAATTTATAATGACAGCTCAATTGAAGCTGAGGTGATAAAATAAAAAAATCGGGTGACTTCAAGAACTTTAGTCACTTCTCTTCTAATACTTGTAGTATGGTTTTATAATAAAGACCATTGTTTATAAACAAAAAGGTGGCTTCGAAAATCTCAGCCACCTTTTTTATTCTTCAATCGTTCTGAATGTAAGGTTTATTCTTGGAGTTTTTACCTTTGTAGTTGGGGGAAGCCTGTGAAGCCAGTTATCCTGTGTTATTCCTTTCATTACCAATAAGCTTCCGTTTTGTAAGAAAATCTCCACTTTCTCTTTGGTTTGTTTGTGTTTAAACAAAAATTTCCGTTCCGCTCCAAAGGTTACCGATGCAATGGCACCATGCTTTTTCAGGTCTTTTTCACTATCACTATGATAAGCCATCCCTTCACTGCCGTCATGATATAAATTGAGAAGACATGAGTTATAAGTTTCTCCTGATATTTCCTCACACTTTTTCTTTAATTCCAATAGCTCAGGCGTCCATAGCGTTGCATACTTGGTCCTGTTGGAATAGGTATACTCAAATGCTTTTTCCCCGAACCACGCCACTTTTCTTTTGGTTAGAATAAGTTTACCGAAAATAATGGCTTCGTCATTTTCCCAGGGAATCTGATTCAAAAGATAGTTATAATAGAAATCGGATTTTTCTTTAGAGAAAATGGTTCCGTAATAATTAACCGTTCCGTCTTTGGGAAGGATATTGACCGGAAAATCATATATTTCTTCAAATAAACTCATTCCTGTTTTTTTATAGCACGGATACACATGAAAGCCGGAAACTTATTTAGTTCTTTAAAATGTTTCGGATCCAGTTTTTCAAATTCTTTTGTAGGTTTTGGTTCAACCAGTTTATCAATATAAAAACCATTGTCTGTAAGCGGAGTGATGCATTCACTAAGAGGTCTTCTGAAGCTGTTAATTTCAACAGGTTTCCCGAATCCGTTCCATATACAATTTACATGTTCAATTTCGAAATATTTTTCTGAATGAAAGTAATTGTATTCAAAAAATGGATGCTCAATCGATATAACAAGACTACCATCAGGTTTCAAAACCCTGCAAAATTCTTGAATGGTAAAATTCCAATCCTCTATATAATGAAGCGCTAATGCACAAATAACAGTATCAAAGCTTCGATCCTCAAACATTTCAAAGGGTAAAGATAAATCGTGGACGAAAAAATCTTTTTCATTATTATTTCTTTCACGTGCCAGCATGACCATTTTCTGACTGATATCAAAACCTTTTACTGTCGCTCCCTCAGATATTAGGATTTCAGCATATTTCCCCGGACCACAAGCCGCATCAAGGATAAATTTACCCTTTACCTCCGGAATAAGCTCCAATGTATTCGGTCTGTCATAATAGGCATTATGTGGTTTGTGATCGATCAGCTCATTATATTTCTCAGCGATCTCCTCATAAGCAGATAAGATTTTATGTTTGATCATGATTGTATCCTTTGATTTCTAGATTGAATCTATTGCATTGGAAGTGCGTGAACTTTCCCAACCAATAATGAGCTGCTTCCGATCCTTTCCCCAACGGTAACCGCCCATGTTTCCTGATGATTGAATGACCCTGTGACAAGGAATAAGAAAGGCTACAGGATTGCTTCCAATAGCTGTTCCTACTGCTCTGGAAGCTTTAGGATTGCCTATTTTCCCGGCCAGATTACCATAAGTAGACAGTTTTCCCATAGGAATTGTCAGAAGGCTTTCCCAGACTTTTAACTGAAAATCAGTGCCCTTAAGGTGAAGTTTTACGGTATTTAACTTGTTCCAGTCTTTACCGAAAATAGACAAGGCATCTTTTTGAAACTGATCCTGCTTCTCATAAAAAGAAGCATTAGGAAACTGGGCTTTCAGATTTCCTAATGCCATTTCTTGATTATTTTCAAAGGCCAGATGGCAAATTCCTTTTTCGGTAGAAGCTACCAGAATGTTTCCAAATGGACTTTCTGAAAAACTATGGTTAATTCTCAGGCTTTTTCCGCCATTTTTAAACTCAGCCGGAGACATTCCTTCTATTTTTACAAATAAATCATGAAGCCTGCTTGTACTGGAAAGCCCGGTCTCATAAGCAGCATCAAATACGCTCAATTTCTCTTCTTTCAAAAGATTTTTGGCATGTTCTATACTGATGAACTGTAAAAATTTTTTCGGACTTGTTCCTGCCCAATCTGTAAAGATTTTTTGGAAATGGGTAGGACTAAGATGCACTTTTTCTGCTACTTCTTCCAGACTCGGCTGAAGTTTAAAATTACTTTGGATATACTCTATCGCTTTAGCGATTCTGTTGTAATCTATTTGACTTTGTGTAGACATATCTTTGTATTTTATCTCACAAATTTCCAAAGAAAATCCCGCAGAAAAAATCCGATTCTTGTGGAATTTTAATCCTGGCTGATGTGATAATAAGCTAACATTTTGTAATATAGTTTAGCGGCAAGGAATGCGCTTGGCTTAGCCATCGGAGAATCCATCAATTCCACAATATCAAAAGCTACAACATTACATTTTTCAAATACTTTTCTTAATAATTCCAACGTTGGATACCATTGCAGACCTCCGGGTTCTGGTGTTCCGGTAGATGGACAGATAGATGGGTCAAAAGCATCCAAATCGATTGTAATATATACATTTCCGGAAACTTTTTCTAAAACATCATTGATCCAGTTATCATTGACAGCAATTTCATGTGCAAAAAATACTCTTCCTTCAGGTAAATACTGGTATTCTTCAACATCCATTGAACGGATACCCACCTGAACCAGGTTGTGCTTCTGATTAGCTTCAAAAACAGCACATGCATGATTGGAGGTAGAACCATGGAATTCAGGACGTAAATCCGTGTGAGCATCCAGTTGTAATACTGTTAAATTATCATATTTCTCACCTACTGCACGGATCGAACCAATAGAAACAGAGTGTTCACCACCAAAAAGGGTAAACAACTTTCCTTCATTCTGCAAAAGCTCTTTTGTTTTTTGATAAACGGCCTCGGTCATCGCTTCAGGTGTAGCATTTTCAGATACTTCTCCGGCAAGATAAACACCATCAAGGTAAGGCTCGGTTCCTGTCTCTATGTCATAAAGCTCCATGTTTTCAGAAGCATTAAGGAATAATTCAGGACCTTTATCCGCTCCTTTACCCCATGTTGAGGTTCCGTCGTAAGGAACGGTAACCAACATTACTTTTGAGTTTTCTAATGACGCATTTTCTTCAGGAATTCCCGCGTATGTTTTCATGTTTTTATTTAAAAATTAAATGATTTAAAATTTGAAATACTTCCAGCAAAGATACAAAGAAGTTGGAAGCCGGAAGCAAGAGAAGGGAAGTTTTTGAAGGTATCAACAAACTCACAGCCTCTATAAAATTCTAACTTCTTCCATCTCCTCTAAAATTCACTACCTTTGCAAAAAAAATCAAATATGTCCTTAAAAGCGGTGCTTTTTGATATGGATGGGGTAATTGTAGATACAGAACCTTTGCATAGAAAAGCTTACTTCAAGATGTTCGAAGATCTTAAAATTCAGGTATCTGAAGAACTTTACACTTCATTTACCGGAGCTTCCACCAAAAAAGTCTGCGAAACATTAATTCAGATATTCGGGCTTAACCATACTTATCAGGAGTTGACCAATATAAAAAGGGATTATTTTAAAGATTACTTCTATAATGATGCCGATTTTGACCTTATTCCCGGGGTGAGAAAACTGATAGAACATTACTATGAAAATAATATTCAGCTCATTGTGGCCTCTTCCGCAAGCATGGTAACCATCAATATGGTTTTTGAAAAATTCGGACTTGAAAAATATTTCAACGGGAAAATCAGTGGTGCTGAGTTAAAAGAATCAAAACCTCATCCTGAAGTTTTTCTTTTGGCAGCCCAGCTGGCTGAACAGCCGATAGAAAACTGCCTGGTAATTGAAGATTCTACCAATGGAATTCTGGCCGCTCATAATGCTAAAATTTTCTGTGCCGCCTATAAAAGTGAACATTCCCATAATCAGGATTATTCCCTGGCTAACATTACCATCTCAGATTATACTGAACTGGAATTAGATAAAATCTCAGATTATTTTAAATAAAAAAGGTTCTCGATCGAGAACCTTTTTTTATATTGATCCGTCTCTGAGAGGAGCGCTAGTATCCCAAAAGTTTTAAAACATCTTCCGGCTCCTGTCTTTCACGGAATATTTCATATTGAAACTCTCCGTTTTCATCTTTCTGAATCAGAATATGTCTTGGCTGAGGCATTAAGCAATGATGCACTCCTCCGTATCCTCCAATCGTTTCCTGATAAGCTCCTGTATGGAAGAAACCAATATATAAAGGTTTTGTATCACTGAAAACAGGCAGGTAGATTGCATTGGTATGCTGTTCGGAATTATAATAATCATCCGAATCACACGTTAAGCCTCCCAGAAATACTCTTTCATAAGTATCTTCCCAACGATTCAGAGGAAGCATGATAAAGTGTCTTGAAATCGCCCATGTATCAGGAAGTGTCGTCATGAATGAAGAATCGATCATGTTCCACTTCTCTCTGTCGTTCTGACGTTTTTGCGAAATAATTTTATAGAGGTTAGCTCCACTTTCTCCTACCGTGAAACTTCCAAATTCAGTATAAATATTCGGTTCCTCTACTCCCTCTTCTTCACAGAATTTTTTAATCTGGGAAACGATCTCTTCAACCATATACTGGTAATCGTAATCAAAGTTCAAAGAAGTCTTAATCGGGAAACCTCCTCCGATGTTCAAAGAATCCACCTCCGGAGCAATTTTCTTCAAACGTGCATATACACGAAGACATTTATATAATTCATTCCAGTAATACGCAGTATCTTTGATCCCTGTATTGATGAAAAAGTGAAGCATTTTCAATCGCGCATTCGGGTGTTCAGCAATTTTCTGACTGTAATAAGGAATAATGTCTTTATATCCTATTCCTAATCTGGATGTATAAAATTCGAATTTCGGTTCTTCCTCGGAAGCAATTCTGATCCCTATATCAAAAGTAGTATCGATACTCTCTGTAAGTTTGTCTAGTTCCCTGTAATTATCAAGGATCGGAGTAATATTTTCAAAACCATTATTAATCATCTCCGAAATTTTTGCCAGATAATCATCTGTTTTGAATCCATTACAGATTACTTCAATATTTTTATCTACTTTACCTTTTTTGTAAAGAGACCTTACAATATCCATATCATAAGCGGAAGATGTTTCAATAGAAATATCATTCTTCAGAGCTTCTTCAATAACAAAATTAAAATGACTGGATTTCGTACAGTAACAATATCTGTAATTTTTCTTATATTCGATTTTCTCAAAAGCCTCCTTGAACCAGCCTTTTGCTTTCTGAATATTCTGAGAAATCTTCGGGAGGTAACTAACCTTTAAAGGAGTTCCAAACTTTTCAACAACATCCATCAAAGGAATATCGTGAAACAACAAATTGTTTTCAGAAACGTTAAATTCTTCTGTTGGAAAATATAACGTCTGATCAATAAGTTCCGAGTATTTTATTTTCATTTTTTAGCAAGTGAATTAAGAATGCAAAATTGCTAAAAAAGTTTGATTTTTTGATGTTAAAATTATTATAATTTTATTTGATCTTCATGAAAGGCTCTATCGAAATCAGCACCCGCTAATTCACCGTTTATTAATATGTAAACTTACGAATATAGAATTGTCTTTTATCATCAGAAATCTCCAACACTTGTTGAATATATACATCTACAGAGCCGTATTTCTTATCAATTTCATTAAATGCAGAATCCAGATAATTCCTCTCTACCCAGCTGAGCTTTTCCAATACTTTGATATCCATTTTAGGATATAGAAAATGCAGGTTTCCAGCCAGCTTTAATCGCTTCATAACCATATCTTCCCTGTAGTTGTTAGACATCAGATAATCATTATAAATTGTTGCTTTATCAAACTTTAAAATGGTCAGAATAAGAGCTGTAATAATACCTGTCCTGTCTTTCCCTGCCGTGCAGTGATATAAAACAGGTTGATCTGAATCCAAAATTTCACTAATAATCTTTTTGATTGTTGCCGGATTTTCGGTTACATATTCACGATAAAAATCAACCATTCTTTTATCAGCATCGGCAGAATTTACCTTTCCCTTTAAAACCAGCTTCCTTGCTTGTGATAGCTGGTCTCCCTGATCTTCAAATGCTGAGTATTTTTTATAGCTAAGCTGAGCAGGTAGATGATCAGGCTTCAGACCGATTTCTTTTTCATTTCTGAGATCTATCACTTCCGCTATTCCCAGTTTTTTAATCGTGTCAAATGATTTTTTCTTCAGCTTATTAAGATGCCCGCTCCTGTAAAAAACACCTTTTCGTAATGTTCTCCCGTCAACATTTTTCATTTCTTCCAATGTCCGGAAATTATGTACTTTTTTCACTCCTGCATTTTCAGCCTGGCTTTTTCCATACTCGGGTGCAGAGAAGTTCTGTATTTTACAGGAAAAAGCACAGAATAGCACAATAAAAAGGAATAGTATTTTAAGTAATTTCTTCAATATTCTAGAAAAATTAAGTCGATGTCGATACAAGATACAAAAGTTTCTCCGAATACTCAATTTCAAAGGTATTCAGCTTATCGTTCTAAAAACAAACATCAGCTTAATATATTGGTGGATATTCTATATCATCGCGTCCTACAAAAAACAACAAATCGCCGGATTCATAGTGAACGGATACTTCATCTTCAACAGCAAAATTTCGGGTTCCGATCCTTGAAGTAATGCTTAAGCTACCATTTGTAAGAGGCCAGTTCAATCCTTTTGTCGTTATATTTTCCACAATAGGGAAAGGATATATAGAAATCATTCTATTCTTCACCTTTTGCACTGTAAAATCTTTAGGAATAAAATAATATTCAGAAAATTCATCATAAAATTTTATCTCCAATCTGTCTTTAAAGGTATAAGCAACCGTAAGGTTTCCTAAGAAATGGTCCTGCTCTCCACCACTGGCCCCAAAAACATCTATAGCGCGAAACCCCTTATCCAAGATAATTTCCAGAGCTTTATGAAAGTCTGTTTTATCCTGATCCAGGGTGAGAATAAATTTTTCCTGATATACCTCTTCATCGGATCCTGTGTGTGAATCAAAATCACCGGAAATGAAGTCCAATTTATCTAAAGGAAATCTTTTCTCTTTTAAGTAATGAAAAGCTCCATCCGTACATGCAATTAAATCATATCCGGATAGGTCAGGAAAGGACATGGGAGGTTCTCCGTTAATAAAAAGTAATACTTTATCTTTCATTCGGATTCCAGTATTCTTCCGGTTCGTTATTTAGTTTTGAAATATACCGGGCAAGAACAAAAAGATAATCTGAAAGCCTGTTGAGATATTTAATTAATTCAGGACGAACCTCTTCAGCTTCATTCAGGAAAACCAGAGAACGTTCTGCCCTTCTGCAGATTGTTCTTGCTGCATGAAGAAATGTCGCAGATTTTCCGCCACCGGGAAGTATAAAATATTGAAGAGGATCCAGCTGGGTATCAAAATCATCCATCCAATGCTCTAATTCTTCAATCTCATTTTCTGAAATAATCAACGGAAGCCTGGATTTTCCATTGGCAAGCATTAATTTATCAACCGGAGTTGCTGCTTCAGAGCCCACAGTAAATAAATCAAACTGAATTTTCTTCAATTGCTTTAAAACCTCAACATCTTCAATATGACTTTTTGCAATGCCAATAAAAGAATTCAACTCATCGATATTACCATAACTTTCTACTCTGGCGCTGGCCTTGGAAACTCTTGTTCCTCCGTAAAGAGCGGTTTGTCCTTTATCTCCTGTTTTTGTATAAATTTTCATACGACTAAATTACTTTTTTAAAATTAGCTTTACAATACTTACGGGTTTGTTTCTTATCTTGTTTTGTAATTCTGCTAATAAAAAATGACCGGTAAAAACCAGCCATCTTCAAATTATTTATCTACCTCAACATATTGCAACACTGTCTTGTTTTTAGAATTATAAATAATGGTACTTTTATTGGGAAACCGCTTTAATTTATAATACTCGATACCATTGTCATTCTTTATATCTTCTAAAATGCTTTTATCAATTGTATTTTCAGGCAGGAACTTTTCAATAAAACTTATTTTATCTACTATATTTTGTCCGTCTACCCTTCGGGCTGCCTTATCGGACCGGGTTTCATCCGTTGTAGGTTGAGACTCCAGAAATGGAATGATATCTTTTTTGTCTGCTTTATACTTAAAAATATATCCTGTAGTGCCATTTGGAAATACAAACTTTTTCCCGTTTTCATCGGATACAACAGCTTTCCCTGAACCAGGAAAAACCTGATTAAATTGAACATCTTCAGAATTTGTCAGGGACTTGATGGACTCATTCACGGTCTTTTTCACCCTCTCTTCCACTGCCTGCTGGGTCCTTTGCTTTACTGTTTCGGTTGTTTCCTGTACAGTCTGATCTATTTTATCACTGATTTTATTACACGATAGTAGTGACAAAGCACTTGTAATTCCTAAAATTAGCTTCTTCATTTCTCTGAAATTATAAATAATACCCGGTACATCTCTCTTTTAAACGTAAAAAACGCAATGATATTTTAGGAGAAAAAAATATTTTCAATGTGCCAAATCCTACTGACAAACTGTTGTCATAACCTGCTCTTATCTTTGTATCAACAATAACAAATTAAACAAAAATATTATGGCAACTACAGCAACAGCAACAAAACAGTTTATGACATCAGACCAATTATTAGAGCACTGGCAAGGACACAGAAATCTGACAAGAAGAGTAATTGAAGCGTTTCCTGAAAAAGAATTATTCGAATTTTCTATAGCAGGTATGAGACCATTTGCTAAACTGGCAGTTGAGCTTATCAGCATTGCAGGACCGGCATTAAAGGGAATCAATGAAAAAAACATGGAGGCTTATAACGAAGAGGGATTCAACCCTAAAACAAAAGAAGAAATACTGAAAAAATGGGACGAAGAAACAGAAGTAATCAACCATTATTTTAATCAGATTTCTGAAGAGCGTATGCAGGAAACGTTCAATCTGTTTGGCCAATATGAATTTCCGGTATATCAGAATATCCTATATTTCATCGATAATGAAATCCATCACCGTGGACAAGGTTATGTCTATCTAAGATCATTAGGAATTGAACCTCCGTTTTTCTGGGAGAGATTTTAATTCTGTTTAAAAATATTTTTCTTCTATCAAATTATTAAATTTAGTGAATGCAAAAGCTTTCAGATTCTCTGAAAGCTTTTGTTTTTTAACCCGGCAAAATATTTTTAAAGAAAGTAATAATGTTCTCTTTTAACTGGGCGAAGGCACTTGAGGCTCCAAATTCTTTGTTATCATATCCTATAGGAAATCCCTTGGCAACATACTCATTATTTTTATTTAAAGTAAGCACCTCAAAGTCATCATTTACTTTACCCAGCTTATCTGTATGAATATTCAAATATTTTATAGAGGCCTGTTTTGAAAAATCGAGTTGAGTAATATCAATTGTTTTAACTTCTTTCTTAAGGTCGGACCGGAAATAAAGATTCATCTTCTTGACATCAATAACGGTCTGCCATTCTCCCGCATATACAGAATTAAGAACATTCCAGGCATATTCTACAGGCTTTTTATCATACTTATAACTATAAAGCATATAGTAAGCTTTACTATATCTGTCTTCCCATTTATTTTGCTGACCAAGATCAAATTTTTCATTACCTCCTAAAAAATCAAACCTCTGAACCCGTTCAATATCTTTCTTATACTGATTATTGCATAGAAGAGGCATAGGCATATCCTTTCCTGTAAGCACCTTATACTTTCCATTTAGCAAAGCTATAGTTGCTGTATTTCCTTTAGCATCAGTAACGAAGAAGTGGCTTCCTCCAGCACTAGGCCACCAATCAATATTAGGACCGCCATTCAAATGATCTATCACTTCCTGAACAGATTTATAATTATCCAACTGGTATTGAATCCATTGTGCCCAAAACATATTAGGCTGTGTGGGATTAAAAACTTTTGTGGTTTCCTCCAGAGAAAGTTCAACCAGAAAAAGACCTTTTTCATTTACACCGTAACAAGGGAAATCATAGCCTAGAAGATTAAAGGTTATAGAACCATATAATGATTGCCATTCCTTTTCAGCATTCAGATGTCGGGAGGTAAGATTTTCCCAGCTTATATTTCTTTTGGCAATCCCACGTTTATTGACGACGATCATCCCCGGCATTGTTTTCCAATTCTCATTGAATCCGATTACACAATAATCATTACCCTTTAATAAAAATGCTGAGCAGGCGGAAGAAATCCCGTAATGAAGAAGAGCCAGGAGCAGCATAGAACGCATCAATATAAATTTCATAATTAATCAGTTGGTTATTGTAATTTCGTAGAAATATTTGTGATCAGCTCACCAATTTTTGTTTTGAGTGTTTCTGGTTCCAAAACTACAGCGTAATCCGCAAATGTAATCAGCCATCTTGGAAATCCCTCTTTGATCCACTCCGTTTCAAAGGTCATCACAACTCCTTCATCGGTTTCAGTTTCGTCTATTAAACCATAGTATCTTTTAGAATTAACGAGATGCCCCATTATTTTCTTATCTACCAGCAATTTTACTTTGGTAACATCATTACCGGAATTTTTCCTATAATCATTAATTCCACCATACTCTTTTGAAAAAGGAATACTGGTTTTGGAAACCTGAAGAATCCGGTCTACCCTGAATTGTCTGAAATCCTGTCTTAACGTACAAAAAGCCATAATGTACCAATAATTAAATTCAAAAAATAAACCTACCGCTTCTACAATCCGGTTAGATACCTTTGAATCCATACTTCTGTATTCTATGGAAAGTTGCATTTTTTCTGCAATACTTTCAAGGATCAGGGGGATCACATTTTTAACAGAATCCGTTGATTGAGCATGGTAATTAAAAACATCAACCTGCTTTTCTACTGTCTGTATTAAATTTTTATCGGAATGCCTCAGCACTGAACGCACTTTTTCCATAGCCGTCCGGTAATGAGAGCCCAAACTCTCGTGAGAAAACTTTTGCATCAGCTTTTCGGCTGTAATAAAGCTCAAAACTTCTTCTTTTGTAAACATGACAGGAGGAAGTTTATATCCGTCCATTAAGGAATATCCGCTACCCGCTTCTCCGACAATCGGAATCCCCGCATTTTCAAGTGTTTTTACATCCCGATAGATCGTTCTGATGCTTACTTCGAACTTCTCTGCCAGATCCTGAGCCCTTACCAAAGGTTTGGATTGCAGTTGAGTAAGAATTGCTGTTACCCTGTCAAGCTTTTTAAGATAATGGTCATTCATTTTATCCGGTCACTCTAAACT
The DNA here is from genome assembly GCF_055762745.1 of Chryseobacterium subflavum. Taxonomy (NCBI): domain Bacteria; kingdom Pseudomonadati; phylum Bacteroidota; class Flavobacteriia; order Flavobacteriales; family Weeksellaceae; genus Chryseobacterium; species Chryseobacterium subflavum. The sequence continues at coordinate 367,150 of NZ_JBVTMR010000003.1, forward strand.
TTTATACAATAATTCCAGATATAGTAAAACCAACAATTTTAGCTATATTTAGATATCCAAGAATCACATATTATTACTAATGAGCTACACCAATTTCATCCAGACTATTGAAAGGATTTCGAATCCTGAACAGGCTGTCATTGATGAACTGATTTCAAAGTTAGAATTAAAAAATTACAGAAAAGGAGATTTTTTATTAAAATCTGATGAAACCTGTAAACATTTTTATTTCCTGCAAAAAGGACTGGTAAAATTGTTCTTTGATAATGGGGATAAAGATTTTATCATGACTTTTTTTGCTGAAAATTCTTTTTTTACGGAATTGAGCGGATTTCTTACTGGTAAACCATCCAAATATATGTTTGTAGCACTAGAGCCTGTGGAAGTATACTCCATTCGCAAATCTGTTGTCGACGACTTATGTAAAAAATACCATTCTGCAGAAACCCTTTTCAGTAAGCTATATTCAAAAGCACCTGTTAACATGATGGGTAGAATAAGTGAAATGCTGGAAGATGATGGCAAGAGGAGATATCATAATTTTCTGAAACAAAAGCCGGAACTTATCCAGCGTATCAGCCTGGGAGACCTTGCGGACTATATTGGCATTACCCAGGTTTCACTAAGCAGGATCCGTGCGCAAAAATGATTTTTTATCATTTGTAAAAAAATCTGAATTAATTGCAATCTACATTTGTCACATAATTAATCAAAAAAACAAAATTATGTCACAAAGAATCAACGCATTTGCTATGGGAAATAAATCTGTAAATGCACTTCACACCATGGGATATCATGTAGAAAACTCATCTCTTGACAATGCTTTTCTGGAACTTCTTTATTTTCGTGTTTCACAGATGAATGGCTGTGCTTTTTGCCTGGATATGCATTCGAAACAATTAAGGGCAAAGGGTGAAACCGAGCAGCGAATATTTTTGGTAAGTGCCTGGAGAGAATGCCCATTCTACACAGAAAAGGAAAAGGCAGGTCTCTTATGGGCGGAAAAACTTACCGAACTGAACGGAAAAGAAATTGCGGATGACCTATACCAGGAAGTAAGCAACCATTTTTCTGAAACAGAAATGGTGGATCTTACCATGGCTATTATCGCGATCAACAGCTACAATAGGATAAATATTGCCTTCGGAGCTGAAGTAGGCACTTATCAGGTTCCTCAAAAGAACTAAAAAAGTTTTACAAATAGAATGAAACCTGTATTTCTTGTACAGGTTTCATTTTTTATTATATTAATCCTGTTTAAAAGAATTCATCAATTTATCAAGATTCAGACTTCTGGCAGATGCTTCAAAAATTTCACGGTAAGTCCCGTTTTCCTGAACCAGTTCATTGTGAGTTCCACTTTCAACCACTCTTCCCTTTTTCATAACATAGATTTTATCAGAATCCAGAATCTGAGACAAAGAATGTGAAATAATGATTACTGTTCTTCCTTCTTTAATGGCATCTAAAGAGTTTTTGATCTGTTCGGTTGCAATAGCGTCCAGGCTTGCAGTAGGCTCATCGAGAAAAATAATTGGCGGATTCTTAAGGAATAATCTCGCAATAGCAATTCTTTGTTGTTGTCCCCCTGAAAGCTGGGTAGCATCGTGGTTATACTGATCCGGTAGATCCTGGATCTGTTCATGGAGGTATGCTTTTTTTGCAGCTTCCCGGATTTCATCAAAACTGGCATTCATATTTCCATACCGGATATTATCTTCTATACTTCCCTGAAAAATATGATTTCTTTGAAGTACAAGACCTATATCATTTCTTAAAAATGTGTTATCAAAATCATTTAAATTGACATTATCAAGTAGAATATCTCCTGAATCCGGAAGGTAAAATTTACACAAAAGATTGATAATTGTGGATTTACCGGCACCACTTAATCCTACCAAAGCCGTTGTCTTTCCATTTTCAATTTTCATAGAAACATCATGTAAAGCTTTCGTTCCGTTTGGATAGGTAAAGTCTATATTTTTAAGTTCAAATGTTCCCTTAATTTCCCTTTCTACAAATGTCCCGTTTGGTTCTTTTTCATCGTCAGCATTTAAAATATCAAAGTAACCTTCAGCATAAATCATTGCATCATTCATATCATCATAAATACGATGAAGTTGGCGTATCGGGGATGAAACATTATTGAAGAGCATAATATGAAGCATAATTGCACCAATTGTCATCTGCTGGTCCAGAACAAGATAAACGGTGAGCAAAATGATGAGTACAACCCCAAACTGTTCTATAAAAGTCTTAAGCCCATCATAAATAAAATTTGTTTTTCTGGTGAACATCTGGCTCTCCATTAATTGCATCTGAAGATCATACTGCTTTTTACCCTCGAATTTTTCACGGACAAAACTTTTAATCACCATAATCGAATTGATCAGGTTCAGAAGGCCCGAAGTCTTTTGCTCACGCTGGTTTCTCAGCTGCCTGCGAACCCCACCCAGCTTTTTAGCCTGTAATGAACTTATATAAAAATAAATAGGAACAATTATGGTGGATACCATGCCAACATATACATTTTGCATATACATGATGATCAAAGCAATGATCGCATTGGAAAAGAGAGGCAAAATATCTATGAAAAAATTCTGAACAAGCTTAGTGAGACTTTCAATCCCACGATCGATCCTGATCTGCAATTTTCCTGATTCGTGGTTTTCATCATTAAAATATGCAACCCGGTACGTCAGTATTTTATCAATAGCTGACTGAGCCAGAACAGAACTTACATTGATCCGGATCTTTTCCCCATAGAATTTCTGTCCGAAATTGATAAAAATATTCAACAGTTCTTTTCCCAGTAATATTATGGAAATCACTACCAACACATGAATTCCTTCCGACATAGGATGTGGAAGATGTGTTAGTAGGGTTACCTCGTCAACAGTATACTTCAAAACCAAAGGATTGACCTGGGCTGCAAGAGCTCCTAAAAACGTCAGGAATAAAGTTCCGTAAATCATCAAACGATAAGGCCTTATAAATGGAATAAGCTGTTTATATATTCCAAATAAAGTAACTGTTCTATTAAAAGGTTTCGCCATTATTATAAGATCTTTAGTAAAATTAAAGCTTTTTTAAAACAATCTATAAAAAAAGCCAGCATAAAAGCCGGCTCATTCTTTTGCTATAAAAATTTCTCTTTAATATCGGGTTTTCAAAACGATCTTTCCTAGTTCTAAAAGCTCATCCTGCTGGGTAAAGTGAACACGTCCTTTCTTCGAAAATACTTCCCATGCGATCATGGAAACAATATCATCAACAACTCCCTGTTCTTTAGAATCGTCAACGTACTCAAATGTACGTTCATCAATCATTTTTACCGGCTGTTCATAATCCTGATGTACGATCAGCAGATCACCCCTTCCGTCCAAAGCGGCCTGGTAAATTTCCTGAAGATCCGTAAGAACCGTTCCATGAGACACCGCCTCTTTAACTTCCTCAATAGCCAATGCACGACTTTCTTTTTGTTTAGCCTTAATAATTTCATAAGCCTGCTCTACAATGTGATGCTCATCAGCAGATACATAATTTTTATTATCATGGCCAATATAGATCTTAGGAATGTCAGCAACTTCAAGAAGTTTACTATAATTATCCGCAGTACTAATAACAACTACGTTTAAATTTGATTTTTTGTAAATTTCAACAATGGATTTATCAACCCTGTTAAAATATTCTTTGATCTGATTATCTACCTGTTTGGAATCGCTTCTCACATCTGAATGGGTAATATAAAAGGGATTCTGGGGAAATGGAAACCCTTCCTCTCGGACTTCCCCGACAATAGAATCATTTAATGCTTCGTACAGCTTGGTACCGCTTTGCGTTAAAACTAAGATGAGATATTCCTGAGCTCTTACTGCAGCCTTGATCAGAGGCCTTACAGCAAACTTCTCCTCCACTTCTGTTACATTTCCTCTTGAAGCCCATGTAGATTTTATAATTTCTTCTGTGTCGTTCGACAAAAAAATATGCAAACTATCCAGATTGTACTGATGGTCAATTTTCCCTGCAATATGATCCAGCTTTTCCAAAACTCCTGCGGCAGGTCTTTTTCCGTACTCATCAATAACACGGTTTTCTGCTTCTTTGATGAGGTTTTTTAAAATGATTTCGTCTTGTTGGTTTTCAGGAAATGTTCTGTGGGTATTTAATGAAATACTTACACAAGGTTCATTTCTTTCATTGGCTAGTTTTTGTAATTTTTCTTGTAATGACATATTTGTATTTTTTATTAATAATGAAATTTAATGATTTATTTTATCATTTTAACACAATTAAATACAAAAACCAGGCCTTTAAAACAATTTAAAAGTGCTTTTTATATAAAATACGAAAAATATCAATTTAAAATTTATTCTATATTAAAAATTAGCTATCATTCTTTCTTGGAGAGTAATAATGTACTTTAAAAAATTTCCACCCTTTCTCCTAGGTATGTAAAATATCATATTTTAATTGTTGTATTTAAAATATAACAATTAAATATTTATAGTACATTTGTTTTATCATTAAAAAACGACAAGATGAATAATAAACAAAAAGCCTTAGTAAAGTCAACCGTTGCGGTTTTAAAATCAAACGGTGCAGATCTCACTCAATATTTTTACAACAGAATGTTCAACCATAATCCAGAGCTCAAAAATCTTTTAACATGAGTCATCAGGCAAGTGGCAAGCAACAACACGCACTAGCCGGAGCAGTGCTTGCCTATGCTGAACATATTGAAAATCCAACTTTACTAATTAATATTTTAAGATCTATAGGCAATAAGCACGTCAGCCTTAATATAAAACCGGAACAATATAATATTGTAGGACTTCATCTGATCTCATCGATAAAAGAAGTTTTAGGAAAAGCGGCTACTGACGAATTATTGGAAGCTTGGACGCAAGCCTATCATGAACTTGCCCAAATAATGATTTCTATCGAAGACGAAATATATTGTTCTAACCTAAACAAAAATGGGGGATGGAAAGGTTGGAGAACATTCATCATCAGTAAAATCGTAGAGGAAAGCATGGAGGTTAAATCCTTTTATCTTAAGCCTAAAGATGGGCAGCCAATTGCAGAATACTTTCCCGGTCAATTCATATCTGTAAAAACATATATTCCATCACTGGGATATGAGCAACCAAGACAATATAGTCTATCATCGGCCTTCACTCCTAAATATTACAGGATATCTGTAAAAAAAGAGAAAAATCAATTTAATCCGGATGGTATTGTATCCCATATCATGCATGCTAAGTTAGCAGGAGATGAAATAGAAGTGAGCGCACCTGCAGGAATCTTTCACATTAATCCTTTATCGGAATATCCTTTAGTGCTTATAAGTGGAGGGATTGGAGTTACCCCTCTTTTAAGTATGCTGGAAACAAATGAAAACAACAATCGTAACCCTGTTGTATGGTTGCATAGTTGCCGGGATCAAACAGTTCATTCCTTCAAAGATCATATTGACTATTTAGAACAAAATAATGAATGGCTCACCACCCACATCTTTTATGAAAATAAAAATAAAGAAGATGACCAGGCAATACATGAAGGAAGAATTAACCTCCATGAAGTGAAAGAAGAAATTCTTATTGACAATGCAAAGTATTATATTTGTGGTCCCGAAGCATTTATTAAAGTGCAGTACAATTCTTTGATGCAGTTAGGAATTGCCGGAGAAAATATTTTTTACGAAGAATTCGGACCTCAGTTCCTTCATTTAAATTAGCAATTAATGAAATTGAACCACTTTACTGATTATAGTTTGCGCGTTTTAATCTATTTAAATAAAAAAGATAAGGCTCAGTCCTGCTCATTGGACGAATTATCAGAAAAGTTGAATATTCTTCGCAATCACCTTATTAAAGTGGTTCAGTTTTTATCTCAGAAAGGATTTGTTATTACCAAAAGAGGAAAAAATGGTGGAATCATTATTTCTGATAAGGCCCGTACGACAGGGCTTGGTGATCTTATTCACCTCCTTGAACAGGATGATAGTCCGATTATCAACTGCCAAAGTAAATCTTGCATATTTATATCTTATAACTGTCAGTTAAAATCATTTTTAGACATCGCCTATCAGGCATTTATCGATAGTATGAACAAGCATTATTTATCCGACCTTGTTTTTAATAATTGGGATATCATTTTTGCGAGCCAGCATACCAGTAATTAAAACTTAACCTTCGTAAAGATATGTTGTAAGGTAATGAAGCTCGGGTTTACTTGCTTCTTTTGATTCCGCTTCCGCCTGTTCCAGAGAATATTGGGAGGTAATTTCTTTGCGCTGGAATACAAATGAATTATTTGCATTTTTATCAACCACATCATTGAAGATGTGTTCTATCTCTGAATTTGCCAACGATGCAAAACTAATATCCTCAAATCCATACATCAACCTTAAATCATCAAATTCTGAAAACTGATTATCAACAAAACTTTGAAGCTGTGATTTCGAATCAAAATTCCCTGCCCAGATATTGTATGCGTATTTCTTCTTTTTAGGCTTATCCAGGATACTCTGATACACAAAATTTTCACCCAGATAAGCTTCCCTTACTTGCGGATCATTTGCCAGGTCCTCCGGAAGACCTTCTTTCAGGATCCTACCTTCAAACATGATGTATGTTTTATTAGTAATAGCGAGAGTCTGCTGAACATTGTGGTCGGTGATTAAAATTCCGATATTTTTATCGACAAGACTTCTTACAATTTTCTGTATATCTTCTACTGCAATGGGGTCTACCCCTGCAAAAGGTTCATCCAGAAGGATAAAGTTCGGGCTGGTAGCAAGACAGCGCGCAATTTCAGTCCTACGTCTTTCTCCTCCGGAAAGAAGATCTCCTCTGTTTTTACGAACATGCTGCAATGAAAATTCTTCGATCAGCTCATCACATTTGATTTGCTGTTCACGCTTGGAGAGATTGGTAAGCTGTAAAACTCCCATAATATTTTCCTCAACAGAAAGTTTTCTGAAGACAGAGGCCTCCTGAGCAAGATAACCAATTCCTTTTTGTGCTCTGCGATACATCGCATCAGTTGTTATTTCCTGTTTATCCAGGAAAATTTTACCGGATGTCGGCTTAACCAATCCCACGATCATATAAAATGAAGTGGTTTTACCTGCTCCGTTAGGACCTAGCAAACCAACAATTTCTCCCTGCTGGACTTGTACAGAAACGCCTTTTACAACTTTTTTTGGACCGTATTCTTTGATTAAGTTTTCTCCTCGTAAAATCATAGTCGCAAAGATATAAATTTGTTTTAAGTTATGATTTTGTAACTACTCATATTTTTCTTCGACTTATGTTAAAAACAATTCACTTTATCATAAAAAATACTAAAATGGAAAATTACGGTTATACAAAAACAGAAAATACCCGGGATCAGCAGGCCCATGTACCATATCGCTCTGAAAAAAAGATCCCTGCTGCAATACTAGGTATACTTGTAGGATGGCTTGCCCTGAATAAATTTTATCTTGGCTATACTAAAGAAGGTATTATTCAGATTATTTTAAACCTTGTTACTTTTGGGGCAGCTTCTATCATTCCTTTCATTGAAGGTATATTGTACCTGTTTATGAGTGACAAACAGTTTGATGACACTTATGTATATGGTAAAAAAGGCTGGCTGTAAATCCAGGCATCAGATATTCTAACGAATTTGATACATTTACTGCACCAACAGCAAATTAATTTTAATGGAAAATAACAAAGAATTAACAGAACTCCTTGCATTAGATTTAGGAATCAACCTGGTTGACCGTAGACCTTATGCTAAGGAAGTTTTTAAATGGCAGGATATGGATCTCCTTCCCCATTCATCCACAGACACCTTACTTTGTGAAATTTTTGAATGGAATGGCAGAAACTGGAGAACAACCAGCAATAATCTTATTGGGTATCTCTTTTCAGGAGAGAATCTGACTACAATAAAAAACCAGTTGATTAATGCTCCGAAACATCCTGCTCTGATTCCTGATTTTGAATTTACAAAAGACAGCATGATCGAATACGGCCTTTCGCTGCCTTCTCTTTTTAATATCGGAGTTAACGGAAATATAAAAAATGCTAAAAACTTTTCTGTCCGTGTCAATGGAGTAACAAAATCAAGAATCACCAACATTGATTCTCCGGGAATTGAAATCTTAAAAAACTATTCAGCATTTACCCAGGATAAAACAAAGACGTACAGAAAAAATATCAAGTTTAATTATTTGAGTACTTCTTTATTTTATGCCGAAAGCGTTGAGATTTATTTAGAAAAAGAATCTTCAACTGTTCTTGATGTAAGCTTTCAAACGCAGGACGTTGAAGTGGAATCAAAGTTAGATACGGATACTAAGAAACATTTTGTTCTAAAATATATAGGTAACCAGGCTCCCTTTGCTGCTAAATTTACAAAAGGTAAAGATTTCAATATAATGTGATAAATTTTAACTATATTTAGTTTATCTAAAAAAATAAATATTATCATGAAAAAATTAACGAAAAAAAATCTAAAAACCATCAACGGTGGAAATATAAGACCACCCGATGCAAATGGCAACTGCCCATCAGGTTGGTTTTTATGCCCAAGTAATATCTGCGTTTATGACAATGGAGGTAAAGACCCTATAGTTCCGGGAAAACCTCATTACAATGCCTGTTTCGGATAAATAAAAAACACCTCTATATAGAGGTGTTTTTTATTTATCTGTTTTAAAACTATTTATTTAAAAGCATTGCTGCTTCCTTTGCAAAATAAGTGAAGATCATATCTGCACCAGCTCTTTTAAAACATGTTAAGCTCTCAATGATCGTTTTATCATTATCTAGCCAGCCGTTTTGGGCAGCCGCTTTTACCATTGCATATTCTCCACTTACATTGTACACAGCAATCGGAAGATCAATTGCTTCACGAACTTTAGAAACAATATCAAGATAAGGAAGCCCCGGTTTAATCATAATGATATCCGCTCCTTCATCAATATCTTTAAATACTTCATTTAAAGCTTCCCTGGAATTATGAAAATCCATCTGATAAGTCTTTTTATCTTTTGGAATTTCCATATTATCTTTTGGAGCACTATCCAGAGCACTTCTGAAAGGTCCATAAAAAGAACTTGCGTATTTTGCGGAATAACTTAAAATTCCTACATCTGTAAATCCACTTTCTTCTAAGGCTTCACGAATCCCTAATACTCTGCCATCCATCATATCACTTGGTGCGACAATGTCTGCCCCGGCTTCTGCATGAGATACAGACATTCTTGCCAGTGCATCTACAGTTGCATCATTTACAATTTTTCCGTTTTCGATTATTCCGTCATGTCCATAAATAGAATAAGGATCCAGCGCTACATCAGGCATAACGATCATTTCGGGAAGAGCATCTTTTATGGCTTTAATGGTGTTCTGCATTAATCCGTTTTTGTTCCAAGCTTCTTTTCCCGTATTATCTTTTAAATGATCTGACACCTTCATATACAGGTTGACAGATTTTACCCCCAAAGAAAACAGTTCTTTACACTCTTTAACTGTAAGATCGATACTCCGCCTGAATATTCCCGGCATTGATGCAATTGGTTCCTGCTTGTTTTCACCCTCCATTACGAAGATAGGCATTACGAAATCATGAGTTGTAAGTATATTTTCCCTTACCAAACTTCTCATTGATTCATTTACTCGTAGCCTTCTGTTTCTTGAATGTATCATTTTGGAATACTTTTTGAATAAGTTTATGCAAATTTACTACAAGTTAAATGAAAAAATATGTTGGAGAGTGGTAGATTTTTTATATTTTTGTTTTATAAATACTTGAGAAATTATATTTTGATGAAAAAACTTTTACTTTTATTTCTTTTCGCAGGCACTTTTGTTGGATTTTCCAGCAATCTAAATGCACAACTCAGGGAGCCTGGTTCCATCTCACAAAAATCTGATGATGGAGTTTTTATTGCTTACCCTAATCCTGCGAAAGATTTCCTAATTATTCGAGCAAAAGACCCTTCTTTAAAGGTTAAAAATGTTACATTCTATTCTATTCTTGGTACACAGGTTGCTACTTATGCGGTTAATATGAATTCGGGAGAAATTAATATTGAAAAATTAAAACCCGGTAAATATTTGATCCGTTACATTTTAAGTGACAACACTCAAAAAGTTACCCAGATCGTAAAACAATAAATTAAATCCTGATAATCATCAGGATTTTTTCTTTTACGTTAGTAGTCCTTTTAATTATTCCGTAACTTTCGGGACATTTTTATACTAATAGTAAAAAAACAATTTAATGCTAAAAGCTGAACATATTACTAAAACCTACAATGCCGGAAAAAAAACCGCATTGGATGATTTTAGCATACATGTCCCAAAAGGGAGCATCTATGGTCTTTTAGGCCCAAATGGAGCGGGAAAAACATCATTTATCCGTATCATCAATCAAATTACCCAGGCAGACTCCGGAACTATATTCATCAATGGAGAGAAGTTAAATCCCGATCACATCAAAAATATCGGTTACATGCCTGAAGAAAGAGGTTTGTATAAAAATATGAGTGTAGGAGATCAGATTCTTTACTTCGCAGAACTAAAAGGAATGAGCAAAAATGATGCTCTCAGTGAAGCAAAGAAATGGTTTGAAAAACTTAATATTGATCAGTGGTGGAAGAAAAAGCTTTCCGAGCTTTCGAAAGGGATGGCACAAAAAATCCAGTTTGTGGTTACGGTATTGCACAGACCACATTTACTTATTCTCGATGAGCCCTTTTCAGGTTTCGACCCCGTAAATGCAAATTTAATAAAAGATCAGATTATTGATCTTAAAAATAACGGAACCACCATCATTCTTTCAACCCACAGAATGGAAAGTGTAGAAGAGATGTGCGACTATGTAGCACTAATCGACAATTCAAAAAAAGTTTTGGATGGCAGAGTTTTCGACGTTAGGGAAAAATTCAAAAAGAACATCTTCGGTATTACCCTTTCGGCTGTAAATGATTCAAATTTTGAGACATTCAAACAGAAATATGAGGTGTTTAATTTCTCAAATGAAAATGATCTTGTTTCTTTTGATCTGAAAAACGAAAGTGATCAGAACAACATCCTTTTAGATTTGGTACATGTGGGAAAAGTCAGATCATTTGACGAAAGAATTCCGAGCATGAATGAAGTATTTATTAACGCTGTAGGCCATCATTCTTAATTTTATGAATAATATTTTTTTAATAACCAAAAGGGAATTCCTTACACAGGTCAAGAAGAAATCCTTCATTATATTAACTTTACTTGCTCCTCTTATGATCATTGCTTTTGGAGCAATTATTGGCCTGATGTTTAAAGCCAATGAATCACATAACGTCATTGAAGTAGTAGACCGAAGTGGCTTATTCAAGGATCAGCTACCATCAGATTCCAAACTCAATTATATTTTTGTTCCTGCTGCAGAAGAAAAATCGAAAATCAGTACATTAAAAGGAAATGAATCTTTGGATGGAATCCTTATTCTACCTGAACTGAATAATCATAATTTTGATGATCTTGAAAAAAACACAAGGCTTGTCATCAACAGCAAAATAGGTTTTGATACTAAGCAACGTATCGTTTCAGATATTTCAAATGTCATTAAAAAGGAAAAAATCAAAGAATTGGGTATTGCGGAAACCCAGCTCAATAATCTTGATAAAAGCTTCTCTTTAAAAACGATTAATGTTTCTGAAGATAATAAGGAGGATTCTGACCTTACTTTCGGGGTAAAATCCGGACTAAGTATGGTTTTGATGTACGTAACTTTCATGTTCATTATTATCTATGGAGTACGGGTAATGAGAAGTGTACTTGAGGAAAAGAATAACAGAGTGGTGGAAATCATTATTTCTTCCGTAAAGCCGTTTGAGCTTATGATGGGGAAAATTTTGGGAGTAACGATGGTAGCTTTAACTCAGTTTATTATCTGGATTACCATGTCCGTTATCGGAGCCCTGGTATTGAATACCGGCTTTTCATCTATTCAGAAAAACATTCCCGGAGGAAGCGAAGGAATGGCAAGTAAACTGGACGTAACACAAATCGCTACACAGGTTTCCCATAGTCTGCTTGAACTTAATTTCCCTTTGATTATTTTTGTATTTATTGTTTTCTTCCTTCTTGGATATATCTTTTACAGCTCTGTATACGCTGCCATTGGTTCTGCCGTGGACAATGAGACAGAAACACAGCAGTTTACCTTATTTGCTATATTGCCATTAACTTTGGGGATGTATGGCAGCTTTTCATTAATGAATAACCCTGACGGTCCGTTGGGATTCTGGCTATCCATGATTCCTTTCACGTCTCCTGTCGCTATGATTGCCAGGATTCCTTTTGGAGTTCCTGCATGGCAAATCGCACTGTCAATAACACTGTTAGTAGTGACAACATTTTTTATGATCTTTTTAGCCGGTAAAATCTATAGAGTCGGTATTTTAATGTATGGAAATAAAGCAACCCTTAAGGAGCTTTGGAAATGGATTAGAAATTAATTCTATATAGTCAAAAAAATAACCCCGGAAAATGGTTCCGGGGTTATTTTTTTATTTTAAGTGTTGTCTTAGTTGAATATGTAACTTAAGCTTACACTAAGAACTTGTTCAGACTTACTTTTGCTAGTTCCGCCAGGTTCTTTTCCCAGATCAGGATAGGTATTTGAAAATCCAAAATCGTATTTTAAAGCTAGTTCGAGTTGTCTCTTATAGCTATATCCTACTCCTACACCCAGTCCAAAATTAAAACTGTTTGCTTTGCCACTTACTCCCGGATTTTTTGGATCTGTTACATCCGGATCATAGTATGGTCTGCTTACAGGAACATTTTTAACATTTTGATTTAGCAAAAAATTAAATCGAGGGCCTATCATTCCAAAAAATTCAGATTCTGCCTCTGAAAAATATCCTTTGAAATAGATAGGTACACTTAGATAATTATTGGCATATACCGCATCATATCCGTCTCTTCCTTTAACATCTTTATCTTTTCCTGTTTCCCCTGCACCGTAGTACAAAACTTCAGGTTGGATATAGAATTGGTTTCCCTTTCCAACAGGAATCAAAGCTAAGGCTCCTGCCTGTACTGCGTATCGGGGACCGGAAGGGTTGTGCGCATTTTGCACCCGGGAATAGTTTCCTCCTGCCGTGATACCGAATCTTGTCCCGCTGAAATTAATCTGAGCAAAAGACAAGGTAGAGAAAGCCAGGGCAGAGGCTAATAAAAGTTTTTTCATATTGTTTTGTTTTATGGTTTATCCTAGCACTTTAGCTACAGTAACGCCAATGTCAGCAGGAGAATCTACAACGTTAATTCCATTTTCTCTCATGATTTCCATTTTAGCCTGAGCAGTATCTTCAGCTCCACCTACAATAGCACCAGCATGTCCCATTGTTCTTCCTTTAGGTGCCGTTTGTCCTGCAATAAAACCTACTACAGGTTTAGTAGAACCACTTGCTTTGTACCATCTTGCAGCTTCAGCTTCAAGTCCACCACCAATTTCACCAATCATCACTACTGCTTCTGTTTCAGGGTCATTGATAAACAACTCCAACGCTTCTCTTGTCGTAGTTCCAATAATTGGATCTCCACCAATACCGATAGCTGTTGAAATACCAAAACCAGCTCTTACAACCTGGTCAGCAGCTTCGTAAGTAAGAGTACCAGATTTAGAAACGATACCTACTTTACCTTTCTTGAAAACGAAACCTGGCATAATACCAATTTTAGCTTCTTCTGAAGTAATAATCCCAGGGCAGTTCGGACCGATCAATCTACAGTCTCTGTCTGCGATGTAAGATTTTACTTTTACCATATCCGCTACAGGAATTCCTTCAGTAATACATACGATAACTTTAATTCCAGCTTCAGCAGCTTCCATAATAGCATCAGCAGCAAATGCAGGTGGTACGAAAATAATACTTACGTTAGCTCCAGCTTTTTGAACAGCATCAGCAACCGTATTAAATACAGGCTTTCCTAAGTGTTCGCTTCCTCCCTTTCCCGGAGTAACCCCACCTACTACGTTGGTTCCGTATTCAATCATCTGACCAGCATGGAAAGTACCTTCGTTTCCTGTAAATCCTTGTACAATTACTTTAGAATCTTTGTTTACTAAAATTGACATTTTATTGTTGTTTTTAATTTATTTACTATTTTATTAATGCTCACAAATTTACTTAAATTTCTTTGATTTTAGACTAATCCAAAAGAATTGTTTATTTGAGATTTCTCAGCTTTACCTCTTTCTTCAAATACTCACGAAATTCTTCTGCAATCATTCCAAAATAGGTTCCTTTAGTCAGGTCTCTGTTCACTCCCACCTTGGCCAGAAGGATGGTTCCTTTCTCCAGTCTGATTCCTGATGCAACTCCAACCTGCCCCCACATGGTGACCTCATCTTCAACAATACAACATCCTGCTATTCCTACCTGAGAAGCAATCAAACATCTTTTACCAATTATGGTATCATGACCTATCTGAATCAGATTGTCTAATACAGAACCTTCTCCTATTATGGTAGAATCCGTAACACCTCTGTCTATAGTACAATTATTACCAATTTCAACGTTGTTTTCAATAATAACATTTCCTACTGAAACAAGACGATCAAAATTACCATTCAGCTTTCTGTAATAAAATGCATCACCTCCCAATACCGTTCCGGATTGAATAATAACATTATCACCGATCACGGTCCTGTCACCAATCACAACATTGGGGAATATGTGGGTATTCTTCCCTATCTTCACATTATTGCCAATCACTGCAGAAGGATGAATTCTGGTTCCTTCTCCAATTTCAACATCATGTAATTCTTCTGTAAAATTGTATATTCTTGTAAAATGAGTATTGATAAAATTAAAATCCCTGAACGGATCTTCAGAAACAAGAAGAGCTTTTCCTTCCGGGCACTCTACCTCTTTATCGATAAGAATGACCGTTGCTGCCGAATTCAGTGCTTTGTCATAATATTTCGGGTGGTTAACAAATACAATATCCCCGGGGGTTACCCTATGGATCTCATTGGTTCCCAACACTTCAAAATCTTCGGAGCCAATAAATCTTGCCCCAATTAAATCAGCTATTGTTTTAAGCTTTTGTGGAGAATGGAATCTCATACATTAATCTTATTATAAAATAAAATTCGGACTGCAGGTGCAGACCGAATTTATGTAGATTATATTGTTATTTTACTCTTTCTAAATAAGTACCGTCTTCAGTATTTACTTTGATTTTGTCTCCCGGCTCAATAAACAGTGGAACCATTACTCTTGCTCCTGTTTCAACGATTGCATTCTTAAGAGCATTCGTAGCAGTATTCCCTTTTACTCCCGGATCTGCTTCAATTACATCTAAAAATACAGATTGTGGAAGTTCAGCGGAAAGAGGAGTTTCATCAGCTTCTTTCAGGATGATTGTAACTTCTTCACCAGCCTTCATAAACTGAGCGTTTTCAATCATTTCCTTATTGATATACAACTGGGAAAAGTCGTCATTGTTCATGAAGTGGAATCCATTCTCATCATCATAAAGATACTGGAATTTTCTTGTAATTACTTTTACTTCATCTATTTTATGTCCCGCTGAAAAAGTATTATCAATTACTTTTCCATTAGTTACAGATTTTAATTTGGTTCTAACAAAAGCAGGTCCTTTTCCTGGTTTTACGTGAAGAAATTCAATTACCTTGAAAATATCATTGCTATATTCAATGCAAAGTCCCTTTCTGATATCGTTACTTGTTGCCATTAATTTTTTATATTATCTTTTTATTTTAAAATGAGTTACTCTTTTCCAGTACCATAACCTTTTACGATACCTCTTGGAGAGTTTTGTATAAACTGAAGGATTTCATCTCTTTCAGCCGTTGGTAGCATTTCTTTTTCAATATGACTAATTGCCTGAGACACATTCATCTTCATCTGGAAAATAGCTCTGTAGATCTTTTGGATCTCAAAAATTTTCTCATTTGTGAATCCTCTTCTTCTTAAACCTACTGAATTAATCCCTGCATAAGACATCGGTTCTCTCGCAACTTTTACGTAAGGAGGAATATCTTTTCTTACCAATGTACCCCCAGAGATCATTACATGTTTTCCTATTTTCCCAAACTGATGAACAGCACTTAGTCCTCCCATTACCGTATAGTCACCTATTTCTACGTGACCGGCAATACCGCAACCGTTTACTATGATAACATGATCTCCAATTACACAATCGTGTGCAATATGAGAAGTAGCCATAATCAGACAGTTTTTACCTATTTTGGTATAGCCTAGCGCTTTAGTACCCCTGTTTACGGTAACACACTCTCTGATTGTAGTCTCGTCACCGATAATTACCTGAGTATCTTCACCATCAAACTTTAAATCCTGCGGAATCGCAGAAATTACAGTTCCCGGAAAAATCCTGCAATTCTTCCCTATTCTAGCTCCATCCATAATGGTAACATTGGGACCTATCCAGCTTCCTTCTCCAATTTCCACGTCCCCTGCAATAGTAGTAAAAGGTTCTACGATTACGTTCTTGCTGATTTTTGCACGTTTATCTACGGCAGCTAATTGATGAACCATTTAGTCAACTTTATTTTTTGCAACTTGAGCCATTAATTCGGCTTCTACAGCCACTGTATCTCCTACATATCCGTATCCCTGCATATGAACGATACCTCTTCTAATCGGCTCTATCAATTCAATTTTGAAAATCATCGTATCTCCCGGAACTACTTTTCTTTTGAATTTTACTTTATCCATTTTGATGAAATAAGTAGAATAGTTTTCAGGATCCGGAACACTTGCAAGAACCAAAATTCCTCCGGTTTGAGCTAAAGCTTCTACTTGCAAAACCCCCGGCATTACAGGTTCTTTTGGAAAATGCCCAACAAAGAATGGTTCATTCATTGTAACGTTTTTCAAACCTACTACGTGAGAATCCGAAAGCTCCAGAACCTTATCGATCAATAAGAACGGAGGTCTGTGAGGCATCAGTTTCATGATTCCGTTAATATCAAAAACCGGTTCTTTTGTAAGATCAAAATCAGGCACATTTTTCTTTTTTTGCAGTTTCCACTGACGATTCAGTTTTTTTGCAAATTGAGTATTCACGAAATGTCCTGGTTTATTTGCGATAACTTTACCTTTTATTTTAACACCAGCTAAAGCCAGATCACCAATTACATCAAGTAACTTATGTCTTGCTGCCTCATTAGGATAATTTAAAGTAAGGTTATCAAGAATACCATTTGGTCTGATAGAAACATTGTCTTTACCAAATGCTTTTTTAAGTTTTTCTGTGGTATCCGGAGTTAAATCCTTATCAACGTAAACAATTGCATTAGAAATATCACCTCCTTTAATAAGACCATGATCTAAAAGCATTTCCAGTTCATGTAAGAAGCTGAATGTTCTTGCTGATGAAATTTCCTCTTTAAACTCAGAGATATTTTTAAGTGTAGCATTTTGGGTACCTAATACTTTAGTTCCAAAATCTACCATCGTTGTAATTTCGTAGTTATCTGATGGAATAATGGTAATCTCAGAACCCGTTGCAGGGTCTGTATAGCTAAGAACTTCTTTTACCACAAGGTATTCTCGGGCAATGGCCTGCTCAACTACCCCTACACTTTCGATAGCTTCAACAAAAAACTTTGAAGATCCATCCATAATAGGAGGTTCTGAAGCATCCATCTCCAATATAGCGTTATCGACATCGCAGCCTACTAAAGCTGCAAGAAGATGCTCGCATGTGTTAATTTTAACGCCTAGCTTTTCTAAGGTTGTCCCTCTTTCTGTTGCTACAACATAGTTAACATCTGCTTCAACCTGAGGGTGCCCCTCTAAATCGGTTCTTACAAAAACAAAACCTGTATTTTCTTTAGCAGGTTTAATGGTAAGTTTTACTTCTTTACCAGTATGAAGGCCAATTCCAGAAAGAGTTACCTCTTGCTGAAGTGTTTTTTGCATATCACTCATTAGTATTATCTTTTGAGGTATTCTCAAGATTATTTATTCTTCCTACGATTTCAGTAAAATTCCTGAAATGAACATAATTTCTCAAATAGTCATTATAACTGATTGCAGGTGAACCATATAAAGTTTCTTTATCACCTACACTGGAGTTCACTCCACTCTGAGCCTGAATTTTCACCTGATTGCCGATCTTAATATGACCAACTACACCTACCTGTCCTCCAATCTGATTCCAGTCTCCGATCGTTGTAGAGCCTGCAATTCCGGCCTGGGCTGCAATTACATTATTCTGACCAATCTTAACGTTATGCGCAATCTGAATCAGGTTATCTATTTTTGTTCCTTTTCCAATAATGGTAGATCCAATGGTAGCCCTGTCTATACTACAGTTTGAACCAATTTCCACATCATCTTCAATAATAACGTTCCCAAGTTGTGGAATTTTTTTAAATCCTTCTGCTGTTGGCTGAAAACCAAATCCATCTCCCCCTACTACCGTATTGGAATGGATAACACAATTATCCCCAATAACACAATAATCATAGATCCTTGCTCCGCTATCTATTTTGCAGTTCTTTCCAATTTTAACACCTTTTCCGATGTATACTTGTGGATAGATTTGTGTCCCCTCTCCGATTTTAGCTTTTTCTGAAACATAGGTAAATGCTCCAATATATACTTTATCTGCTATTACAGCGGTATCGTGAATAGATGCTCCGTCTTCGATTCCTTCTTTTTTTCCCTGCATTTCCTGATACAGATTCATAAGAACCTGAAAGGACAGATATGCATCTTTTACGGCAATAATAGTAGGAGTATAACTATCTTTTACAAGAAGTTTTTCTGAAGCAATAATTACTGAACACTTGGAAGTATCCAAATAATGAGAAAACCGGTCCTGAGCTATAAAAGAAAGATGTCCCGATTCTCCATTTTCAATTGGTGAAACGCCATTAATAAGTGCATTTTCGTCACCTATTATTTTCCCGTCAATAAAACTTGCAATTTGCGAAGCTGTAAATTCCATATTCTGCAAAGATAAGAAATTCTATAATTCGTAAACATTTTTTAGTTTCGGATGGATAATTTTAATATTCTTTAAGAATTTATTTTGGAAAAATCTCTTGGAAATGTTAAAATATATCGTGTCGTCTTATTAACGATCAATCCCGATAAAAGCTGGTCTTCAGACTCATCGAGTCTTATTTTCTCACCATTTTTCTGTAACAAATAGATGGGTTGCATTTTGGTATTGTATGGCAAAAGTTTTCTCTTAATTTCGTGAACTAATTCTTCCCCATTATCAATTCCAAAAAACTCGTTCGTATTTTTTATTTTTTCCTCAACAAATTCTTTATCAAATGGATGTGATGAAATAATGGTTTTAGGAAGATCTCTTTTAATCACACTTTTGCACCAGTAAGACAATATAAAGTCATCGGAATTCTGCCATAGCTTCATCGCCTGGATTACGTCATTATCATCAAGCTGGGTAAACCTTTCAATATCTTCATTGGTTGCGGCACTTTTTCCTCTATATAAAAAGTATTTCAGATTTTCAGTGGCAGGCAAATCGATTCCCTGGGAAACCAGATATTTGGCCCTTTCCAGAATTTTCACCAAAATAAATTCTGCTAATGCTGATGTTTTGTGATAATAAACCTGCCAATACATAAACATTCTGGCAGTCAAAAAGTTTTCAATAGAATAAATTCCTTTTGCATCAATCACCAATTCTCCCTCTTCACAAACATTCATCATAGAAATGATCCTTTGTGTATTGATGTTTCCTTCAGATACTCCCGTGAAAAAGCTATCTCTTTTTAAATAATCCAGACGGTCAACATCCAACTGAGATGAAATCAGCTGATTAAAAAACTTCCTGTGATATTTACCCTGAAACATTTCAATTGCTACCGTAAGCTGACCCTCAAACTTTTCATTAAGCCTGTTCATTAATAATAATGAAAGGTTTTCATGATGCCAGTCATCCATCAGCATGCTTTCCAATGCGTGAGAAAATGGCCCATGTCCTATATCATGCATCAAAATAGCTAACATAGCTCCTTTTTCTTCTTCATCAGATATTTTTACGCCCTTTTGCTTTAAAGTTTCAAGAGCAGTAAACATAAGATGCATCGCTCCAATAGCATGATGAAATCTGGTGTGGGTTGCTCCCGGAAAAATAAGATTAAGAAGTCCTGTCTGTGAAATTCTCCTCAACCTCTGAAAATAAGGATGCTCAATAACATCAAATAAGATTTCATGTGGGATTTTAATAAATCCATGAACAGGATCGTTGATAATTTTTAGCTTATTCTGCATTTGAAAAACTGAAGTATTAAGCTAACAAAGTTAGGGAAATTTAATCTTAGGTTTTGCTTTCAAGAATAACCCACCATAATGCAGAGATCTTTATCTTTGAAATTATAATTGACGAATAATTTATGAGGGCGTTTTCAATTGTTGTACTACTGTTTATCAGTATAAATATCTTTTCCGCTCAAACCATTTCTGAAGTTCAAAAACTGGAATCTCTATGTAAAATATGGGGTTTCTTAAAATACTATCACCCTCATGTTGCTGACGGCACATTCAATTGGGATCAGCAATTGCTCCAAAAGATAGATGAGCTAGACGGCATTCAAGATAAAAGCCAACTGAATATCTTGTATACTCAATGGCTTGATAGCCTTGGTGCTGTTGAAAAGTGCAATTCCTGTAAACTGACCAACACCAAGGTCTATTTTCGTAAAAATTTTAATCTGGACTGGATAAATGACAACAATATATTTATTGAAAGTATCACCAACAGGTTACAATTTATTGAAGAAAACAGATATGTAGGTACCCCTTATTATTTTGGGAAAGGGGGCCGAAAAATATTTTTCCGCAATGATGATTCAACGGGTTCCAAATTCATTTCTAAAAAGATTGCACTCCTGGAGCTTTTCAGATATTGGAATTTTGTGGAATATTTCTTTCCTTATAAATATGAAACAAATCAGAACTGGGATGATGTATTAACAGAAATGATTCCTAAATTCCTGGTGATAGACAACGATGTCAATTATCATTTAACATTGGCAGAGTTGGTAACAAAGACTGATGATTCTCATGCTTTTTTATTTTCACCACTCATTAGTATCAACCAATATGGACGAAGGAGAATCCCTGTTGAATACTCTTACGCAGAAGGGAAACTTATTGTCACTAAAATCAATTCTAATCAATATAATGAGGAATCTGTCTTAAAGCCGGGAGATATTATTTATGATATTGACGGTAAAACGATCTCTCAAATGGTTAACAGCTTTTCAAAATATATTCCGGCCTCAAATACCTGGGGGAAAATTAAAAAAGTAAAAAATCTTTTTCTATTATCCAATTCAGACAGTGTCGAAGTCAAAGTAGAAAGAGAAGGACAAAATATTGCACTTAAAGCAAAAACGTATCTATTAAAGGATATCGTATATGAAAAGAAAATTGCTTCCCGGAAATGGCAATTTTATGATGAGGAAAAAAAGATTGGAATTGTCAATATGGGAATTATTGAAAGAGAAGATCTGGATGAAATGTACCAAAATTTAAAAACTACCGAATCTATTATTTTTGATCTTAGAAATTATCCCAAACAAACAATAAGACCTTTAAGTCTATTAATTCTACCGAAAACAAGTTTATATTATGAATTTACTTTTCCGGAAACGACCTATCCGGGATTATTTTATATCAGAAAAAACAGCATCGGGAAGAAATAATGATCAATACTATAAAGGAAATGTAGTAGTTTTGGTAGATGAAAACACCCAAAGCCAAGCTGAAACAACAACCATGATGTTCAAACAGCATCCTAAAGCAAAAATCATCGGAAGTCATACTTCCGGAGCCAACGGAGATGTTATCCGGTTTAAAATTGCAGGCCTGGAAACCAGCTTTAGCGGCCTTGGTGCTTATTATCCTGATCAAAGGGAAACACAGAGAATCGGAATTATTCCTGACATCATTGTCAGACCAACTTTAAAAGGAATAAAAGCAGGAAAGGATGAGGTTTTGGAAAGAGCCCTGGAGTATTTAAAAACCGGCCGCTAGATGTAATCCTCAAGATAAGTAGTAGAGGGAGTTCCATTTAACTATAATTTAACTTTTTATCTGTTCATTTTGACAGATTTTATAATGAGTTGGTCGCACTTTTGATACTATAACCATGTAAAAAATATATATTATGTCCGAAAAAATATTATGGATAGATGATGAAATAGATTTACTCAAACCTCATATCGTATTTTTAGAAAAAAAAGGCTACCAGGTAACTCCTGTTAATAATGTGAATGAAGCACTGGAGCTTATCGATTCTGAGAAATTTGCATTGACACTGATCGATGAAAATATGCCCGGGATTTCAGGTTTGGAAGCAATTCCTATGATCAAAGAAAAAGACAATTCCTTAAAGATAGTAATGGTTACTAAAAGTGAGGAAGAGCATATTATGGAGGAAGCAATAGGTTCACAGATTGCCGACTATATACTGAAGCCCGTTAATCCGAATCAGATTCTTTTATCATTGAAAAAAAATCTTCAGGAAGATAATCTGGTTGAACAAAAAACCATTTTGCAATACCAGCAGGAATTCAGAAATCTTTCTATGGAACTTTCTTATTTAAAATCTTATCAGGAATGGGCGGAATATTATAAGAAAATTCTAAACTGGGAAATTAAATTTGATAAGGTAACTGATAACGAATTTGCAGATCTTCTACAATCTCAGAAAGAAGAAGCCAACATTCAGTTTGCAAAGTTTATTGAAAATAATTACGAAGAGTGGTTAAGCGGAAGCGATAAACCATCTATGAGCCATACCCTTTTCAAAGATAAAGTAAAACCTGAGGTAGAAAAAAATAAGGTTCTTCTTCTTATGATAGACAATCTAAGATATGATCAATGGAAAGTAGTTGAGCCTCTATTTACAAAGTATTATAATAAAGTGTCTGAAGATTATTATTACAGTATTCTTCCAACAGCTACTCAGTATGCAAGAAATTCATTCTTTGCAGGCTTATTACCATCTGAAATAGAAAAACGTTTCCCAGATAAATGGTTTAACGATAATGAAGACGGAAATAAAAACGAATTTGAACGTGATTTTCTTGAGGATCAGATGAAAAGAATTGGCCTCGGTTCCAAATCAATGAAATACTTAAAAGTATTGAATGCAGATTTCGAGAGAAAGATCTATGATGATTTTAATCAACACAAGAATAATGATTTATTAGTGATTGTTTATAATTTCATTGATATACTATCTCACGCCAAAACAGATAATCATATTGTAGACCAATTGATCCGGGATGATAAAACTTTTAGATCTTTAACTTATAACTGGTTTGAAAATTCATCCATCTTAAAGATCATTAAACTTGCTGCTGAAAATGGTTATAAATTGGTGATTACTACTGATCATGGAACGGTATATGTGAAAAAGCCAAGCAAAGTAGTAGGTGACAGAGAAACTTCCACTAATATCCGTTATAAAACAGGTAAAAGTTTAACTTATGATGACCGGGATGTATGGGCTATTACCAATCCTGAGAAATTATTTTTACCCAAAGGAAACCTGAGCTCTAAGTATATCTTTGCAAAAAACAATATCTTCCTGGCTTATCCAAAGAATTACAACCACTTTGTCAACTATTATAAAGAAACATATCAACACGGAGGAATATCATTAGAAGAATGTATTATTCCCATTAGTATATTAGAACCCAAGTAGTTTTTTCATAGTTTATTAATTTTGGGTTCAGGGCGGAAAAAATCAATTGATTTTTTCCGCCTTTTTTAAGGCATCTATTTTGTATACTAATACATACACAATAATTAAATACACTATTATGAAAAGAAGCATTTTTGCTACAGCTGCTATAGCAGCTTTGTTTTTAACCTCATGTAATAAGGAGAAAACTCCTGCAGATACTGCAACAACTGCAACCGTAGATACAATATCTTCAAAACCATCTGATTCAGCTGCTATTTCAGCCGGTAAGGATGAAATTGTAAAAAGTACCTCAACAGACAGTAGTGGAAAAACACTGGAAATGACGTTCAATAACACCAAAAACACAGCAACAGTAGCATTCAACAAAGAAACGATTGAATTACAGGGTCAAAAGCCCGCATCTGGAATATGGTATAAAAATGATCACTATGAATTGAGAGGAAAAGGAGAAGAAATTGAACTTACAAAAGATGGAAAAGTAGTTTTTAAAAAATAAAATCTATTATAATAAGATAAAAAGTCGGTTTTGAAATTCAGGGCCGGCTTTTTAATTTCCCTACATTTGAAAAAATTTATTTTTTGTATGAAATTAATCACTTATAATGTTAACGGAATCAGGGCAGCTTTTACAAAAGATTTTTTGGGTTGGCTAAAGACTGCTGATCCGGATATCATTTGTATTCAAGAAAGTAAGGCAGGAAATGACCAGATAGACATCGACAGTCTTCAAAAACTTGGTTATCATAGTTACTGGCATTCTGCTATAAGAAAAGGATATAGCGGCGTAGGAATAGCTTCTAAAATTCAGCCCAATCATGTAGAATATGGTTGCGGAATTGAAAGCTATGATAATGAAGGAAGGATTATCAGAGCAGATTTTGATGATTATTCCGTAATTTCGGTATATGTCCCCTCTGCATCTAATATTGAAAGATTAGACTTTAAGATGCAGTTTTGTCATGATTTTCTGAATTATATTAAAATCCTTAAAAAAGAAATTCCTAACCTCATTATTTCGGGTGATTTTAATATTTGCCACCAGGCTATTGATATTCACGATCCTGTGCGCTTAAAAAATGTTTCCGGCTTTTTACCTATGGAACGTGAATGGATGACCAATTTCATCGAAGAATGTGAACTGATAGACAGTTTCAGGTTTTTTAATAATGAGCCTGATAATTACACATGGTGGAGCTACAGGCAAAATTCAAGAGCAAATAATAAAGGCTGGAGATTGGATTATAACTTTACCTCTTATGCTTTAAAGGATAAGCTGTCAAGAGCTGTTATTTTAAAAGAAGCCGTTCATTCAGATCATTGCCCCGCATTGCTGGAATTAGACATATAAAAACGTTCAAATAAAAAAGCCAACTGAATCAGTTGGCTTTTAAAATTTAATAAATCATAAATTTAATCGACAATTTCATATTCTACCGGAATAGTACCAAGATTGGTATTTCCGATTTCATCGAACGCGGCTCTGGAAATATCCAAAGCTCTTGATGAATGGAAAGGTCCTCTATCATTTATCCTCACTGTAACCTCTTTTCCATTGCTTAAATTGGTAACTCTAATTTTAGTCCCAAAAGGAAGCGTTCTGTTTGCAGCGGTGAATTTTGAATTATCAAAAATTTCTCCGTTTGCAGTTTTTCTACCATTAAACTTATCGTGATAGAACGATGCATAACTTGTTTTTTTCGCATCTGTGGCATTGTTCTTGAAAGAATAAATACCAAAGGCTGAAATCATCATTATGATTACGAGAATGAATCTTTTCATCATTTTGAATTTTATTGGTTTTGACTTGGCAAATGTATCATGAATCTGCTTAAGACCATAGCCGATATGTTAAAAACTGTTAACAAAAACCCAATTCAAAGTTAACAACGTCTGTAACCCTTTACAAATAGGGGTTTTAGAACCCACTGTTAAAAAGTGTTAAAAATACCCTCAAAAAGTTAACATAATTAACTAATTGCGATACACATCATCCATAGATAATATATAATTGACTGATATACAATGTAATAAAAAAAATAAATCATTCTTTATATAATACAAAAAGACCAATGAAATATTTCATTGGTCTTTTTAAAGAAGATAAATACTCTTATTTTAAATATTCTAATACATAATCATAGGTTCCTGCCGGATAAACTACAGACATACCTTGAGATCCGGTAACCGCATTTCCTTCTGCAGTTCCTAATGTATAGGAATACAAATCTCGCGAATAAACTGTTCCTGAACCTGACTTGTAGATTGTAATACCATACATTGATTTCATCCCATCTGGTGAAGGGATATTTACCGCACTAGATGTTCCTGTAGCTGCAAACGTTCCTTTTACAGCATATATCTGCGAATTGTTTATTAGAGTATGTGTGGCTGTTTCAGAATTTGTTATATTAGTTTTACTTGAGCTTCCACCTATTGCAACCCATCGGCCATTAGAAATATTTCCAGGATTTCCCGGGTTTGAAAAATAATAAAACCCCGGAGAAATTTCCGTAACAATACCTTGACCTGCAAGAGTCTTTCCACTTGCTGTATTATATACTACCATACCATCAAATTCAGAAACAATAGTTTCATCCTCCATAGCAGCCGTATTAAATTTAAAATTCGTTAGATCCGTACGGGGAAATCCAAGCCCTCTACCATAATTTTTATTTGCTAATCCTTCAAAATTACTGGCATCCATAAAATAATTTGTATCTCCTAATGCCGGTGTAATAATTCCATTACTCAAAAGCTGGGCATTACCATTAACGCTAAAAAGCAATAAAAAAAAACCTGTTATGTCCAATAAAATCTTTTTCATTTCGTCTTTGTGTTTTTAATAATTAATTTCTACCTGAGAATAAATACCATGTTGTTCCATTACTATAAATTCTAACTGCTGCTTGCGCTGTAAAAGAGGCCAAACCTTTTGGCGTTCCCACTCCATCTGTTCCGTTAAATTGTACAGTACCTCCGGTATTATTTCTTATGTATATTGTTCTCCCATTGTATGAAGAGGGTGCTGGTAATGTTAATTGAGTTCCTGATGTAAATTCCCAGAAATCAAAATCAGAGTTTGACCAATCATAAGAAGTAGAAGCAGCTTGTGCCAGATTTAGTCTAAAAGTAGTAGGAGCTACTGTAGTCCCCCCTAAAGCAGTCCATTTTGAGGTGGGATCATCATAATAATAGAAACCAGTACCGTTAATGTTTTCTGTTTTACTACCCGGAGTGCCAGTACCTGATGTAACAAAAACGAGAGCTCCATTTTGAGCAGATTGATATGCCTCATCTTTATCTGCCAATTGTGCAACTGTCATTCTTGGAACTAAAACGGCATCTGCCATATTCCTATCCCTAACATTTGCTACTACGTCAAGAGTAGCTGCCGGCGAAATTGTATTAATACCAACTCCTTTTTGTTGCGCTTTTGAAAGCATAACAAATGAAACCAGCATTACTGCTGTCAATAATTTTTTTTTCATACGTGTTTTTTGAATTTTTAATTATTTTTCGTGATAATTATTATACAAGATTCATAGTTTGTACAGATCCCAACCTATGCTATATTAATCACAAAAACAAAAATAAAATTACTCTTAATCCAATATTTTTTGTGATTTAATGTTGCAGATCTAGTATTAATTATTACTTCTGCAAAGTTAGAGTTAAATTATTAAAAATTCAAATCCACCCTGTCTTACTCTAATTTTAAGGAATGAAAAAGGAACACAACAAGCTGGTAATCAAAACAATGTAAAAAATAAATCAAAACAAACAAAAAACAGAATTGTTAATAAATAAATCAATATTATTTTTTATAAAAAAAAAATAATGTAAAGTTTAAAGACTCTACATTATTTTTATGAAAATATTTTTTTTATCTATTTTTTTTAAATCAGCTCCCCATATAAATCAAATTCTTCTGCAGAGGTTATTTTTACCATAGCGAATTCTCCAATTGAAATATAGGTATTATCAGCAGGAACTAATACAGTGTTATCTACATCAGGAGAATCATATTCAGTTCTTCCTACAAAATAATTTCCTTCTTTTCTATCAAAAATACATTTGTAAACTTCCCCGATTCTTTCTTGATTTTTTTCCCATGAAATCTGAGATTGGAGCTCCATGATTTCCTCAACCCTTCCTTCTTTAATTTCCTGAGGTATATCATCATCCAAAACATGTGCTGATGTATTTTCTTCGTGAGAATAGGTAAAGCAACCCAATCTATCAAATCTTTGCTCTCTTACCCAATCTTTTAATTCCTGGAATCTTTCCTGCGTTTCTCCCGGATATCCAACGATCAATGTAGTCCTGATTGCCATGTCAGGTACTTTTTCTCTGAACTTTGCCAATAAAGCATCTGTCTTTTCATGAGTAGTCCCCCTTTTCATTGATTTTAAAAGATCAGAATTTATATGCTGAAGAGGAATATCAATATAATTACAAATCTTAGGTTCTTCTCTGATGATATCTAAGACATCTTCCGGAAAACCACTAGGAAAAGCATAATGAAGTCTTATCCACTCGATTCCGTCCACTTTCACAAGCTCTTTTAAAAGATCTCCAAGTGCCCGTCTTTTATAAATATCTAATCCATAGTATGTAAGGTCTTGAGCAATAAGGATCAATTCTTTGGTTCCAACTTTAGCTAGTTTTTCAGCTTCACGCACTAGTTTTTCAATTGGTGTAGAAACATGTCCGCCTCTCATTAGGGGAATCGCACAAAAAGAGCACGGCCTGTCACAGCCCTCAGATATTTTAAGATATGCATAATGTTTTGGCGTTGTAGTTAATCTTTCACCTACCAGCTCATGCTTATAATCTGCACCTAAATGTTTTAACAAGATCGGAAGATCTCTGGTTCCAAAATACTGATCCACATCAGGGATTTCCTTAACCAAATCCGGTTTGTATCTTTCGGAAAGACATCCGGTAACGAAAACTTTCTCCACCTCTCCCCTGTTCTTCGCATCAACATAATCAAGAATAGTATTGATAGATTCTTCTTTTGCATTGTCTATGAAACCACAGGTATTGATGACCACAATATCTCCCTTGTCTTCATGTACAACTTCTTTACCATTCGCCTTAAGCTGACTCATCAATACTTCCGAATCATATACATTTTTAGAGCAACCAAGGGTTACGATATTAATTTTCTTTTTACCTACAGATTTTGTGCGCATCTTTTTGATTTGAGTGTGCAAAGATACGAAATATTAAAAAGTTTGAATCAAAAAATAAAAACCACTTTAATAAAGTGGTTTTCAGTAAACTGTTTAGAAGTTTTTTTCTTTAAGGCTGGGAGCATTTTTATCTTTTTCGGATAAAAGCATATCTTTTTCATCAACCATCCAATCAATATTAAGATCTGTATCATTAAATCTCACTGCACCTTCCGATTCTTTATTATAGAAATTATCACATTTGTAAGCAAAGACAGCAGTGTCACTTAATACAGAAAAGCCATGTCCAAATCCTCTTGGTATATACAACTGAAGCTTATTTTCTCCTGTAAGCTCAATTCCAAACCATTTTCCAAAAGTGGGAGAATCCTCTCTTAAATCCACTGCAACGTCCCAAACCTTCCCTTCAAGACAAGACACTAATTTTGATTGTGCGTGTTCACCTTTTTGCAAATGTATCCCTCTTAAAACTCCATAAGATGATTTAGAAATATTATCCTGAACAAAATGTCCATTCATTCCCGTCAATTCTTCAAATCTTTTTTCATTATATTTCTCAAAGAAATAACCTCTATCATCTTCGAAAACCGTAGGTTCTATAATGTAGCAGTCTTTAAGTGGGGTTTCTTTTATTTTCATATTTATTTGTCATATAATTGTTATAAATTATGATTTGAATTATAAAATATTGTTATTATATTTTAATGACTATTCATAGTCAAAACTACTTTCACTGTTTTTAATAGTGTATGTAGATCCAAACCAAAACTATAATGCTTAATGTAATAAAGGTCGTATTCCAATTTCTTTAAATTATCTTTCGGAGTAGCCTTTGGTAAATGTACTTGTGCCCAGCCGGTAACACCCGGTTTAACCAAATGTCTTAAATCAAAGTAAGCATTTTCTTTTACAGATTCTTCAACAAACTTTGGTCTTTCCGGTCTGGGACCAATTAAACTCATATCTCCATTTAAAACGTTGTAAAGTTGCGGTAATTCATCAATTTTCGTAATTCTTAAGAACTTTCCTACTTTCAAAAGCCTATCATCATTCTTTTGTGTAAAATCACCATGATGATGTAGTTTCATTGTTCTGATCTTAAAAATTTTGAAGGGGACTGAATTTTTACCCACTCTTTTTTGTGTAAAAAAAACACTTCCTGGCGAGCTAATAAAAACCAAAAAGCAACCAATAGTAATTAATGGTAGAGCAAATGGTAAGATTGTTAAGCTCACAAAGATATCAAATATCCGTTTAAATATTTCAGCATTTCTTTTAAGCCCTATTGAAAAAACATTATCAGCAAAATATTCATTAGTTTCAAACTTAACTAGCGGGATTCTCTTATTTACAATTTCATAAAACTCCTGAGCGTCATATACCTTAACCCCTTTAATTCTACTTTCAATTATTTCATTAGTCACTTTCTCTGAAATATGATTAATGTTTGAAGTTTCGATGATTACAGTTTTAATTTTTAATTTTAAAATATACTCTGAAATACTTCTCTTTTCCGTTTCAGTATTAAAGAAAATAAATTTATTATTTTCAACAAAGTGCGTATCTTTAATTAGTTTATGTGTAATATCACTAACATTTACAAAAAGAAGCCTCTTTGAAGTTGATAATTTTGAAATATTCATCATTTTGTGTTATGCAAATACAGATCTAAATATTTATCATACATCTTTTCGATTGTAAACTTATCTTCGAAAATTTGTCTTGACTTTTTCGCAAATTTCTCATAAATATTTGGATTAGAAAGAATAAAAGTAATGGAATTTATAATTTCCTTCAAACTTTCATTGGATACTAGTTTCCCATTATTATCAACAAGTTCGGAAATACCTCCCACATTGGATGCTATTATAGGTTTTGAATAGCATAAAGCTTCTATTAATGATATAGGAAGCCCTTCATAATCTGATAATAAAAGGGCTAAATCAGCATATTGATAATATTTATGTGCTTCCTTTTTTTCACCCAACATGATAACATTTTTTGGAACTTCGGCGACACTCTCTTTATTACCAATCCAAACGAATACATAATCCGACTCCAAAAAATTCTTTGCTACTTCGCAAAATAGATCAAATCTTTTAGGGGGAGCAAGTCTAGAAATAGAAATGATTATTTTCTTACCTACACCATTTTTAATTTCAGATAAAATATCATTGTTATTATGTTCTTTTTTTAAAGCCATGTAATCTTTAATTCCGTTTTGAATCAAATGAATATTCTCTTTAATTCCTTCATTTCTGAGATTCTTAAGGTCATATTCACTGACTCCAACTATGGCACGACATCTTTTTTTCAATGACCTTTCTATTGATAAAAATTTCCGATACCTTAATCTTATAGAATCGAACCCATGCACTGTATAAATTATTTTAGATTTTGGAAAACATAGTCTCCCTAAAATTCCAATTTTAGAAGAATGTAAGTGAATGATATCCGGTTTAATTTTTTTATAGAGAATCATTAGATCTCTGGCAACAAGAATATCCTTTAAACCTATTTTGTGTTGAAGACTTTTTAATTTAACTTGTATTATATTTTTGTTTAATAAATCCCACATTTCTCCATGAACTGAAGAAACTACAAAAACTTCATGTCCTTTTATTATTGATTGTTCAGCCAAATTTATTACTACAGATTGCGCTCCGCCCAATTCTGCAAGTGTAATAACATGTAAAATTCTCATCCTTACCGGGTTAGTTTTATATTCTTTGATTTTCTTACATTAAGCTCAAAATCTTGTAATTTTTGTGTATCATTAATTTTAATTCTTGAAAAAATAATATTTACACGATGTTCTTGGGGAGTCTTCCAATAAGCTATATCTCTACTCGATATCCATTCTGCATTTTTTATTATGATATTTCCTGCCGTATCAAATTTATTTTTCTCCGCATTTAAAGAGGTCAAAAATCCATGCCTGGATCCAAAATCCGTATGTCCTTCAATTAATATACTAGTTATTTTAGCATCTTTTAATTCATCAGCACCTAAAGCATTAAGATTTACTGAAATCCCTGCAGAGCCATTGTTAAATGTATATACATTTTGAACACTAATATTTTCCAGTATATCTTTATACCAACTTGGTTCTATATCAATACCTGATTCAGGATCATGCCCATATGTATTAGATATAAGTATATTTTGAACTTTTACATTCTTTCCGGAAGTAATAGAAATTCCATTTCTTCTTGCACTATCAACCCAGCCACCCGAAACTATTACCTCCTCGGAAAAACCACCGTCTTCTGATCCTATAAAGATTCCATCACCATAAGTTTCAGATATTTTGGGATTTACAATCTTTATATTTTTAGAATTCAAAATAGAAATCCCAGCACTCCATTGTCCGGTTTGTTCTATTTTATTATTCCTACTTCCGACGATTACCGCATTTATTATTTCAACATTATGAACATTATATATTTTAAGTATATCGGAAAATCTTTCATGGGCTGGTCCTAAAAACTTAATCTTTGTATTTTTCTGAAAAATTATTCTTTTATTGGATCCAATTTTCAATCCGTTTTTATTAATAAATAACGTAGCATCCGGAAGTAAGATATTTTCATTATTATCAATAGCCTTTTGAATTATATCAGTGTGATCATTCTCTTTTAAAAATGAACTGTCTACACCAACAAAAAAAATATTACTATTTTTATAATATTCATTTGTATAATTAGGGGAATAATATTTTGAAATAAGATTTTGAGAAACATTTTTTATCGAAAAGTTTTGTGCACTTCCTTTGCAGCTTATTAAAAATCCACAAAATATGCCTAAAATATATGTTTGATTTATTTTTTTATACATATTATTCATTTGCTATATAAAAAATTTGTAGTTTTTTTTCTCTATTTTCACCCTATTCCTATTTTGGATTAGTACGTTTTCTTTTCCTATAGAAGCAAAAATAAAATATACAACACAAGATAATAAGTATTTTACAGAGAATTTAAAATAATCCAGAGAAAATTTATGTTTTTTCAACATATACCAAATTCCAGGAAGTCCTTTAAAATACTTTTTGTAATAATTATTACCAATCTCTCGATAAAAAAGCAGAGGCTCTCCTGTTACTTTAAAGGAGCTTTTATTCTTTGTTCTTAACCAAAGTTCTGCATCTTCAATCCGAATTGCATTAACGTCATAGGGATTATTTTTAAACCAGACAGTTTTTGCAATAACAGTTGGATGAACAAACGTATTTGCAGAAACAAGCTTATCATCCAATAAATCATTTCTCTTTCCAACGACATCATTATTTTCATCAATAGAATAAGCATTGCTACCTAAAACATCAATTTCAGGATTATCTTTTAAAATTTTGATCTGCCGTTCAATTCTTTTCGGATGCATAATATCATCTGCATCCATTCTTGCTAAAAATATCGTCTCTGTCATATCGGGAATTTGATTTAAGCGATACCCCAGATTAAGATTTAGACCATCCGAGAAAACTTTTACTCTCTGGTCTATCAAATATTTTTGAGCAATTTTTAAAGATGAATCCGTAGAACCATCATCGATTAACAATAAAGTAAAATCTTCGAATGATTGAGATAGGACAGATAGAATTGTTTCCTCAAGATAGTCTTCGGCATTATAAAAAGGAATTGCTATAGTAACTTCTGCCATTATTTATTATAAATATTAAAAAATATAAAAATAAATATAAGAAAGGTAACAGTAAACATACCAAATTTTGCAGTATTCTTTACACTAAATAGTGGAGATAGCAAAAAAGGTATCGTTATCCAAGACATTACACCCCATCGATCTGAAAAAGGAATTTGAAACATCATAAAAAACACACCACTTATCAGCATATAATATTTCAGGAGTAATTTATAGTTGTTATTTTCATTTTTTAACAACTTAAAGTTGATAAATGAAAAAATTAATAAAAAAATTGTATTAAAAGCTGCAAACTGTAATTTAAAACCCACTACAAATTCCTCAGCTCCTATACCCTTGATGTAATAATCTGACTGTCTACTATCAATTACAAAGTTCAATAAAGATCCTAAAGATATAATACTTCCGCCTAATGCCGAAACTACTAATAAAATGAAATACCAGAAATAATAAAAATTTAATGTTGCCTTCTTAGCAAATAAAACAATTAGAAATAAAACTAGAACAACAATAGTTGTTGAATGAAACCCAATTGCAAGAATAAATGGAATTATCCAGCTGATTATATTTCTTCTCTCTTTAAAATAATAACTCACTCCTAATAATACCAGAGCAAGAGATACCCCTTGCCTAATGATATTAATACCCAGAGATAAAAAGAAAAAAAGACTTACAAAGGAAAAAGCTACCAAAAGAAAATTGGTCTCAAAACTTTTCAATAAATTATCAATACTCCAAAAAATAATAAGAGTATATAATATACTTATACCAAATAAAAAGTACCTATAATCTTCAGTAAAAAAATGGAATAAAACAATAAGATATTTAAAAGCAATCTGTACACCCAAATCTGCATAATGATTCAGAAACTGCCATTTATACATTTCTGTATCAGATCCTACTTCTGAATCTCTAAAGCCAAATAAAACCGCTATAATTATAAAGAGTATTCCAGTAACAAAACGAGAAATATTATTGTAATTCTTTTTTTTTATGTCTACATACATGGAAAAAATAAATGCTGCCACAGCAAATACAAAGTAAATAATATAATACTTTAAATTAAAAACCTCCATTAAATCTCTTTTAACATCATATTGGCTACTAATTACTTTTTACCAAAAAACGATTTCAATTTCCCTAAAATAGTAGTTGATTGACTTGTATTTGTATAACCATAACCGTGTTTATTTCCATAACCGAAATTTTCGGATTTCACATCATTTAAAACAAAATTTGCGTTTTTTAATTTATTGTCACCAGCTATATTATTAGCATATTCAATAAATGCTTTTTCCGTTCTCTCTGATCTAACAACATACAATGAAACATCAGCAAATTTTGATATCACAAATGTATCCGTTACTGGCATCAATGGAGCAGAGTCTATAATTATATAATCATACTTATCAGCAAGATTATCCAATAAAACTTTATAATTACCATTTTCGAAAAGCTCAACAGGATTTGGAGGAATAATTCCTGAAAATATAAAATCACAGTTCGGATTAAAACCACTAGGATGAATTATGTCTTCAACTTTATTAATACTACCATACAAAAATTCTGAAAGTCCATAAGCATTTTTCATTTCAGGCTTATACCTTTGTAATTGTGGATTTCTAATATCTGAACCTATTACAAGCACCTTTTTCCCGGGCTTAGCAATACTTAGTGCCAAGTTAACAGATATAAAAGTTTTCCCCTCTCCTTTTACGCTTGATGTAACTAATACGATTCTATTCTTTTCTTTCGAAATCGGCAGAAGTAAATTAACATTTGTAGCCAGAATTCTAAATGCTTCTGCCAGTTGTGACACATCATTAACCTGAATCAAATTACTATCCTTTGAAGTTAAGTGAGGTATTTCAGCGATCACCGGAATATTACTTACCTTATCAATACTCTTTTTATCAGATATTCTAGTATTAAAAAAATGTTTTAGAAAGATAATCAAAAATGGAATGGCCAGACCTAATAAAACCGCTACCCCTAAAATAACCATTTTCATAGGTGCTACAGGTTTTCTTTTGTTGTATGCTAAATCAAGCACTCTAGCCTTATCTGATGACATTGCTAAAGTAATTGCAGTTTCTTCTCTCTTTTTTAGTAGGACCAAATACAATTCTTCTTTGATTTGTTGTTGTCTTTCAATATTTCTAAACAAACGCTCTTGAGAAGGGACTTTTTTTAATTTGCTATCACTTTTTTGTTCTACGGAAGAGACGTTATTAATAGTTAATAAAATATTTGATTTACTTTTAGCAAGACTTTCTTTGATTGCGGATCTTACAACCTTTATCTCATCATTCAATGCTTTAACAAGTGGGTTTTGAGGTGTTGCATTTTCAAGCAATCTGTTTCTGTCAGTAATTAATTTATTATATGCAGAAATACTGTTAATAGCAGCACCATTATCCAATCCGATATTTGCAGGTAACACCTCATCATAAGATTTGCTATTCAAGTAATTAATATACATATTATTGAGTTCCAATTGAGTATAAAGCTCTAATTTCCTTCTTTCAGCTTCTGTACCGGTTTGCAAATCTATTCCAGCTTGTGAAGCAATATCGACGATTTCATTGCTTTTTTTGAAATTTTCTTTTTGAACTTCAACATCCCCAAGCTCTTTAGAAATTAATCTTACCCTCTCATCTATAAACTCCTTAGTTTTCTCAGATTCTGTATTCTTTTCAGTAATAGCCTCATTATTATACTTCCCTACTAAAGTATTCAGAATATCTTTTGCTTTGTTAATATTTTCATATTTTAGTGATAAGTTAATAACTGTAGCTTCTTTGTTACTCAAACTAACATTCAAAGCCTCCTGCAAATTATCAATAGTAGATAATTTATCTGTATAATTAAAATATAATGAATTAAAATTCGTAGTTTTTGATAATTGTTTAGGATTAAAAAGAGGGTTTTTTATAATCATCAGATTAGCATAAGGCAAACTAATCGTCTTATTAAAAAAAGTTTTTATTGGTTTATCCAATTCATCAGAAGTTAACTCTAAGGCATTACCGTTAATTTCCAAATTAATTTTTTTCTTTGGTAAAAGAGAATAGGGTTTCTCGTTTATAACTTGTATAATAATTGGTGATTGTGTTCGGTATAATTCTGTGTCATGAAAGGTGCCAATACTGTATATTGTACATTGTAACGGTAAGTCATTAACCACCTGAGAGAGGATTTTTTTAGAGGCTAAAACTTCCATTTCATTTTCAACTGTATTCGAAGTTAAGCCCGAAAAACCTGACAAGCCTTGCATTGCTGCTATATCAGCAGCCCCATTACCAGATTTTTTTGCATCCTTAATTAAAATTTTCGTTAGTACTTCAAATACAGGGGTAGTTTTCTTTATGAGCAAAACTCCTAAAATCGCCATAATAAAAACTCCAATAACAAACCAATACCATTTCTTAATATATGGTTGTATAATATCCCTTAACGAATCTTCTTTCAGAATATATTGATCTTCCCTCATTTCTTAATTTTCCTTAATTTTTTGATTGACGAAGATAGATAAATTTGCTTTTAAAAAAAACTTTAGAAAAAAAACCTATTTCAGGTAAACAACTTTATCTATCTCACTAAAATAATTATTTATAATATTTTGTTATTGCATGTTTTAGAAGAAGAATATACCGGTCATCATTGTAATAGTTTTGGTATATTTTCTCCAGCAAAGGTCGTAATTTATTAAGATCAAGATTCGATTGATGATGTTTTATTATTTTTTCAGCAATCATTTCAATTGTCTCTCCATCACTAACTTTAACACAAAAAGAATCAAGATTTAAATTTTCTTCAAATGAATTTACAACATTACTATAGATCGGTAGTATACCAACAGATAAATAGGAATTCATTTTTGTCGGAGTAGCTACATTGTTTACCTTTATATTATCTCTTAATAGAAAGCCATATTTGTATTGAGATAACTCATCATCTAATTTATTCAGCGAAACGTACTTAATAACAGCATTTTTAATTTTGTATTTCTGTAAAAGCTTTTCAGCTACAGATTTTTCACCTGTCAATAAAGTAAGAGAAGCATCCGGGTATTGATTCTCTATCACTTTAAAAACTTTTAATGTTTTATCTATGCATTGCCACGCAAACATTCCTCCAGCATAAACAAATTTTAATTTTTGATATCTACTATCCTCTGGAATTATTAAGTCATCTCTTAAATTTTTATTATAGCATGGAATAACTAGATAATTCCTGGGCACTATCTCATATTTATCTTGATAATGCTTTTGCATGGCATGAGAAACAAACAATGAAATATCACTTTGAACTAATGCTTTTTTTTCGAAAAATTCTAAATAGCGTTTCATTATAGATGACCTTAAGCTTCTGCCATGCAACAAAAAATATTCTTCAGGGCCTATCCCTTGAAACCATGTCATAATTTTACTTTGAGGATTAACTACCTTTATATGGTATGCGTCTGCAGGTGTTATTGCCACTATAAAATCAGAATCAGATGCTTTAAATATTTTTAATTTATCTTCCACAATAAAGCCTAAGCTTATAAAGGCTCTTTTTATTAATTCCGTATAGTATATTGTAGCGTCATTTCTTGTCTTTAAGGGCAGATAGAATGTAACTCTTTTTTGCATCATTTAAAGAAATTTTTAATTAATAAAAATTGGATTAGGGTATGAACTAAATAACTAAACAAGTATGCTAAAGAAATTCCTACGGCCCCTAAATTAAAAACCATAACCAGCAAATAATTCCCACATAAAAGACTGATACCCCAAATAAAATTCACCCAAAGTCCTAACCACATCTTTCCCTGGCTAGCAATAAGTTGTCCTATAACATTATTTACAGCGATAAAGCCTGTTGTTATAAACATTATTATCATCGGAACTTGAGCATCATTGTATTTATCACCATAAAACCACACAATTACAGGAGATATAATAACAAGTATTATCACTATAAAAAGCGATATATAAAGATTCAACTTTATATTTTTTTTAAATATTAATTTATAATTTCTTTTATCATCTAAGCTAGATGTAAGCATGGGTAAGGCAATTTGAGAAAGAGCCACAGGAATGAACAAAACAGTATTACGCCATTGATTAGCAATGTCAAAAATAGCCATTTCTTTAAACCCATTAACTTGGTTGACTAAAATATTATTACAAATCCAAATAACGGGACCAACCATAATTCCCGCCAAAATTGCGGGCAAACTAAAGTTCCAAATAATTTTAATTTCTTTAAAGTTATCTTTATGAAAAATCCTTATTTTATAATCTTTATAAAATAACTTTTTTAAGCTATAATAATTAAGAATAAACAAAAACACAAAATTACTTCCAAATGCTATGATTATTTCATACAGTGAGAAATAAAAGGTAGATATAATTAGTAAGATTGAAGATAATAATCCTGCAACCGTAGTGTTTATTGCGCTTTCCCTAAATTTTTCCAATCCATTAAGAATTCCACTTTGAATACCATTAATTGATGAAAAAAAAAGGATAAACGAACTCATCTTTATTTCCCTAGTTAATTGAGGAGCTGCTATTTGTGAAGCTATTATAGTTGAATTAAAATATATTAATAAAGCAATAATTAAGCTTATAGATATTGCAAAAAAGTTAGATAACCCAACAATCCTTTCTATTTTCTGCTTGTCTAGGTTTTTATACTGTGAAATATATTTTGTAGCAGTAATTCCCAGTTCTAAACCTGCAAACATGGCAAACATTAGTATGGTAGACTTAATAATACCAAATTGACCATATTCTTCTTTATTCATGATTCTAGCCATGATAATAGTAGATACCAATAAAGATAATTTTGACACAATGTTGCCAATTAAAATCCAAAAACTATTGTTAAAAATTCTTTTGTTTATTTCAGATGATTTCAAAATCAGAATTTTCTCACTAATCCAGCCCATTAATAATATTTAATTTTTCATAAATACAATAATACTTCATATATACATCATTCAATAAAATTAATCTAAGCTTCAAAGTAATATCATTTTATCATTCTTGCAAATTTCAACTTTAATAATGACTTTATTCTCATCTTATTGATATGCACTCATCTGTTATTAATATTCTAGAAGAAATATTAATGTAAAGTATAATTATAAATAATTCACAGCCGCAAATATATCCAATATTTATATATTTTATTTTTATATTGGTTAAATATATTAAGTGCAAATATTTTTATTGTGCTACTTTTTAAATTATCGTATCCCTAATAAAATGTTCTAATAATCTAAAATAGGATTACATTGTTCTCTATTTTATTTTATAAGTCAACATCAAACCACCCCGGGTAGGAATCAGCTCTCCACTTTTATTAAATTTGGTTGCTCCTTCGTACCTCTGATTATTATCTTTAAAATATCCTTTATAGAAGGATTGTGTAGTCCCTATTCCTGCATACAGATCCAAACCCCAACGATCATTAATAGTAAAATGATATCCTCCACTTATCCCAAAAATAAAAGCAATACCCTTCTGATAACGTCCCGTAACACGAAAGCTTCCATCAGGCAATACTTCAGGGTGTCCATTTTCGTCCAGTACACGCTTATCATGCCAGTAATTCCATTTTTGAAGGTTAAATGCGGCCATCGAAACGTAAGTCCCGACATACCATTTTTTCAAATTCTCTTTAAAATAATATCTTCCTTCAACGGTCCCCACATACATTTGTAAATGTCTTCCAGCAAAAGATTTCCATGGGGAAACAAACGCTTCGGCTTGTAATGAAATCTTATTTGTAATTGGCTTTTCAACGGCAATATTGTAGATACCTATCGGAGCAAAAAGAGTGTTTACTTTTACTTCTATTTGTGCATTCAGGACAGATGCCAGAAATAAGCTGCTTATAAAGCATAGTTTTTTAATCAGAGATTTCATTAGAATATAACATTTTTCTTATTAATATATTATGTTTTGAGTACTGAAAAGGTCTTGAGGAGTATATAAAGGTCATTTTTAAAGGAAAGATGATGATAGTAATCAAGGTTCATTTTTACTTTATCCGGAAATAAAATCTCATCATTATATTGTAAAGGATTTTTCTGCTGAGCAAGTATTTGTTCTTCATTCCGATATTTAATTCCTGCTTCACTGGTAAGCCCAGGTTTAAGAAGCAGAACAAAACGATTTTCTCCTTCAAGTTTATCATAATACCCGGGAATATCCGGGCGAGGTCCAACTAAAGACATATCCCCTTTTAAAATATTAATCAACTGAGGAAGTTCATCCAGTTTATATTTTCTCAGCCATAGGCCGATCCTTGATTTTCGAGATGTTTTAGGATCCAATGTTCTGAATTTGTAGACATTAAAAATTTCACCATTCAAACCTATTCGCTTCTGAACAAAGATCCCAGGGAAACCGGTATCTATAGAAGCTATAATTACTAATAAAAAAAACAGAGGTAATAAAAGAATGACAGCAAAAAAAGCTATGCTGTAGTCCATCAACATCTTCCAAATAGGGTATTTTTTCACAATCTCTGGATTCATTACAAATATATGAAATATGTCTCTAATATGAGAAAAATAAGCAAAGTGTACCGATTTATTAAAAAAATATTCACCTGGAATTTTTATACAATGACTGTGACATATTTTAGAATCAACTGTGCTTGAAAAAATCTTTTAAAACTCTAGCAATCCTTTCTTTATGCTCAATGGAAAGATTAGATCCGGAAGGTAAACAAAGCCCCGAATTAAAGAGGTTCTCAGCTGTTTGTCCTCCATAATATGGAAAGTTTGAAAAGACAGGCTGTAAATGCAAAGGCTTCCAGAGTGGTCTTGATTCTATATTATCATTAAGAAGAGCGAGACGTAAATCCTCTCTTG
Source organism: Chryseobacterium subflavum (assembly GCF_055762745.1). Lineage (NCBI taxonomy): Bacteria > Pseudomonadati > Bacteroidota > Flavobacteriia > Flavobacteriales > Weeksellaceae > Chryseobacterium > Chryseobacterium subflavum. The sequence continues at coordinate 408,645 of NZ_JBVTMR010000003.1, forward strand.
TTTTTCCCGTTTTTTCAGAATTTATTGTGATTGCAGATAGCCAATGATTCGAGTAGAAATCTTCATTAGGTTCTGTAAAAACATCAACTCCGTCTATATTTTCAAATAGAGCAGTATAAAAATTATGAATACCTCTTCTTGCCTGAATCCTATCATTTAGAACTTTCATTTGTCCACGTCCTATTCCTGCAATAATATTACTCATTCTATAATTATATCCTGTACTTGAATGCTGATAATGAGGAGCATCATCTCTGGCCTGTGTGGACAAAAATATCGCCTTATTCTTATCTTCTTTAGAATGGCATATCAATGTCCCTCCACCAGATGTTGTAATAATTTTATTCCCATTAAAGGATATGATACCAAATTGACCAAAGCCACCACAAGGTTTACCTTTATATCTGGATCCAAGTGATTCCGCAGCATCTTCTATCACCGGGATCTTATATTTTTCTGCAATAGATAAAATTTCATCCATTTTGGCAGGCATTCCATAAAGGTGTACAACAATAATAGCTTTGATTTTTTTTCCTTGTAAAAGCCTGTCTTTAATAGCCTCTTCCAAGGTAACAGGGCACATATTCCATGTTTCCGGTTCGCTATCAATAAAAACAGGATTGGCATTGCAATAGATAATCGGATTGGCTGACGCAACAAAAGAGAAAGTTGAGGTCAAAACATCATCCTCATTACCTACCCCTAAAAGCATAAGAGCCAAATGTATTGCTGAAGTAGCAGAATTCAGGGCACAAACTTCAATATTGCCTCCAAGAAAGCTCCTTAGATCATTTTCAAATTCATCAATATTATTGCCTATTGAGGTAACCCAGTTTTTCTGAAAAGCATCATCAATGAATTCCAATTCATTTCCTGAAAGATGAGGAGGGGAAAGCCAAATTTTATCGTGCATCGTGTGTTATTGAGAAGCAAATATAACTTTTCCTACTGAATTTTGACATTCATTTTTTCACTTATGGAAATACTGGTATTTTTTAGTAAAATAGATTTATTTTTTGATTCTGTCTCCCTGACCTTTTCCACCAACTGTGGCGAAAATATATTTTAAATAATCCGATACCGTTAGATTTTTAAGCATTTCAGCGTCTTTTTCTGCCAATTCAACCGGTGTTGACATATCAATTTCATTGATTTGAGCCAGACCTGTGATCCCAGGAAGGAAATTATAAACACCTCTTTTATCTCTCTCTTCAATCAAATCTGTTTGATTAAAAAGGTTAGGTCGAGGACCTACAAGACTCATATCCCCTTTTAAAACATTAATAAGCTGAGGAAGTTCATCCAGCTTAGACTTACGTAAAAATCCTCCGAATTTAGTTACAGAAGAGGTACTTGAAAGATGCGTTGCTACAGATTTTGTATTCACATGCATCGTTCTGAACTTCATTAATTTAAATGGCCTTTTTTGCTTCCCCACTCTTTCCTGGAAGAATATAGGAGAGCCGGTGTCAAATAAACCGATAATATACAATATTACTCCTATTGGCCATAAGAATAAAATTCCAAAAAAAGAGAACAAGAAATCAAGTACGCGTATCATTATAATAAAATGTTTAAAAGTTGATTTTAATTAAATATTAAAACTTTGAATGGTCTTTGTTAATCCCTCCTGAACTGTTACAGGCAAAGATTTAATTTTCAGCTCTGTTTTTATCTTCTGATTGGAAACGACATAAGATTCCGTAAGCTTTTTTAAGCGTTCTGAATTTAGGGGTAAATGTAATTTATCCCCCAATTTAGCCATTCCTTCAATCATTGTTTTAGATATACTCCACAACTTTGCTTTTTTATTTACTGCAGAATTAATTGTCCTGATGAGATCATTTGTCGATATAGCATCATCATCTGCGAAATTATAGATCCCTGAGGATACATTTTTATTCATGAGGATTTCATTGACAAGGAAGTTGAGGTTATCAATACTTAAAAAGGACCTCTTATTCCCAAATGCAGCTAAAGGCCATGGTAATCCTTTTTTTACCACTTTATACAATAAATTCAGATTCCCCTTATTTCCGGGACCGTGGATCATACATGGACGAATAATATATACTTTTTTCCCTTCTGGTAAAGATTGATTAAAAATATATTCTTCAGCTTCTTTCTTGGATTTCCCGTATGGAGTATAAGGGTTTGCCTCAGCTTCTTCAATTAAAACATGATCTACTCTATCTGCTACAGCTTTTACTGAGCTAAAGTAAAAAAACTCTTTAATTTCTGAGTTTAAGAATTTGTTAAATAATTCAATTGTCAGATCCCTGTTTATTTTATAATACTCCTGGTCATCAGAAGTGTTGGATGTATCATGTGCCTTCCCTGCGAGATGGATTATTGCATCACCATTCATAGGAAATTCATTTCTCCAATTTTCATTTCGGAGAGATAAGGAAGTAACATGATGATCCTTTGATTCTAAGAACGTTGAAAGGTTTTTACCTACAAACCCAGATGCACCGGTGATCGTTATATTCATACTATATTTTTTAATCTGACAAAGGATATTATTTTCCTTTGATGATATTTTCTAAATTGGATATACAACTGGACATTCTGAAATTATCCTCATAATACCTCCTGCTGTTTTCTCCTAATTGGGTAAGTACTTCTTTTGATAAACCGGAAGCCTTTAAAATGGTATTTGCAAGCGATTGATAATCTCCCGCAGAAACTGTAAACCCACAATCGGCCTCTTTAACATTATCTGCCCCTTCTCCATTCAGCATTGCAATTACAGGTTTGGAAGCACTCATGTAGGCCTGTAATTTCGCAGGCACTGTAAGGTTAAATATCGGATCATCTTTCAGAGTAACAAGCATCACATCAGCTTTATCAAAAAAACTGGACATCGCTTCTACAGGAAACCTACCCATTGTAAAAACCGTTTCCTGTAACTGGTGTTCTTCTATAAATTCTTTTACGAAAGGCATTTTCCGGCCATCTCCTACCAGTATAAATTTAATATCCTTTTTGTCTCTTAGTTCCAAAGCTGCCTTTACAATATTGTCCAGATCCTGTGCTTCTCCGATATTTCCAGCAAACATCACTTTAAATCCATCGGGTAAGGATGGAATGGGAAAATCTTTATTCCCTTCTGATATCGTATCTTCTGCCCAGTTAGGAAAATAAATGATCTTGTCATCAAAATTCCCTTTCTGATTGATTGACTTTCTGAATCCCTGGGAAGTAATCAAAATTTTCTCTGAATTCTTATAAAATCTTTTGATAACATTTTCATAATAATTCAATATCCATTTGTTTTTTACTCCACCCGCGATGGATAAACTTTCAGGCCATAGATCCATAACCCAGAAATAGACCGGTGTCTTCCATATTTTATTCATGAGAAGAGCAGGATAATACTGTGTTATTGGAGACGGTTCGTGTACAATAATAGCATCAAACTTATTATTAAGACCCATTAAAAAGGCTTTAATCGAAGCAAAAACAGCAAAACTATAATAGTTGATAAATAGCCGTATTCCACCTCCTTTCCCTCTGGGAAGAAGTAGTGATCTTATCACTTTTACACCATTAACAATTTGTTTTCTATTTTTAAAAACACCGTACCCTTCAAAGATCTTACCCTCAGGATAATTGGGAAGTCCCGTCAATACAGTAACATCGTGACCTTTCTTTTTTAGTTCAAAAGCGAGGTCATTACTTTTGAAATTTTCCGGATAAAAATACTGTGTTATTATAAGAATATTCATAAGTTTATTCTTCGCTCCAAACTACTCTCTTGATGTAATCCGTATATGAGATGATAATTCTTACTACTTTTTCAGATACATTAGGCATCGAATAATCGGCAACAGGTCTGAAATTACGTTGCTGCCCTATATTCTGTTGTTGTACCTGCACAAGCCCTTGCATAATGCGCTCCGGAGATAAGCCTACCATCATTACACTGGCTTCTTCCATAGCTTCTGGTCTTTCATGAGCCTGACGTATGTTGAGAGCTCTAAAGTTAAGAATTGAAGATTCCTCTGAAATTGTTCCTGAGTCTGATAATACAGCATAAGAACGTTTTTGAAGGGCATTATAGTCGTGAAAACCAAGCGGTTTTAAAAACTGAATTTCAGGACGAACCTCTATTTTCATCTTATCAATCATATTTCTGGTTCTTGGATGAGTAGAAACAATGATAGGATACTGATAATGTTCTGCAATGGCATTTAATGAATCTATAAGTCCTCTGAAGTTTTTTTCAGAATTAATATTTTCTTCACGATGAGAAGATACTACAAAGAATTTTCCTTCTTCAAGGTTAAGCTTTTCAAGGACATCGGAAGCATTTATTTCAGGGAGATAATGATTCAGTACCTCATACATTGGCGACCCTGTTTTAATAATTCTGTCAGCAGGTAGTCCTTCACGCAATAAATATTCTCTTGCAATATCCGAATATGTAAGATTCACATCAGCTGTGTGATCTACAATCTTACGATTGGTTTCTTCAGGTACTCTTTGATCAAAACACCTGTTCCCTGCCTCCATGTGGAAAATAGGAATGTGTCTTTTTTTTGCAGGAATTGCACACAGGCAGGAGTTCGTATCTCCAAGAACAAGGAAAGCTTCTGGTTTTAGCTCTTCCAGCAAAGGATCTATTTTAATAAGGATATTACCTATGGTCTCTGTTGCTGTTTTTCCAGCTGCTTCCAAAAAGTAATCAGGTTTCCTTAATCCCAGATCGTCAAAGAAAATCTGATTAAGTTCATAGTCATAATTCTGACCCGTATGAACGATGATATGTTCTATTGCTTCAGATGCATCCAAAGCGGATAATACTCTTGATAATCTAATAATTTCCGGTCGTGTTCCAACAACCGTCATTACTTTTAATTTTTTCATTAATTAATATTTTAAACTTCTACAAAATAGGTGTCGGCATCTTCTGGATTATATGCTTCATTAATCCAGAAAATAGTGTACAATTCTTCTTCACCAATATTCTTAATATTGTGGGTATACCATATCGGCATATCCACATATGCGGGATCCGACCCGTCCAGATAAAAATCAAGGACTTCATCAGAATCTATTTTTCTTAGCTGAATTAATGCTTTTCCTTTAATTACAGCAAAACGTTCGATTTTTCTGGTATGAAAATGATTTCCTCTTGTGATATTAGGCACTGTAGTTGAAAATGAACATTGCCCTCCTATGCCTAACCGGATGATCTCAACAAAAGCACCTCTGGGATCTGTATGTTGGGTAAACTTTACCGGGTAGTGCGTTTTATAATCAATATAAGAACGATAAGTATTAAATAAATTATGTTCAAAAGAATTCTTTAATGTAGGAATCTCACCATTCTCAAAATACAAACTTTTGAATTGATTAAGCAGCTCCAACACCTCAGATACTTTTCTGGATGCAGTAGCTTCTATAAAAAGTTCTTCGGTACTTTGTCCTGAACGGATTTCTTTAATAATACGATCAACCAGTTCCTGAACATAAATTAATTTTACCTCACCATCGTTTGCAATGTTAGGGGTTTCTCCATGGGTTAGCTGATGGCAGAAAGTAGCAATAAAAGAGTTATAATATGGCTTACCAAAAGCTCCAAAAACATTTGGAATGATCAAGCCTGTTACTTTACCATCATTTGCCTTCGCCCAATTGATAATTGCTTCCCTACCCTCACGTTTTGATTTGCCATACAAATTATCTCTTTCCTCTTGCGTTGAAGATGAGATCAGGACATGCGCCCTGGAATTTGTACGCTTTAATGAACTTACTAAATTTTGAGCTAGGGCTACATTGGTTTCATAAATCACTTGCTCACTTTCATGACGGTTCATCGCCGCTAAATGAATAATGACATCACATTTAGAAACGAAATCATCTAGCTTGTCCTGACTTTCAAAAAATTCTTTTTTAAATTCAACGCGCTCAAATTCCTCTGGAAATAATCCTAAAGTATTATATAAGTGACGACCAACAAAGCCATTTTGTCCAGTAATTCCAACTTTTCTCATTTAATTATTTTTAAAACAAATATTGGGTTATCTGTTATTAATTGTTTAAGATTATTACTTTATTTAAAATAATCTAATTCAAACCGATACTCATCTTCAATCTCCCCCAATTCATAATCAGCTAATACAAGCAGTTTGCTTTCTTCTTCCAAGCTTTGGATAGCAGTTAAACAACCAGCATGAATATGCAGATAGGTTAAGGCTTCTGAAGAAAGTATATATTTATTTATTTTCGCATTTGTTGAAGGATTGTCAAAATCATCTATTACGATAACAGATATTTCAAATTTCCCTTTCATACAAGCAAACCAACGTTGTTCAATTTTATGCCCCTGCCACCCTCTGACAAATTCAGTTGAATGATTTTCTATTGTATAAATACGTTTAATTTTCGTAGCATCAAACTCATTGTTATAGGTTATAATGCCTCTTATATCTTCGTGCCTGTTTCCTTTTAATATCATCAACTATATTTTGATAATTGTTTGAACTCTAATTTTAATTGATAAATTCTAAGGATATTGCATAACATCCTCTCCAAAAACTTCTTTCCTTATTAGCGGAAGAGTAGATATCAATTTTTTTAAACCTTCTACACCTTGTTGTTCTGTATTATGAGAATGATAGTCTTCTATTCTGGATATATCTTCTTCTCCTTCAGAGAAGTATTTCGCATAGTTCAAATCACGATTATCTGCAGGAATACGGTAAAAATCCCCCATATCTTCTGCTTTGATCATTTCCTCACGAGTGCATAGTGTTTCGTAAAGCTTTTCACCATGACGTGTCCCAATAATCTTAACAGGGACTTCTTTACCTGTCAGTTCAATTAGTGCTTTTGCTAAATCTCCAATACTACCTGCAGGAGCCTTGTTTACAAAGAGATCCCCCGGATTGGCATTTTCAAAAGCAAATAATACCAGATCTACAGCATCTTCTAAGGACATGAAAAAACGAGACATATTGGGATCTGTAATTGTTATGGGCTCTCCCTTTTGAATTTGATTTAAAAATAAAGGAATAACAGATCCTCTGGAAGCCATCACATTTCCGTAGCGTGTTAAGCAAACTGTAGTATCTTTTAAATTACGAGCTTCTGCTACTGCTACTTTCTCCATCATAGCTTTGGATATTCCCATTGCATTAATAGGGTAAGCAGCTTTATCTGTTGATAAACAAATAACCTTTAAAACTTTGTTTGCTGCAGCGGCAAGAATAACATTTTGAGTTCCTTCTACATTAGTTTTTACAGCCTGCATAGGGAAAAATTCACATGAAGGAACCTGTTTCAATGCAGCAGCGTGAAAAATATAATCCACTCCTCTTGTTGCCGGTTCTACAGAATTATAGTCTCTTACATCACCTATATAATATTTTATTTTTTCATTTTTATATAGGTTACGCATATCATCTTGTTTTTTCTCATCACGAGAAAATATACGGATTTCTTTAAAATGATCCGTTTGTAAAAATCGATTTAAAACAGCAGTTCCAAAAGATCCTGTACCGCCTGTTATTAATAATACTTTATCTTTAATTCCTTGCATTACTTTGTATAGTCGTTAATCGTTATTTCTAAATTTTCTTTTAGCATTTTTTTGTGCTCATCAATTTCTTCTTCAGTAAATCTATATTTAATAAACTTAGCTGGAGAACCTCCAACAATTGTATATGGCTCTACATCTTTTGTAACAACAGAGTAAGCAGCAATAATTGCTCCATTACCAATTTTAACACCTCTGCTTATAAAAGCACCATACCCAATCCATGCGTCATCTCCTATTATGGTCTCTAATTCTGCTTCTCTACCAGAAAAAATGATTGGTTTATTTGGATTCTTATAGTAATGATCTCCTCCAACAATCTTAACTTGAGGAGCCAGCATTGTATATCTCCCGATTTTAACTTTGGGATAGATTACACACCCTGGTCCGATGTAAGAGTATTCTCCGGCTTGCAGGTCTCCCGATATCTCTGACTTTCCCCCCATATAAAATGTTTTATGTACATTTTTGAGTCCATAAGATAATCTAAAAAATCTCATTTTTAAGTCTCTGTATAGTTGTCGGATTATCCCTTTCATTGATTTAGCTTAAAGATTTATTAATAGCTCTTTTAATTTCATTGGCCATCATTTCAGGAGTTCTATTATTGATGTAATGGTTATATGCATTTTCATTCATTTTATGAACTTGCTCCTTATTATTGATAATCCATTCCATTACATCTGCCAAGTTCTCCTGCTCTTTGTATATTATACCGTTATATTTATTTTTTATATTAAAAATTTCACCTCCCGTAATAGCGTCCTCTCTCGTTACGAATGAAGTACTATTACCCATAGAGTTTAGAACGGATAAACCTGCCTGATTAGGTGATATACATGCGATGGATTCAGCAAATATTTTAGAAAGTTCTTTAGCATCATAAATACTTCCAAACAATACAATTTTATCCGCTATGTTCTTTTCCTTAATAAATTCTATAATTTTCTCTTTTTCCGGGCCATCTCCTACAATTAATAATTTAGGGCAATCGTTCCTTTTTGTGTACAATAGATAATATGCTTCAAGTAACTCTCCTATTCCCTTCTGCGGATACAATGTTCCAACAAAAAGAAAATCTTTTTTATTGTTAACATCTGATTTAATTACATTTTCAACTTCTGTAGTATTATGAGCCACAAACAGTTTTTCTTCAGGAATTCCTGCTTTTATATATCTTTCCAACGGATAAGAACTATAAAATAGCGTAAAATCAGATTTTCTTGAAATATAGTACCTAAATTTATCCCATGTCGTTTTAGAGTCAAAACTATTTTCATATGAAGCAGTCACTCCGATTCCCCAATATCCAATCTTATATTTTCTATTTCTTCTTAAGCAAAGTAACATAAGACTAATCCATCTGAGATTAGATAATCCAATTACC